>NZ_BAAGTO010000005.1:0-475920 GCF_054781875.1 Spirosoma pulveris
AAAGGTGGAAAGAGGTGATGAGTTTTTCGCGGTCGTGTTTTCTGCCTTGCATAGATAGCTGAAGGTACAAAAACTCCATCTATCATGCAGTTTTAGGCACTGGCAGAGTTGTGCAACAGCCACGCTCATTATATTGTTAGCTACTTTGAATACAGTTCATCATGCCCGTGTTAAAAGGTCTCAGAATTTCTAAATCTCTTTAAGTATTTTGGGAGAGGTAACGGGGTTATGTATAGCCAGACAAAAGCCACAGAATCGAAAGGCATAATCTACCGCTAATGACCATCCGTTGTTGGTATGGTACGAGGCACTGTAGCTCGAGATTATGCGCTTCTGGCTTGATTTGTTAAGCGTTAATAGAATAAGAGTTTTAGTTAACTCTCAGGCATTTTCAACAACCATTGCCATGGTGATGATTCGGGCCCTAAACACGGGTTTTCAATAATTACCAGGTATAGTGCTTTGATACTCCCATATCCAGACTGTTCCGTCTTCTTCATCCCAGACGGGGCCAGTACAAAAAAAATGGTTCTTTTTTAAAATACGGGCGGAGTAGTTGTCGGGCTCTACTGTTCGAGCAGTGATTCTAATCTCGGGATCAGTCTGCAAGGCAAGTTGTACCAACTGATAACAAATCTGGCTGCCAACCCCTTGCCGTTGATAAGCCGGAAATGTACCATAAGCAATTTCAACTTTACCCTCTCCAGGTGCCCCTTTAAACCCAGCGCTCCCCACTAATTCATTTTCGAGTTGAGCGAAATAACCGATCCATGGCGGTACATACCCGATTCTATTGAAATAATCAATCGTCATGGATAGCGCTTCTTTACAGTCAGGATGTTCAATAAACGGCTGATTTTCTTGAAGGCTTGGTCTAATCGGCAATAGCTCCATGATCTTGTTTACTATTCTTTTATGTTTGTGAATGTAGGCAATCGCTTACTGATCGGGCCTATTCCATTGATTCAGACAACGTCTCATCGCTAGCGAGGGTATATCGATACGTAGCCTGGCAGAAGGAAACTAAAGGCTGCTCAATCCATATGCTTCATAAATGGGGCGTTTAATGGAACGGCTTATTTTGAGGTATGTCCAGTGTGCTATTCGTTGTATACGGTTAATGGATATCAGGGCTTACGAGCTTATCTAACGGGACAAACCGCCTAGGAGAGCCCGAAGGAACAGCCGCTTTGACTGGGGCAGTCGCTGCAGGAGCCAATAACTCAGATAAAGACTAAGGTTATATTTTCTTAACATGTTCAGCGCCGGCTTTTTCATCTGCTGGGGAATTGCACCGGCGGGTTGAGCCAGGAGGGACTCAAAAACCAGTGTCCCGTAATAGTCCCGCCAATTGATCACCCCTCGTCGATAGGCCTTTCGTTCCTGCCGACTCCTCAAGGCGCTTACCTGCCTGGCCAGCACAAACAATACCCGGTCCAGCATCAGAGGGGCATTGGCCGACATATTGCCCCCGTGAATGCGGTAGGCGGCAATGGGATGGGTATGGTGCAGCACCGGATGATGGCGGGCAATGCGCAAATACAGATCGTAATCTTCGCAGGCTTTCAGGGAGGGGTCAAACTGAAACTGATCGAACAGCGAGCGTCGGTACAACACCGTAGCGTGCATCCCGATATAGTTACTTTGCAGCAGTCGCCAGTAGTGACCCTGTCCCACCGGCATCTGCTCCCGGGCAAGCAGGTGTCCGGACGAGTCGACCTTGTCATGGGCACCCGAGACAAAAGCAGCCTGAGAATTCTGCTGAAGTTGACGCAGGTTGACCTCAATCCCATCGGGATAGAACCAGTCGTCGGCATCCAGAAAAGCCAGGTACTCGCCCTGACTTCGCTGCAAGCCCGTGTTGCGGGCGGCCGATAGCCCCTGGTTGGGTTGATAGACATACTGCACCTGGGGGAATTGAGTGGCTACCTGGCGGGTGTTATCGGTTGAGCCGTCGTCGACGACAATGATTTCGCAGCGTAACCAGGTCTGTTGGAGAACGCTCTCGACGGCCTGAGCCAGAAAGCGACCCTGATTGAAGCAGGGAATGATGATTGAGACCAGCGGTGGGGTGGAGTGAATCGGGTTTATTAAGGGAGTGGACGGGTTGTAAGGTGTAGATCGCTCAGTCATCTAGGCTTTGATCAAGATAAGAGATAAGAGTGTAATGGATTCCTCCCTGATTATTTAAGCCGAACGGCTTAGAAATCAAGGAGGAATCTGTAGCTGTCTTCTGCTCCATCCTCTGTGACGGAAGGAGAAGACAGTGGCCTGGTGGGTGCCGTCAGCCACCTACGTTCTGGAATTCCCTGTTAATTATAGACCAAACATATGTCTATAAGTCACTTCGTAGGCAACAGACTGATTGTACATATGACTAGAATTTGGCAATTACTTATCTGAATACGACTCATCATGATGAACAGATAGTAGAAACTGGCGTCTCAGCACAGGTACAGGTTACCGCCTGATGGGACAAAGCATTTATACATCTGCTCATTAATGGGAGCATTTTAAAAGAAGCTTGTGTCAATAATGGCTCTAAGCTAGAGGCCTTCGGTGCCCGGAAACGCCTAGCCCACACAGTTCAACCTGTCTCTCCCAGTGGCTTTTAGTTCATTTTCTCTGGGTCAGTTGCTTACGCTCTTTTGCGTAGCTTATGATTGAACATGACCCTGAGCCAAAGAGGTAGATTAGTTCGTCATGGATTAAGCCGATCGATCGACTTCTTACCAATATGTAGTCCACTATTTATACAGACTTGCATGAATATATATTGCTTTATTGGTCAATCGATAAGTATATTTGCTCAAGTATTATGTGCAGTATGGATCTGACTACGCGTTGACAACCATTGCCAACGTTCCTAACCAATTGACATCCTCTGCTGCTTAAAGCCAAACTACTCATTGCTATGATTTACTGCCGAGAAGTCCATTTCAATCAAGCCTGTCCTCCTGTGCCGGATATTGTCAAACGAGTCAGTCGGCGAATGGGCGTACCCGTTACTTACCTGGCTGACAAATGGCTGCTGGTTAATTCGATGAATCAAGCGGACCTCATCGGCTTCTATCAACAAGGCCAACAAGTCATGGTCTTAACCAACGAGGGGCCAATGACGAACATGTTGAGACGGACTTTGCAGGTTTTACACGAATTGGGAGGTGAATGCAGAAACTAAGCTTAGGGAACTCGTAGGCGACGGATTAGACGGACAGATAATAAAATTCACTGTTTGACAATTCGCTCTTTAGCCAGAAGAAGGAACATGCATCGATCGGCTACTTAAAAGGGGCCATCCCTCAAGGCATCCCTTTGTTGACGAATAAAATAGCCAGCAGTCGGAGTGCCGACTTGGGGCCAACCGTCCGTTGAGACCATAAGTCTAGAAACAACCGGCCATAGATAGCTTGATGCCCGAACAACCTACACACACTCTCCGATTTTAATAGCGCCCAGCCAGGTAAGGCGGTATATTTTACACGATAGCCTACTACTTATACATTACGACTAGATCTACTGTGCAATGGTACTGTTTATTGTTTTCTCGATAATCTGTCAATTTTTATTGTCTATTGGATTTGCCAGAGAGGCTTTCACTACTTCGTTTGGCACGTTATGCCGAGTTAAATGCCTTGTCGCTTGTCTACTGTATAGCTGCGTAGCCCTGATGCTGGCCGCCTGTTTACTTTAGCTGGTTACTCCCAACGGTTGGGTTAGGTAAAGCGTACTCTATATAACGAATTGAATTGAACAGATTATAAAAATATACTATCCCACAAAAGGCTTCTGCTTGAGACGCAGAAACCTAATCTGTATAAGCTGAAAGTAAACGGCCTATTTAAACTCAAAGGCAAGACCACCACTGCACCTTGTTGCTATTTAGGCGTAACTACTCAGTCTTTAAATCTGCCAATACACATCCATATTATGCCAGTTCATCCGCTTGTTCCTCCTGGCTGGTAGACAGCTTTCCTAACTTTGTCTGCTCAAACCTGTTTGCGGTGGAAACCATTCTTTTACCTGATTTTACTCTTAAACGGCCAGTGCCCGTCGCTTCCATTGAATATCTGGAAGCCAAGGGTAACTATACCTGGGTGCATATCACCCGAAACAAGCCCCTGCTGGTGGCCATTACGCTGAAACAAATGGCCCGACGCTTACCGACCTTCCTACGACTTCATAAAAGCCTTTTAGTCAATCCTGGTTGTATTTTGGCTTATAGGGCCCACTTAGCCGATCCGCCTTTTGTTCAGCTCTCCCGGGAACGTCGACTGCCTATCTCCCGGCGACAACACAAACAATTAAGGCATCGATTAGCTGCTTATGAGCGACTTTCATCGCCGGCAGCATAACCGACCAATTGGTATTTAAGCGCTATGCACAGACGATGCACAGCTCTTCATTATTTAATTAGTAGAGCGTTTACTTTACAACCACCCTTTTTTACTATTTGTCCAATGCCATCCGTAGCCTACGTACTGGAACCATCTTCAAAAGCCGGGCAAGACCGTTTGATTGATCAACAACGTTTACACGGGTATTAGATTCTGTCGCTATGACGCCCTACGCTATTTATACATACAACACTTCCTACGCGGATGATCTCCGTCGAATTTACCTCGAATCACGACAGCGTACGTTCCACTGGCTCGACACATCCGCCTATGAACTTAACGATTTCGATCAGTCAACTCAGGATGAGGAGATACAAGTAGCACTCGTGGCGGGGAAACCGGTTGGTTTTATTTCCTGGTACGCACCCGCCAACTTCATCCACAATCTATTTATTGATCAGGCTTATACAAAACAAGGCATTGGCAAAGCACTGCTTACTACTTGTTTAGCTGAATTGAGTTATCCCGCCCGGTTGAAATGCCTGCAACAGAATGTCATTGCCCTGGCCTTCTACCAGTCTCTGGGTTGGCTGATTGAAGGTCAGGACGATTCAGTAGATGGCTCGTATTATCTGATGCGAAAAGACGAACAGACAGTAAACCCGGTCATGGGTTGTTGTAGCTAACCTGAGAATCATTTGCTACAGCTTATTTCATTAACAGGTCGACCAGTGCATCGCTTAGTTTGCCAGCCATGTCTACATATGGGCCTCCGGTAAGAAGGCCCAGGTTTATCCCAATGAAAACATAGAGTTGTTTTGCCGGGAAATAGTAAAAGCCACAACCGGCCCCAACACCCCCTCCGCCCTGCCCGTAGCCGACTTGGCCAGAGTAGGTAACGTATTGGGGTCCCATACCGTAAGCAGGCTGACCCTTACTTTAACCGGTTGACGCTTGGGGGTTATTTGATTAGTTGGATCAGTTCTTCATTGGCTTCCCTTAGATAGAAGGCAATAAAGGTCAGTGGTTGCTGAGCCGAGTCATTAGCGAAGTGAAGGATGACTTTATCTTTGGGCTCATAGAAGGCTTCTCCCTGCTGGATAACTCGTTTCGCTTCCCCTTCGATCTGGAATAGAACGCGGCCTGAGACAACGTAGCCAACCACAGGACACGGATGCGTATGTTTGGGCGCGGTCTGGCCAATGGGTATCGTAACTTGTTTTACATCAATTTGAGACAGCGGCTGCCTGGCCAGCAAAACATGCAGTAAGTCTTTTCGGGCGGGTTGAATCTGAGCCATACTTACGGAGTAAGTCATCAAAAAAAGTGGCCAGCTAATCCACGATGGTCTTGCTTTCATGGCTCAAAAGTAGGCGGTTAGGGATGAGCTTTTCCTTGATGTAGATCAAGACTTTTTAGCCGGGACAGGGTTTCGGGCCGTACCTTCAAGAAAGAGGCAATCAAATACGGAGGGAATTTCTGTTCAATAAGGGGATGAGTAGCCACCAGATTGGCGTAGCGCTGGGTTGCCGTATCGGTCATCAGGGAGGTAGTTTTCTGGCATTTTCGAATAAACAGCACGTCACTAATGTGTTTGAAGAACTTTATCCAATCGAGCGATTGGTCGATGGCGCAATAGGTACGGTAGGAAATCGCATACAGGTCCGTGTTGACAGATTTAGACAGGAACGGTTAATTAAAACTATATCTTTTGATTGTTAATCTGATTGGCTAGCGTTTTAGTAAGTTAACGTATACGACGAATTGTATTGAACAGAAATTTAAAATTGTTCGATTCGCGAAAACGCTCGTTTATGTAAACTGTTGTTATTCAATAAGAATAGGCATCAAATCTCCTTATGGTAATTCTTTGCGGCAGCCGCGCTGTCCAGTTACTAAAAGAAGCCCGAAACGATTTAATTATTGGGTTTACGGATCAACAAAACCAGCTTGTACCCGGCGATCTCTTCTGCCTGCTTACCCACCCAAAGACGTTGTGGCTTTACTGAACAACTTTTTAGAAGCGGCTCTGCGTAAACCATAAACGTATAAATAAGGGATAAAAGCCAGCAACACAACAGGCGAAGCCGTCCGGGTACTAACCTACTCAGATGGTTTTTTGCTGTGTGCTGGTTCTGGCATCAGAAGTAATCTGAATTTTTTATCATATATGATGGCAATCTGCCTACTAAATACATATATTTGTTTCCATATATAATATTGTGAATACCTAAAGTATACTATTAAAAAATATAGTAAATGAGAAAATCTTTAGCTGGTCGAATATATTTTGGGGCGGCCCTTACCTTTCTAACGGTACCAGTCATTATCATACTATACTTCAGTGCCTTTAGAAGGCATGATGCCTTACTGGTAAAATCAACTGAATCCGAGCGAATTACTGAACTGGTTTTTAGCCTGCAACTGGCATTGGCCGATATAAACAGTACGGTAAAGAACCCTCCTGTCCCATCCGTTAAACCCCAGTTGAATCCGCTTGCGATAGCAACTGTTGATCGGCTGCTCAGCGATCTGGATAATCTGCTCAGTGCCGATGAGCACCAGTCGGATCGAATGCGTCGGATTGACGAAGCAACAACTTCTTACCTCGCTGGAGATACAAGAAAGCTGAGTGCCCTACGCATCGAATTGACCCAGCTCAGGCAGGAAATACGGCAAAGCTTACTACTACGTCAGCAAAAAGAGCTGGATACCGACTACATCGAAGAGTGTGCCATGTGGGTAGCCATCCTGGTAGCGGTCGTCAACATCACGATTTTGATACTGGTCATTTTTGACGAGTTCAGGAAACGGCGGAGAGCTGAGCGTGAACTGAAAGCCAACCTGGCCACTATGCAGGCCTTTAATCAGGAAAGCGAAGAACAAAACTGGCAACTCTCCGGCATTTCGGCAGTAAGTCATAGTTTACAGGACCAGGACACTCCGCAGGGTATGGCCAAACGGATTATTGACACTCTTGTCGATCATCTGGATTTACCCGCTGCTGCTCTGTATCTCTATAATCCGGATGGAAAACTCCTCGAACGAGTGGCCGCTATTGGGCTACCGGGCAAGGTATCGACTACGTTTTCGCTGGACGAAGGGTTGGTTGGGCAGGCTGCCCAGGGACAGAAAATTCTGGCTATCGATGAGGTGCCTACCAACTACTGGATGCTTCAGTCGGGTAGCGGGCAGGCACAACCGGGTCAGTTGGTGCTGGTGCCGTTATGGTACCGAAAAGATAAAGAACTGATTGGCGTCCTGGAACTAGCCTCCTTCAGAGTTCTGGAGCCAGCCGTCATGAAACTGCTCAAACGCCTGATGGAGCCGCTGGCTGTAGCCATTAACTCTTCGCAAACGCATGAACAGGTTCGCGCTCTTCTACAACAGGTTCAGCAGCAAAACGAACTGGTTGCTGAACAGCAGGAAGAACTCCGCCAGTCTAATGACTCCCTGCTACGCCATGCCGAGCACCTGCAGGCTTCGGAAGAAGAGCTGCGGGTGCAGCAGGAAGAACTGCGGCAGATCAACGCTGAACTGATCGAGAAGAATGAAGTGGTCGAAATTGCCCGGCAATCGCTGGCCCTTAAGGCCCGAGAACTGGAGGTGACCAGCCAGTACAAATCGGCTTTTCTGGCCAACATGTCGCACGAATTACGAACGCCCCTGAACAGCGTCCTGATTCTGGCCAAATTACTGGCTGATAATAAACCAGACAACCTCACTCCCAAACAGATTGAGTACGCAACCATTATACACAAGTCCGGCAATGATTTACTGACCCTCATTAACGACATCCTGGATTTGGCCAAGATTGAAGCCGGGCACATTACTGTTCTGCGCGAAACCGTACCGGTTAAAAGTATAGTTCGGGATCTCACGCAGCTTTTTACCGTTGTCGCCGAAGAGAAAAAGGTACAGTTTATTACCAACCTGCATGAATCTGTCCCCGCAGAGATCGTAACCGACCGGCTACGGGTGGAGCAGATCCTCAAAAATTTACTCTCCAACGCGTTTAAGTTTACCCCCCGCAATGGCCGCGTTACCCTGAATTTTTCCATCGAAACAAGTCTATCGAAAATTACCCGCCAGGAGCTGCGGCAGGAAAAATCGCTGTTGGCCATATCCGTATCCGACACGGGCATTGGCATTCCGCCCGACAAACAACAACTTATCTTTGAAGCCTTTCAGCAGGTAGATGGCTCCACAAGCCGTAAGTATGGTGGCACCGGCCTTGGCTTATCCATCAGCCGCGAGTTGATTAAACGACTGGGTGGCGAAATTACTCTTCACAGTGAAGAGGGCAAAGGAAGCACGTTCACCCTGTGGCTCCCGTTATCGTTTTCACCCACTGCCCAATCAGACACGCTCCCAACGCAACCGAGCAGGACGACCGAAGTCAATACACCGGTTCCGTCGTCACTTCCCGTGCTGCAGGCAACGGTAACGGACGACCGCGAATCGATCCAAAAAGGCGACAAGCTCATGCTCATTATTGAGGATGATGCCCGTTTTGCCAGTATTGTTCAGGATTTTGCCCGTACCAAAGGCTACAAAACACTGGTGGCGCTCCAGGGCGACGAGGGACTGGCTTACGCCCGTCGGTATGAACCAACGGCCATTATCCTGGATTTGCAGTTACCGGCACTCGACGGCATCAGCGTATTGAAATTACTCAAGGACGACAAAAAACTAAGTGCAATCCCGGTACATGTCATGTCGGCGAGTGACGAGCAACAGCTTGTTCTGCCAGGGGCACTGGCTTATTTACAGAAGCCGCTGACCAAGCAGGATCTGGAAGATGCGTTCAACCGAATTGGTGACTTCATTACCGAAAAGATAAAAAACATCCTTGTGCTGTCCGGCGATTATCTGCCCAATAATTCACTGACCAAACTAATTGGCGAGCGGCACTTCGATGTCAACTGCGACTATGCCGTGCTCAATGAAGAAGCGCTGCAGAAAGTACACGCCAGAGCCTACGACTGCATCATTGCCGACATTGGCAAGGATCTGGAACTGGGAATTCAGAAGTTACGGCAGTTACAGGCCGCTATGGCGGGCGACCAGACACCGGTTATTATTTACCTGGACAAAGAATTGTCCTCTTCCGATGAATTACAATTAAAGAAACTCTCCGATACGGTTGTTCACGACTCGGCCCAGGCAAAAGACCGGCTGATGGACCAGCTTGAATTATTCCTCTACAACGTTCAGCAGGAATCTCATATCAAGTCGCCACCACCAACGCCCGCCCTTCCCCACCTGCCAACCAGTGTTAACTGGCAGGGTAAGACTGTACTGCTGGTAGACGACGATATGCGGAATGTTTTTTCGATCAGTACCCTGCTGGAAGAGAATAAGCTGACTGTCATTACTGCCAGTGATGGCCAGGAAGCCATTGATACCCTGAACAGCCAATCGCCGATCGATCTGGTCCTGATGGATATCATGATGCCCATCATGGATGGCTACGAAGCGACCCGAAAAATCAGGGCAGAGAAACAATTTGCGGAACTGCCCATCATAGCCCTGACGGCCAAAGCCATGCCTGGCGACCGGGAGAAGTGCCTTGAAGCGGGCGCGTCGGACTACATCACTAAACCGCTGGATGTTAAGCAGCTGCTTTCTGTCATGCATACCTGGATGCCTTCCTGATGATGAACCTTGATTACGAGTTAAGTACCCCCGAACTGGAAGAAATTCTAACCCTCATCAGGTTGGTACACGGGTATGACTTTACGAATTACGCGCAGTCGTCGCTCAAACGTCGAATTATTCGATGTATGGGCATGGCTCAAATCCGAACAGCCTCACAACTTCGATTTCAGTTGGCGAATGACTCCACCTTTTTTGCCTGGTTCCTGCAGTCAATCATGGTAAACGTCACCGAAATGTTTCGTGACCCCGTTTTTTACCAAAACCTGCGTGATAAAGTGCTGCCGCTACTAGCGTCCTACCCGATCATTAAGATCTGGCATGCGGGCTGCTCAACCGGCGAAGAAGTGTACTCCATGGCTATCCTGCTTAAAGAAGCCAATCTGCTGGAGCGATGCCGACTTTACGCTACTGACCTTAACCCGGCTAATCTGGAGAAAGCCCGCCAGGGTCTGGTTCCGATACAGCACCTTAACGAGTATGCCGCAAGCTACCAGCAGGCCGGTGGGCAGCGTAATTTTTCAGACTACTATACCCCGCAGGGCAACCACATGCAAATGCACAAAACGCTTCGGGATTCCATTCTTTTTGCCCAGCATAACCTGGTTACTGACCGCGTTTTCAACGAGTTTCAACTGGTTTGTTGCCGTAATGTATTGATCTACTTCAACAAAGAGCTACAAAATCATGTCGTTCGGCTTTTTCATGATAGCCTTGCCTCACTTGGTTTCCTGGCTATTGGTCCGAAGGAATCACTCTTGTTTACGGACTTGCGCGACCAGTTTGCACCCATCACCGCCGATACGAAAATATTTCGTCGTATACGATAAACAGACTGTTAAGCCAGCAACGCCGGCAATACAGATGCCCAGAAAGAACAGCATTACCACCGTAACGTACTCTTCTCAATCCTTTATGAAACCCACAAATAGTACCAGCCCAAACCCGTTTACCATACTCCTCGTGGACGATCGGGACGAAAACCTGCTTGTGCTCGAAGAACTTCTGGACAATGGAAACCGGCAGTTCCTTAAAGCAACCTCCGGCAACGAAGCCCTCAAGTATGCCTTAAAAAATGACCAGATCGGGCTTATCATGCTGGATGTACAGATGCCTGAAATGGATGGCTTCGAGGTGGCTCAATTCCTGAAAGCCAACACCAAAACCCGCGATATATCCATTATTTTCGTTACCGCAATCAACAAGGAAGAACAATACGTACTGAAGGGATTTGAAGAAGGAGCCGTTGATTACCTTTCGAAGCCGCTGGACAGTAATATTACCAGGGCCAAAGTCAATGTCTTTGAGGAGTTGTGGCGCTCACAACAGGCACTAAAGAAATCGGCTACGGATCTGGCGGCCATCAATAAGCAGTTAGAGAAGTTTGTTTATATGGTGGCTCATGATCTCAAATCGCCACTAACCGGTTTGATCACCCTGCTCCATCTGGTCGAAAATACGAATGAGAGTCGACCCATTGAACAGGATGAACTTGCCAGTTATCTGGGTTACCTGAAAGAAGCGGGTTACCACCAGTCCATGATGATCAGCAATATTCTGGAGTACTCGCGTCAAAGTATCGACCAACAGGCATCGGAATGGGTCGATGTATCTCAGCTTTTAGCTCAGACAATTAAGCTACTGTTCCCACCCAAACACATACAGGTCACCACGATCGAACCGATGCCTACACTTTATACTAAAAAAATAAAGCTGCAGCAGGTATTCCAGAATCTGCTCAGCAACGCCATTAAGTATAATGATAAAGCCCAGGGAGAGATAGAAATCGGTTATGCCGACAAGGACGACTTTATTGAATTCTACGTTCGGGATAATGGGCCAGGTATGACAATTGACCAGCAGGCAAAACTTTTTACCCTGTTCCGACCCGTTGGTCAATCGCAGCACGAAAGCAGTACAGGTGTCGGGCTCAATACGCTCAAAATGCTCGTTGAAGAACAGGGCGGCTCCTTACGGGTAAACACCTCGCCTGGAGAAGGCTGCACCGTATTCTTCAGTTGGAGAAGATAGCATCCTAAACCAACAAACATGCAGCTAGCATCAGTCAGCATTTGTCATTGAATAAGATTAGCTGACTTACAGCAACCGCTTGCTAAACTATTTATTTACTTTATTATCAATTCGTATATATTTAGTTATTCTTTGTTTGACAACGAATCACTTGCCGATTACAACCATATAAAGATGGAAAACAGGTATCAGATATTACACGTAGACGATGACGTATACATTCGAAAGATTGTTCAGTTGACATTGAGTAAAGAATTCGAGCTCAATTCCTGCACGAACGGCAAAGAAGCGATAACATGGCTTGAAAGCGGCAACTTACCCGACGTAATCATCACTGATCTGCTAATGCCGCAGTTGAATGGTCAGCAGTTAATTGAGTTGATCCGGAAGAATTCAGCCTTCGAAAACGTCCCTATCATCGTCTTATCGAGCCTGGAAGATGGCGTAACAAAAACCACCTGCCTTGCACAGGGGGCAAATGACTTTATTCAAAAACCGTTTAACCCCCGGGAAATGAAGGTAAAGATCAACGCTGTTCTCCACCGCTGATTTGACTGGTTAAACCCAGCGAAATAATTACAATGTCTTTATAGCCACCTTAATCTGTAAGGCAGTAACCTGTTCTTCAGCGCTTTACTGCGGCCTGATTATGCTACAATTTTTATTCTTCCTGTGTCTGGGCATACTTTTTTACACGTATGCAGGATACGGACTTCTGATTACCCTGCTGGCTAAAATCCGACGTTTGTTTCAATCAGCCCCTTCAGTTATAGATCAGAATAGCGATACGCCCCAGGTAACGCTGGTCATAAGGGCTTACAACAAAATAACCAGTTTGCCTGCCAAACTTCAGAACTTGTATTCGCTGGATTATCCCGCCGACAAACTTAGCTTTTTGTTTCTGACAGAAGGCTCGACAGATGGAAGTACGGAATGGCTGGAATCGTTGCGGGATGATGGCGCTCAGCAAATCGAGGTGCAGGGGGGATCGAAGCAAGGAGGTACCGTGGCTTCTATGAATCGCGCGATGAAGCACGTCACCTCGCCGATTGTTATTTTCAGCGATGTCACTGCCCAACTCAATAGTCTGGTCGTGCGTAATCTGGTCCGGCATTTTCAGGATAACTGCATTGGAGCCGTTGTGGGTGAGAAACGCGTCGTCAACTCGCTCCATGAACCCGCCCAGGCCCGGGGAGAACGTTGGTACCAGTCGTGTGTGTCGTATTTGAATCGGCAGGAATCTCAGTTTCAAACGGCCGTTGCTGAAACTAACGGATTATTGGCCATACGAACTACACTGTATGAACCCATTGAGGAAGGTACCCTTCTGGACGATTTTACAATCTCAATGTGCATAGCCAAAAAAGGGTATCGCGTTCCTTACGAACCAGATGCTTACACGATGGAACGGCCGCTGCGCTCAATCGAAGAAGAGCAAAAGCGGGAGGTTAGCCTGGCTACGGGTAGATTTCAGTCCCTAATGCGCCTGGTTTACCTGGTCAATTCAACTCGTTACGGCTGGCTTTCCTTTCAGTATATTTCGCGCTGGTTGCTGCGCTGGGCAGTCCTTCCCTTTTGTTTGCCAACCCTGTGGTTTCTCAATCTGGCGCTGATTTTTACGGGTAAGCCACACCCGTATTTACCTTATTTTTGGGTTCTGTCTTTTCTAATCCAGTGTGTATTCTACAGCCTTGCGTATACGGGGTATCGGTTACAGCAACAAGGCCGCCGGATCAACGCGTTACAGCTTCCGCTTTATATCACGCTTGTAAACGTCTGTGCCCTTCAGGGCTTCGTTCGGTTTTGGCGGTATGAACCATCCGGCATATGGAATAAAGCCCATAGTGCCGATGATGTTGAGCTACAAACAGGTTAGTTATTGACGACTAAGAGGTTGCGATAGATGAGCAACGGACCACCACAGTGCAGGTTTTGACCCCATACACCTATCGCAACCTCGCTAATAATAGCCTACTTAAAGGCCGGGATACCTGTAATTTCGGCTCCTAATATGAGTAACTGAATATCGTGGGTGCCCTCATAGGTACTTACCGATTCGAGGTTCATCAGGTGACGCATAATCGGGTACTCACCCGAAATACCCATAGCGCCCAGAATTTGGCGGGCCTCCCGCGCAACGCGCAGCGCCATTTCTACATTACTTCGTTTGGCCATGGAGATTTGGGCAACAGTGGCTCTGTCTTCGTTTTTAAGCACACCAAGACGCCAGCATAGTAACTGGCCCTGGGTAATGTCGGTCAGCATTTCGGCCAGTTTTTTCTGAACCAGCTGAAAACTGGCTATTGGCTTGCCAAATTGGATTCGTTCCAGTGCATACCGGCGGGCCACTTCATAGCATTCCATAGCCGCCCCCAATGCACCCCAACTAATCCCATAGCGAGCCTGCTCCAGACACTTGAGCGCGCTTTTAAGTCCAAATGAATCGGGTAGTATGTTTTCCTTCGGGACTTGTACATCCTGGAAAATCAACTCCCCCGTTGTGCTGGCCCGCAACGACCATTTGTTTTTAATTTCGGCGGTAGAGAAGCCCTCAGTGCCCCGCTCCACAATCAAAGCACGTACTTTCCCCTGATCATTTCTGGCCCAGACGATGGCTATATCAGCGATGTTAGCGTTCGTAATCCAGAGTTTCGAGCCATTGAGCAGGTAATAATCGCTCCGTTCGATAAAGTTGGTTTCCATTCCACCCGGGTCCGACCCGTGGTTCGCTTCGGTCAGGCCAAAACAGCCTATCAACTCGCCTGTAGCCAGGCGGGGAAGGTATTTCTGCCGCTGCGCTTCTGAGCCAAATGCCCAAATTGGGTACATGACCAGGGAATTCTGAACCGATACGCAGGAGCGCATACCAGAATCACCCCGCTCAATTTCCTGCGTCATCAGCCCGTACGAAATCTGATCCAGCCCTCCTCCGCCATACTCGGTTGGGATGGTAGCGCCAAACACGCCGATCTGACCAAACTTGGGCACAATATGCCTCGGGAATTCAGCCCGTTGGGCATACTCCTCGGCAATCGGCACAATCTCACGCTTAACAAAATTGCGTACAGCAGACCGAACCAATTTATGCTCGGCCGTTAACAGATCATCCAGACAGTAGAAATCGGGCGACTCGAACGAGTCGACTTTATTCCGGGGCGAAGTTAAGGAAGGGGATTGCATAGGGAGTTAACCAGAAAATATAGAGCTTGTTACTAAAGTATATAAATTTTGCAGACAATGTAGACCAGGTTGTATAAATCACCAAAAAGCTATACTAACTAGCAGCCACTCGAACCGGGTAAGCTGGTAAAAGAGAATAAACCGGAGAAGATACCGACGCGGCACGAAAGAATTACAGATATGGTTAAGAGTAGAAATTTGTCTGCTTTTATCCTGCATGGCCAGTTTAACGATCGATAGCCAGAAAGCCCGTACCTACGATGCCAGTGTCATTGGCTCGGGTATTAGTGGCGGTTGGGCAGCAAAAGAACTTACCGAACACGGTCTGCATACGCTTTTACTGGAGCGCGGACGGGATGTGAAACACGTTACCGACTAACCCAAGACCCTGCTGAATCTTTGGGAGATGGTCCATCGTGGTCAGGTTCCGCCTGCCAGTCGGGAGGAATACACCATTGCCAGTCGCAATTATGCCTTTCGTGAAGATACCCGGCACTTTTTTGCCAAAGACAGCGATCAACCTTACATTCAGGAAAAGCCGTTCGACTGGATTCACGGCTATCAGGTGGGCGGCCGTACAACTCCGAAAGAAATTCATTTTCAACAGGAACGCGCCCAATGCCAGCACCGAACGTTGGGGTTATCGATACGAACACCGGGCAAATGACGGAACACTACGCCCGAATCATTTTCCTGAACGCATCGGCACTGCATACGAACCTTATTCTGCTCAGTTCAACGTCTGTCCGGTTCCCGAACGGGCTGGATAACGACAATGGACTACTGGGTACACACATGGCGTTTCACAGTTATCGGGGTCGTATTTCAGCAACCTACGAAGGGCTGGACGAATTCATGACCAATGGTCGCCGACCCAACAGCAGCTATATTATATTCCCCGATTCAGAAACGTTTATAAACAGGAAACCGATTTTCTGCGTGGCTATACCTCTACGTTCTATTCCTCAAGAGAACTGAACCAAAACCAGGACGGCATCGGAATTTTGCTAAAACAGCAATTACTCGATCCAACGCCGGACGATTGGCACGTAGGCTCAGCCATGATGGCCGAAACCATTCCAAAAGCGGAAAGCACCGTTCGCCTGGACGCGGTTCTAAAAGATAAATTCGGCATTCCTCAGCTTCGGGTATCGGTTGGTTACAATGCCAATGACGAAAAGATTCTGAAAGACTACATCGAGCAGCTAACCGAGATGTTCACAATGGCCGGATTCAAAAACATCCGCACCCAGGATACTGGCCGATTGCCTGGCAGTGAGAACCACGAAATGGGTGGCGTTCGTATGGGACATGATCCCAAAACATCATTATTGAACCGCTGGAACCAGCTTCACCACTGCAAAAACGTTTTCGTTACCGACGGCGCCTGCATGACGTCCACCAGCACCCAAAACCCATCCCTGACCTACATGGCCCTCACCGCAAGGGCCGCAAACTATGCGGTGAAGAAGACGAAACTCACTACATCAATAATTATTTACCAGACATAAGCCAGACTGCCAATTCTTTGGCGGCCTGGAAGTTCTGGAATTTAGCGGGTATTCGGCGACCATCGACGTACTCATTGTAGAGCCAGGGATCCCCGACGGCAAAGACCTTTCCTTTACCAACGGTAGCTACCCCCATAATTATGTCACCGCCATCGGTCACGGCTGCTTTTGCGGGCGCTTTCACGGCCAACGGTGCTAATTCTTTAATGTAAACTGTCCGGGTGGTTGGAAAGATAGTCTGCCCACCGGCGGGAATCGAGATCGTCCCCTGATCCCACTGGGTGCCCTGTACCATATTGCGGTTTTTGGGCAGGAACTGCATCCCGAAACGGGCGGCCAGCTTATTGAAGTTTACATGCTCGCAGTTCGAGGTGTCATTAGCCATCAGCACCAGTGTACCACCTGCCTCTACCCAATCGGCAATGGCGTTGATGTCCGTTTCGTGAACATAATTAGGTTTCGCTGTTTCTTTTGGCGTGTCGGGATCGACAATAATGTACACGTCCACTCCCTTCAGCGAAGTTGCCGTTGGTGCGCCCGCAACGGTAGCCGTTTTGGCCCCCAAATTTCGGAAGATAGATCCCCACCAGTAAAAGCCCGAGTGCATCTGGTCCTCCCAGGTATAGTGAAAAGGCTCCTGCTCACCCGTCGCCCCTTTCCGGAACTCATGGTTAAAATAGTTGTCGACAGCGACGGTTTTGCCTTTGGCAATGCCTCGTTCAGCAGCGATTTCCATTTCCACGCTGGCCATGATAAAAGGTCCAACGCCTTTCAGATCATCCTGACGCAGCGGCTCACTCAGGTAATACTCATAACTCCCATCGCGATACGGGTTTCCACCGAGGCCGCTGACGAGAACCGTTTTCTCCAGATGGATCTGCCCCTGAGCATCGGTTGTAATAAAGTTTTTCAGTATCCCGGCATAGCCTTTCTGGGCCGGTGCGGTCAGGGATGCAGGCAGGTACTCCATCCGAATCCCCTTGGCCAGCGCATAGACGAACATCGACGTTCCCGAAGCCTCAATGTAATTCCCTTTATCGCCAGGGCGGTCGGTTACCTGATACCAGCACCCCGTTTTTGGGTCCTGGTATCTCACGATCGCTGGCATCACCCGTTGTAAAATGGCGACCAGTTCGCCCCGGCGCGGGTGCGACTGCGGCACGTAGTCGAGCGCGTCGACCAGCGCCATCACATACCAGCCGATAGAGCGACTCCAGAAGTTTGGCGATTTACCCGTTTGTTTATTGGCCCATTTCTGCTCCCGGCTTTCGTCCCAGCCGTGGTAGAGCAAGCCCGTTTTTTCGTCGCGGGCGTGGTTTTCCATCCATACAAATTGATTGACGATGTCGTCGAAGTTCTTTTCTTCACCGTAGAGACGGGTGTACTCGGCATAGAACGGCTCGGCCATGTACAGACCATCGAGCCACATCTGGTAGGGGTAACGCTTCTTATGCCAGAAACCCCCTTCCTTCGTACGTGGCTGCTGGGTGATTTGCTGACGGAGTATATCGGCTGCTTTACGGTATTTCGCATTGCCGGGCAACGATTGCTGGGCAAGCAGAAGCAGAGCACGGCCGGGCGTCACAAAGTCAATGTTATAGTCTTCCATTTTATAGGTGCGGATGTCGCCATCGGCGTTTACATACCGGTCCATATTTTTCTGGATGTACTGAAAATAGCGGTCGTCGGCCGTACGATACCAGACTTGCTCAACGGCCTCCAGCAGTACCCCCATTTCATACTCCCAGCGTGCGTCTTTACCTTCCTTGACGTAGGCAATCGAATCGGCGTTGTTGGTCATGATCGTGGCCACCATTCGTTGTGACCAGGGTATAGTACTCCCGGATTTACTGGCCGTTGGCTGCGCCAGTGTACAATAGCTGACAGTCAGCAGACAACCTATAAGACTCAACTTCATTATGCTCGATACTTATTTTTACCTTAAATAACACACTTAAAGGAAATTCTACCCAAACATACAAAAAAGGGATTCACTCAAAAGCGGCTTCGGAAGGCCTGCAGGAAGAACCGCTGTTGAAATCATGGTAAAAGAACCCAAACCGGTTGATCCCTGTTACTTGACGGGATACTTGTATATCGTTTTGTGAACCTTATACGTTTAGTCAGTTTATTTGCCGATTAGCCGCGACAACGGCCCCTGCCGGTCTATTCAACAATGATTCATCAACTTTCGCTTACATTACCTCCCGAGTTAGCCCTGGACGAACCTGCTTTCCGGGATCAGGCATTAACGCACCTTTCACTTCCCGATTCGGCGGATGTAGTCGTGCGGAAACGTCGCCAGTCGATTGATGCCCGCAACCGGCAGGTTCGGGTGAAGGTCGATGTCGATGTGTATGCCGGTGAAACTCCTCCCCCGCTTATTCAGTACCAGAAACCGCAAATGGATGTGAGCCGGGCACCTCAGGCTATTGTGGTGGGTGCCGGTCCTGCCGGACTTTTTGCGGCCCTTCGTCTGATTGAGTTGGATATTAAACCCATCGTATTGGAACGCGGCAGCGATGTTCGCGCCCGCCGACGCGATTTGGCCGCTATCAATAAAGACCACGTTGTCAACCCGGAGTCGAACTATTGCTTTGGCGAGGGCGGGGCCGGAACCTATTCTGATGGTAAACTTTACACCCGCTCGACCAAACGGGGCGATGTTCGCCGGATACTGGAAATTTTTGTGGCGCACGGTGCTACCGAACAGATCCTTGTCGATGCCCACCCGCATATTGGCACGAATAAGCTGCCCAATGTTGTGACGGACCTTCGTGAAAGCATTCTGAAAGCTGGGGGTGAAGTTCGTTTCGATACAAAAGTGACCGACCTGATTCTGGCTGGTAATGAGTTAAAAGGCGTCGTATTAGCCAATGGTGATTCACTGACGGGCATTGGCGTCATTTTGGCAACGGGCCACTCTGCCCGGGACATTTTCTATCTGCTGCACAAACGAAATGTGCTGATTGAAGCCAAACCGTTTGCGATGGGTGTTCGCATCGAACATCAGCAGAGCCTGATCGACCAGTTTCAGTATCACAGGCCAACCCGGGGCGATTATTTACCGGCTGCGTCGTATAGCCTGGTCGCTCAAACGCGTTTCAAGGGCGTTGAACGGGGTGTTTTCTCATTTTGCATGTGCCCCGGCGGGTTTATCGTTCCGGCTGCCACCGCACCTGGCGAACTGGTCGTCAACGGCATGTCGCCCTCTCGTCGTGATTCACAGTTTGCCAATTCGGGACTGGTTGTCGCCATTGCCGACGAAGACCTGGCTCCTTATGCGGAGGAAGGTCCGCTGGCCGGACTGGCCCTTCAGCAGGATCTCGAACGATGGGCATGCCAGATGGGCGATGGTCGGCAAACCGCACCGGCCCAGCGCATTGCCGATTTTGTGGATGGGCGTGTGTCGAACCAACTCCTGCCTACCTCTTATCAGCCGGGCCTGGCTTCGGTCGATATGCGTGAAGTACTCCCCGATCACATTGCCCAACCCCTGCGGCAGGGACTGCGCGATTTCGGACGGAAGATGCGCGGCTATCTGAGTAACGACGGCCAGGTAATTGGCGTTGAAAGCCGAACGTCCTCACCCGTTCGTATTCCGCGCCATCGCGAAACCTGCGAGCATGTGCAGGTTAGCCGCCTGTTTCCCTGCGGTGAAGGAGCGGGTTATGCCGGGGGTATTGTATCCGCTGCCATGGATGGAGAACGCTGTGCGGAAGAATTGGTAAAATTGTACAAAAAAGGACTGTAGCGTCAAGTTCCTGAAGAGCGGGTCAACTTTTCAAATTCAAGGTTGTTACAAGCATAACGGGTACTTCGACATCTAACCACTGACATGTAATAGGTTGACTCGTTATCTATAAACCATCCACTAATGATTGGCACCAGCTTTCATTCCTTCTCCGAACATTTACGCCAACGCTTACAAAAGCAGTTGCCTGGTGAAGCCGCCCACAAAAAAATGGCGTCCACAGCCCGGTATCGGCTCGGTATCAAACCGAATGAGCGGACGCGTCGGAGTGCGGTGCTGATCTGTTTTTACCCGTACCAGAATTCTATTTATCTACCCCTTATTCTCAGGCCTCAGTACGACGGTGTTCATGCCGGCCAGATGGCTTTTCCGGGCGGACGCATGGAGCGCATTGATGAAAACCTTACCCGCACGGCCTTACGCGAAGCACAGGAAGAGGTGGGCATCCGGGTGTCTGATGTGAAAGTACTGGGGCTGTTGACCGAGTTATACATTCCACCCAGTAATTTCTACGTGCAGCCCGTGGTGGGCGTACTCCCCTACCGACCCGATTTTTATCCGGACCCCCGCGAAGTTGAAGCTGTCGTGGAAGTGGATCTGGACACGCTCCTGGACGAAACCATTGTTGGCGACAGCCAGATTGACGTCCGGGGCGTACTGGTCGACGCCCCATTTTATCAAATTCAGGGGTACCGCGTTTGGGGCGCTACGGCCATGATGATTAGTGAACTGCTGATGGTCATTGATTCGTAGAGTAGACTCACCATTAACACTCAAATTCTATTGAATAACTCTGGTTAATCAATTCAGAGACAAAACCTTATGACCATAAATCAATTATAAAAAATACGATTCTAAGTACTTCCTGAAGCTTGTACTTGTCAGTAAAGAGTTAACAGTTTCTTGACCTAGACGCTTCATTACCAATTCACAACCGTACACAAGGCGTGAAAAAGTTTACTTAACAGATGGATCGAACTAAGGATTTATACGCATTCCGGTTGAGCTAACACCCCTTGAAAAGCTGGAACAATTATGCTAAAATCCATTCATATTCAATCCGCTACCGATTGTTATAGTCATCATCCTTGATAGCTTTGTAGTTTAAGAACAAACATGGCTGTTTAGCCGTTTAATTATAGGCCCTTCTGACTGAATTTTCCTGTGAAAAGATGGATTGCTATCGTTCTCGTCGTTTTGGTACTCGGCGGGATAATTGTGTACAATAAGGTATTACACCCAGCTCCTGGTGCGTCGGCAGGCGGGGGTGGCGGCAAAGGTGGACCGGACGCTAAAGGCGGGCCCGGTGGTAAAGGTGGACCCGGCGGACCGGGGGGTGGCGGACCAACGAACGTAAACGGTTATGTGGTCATATCCCAAAACCTGCGCGAAGATGTTGTTTCCAGTGGCTCGCTGTTGCCAAACGAGCAGGTTGACATTTATCCCGAAATTTCAGCCCGAATTACCCAGCTTAACATTCAGGAAGGTATGCCAGTAGCCAAAGGAGCTTTGCTGGTCAAGCTTTTCGATGCCGACTTACGCGCACAGCTTCAGAAACTTCAGGCACAGGCCGACAATGCCCGCCGTACCGAAGAGCGAAACAAACAATTGCTGGAACGGGGTGGTATCAGTCAGCAGGAATATGACATCGTCACCACAAATTTACGGTCGTCCCTCGCCGACATTGAACTGGTGAAAGCCAACCTGCAGCGAACAGAGATCAGGGCCCCTTTTTCGGGGGTTATTGGCCTTCGTAACGTGAGTGCCGGAGCCGTTGTGTCGCCCAATACGCTCATTGCCCGTCTGCAACAAATATCATCGCTTAAACTTGACTTCTCCATTCCAGAAAAGTACGGTCCGGCGGTACATAATGGCAGCCAGATTTCGTTTATGGTAGACGGAAGCGGCCAGTCAAGTCAGGGGGTTGTATATGCCATTGAACCGGGGGTTGAAGAACAGACTCGTAACCTTCGTATCCGGGCAAGAGTTAACAATACTGGCGTTGAAAAAGGACTGCCCCGTTTCCGTCCGGGCACCTTTGCGCGGGTTACCTTAACGATTCAGAACGAACAAAGTCTGGTAGTTCCAACACAGGCAATCATCCCCCAAACCCGGACAAATCAGGTTATTCTGGTGAAGAACGGAAAAGCCCTGTTCAAGGATGTAAAAACTGGTTTGCGTACTGCCGGGACAATACAGATTTTATCAGGCTTGCAGAAAGGCGATACAGTAGCAACGACGGGTTTATTGTTTTTAAAACCAGATTCACCCGTTAAGATCAACAAGGTGATTACGCTGCCAGCTACAGGTACAGAACCGAAAGTAGCACTTAAATAAAACGGCGTTTGCGGAGTATGGCTGCTAAACCCGACAAAATAAACTCAATCAATCATGAGTCTTCCCGAGCTTAGTCTGAATCGACCGGTCTTTGCCATGGTGATGTCCATCGTCATCGTCCTCTTTGGCATTATCGGTTTCACCTTTCTGGGTGTTCGCGAATACCCGGCTATCGACCCGCCGGTAATTTCGGTACGGACAAACTATACCGGTGCTAACCCCGACATTATTGAGTCGCAGATTACGGAACCCATCGAGAAATCGCTGAACAGTATTGAAGGGATTCGTACGATCTCATCGAACAGTGCCTTGGGTGCCAGTACCATAACGGTCGAGTTCAACCTCGATGCTGACCTGGAGCAGGCCGCCAACGATGTACGTGATAAGGTAGCCCAGGCCCAACGGCAGTTACCCCAGGATATCGATGCGCCACCGGTGGTAACCAAAGCCGATGCCAACTCCGATCCTATTATTTTCATGACCGTTCAGAGTACGACCCGCAACCCGACACAGTTGTCGGATTATGCCGAAAATGTACTTCAGGAACGTCTGCAAACCATTCCGGGCGTTAGTCAGGCCAATATCTATGGTTTGAAGCGTCAGGCTATGCGCCTTTGGATCGACCCCATCAAACTATCGGCTTATCGCCTGACCTCTCAGGATATACAAACGGCCTTGAACGCGCAGAACGTTGAGTTACCCAGCGGAAAGGTGTATGGTAACAATACGGAATTGACGGTTAAAGCGGTAGGTCGTTTAACAACGGAAGAAGATTTTAACAACCTGATTCTTCGTCAGACGAGCAATCAAATTGTCCGCTTTAAGGATGTTGGCTATGCAACCATTGGCGCGGAGAACGAAGAAACTATCTCTAAGCAGAACGGGGCGGTGGGCGTAATTCTCGCCCTTATTCCTCAGCCTGGAGCCAACTATGTAAGCATTGCCGATGAATTTTATAAGCGTTTCGACCAGCTCAAAAAAGACCTGCCCGACGATATCATCGTAAGTATCGGCGTTGACCGGAGTACCTTTATTCGACGAGCCATTGAAGAAGTGGGCGAAACGCTCCTTATTTCATTTGTGCTGGTCGTACTGGTTATTTACTTCTTCTTCCGCGACTGGCTCATTGCCTTCCGGCCATTGATCGATATTCCAGTATCCCTTATCGGAGCCTTTTTCATCATGTACGTGGCCGATTTCAGCATTAACGTACTTACGCTGCTCGGTAT
The DNA here is from genome assembly GCF_054781875.1 of Spirosoma pulveris. Lineage (NCBI taxonomy): Bacteria > Pseudomonadati > Bacteroidota > Cytophagia > Cytophagales > Cytophagaceae > Spirosoma > Spirosoma pulveris. Next base: position 24,038 of record NZ_BAAGTO010000005.1, read on the forward strand.
CGTTCTGGCAACGGGACTTGTGGTGGACGATGGTATTGTGGTCACTGAGAACATCTTCAAGAAGATCGAGCAGGGCATGGACACCAGGGAGGCCGCCCGCGAGGGTTCCAACGAAATCTTCTTCGCCGTCATTGCGACCAGTATCACACTGGCTATCGTATTCCTGCCCATTATATTCCTCGAGGGCTTTGTAGGCCGCCTGTTCCGCGAGTTCGGTATCGTTGTTGCGGGTGCTGTATTGATCTCGGCCTTCGTTTCGCTGACGCTGACACCGGTACTGAGTGTAAAACTGACCAGCAAAAACCATGGCCGGTCCTGGTTCTATCGAAAAACGGAGCCCTTCTTTGAATGGCTGGATACCTCCTACCGATCGTCCTTGAACGGCTTTATGAAGAAACGGGGTTGGGCGTTTGTCATGATTGGTGCGTGCCTGCTGTTCATCTTCGGGCTTGGCTCTCTGCTTAAATCGGAGCTGGCTCCCCTCGAAGACCGTAGCCGGACCCGCCTGGTTATAACGTCACCCGAAGGAACAAGCTACGAGGCTCAGGCATCTCTGACAGACCGGGTCATGGAGTTCGTACTCGACTCTATCCCCGAAACCAAACTAGCCTTCAGCGTGGTTGCTCCGGGCTTTTCGGGAGCGGGTGCGGTGAACTCTTCGTTCGTCATGGAGAACCTGGTGGAGCCTGGAAACCGGAAACGGTCTCAGCAGGATATTGTCGATTACATTAATAAAAATCTCAAGAAGTTTAATGAAGCCCGTATGTTCGCCACGCAGGATCAGACCATTCAGGTTGGTCGGGGCGGTGGCTTGCCGGTGCAGTTCGTTATTCAAAACCTGAACTTCGAGAAACTCCGTGAGAAACTGCCAACGTTTCTGGACGAAGTGGCCAAAGATCCAACGTTCCAGAACTCCGATGTAGACTTGAAGTTCAACAAGCCTGAACTGAACATTAGTATCGACCGCGAGAAAGCGACGAACTTGGGAATTTCGGTGCAGGATGTTGCCCAAACACTCCAGCTTGCGCTTAGTAACCGGCGGCTGGCGTACTTCCTTATGAACGGAAAGCAGTATCAGGTAATTGGTCAGGTAGACCGTGCTGACCGCGATGCACCGGTCGACTTAGCCTCCTTTTATGTTCGTTCCAACCAGGGGCAACTGATTCAATTGGACAATCTGGTTAAGTTTCAGGAAGTTAGTAGCCCGCCCCAGGTATACCACTATAACCGATTCAAATCAGCGACGGTATCAGCAGGGCTGGCACCCGGCAAAACGGTTGGCGATGGTGTAGAAGCCATGCGGGCCATTGCAGCTCGTACCCTCGACGAAAGCTTCCAGACGGCCCTTTCCGGCCCTTCCCGCGATTATGCGGAAAGTTCGTCTAATACCCTGTTTGCGTTTGGTCTGGCCCTGATTCTGGTGTATCTGGTTCTGGCGGCACAGTTCGATTCGTTTGTCGATCCGCTCATCATCATGATTACGGTACCACTGGCCCTTGCCGGTGCGGTGTTCTCGCTCTGGATGTTTAACCAGACGTTGAATATATTCAGCCAGATCGGCATCATCATGCTGGTTGGTCTGGTTACCAAGAACGGTATCCTCATTGTAGAATTCGCCAATGAGCAGCGCCTAACGGGTAAGAACAAGTTCGAGGCAGCTGCAGAATCGGCTGCGTTGCGTCTGCGTCCTATCCTGATGACCACGCTCGTTGCGGCTTTTGGGGCTCTGCCACTGGCTTTGGCACTGGGTTCTGCTTCAAAAAGCCGGGTACCGCTGGGTATCGTTATTGTAGGGGGACTGATGTTCTCGCTCATTCTGACACTATATGTGGTACCGGTTATTTACACCTACATGTCTCGTCGGAAAGATGTTCAGCCAGAAGTTGACCCGAAGTCGGAAGACAAGGAAAAACCGAAGGAACTGGAAATACATGCGTAACGATCGGGCAACTGATTGAACTTACCGAAGGGCATTCGATTAGTCGAATGCCCTTCGTTTTTTACCGACTCTGCATTACCGGGATTACGATAGTTAGTGCTGGTTTAATGCGGCAACGAGTTGGGTGCATTTTAGTTAAAAGTGAAACCGGCTTTCTAAACAAACTTTACCGATAACCCTGGTCAACTGATTAAAAAGTAAGCTTTTTATGCTTAGGTTAAAACAGAGTCTGTCATAACCCGAAGAACCGGGCTCTTCCCTTGAAACAAACACGCATGAAACGTTCCATTTTACTTGGCTTGCTCTTTACAGCGCAGGTTACCTTCGCTCAAACAACTATTGATGTTGATAAAGAATTTGCCTTTGCGGCAAAGCAGTATGCGCTCATGCTGAAAAGCCACCCCGATACAACCCGATTTCCACAATCGACTAAACCGGACGGATCACCCGACGACCGGAAATCGGATTGGTGGTGCAGCGGTTTTTTTGGGGGATCACTCTGGCACATCTTCGAACGCACCAAAGACCCTATGTGGAAAGAAGCGGCTAATAAATGGACAATGGCCGTGGCAAAAGAGCAATACAATACGGGTACGCATGACCTGGGCTTTATGCTATACTGCCCTTTTGGCAACGGCTATCGGCTGACTAAAAACGCAGCCTATCCCCCTATTTTGTTAACCGGTGCCAAATCGTTGTCAACGCGTTTTGATCCAAAGCGGGGCGTTATCAAATCTTGGAACAAATTTCAGACATACGACTATCCGGTTATCATTGATAACATGATGAATCTGGAATTTCTATTCTGGGCCGCTAAGCGATCGGGCAATAAAGACTTTTATAACCTATCGGTCACTCATGCCGACAACACCATAAAGAACCACTACCGGCCCGACTACAGTAGTTATCACGTTGTCTGTTACAATCCAGATGGAACCGTTGCGGCCAAGAAAACCGCACAGGGCTATGCAGATAACTCAGCCTGGGCCAGAGGGCAGGCCTGGGGACTGTATGGGTTTACGGTTATGTACCGCGAAACAAAAGACAAGAAGTACCTGGAGCAGGCCCGGCACATTGCCGACTTTTATTTAAATCACCCCAATCTGCCAGCCGACAAGGTTCCCTATTGGGATTTCAACGCGCCCAACATCCCCAACGAAGAACGCGATGCATCGGCAGCCGCTATTACGTCGGCGGCTCTGTTCGAACTTTGTACCTATGGCGGCCCATCGGCCAAGACCTATTACCAATCGGCGGTTAAAATGCTGGAAAGTCTCTCAAGCCCGGCTTACAAAGCAAATCTGGGCGAGAACAACAATTTTATCCTGAAACACAGTGTAGGACATAAACCGGCCAAAAGTGAAGTAGATACGCCTATTATTTACACAGACTACTATTACCTGGAAGCGCTTTTACGTTACGATGCACTGCGCAAAAAGAACGCCTTCCGGTCATAAAACAGGGATTAAAAGAAAAGAGGAGCTGGTTGTACAACCAGCTCCTCTTTTCTTTTAATCCCTGTCTAGTAATCCCTTCGAATAGACTGAATAGTAACGATGGTTGGTGCCGATTCGTAGAAATCGTATAATGAACGCCCCAGTAATTCATGACCAATGGCGTTTAAATGTACCTGATCATTTGGCAGAAAATACTCTTCTCTTGGCCGTATGATGGAGTCCGTGTCAAAAACGCTCACCAGACGTTTATCGGCTTCCTGCAAAACAACAGCACGACTTCGTCGCTGCAACCAACGACTGGTTGTGTACTGACTGGCAAGCGGAGTTAACAGCAAAACATTATGCCGGTATGGTCTTAGCTGATTCAGCAGCACCGAAATGGCCATACGCTCCCGATTAGGCCATACAAGTGAGCGTAGCGCGGTACCTATCGATTTCAAACGAGATTTAAAGGATCTTTCCCTGGCGATCATCGATCCCGAATGCATAACCGGCATCTGAACGACCGTTGAGGAAACCAGTTGAGAAGCCGGTACCTGAATCAGCGTATGGTCTAGTTGAAGTATAATAAGATCATACCGGTTTAATGGCAATTGGGCCAGGGTGGCTATCGTTTGTGACATCGTAAGATGGGCGTACACATCTACCGATACCGGCCGCCCGGTTCGGCCCATCTGCCGGATAAAGTGACCTATAAAACTAAGCTTCCCGACAGCCAGTCCATAACCGTAGGTATGTTCATCACCAATTACTAACACGTTCATTAGCAAACAATAAATGGGGCGAGTAAACCCATTCGTTACCTGTACGTTCACATGAACACAAGCGTTGCTTATGATAAAAAAAAAGTTAATAACCAACATTCCGGATGCAACGTTATACGTTGATGTTGCGTAGTCTTTTTGTAGTCAGAAATGTTTACATAAATCCGACCAAATTTTGTTTTTCCGAAAATCGTCCTCGTTCGCCGATAATGACCTGCTGAGTGTCATTCGGGCCTGCCGCGCCAACGACCCGCGCGCGCAACGAACGCTATTCAAACAATTTTTTGGGTATGCCAAGAGCATTTGTCTGCGCTACAGTTCGAGTGTTGAAGAAGCGGAAGACGTGCTGAACGAAGGGTTTTTAAAAGCATTTCAACATCTGGACAGTTATGACGAAACATTACCTTTTAAAGCGTGGCTGCGGACCATTTTAGTCAACACAGCCATTAGCCATTACCGAAAAAACCATCGATTTGAACAACATGCTTCCCTCGAAACAGGCGAGCAGGTGGCCTTTGATGTAGACGTAGTCGATCAGATTGCCGCTGAGGACATTTTAGCCTTAGTACAACAGTTATCTCCAACGTATCGAACGGTATTCATGATGCACGTTGTAGATGGCTATAGTCTTCACGAGATAGCGGGCATCCTTAGCCATAATGAGGCAACGGTGCGTTCTAATTTTGCCCGTGCCCGGCAGAAACTACAAATCCTGCTCAAAGAAGCCCAATATTTTAAATCAGGCTCTACAGCCTCAATTCCGTATCATGAAAACTGACCGATTTTCCGATATTATCCGGCGAAAACTGGAAAGTATTCGGCCGGAATTTTCCGAAAAAGACTGGACCCGGATGCAGGCTTCCCTGCAAACTGGAATGCCTCAACCGGCTCCGCAAAACCCTGGCCAGCCTTTTGGTAGTATATGGGCTGCCAAGCCCTGGTTAATGGCAGCGGCCACTGTAAGTGCTGTCGTCATGGTAAGCTTTGGCTTCTGGCAACAGCGTGAGATCAATCAACTACGGGAAACGATAAGTCAATTAAAAAAACCAGCGTCCAGCCAATCAGCAAAAAGCCAACCCGGCCATACAGCTCCGGAAGACGATAAGGTAACGCAAAGACAACACGAAGAAAACGGAGCATCGCCCGCTCTCCAACCAGGGTCACCAGCGTCGGGTGGTAACCCGAACCTGGTCCATCAACAGCCACGAGATACGGTGTACATAACCCGTTACGTTGCTGTGCCGTCAAAATCCCATGTCGTTCCGCCTAATGAAGAGCAATATACTGACCGACCGGGAGCGCCGTTAGAACAACAAGAGCAACGGTATGCGACAACTAACCGGGGTCAAAGGGCAGTGAATCAGGGAAATCAACCGGATAATTTAACCAATAACCCGAATATAAACGCGTATGGTGAATCGTCTACTTCGTCTATTGCCAGTGAAAATTTCAACAGTACTACCGTAAAATCGCCCCGAATAGCCAATCGGTCCACCCGCGAGCGGAAACAGCGTGGCCAGTACGCGAACAATCGGGAAGCAGGTTCGTCCGGTGAGTTTATGGCTGGTTCGACATATGGAAAAGGCAATAAGGTTACTGGCTTGGTTAAGGGATCGATACCAAACCAGACTGATTACAGCCTGGCACCAATTGGATCAACACTATCCGAGTCGAACAACCCATTGACTTCAGTTACCATTGAGTCGATCAATAGTTTACCGCTGTCGATGCCGAGTACTAACTGGACGAAAATGATGTCTCTGCGTGCAAAGCGCATGCGTCCGGCGCGAACAACGGTTGTAGGTGGTGCTGAGCCGACCCAGGCACCCGAAAGCCAACCTGTGCTCCCAACAGGCGTACAATTCAGGGCTGGCATTGGTGGCGAAATTGCCTCCAAACTAACGGGTGCGGGAGTATTTACAGAAGTCCTGCTGGGTAAACACTGGGCAGTGAGTGCCGGACTGAGCCAGGCTAACTATTCAGGAGACAAATTTGGTAGTGATTTTGATTTCGACATTCGTATGCGCCGGGATTTCCGGAAAGAGTTTGCCCATGGAATCGATCCCCGACGTGATATCTTCAACATAGATACCCGTACTACCCGCATACTTCTCCCTATTTCTGTAGGCTATCGGGTTGCGCTTAGCAAGAACGTGTCATTCATACCAACAGCAGGGACTTATTTTACGATTTCAAGCACCGAAAATGCAACTTATTTCTGTCAGGTACCCATTCCTCAACGAGGGTTTGAACAAATCAGCGTCAGCGACAAACGGACTGCTCCCTTAATCAATAATGTTGCCTTAAGTGCAGGTATCGAATGGCAAAGCGGACATTGGGTGTTGCAGGGTAGCCCTGTATTGACGATACCGACACAAGCGGCACCCCAACCTTTTCAGCCCGGTCAAAACTGGCAATCCTCTACGCTGATGGGCCTCCGGGCACGATTGCTCTATCAGTTTTAATAATCCTGGCAATAAGAAAGGGGCCGCATATGCGGCCCCTTTCTTATTGGTACACTACTCAACTTAGTTAGTTGCCGCTATTCGCCAGATTCGGCCACCGGCATCATCTGCTACCAGCATGGAACCATCGGGTAAAACAGCAACGCCAACTGGTCGACCGTATGCGTCTTTGTCCTTACCAGTCAGGAATCCCGTCAGGAAATCTTCCGGCTTGCCGGGTTTACCTTCCTCAAATGGCACAAAAACCACTTTATAGCCCGAGAATGACGATCGATTCCAGGAACCATGCTGGCCAACGAAGGCCCCATTACGATACTTTTCCGGAAAAGCAGTTTTGTCATAAAAAGCCAGGCCTAATGAAGCCGTGTGCGCGCCCAGCGGCACATCCGGGACGACGGCTTTTTTCACCAGATCGGGACGCTCACCTTTTCGGCGGGGATCTTCATTCTGCCCATAATATGAGTAAGGCCATCCGTAAAAAGCACCTTCTTTTACGCTGGTCAGGTAGTCGGGAACGAGTTCGTCGCCCAATTCATCGCGTTCGTTAACGGCGGTATACAAGGTTTTGGTAGTAGGTTGCCAGCCCATACCTACCGGATTCCGCAGGCCACTGGCATAAACTTTCTCACCTGTTCCATCCGGATTGATTTCGATAATATTAGCCCGACGCACTTCGTTTTCGATGCCGTGCTCAGCTACGTTACTACCCGAACCCACCGACACGAATATCTTTTTACCGTCCGGACTGGCCAGTAAATTACGTGTCCAGTGGTTGTTATAGCCACCGGCGGGTAAACTCAGGATTTTCTTACCGGGGGCGGTTATCTTCGTTTGGCCGGGTTTATAGTCATACATCATAATCCCGTCGGTGTTAGCCGCGTAGAAGCTATTACCCAGCACCAGCATACCAAACGGCTGATTCAAGCCCGTTAGAAAGGGCTCTTTTACATCCGGTTTGCCATCCCTGTTGGTATCACGCAGAAGGGTGATTCGATTGGCGCTGGCTTCAGTACGCTCTGAATTGCTCTTGCCCGTTACGGCATTCACCACTTTCGTTTTGATACCCTTTCGTTCGGTGTTGGACTCGGCCACAAATACATCACCGTTTGGGGCAACGTAAAGCCAGCGGGGACTCGCTAAATCACGAGCGTATTCCGTAACGGTAAAGCCAGCCGGTGCCTGGGGTGTTTTACCTTCCGGCCAGCCAACGACATTACTAAACTTCTGGCTTGACGCCGTTGCGTAAGGTGCCGGTAACGCAAGTGTGGTGTCGGCAGTCGCTACCGTTTCTCCGGTTTGGCTTGTGTCTTTCTTCTGATTACAGGCCAGCATAGTAGCTGACAATACAGCGGCTGACAGTACAATTTTTGTTGTTTTCATCGTTGAGTTGAGTCAATTATAGCATTGCTTACTCAACTCCCTGAGCAATCGTTTGGTTATGGATTGTCCTTCTTAGCCGCTAATTCGGTACCCTGAACCGCCATCGTCATACTTGTTACAGCTTTGGTAGCAGCATCCCGGACAAACGTGATGATGGAGCCGTAGGAACTGGTTGATTGATAGGTATCGGCCTTGGCTTGCTTCACCAGTTTATTTTTTCCGAATGTGTCTGCTTCACCAAACAGCTCACCTTTTTCGGTCGTAACGGTAAACTTCTGAATCGGGCTACCACTGGCAAAGGTGTACGAACCTGCATAGGCTTTAAGATTCGCCGTGTCGGCCGGAGCTGTCTGCGCATTTGATTTTGTTCCTATTGCCAACAGGCAAACGACCAAGATTAGATTCAGTACGTATTTCATAAGAATAGGACGTTAAGGTTTAGTAAGAATGGATCCGAATTAGGCACCAGTTACTTACAAGGTACGCGAAAATTTGGCATAGGGAATCGGGCCTTTATAAAATACCTCGCTAATGGCCTCCATACCAAACCGGCGGTAAAAATCGGCAGTCTCCAGCCGGGCATCACACCAAAGAAAAGTAGCACCTAATTGCTTGGCTTCGTAGATTACATGATTCAGCAGCAGCGTTCCTACGCCCTGCCGCTGACAGTCCGGGCGGGCGGCAAATTTGCGAAAACGGCTTTCTTCTCCATTGACAAACAATGAAATGACGGCAATCAGCTCGTTCTCCCGAAAGGCGCCGAAGTGGTGTCCCTCGTCGTCATTATCGATTTTTACATAATCGAAAGGCTTATCGGGCCACAGAACTGAATGGCGGAGCGGATATGTTTCCTCGGCAGCAATGGCTTGTATATGCACCATATCAAAACGGCAGCTTTCCTAAATCGACATTTCCACCGGTTAGTATAATACCAATCTTTTGCCCGGCAAACTGAGCTTTATGCTTTAACACAGCGGCCAGCGGAACCGCACAGGATGGCTCAATGATGATTTTCATCCGCTCCCAGACGAGCCGCATGGCCGCAATGATTTCGGGATCAGATACCGTCAGAATATCCGTAACGTGCTCGCGGATGATGGCTAACGTTCGTTCACTGAGGCTGGTCATGAGCCCGTCGGCAATGGTGTTAATATAAGGCGCTTTCTCAACCTGACCACTTCTAAAAGACAGAATTGCATCGGCGGCCCCTTCTGGCTCTCCGGCAATGACGCGGGTTGACGCAGACAGGTAATGTGTTGCCAGGGCCGTTCCGCTTAACAACCCGCCCCCACCTACGGGCGTCAGAATAACATCAAATGGCCGATCGCTGCCAAAATCTTCAATAAGTTCTTTTGCGGCTGTAGCTTGTCCGGCAATAACCCGATCATCATCGAAAGGGTGAACGAGTACCGCACCGGTTCGCGCTATAACTTCCCGAACGCCAGCCTCGCGGGCATCCAGGGTTGGTTCGCACTCGATCACCTCCGCCCCATAACCAAGCACGGCATCTTTTTTCACTTGCGGAGCGGTGCGCGGCATCACTATGTATGCGGGCATGCCAACCTGCCGGGCCGCAAAGGCTACAGCCTGCGCGTGGTTGCCCGACGAGTGCGTAGTAATCGCCGACCCTTCCTGATACTGAGCGACCTGCAGCACAGCATTCAGACCACCCCGTGCCTTAAAGGCCCCTATTTTCTGAAAGTTCTCACATTTGAAAAACAACTCCGCTCCCGCCCGTTCGTTGATGGTTTGATTGGTGAGTACGGCGGTCCGGTGAATGTATGGGTGGATGCGGCCATGCGCTTCCTGAATGATTTCGGGTGTGATCATGCGGTAGAAGGCGCAAACAGCCTCCGGTTGTTTATTAAGACTTTACTTCTACGAATGCAAACAACCAGAAGTTGCCTGGAGCCGTTTTATCAGTTTCGGGCAAATTACGGAAGAAAACAATTCCATATGACCTAAACCAAAGCGCCCTCAACTAATCAAATGAGTAATTTAGCCTTGTCTTCTTTCTTTATCAGATAAGCAACCGACTGCTTACCCAAAACCTATGTCTCGTAAACCCGTTTCGTTATGACCTCCGACCGTCGTTCGTTTTTGAAACAAGCTGCCGGCTCATTGGCGGCTATGGCCATTGTGCCAACTGCTTTTGCGGAAGCCCCCGCGAAGAAGATGTTCTTCGATATTTCGCTGGCCGAGTGGTCGCTCCATAAAGCACTGTTTGCCAAAAAAATTACTAACCTGGACTTCCCCGGCATTGCCCGTAAAGAATTCGATATCAGCATTGTTGAATATGTAAACCAGTTCTTTAAAGACAAAGCGCAGGACAAAACCTACCTCAACGACCTGCTGGCCCGATGCAAGGACAACGGCATCACGAATAACCTCATCATGATCGACGGGGAAGGCAACCTGGGTGCTTCGGATGCTGCCGAACGAATGAAGGCCGTCGAAAACCACCACAAATGGGTTGAATGTGCTAAATACCTGGGTTGTAAAACCATTCGGGTCAATGCCGCCGGACAGGGTACTGCCGAAGAAGTAGCCAAAGCAGCCGTTGACGGTCTGAGCAAACTGGGCGAATTTGCCAAAACGATGAATATCAATGTGATCGTGGAAAACCACGGCGGGTATTCGTCCAATGGCCAGTGGCTTTCCGGCGTGATGAAGCAGGTAGGCATGAAGAACGTAGGTACCCTCCCCGACTTCGGCAACTTCTGCATCAAACGTGGCGATAATCATACGTGTGCCGAAGAATATGATCGGTATAAAGGCACTGCAGAACTAATGCCCTTCGCCAAAGGCGCATCGGCTAAGTTCTATGACTTCGACGCCAACGGCAATTGCGTTGAAACCGACTACAACCGAATCCTCAAGATTGTGAAAGACAGCAAGTTCAAAGGTATTATTGGTATCGAATATGAAGGCGATAAACTGGACGAATACGCTGGTATCCGGCAGGCAAAAGCGGTGCTGGAGCGCGTGGGGCCAATAGCTTAAAAGTCCGTAATGTCAATTTCATGGCCTGTCTACGCACGAACATGCGTACTCAGGCCACTTTTTTAACCTTCCTGTTGTTCCCCTTAAAACCTATACTTACGTCAGGTTCCGATTCATTCAAACGTATGTCAACCACGCAACAATCTGTCACTCTCAGCTTTATTGGCAATGAGCCCGTTACCGGCGACGGCAACTTTTTCAAGGCTTTTGCGCCTTCCCTACACGAGAATCTTGCCGAAGACTTCGCAAACGTATCCGCAGAACAGGCAAATCTGGCCATCGACAAAGCCGCCGAAGCGTTTCCGATTTATGCTAAGCTTAGCGGGGCGCAACGAGCCGATTTTTTAGAGGCTATTGCCGCCGAAATAGAATCTATTGGTGATGAACTCATCGAGCGGGCCGTGCTGGAGAGCGGGTTGCCCACAGGTCGGATTTCGGGCGAGCGGGGCCGCACCACGGGGCAGTTACGGTTGTTCGCCAATGTACTTCGTGAAGGTTCGTGGGTGGATGCCCGTATTAATCCGGCCCTCCCCGACCGGCAGCCCCTACCCCGTCCCGACTTGCGCCGAATGCTGGTACCCCTGGGTCCAGTCGTTGTTTTTGGCGCCAGTAATTTCCCACTCGCTTTCTCGGTAGCCGGTGGCGATACGGCGTCGGCCTTGGCCGCCGGTTGTCCGGTTGTCGTGAAGGCGCACCCCTCGCATCCGGGTACATCGTCTTTGGTAGGTCAAGCCATTGTAACAGCTGCTCAGAAATCCGGAATGCCCGATGGCGTTTTCTCGCTGCTTCATGCCGACATTGAGGTAGCTCAGCAACTGGTAGCGCATCCGGCTGTGAAGGCAGTCGGTTTTACGGGTTCAAGAGCTGGCGGGCTGGCGCTGTTGCGCGTGGCTCAGAGCCGCCCCGAGCCCATTCCCGTTTATGCCGAAATGAGTGCCGTCAATCCGTTTGTTGTCTTACCGGGTGCGATTAGCCAGGAGGCAGGACCAAACTCTGCCGCAACAGTAGCCGCCGGACTAGCGGGCTCAATAACCCTGGGTGTGGGCCAATTTTGCACCAATCCGGGGCTGGTTTTCTTGCTCGATTCGCCCAAAACACAGGTTTTTCTGGATACAGTGGCCGAAAAGATTCGGGCATCGGCACCAGCAACTATGCTTAACGCGGGTATCTGTCAGGCGTATCAAAAAGGCGTTCAGCAAAACCGGATCATCCCGGGTGTTCGCGTGCTGGCCGAAGCTGACGCTGATGCCGAAAGCAGCCAAACGCAGGGACGCCCGGCGGTATTGAGTACAACGGCCCCTATTTTTCTGAGCAGCCCGGCACTGAGCGAAGAGGTTTTCGGACCAACATCGCTGATTGTCGTTTGCGAGACCGAAGCGGAGCTGGAAGAATGCCTGATAACGCTGGAAGGTCAGCTTACGGCCACCATTTATGCCACACCAGCTGAACTGACCTTCTCGTCAGTCGATTGGGTCTCTTTACTTCAGGCCAAAGCAGGACGGGTATTGTTTGGCGGCTACCCAACAGGCGTCGAAGTATCGGAAGCGATGACCCACGGTGGTCCATTCCCCGCCACCAGCGATAGCCGGTCTACATCAGTAGGTACGGCTGCTATCCTGCGGTTTGTCCGGCCTGTGACCTACCAAAGTTTCCCTGATGAGTTACTGCCGGCTGCTCTACAAAACGCTAACCCCCTCGGCATTTGGCGGAACGTGGATGGAATGATTACGAAATAATAAAAAGTAAGCAAAAAAAGCGGTGCCACGGTTTAAAACCGTGGCACCGCTTTTTTTGGTCTGTTGATTGATTATTTCAGGCTTCCCATACCACCATCAATGCCAATAACTTGTCCGGTTATCCAACTCGCCTGATCGGTGAGTAAATAGGCAGCCATACCGGAAATATCCTCAGGTGTACCATATCGGTTGAGCGGATGCCGTTTGTTGGCAGCCTCCCGTTTGGTATCATCTCCCAGCAGGAAACCCGCTAAAGGTGTATCGGTCAGAGAAGGTGCCAAAACATTTACCCGGACATTGAAGGGTGCTAACTCAGCCGCTAATGATTTACCAAGTCCTTCAACCGCCGATTTGGCCACGGATACGGACGAATGCATGCCCATTCCCAGCTTAGCCGCCACCGTGCTAAATAATATAATACTGGCCGATTTCGACTTTTTGATGACCGCATAACTGGCGTGAATGGCACTCACCGCACCCAGGACATTTACCTCGAAATCATGACGGTAATCGTCTAGGGTAAGCCGTTGGAAAGGTTTAAGGTTGATCGTTCCCGGGCAATAAACCAGCCCATGCAGCGTGTCGGGGAGTTGGTTAAGCGCGTCGACGGCAGGTGTCTGGGTAATATCCCATACCATGTGCGTGGACTGAATACCTTCGGGCTGCGTTCGACCGGCGGTAAAAAGCGTTGCACCCTGCGCCTGGAGCTGTAAAGCCAGCGAATGGCCAATACCCGAGCTTGCACCAATGATGAGAATATTTTTACCCTGCATAATTTAAGTTGATGAAGTGTAATTGGGTGTAGAACTCCCCGAAACAGGCATTATTCCAGTTTGAGAGTCTCACATAAAAACTTTGGTTCTCTAAATATTCACACTTGGCTGCGTTACGTACCGCAGTAGCTCCTGCTTGGTGGCATCTTCAGAAAATTTGCCACTGTATGATGCCGTAATTGTTGAGCTATTAACGTCGTGGATACCCCGTGTCGACACACACAGATGCTTGGCATCAATGATGACGGCCACATCCTCAGTTTCGAGAACACGCTTCAACTCCTCAGCTATCTGAACCGTTAGACGCTCCTGTACCTGAGGGCGCTTGCTGAAATATTCAACAATGCGGTTGAGTTTCGACAAGCCAATTACTTTGCCGCTGGAGATATAAGCCACGTGTGCTTTACCCATAATGGGGACAAAGTGGTGCTCGCAGTAGGTCTGAACGGTAATGTCTTTCTCGACCAGCATTTCATTGTACCGAAACTTATTATCAAATAAAGTTGCCTTGGGCTTGTTGGCAGGATTCAGGCCGCTAAACACTTCATTTATATACATCTTGGCGACCCGACGTGGCGATCCCTTCAAACTGTCATCGGTCAGGTCAAGCCCCAGGATATTCATTATTTCCCGGAAATGTTCTTCAATAAGGTCAATTTTCAAGTCATCGTCCAGTGCGAAGGCATCAGGACGCATGGGGGTGTCAATGGAGGAAGCACCGTGCGCATCACCAATTTCATCCACCAATTCGTCTGTGTAGACATCGTCCAGCGAGTATCCATTTTTATGGCTACCGTTTGTCGGTTGACCATTCAACGGGGTGCCATTAGACGGGGTATTCGACGAAGTTCCGTTCAGTTTCATAAAGTCTGATTTTAAGGTCTAAGCCCTCGCTTAGTTGATTTCGTAAAATGTTGTAGATGACAATGGCAATGTTTTCGGCCGATGGGTTCAGATCAGCAAACTCCTCGGTGTCCAGATTTAAATTCTTGTGGTCGAATCGATCCAAGACGTGTTCTTTCACAATATCGCTGAGTTGCTTCATGTCGATCACATAACCCGTTTCGTCATCTATTGGGCCAGTAACCTGCACAATCAACTCATAGTTGTGCCCGTGGTAATTGGGATTGTTGCATTTGCCGTACACCCGCGTGTTTTTCTCGTCCGACCAATTGGGGTTGTTCAGACGATGAGCCGCGTTGAAATGCTCCTTTCGAAACACCGCAACCCGTGGGGCACTGGCCCGAAGATTATCCATAAAAATGAATCAAATTAAAGTTCGATCAACCTGTCGTTACAAAGTTTGTGTACAACACAGGCAGACAGCCGAGCGGGTAGCCAGAACGCTCTTTCGTATGCGATTGATACTTGATAAACCGACGAGTCTTCGATTTTGTTCAACGTTTCCCAATAAAGATTAAACAAAAATTTTTTGTCGGTTCAGGCTAATAACATCCGCTCATCCTGTAATGTTCCCTCTCATGTACTCAGCCAGTGACCACGGAACCAGACAGGATAAGCACCCGTTGTGCCCCCATGAAACGCCTACGAAAACCAATGATACTAACACTATTCATCATTACCGGATTGATTGCCACCACCTTTCTTTTCATGCAGCAGAGTACGTTTGGCAGTAACCCGGCCACTACACGCCTGGAACGAATCAGACGCTCACCTAACTACCGCGACGGCTCTTTTCAAAACCTGGAGAAGACCGAAGTCATGCGGGAAGATGCCTCCTACATTGGTATGATGAGCGATTTTTTCAACAAAGCGCCGGATAATATTCCCCCCAGACCGCTACCATCCGTTCGTACCGATCTTAACGCATTACCCGATTCTGTTCCAACCATTGTCTGGTTCGGTCACTCGTCTTATCTTATTAAATCGAAAGGAATCACCATTCTGGTCGATCCGGTTCTCAGCGGCAACGCATCGCCTGTTTCTTTTTTCGGCAAGGCGTTTCCGGGGTCTGATGTTTACAAAGTGGAAGATATGCCGGAGAAAATTGACATGCTGGTCCTTTCCCACGACCATTATGACCACCTCGACTATCTGACGATCAAGCAGCTCATTCCCAGAGTCAAAAAATTCTATACGGCACTTGGCGTAGGAGCTCACCTTGAGCAATGGGGAGCTACACCCGACCAGATTGTTGAGTTTGACTGGTGGGAAAGTCATCACGTCGACACCGATATTGACTTGACTGCGGTGCCAGCCCGTCACTTTTCAGGACGTAGTTTAACACGGGGTAAAACACTATGGACCGCTTTTGCGCTAAAGCTTCATGGTTATTCGCTGTATCTGGGTGGCGATTCAGGTTACGGCAAGCATTTCAAAGAGATCGGCGATAAATACGGCCCGTTCGATCTGGCCATTCTCGAATGCGGGCAGTACGGTAAAGACTGGCCCAATATTCACATGTTTCCGGAAGAGGTAGCCACGGCAGCCCAGGATCTGCATGCTAAAACAGTATTGCCCGTTCACTGGGCTAAATTCTCTCTTTCGACGCACGGCTGGAAAGAATCAATTGAACGATTTACCAAGCGGGCTGCCGAACAAAAACTGGACGTTACCACCCCGCTGATTGGCGAGCCGCTGTTGGTAGGTGTTCACTATCCTAAATCAGTCTGGTGGAATCAGTAGCCTGATTGACGACGCAAGGATGGACTCTATCGGCTGATTCCTTGCGTCGTCAGTCAGGCCAATGGGTAAAAACAGCGCGTCGTATGTTTTTTGATACGAAACCTCGTTATTTGGTTCGTAAATTCTCCTACGCTCATATCGCTATGCAGACACCTACCCGGCGCCAGTTTATTCGTACGGCTGCCCTTACAGGCGCAGTCACTTCCGTTGCAACGACCTCCGCTTTCCCGGCCATTCTAACGGGTGCCAAACCCGCTGACCCTAAAGTCAGACTGGCATTCATCGGCGTTGGCTCACGAGGACGCAGCCATGTTGAACAGGCACTTTACCGAGATGATGTCGAAATAACCGCTATTTGTGACCCCGCACAGGAAGCCATCAGCCGCACAACGGCCATGATCGAGAAGGCTGGCCGGAAGGCCCCGGTGGCCTACAGCAAAGGCGATGAAGCGTTTAAGGATATGCTCAAACGCGACGACATCGACGGCGTCGTGATTGCAACCCCCTGGGAGTGGCACGTTCCTATGGCCGTAGCAACGATGCATGCGGGTAAATATGCCGGTGTGGAAGTATCTGCAACGGTGACGCTGAAAGAGTCATGGGATCTGGTCAATGCGTTCGAGAAAACAGGCTCTCCCTGTATGATTCTGGAAAACGTTTGTTACCGTCGCGATGTATTGGCGGTATTGAACATGATCCGGAAAGGCATGTTTGGCGAAATGACCTACGCGCACTGCGGCTACCAGCACGATTTGCGGAATATCAAGTTCAACGACGGCAAATCGATTGGGGGTGTCGGTGCCGAATTTGGCGAGAAGGGCTACTCCGAAGCACACTGGCGTACCCAACACTCCGTCGATCGAAACGGCGATCTTTACCCTACCCACGGCCTTGGACCGGTAGCCCATTGGCTCGATATTAACCGGGGTAACCGTTTTACACACCTGACAAGTACGGCAACCAAAAGCCGGGGTCTGCATAAATACGTTGTCGACAAAGGCGGTCCCAACCACCCCAACGCCAAGGTTAACTTTAAACTTGGCGACGTGGTCACGACCGTTATTCAGTGCGCTAACGGCGAAAATATCGTGATTATCCACGATACGAACTCACCCCGACCGTACTCGCTTGGCTTCCGGGCTCAGGGTACCAATGGCATCTGGATGGACGATAACGACATGATCTATCTGGAAGGAGTTTCGCCTAAACCACACAGTTGGGAACCCTTCGCGGCTTACCAGGAAAAATACGACCATCCGCTCTGGAAACGCCACGCCCAAACTGCCGAGAATGCCGGACACGGTGGTATTGACTTCTTCGTGATTCGTGCCTTCATTGAATCGATAAAAGCGAAAGGACCCGTCCCTATCGACGTGTACGACGCGGCCGTCTGGAGTGCCATCAGCCCCTTATCCGAACAGAGCATCGCCGGAGGCAGCAAACCCATCGAAATTCCTGATTTCACCAAAGGAAAGTGGAAAACGAATAAACCGATTTTCGGACTGAATGACCTTTATTAGTTTTTGGTCATGGCCCTATTGGTTGGTTGGCAATAGTTAATTTGCCAACCAGACCTATTAACGCTATAGCTTATAACTAATCATTAATAATTGCCGAGAATCCGATTTCTATCTTTAATTTGTAAAAAATTTTAAAATCTATTTTCCTGACCTTGCAACCAAGCCAATGACACCTACTGCTCCGCCTAAAACCCAAAATTATACCGGCCCACTGCTTATTATTGGTGCCCTTTTCTTTGTTTTTGGCTTCGTAACGTGGGTCAATAGCGTGTTGATTGCTTTTTTCAAGCAGGCGTTTAACTTAAGCACAGTAGGTTCTAACCTGGTCGCTTTCGCCTTTTTCATTTCCTATACGCTGATGGCCATTCCTTCGTCGGCGTTACTAAAGCGTACAGGTTTCAAGAACGGCATGTCGATGGGGTTGCTCATTATGGCCGTTGGCACCATTATTTTCGTGCCAGCGGCTAAAGCCGTTTCGTACCCCTTGTTTCTGGTGGGCTTATTCCTCATCGGTATTGGCCTAACGGTGTTGCAAACCGCATCGAACCCCTACGCAACGATTCTTGGGCCCCGCGAAAGTGCTGCTCAGCGTATTAGTTTCATGGGTGTTGCCAATAAACTGGCGGGGATTTTCAGCCAGTTTATTTTCGGTGGATTATTGCTGACGGGCGCTAACGCTGTTTCGGGAGCGGCTACGTTGGAGAAAGTAGTAACGCCTTACATGATTCTCACCGGTGTACTCATCTTGCTGGCGATTCTGATCCGTTATTCTAACCTTCCCGAAGTATCGGAGGAGCAGGACGACGCCCCTGCTGAATTAACGGCGCGGACCAGCGTTGGGCAGTTTCCTAATCTGGTGTTGGGCGTGGCAGCCATCTTTTGCTATGTGGGTGCCGAAGTTATTGCCGGAGATACGATTATCAACTACGGCAAAGCGATTGGCTTCACCAATGACGAAGCCAAATATTTTACGACTTATACGCTTTATGGCTTACTGGCTGGTTATATCCTTGGTATCGTAGCAATCCCCAAATACATCTCGCAACAAATGGCATTACGGGTTGGCTCCATCCTGGCCCTGATTTTAACCATGGGAGCAATTCTAACCGACGGCTTCACGTCTATTTTATGTGTTGCCCTGTTAGGTTTCGCCATTTCACCAATGTGGCCTGCTATCTGGCCGTTAGCCTTGGACCGCTTGGGTAAGTTTACCAAGATTGGGTCGGCGTTGTTGATTATGGGCATTTCGGGAGGGGCTTTATTACCATTGCTACATGGTTATCTGACCGATACCATCAGCGCCAAAATGGCCTACGCGCTGCTTTTACCTTTATTCGGCTACATTCTGTATTACGCTCTACTGGGTCATAAGAAGACCAACTGGTAATTAATCCCTAAAGGCAAGGGGCGCTAAGGTTTCGCAAGGACCGCAATGTTTAAGCGCTCTTTGAAAATCTTAGCGCTCTTTGCGTCTACTCATGACAATTTCCACTCCCGGCCGAATCTGCCTTTTTGGCGAACATCAGGATTATTTAGGGCTACCTGTCATTGCCGCGGCTATTTCACGCCGTATTCAGGTAACCGCGCAGGCAACCGACCAGCGTGGATTTCGGTTGAATTTGCCGGATATTCAGGACATTGTCGATATACCATTCGACGGACATGAATTGCCCTATCCGCAAATTCGGGACTATTTCCGTTCGGCGGTTAATGTGCTGTTGCGGGAGGGGTTCACTTTTCAGAAAGGGATTGACGGCGAGGTTCACGGCAATATTCCTATTAACTCAGGCACGTCAAGCTCATCGGCTTTACTTGTTTCCTGGCTCAATGTACTCACGCAGCTATCGGATCAGTCAACGAAGTTACCTGCCGAACGAATTGCTGAACTGGCCTATGTGGCAGAAGTACTGGAGTTCGGAGAGCCCGGCGGCATGATGGATCACTACTCAACGGCGGTTGGCAACGTCATTTATTTAGAGTCTCAACCCAAGATCCGGTTAGAAAAGCTGAGCCCGCCCTTAGGCGCTTTTGTGCTTGGCGATTCGCAGGAGCCAAAAGATACGATTGGCATCCTTAAGCGTGTAAAAGTTGGCATGCTGGCGATCATCAAGAACTTGAAAACCATCAATCCCCAATTCGCCCTTGAGACCTCAGACATTACCGAGGTATCGGAATTCAAGGATTTTCTGTCAAAAGACGAGTACATACTCCTGAAAGGCAACCTCTCGAACCGCGATATTCTGAGAGATGCCCTCTCCATGCTGCGCGCATCGGACGGTTCTGACAGAAACTTCGGCCACGTTCGTTTTGGCCAGCTTTTGAATGACCATCAGGCTAATTTGCGTGAAGCACAACGCATTTCGACACCGAAAATTAACCGTATGCTGGACGCAGCTCTCACGGCAGGTGCACTTGGGGGTAAAATTAATGGATCGGGCGGTGGTGGATGCATGTTTGTCTACGCACCCGAAAAGCCGGAAGAAGTGGCCGAAGCCATCGAACGGGAGGGAGGAAAAGCGTATGTCATCAATGTTGCCGAAGGAACGACGACTCTGGCCGACTAACAACTTGTCTTGCCCTTTTTGGGCGCTCCCATTTCTTTACCGAATCGTAGCGGCTCGCTGGGCAGGAAACCAGGACGTTAGGATGGTCATCACAATGGTTAACACGCCCGTTAGCAGAATATCACTGGTGTCAAGGCGTACGGGGTAGGAATCGATAATGGAACTTTCGGTACCCATGCGTATGAACCCATACCGCTCTTGTGCGAGGCAAATGCCAATGCCCAATAGCAGTCCGGCAAAGGCTCCGGTTAAGGCAATGATGGCGCCTTCTGTCAGAAAAATCCGGCGTACCATGGGCCGGGTAGCACCCAGCGCGTACAAAATCCGGATATCTTCTTTTTTCTCGATGACCAGCATGGAAAGCGAGAAAAATATATTGATCGATGCAACCAGAATAATGAACGAAAGTGTCAGGGCAGTGAATAACTTTTCGACGCGTATAGCTCTATAAAGATCTACATTCAGGTCATCCCGACTTTGTACGGTTAACTTTTCACCAACCACGTCCTGGAGCGCTTGTTTTACCTGAACTTCGTCGGTTCCGGGCCGTAGCTGGATTTCGATACTCGTTACCTCGTTGGGTTGATAGCCAAACAGGGTTTGTGCCGATGAAATAGGCGCCAGCACAAAGTTGTCGTACTTCGACTCGATAAAAAACACACCCGAAACCGTGAATGCTTCACGATTAAACGCATCCGGATTGAGTACGCTAAATGTCTGTCCGCTTTGTGGATACAGAATTTCGAGGGGTGTCAGAATATCAATCGGCGAGATGGTGAGATCACTACGAACACCGTCCGCTACAATCGCATAGTTAACCCCTTGTCGACGAAGCAGTAGTTTCCCTTCGAGCAATGCCGAGTCGAGTTGCTGTCGTTGCAGATAGTTATCGTCGACGCCCTTCAATCGAACAACTGTTTGTGCACTGCCATAACGGGCCAGTGCGTTATCCTGAGCAACGGTCGTCAGCAGATTTACCCCCGGTATCTTTTGCAGTCGATTTTTTAAATCAGGTGTCGCCATGAACCGCTTCCCCTGCTTCGGCGAAATGGTCATATCGGCCTCAAACGTCCTGAATATCTGCTGATTCAACTGCTCCATGCCGTTAAAAACGGACAGTACCACCACCAGCGCCATGGTGCCGACACCCACGCCAAGCATCGATAGAATAGACAGCCAGCTAATAAAACTGCGTTTTTTTCGGGAGAAGAAGTAACGACGGGCAATCCAGACGGGGAGATTCATAAATAGTAAATAGTGGCGTAAGTGATGTAGTGGAGCAGGTTAAGCAGGCTATCAATTGAATAACCCTTAATTTACCTACTACACTACTTCACCAATTACTCGTCTTCATCCTCTGCCGGAGCGGGCGGGATGTCGAGGCCGGAGAAAAGTTTATCCATCTTATCGGCATAATCAGCCGTATCGTCCAGGAAGAAATGTAATTCAGGAACAATCCGTAACTGATGGCGAACCCGGTCGCCGAGGTGTTGCCGGAGCACTTTGCCCTTCTCCTGAATCGTCTCCAGCAGCAACTGTTTATTCTTGGTAGCCAGAAAACTAAGATATACCCGCGCAACGCTCAAATCGGGCGATATACGCACGCTTGTGACCGTAATGAAGGCCCCATTAAACAAATGCGGCACATCGCGCTGAAAGATTTCACTTAAATCTTTCTGGAGCTGCCGGGATACTTTCTGCTGTCTTTTCGATTCCATACTATCGGTACTTGGGTACTAAACTGAACGGTCCAATGTGCTGAATGGTTTACAGGCAACCGGACCTATATACTGCAAATATCCGCCCATTTTTCCGTTCTGCCGAAATTGCCTGTAATTTTACCGTCGACTAGTGGTAGAGCGAGTTACTTCCTCGGCCAATTAGTCCCTGTATTTCCGAAAATTATTAACGGCTTCACTGCACTTTGCTACGCTTCTTCAACTCGTATTTTCCGTATCAGTACGTCAGTCTGCTGGGCTTATTGCTGCTCATTCGACTGCCTTTGTTGTTACATCCTTTTCCGCTGCTGATTCCTGAACTCAACTGGATGCTCGTTGGTGAGCAAATGAGTCAGGGAAATTTACTGTATCGGGACATATGGGATAGCATAAGCCCATTATCGGCATTAGTCTACTGGGGTATCAACAGCGTCGTTGGCCGGTCTACGCTGGTGCTTCACGCGGCCGCAACGCTGGTTTCCGTATTCCAGATCGTTTACTTTAACTACCTGACAAACAACCGGGACGTGTATCCGGACCGCACGTTTTGGCCAGGTTTGATCTATATGTTATTCATGCATCTGTCCTTCGATTGCCTCACGCTTTCGCCGGTATTGATGTCGACGAGTTTTTTGCTGCTGGCCTTTGGTACGCTGATCCGGCAAATGGAACGGCGGGGTGCTACCGATGAAGTGTTTGAAGTAGGGTTTTATATCGGCATCGCGGCCCTGTTCTACCTACCCTCGGCGCTGTTCATTTTGTGGGCCATTCTCTCGCTGCTGTTCTACACGGGTGCCACTTTTCGGCAGTATTCCTTGTCACTGTTCGGCTTTCTGTTTCCCTTTGCGGCTACGGTCCTGTTCTATTACCTGAGCGATAGCCTCGACGATTTCAACCGAAATCTGCTGTCGTCGGTATTCCGGGTCCGGCAGTATTCGCTCTCTGATTTCAAGTCGCTGATTGCCTCGCTGCTCATACCACTCGGGCTGGGCGTATTGGGATTTCTGAGCCTGTTCAATCGGGCGGGGCGCTACGTTAACTTTCAACAGCGGGTCCAGCAAATTATGGCTATCTGGTTTCTTTTCGCCTTTCTAACCATTGGCTTAATGCCCTTTTTAGCCCCCATGATGTTTCTGAGTTTTGTGCCGCCAATGGCCTATTTTGCGTTCTTTTACTTTGAGAACATTCGCAAAGCGTGGCTGGCCGAAATCACCTTTCTGATTGCTTTTTCGCTGATGCTTCTACTGTTTTATCAGGGTTCACTGGGTCTGATTCCCGGTTCCAACCTCGGCCGGCTGAGCAGTTTACAGGTTCAACCCTCTCCCCTGCCCGACAATATTACCAATCGGCGGGTACTGATCATTGGCGAAGACCTGAGCGCTTATCGGCATAACCGGTTAGCTACGCCCTATTTGAACTGGGATTTGGCCAAGTATGACCTTAAGAACCTGGACAACTACGAATCCGTCATCAATGTATTTGACCACTTCCGGCAAGATCCTCCCGACTACATTATAGACCGAGAAGAGGTGGTGGAAAAGTTGTTTCAACGCGCGCCAGCCCTATCGCTCCAGTACGAAAAAACGGCCTCTCCCGGCGTATACAAGCGTAAATAAGGTGTCATTTACAAAGTACCGTTGCCGACACTCGAAAAAAATCGTAAATCGTACTTCCTAACTCGTACATCTCTATGGCTGCGTCCTTTACCAATAAACGTACAAATCTTTACATCTTTTTAAGTGCGGTATTTCTGACGAATGCACTCATTGCCGAGATCATCGGCGTCAAAATTTTTTCGGCCGAAACTCTAGTTGGTACCAAGCCTGCCCAAATTCACCTTTTCGGCGATTTTATCCTTGATTTTAACCTCACTGCCGGGGCTGTCATTTGGCCGTTTGTGTTCATCACTTCCGATATTATTAATGAGTATTATGGAAAAGCGGGCGTTCGCCGGATTTCATTTCTCACAGCGGGTTTCGTTGCCTACAGCTTTTTAATTATTTACGCCGTTACAACACTGCCACCAGCCCAGTTTTGGCTCGATGTGAATGCGAAAGACAGCGCGGGAAATGCCATCAACATCAACAATGCCTTCCAGATGATTTTCCGGCAGGGACTCGGAATCATTATCGGGTCGCTTACGGCTTTTCTGATCGGGCAAATTCTGGATGTATATGTGTTCCATTCGCTCCGCAAGATTACGGGCAGCCGACAAATCTGGCTCCGCGCTACCGGTTCAACGCTCGTTTCGCAACTGGTCGATTCATTCGTCGTGCTTGGCATTGCATTTTACATATTCGGAAACTGGTCGCTTACCCAGGTTCTGGCGGTGGGCATTATCAACTACATATACAAAGCGACAACGGCCGTTATCCTGACGCCCTTGCTGTATGTAGCCCATTATTTTATCGACAAATATTTGGGTAAAGAACACGCGGAGGAACTGGCGAACGAATCGGCCATGAGTTCGTTTATGTAGTTTGTTAATACCGACCACCGGGCTTTCGCCGGTTGAGCTTTGTTTCCTGATCCATCAGCGGCAGTTGAACCGGACGTTGCGTTAGGCCGGTTGTATCAGTCAATGCCTTCAGAAAAGCAACAACGGCTTTTTGCTCCACAGCGGTCAGGTTAAGCGGTGCGTCGGGCAATGTCTGCCCGTCGAGCGGGATACCAATTCCTCTGCCCCCACCCCGGCTATAAAAATCAACGACCTGCTCCAGCGTTTTGTAAACTCCATTGTGCATGTACGGTGCTGTTAAGGCCACATTACGGACGGTTGGCGTTTTGAAGGCGAAGCGGTGAATATCTTTCTGATACGTACCAAACTTCCCGACATCTGTATCGAGCCGGGCGTTACGGATTTTAGGCGAACGGGGAGCACCAATAATTTCACTTTCCGTTTTCTCGTAATGTGGCGGCACGAAACCGTTAAAAATGGGGAAGAAGTGGCAGGTCGCGCACCGGGCTTTCCCCAGAAAAAGATTGAATCCCAATGATTCTTCCGCAGACAACGCCACCGAATCACCACGCAGGTAGCGGTCCGGGCGGGCATTTAACGCGGTAAGGCTGCGTATGTAAGCGGCCAGCGAATTTCGGACTGCCGGCGCCGTTAACCCGTTCGGGAAAGCGTCAGCAAACATCTTCCGATACCCGGCACTTGATGAAAGCTTGGCAACTACCTCCTCGGGCGATGTTCGCATTTCGTGCGCATTGCTCAACACATCGTGTGCCTGATCTTCGAGGTACAGCACACGGGAATCGTAAAACTGCGCATTTTGCAGACCGGCATTGATGAGCGTCGGGGCATTCCGAAGCACTTGTTTTCGACCTTTGAATGAACGGCTTCCGGCTCGGCCATCCGTAAATGCCCGCTCAGGCTGGTGGCATGACGCACAACTGCGAGCATTATTCCCGGATAAAAGCGGGTCGAAAAATAAAAGTCGGCCCAGGGCGACCTTTTGCGGACTGCTGACAAACTCACCAAAATTTATCAGGTAATCCGGCCGGAACGCCCCGGTATCGGAAAGCGTAGCCGTAGTTGACGACAAAAAGCGATTACGTGTCCCGGCAGGAATAGTCAGACTTTGATGCGCCTGTTTCAACGCCCGGCAGAGTGGATACAATTGTTGCCGGATGAACGATACCCGATCAAACGTCTCGAAGTTTGTGGCACTTCCCAATAGTTGAATGGCCTCGTTCCACCGGTTAGCTAGTTGAACCGCTGTTTCTGTCGGCAGTTGGGCGGCATAGGGGCGAAAGGCGTTTTGCAATGCCTGTAAGCTTACAGCGGCTTCTGCTATACCTGTTTTTGCTTCCGGAGCATCGTAACCGGTAATACCAAGGGTAATAATTCGGAACAGTTGTTGCTGAATAGCCGCCAGCAGGTCAGCGTCACGTAGCTTGCCCTCGGGAATACCTTGTTCGAGACGGGTTGAGTAGGCCAATAAAATGGTCAGTTCATGCGCGAGCTCGGCTTTACGGGCGGGGTTGTAATCCGGAAACAGGTACGGTTCGATAACCTGGAGTCCCGACGGCAGGATTGGCACCTGCCCCGGCTCATTTCCCTCTACCTCTACCACCGGCGGACCGTTAACGTGGCTTGCCAGAAACGGCTGGTAATATTCCAGCAACCACTCCATGCGCTTGTACGCTAACCGACTTCGCCTGAAAGCGGCCCTGAGCGAATCCTCTGGTGCATTTTTCGCCACATAGGCAGTCAGCTGGTCTACCTGCTGCCGGAATTGGGCATTATCGGCCAAAAACTGCTGATAAACCACTACGCCGTCGCTGTTGAGCGTGTTCTGTTTAGGCAGAAAAGCCACCAGAATCCCCGCAACAAGAAACAAACGAAGTCGTCGATACATATAAACGAATTAGGAAGTAGCTTGAAACGCACTATGGTTTCAGCACTCTGCGCCAGTTATCCAGCAGCACAGCGGTAGCAATACCAACATTGAGTGATTCGGCTTCGCCAAAGCGCGGGATTGTTACACGCTGGGTGACAAACGTACCGACTTCCGGCCGAATCCCGTTCGACTCATTCCCCATCACCAGATAGCCCGAAGTATTAAACCCAAGCGAGTGCACATCGTCACCATCCAGAAAGGCGCCGTACACAGAACTGGTAGCTTGTGCCAGCACCTGAGTAATGTCGCCGTACCACCAGTTGACTCGGGTGAAGGAGCCTTTACTAGCCGAAATAACTTTGGGATTATACACATCGGCTGTGGTTTCGGAACATAAAATCTTGCGCACGCCGTACCAGTCGGCAATGCGCAGAATGGTGCCGAGGTTACCGGGGTCACGAATATCATCCAAAATCAGGGCAATCTCATTGATACCAGCCAATAGCGGACGGTTTTCTTTCGTTCTGACCACAGCGAGCGCGGCATTGTTGCTTTCGAGGGTTCCGGCCCGTTCCAGATCGGCCACTGACGCAATTTCGACCGGCGTTCGTTGGTGGTCTGTCAGGTGTGCGTTTTCTTTGTAGAATCCTTCAGTCGCTACAACCAGTTCCGTCTGGAAATCGGATTGTAGCACTTCCTGAACGCTCTTGGCGCCTTCAACCAGAAAAGCGCCGTACTGATGCCGGTACTTTTTCTGGTGCAATGACTGAATATACTTAAGTTGATTTTTAGAAAGCATGAGAAAAATGTATGATATAGGCTGTAAGGTATATGACTGGTTGGCGGGCAATGCATCATATACCCTACATCATACATCGCGAATAGGCCTACTTCTTCTGGTTATTTCCTTGTCGGGCTGCCTGAGTTCTAGCCAGCTGCGCAAAAATGGATACATACTTACGTCGAATATGGTGCGGGGCAATAAAGCGATTCCCGATGAGGACCTGATCAGCCTGGTACCCCAAAAACCGAATCGACGCTTACTTGGCTTGCCGATCACAACCCAGTTGTGGCTGTACCAATGGGGCGCACGCCGGTACAACCGCGAAGAAGCCATCCGTGAATTACAGGCCAAAACTAATGAATTTGAACAGCAAAGCCAGCTGATAGCCGATCAGCCCAGGGAGCTAAAAAAACTTAACCGCCAGTATGGCCGTCAATTGAAACGCCTTCGGCAGAAAGCGGAAGAAGGAAATTGGGTTATGCGTAATCTGGGGGAGCCCCCCTCCTATTTCTCCGAAAAAGACGCCCAGGCTAACGCCGTCAAGATGCAGAAATACCTTGCTGACAAAGGCTTTTTCAATGCAAAAACGGGCTATGAGCTCGATACACTGCGCCGTAGCCAGATTAGAGTCAACTACCTCATAAACGAAAATGCGGCCTTTTACCTTCGCAACATCGTTTACGAAATTGCCGACCCGCGTGTGGACTCCATTGTCCGGCAATCGTTTGATAAGTCCCGGCTTCATACCGGCGACCGGTTCGATTTCGACAACATGTCGGGGGAGAAAGTACGTATCGAGACACTGCTGCGCGACCAGGGCTATTACGCTTTTTCCCGGCAGTATATCCGGGCTACGGACGTCGACACCGTACGACGGGGTAATGATCGTCGTTTCTTTAACGGCCTTGAACCCGGCGATTCTCTACGGCGTAATGTTGATGTAGTTCTTCAGATTGTAAACCCGCCGGGTCAATTGGCGCACCCAATTTACCACATTGGGGATGTTGAAGTCAGAATCAGCCCGGACGAAACACAACCAGCCGCTGCCCGCACGGCTTTGGATACCATCCGGCGCGATGGCATCACCTATCTGCTGGGTGGTCGTGATATTTCGACCCGGCTCTTAAGCTCTAAAGTTCTTCTGCGGCCAGGCCAGTTGTATAATCAAACTAATTACCGTGATACCCAACGGCAGTTGTTTCTGCTGAATCAATTTAAGTTTGTTAACCTCAACTTTACCGACACCACCAACCGACGGCTACGCACCCTCATTACAGCTACACCACTGGATAAATACGAAGCGACTGCGGAAGGCGGTGTGACAGTACTCTATCAGGGTCAGGGTGGTTACCCGGGTGGATTCGGCAGCCTGATTTTCCGGGTTCGAAATCTGTTTGGCGGCCTGGAAACCTTCGAAACAACCGTTCGCTTTGGCATTGAAGCACAAACGGGCTTCTTGACCAGCGCTACCAGCAATAAAGATGTATATAATTCAAAGGAGCTGGGTATTATAAGTTCCGTTACTTTCCCCCAGATTCTCTTTCCGGGACGGGCACGGTTTGTTTTCAGCCGTGCCAACCCCCGCACGCAGGTCAGCTTGAGTTACAACAACACTCTGCGTCCTGATTTCCGGCGGTCACTGCTACGCGCTACTATGGCCTATAACTGGCAACCCAGTCCGGTTAAGCAGTTTAGTTTTTTCATTGCGGATGTTAACCTCATCAATGCCAATTTCGATACAGAACTGGGGGCTCTTTTCAGGGCTCAACTGGATTCTCTGGGAAGACAGGGTAATACAATTGGGCTGAGCTTCAGGCGGTCATTCGCTTCAGGCATTAGCTTTGCGTACACATATAACACTAATACGGTTGGCCAGAACAAGCGGGCAAACTTCCTTCGTGCAGTCGTTGAGTCAGGCGGAACGACGCTCAACTTGTTCAAAGACGCTCAACTAAGCCAATTTTTCAACTCAAAAGACACCGTCTCTGGTCTCCAATACTATAAATACTTTAGAGTCAGTGCCGATTTCAGGCATTACGTCCCGCTCAATGCGCACACCACACTGGCTTTCCGCCTGAACTCTGGCTTGGTCTACAGTTATGGCTCCAACCGGACGGCTCCCTACGAAAAGCTATTTTTTGCGGGCGGCAGCAACAGCCTGCGTGCCTGGCTACCCCGTCGTTTGGGTCCCGGAGCCGATTACCCGCAGCCGTCGGCACTGGACCCCACCCAACCCGCCATCAAGGCCGGAACCGATCAGTTTTTGTACACCTTCGAGAAACCCGGCGATATGCTGATTGAAGGGTCCGCTGAGTTACGGGGCCGCTTGTTCCGACTTGGTTTTGCGGATATCAACGGGGCCGCTTTTATTGATTTCGGTAATGTATGGCGGTTGCCTTATAGCAATGCAAATAGCAGAGGGGTATTTAGGTTCGATTCATTCATCCCTCAAATTGCCGTTGGTACAGGCGTGGGCCTGCGTTTCGACTTCTCGTTTTTCATCATTCGATTCGATGGGGGTATTAAAGTCTGGGACCCGGCCCGCCAATACATAGACGGCGATAAAGGGCCGGTAGACAAGCGATTCCTGCTTCGCGAATTTTCACTCAGTAAACTCTCGAGTGGCCCTAACCCACTGATTATAAATTTTGGTATCGGTTATCCCTTTTGATTATTTATAGGTGATTCGTTATTTGTGAATGGTTTAGGCATTAACCGATAATTCAATCATCAACAATCAATGACCATCCTTAACGTATTTTAACTGTCAAATCCTGCCAAAATGACAGCATTATCGGGGCATTCTTCGTAATTTTGTAAAAAAAGTCGTTAGTCAATAGTCATCAGCCACGATCAAGGGTTCTTTGACTATCGACCAGCGCCTATTGACTAGCTATTTATGACGCTCATACCCGAATTAACCATACTGCAACCTGACGACAAGGAACACATCGACTTACCACGCACACTGGAAGATGAGTTAGCGGTTGGTAAAAAACGATTGTATATCGAAAGCTACGGTTGTCAGATGAACTTTGCCGACAGCGAAATCGTCGCAGCCGTGATGCGGAATGCTGGTTATGCCACCACCTCGTCGGCCGACGAAGCGGATGTCATTTTTCTGAATACGTGTGCCATCCGCGACAATGCCGAACAGAAAGTCCGGCACCGGCTCAAGCACCTCACCGGGCTGAAACGCCAGAAACCGGAGCTACTGGTTGGAATGCTCGGCTGCATGGCCGAACGCCTGAAAACGAAACTGCTGGAAGAAGAAAAAGTGGTCGACATTGTGGCAGGTCCGGATGCTTACCGCGATATTCCAAAGCTGGTCGAAGAAGCCGAATCGGGCCAGAAAGCGGTAAATGTATTTTTATCGCGTGAAGAAACTTATGCCGACATTTCGCCAATTCGATTGAATTCCAATGGTGTAACGGCGTTCGTTTCCATCATGCGCGGCTGCGATAATATGTGCAGTTTCTGCGTGGTGCCGTTCACGCGCGGTCGTGAACGCAGCCGGGACCCATACAGTATTGTCCGCGAAGCGCAGGATCTTTTCAACCAGGGCTATCGCGAAGTGACCCTGCTCGGGCAAAATGTGGACTCGTATAAATGGGTATCTGAGGATGCAGTATTAGAAGTTAGGAGCGAGGAGTCAGGAGTTGCTGACGCATCCCCTTTTGCTGACGCGTCAGCAACTCCTGACTCCTCG
This sequence comes from Spirosoma pulveris, assembly GCF_054781875.1. NCBI lineage: Bacteria > Pseudomonadati > Bacteroidota > Cytophagia > Cytophagales > Cytophagaceae > Spirosoma > Spirosoma pulveris. The sequence goes on from NZ_BAAGTO010000005.1 coordinate 54,842, forward strand.
CTCCCTGCTCCAAATACGACAACCTTCGCGCACCTCCTCGAAATGGTGGCTCAAATCCACCCCGATCTTCGGGTTCGGTTTTCGACCTCGCACCCAAAGGATATTACCGACGACGTGCTGCATACTATGGCGCGCTACGACAACATCTGCAATTACATCCACTTACCCGCGCAAAGCGGAAACAGCCGGGTGTTAAAACTGATGAACCGGACCTACGACCGCCCCTGGTACATTGGCAAAATCGATCGCATTCGGGAAATTCTGGGAGAGGATTGTGGCATTTCGACTGATATGATTTCGGGCTTCTGCACCGAAACCGAAGAAGAACACCAGGATTCATTGTCGCTCATGGATTATGTGCATTACGACTATGCTTACATGTTTGCCTACTCTGAACGACCGGGGACACTGGCAGCAAAAAAATATGCGGACGACATTCCGGAAGATGTAAAAAAACGTCGCCTGAACGAAATCATTGCCCGGCAACTGTCTCACTCGGCCGAACGCAACCAGCGGCACATAGGTCAGGTACAGCGGGTATTGATCGAAGGAACGTCCAAACGATCCGACGATTTTCTTTGCGGTCGGAATGACCAGAATAAGATGGTCGTTTTTCCAAGAGGCAACCACCAGAAAGGCCAGTATGTCAACGTATTGGTTACTGAATGCACCTCAGCAACGCTGCGTGGAGAGGTTGTTAATGAATAATGGGTAATTGATAATGAGTAATGTAGAAGGGATAATGAGTAGTACACCCCGCTGTCGTGCTACTCCCCTATTTCCTGGTTTACACGCTTTGTTATTCTTTATTCATTGTACATTATTCATTAGAGTCAGTTATGAATCAACAGGAAATTCAAAGCGTCAAACAACGCTTCGGTATAATCGGTAATGCGTCTGGCCTTAACTACGCCATCAACGTAGCCATGCAGGTGTCGGCAACCGACCTCACCGTGCTCATTACGGGCGAAAGCGGCAGTGGTAAAGAATCATTTTCGAAGATCATCCACAGTCTGAGCGCCCGTAAACACGGTCAATTCATTGCCATCAACTGCGGTGCTATTCCCGAAGGCACCATCGACTCCGAACTGTTTGGCCATGAAAAAGGCTCTTTTACCGGTGCCGTAGATTCCCGAAAAGGCTATTTTGAAACGACCAACGGGGGGACTATTTTTCTCGACGAAATCGGCGAAATGCCCTTGGGTACCCAGGCCCGGCTCTTGCGTGTACTCGAAAACGGGGAGTTTATCCGGGTCGGTTCATCCAAGACCCAGAAGACAGATGTGCGGGTTGTGGCGGCTACAAACGTCAATTTGATGGAAGCCGTTGAAAAGGGCAAGTTCCGGGAAGATTTGTATTACCGGCTTAATACGGTGCCTATTTTTGTGCCGCCCCTGCGTGAGCGTGGCAACGACATCGAACTGCTGTTCCGTAAATTCACCACCGATTTCGCCGAGCGATACCGAATTAAACCGCTTCAGCTTACGGAAGGGGCCAAGCAAGTGCTGATCAATTATCCCTTCCCCGGCAATATTCGTCAGTTGAAGAATATTGCCGAACAGGTTTCTATCCTCGAATCGGAACAGAACAAACCCATTGAAGCGGAAACCCTGTCGAAGTACCTGCCTCAGCCGCAGCAGAGTAACCGTACCTTAGCCTTATTTCCGCAGGCAAACGGAGCCAATGGATCAGACAACTTCTCGGAGAGAGACCTGCTGTATAAAGTATTGTTCGACATGCGCCGGGATGTGAACGACCTTAAAAAACTCGTTCGCGATGTCCTGATGGGCAACGAACAGGATAGTGACCACATTCTGCACACGCATAAAGACCTGTTCGACTCCATCTCGCCCGATAGTGATAACCGCCCGCTGACCGATACCAACATCACCCGCCTGCTGCCAGCTGTCAATGGAACAACGCGAACGGATACCTCTCCACCCAGGAACGTAGTACCGCCCACCGAAACCTATGGCAGCCACCCGCCTGTACAGATTTTCGATGATGTTGACGGCGATATTAACGACTTGACCGAAGTGGAAGATGTTACGCACGAAACCGAGGAAGACGACTCACTTTCGCTCGAACGCCAGGAGAAAGAAATGATCCTGAAAGCCCTTCGGCGCAACAACAACAAACGAAAATATGCCGCTCAGGCACTCGGTATCTCCGAACGCACGTTATACCGGAAAATCAAACAGTATGAAATTGATGAAGAATAATTTCTCAATGAAAAATGGAAAATGGATATTGAATAATCCTAAGCGGTGGATGTCATTTCTGCTTTATACATTGTTCATTTTCCAGTGTACATTATTCCTGTCCTCCTGCGGAGTATATTCGTTCACAGGTACGACGCTATCACCCGATATTAAAACAGTTACGGTGAATAACTTTGTGCTGGCCACGGCGGGCGGACCAGCAAATTTGCCCCTAACGTTTAATGAAAAACTGAAAGAATATTACCAGCGATATACTAGCCTAAAAGTTGTCCCAAACAACGGCGATATGGTATTGGAGGGCAATATCACGGGGTACGACCTGCTGGCCGTCGCGCCAACAGCGCAGGACCAGGCAGGCGTTAACCGACTACAAATCACCGTCTTGGCTCGTTTTTATAACAATAAAGATGAAAGTAAGAACTTCGAACAATCTTTTTCTTTTTATCAGGACTTCCCGCAGGGGCAAACACTGAGCCAAAATGAAAGCCGTCTGGTACCGAAAATTTTGGACCAGATTGTACTGGACATATTCAACAAGACAGCGGCCGACTGGTAAAAAGTTACCAGTTGTAAGAACGATTTACAAGCTAAAGAAGTAATTTCGCATGGTTGTTCCCTGGCAAAGCCTGCAAAAGCAACTCATCCAATATAAATTGTAAATCGTAACTTAATTCGTGCTTCCACTCGACAAAGAAACATTTTCGTACTGGGTCACTCATCCCGATGACCTTGCTCCTATCGACTTTACCCAGCTTCAGGAAAGTCTGGCCGTATATCCATACTGCCAAACTTTACATACATTAACCGCTAAAGCCGCGTCGATTCACCAGCGGGGTCAGGCTGTTTCCTGCGTGCGACTAGCGGCCGCACACGCCTTAAGTCGTAATGCCCTCAGAAAGTTAATCGATAACGAATTTCAATGGTCTGAAAACCTACTGACCAAGTTGAATGAGCTATCGGCCAAACATGTTCCAATTCCCGACGATTATCAACAGGAAAGTTATGCGCTCTTCAAATCCAGAGCGGGTCTGGGCAATGGCTTTCCTAAGTTAGCGCTCCTACGATTACCCGGCCAGTATGATGGCTCAGCGGCTAGCGAACACAATGAACTTCCTCTTACAGTACCAACACCTGAAGACCCTACACTGGTCGAAACAAATTTGAAAAATGATCTTGAACAGATTGCAGAAGCAATTCCCAGTCAACCGATTCTTTCTGCAGCTGACATTGAACGCCAGCGTCAACTCGATCTGATTGACAGCTTTATAAAGAAAGAACCCCGTATATCGCCGGTACGCGGCAAGCCGGGTGAAGTACTTGAACAGGAAGACCTGACCAAGCGAAATAAACCCGTTTCGGGTAGCTTGGTTACCGAAAGTTTCGCTAAAATTCTTGAAAAGCAAGGCAAAATTGATAAGGCTATCGAAATCTATAAGAAGCTGATAGTGAAAACTCCAGAAAAAAATGCGTACTTTGCGGCAAAAATCAGTGAATTAAAAAGAGCAGCAGAGGACTCAACTGAGTCATAAAGAAGCTGCTATCACTTGATTTGTATTTACTCTTAACTGTTTAACGCACCGGCGACCCGGTGACAACCGAATTCATGGTAACGGCAACTATTGTCATCATTTGTATTCTCACCGTTCTTTTGATTCTAATTGTACTTATTCAGAACTCAAAAGGCGGAGGACTAGCCGGCGAATTTGGAGGCTTAGGCTCTAACCAACTCATGGGCGTGAAGAAAACCACCGATTTGCTTGAGCAGATTACATGGGGTCTTGGCGTTGGTGTCATGGTGCTGTCACTGGCATCGTACATCATGATCGACCGCAATCAGGCAACCGGCATTAACAGTGCAAACGTAGATCGCGCACAAACGCAGACCTTACCGGGTGCGGCTGCGCCAACACCTGCGCCCAGCGCAGCCAACGGGGCAGCGCCTAGTCAGGCAGCTCCGGGTGCTGCTACGCCAGGTGCATCTACTTCGGCGTTAACGCCACAGAAGTAACGTTTGCCCAAAACTAGCCAAACAAAAAGAGCCATATCCTTTAGGATATGGCTCTTTTTGTTTGGCCGTACCAGAACTAGGCTACAGCCTGGGCCAGTAACTGCCGGGCGATAGGTAGTAAGGTCTCCTGTACAGGGTACATTTTTTTGCTCTCCAGCATAAACGTTGCCGGATTAGGCATGTGCCGGTGACGACGTATCAAATCGAGCTTAATATTTTCGAATGTATTGACCAGGCTTTTCCGGACAGCCTCCACAAAGCGCAGTTGAATCAGCCGTCCGCCCGGCTCCTGATCGGAATATAACGTCATACAGTAGTAGTAAACCTGCATGTCTGCCTGGTTGCTGGCATGAAGAAAGAGATAACCCTCTTCCGGCCGCAGGGGCAGTAATCCTACCGGAGCTAATGTCAGGGATTGTGCAATATCGGCCCAGCGCTGCTGCCCCTCGGTTAGCATGGCCTGAAAACGGGGCAAGGCAAAATCCATTATGGCATCCATCTCTGCCATCAACGCAGAATCCGTTACCTCGGATTTATATTCGATTCGGGGCGGTGGACCAGTAACTCGGCTAACACGTTTGGGGAACGCAGCATTTAACGTACCTTTGCCCCTCGAAAAACGAATGCCAGCGTCGTAATGGCTGCGTAGTTCAGGTAGATCCGGCCAGAGTTTGTGTTCCACGAAGTTCTGCTGAACAGCCTGTAAGTATGCCAAGACGACATATTTCTGATATTCGGCATCAAGCCAATTTTGCGTAAACCAGTCGGGTTGTAATTTTTTCATATACTGTAAAAATTCATTCTCAGGTGTATGCTTTTGTTAAACTAACAAACAGGCGGCAAACTGCCAAATTCTATACATTCAAATTCCTGAGGTGACCGAAGGAAATTTAGCGAAAGATAAGAATGGCAGTATGTCAGGCTTAAACCTGAAAATTTGGCAGTTTACAGCATTGGCACAGTAATTGGCGATCGAGAATCGTCGTGTAAGTAAAAAACACAAACAGTTTAAAACCTTAATCAACTCATTATCATGGTAGCAGAAACGGAAAGCGTTAAAGTAAACGTGAAACCGCTGGCCGACCGGGTGCTGGTAGAAGCAGCCCCTGCCGAAGAAAAAACCTCGTTTGGTATTATTATTCCAGACACGGCAAAAGAAAAACCCCAGCGTGGTACGGTCGTCGCCGTTGGTGCAGGCAAGAAAGATGAGCCGCTGACGGTTCAAGTGGGCGACACGGTGCTGTATGGCAAATATGCCGGTACAGAAATCACTGTCGATGGCAAAGAGTACCTCATCATGCGTGAATCAGACATTTTCGCAATTCTGTAAGTAGAAGGCATAATGCCCAATGACTGATTTGTAATAATGCAAAAGCATTATTTACATTTTTCGTTATCGATTCTACATTTTTCATTCTACATTTCTCCAAAACAATGGCTAAGAAAATATTTTTTGATACCGAAGCGCGTGAGCGTATCAAGAAGGGTGTCGATACCCTTGCCGACGCAGTTAAAGTAACTCTCGGACCAAAAGGCCGGAACGTTATCCTGGATAAAAAATTCGGTTCGCCGGTTATCACCAAAGATGGTGTGACGGTAGCCAAAGAAATTGAACTGAAGGACGCCATGGAAAACATGGGTGCTCAGTTAGTAAAAGAAGTTGCATCGAAAACCGCTGATTCGGCTGGTGATGGTACCACGACGGCTACCGTGTTAGCCCAGGCGATCTACTCGATTGGCGCGAAAAACGTAGCTGCTGGTGCTAACCCAATGGACCTGAAGCGTGGTATTGACAAGGCCGTTCTGGCTGTTGTTAAAAACCTGGCTGAGCAGGCACAAACCATCGGCGACGATTTCGGTAAAATCGAACAGGTAGCTACCATCTCGGCTAACCACGACGAAGAAATCGGTACGATGATCGCCGAAGCCATGAAGAAAGTAGGCAAAGAAGGTGTTATTACGGTTGAAGAAGCTCGCGGTACTGAAACGGAAGTTAAAACCGTAGAAGGTATGCAGTTTGACCGTGGTTACCTGTCTCCTTACTTCGTGACCAACACCGAGAAAATGGAAGTTGAACTGGAGCGCCCGTTCATCCTGATTTCGGAAAAGAAAGTGTCGTCGATGAAAGAGCTGCTGCCCGTTCTGGAGCAGGTTGCTCAAACCGGCCGTCCGTTGCTGATCATTGCTGAAGATGTTGATGGTGAAGCACTGGCTACGCTGGTAGTTAACAAAATCCGGGGTGCCCTGAAAGTAGCTGCCGTTAAAGCTCCTGGCTTTGGTGACCGTCGGAAAGCTATGCTGGAAGACATCGCTATCCTAACGGGTGGTCAGGTTATCAGCGAAGAGCGCGGTTTCAAACTGGAAAACGCTTCCATCGAATACCTGGGTCAGGCTGAGAAAATCCTGATCGACAAAGACAATACAACTATTGTCAATGGTGTTGGTGAGAAAGAAAATATCTCGGGCCGCGTCAATCAGATCAAAGCTCAGATTGAAAACACGACATCGGACTACGACCGCGAGAAATTGCAGGAGCGTCTGGCCAAACTGTCGGGTGGTGTGGCTATCCTCTACATCGGTGCTGCTACCGAAGTAGAAATGAAAGAAAAGAAAGATCGCGTTGACGACGCGCTGCACGCAACCCGTGCCGCCGTTGAAGAAGGTATCGTAACCGGTGGTGGTATTGCGCTGATCCGTGCTATCTCTGCTCTGGATAGTATCACGACGATCAACGAAGATGAGAAAACCGGTGTTAACATTATCCGTGTCGCCCTCGAATCACCTCTGCGTACGATCGTAGCCAACGCTGGTGGCGAAGGTTCAGTTATCGTAAACAAAGTGAAAGACGGTCAGGGCGGCTTTGGTTACAACGCCAAGAACGACACGTTTGAAGATCTGTTCACAGCTGGTGTAATCGATCCGAAGAAAGTAACCCGTCTGGCACTGGAGAACGCAGCGTCTATCGCCGGTCTGTTATTGACAACCGAGTGTGTGATTGCTGACGAGCCGGAAGAAGCTCCAGCCGGTGGTGGCCATGGTCACCCAGGCGGTGGCATGGGCGGCATGATGTAGTCTAAACCGCTACAGCGACCCAGCTGAATTTCCCTAATTTGCAAAAGGCCTCTGATCTCACGATTAGGGGCCTTTTTTATGTAAGGATAATATAAGCAGAACTGTGTTTGCGCATGTGTAGTTTTAGTAGTGAACAACAGTCGGATTGTTTAGTCTATAAAGGAACAGCACAGGGTTTATGAAGAGATTCTTTTCAACAGAAGCTATTTTACCAGATTCTGGCCTTGCTCTTGTAAGAGTTATAGTCGGCTTGTTTCTGGTATATCACGGATGGGAGGTATTTGATACAGCCAAGATGCGGGAGTATGCAGCGTGGGATGATTTTAAAGAGTCTTCTTACCCTTTAGTTATGGTCTATCTTGGAAAAGGGTCTGAGTTTGTGGCGGGTGTGCTGCTCACCATGGGTTTGCTAACCCGTCTAGCCTGTCTAATCGTGGCTGGCACGATGCTTTACATCACCTTCTTTATTGGTCACGGCCGGTTCTGGTATGAAGATCAGCATCCGTTTTTATTCGTGCTGCTAGCCTTGGTTTTCTTTTTTACAGGAGCGGGCAAATGGAGTGTAGATGCCCTTATCAATCCTTTACATCAGCAGCGAAAAGGCTAAGTGCTATACGAGCTAAAGCCTGAAATTGAGGTTTTTTTTTACAACTATAGGCAAACAAAAAAGCCAAGCGAGACACTCTCTTGGCTTTCTGATTTACTCAACGTTATGAAAAACTTTTCTTTTCGACACAATAATAAAACAAAATCCTCGAAAATTGATTCTTTTTCTTAAATATTTTTTACCTTAAAAATAAACGTGCTGAAAATCAATCCCTTACAGGCGAATAAATACTTAGTCATATAAAGCAGCATAAGTACATATACTCAAATCGCTACATCTGCCTTTTACTAATCATGTAAATAAAAGTCCATCCCGAATCGTCACGGTCCGGTCGGCGAGGGCCGCCAAGGCTTCATTATGCGTTACAATTATGAACGTTTGGCCGAGTTCATCCCGTAGGCGAAAAAACAGTTGATGCAGCTCTTCGGCATTACGCGAATCGAGGTTACCACTCGGTTCATCGGCAAAGACAATAGCCGGTTCGTTGATCAGCGCACGCGCTACCGCAGCCCGTTGCTGTTCTCCTCCCGATAATTGCGATGGCAAATTTGTCAGACGGTGTCCCAACCCAAGTGTTGTCAGCAATGCTTTAGCCCGCTCCCGAACAGCCTGTTCGTCTTTACCGGCAATGAACCCTGGCAGGCATACATTTTCCAATGCCGTGAATTCTGGGAGAAGATTATTGAATTGGAAAACAAAGCCAATTCGCTCATTTCTAAATTGAGCCAGTTGCCGGTCGTTCAGCGTGAACACATTTTGTCCGGCAATGTGTAGTGTACCGGAATCGGGCCGATCGAGCGTGCCGAGAATTTGCAGTAAAGTCGTTTTTCCCGCTCCGGATGCCCCCACAATGGAAACTACTTCACCGGGTTCGATGGTTAAATTGATGCCTTTAAGAACAGGGAGATCACCGTAGTTCCGGCGTATATCAGTCGTTTGAAGAAGGGGATTCATCAAGAATGAAGAATGTAAAATGAAGGGTGCAGAATGAGCGGTGAAAGGTAATTATTCTTCACTATTCACTCTTCATTCTTCATTTCATGTTAACTTGCCGCACAAAAATACGATTTCCAATCCTCCTTGTTGCAGTTGTCATGAATATACACGAGTATCAGGGCAAAGAAATTCTCAAAAAGTACGGTGTCCGCATTCAAGAGGGTATCGTTGCTGAGTCGCCCGAGAAAGCCGTTGAAGCCGCTAAACTTCTGATTGCCCAGTCTGGCCAGAAGTTTGTTGTGGTTAAATCTCAAATTCACGCTGGTGGGCGCGGAAAAGGTCAAATCGTTGGTTCAGAACAGCGTGGTGTGGCGTTAGCCAAATCGGTCGATGCCGTTCGCGACATAACGAAAAACCTCATCGGCAATATACTGGTTACCCACCAGACGGGTCCGGAAGGGAAGCGGGTAAACAAAGTTCTGATCGCCGAAGATGTCTATTATCCAGGCCCTTCAGAACCGAAAGAAATGTACATCGGTATCCTGCTCGACCGTACGAAAGCCTGCAACGTCATCATGGCTAGTACCGAAGGCGGTATGGACATTGAAGAAGTGGCGGAACATTCGCCCGAGAAGATTGTCAAAGAATGGATTGATCCGGCCGTTGGTCTACAACCATTTCAGGCTCGCAAGGTCGCTTTCGGGCTTGGTCTGGAAGGCGAAGCATTTAAGGAGATGGTTAAATTTGTGACCGCTCTTTATAAAGCTTATGTCGATACCGATGCGTCGATGTTTGAGATTAACCCCGTGCTGAAAACGTCAGACAACAAAATTCTGGCTGTTGATGCAAAAGTGAACCTTGACGATAACGCTCTTTACCGTCACCTCGATCTGAAAGCCATGCGCGATCTGGCCGAAGAAGATCCCCTCGAAGTAGAAGCCTCGGCAAACGACCTGAACTATGTAAAACTCGACGGTAATGTGGGTTGCATGGTTAACGGCGCTGGTCTGGCGATGGCTACGATGGACATCATCAAATTGTCTGGAGGTGAACCCGCCAACTTCCTCGATGTTGGGGGTGGCGCAAACGCCAAGACCGTTGAAGCCGGTTTCCGAATCATCCTGAAAGACCCGAACGTTAAAGCGATTCTGATCAATATCTTCGGAGGTATCGTTCGCTGCGACCGGGTGGCTACGGGTGTTGTCGAAGCCTACAAAGCGATTGGTGATATTCCGGTTCCGATTATCGTTCGTCTGCAAGGTACAAACGCTGAAGAAGGTGCCAGAATCATTGATGAATCAGGACTGAAAGTACAGTCGGCCGTATTGCTGAAAGAAGCGGCTGAGAAAGTACGCCAGGTTGTTGAAGCATTGTAAATACCCGACAGCATCTTGCCATCGGTCTTAAAAGTTGTACTCGTTACTTCGACAGTAAGATGCTATGGGGTACTTAATAGAAAAAGCCGAAGCTCACGCTTCGGCTTTTTCTATATCTTCTCAGCCGATTCTACCGACGGGCACTGGCATAGTACTTCTGTGCATCCGGCAGTAACTTCTTCAAATCAGCAATCCGTCGTTCATCCGATGGGTGATCTGATAAAAATTCCGCCGGTGCTTTACCACCGCCTGCCTGGGCCATACGTGTCCAGAAGGTGATGGCTTCGTTCGGATCATAACCCGCCATCGACATAAATATCAGCCCCAGATGGTCGGCTTCCGATTCCTGTTTGCGGCTGTGGGGCAAACCGACGCCATATTGGTAAGCCAACGGCCCGACGACACCAAACGCCTGTTGAAAAATAGCCTGCGTTTGCGCACTCTTTCCAGACGTACCGATACCGGTTGCGACCTGACCAGCCTGTAAAAGGCCATTAGCCACCAGCCCCTCGCTCATGCGTTCGTTACCATGTTCGGCAATAGCGTGCGACACTTCATGGCCCAACACTGTCGCCAAGCCGGCTTCGTTTTTGGTATATGGTAAAATACCGGAGTAAACAACAATTTTACCGCCGGGCATACACCAGGCATTGACCTGGTTACTCTGCACCAGGTGGTACTCCCACTGAAAACCTTCGAGCCGTTTGGCATACCCATTACTGTTCATATAGCTTTCAACGGCCTGACGAATTCGATTGCCAACCCGATTGACCATTTCTGCATCTCCGCTAGACGTCGGCACAACCCGACTCGTGTCTAAAAATGCTTTGTACTGAGTAAAACTCATAGAAAGCATATCATTATTAGGTACTAGAATCAGTTGCTTTCGTCCTGTTAAGGGCACTTTCTCGCAGGCTGTTACTGCAAAAGCGAGTGACAACATGACAATTATGATTTTTCTCATTTGTTTGTGTATTGTTTGGTAGAGTATTCTGACGTTATATGACGATCAAAGTACCTGAATTGTTCAAAATTTTCGTAACCCGTGCGATTACCCCTCTTTAGTCCTTAGATTTGTGGCATTTATATAAGTTTAATGGAGGTAGATTAATCCACCATTATAGTATAGACGATCCGCACCTTGGATGGTCATAAGTTGATCACAAATTCGGGTTGCCGCCCGCCTTACTTCTATGAAAATTATTTGCGTTGGCCGTAATTACGCTGAACACATCAAGGAACTCAACAACGAACAGCCCGAAGATCCCGTCATTTTCATGAAGCCTGAAACGGCTATTCCCTTAAAACACGAGCCCTTCTTTTATCCGGACTTTTCCAATGATGTTCACTACGAAGTTGAAATACTGGTGAAAATCAATCGGGTAGGTAAGAATATAGACCAGAAGTTTGCCCATAAATATTACGACGAAATTGGTATTGGGGTAGATTTTACGGCTCGAGATCTACAAAGTAAGCTGAAGGCGAAAGGCCTGCCCTGGGAGCTAGCAAAGGGTTTCAATGGTTCCGCTCCTATTTCCGGCTTTGTCCCTAAAACTGATTTTCCAAACTTACAGAACCTGAACTTTCGTCTGGATGTCAACGGAGAGACCCGGCAGCAGGGCAATACCAGCCTGATGCTGTTCAACATCGATTACCTTATTTCCTTCGTATCCAGGTACTTCCTGTTACAACAGGGCGATATATTATTTACCGGAACACCCAAAGGTGTTGGCCCCGTAAAGGTTGGCGACCAGTTGACAGCTTTTATCGAAGACAAGCCAATGCTGACATTTGACGTAAAATGAGTGTTATGAAGCGGTCATCTTGCAAACAGGCCTGACATAGCACCTACATTTTCAATTATCTAGCTTTTGAAACAATTATTAATTTATCCGTTGGCTATAGCCAGCCTGTTATGTTCCGGTATAAGCCTTGGACAGACAAGCCCGAAACCAACGCCAGTAAATCAGACAGGCTACCTTCAACCGGGTACGATTGAGGCTGGTTATTTTCTTTTCCCTATTCAGCCGGGTGGTGCTAATTCTTTATCGGGCGGCATGGGAGACTTACGCCCCAACCACTTCCATGCCGGCCTGGATATACGCACCGGCGGGCGGGAGGGCCTGGATGTCCATGCAGCCGCCGATGGGTACGTATCGCGCATTGCCGTTTTTACGGGTGGCTACGGAAACGTCGTTTTCATCAAACATCCCAATGGCTTAACCACTGTTTATGGACATCTAAAAACCCTAAAAGATACACTGGGCAGCTACCTTCGGGAACAGCAATACCAGAAAAAAACCTTCGAAATAGACCTGCGGTTTCAACCCGGCCAGTTTCCGGTTAAAAAGGGAGATGTCATTGCCGCGTCGGGCAATACAGGTGGCTCGGGCGGGCCACACCTTCACTTCGAGATTCGCGACGCCAGGGATAATCTTATTAATCCCCTTCTATACGATTTTTCTGAGATTCAGGACAATGTACCACCGTATTTTGAGCGGGTAGCGCTGAAAACCATGACGGCCAGTTCGCGCATAAACGGCGAATATCAACGGGTTAGTTTCGTTCCTACCCGCCTGTCTGACGGTTCCTACACCATTTCCAAGCCGATAACAGCCTCCGGATTGATCGGTATGGAAGTGCTGGCTTACGATAAAACCAGTGGTTCTCCCTATCGTAATGGCATTAGTTGCCTGGAAATACGGCTCGATGGACGCGAAGTGTTTGCGTATAACATGAACAGTTTCCCGAATGAGCAAACGCGGTTCATGAACATCCACGAAAACTACGAAGTAGAACAAACCACCGGGCAACGATACCACCGGGGGTATATTGCCGACGGCAACAGTCTGAACCTGTACAAACTGCAAAGCAACGCAGCCTACCGGGGACGATTGCCTTTACTGGATGGGCAACCTCATGAAGTAACCCTAATTCTATACGACGCGTACGACCACTCGGCAAAACTGACGTTTACCCTACTACCTGAAGTGCCGCCAAACCCTCCCAGACTGGACTCTATCGCTGTTCAACCGGCGAGTTACTCGTCAGAATCAACAGGAGGAGAAACAGCCGCTACCGTTACAACCGATGAAAACGTACTTAAAATAACGCTGAAAAACACTACCCTCTCTAGTGCACCGGTAGCTAAACTTATTACAGGTCGTACCGTAACGGAGCAGCCAGTTAGTTATGTTCGCAACAACCAAGCCGTTTATCTTATAGATTTGCGCTATAATCTGCCTGACTCCGTTCAGTTTGGCAGAGGTGTGATTCGAACAAATTTCAGAAGACGTATTATACCGGGTCGTTCGGAGGTGATAACCGATGGGAACACCCGACTTGAGTTTAAGTCAAATACATTATTCGATACTTTACACCTGGCCATACGTCAATTGCCATGGGGGGGTATAGAAATTAACCAGTCTACAATTCCACTCAATGAATACCTGACGGTTCAATACGTACCCAATTACCCGATTGCCATTGATACCATGCGTACCAAAGCCTACTGGGTGAGTGATGGTCGGGAAAGCTTTCTGGGAGGAACCTGGACAAAAGGCAGGATTGAATTTAAAACCCGTACACTGGGGCGGTTTCAGCTGATGACCGATGCGACTCCCCCAACGGTCGAAATTCTATCGGCAACACCGAAGGGCATTACGGCCAAAATCAGAGATGATCTGTCAGGGGTGGCGGAATTTAGAGCGTTGGTTAATGGAGAATGGGTGTTAATGCAATACGATTACAAACGTGCGTTACTGTGGTCGGACAAACTGGACCCTGATGAACCGTTTGAGGACGGTGCCGAGGTATTGGTCCAGGTAAAAGATCGCTCCGGCAACATCGGCTCCGATAGCACAACGATTGCGGTTCCGCGGCCTGTAGTTCGCAAAAAAGCGGCTCCGAAAAAAGGGCGTAAGAAACGATAAACAGTACACTTAAGCAGGGCCGCCTGAGCGGTTTTAAAAATCTCGCAATCCAGCATGAGCTTAACCATTGGCGATCTTGCCCCCGAATTTACAAGCACAGACCAGAACGGCCAGCCCGTAAAACTATCCGATTACCGGGGTAAGAGGGTGGTTCTGTACTTTTACCCGAAAGATAACACCCCAGGCTGTACGGCTCAGGCGTGCAGCCTGCGCGACAATTACGCCGATCTACGAGCTGCTGGCTACGAGATTATCGGAGTAAGTGTTGATGACCAAAAATCGCATCAGAAGTTTATCAATAAGTTCGAGTTGCCTTTTACACTCGTTGCCGATACAGACACGAAAGTGGCTGAAGCCTATGACGTTTGGAAAGAAAAATCCATGTATGGCCGAACATACATGGGAACAGTCCGAACGACATTTTTAATTGACGAGAAGGGTATTATCACGAATATTATTCATAAGATAGATACCAAAAACCACGCAGATCAAATTTTAAAGTAACGCGGACAAACGTCCGCCATTTTTGATTAAAAAACGGGAAATCACCCGCATTACTCTATGGAAATCGAACAACTCAAAAGCACGGCAGTAGCCGTCCGACGCGACATCCTCCGCATGGTTGCAGCTGTAAACTCTGGCCACCCCGGCGGCTCATTAGGCTGCACTGATTTTTTGGTTGCCCTATATTTTGATGTAATGAACCTGAAGCGTGATGCCGACGGTAAGCCTGTTTTTGACATGGACGGTCGCGATGAAGACCTTTTCTTTTTGTCGAACGGGCACATTTCGCCAGTTTTTTATTCAGTGCTGGCACGGGCGGGTTATTTTCCGGTTAGCGAACTGGCTACGTTCCGTAAGCTCGACAGCCGGTTGCAGGGTCACCCTACTACGGCCGAGCATCTGCCCGGTGTCCGCATTGCCTCAGGCTCACTGGGCCAGGGTTTATCGGTAGCCAGCGGGGCTGCCTACTCTAAAAAGCTCAATGGCGATACTAGCCATGTATACGTACTGATGGGCGATGGCGAGCAGCAGGAAGGCCAGATTTGGGAAGCGGCTCAGTTTGCCCCCAACAAAAAACTAGGCAACCTGACCGCCATCATCGACCTTAACCACGCCCAGATTGACGGTACTACCGATAACGTAAACAGCAACCGCGATCTGGCGGCTAAATACCGGGCGTTCGGCTGGTTTGTCGACGAGATGGAAGGGAACGATATTGAAGATGTTATTCGAACCCTTAAGAAAGCGCAGGAGAACCCTGAGGTCCCAACGATGATTCTGATGCATACTGAGATGGGCTTTGGCGTTGAGTACATGGTGGGTAACTACAAATGGCACGGTACGGCTCCCAATGCGGATCAATTAACGCAGGCTCTGAACGGACTGCCTTTGTCTACTGGTGTAACTGATTATTGATCTCGATTCTTGTAGGGACGCAATCCCTTGCGTCTCCCGCTTATTTTAATGACCTGTAAATGACCAGGAAAATCCCGGTCATCACCATACATATCCAGACGAGAGACGTACTAAGTACATCTCCACCTCAAACGAATACATGAAAAAGTACGAATACACGGAGAAAAAAGATACGCGTTCGGGATTCGGCGCGGGGATTGCTGAATTAGGCCGCTCAAACCCTAACGTTATTGCACTAACAGCCGATTTGGCCGGTTCGCTGAAACTGGACACGTTCATCAAAGAAAACCCAGAACGGTTCGTTCAGTGCGGGATTGCCGAAGCCAACATGATTGGTGTGTCGGCGGGCTTGACCATTGGCGGCCATATCCCCTTTGCTACTACCTTCGCCAACTTCGCTACGGGTCGGGTTTATGACCAGATTCGGCAGTCGGTGGCGTATTCGAATAAGAACGTAAAAATATGCGCATCACACGCGGGCCTCACGCTTGGTGAAGACGGCGCGACGCACCAGATTCTGGAAGATTTGGGCATGATGAAAATGCTGCCCAACATGACCGTTATCAATCCCTGCGATTATAACCAGACCAAAGCCGCTACGCTGGCCATTGCCGAACATGTTGGGCCAGTTTATCTGCGCTTCGGTCGGCCGGTGATTCCGGTATTTACCCCAGCCGATCAGAAGTTCGAGATTGGCAAAGCGTGGACCGTTAACGAAGGTAAAGATGTCTCTATCTTCTGCACAGGCCACCTCGTTTGGGAAGCCATTAAAGCTGGGGAAATCCTGGCCGAAGAAGGTATTGAAGCCGATATTATCAACATTCACACGATTAAACCGTTAGATGAAGAGGCTATTTTGGCTTCGGTCAAGAAAACGGGTTGTGCGGTATCAGCTGAAGAGCACATGATTAACGGTGGATTAGGGGATAGCGTAGCCCAGGTTCTGGCCCGTAACTACCCCGCCCCGCTTGAGTATGTTGGTGTCCACGATACCTTCGGAGAAAGCGCAACCCCCGACCAGTTGATGCAAAAATATGGACTCACCGCCGACAAAATTGTTGAGCAGGTGAAGAAAGCAATAGCCAGAAAATAAAGTAGTTGGGAGTTAGTAGCGAGGAGCGAGGAGGTAAAACGCTATTCTCACTCCTCGCTACTAACTCCCAACTACTAAACAAAGAATGACTGACGAAGAAATCCTCGCTAAATACCGCGACCCGTCGAGCCGGAACTACGCCTTTAATCTGCTGGTACGCAAGTATCAGCAGAAAATCTATTGGCACATCCGCAAAATGGTCATTGACCACGACGATGCCGATGATTTAGTGCAGGAAACGTTTATAAAAGTCTGGAACAGCCTGGAACAGTTTCGGGGTGATAGTCAGTTATATACTTGGGTATACCGCATTGCAACCAACGAATGCCTTAACTTTCTGAACAAAAAACGCCGACGGTTTTTCTTACCCATTGGCGACGTAGAAGGCGAGTTGATGGAAAAACTGGAAAGCAACTCCGCCTATGTTACGTCGGGCAGTGAGCCGAGCGGTGAAGAGGTCCAAATGAAGCTTCAGAAGGCGCTCCTAAAACTTCCGGACAAACAGCGGCTCGTCTTCAACATGAAGTACTTCGACGACATGAAGTACGAAGAGATTGCAGAGATCACAGGAACATCGGTAGGAGCGCTAAAAGCATCCTATCACCTGGCGGTTAAAAAAATTGAGGATTTTATAACGAAAACGGATACAGTTGATTAAACCACCGCCGTTGGGCAGTGTCCAATACCTGAACTGAGAAAGAATTGTGTGATACACACACCACTTACCATGAACGAGGATAGAAACTTTAGGCTCGACGAACTACCACCCGAACACCCGATGCGGCAACTTCCGTTTGCGGCACCGGATGGCTATTTCGATACGCTGCCCTCTCGGGTACAGGCGCGTGTTCAACATAAAGCTAAACCAGCCTTCAGTATCAGCTGGTCTTGGCAACGCACAGCAGCATCGCTGGTAGGCGCCAGCTTGATTGCGCTGCTCGTTTGGCAAACAATTCCGCAGCGACAGGAGTCGTTACCCAATGAAGCACTGGCCGGCGTAAGTAATGAGGTTATTAGTGCTTATCTTGATGAGCAGGGTGTCAATGCCGATGAACTGGCCGATACCCAGCAGCTTCACTCATCACTGGGAACGGACACCACGGCGATTCAGTACCTGAACGTACTACCTACCGACATTCAGCAGCATATTAAGGACGAGTACTTGTCAGACAATCCGACTATCGGCTCCTGATTTATTTAGCATGGTTAACTTTACCGCGATGAAACACGCATGGATTGGCTGGATGATTGCCCTGACGATGACGACTCAACTCGTTTACGCACAGAACGATCTCAACGGACGCCAGAAAATTGAATCGGCAAAGATTGGATTGATTACCAATCGCCTTAACCTGACCACCGATCAGGCTCCCCAGTTTTGGGCAGTATACAATGAATACAACGCGAGGAAGCAGGAATTAAACCGGCGAATCAGGCAGTTGAACAATGAACCGTCACGCAGTAACGTGAATGATAATCAACTAGTCGACGGGTTGCGGGAAGTTAACGCTACTAAACAAAAACTGGCCGATCTTGATCAGGAATACATGAGTCGTTTTCTGAAAGTAATTAGCCCGGCTCAGCTAAAAGAATTGTATAATACAGAGCAGATGTTCAATAAAATGCTTCTGAATAAGCTGAATAACTCAAATTAACATAAAGCCTAGACGCACGAAAAAGCCTGACAGCATTACTGTCAGGCTTTTTCGTGCGTCTAGAACTAAGTTCGGTTTTTGTTATCTTATTACCAGGAAGGAGCTTCGGTCGAGTCTGGGTTTTCTTGCTTACCGAAGCCCCTTCCTGGCGTCAGGATGACAAAAATCAAAATTTACTTCAGCGCATAAAGCTGGTTGAAGAGCAACTTAAACGTTCCCTGAGCTTGCGCGCGGAAGGTAATTTCCGGCCCGAAGGCAAGTAGTTTACCAGACCCGACAGGTGCCATAAATGCAGCAACGCCATCCTGCAAATAGGATTGTCCCCACGCCCAGCCACTACGCAAAGGCTTTGCTGTTGAAAACCAGGCCAGCGGTTTTACTTCACCTTTGGCAATGGCATCCGGCGCTATCTTAAATACCGGGCTGGCATCGAAATACACATCCGTTTTTGTGGGCATTCCCCAGGTAGCCTGCTGGGTCGAGTCCAGATCGATTTGCAGAATGCTGCCCGGAATATAATATTTCTCAGCCGCAAGAGGCCGCTCCTGTCCGCTGGCCGTCATCTCGACAAGTGCATTTTTCACGGGGAGACCAAGGTGATAAGCCAGGTTCGTACTGGAGCCGATAGTGATCACGTTGCCACCGGCTTCCATAAACTTCTTCAACTGTGGAATTGACTTATCAGCCGTGATTTTTCCCAGCCACGGACGATACTCACTCGGCAGTTCTTCGGCTTTGGGTTCTCTGGTAGTAAACTCTCCCTCACCCCGAGCACCTGCGGCATTTCCAAGACCGGGAATAGCGCGGGTAACGAAGACGATCACATCGTATTTCTTTTTCAGATCGCCGGCATCAATATCCTGGGCATAGATCAACTGCATCGGAAAATGGTATTGCTCCATCAACCAACGTACCCAACCGGAAGGCATTGACCCTCCGTAAGTATCCCACAAAGCAATACGCATTGGCGCGACTTTAATCATTGACGCAGTTGGCTTTTTAGCCAGGCCTGTTACATCGATTCCGAGATCATTAACGGATTTATCCAGCAATGACTTCGCTTTAGCCGATGCCGGAACAAAAAACGAACCGGCGTCAATGCCCGATTTATCACCGGTTCCATTTGGTAACCGATACACGTCTATCCCTGATTTAAGCAGGTCATTAACCGCAATGAATGAGCTGTTAGCCCGCGCGCCAAGCACGTAGCCCGCTACAGCAGAACCAGACACATGTCCTTTAGGTGACTGAAGTTCGCCATAAGGCAGTCTTTTAAATGGTCCGTCAAATCCATCCAGCACCCGATCAAACTGAACGCCCATCTGGAAAGCCAGTGTCCAGCCAGCGGCATCGTAAGGACGTACCGGAGGGCCACCTGGGTATTGAAAATCGTTGGGGTGATCCTGTGGTTCAAACATGTCAATTACGTGCGGCCGGAACGCCTGGTCGGTCTTGACAATGTATGAACCCGCCGGGTACTTTTTACCCGCCACGGAGAAATCGGCGGTAGCCACCTGAATTTGAATACCCGTTTTTATGAGTGCATTGACAAACTTAACCGCCGTCGGAAAATCGGGCTGATTGGCCGTGATGATAAATCCGCGCGGGTCACGCAGTACAGGGGCCTTCATGATCGTGTCGAAGTATTTAACAGGCATACCGCCACCACGGGGCAACAGGCCGTACTGATCCGGACCTGCCGTAGACCCTGCCGAACTTTTCTTCTGGTCGGCCTGGTAGGCCTGCGTAATGGCATCAATCCGCTTGGGTGATAAAGTCCAGTAATCTTTACTTCCGCGTTCAATGGAGTTTTTCCCCATCCGGTAGATGTTGTACAATAACTCGTCGGCATGACGGGCGGCATAATTCAGCGTCGCGTAATTCAGCGAAACGGAATAATCAATCGATTGTTTAAAATGCCATTTCTGCGGTGTAACCGGGAACGGCGTATTTCCATTCGGAATCAAACGGTTTGGTACGAGCGGGACATCTTCGGGCGTTGGATTACCGATAATTTCGGTAAGTAAGCCAATCATGTTGTGAAAGTGCGTAGTCGTGCGAAGGCCTCCATTGTACCAGGTCGAGAAAACAGAACCGCCTAATCGAGTAAAACCCGGCTTGTTCTCGGCGTTCAGCCGGTTGATCATGGCCGCACCCAATGCGTCGATGCCGGTAATCATGAGCGGATCAAATACATAGTTAAAAGGGTCACGATACGGAGGTCCGGCCAATACCGAGCCAGCAGGCCCGCGCTGGTGGTGGTTGTACATGATTTGCGGCATCCACTCGACAAATAACTGGCGACCGATATTCTGCGACTCTTTCATGTTCATGATGAAGAAATCGCGATTGTTATCGTGGCCAACGTATTTCTGATACAAACGCGGTAAGTTGTCCAGCGACCGCTTTTCGGGAGTTGGATTGCGCATGTACCAGTTTGATACGATCTCCTGCCCATCCGGATTGGCGTGGGTCATCAGGATGACAACATTGTCAAGAATCTTGAGCGTTTCGGGGTCTTTACGACTCACCAGTTGATAGGCTGTTTCAATAAGCTGGTGCGTACCAACCGTTTCGGTAGCATGCAACCCGCCATCAATCCAGACAATGGCTTTACCTTCGGCTGAAAGCGCACGAGCCTGTTCTTCACTGATGCCTTCAGCACGGGCGAGCCGTTGCGAAATACTTTTGTAGGTATCGAGCTTCTTCAGATTTTCGGGCGAAGAAACGATCATCATAAACTGATGACGACCTTCTTCCGTCAGACCAATATCAGTCAATTTGGTCCGATCGGATGCTGCAAGCTTCTTAAAATAAGCTTCGGTTTGCGTGTAGGTGGCCAAGTGATAGTCATCACCAATGTTGAAGCCAAAGTGCTCTTTAGGGGTAGGAATTGTCTGCGCCTGAACCGCTAAAACACCCAGCGACAGGGCAAGCATAAACGAAAGGAGAATTTTTTGAATCATTAGACTATAGGGTAGATTGTCGACGTAATCAGGCACAAATTAGGAACTTTTCATTACAGACTTCCATCTTGTATGCCAAACCATTGATAATTATTTCATATTTATACCTGTGTTTATACTGATTTCTCATCAAGATGCAAAAGTAAATTGGGTTATCCTTATAGTTTTGATGGATGACAGTTATAAAAAAAGTGGACACCTGAGGTGTCCACTTCTATAGTTGGCGTCAACGAGTACTATATATTTTTAGCTCCCGTTTCTTTCCAGCTTCTTGATGTTGCCGATTCTATAACGGCTTCGCATACTTTCTGGGTTTCCATTGCATCCTGAAACGTTGGTGCGCAGGGCTCATCCGTTTCCAGGCTTTTAAAGAAATCAGCCGCCTGGTGTACAAACGTATGTTCGTAGCCAATGATGGTGCCGGGAATCCACCACCGTTTCATGTAAGGTTGATCGCTATCTGTTACCAGAATGGAACGCCAGCCCCGAACAACCGAATCATCAGCATGATCAAAATACTCCAGGCGGTTCATATCATGCAGATCCCATCGAATAGATGCATGTTCACCATTAATTTCAAGCGTGTACAGTGCCTTATGTCCACGAGCGTAGCGGGTCGCTTCAAACAGGCCAAGCGAGCCATTTTCGAAGTGGCAGTGAAAGATACAGGCATCGTCGATACCCACTTTCTGTACCTGCCCTGTCAACTGGTGAACGCGCTCTTTAATGAATGTTTCCGTAACGGCCGATACGTCGGTAATGGCGCCATTGATCCACATGGCGGTGTCGATACAGTGCGCAAGCAAGTCACCTGTTACACCAGATCCTGCCGCGTCCGAATCAAGCCGCCAGAGCGCTGCGCCACCTTGCGGCAGATCAGCACTGATAGTCCAGTCCTGTAAGAAGTTAGCCCGGTAGTGGAAGATCTTGCCGAGTTTCCCCGAATCAACGATCTGCTTGGCCAGGGTAACAGCGGGAACCCGACGGTAGTTATACCAAACGGTATTCTTAACACCTGCCTTCTCCACAGCGTCGACCATCTTTTGGGCTTCGGCCACAGTGCGGGCAAGGGGTTTTTCGCATAGGATCATTTTACCCGCTTCGGCGGCAGCAATGGCAATTTCAGCGTGTGAATCGTTTGGCGTACAGATGTCAATGGCATCAACATCATCCCGAGCGATCACAGCCCGCCAATCGGTTTCTATTGATTCGTACCCCCACTGATCGGCGAATTTCTGTACGTTTTCGGCATTCCGCGAACAAACCACTTTCAGTACCGGGCGGTATTCCAGTTCGGGAAAGAAGTCGCCAATGCGTTTATAACCATTTGAGTGTGTACGGCCCATTAAGCCGGTACCAATTAATCCAATTCGTATCTCTTTCTTGGGTGTCATATTTTAGGTGGTTATTTATGTAGAGACGCAAGGGGTTGCGTCTTATTCTACAATTGCCAACAAAGAGACGCAATCCCTTGCGTCTCTACTCGTACCAGCCGTGCTGTTTACGTACGTTGATCATTGTAGCCAGAATGTCATTCCAGGTCTGCTGATTGGTCATGACGGCGTTGGGGAACATGCAGCCATCCCAGCAGATGTGTTTAAAAGCTTTGGTAAGCACCCCATTTTCATCGCGCAGCCAGTAGCCCGCATCATGAACGACGTCCAGTTTTCCATTGGGGTCCAGCGCCTGGCAGTGGCGACCGGTCTTATCATGCGAGCCTGATCCAAAGACGGTCCCATCGTTTTGAGCAACGTGAAAGTCGATCGTCCAGGGGCGTAATGCTTTGGTTAATGTTTTAAGCGCTTCATCCAGGGCAGCCCGGTCGCTCCAGTCAAAGTCGGGCGGCAAGATACGGTCCTGTTCGCGGTTGTAGCCCATAGTGTACAGCAGCGTATGTGCCATGTCGGCCTGAAAACCCATATTTGGCCGATCGACAGCTTCCAGTGTTTCGAGCATGGTTTTCCAGCTATGCATACCGCCCCAGCAAATTTCACCCTCGGCGGCCAGCTTCTCACCAAAATCAGCGGCCACGTCGCAGGCTTCGCGGAACGTCTGGGCAATTAATTTAGAGTTCCCGGCCGGATCAGCATCCCAGTCGTGGGGAGAGCTGGCCGAGTCGATCCGAACCACGCCACTTGGACGAATACCGAGTTCGGTCAGTTTTTGACCGATATGGCAGGATTTGCGTACCATCTCGACAAAGTTGGCCCGATCTTCCTTGCTTCCCATAGCCGGTCCGCCCCAGATAGGTGCCACCAAAGAGCCGATTTTCAGGTTGTAGCCACCGACTTTATCAGCCAGTTTTTTGATTTCGTCATCTGAGATATTAACGTCAATGTGCTCGAACAGCGCCAGATCGACGCCATCGAATTTCACGCCATCAACGTCTGCCGCAGCTGTCAGTTCCAGCATCGTATCGAAGCCAATGACGGGTTCTGAATCCGGGCCTTTTCCGACGACACCCGGCCACATGGCATTGTGGAGTTTAGGATAGTTATTCTCGTTCATGGTTTTTAAAAAAAGTTATTGCACAGTAATACACGGAGATAAAAGGCGATGCACTGAGACCTATTTAGTAAATAAAAAGAATCTTTGTGTATATTTTTTTATTCTCTGAGAATCTCTGTGTCATACTATTTTACAACTGAGACATAATACATTATAATACTAAATCAGGATTTGCCGGACCGAAGTGCTTGAGCATGACAATCGGATCGGTCGACGAGGCATTAATGATGGTTACGCCTTCCATAGCGGCTTTTTCGCTCACGAAGAATTCATCGTTCGTCAGTTGGCCATACCGGATCATGGTTGGTGTTTCGATGTCCCAATCGTTCAGTTTACCATGCCCCTGCATCATGATCAGTCCGTAAGCGGCACTGTCTTTTATCGTGACCGTCTGGCCAGGCAGCACAGTAAGTTCCTTGGCGCTAAAGGCGTCGGATTTGTAACAAACCCACACTTCACTGTACCCTTGCGCCTTCATTTCCTCGACATCCCGAACGGGCAGCGGCTTCATGAATCGATTCGCCATCATTTGTGGGTCGACATTCAAATCCCAGTCGATGGCTTCCATCAACTGGTCGTAGTCGCCGATGCGGTCTTTTGGGGTACCATTCCAAAGTAGTTCTTCCGGAATAATTGCCTCGTTCACAAGCGACTGGTACATGGCGAACACGTCCGACGCTTTCTGCGGCTCGTAGGTACACATGCTGCCGGGCGCATGAAGCAATCCCGGTGGCACATCCCAACCCGTTCCCGGCTCCAGCCGGTAGGCCGAGGAGTAATTGGTAATCTTGTTATCGCCTTTGGTAAAGTTTTGCAGGCACTCTTTTATCTGTTCTTTCGATGTTCCCGGCGCGATACCAAAGAAGGTGTAGGGGAAATCGCCACCATGGTTGTTGACCTGCGGGGGGAAATAATAGGCTTCGGGCTTACCCAACTGACCAATCAGAGCGGCCTGCTCATCATTGTGGTGGAGGTGATGCGGCAGCGGACCCATGTTGTCAAAGAACTTGGAGTACATTGGCCAGGCACCGTACTCATTCCATAACCGATCGCCAATGAGTTCGCCTTTCAGTTCACTCACGGCATCTTTCAGCAGGAATTGTACCTCCTGTCCGTTGTCGTTAAAGACAACATGACTTAAGCCTTCATTTTCGCCCGTCAGTGGGCCATTTTTGGCCGGTGTGGTCGACGAGAACCAGCGCTCATCGATACCGCCCCGCTCACCACCGAGTACATAATAGTCGTCCGGGTGCAATTTAATTCGACGGCCCGGAACGCAGAATGATCTGGGTACCCAGGTTGGGGTCAGGCGCAAAACGCCTTTCCCTTGTTCTAATGCTTTTTCAATGACACTAAGTGATGACGTCGTTTCCATGTAGGGTGTATTAATAGTCAGCTAGAGTTGTTTGGCAAGAAAGTCATCAATTGTTACTTTCTCATGTAAAATTTCTAATTCAAGGTCGTAATAGCGCGTTTCTCCCGGTTTCAGGAAAATGAGTTCGTTTTGTTCACGCGCTTTCGCCTGCCCAATAAGTGGATTGGTAGTGGGCTCCAGCCCTGTGACATACTCACCTTTTCCCCAGTGTTGCCAATTAATGAGCCAAGGCAACTGCTCCTTCTTAAACCGTAAGGCTACGGCCATGCCCAGTTGAGCGTTGTGCAAACCGGCGATACATTGTCCGGAGCCATCGGGCGTACTGTCAATGGAAGCTACCGCTTCGCCAGTACCGCTATGTGTCTCCAAAGGGGCCGGGCATTTGCGAAAGTCGTTGCCTTCGTGGAAGATATCCGCATTGATTCCGCCTTCCCGCGCCTGCCAGTTGCCTTTCCAAATTATATCGGTTCCTTCATCGACCAATGGCCATCCGAAATTAAAATGGTAAAGCAGCATGTGTGGAGCCGGTGTATTGGCCCGGTTGATGACTTCGTCATGGATTCGGATGAAAGGCTGCCCGAGCGTTCCGGAAATAGTCCGGCGCAACTCCAGACTGGGACCAAAGATTTTCGTTTCCCTGATTCGACCGGTAATACTCATCTCTAATTGCCCCCTAAGCGGATCGGGCTGGATAATGGACTCAATTTCGGCGGGGCTGTTGCTTATTTGTCCATGGAGGCCACGCTCACCAAAAGCATCCTGTTCGGGGCCTCCAACGTGCGAAAGGCCGCAGGTAGTGAGCAAACCACCGCCAAACGTGCGGAGCCAGTCTGCCCCTTTATCGGAAAATGGCTGGGGGGGCGTTATACCCGTGTGGCTAAGCCAGGCTAAGCTGTGCTGATTGAAGAAAGCATCGGCAATATCCATTGCCCGGTCAATGACGACTTTATAGCGTAAGCCGGTGCCAGTGTTTATCCACGCAATACGGGTACCCCGGCCGGTTCCATTGTCGAGAATGGATGTTTCGATACCGCCGATTTGGGCTGGGTTGGATACTTTGTCTGTCCAGGATTGTTGAGTCAAGGTAGTAGTAAATGAATAATGTAGAATGGATGATGTAAAATGAATAATGAAACGGAATCTATCCCATTGGACACGTTATCCTTTACTCATTTAACATTATCCATTAAAGAATCTTACAATTGCTTCAGCATCAAATTCCGATATTGAACCTTCATGGGCGGGCCAACGTGTACCTGAACGCCCAGTAGACCTTTTGCTTTGCCGTTAACGGTATCTTCGTCCGTGACATCGCTCATCAGGATATCGTTGATATAATGCTGCAGCCGGTTGCCTTTTATGACAAGCCGAAAGGTATTCCAATCCTCACTTTTAATAAACGTCTTAAGCGAATCGGAGCTACCCAGCGATCCGGTCACGGTCAATCCACCCCAGGCATTTCGCTTTACATTGGCCCGTACGGCCTCTGGTGTTGCCTCGCCGGTATAGGGGGGTATGGTTGTTTTTTGTCCACGGTAGGCGAGTGTTGTCCGTTTCCGTTCCTCGTAATTCTGACCCGTATACCGATTTTGTCCATCGATATCTGCCTGATAGCCCCGTAAGGCAAAGGGTACGTCGGTCAGTTGTTCACTACGGTAGTTAATGCCGGAGTTTCCTGCTTCGGTAATGTTGAACTCACCAGTGAACTCAAAATCGCCGGGTTCGCCACCGCGCCAGATGATGAAGTTGTTGGTTTTGAGCAATGTTGCCGGGGTAATCTCTCCAACCAGATTCCCATTCTCTACACGCCAATAGGTTGGGTCGCCATCCCAGCCTTTGAGCGACTTTCCATCAAATATTTTAACGAAGCCATTCTTCTTTTTCTGTGCCACACAGGATGTATTGATGCTGCCCACCGCAATGATGGCCATCGCCAAACCAAGCTGGATAAAGTTGAGCTTTACGTATTTGATCATCTCAATCGAATCGTTAGAATTTGTAAAGCGTCGTGACTGTCTGATGGAAATCCGACGATCACGACGCTTTATACTTATTTACCTTTTGTTCCGGCTGCTGCTTTGTACACCTCGTTATCCTGATTACCGCCTGATTTCAGGTAAGCGACCAGATCTTTGAGTTCGCTTGAATTGAGGCTATTAATAAGCCCTGGCAGCATGATGGAAACAGTCGAATTTTTCTTCGAAACCACATCTTTCTTGGCCACCTTCCGAAGTTCGTCGGGTGCGAAGGGATTTTGCGAAATCGAGTAGCTTGTCTTGTCTTCATTAACCAGACGCCCCAGTACAGACTGCCCGTTTTTGAGCGTGAAAATGCTGGATACATACTGATCGGAAATGGCTTTATCCGGGTGAATGATAGCCTCCAGAATATCCTTGTTCGAGAAACGGGTACCAAGCTGGGTCAGGTCGGGACCGATATCTCCACCTTGCCCACCCATCGAGTGGCAGCGGCTACATAGAATGGCGGAGTATATTTTCTTGCCTGTATCAAAGCTGCGACCGGCCAATCCACTGTCAATAACCGCTACCGCCTTATCCAGCTCCCAACGCCGACCCGGACCTTTTGGCGCGTAGTCTGTGACGAAGTCGTTGCCATTTGCCGTCAGCAGATCAGCACCCGACAGTTTATTAAACTTCTCGAACTCTTCTTTCGGCACATGATTTAAGGCCAGTTTACGAGCCCTGTCAATGAATCCTACATAGCTGCGGCCACCCTGATATTTGAATGCATTGCCAAACCAGGTAAAATATTTGTTCCGCAGTTCTGGTGTCCAGCCTGCATCGGCCCGACTTAACATGACAGCATAGAACGTTTGCTGTAAGGGCGGCACTTTTTCCAGCATCTTCGCGATATCCAGTCCATACTGTGGATTGCGCAGGATAAGATCAGACGAAGCGGTGGCCGTTTCGAGACCCAGATCTTTGCTACCTGGCTCGTCTTTTACATCCATCAGCGCCAGTGTTTTATTAACCACACCCGGTGCTTCGAGCGAAATCAGAACACGACTGAGTCCGCGGTTCATCAGAGCGGTCTTGGCCGGATAGTGCGGATTCAGGTAAGCAATCACTTTATCGCGGTCGGCTCCTTCCGGCATACCCATCCGCAACATAGTCAATTCAAAAGCACGGCTCAGATCAAATTGCTGTGACTCCGACAATTGGTTATAGTTAATTTTAACCAATGCGTTATACAGCTTACTCTTTTGGGTAGCATCTCCCTGACGGGCCAGCGCTACAGCTGCCTGCGTTAAACGTTGCGGATCAGTTTCGGTAAATACGCGCTCCTGCCATTGGGCAACGGGCTGATGTTCAACGGCAATCCGGGCGGCATACCGAACAAAGCGATCCGGGTGATTCAGGTTAGGCCAGGCAGCCGCAATAGCTGCTGGATTTGCCCCATGATGGTACTGCTCCATCTGGGTTCTTATCTGATGTTCTTTGGTGATAACAGGTGCTTTGGCAACCGGCGTTACCGACTCGGTACCGGTATACGTAACCCGGTATAAGTCCGACTCCAGCCGGCGGCCACCCGTCAGAAAATACATAGCGCCATCAGGACCAAACATACCATCGGTCAGTGGCAGGGGCGATCCTGAAATAAACTCTTCCCGCTCCCCTTCGTAGGTGGCACCTTTAGGCTTGAGGTGAATCGAGTAGATAATACCAAAGCTCCAGTCAAAAGCAAATAACGACTGGCGGTACCGCTCGGGGAAACGTGCCTTATCGCCATACATCAGGTTCGTTGGCGATCCTTGGCCAATATTCAGAACAGGCGGCAGATTGTCCGGATTTCCGGGAAGCCACTTGCCATTTCCGGTACGCCAGCCAAATTCAGCTCCACTGGTAATATGGCAAATCCGGGTTGGGCGATACCAGGGCAGACCAAAGTCCCACTCCATATCGGAGTCATAGCCAAACATATCACCGGCTTCGTTGAAGGCAATATCAAATGTATTTCGGAAACCGGCCCCTATCAATTCCCATCGCTTTCCTTCGGGATCAATATTGGCTACCCAGCCACCAGGCGCCATACGGTCGTTGGCATGCCCACGTGGGTCTTTTATTTGCGGAAACAGATTATCCTCTTTCCAGTTCGATGGCAACCGATAAGCATCCATTTGCGGCACATCAACGTGGTTACCGGCAACAAGGTAGATAGACTTACCATCCGGAGAGAGTTTCATGCTATGCGGGCCATGTTCACCCTCCTGCCCTTTCAGCTCTTTCAGCAGGGTAATTGTCTCAAATTGATCGTCGCCGTTGGTGTCCTGAAGGCGATATAACCCCGTCGGTTTGTTGAAATTTTTGTTTACCCGGTTATTCACCATCACATAGAGGCTGTTGAAGGCATACAGCAAGCCCTGTGCATAACCCATGCCTACCGTTGTGTCGCCGGGCTGAACAATACCCACTTTCAGCTTCTCAACCTTAGGTTGCTGATTGCCCGAACCAACGGGTGGAATTTCGAGCCGGTACAAAAAACCATATTGATCGGATGTGATCATCCGGCCTTTATCGTCGAAGGTCATAGCCACCCACGAACCTTGCTTGTTGTCGGAGGGGCTATACAAATGCTCGGCTTTAAAACCGGGCTGTAGCTTCAGCTTGTCGAGTCTGGGGTTGTCTGCTTTGGTTGCATCGGACGTTACTCCGCTCATGTTAACCCAAGATGTTCCGACCAGCGCAATGGCCGAAACAAATAGCAGTAACCTGGATGATTTGTACGTGAAGAACATATTTCTATTGAGTAAGTTGACATCAATACCTTTGCAGGCTTACTATTCAGCTTTTTAGGTGGTATGAACAACCAACCTGGTACTATTTATAAAGCATCGGTTTATGGTGATATACCGCCTTTACCAGGCAGACAGAAAGAAAAGAAGCAGAGCCGAAACCGATTCTGCTTCTAGGTAATCAGAATCACCAACCTTGGTATTCAAAGCAAGAAGGTATCTGGTCAGCCAGCGGGTTAAGAAGCCAGCTGACCAGTCTATTGTTAGAAATTCGGAGTCAAAGCCGCTTCAACCGCAGGCAGGCCGTAGTAATCATCCAGAACCGTGAATGCATTCGGTGGTGGAACTGCTCCGGCCGGGAAATAGTACGCTGCCGGATTAGCCTTTACCTTCGCTCCGTAGGCGCCAATAATCTCTTTCACTCGGCCCGTACGGGTCAGATCGAACCAGCGTTTGTTTTCAAAAGCCAGTTCAACACGCCGTTCTTTAAAGATTGCCTCCCGCATATCCGTCTGGGACGATGCCGTCGTAGCCGCCAAACCCGCACGGGCACGTACCTGGTTGATGTAGGGAGCGGCCTCGCCCGTTTTGCCCTGCTCGTTTAGCGATTCTGCCAAAAATAACAGCACTTCGGCGTAGCGATAGACGGGCCAGTTCTGACCGGTATTGTTATGCTGCGAATGAGGACGGGCATATTTTTTGATGTAGGGGTATGTTTTGTCGGCGCGTAGGCTACCACTCAACGTAACGTACCCGATCGAAATATCTTTCCGCTTATCACCTGGCTCATAGGCAGCAATCAGATCTGGTGTCGGAATGTTATTACTCTCCTGAGACGTAGGCTGAGCATTCGATGTGCCCGTAAGCGGAAGAATCTCAGCTGCTGTTATGGGCGAGGGTATAAAGCGGTAAATCTGGTTACCATTATACCCGGCCGAACCTTCCATGTACTGAATTTCGAATACAGACTCTTTATTATTCTTATTCGTGCTGGTATACGAAAAAGCATCGTTATAATCAGGCATCAAAACATAGCCGTCATTAGCGACTACTGATTTCAGGAGCGTTTCGGCCTGCGCCCATTTCTTCTGCGTGATGTAGAGATTCGCCAGCAGAACTTTAGCCGCTCCCGACGTAGCCCGCCCATCTGGCTGAGCAGTTTTATTCGGTAAGGCCGTGCTGGCCGCTAAAGCATCCTTTTCTATCTGTGCGTAGATAGCATCCGTTGTGGCCAGCGGTAAAGCGGCATCTTCCCGGCCGGCAACCGGCACCAGATGCAGTGGCACTTTACCAAACAGGCGTACCAGATCAAAGTAGGCGAAAGCTCTCAGGAACAGGGCCTGTCCTTTCAGATTGTTCTTTAAGGCCTCTGAACTGAACGTTACGCCATTGCCGTCGATAAGCGACAAGATCTGATTGGCCCGGGCAATGATCACGTAATTTAACCGGTACTGTACCAGTACGTTATCATTGGCGGTAACTCCGTTGGCCGTTGGAACAGCAAAATCAGCTACGTTTTCGGTTGGGTCAACCGCTCCGTAGAGCGTGTTACGGGCATAATACGTATTGTCGGAGTGCATCTCCTCCAACACCCAGGCCCGCTCGTTAAACATCTGCCGAAGAGGAACATAAGCGCCATTAACAGCCTGCTGAAAGTCGGCTTCAGTCTTGAAAAATGTTGCCGAGCTCAACGCTGTTTCAGGCGTTACAGTCAGGAAATCTTTGCTGCAACCGGTTAAAGCAATTGCTAAAAGCCCGGTCGCTATGAATTTACGTGTCATATAGTTCGAAATGAGTTTATAGGTCATTTGATAGTTCCTGGATTGTCGGACGATAGTTGACAACCACTAACGATTCTATGACGATGAATTAAAAGTTCAGGTTAACGCCAAGTGTGTAAGTACGTGGAACCGGATAGTTCGAGAAGTCGACGCCCTGGCTCAGGTTACCGCCATCACCATCGCCGGATCCGTTGCCGCTGGTTTCCGGGTTTGGACCACCCCAGTACTTCGTGAATATGTAAACCTGCTGGGCCGATGCGTAAATCCGTGCCGACTTGAAGAGCTTATTCACAGCGCCTATATTGTAACCCAGGGTTATGTTTTTGATGGTGAAAAACGACGCATCAGCCAGGAATTGCGTACTATTCCAGTCGCGCTCAATACCCGTGAAGTTCCCCCCGTTGTTAGTTGCACCAAACTGGCCAGCTCCCGGAGTTATTACTTTAGTGGCAACGCCAACACCATTCGTTACGACGTTTTGAACGCGGAAACGATCTTTTACGCCCTCAACCATGTTAAACACGGCGTCCAGGTTGGCGGTGCTGTACAAGTGGCGAACCCACAACTGATTGCCATAGGAGCCCGAACCCGTAACCGAGAAGTCGAAGTTGCCGTACTTCAGGTCGTTTGTGATACCGTAGGTGAATTTCGGAAAGGGGTTACCAATTATGGTACGGTCATCGGCATCACCACCGTAGGTGATCACACCATCGCCGTTCACATCTTTCATTTTGATGGTACCAATGGCGGAACGGCCCGGAATAATCGGCGAAGTTCTGAGTTCTTCAGCGTTTTGGTAATACCCTTCTTTGATCAAACCATAAAACTGGCCAAAGGGCTTGCCAACCTGCGTGATGTGGAACGAACCATACACCCGGTCAATACCCGGAGCCAGGGCCACAACCAGGTTGCGGTTGAACGAGATGTTCGCGTTGGTATTCCACTTGAGTCGGCCCGTCGTGTTCTTGGTTGTCAGCGAGAACTCATGGCCCCAGAACTTAATCTCACCAATGTTATCGTTAAAGTTTGTGAAGCCCGACTCCTGCGGAATTTGTACCGCGTAAAGCAGATTTGTCGTCCGCTTCGTGTAGAAATCATAGATAAACTGGATACGGTCATTTAACAAACCCAGATCAAGACCTATATCAAACTGCTTGGTCGTTTCCCAACCTAAATTTGGGTTAGCCAGCGACGTTACGACAGCTCCCGTAGCCACCGTGCTACCAAATACGGCGTTTGTGGTGTTGTTGACCAGCGCATACGAGGTGTAGTTACCAATGTTGTTATTCCCAATTACGCCGTAGCTGGCCCGTATTTTAGCAAACGAAACCGGCATAACTGTTTTCATGAAGTTTTCGTCCGAAAGTACCCAGCCCACCGAAGCCGATGGGAACGTACCAAACTGGTTGTTGGCCCCAAATCGGGATGAACCATCTGTCCGTACAGCTGCGGTAAACAGGTATTTCCCTTTGTAGTTGTACGTTAAACGAGACAGATAAGAGGTCAATGCCCATTGGTTGATCCCGTTGTTTGTACCACCCCGGTTAATGTTGAGCGCTCCCTGAATGGTAGGCAGCCGGTCATCGGCATAGGTATCAGCCTGAATGCGGTTGAACTCCTGCCGATACCACTGATTGGTGAAACCAGCCAGCAACTCAAAGTTATGGTCATTAAAGCTACGGGTATACGTTGCCAGGTTTTCGTTCAGCCAGGATGTGTTTTCCAGTCCCTGCCGAATAGAAACGGCCGTTGTCGGAATCGGTACGTTGATGGCACTCGTAGCCGTCGATGGGTTAAAGAAGAAGAATTTAGAGTTTTGGTACTCGACGTTCATCGTCGACCGTAACGTCAACCCGGTAATTGGCCGATATTGCACATAGGCATTCGCCAGCAGGTTAGTGTTCTTGGTTTCGTTAACCAACTCATTTGCGGCCCGCACCCAGTTAGGATACTGGAAAATATTACCTGTACTACCCGGAAAGGTGTTGAACTTAGTTAGTTGGCCACTGGCATCATAAATAGGCATAACCGGCCAGGTGTGCAGGGCGTTAAACAGAATTCCGGTTCCCCGGTCGCCATCTGTACGGGGTGTGTTGTCGTACACGTACGAAGGGGCTACGTTAAAGCCAACCGTTACCCGATCAGAGAGATTGTAGTTGGAGTTCAGGCGCAGCGAATACCGTTTGTATTTGTTATTGAGTACAACCCCATCCTGATTGAAAATACCGGCAACCAACGATGTATTGGCCTTACCCGTATTATTGGAAATACTCAGGTTATAACTCTGGAGAGGAGCCTGCCGCAGCAAAGCATTGTACCAGTCGTTGTTTTTGCCTTCGTACTGCGACGGATTCTGAAACTCGACGGGCACAGCCTGTCCCTGGTCTTCGTAGTACTCCTTTTTGAACTGAGCAAACTGAACCGCGTCCAGCATTTTCACCCGACCGCGCATGGGAACCTGCTGTATACCCGCAAACGTACTGAAGCTAATGTTCGTCTGACCGGGCTTTCCTTTTTTAGTAGTAATCAGGACAACTCCGTTGGCGGCCCGGGAACCGTAAAGCGATGTTGAGGCAGCATCTTTCAAAACCGAAAGATCTTCAATCTCATCAGGGTTAAGCTGGGCAATATTTCCTGTTATCGGGAAACCATCAATGACATAAAGCGGGTCGCTACCGGCTGAAACCGACACCTGACCGCGAATACGGATACTGATACCCTGGCCCGGCTTACCAGTAGCCTGGTTAATTTGCACCCCCGCCAGTCGGCCCTGGAGTTTTTGGCCGATCTGCGATACGGGCAAATCTTTGATTTCTGCAGCACTTACCGTTTGAACGGCACCGGTAATCTCCTTCTTTAACTGACTACCATAGCCGACAACTACAACCTCATTTAGTGTTTGATCATCGGGTGAGAGAGCCACTGTCAGGGATGTTTGGCTACCAACTACTACTTCCTTCTTTGCATACCCAACGAAGCTAAAAACCAGTGTCGAGTTGGCATTGGGTACCGCAATTCGGAAACTACCCGCGCCATCGGTAGTGGCTCCCTGATTGGACCCCTTAACCACAACGCTTACACCTGGTAATCCGTCACCTTTTTCGTCGGTAACTTTACCCGTCACGGTGATATCTGTTGACACCTCTCCCAGACGTGCCGGGACGTTAAGAGCGAATAAGGTATTGGCCGACATCCGCTCTTTGGCAGGGCTCATACCAGGCTGTTTTGCCAAGCTTGTTATCGGCTCTGCAACCACCATGGCTATAGCCATCGATAAATAGAATCTCTTCATGGTTTTTTGAGTAAAGATTAGGATTTTTAAGGTGACTCTATTTTAAAAAAAGTCAATTGAATAATCAAATATTAATATTGAGTTAAAGCATACTTTCCCATACCTACCCATAGTCAGGTAAAATCTTTATAAAATATAGTTTTTTAACGGTATACAAAATAGATATCGCCCTGATAATCAATAGATAATCGGGAAAAACATTGCCTTACAGATCAATAAATTCTTATATAAGCCAGATCAGTTAATGAATACTTCATCTACCAGCAACAAGGCAGTATTGCCCTTATTTGGATGCCAGATAGGAATTTGCTTGAGCGGGAACGCTACAATCTTGAGGTAAGAAACGGTTTGGGGGGGGAATTTGCAGGTGATCGCTTTCAGTTCATGGGGACTTTTTTTGACCGGAAGCTCAGGTTTGAGCGTGCCCAGTCGTTTCATCTGCGTTCGACTGGGTCCACCCCACACCTCAACCAGACCGGGGGGGAAAATACTCGTCTCCTCCTCAACCATGATCCGCAAGGATACCGAACTTACACTAACCGGTTTTTTGAATTCGGATACCAGGGCCATTTCATTCTTTCTGAATCCCGCCCAGTTGTTGGCCCAGGCCGGGCTATTGGCATTGAATGTGCCCAGTTTGCCATCGAAAAAAGTATGTGCGCCGTCGGCCTGATGAACCGGGTTAAGCGGCAACAACAAATTCACGCTGTCCGGCAAATGCGTTCCTTTGTAAAAATTGAACGTGGCGACATCGCTGCTAAACCAGCCCTGCTTATAGGCTTTTGCTTTTATGACGGTCGGTTTATCCAGAACTGTCTGCCCAGTAAAGACGAGCGAGTGAATGCTGTCGGGTTCGCTGCCATCGGTAGTGAACCGGAGTTGAACGTCCCGAATAGGGTGTTTCAGTTGCAGGGCCAGCGTATTATTAAAGATAGTGGAGCTGTTCTTGATCTGTGGCGGATTTAGTTTGATTGGCTCACTAGCCGCCCCGTCGAACCCACCGATAAACTGGATATTTTTATGTTCTTTCTGCAATTGTGTGATCTGAGCGGGCGTTAGTGCCGTGTTCCAGACAGCTAAGGTTTTCAGGGATTTAAACGAGCCAATCTGCTTCTGCAAATCGGCGAACGTAACCTTCGTTCCGGCCAGCGACAACGTCTTCAACTGATTCAGTGACGCCAGCTCAGCCAAGCCTTTTCCCGTAATATCCGTAAAATTCAAATCCAGTTTTTGCAGATTTTCAAACTGTCGAATCCGCGCTAGAGTTGCATCAGTCACGGGCATTTTATTAAGGTTCAGATAAACGATCTGCTCTTTTACCGCATTTAGTTCATCTATTTTCTCAGGTTTGTAGGAAGCCCGATTGTACAGATTGACGGCCAGCGCGGGCGACTCTTTGGCCAACGGAGCAACGGTTCGGTAATCGTCGTTCAGCTTCTTTACAGTCTCCTCATCAGCGGCCTCAAAATCAAACGTCTCGACTGGCTGAACCGGCTTAAACAAGGCAGCCGCCATGAAACGAAGTGAGTCGGTGGGGGGCAAATCGACCACTCTTTTTTGGAAATCGGCGCGACCTTTTACCCACAATGCCAGCAGGGTCATTTCCTGAGGTGTGAGCTGGCTCTTTCCCAGCGGTGGCATATGCTTTTTTTCGTCGGATGGCAGATGAATCCGTTGTAGCAGCAGACTAAGGGCGGGCTGACCAGCCACGAACAACTTACCGCTTTTCCCTCCCTTTTGAATCGACTCAATGCTGGTCAGATTCAGTTCTCCTTTCAACTTGTCGGGGTTGTGGCAGCTAACGCACTTTTGCTCAAAAATGGGTTGTATCACATCGTTGAACACCAGCGCCTGATCGAGCGAAACGGGAGCCGGTTTCAGTTCATTGCTAATGGGGGCGAAGAGAAAGTTGTCGCCGTGGGTCAATGTAGCTCCGTAGTGACCTGCTGCAATCAAGCATACGATTGTGGATAGCGCGCCCACTCTGGCAATCCGGACGTTATACCAGGTTTTATTCCGAATGGAGTAAACTAGTGTCGATGCGAAGAAAATACCCACACCCGACCATTTGTGCCAGAACAACACCTGGCCCGAATACCCATCTTCACGTGCTAAAAACAAGCCCATAATCACCGTGAGACCAGCCAGCAACGTACCAATGAGCAGTAGGTTAGACAGAAAGTCCCGGTAAAATGCCGAATTTTCTACCCGGTTTTCAGCCGTTGTGGTTCGAAAGCGAAACGCTTCCATGAGCATCGCCAGTAACAGAATGACGATAGGAAAATGAAGAAACAGCGGGTGCATACGCCCAATGGGCTGCAACCATACAGGCACAACAATCCGATCGCTAAAAAGCAGGATGAACAGGATAAAGATGACCAGAACAAATACTCCCTGTTCTGCGAACTTGACCAGCCGTTTATTCATGTTTAACAGGAATGTGTACCAAACAGATGGAAGCTGTTTGTGCTAAAAAATGTAGATCAATCAACCGTCGGCAAGCAGCCGCAAGCTCCTAGATACAATGAGTTTAAGCGATAATGTCGTGGATCACTTTCCCGGACACATCGGTCAATCGGTACCGCCGACCCTGGTGTTTAAAGATCAGTTTCTCATGATTAAGCCCCAGTTGGTTGAGAACTGTAGCCTGAAAATCATGCACATGAACGGGGTCTTTTATGATATTGTAGCCTACGTCATCCGTTTCGCCGTAGACCATACCCGGCTTTATACCACCGCCCGCCATCCAGATGGTGAAGCAGCGGGGATGATGGTCGCGGCCGTAGTTCTCCTTGGTAAGTTTACCCTGCGTATAGCTCGTCCGGCCAAATTCACCGCCCCAGATAACCAGCGTTTCATCAAGCAAACCGCGCTGCTTGAGGTCGGTGACCAGAGCCGCCGATGCCTGATCGACGTCCTTTGCCTGTTTGGCGATTTCGAATGGCAAGTTGCCGTGCTGGTCCCATCCCTGGTGATATAACTGAACGAAGCGAACGCCATTTTCGGATAATTTTCGGGCCAGCAGACAGTTGGCGGCAAACGTACCGGGCACCAGACAGTCGGGACCGTAGAGCTTAATAATATCGTCCGGCTCTTTCGACAAATCCATCACCTCCGGCACGGCGGTCTGCATCCGGTAGGCCATTTCATACTGTTTTACTTTGGCGGCTATCTCCGGGTCGCCAAACTCCTGGTACGACAGATCGTTGAGCTGGGCCAGATTATCGAGCATATCCCGCCGATCCTGTCGGCTCATGCCTTCCGGGTCGCGCAAGTAGAGTACCGGATCTTCGCCCTTGCTGAACTGAACACCCTGATGCACGGAGTCCAGAAAACCGTTCGACCATAATTTGGAGTAAACACCCTGTCCGTTACCGATACCACGCGAGAGCAGCACTGTAAAATTGGGCAGGTTTTTATTTTCATTCCCCAGGCCGTAGCTCAACCACGAGCCCATGCTTGGTCGGTTGCCCTGCTGCGAACCCGTCTGCAAAAATGTAAGCGCCGGGTCGTGGTTGATAGCCTCGGTGAACATTGACTTCACGATACACAGGTCGTCCACAATTTTGGCGGTGTACGGAAACAGATCGCTGACCCAGGCCCGTGACTCGCCATATTGTTTGAAGTCGACAAATGAACCCACCATCGGAAACTCCTTCTGGTTGGCTGTCATGCCCGTGAGTCGTTGCGTACCCCGAACGGAAGGCGGCAGCTCCTGCCCCATCATTTCCCGAAGCTTGGGTTTGTAGTCAAACAATTCCTGCTGAGAAGGGGCTCCATTTTGAAATAGATAGATAACCCGTTTGGCTTTGGGGGCAAAATGCGGGATGCCAACCGTCAGGCCATCTTCATCGGCACCGTTTCCACTAAAGAGATCAGGAATTAACAACGAACCCAGCGCTGCGCTGCCCAAACCTAAGCTAAGTCTGGATAGAAAACGACGCCGGTTAAAGTTCAGGCCGTGTTCGAGAATTTCTTTTTCCATGAGTTCCGTTTCTTTAACCCCTGAATCCCCTAAAGGGGGCCTTGAGTTGAGACTAGTCAGGTGAAAGTCCCCTGTAGGAGATTCAGGGGTATTTCAGGACTTCGTAATGGTTTCTTCGAGATTATAAATGGTCGTTACGACCCGCATCAGTGCGGCAAGTTTTAGCTTGTCGATAGTCGCCGGAATTGGGTATTCGCCCACTGCCAGCGATTTTTCCGCGCTGGCCCTGGTCGACTTCTTCAGTTCTTTATTGAAGTAGTCACTCAGGATAGACACTTCTTTTTCGTTCGGTTTCCGACTCACAATTAGCCGAAATGCCTTTTCTATCTTGGCATTTACGTCTCCCCGCTCTTGTAACAAACGGGCAGCCAGCACGCGCGATGCTTCCAGTACGGCAGGATCATTCATCATGACCAGCGCCTGTAGGGGCGTGTTGGTCTTCAGTCGTTTTACCTCGCAGAGATCGCGGTTGCTGGCGTCGAAAATAGCCATCGACGGGGGCGGAACCGTACGTTTGATCAGGGTGTACATACCCCGCCGATACAGATTAGGGCCGTGATCCTGGGTGTACATCGACAGCAGGCCCCGGCCCGACGTTGCTCCTTCCCACAAACCGGCGGGCTGATAGGGTTTTACGCTGGGACCACCGATAGTTGGGTTTAATAACCCGCTGCTGCTCAAGACTAAATCCCGTACAAACTCAGCCTGAATACGATACCGTGCCCCCCGGGCCAGTAAGCGATTGTCCGGATCGGCCGCCAGTTTCTCAGGTGTAATCACCGCCGACTGCCGGTAGGTGGCGGAGGTCACCATCTGTTTTACCAGCCGCTTAATGTCCCAGTTATGCTCCATGAAATCAACCGCCAGCCAGTCGAGTAGTTCGGGATGGGAAGGCAGTTCGCCCTGCATCCCGAAATCGCCGGACGTTCTAACGATTCCTTTTCCGAAAAACTCCTGCCATAACAGATTGACATACACCCTGGCTGTCAGTGGGTTTTTTCTGTCGAACAGCCATTTAGCCAGCCCAAGCCGGTTTTTGGGATAGCTGGGATTGAAAGGCAGAATGGCTTTGGGGGTTCCGGGCTGCACTTCTTCGCCGGGGGCGTCATAAACCCCACGCTTGAGAATAAATGTTTTTCGGGTCGTATCCAGATCACCCATCACAGACACGATCAGGCGGTTGGTGTCCCGTTTGTTGACGAACGACAAGATACTTTTTACGTCCTCATCACTAATTTCCATCAGGGGTTTTTTAGCGTAGGTATCTGGGCCACCAATAACGGATTCGATACCCACTTCTTTTACGTTATTGAAAAACGCAAAAAGCTGATAGTACTCTTTGTGGGAGAACGGGTCGTATTTATGGTCGTGGCAATGAGCGCACTCGATGGTTACACCGAGCAACCCCTTCCCGAACAGATCATTCCGATCAGTCACGTACATGGTCCGGTACTCTTCCGGAATGACGCCCCCCTCTTCGGTAATTTTGTGATTTCGGTTGAAGCCCGTAGCCAGTAGTTGCTCTTTTGTACTGTTAGGCATCAGGTCACCAGCTAGCTGCCAGCTCACGAAATCGTTGTAATGCATGTTTTTGTTGAAGGCATGAATGACCCAATCCCGCCAGGGCCATTGCGTTCGGTAACCGTCGTCCTGGTACCCGTGCGAATCGGCATAACGGGCCAGATCGAGCCAGTGCAGCGCCATTTTCTCCCCGTAAGCGGGGTTCTTCAAGAGCTGATCGACAACTTTCTCGTACGCATTGGCGCTCTTGTCGGCCAGGAAGCCATCCATCAACGCAAGCGTCGGCGGCAAGCCAACCAGATCCAGACTCAGCCGTTTGAGCAGCCGCTCTTTGTCCGCTTCTTCGTTTGGCGTTACGCCCTGCTGTTCCTGCTTTTTCAGGACAAAATAATCAATCTCATTCTTCGGCCACTCAGCCAGTTTTACGGTTGGAACAGCCGGTTTTTTGGGCGGAACAAATGACCAGTGTTTTTCATAGGCCGCCCCCTGCCGAATCCATTTCTCGATCAGCTTTAGCTCACGGGCTGTCAGCTTTAAGTTCGACGAAGGCGGTGGCATCATGATCGACGTATCGGCCGAACTGATTCGCCGGAATACTTCCGACAACTCGGGCTTGCCCGGCACCAGCGCGTGCGCCGACGGATGCTCTTTCAGGGCAGCGTACGCGCTTTCGGCCATATCGAGTCGCAATCCTGCCTCCCGCTTGTTGGCATCCGGCCCGTGGCAGGCCAGACACTTATCAGACAGAATTGGCCGGATATCGAAGTTATAGCTGATGGTTTCGGGTATGTTGTCCGATCGGCCCTGGTCGATTACCCGGCTGGACGAACTGGTTGAACAGGATTGCAGATACACAACAATTCCGGCAATCAGTCCAATGATATAAAAAGCACTTTTATGCATACCGAACAATTTATTTAGAGCGAACGAACCAGGCCACGGGAGCGACCGTCCGCTTTTACGCCAGCAACTCCATCACTGCTTTTCCCTTTCCATCGGGTGTCGAGTAAAACGGCCTTTTTTCCACTTCGTAATGCGTGTCGGGGGCAATACCCAGCGCGTGGTAAATGGTCTGGTGAATACCTTCGATATGCACCGGATTTTCAATGGTTTTGCAGGGGCGTTCGTCGGCCGTTTTGCCATAGACGAACCCTTTTTTGATTCCCCCACCAAACATCAGTATCGAGCAACCGTCGGTAAAATGACGATGCATACCATAGAACTTCAGATCGGACAAGATCTCCGGCTGTTGAACCTGTTCCCGTACTTTCGCATCCGGCCGCCCCTCTACCATCATATCCCGGCTGAACTCGCTGGCCAGAATAACGATTGTGCGGTCGAGGTGCCCAGTTTTGTCCAAATCTTTGATAAGCTGTGCAATCGGCCCGTCGATCTGCTTTTTCATATCTTCCAGCCGGGTGTGTCCGTTTTCGTGGGTATCCCAGCCTTTAAACGGCTCGTATTCAGTCGTAACGCTGATAAACCGGGCACCCTGTTCGGTTAGTCGGCGGGCCAGTAAACAACCCAGTCCGAACTTGCCGGTATTATAAATGTCGTAGCTCGCTTTGGGTTCTTTGCTCAGATCAAATGCTTTGGCTTCGGGCGAGTTAAGCAGCATATACGCCTGTTCCATCGAGCGTTTGAGGGACTCTTTCTGGTAGTCGCTCCCAAACTCGCCCATCGGTCCGCCACTGATCAGATCGTTATACAGCTGATTCCGGCGTTCAAAGCGTTTGGCATCCATGCCCACCGGCGGCCGAACACTCTCTAACCCCTGACTTGGGTCGGGGATAAAGAACGGGCCGTATTCATTACCCAGAAAACCAGCGGTATGAAAGGCTTTCAGCTCTTCGGCCTCGCCCACCGTAAACCGCTGACCGATGTCGACAAAGGCAGGAATGACCGGATTTTTCGGCCCTAGTTCCTTGGCAATCCAGGAGCCAAGATGCGGAGCCGCTACAGTCTGGGGCGGCTCATAAGAGGTGTGCCAGTGGTACTGGTGACGGGAGTGCAGAATGTGGCCCATGTCCGCAGCCACGTACGACCGAATCAACGTTCCTTTATCCATCACCTTCCCGATGGACTGCAACCCGTCCGAAAAATGAATGCCATCCAGTACGGTGGGTACGGATTTGAACGTGCTCAACACCCGGTTCCCTTCCATTCCTTTCTCGAAAGGCGTGTACCGCTTAGGGTCGAAGGTTTCCGTATGCGCCATGCCACCCGCCATCCAGAGCAGGATAACCGTGTCGGCGGTTCCGGTTGTTTCACCCGGCTTTCGCGTCCGGCTGCAACCCGATAACAGGCTCGACATGGGGGCTCCCGCTGCCAGAGCGGCCATGGTTGCGGCACTGGCTTTTTGTAGAAATTCCCGTCTATTCCAGTTCGTATTCATGTTATTTCCGGCTTAAAACCTGATGTACGTACCTCGGCGTCGGAGGACTGTACATCAGGTGTTTATAAGTCATTAACTGGTCTTTCTTACTGCTTAGTATGTAGCCCGTTAGATGCGTTTGCGCTGCGAAATGCCTCTGTCAGTAAATCAGCTGAAATTCGGGGTGCAGGCTAATAGCCCATACCAAATCCTGAATACCTTCTGTACTGGGACTTTTGCCCACAATCTTCTGGGCAATGGCCAGTTCATTTGGTTTTGGCTCCCGCCCCAACGCTTTCCAGTATAAATTCCGCACCAGCACATCGGAGGTTGGGTAAGTGGCTTTCCATTGCTGAGCCCCGCGCTTGAGGGCGTCGTTGAACTTCTCCCCGTTGGTTAGTTCCAGGGCCTGCAACAAATTCGCCTGCGATGACCGGCTGGTGCTGACTGTTTCGCGGTTCGGGCGTCCCAGTGCCGTCAGGAAGGGATCATTTTTAACTAGAGAAGCCCTTGGAAACGGCATTTCTTTTTTGAGTTGCTGCGGAAACTGCTTCTCCACAATCGAGGAATCGGCATAAACCGGACTGAACGCCAGACTAACGGCATCGGCAAACTGCTCGGCAGTCAGGCGACGGCGAACCATACCCTGAAACACAAAGTTGGGCGCGGTAATCATATCCGCTTCTTTAAGACCGACGGAAGGAAGCTGATATGTTTTCGAGGTCAGAATGGTGTACATCAGTTTCTTGATGTCATAGCCATTCGTAACGAAATCAGACGCCAGCCAGTCCAGTAAATCCGCACTCCAGGGGTCGTTGTCCATCACATCGACGGGCTCGATGATTCCCCGGCCCATCACCTGTGCCCATATCCGGTTCACGACCGTGCGGTACAGACGGCCATCCTTAGGCTGCACCAGAAAATCGGCCAGTTCCTTGAGCCGTTGGTCGGTGGTTGCTTTACCATTGATGGTACCCAATTTTTCGAAGATGATGCGTGTATCGGCTTTTTTGCCCGTCGGTTTGTCGCAGCGGTTGATTTCCAGCGTTGTATCGGCAAAGACGTTGGCGAAGGCGTAGGCATCGGCCAGTTTCCAGTCGCTGATAAAACTGTCGTGACACGACGCACACTTAAGGTTGAGCCCAAGCAGCACCTGCGACACGTTTTGCGCGGCCTGCATTTCGGTACGCTGGCTCGAATTGATGGTTCCCCGCCATTTGATGCCTTTAATAAATCCCGCCGATTCTTTAGTCGGGCTTACCAATTCCCGCACAAACTGGTTGTAGGGCTTATTGGTCTTCAGGGAGTTATAAAGCCAGCTGGTAATATCGAACCGGCCACCGGTAATGTAGCCTGTACCGGTATAATCGTTGCGGAGGGCGTCGTTCCAGAAGGTCAGCCAATGCTGGGCATAGTCGGTATTTCGGTTGAGCAGCTCTTTAACGAGAAGATCCCGTTTATCGGGCCGCTGGTCGGCAACGAACGTCTTGATCTGTTCGGGCGATGGCAGCAAACCCACTACATCCAGGTAAACCCGGCGAATGTAGGTGCGGTCGTCAATACTGTTTTTCCAGGTCAGTTTGTGCTGCTGAAAATAGACGTTCACAAACTTGTCGATGGGGTTGGTAATACCGGCTGGCGCATCGGGCAGTTCGGGTAGCCGGGGCTCCAGAGCCGCCACCCGATAGATGCTTTTCTCGGGGCCGCTAGGCCAGGGAGCGCCTTGCTTGATCCAGTATTCGAGTAACTCAACATCGTGTTCAGACAAGCGTTTTCCTTTGGTTGGCATAGCCTCTTTATGACCGGCGGGGAGCTTGATCCGACGTATGATCTCGCTATCCTCGGGATGGCCAGCCACCAGAATGACACCATCCTCGCCCCCCTTCATGACAAGCTCTTTCTTATCCAGCCGCAGCCCTCCTTTGGTTTTAGTTGCACTATGACAACTGTAGCAGTTATGCGCCAGGATAGACCGCACCTCCATGTTCAGCTCACCAATCTGTTTATCGCTCAGCGGTTGATTGACCGTGGCGAAGGCAAATTTGGTATCACTTTCCACTGGCGAACTCCCGCCTTTGTCGAACGGCAACACACTGCTCAGGTAG
Organism: Spirosoma pulveris; assembly: GCF_054781875.1. Classification (NCBI taxonomy): domain Bacteria; kingdom Pseudomonadati; phylum Bacteroidota; class Cytophagia; order Cytophagales; family Cytophagaceae; genus Spirosoma; species Spirosoma pulveris. The sequence goes on from NZ_BAAGTO010000005.1 coordinate 99,822, forward strand.
TCGTCGCCGTGCGTCAGCATGGCCCCATAATGGCCCGCCAGACTGACGCCCAACACGGTAGTAGCCAACAGTCCCCGATATAAACGGGTCTGTCCGGAGCGCAGGGCGAACACCGTCAACAGCGCCAGGGTCATCGTTGCCAGACCTGACCATTGGTGAATGGTTACGGTGTTGCCGCCGTAGTCGTCCTGATTGACCAGAAGCAGTCCCAGCCCGGCTGCCACCACCGAGCTGATCGTGCCGATCCAGACCATTGCGCGAATACCCGCCTGCAGCTCTGTCGATTTCCGGAACCAGCCAACCGCTTCGAGAACGAGCGCGATGCAGAGCAAACTCACCGGGAAATGGACCATCAGCGGGTGCAGACGGCCCAAAAACTGCCAAAGCCAAAATGTTTCAGTTAATACAGACATTACGTTGCAGTAATGGGTTAAGAAAAAATGGTTTACTGATAACCCGCATTTTGGGTTAGCTTACTGTTAATCAAAATTTGAGGTGCGGGAACGGGGAAGAAATATTCGAAGTCACTGTAGACATAGTCTAATGCATTAAACGCAATACCGCCCCGATCTACTGTTGGCTTTGCTTTCTCTCTGGCTCCGTGAGCATTCATGAAGGTGGCCAGTTCGGCCGGCGTCATGGTCCGTTTCAGGTCAAACCAGCGATGGTTTTCAAACGCCAATTCAACGCGTCTTTCCTTGAGCACGGCCGCTTTGAAAGCTGCTTTATCGAGACCATCCAACGCCTTAAGACCTGCCCGCGTACGAACCTGATTTACATAGCCGTAGGCTTCTGCCGTTGGTCCCGATTGTTCGTTGATGGCTTCGGCCAGCATCAGCAGCACATCGGCGTACCGCAGAACCGGCCAGTTGTTATCCGTCCGCCCGGTGATGGTGTGCGGGTAGGTAAACTTTGTCACATATGGAATAGGAACAACCGTACCGTTCAGCGTATAGCTGGTTTTTAGCGACACATCCTTCCGCAGATCGCCGGGTTCGTAGGCCGCAATCATGTCGTTGGTCGGGATGTTGCGTCCGCCCGGCGTGGTGTTGGCAAACCCAGTCACGGCCCCTGCGGATAGCCGGGGAGCAAACGTGTAGGCAAACGTACTCCATTCGCCCAGGTCGTTACCTCCCTGGTACTGAATTTCGAACAGGGATTCAGGCCCGTTCTTTCGGGCGGGGTTGAAATTATCCGAATAAACGGCGTTTAGCGAGTAGCCGGTTACCTGTTTCAGCGTTGTTACGGCATCACCGTACTTCTTCTGTGTTAGGTACACTTTACCCAACAAGCCCAGGGCAGCTCCTTTGGTAACCCGGCCCAGCTGAGATGCGGGGAAAGTGGCCGGTAGTAAGGGGACCGCTTCTTTCAAATCCTTCTCGATCTGCGCCCACACATCGGCCTGGGGCGATCGAACCAGGTCAAACGCTTTATCGGGCTTATCCAGCGTCGACGTAACCAGCACGACATCCCCGAAATACTGGACCAGATGGAAATAAAAATAGGCTCTCAGGAACTTCAACTGTCCTTCGATGGGCGCTTTGACGGCGGCATCGAGCGTACTGGCGGCCAGCTTTTCCAGCGTGTAATTAGTATTATACAGCGCGGAATAATACAGGTTCCAGACGTTGGCAATTTCGCCATTTCCCTGATTGACAGTCGAGAATTCGAAGGCTTCCCAGCCAGCCGCTCCCCCGCGATCGAGCGGGTTAAAATCGAGCGTGGTGTTGTCGGACGGGAACTCCTGAAAGATGTAAGCTGCGTTGGTGATGTTCTGTAATTGACCATACACGCCATTCAGTGCCTGTAAAAACTGGGTTTCGTTTTTATAAAACAGGTCGGTGCCAATACGGGTCGGGTCGGTAGTGACCAGTAAATCATCACTGCACGAAAACTGGCCCAGACAAAGAAGAAGGGTTCCGATAAGAAGTTTATTTTTCATGTTCGTGGCGATTAGAAGTTCAGTTTGATACCAGCAGCATAAGTTCTGGGAACCGGATAAGACTCGTCGTCATTGTTCGGCTCGGTCGTGCTTCGGACACCCGCGTCCGGGTTGTTGCCGGGGTATTTTGTGAAGATCAACAAGTTGTTACCCGTCACGAAAACCCGCGCGTTGCTCAGGATTGATTTGAACTTGGGAAAGTTGTAGCCAATGGTAACGGTTTTCAGCCAGACGTAGCTGCCGTCATACACATACCGGTCACTGCTTTCGCGCGACCATTTGAAGTAGCTGGTGCCGCCCTGCGCGTGTACATCCGTTGGGTTGGTTCCGGGATTGGTAGCCGACCGCCAGCGATCTTTGGCCTTGTCAAGTACGTTGAATACCCCGTCCATGTTCATGGTCGAAGCTTCAATGTTGCGGTAAATATCGAAGTCCTGCGCGCCAAGGAACATAAGATTGATATCGAACTTCTTATAGTCGGCGGCAAATGTCCAGGCCCAGGTAAAGGCCGGATTTGGGTTGCCAATTTCAACCATATCCTGGGTATCGTACGAAATAACGCCGTCGCCGTTGGTATCCGCAAACTTCATCCCGCCCGGAATAACCCCATCCTGCTTGGGTGCAGCATCGATTTCGGCCTGCGTGTTGAAAATGCCCAGCTTTTTATAGCCGTAGATCATACCCACCGGACGACCCACTTTCTGAACGTTATACCCTCCGTAAAAACTGCCGTAGTACAGGGCGTCATTAGCGCCCTTGATGGCCAGAATCTTGTTACGGTTGAAGCTGATGTTGGCGTTGCTGCGGAAGTTGACCTGACCAATGGTAGTCCGGAATTCGGCGCCCAGCTCAAACCCGTGGTTCTCCACTTTACCGATGTTATCCAGACTGGTTGTAAAGCCCGATACCGACGGAATGGAAACCGGCAACAGCATGTCGTTGGTAATCTTCCGGTAGTATTCGGCATTAAAAATCAGCTTGCTGTTGAACAGGGCCAGATCCAGACCAATATCCAGTTGATTGGATTTTTCCCATTTCAACTCCTGATTGGCAAAAGAACTGACCACTTTACCGGCGGCAAATGAGTTACCCAGAATGTAGTTGTTGGCCCCTACGAATGCCAGACTTGGGTAGTTACCAATGTCGTTATTACCCGTTACGCCCCAACTGGCCCGAAGTTTAAGGTCGCTAAGCCAGGCGGTTTTCGGCATAAACGATTCTTCGGTAATACGCCAGCCAATGGAAGCCGCCGGAAAATCGCCGTACTTGTTCTTGGCCCCGAATCGCGAACTTCCCTCCCGCCGAAAAGACGCGGAAAGCAGGTATTTGTCTTTATACGAATAGTTGACGCGACTCAAATAGGCCAGCATACTCCAGCCAAATTCAGTGGAAGAAGCCGATCGGATTGATGCGGCTCCCAGAAACGGAACCAGGTCATCCGGAAACGTATTACCCGTACCCGTAAAGCCGCGTACTTTTTCCTGCTGAGCGGTATAACCCACCAGAACATCCAGACTATGATTGGCCGACAGCTGCGGCTTGTACGTAAGCAGTTGATCCAGCGAGTAGTTGGTTAGCTCCTCCGTATTGTCTGTTTCAGTAGCGATCCGTGGGGGTGCACCCGCCGTACCGGATGCTACCGGCAGACCAATGGTTGATGGCACATATTCTTTGTAGGTGTTATTCGTCAGTTTTACGTTGGCAGAGGTCCTAAACTTAAAATTCCGCAGGAAGGATAGCTCAACAAATCCATTGGTCAAGAGATCGGCAATGTTGCGCTTGCGGTACACGTTTTCCAGCACGAACAGCGGATTGGGGAAGCCGAAAACCCCATCGACTCCGTTGATGTATGGAATCAATGACCCATCTGCATTATAGGGGGTAGCCCGTGGGTCCATCAGTAAAGCGCCACCTACCAGGGCACTTCGACCGTCTGTATTGGCCAGATTCTGCCGGGTATAGGTTCCGTTGATATTTAGGCCAACGTTGATGAATTTATTGACTTGTCCTCCCAGATTGGAGCGAACGGAGATACGATCATAATTCGTCTTTTTGATGGTTCCCTCCTCCTTATAATACCCCACCGAAATCAGCGATTTTATAGGACCTGAGCCCGAAGAGACGGTCATATTCAGATCTGAATAAGGGGCATTGTCGTTCATGATAAGGTCAAACCAGTTGGTCGAGTATTTGGTCTGTTCCGGAAAACGGTAGCCAATCGGGACTTCGCTTTCGGCGGGTTCCCGATTCTGCAGAATACGAATCTGATCCATGAAAACGTCCTTCTTAAACTGGGCAAATTCAGGCCCGGTCAGCATGGTCACCCGTCTGGATCGGGGCACCGCCTGAATCCCGTAATCGAGCGACAGATTGACATTTACCTTCCCTTCTTTAGCCTGTTTGGTCGTGATGAGCACAACACCGTTAGACCCTCTGGCCCCGTAGATAGCGGTGGACGCTGCATCTTTCAGGACGGTGACACTCTCGATATCATTCGGATTCAGGTTCTGCCCAACCGTTGTGCCAACGGCAAACCCATCGATAACGTACAGCGGATTACTGCCCGCCCCCAGTGAGCCAATACCCCGTACCCGAACTTCAAATACGCCACCGGGTGTACCACTTTTCTGCTTGACGACAACGCCCGGTGCGCGTCCCTGAAGAATCTGGTTGGGGTTGTTGGCGGGTTGCTCACCAATATCCCGCATGTTAATAACCGAAACGGCTGAGGTTAAATCCTGCCGACGCTGCGAGCCGTACCCCACCACAACCACTTCGTTGAGCGTTTGGTCGTCCGGAATCAGGGAAACGGTTATCGACGTTTGATTGCCGATTAGAACTTCCTTTTTCTGGTAGCCCACAAAACTGAACACGAGCGTTGCAGCCGAGTTGGGTGCCGAGATCCGGTAAGCTCCCGATCCATCCGTCGTTGCTCCCTGAGTCGAGCCTTTCAGAACGACGCTCACCCCCGGCAGTCCACTTCCTTTCTCATCAATTACCCTACCAGTAACAATAACATCGACTAGTTTCGAATCGCTGCTCACGGTCTGTCGTGTGAGATTAGCCAGCGCCACCTGATCCCGTACCTTGGACGGTGGGCTGCCTTTCTCTACACTTACTCCCTGTCCATACGCATGGCTTATACAACAGCCAGCTACTATACTAAAGGCAACTAATTGATAGAGCTTTTTCATAGTGTTACTGTTTGAGGGTTTGGTTAGACTTGAACTACTTGGAAATAGACAACTCTATGGCCAAATATTACAATAAGGCTATGTGTGACTTTCCTATACCTTCCTAGTTTTTAATAGTTTTTTAATAGTTTTTCGGCATTAAATTAAAAAAGAGACCTTTGGGGAGTTTCAGTAGACCAGAGCTAACCTTATTCCTGGTTTGATTTACAGTTTTTGTTTCGCCCTGTTAATAGTAGCTAAACCTACTCTCTTCACTTTCTTATAAGTGCGCTGTAGCTATTCCGTATACGCGACAAAGAGACTATGCTGTATCACATTAAAATCAATGATTACTCAAATACGCCGAAGTATCAACAGATTTACAATTCAATTGTCGAAGGCATTGAAAACCAGGATATTTTACCCGGCGACAAGCTACCGTCTATTCATGAGGTATGTGCCGAGTTTGACGTAGCGAAAGGAACAGTAGAACGGGCGTACGAACTGCTGAAAGAAAAGGAGATAATTGGTGCCGTAAAAGGCAAAGGATTCTATATTAACTATACCAAAACGGGCAAAAACTTAAAGATATTTCTCTTATTCAACAAGCTGAGTGCCCACAAGAAAATCATTTATGACTCCTTTGTTGAGTTGCTGGGACCGGGCGTAGCCATTGATTTTTTTATCTATAACAATGACTTCCGCTTATTTCGGGATTTGATTCAACGGCAGGCCCGCAATCACACGCATTACGTTATTATCGGCCACTTTTTTGAGGGGGGAGACAAAGCCGATGAGCTGATCAACAGCCTGCCCAAACACAAACTGGTTATTCTGGATAAACTCATGGAGGGTGTATCGGGGCAGTACGCTGCTGTATTCCAGAACTTTGAGAAAGATGTTTATCAGGCACTTACGGAGGCACTTCCACTCCTAAAGAAATACACGACGCTTAATATTCTCTTTCCGCACTATACTTACCATCCCAAAGCCATTTTGAATGGCTTCTATAAGTTCTGCTTCGAACATGGTTTTGAAACACGCGTCATCAACGACATCAACAACGAAGTGATTCGCCCGCAGAATGCCTATATAAATTTGATGGAAGAGGACCTGGTCGAACTCATCAAGCGAATAAAAACGACGCCTTACATCGTTGGCCAGGAGGTGGGCATATTGTCGTATAATGACACACCCCTGAAAGAATTTTTGCTGGATGGCATCACGGTCATCTCAACAGACTTCGCCCAAATGGGCCGAACGGCCGCTCAACTGGTACTGAATGCCAGTGTAGAACACGTGGAGAACCCGTTCCATCTGGTCATTCGCAAATCTCTTTAACCGGGATTTTGACCAGATTTGAAGGATTGAACAAGATTACTGAAGCAAGCTGATATTGTCAGCACTATTTTTTGGCTGTAATAATCTTGTTTAATCCTTTCTGGTTAAAATCCCGGTTGGGATCAATAGCGCACCACTTTAAACTTTGAAATGCCCCCGTCGAAGCGAATAAGCATTTTCTTTTTGGCAGCATCGTAGCCAGGGCTTACAAACTCTCCGCCACCCACGCTGGTAAAATCGTCCAGCTGCTCAATGTTAAATGCACCGTCTTTCTTGATCCGGCAACCCACTTCTTTGGGCACCCGAACCGTAACGGAAGCCGCACCAACGTCGAGCTTTACATCAGCCTGATCGGCTTTAGCCCCTAGTTTCAGATCGAGTTCAGCGGCTCCTACGCCTAATTTCAGACTTTTTACGGCGTAAGCACTTAAATCCAGGTCGCCCTGGCCAGCACCCAGTGCAACGTCCATTGTCCAGACGGGTGCTGTGTTCAGGTGTACGTCCACCCGGTTTTCGTAGTCACCGTCTTTCAGGTCGATGTCTTGTTTTTCTTCCGTAGGCTTTAACTCAATGGTTGGGATATGCGTCGTTTCATCGCGCTCAACCGACATGGAATAGCTGCCAACCGTTTGTTTTGTATCGGCTTTGATCAGTTCGGTCGTTGGATCACTGATGATGAAACGGCCCGCGCCACCCGACAACTTCAATACAGCCTCCCGGGTTTCGCCACTCATGGGTTCGGCAAAGGTATTCGAATGGGTTTCTGTCCGGTTCGCATCACGCCGGTCGCGCTCGGCCCGGTAGTCGTCTTCGTTGTCGCCATCATCATTTCCATTGTCCTCATCCGAATTGTCATCATCGCCATCCGAATAACTACGGTCGTTATCATCGTCATCGTCATGATTCCAGCGCATATGAAAACCATCGCGGTCACGGTCGTGCGAGAAAAAGCCAAACAGCGTTGTGGGTACGGCGACGGCCAGCATGACCGTTGTGATAAAAGCAGCCGGATTGCCCCGCCGTTCCAGAATCAGGTTAACACCGGCCAGAATCAATAACACAGGCCATAAATTCACCAGCGAGTGCCAGTCTACATCGAGCCAACCTGCCCGCCGTGCCAGAAACAATACACCCAGGGTGAGTAAGAAAATGCCCCAGAATAATCCGTTAGTGCGTTTCATAAGAGTTTTTTGATGTAGGATGTAGGCTAAATGATGTATTTAAACTGCTAAGCGTATACATCATATAGCCTACACCCCACATCATTTATAGTGTTCCGTTATTGGGGTCGTTTTGAGTTGGGTCACTCTTGTAAGGATCACTCTTGTAGGGATCGTTTTGATTCTGATCAAACGGGGTCTTGATCCGGTCCCGGAAAATCAGCCACAAACCGATAGCGATCAGGATGAATGGCCACAAATCGCCGAAACTGATGTCGAAATAGCGATCAATCAGGAAAAGAACACCGAGTAAAATCAGAACAGCTCCACCAACCAGACTACGGTCGGGCGATGCGGGTTTATTGGGATTGTAAGGATTCATGGAAAAAACAGGGTTTGCGTAAATAGTTGATTGAGCCGCAGAACCCGCAAAACGGCGTTCAGGCAATGCGATCCACAAGATAACATAAATGATGAAAGCCGGGAAATGGGGCAGAAAAATCCCAACCACAAAAAGTACCCGCACCAATGTGCGATCAATTCCGAAATAATCTGCAAGACCAGCGCATACGCCCCCAATCTGGGCCTGGTCTGCTATACGTTCTAATCTCTTGTTCATGGCTTCTAGTGCCGGATCGCCGGACCGTTAAAACTGATGTAAACCTAGCCGATGAACGTGTTCTGTGGAAGTAGAATAGGAAGAAAGGACGCGCTTATGGATGGATGTATGTTTTCAATGATAGTAGGTTATACATAGTACTGGATTATGATAAGGTATTGGGTAAACTGCCCACCGACTTCCTCAATCCTCCTCTATCGCTTCCAGAATATCCATTAACTCGCCGAACTCTTTGTTGCCGGGTTGCTCTTCGGCACCTCCGCTCAGGGCAATACCTTTCACAGATAAATCATCGAGTAGCTGGTGGACGTTTCCGACTGATATACCCGTTCCCAAAAGAATTGGGTAGCGAGACGCCTGTCGTTTCAAGAGTTCTTTTACATCTTCATCCAGGTGCATGGGGCCTTTACTTTCCAGCAATACATAATCAGCATTGGTTGCCCCGGTTTGCAGGGTCGTATCGAGTTGGTCGAAGGTGAGTTGAGCAACATCCACCCGTAAGATGAACCGCAGATCGTTCGCTGTATTCGCCAGCGTACTTAGGTACGGCAATAAAGCAGCCTCATCGACCTGTAACAGATCGGGCTGGTAAGTAGCTATCAGTTCTTCGATGATCTCGGGATCAGTCGATGACGTTTCACCAACAATCTGAACGCCAGCCACCCAGCCCCGAATCTCGCCAAACTTTTTTGGGTCAACGTAGTCCGGCGAGTCAGTATCCATCGAAAAGCCAAGCATATCGACGCCCATACCCGCGCAGTAGCGGGCATCACTGAGGTTCGTAACGTTCGAGATTTTGACCAGCGTCTTCAGGGCCATAGTAGTAAAGGGTAGTAAGGATTTTCTGACAATACGTGTCCGCAAAGGTACGGACAGACCCGTATTGTACTACCCGAAGGCCGTCCGTATTGTTCACCAGCGGACAGCCGTGTACGATTTCGGACAGACTATATTTCACCAAATCTTCGCCTGTAAGCTAGAAAGTCCTTTTTTAAGAGTTGGCAAAGCATTTGTTCTACAAAAGTTAATCTTATTCTTTTGGCATGAAACGAACGTACCTGGGTGAGTTTGAAGAACTGGTATTATTGACGGTAGCTGTCCTGCACGAAGGTGCCTACGGCGTTGCTATCACTGACGAACTGGATCGGCAAACGGGCCGATCGGTGAGCATCAGCGCGGTACACGCGGCCCTGCATCGACTGGAAGAGAAAGGCATGCTCAAATCGCAGATGGGCGAAGCCACCGCCGAACGGGGCGGCCGACGGAAACGACTCTTTACAGTTACCGCATTAGGTAGCCGGGCCCTGCACGACATCCGGGCCATGCGCGACCAGTTGTGGGAATCCATTTCGCCAAACGTCTTACCGGCCCTCAGTATATGAACGCATCGCAACCACCCCGCTGGGCCGACCGGCTCCTCGAATGGCTCTGCGCTCCGCATCTACTGGAGGAGGTGCAGGGCGATTTGCATGAGCGATTTACCCGCGAATTAAGCACGATGGGTGCTCGACGCGCAAACCGTAATTACTGGATCAACGTACTGCGCTTTATACGCCCGTTTGCCCTGAAACGCCAACCAGAACGCTATCCTTCAGTCTCTTTATTCAGTCCGGCTATGTTCCAGAACTATCTCAAAATCGCTATTCGTAACCTCGCCCGAAACAAGGCATATTCGGCCATTAACATCATTGGGCTAAGCATTGGTCTGTCAGCGGCCATGTTGATTATGCTGTATACCAAAGACGAAGTTAGTTACGACCGGTTTCATGCAAATAATCCATCCATTTACCGAATCACTAGCAAATCGCTGACACCCGCCGGTATTGTTGAGCAGTTACAGCCCTACACCGGTGTTTTTCCAGGGCCAAAATTCCATGAGGGCGTCCCGGAGATAACCACCTTTGTAAGGTATCGGGAAAACCATCGGGATATGAAGGAGGGCACTGACATTAAAAGCCAGTCCGTTCATTACGCCGATACAAATTTCTTTTCGGTATTCACCTTCCCGCTCCTAAGCGGCAACCCGAAAACCGCATTGCAAAACCCACAATCGGTTGTCATATCAGAAGAGGTTGCGCAGAAAAACTTCGGGACAACAGATGCACTGGGCAAATCGCTGTTTTTCAGGCAGGACGAGCGATTTGAACCCTATACGGTGACGGGTGTGGCCAAAAAGAGCCCCCAAAACTCATCCATCAAATTTGACGTGCTCATGCCCCTGGTGATCGGGGCTGACGAGATGGCCAATAATGAAAACTGGTTCAGTGTCTTCATGAATACGTTTGTACTGGTTAGTCCGGGGGCCAACCTGAAAGCGGTAGAGGCAAAGATGAATCGGGTCTATGTGGCCGATGCCCAGGAGAGTATTAAACTAGTTGCCAAAAAGTACGGTATAACGGGCAAAACGGTGTACACGCTTCAGCCCTTTACCGACATGCACCTGAGCAAAGAGCTACCGGCCAGCAACGGGCTTGTCGACGAGAGTAACCCCACTTTTTCGTACATTCTGTCGGGTATTGCGCTGTTCATCCTGCTGATCGCCTGTATCAATTTTGTCAATCTGACCGTAGCCCGCTCCCTGAAGCGCGCCAAGGAGATAGGCGTCAGGAAAGTGGTGGGCGGGGCCAGAACGCAGCTGATCATCCAGTTTCTGGGCGAGTCGTTTTTATTTTGTCTTGTTGCTTTCCTGCTGGCCATCGGCCTGATCGAACTGGCCCTGCCAACGTTCAATCAACTCGCCAACAAGGCCCTTGCGCTCTCGTATCTGTTTGATGTGAAGTTAGTAGCGGGGTACATCATCCTGTTCATTACCACAAGTCTGTTGTCCGGTTTCTACCCGGCGCTTATTCTGTCGGGCTACAATCCGGTTCAAACGCTGTACAGCCGATTTAATTTGTCCGGCAAAAACTACCTGCAAAAATCATTGGTCGTGCTTCAGTTTACACTGGCCTCTTTTCTAATCATTGCCTCCCTGACCATTTATTCACAGTTCAATTTTCTGACTAATACAGAGTTGGGTTACGACGATAAAAATCTGGTCATTATCGACAAGTCGAACCTGAAACGCAGCGAAGAAAAACTACTGAAAGAAGAGCTGCTTAAAAATCAAAACATTATTGATGTGGCGCCCAAGAATGGCGGTTTTTGGGGGACAGTGGCTAAAATCAACGGAGAAACGCAGATGAATTTTGCTTACGAAACCGTTAATGAATCCTACCTCCCGCTCTTTAAAATACCGATCACACTAGGACGTAATTTCTCTACAGCCTACCCATCCGACTCGTCACATTCGGTATTGGTCAATGAAACGTTCGTGAAAGAAGCGGGCTGGAAGAACCCTATTGGTCAGGTCGTCAATTTCTGGTTCAGAAACGAGAAATATACTGTAGTCGGCGTAGTGAAAGACCATCATTACCAGTCACTAAGTGAGAAAATAAAGCCGCAACTGTTTACCATGAAACAAAGCAATGAGTACGGTAAGGCCTTTATTAAAATCAAACCGGGTACCGAAACGGCCAGCCTTCGGCATATCGAGAAAGTCTTCAAAAAGCTCTTCCCCCTTAATCCCTATTCGTATCAATTTTTAGATCAGGAAAATCTGAAACGGTATGAGTCGGAAGCCAAGTGGAAACAGATGATGCTCTTCGGGGCCATTCTTACCATCTTCATTTCGTGCATCGGGCTTTTTGGCCTGGCGACACTCTCCGCCGAGCGACGTACCAAAGAAATCGGTATCCGGAAGGTGCTGGGTGCATCGGTTGGCAGTGTTGTTCAGCTCTTATCGACAGACTTTCTGAAACTGGTTTCGCTCTCGTTCATCTTCGCATTCCCGGCCGCGTGGTACGCCATGAATGAATGGCTCAACAATTATCCCTATCGAATCAGCATTGGCGTCTGGATGTTCCTGGCTACGGCATTTATTGCCATAACCATTGCCTTTCTGACCGTTGGCTGGCAGTCATTGCGGGCCGCCACGATCAATCCGGTCAAGAGTTTGAAAGCAGACTAAGGGCGAAGGGTATAAGGGAACGATTCAACCTACTTCCTTACTCGTTAAATTCCTCGATGCATCACTTCTCTCCCCTGCCCTTAACTCACTGCTCTTAACCCCATGCCCCTACCCCTATGCCCTCTGCCATAAAACCGCCCCGCCGGGCCGACCGGTTTCTCGAATGGTTCTGCGCTCCGCACCGGCTGGAGGAAGTGCAGGGCGATTTGTATGAGCGATTTATCCGCGATGTGCGGGAGGTGGGCAGCCAACGCGCTTGCCAACGTTACTGGGTCAACGTGCTGCGCTTTGTACGCCCGTTTGCCCTGAAACGACAACCCAGTCCGTATCCCTCATCACCCTTACTACATCCTGTCATGCTACGCAACTATCTCAAAATTGCTTTCCGCAACCTGACAAAGCATAAGGTCAGCACGCTTATCAATCTGTTTGGGCTTACGCTGGGTGTAACGGCCTGCCTGGTCATTTACCTCATTACAAACTACGAACTGAGCTACGATACAACACAGTCCAACCGCGACCGGATCTATCGGGTCGTCGGCGAAGCGCAATATGGGGCAACGGGCGAAAAACACCCGGTCGGTTTCGTTCCCAGCCCGGTGCCGCTGGCCATGCGAACCGAAGTGGCCGGCCTGGAAACGGTGGCGGCTTTTCACAACATTGAATCCGATGTGCTGATCCCCAACGGCAAGGAAAAACCAACGCGTTTTGAAAGTCGGCGACGAACGGGCGGCCCCGCCGACATTATCGTGGCAGAGCCGCAGTATTTCGATATTTTCACGCACCAATGGTTGGCCGGTAATCCTAAAACCGCCATGCGGGAACCGTTCAAGGTAGTTCTGTCTGAACGCAAGGCCCGTACGTACTTTGGCGACATTCCCCTTTCCAGCATATTGGGCAAGGAAGTGATTTATCAGGATTCTGTTCACGTGAGTGTATCGGGCATTGTGAAAGATGAGACGCAGCCCACCGACTTTACCTTCACCGATTTCATATCTTTCCCCACCATACGGGCCAGCCAACTCAAGCGAGAAATCAACCTCGACCAATGGGATGACCTGTGGTCGGCTTCACAGGCGTTTGTTAAACTGCCAGCCGGTACGACTCCCGATCAGTTGACCACTTCATTCCGGCAATTCTCGACCAGGCACTTTCAGGGCGAAATGAAATTCATTCCGGCTTTACAGCCCCTATCCGATCTTCATTTCAATGCCGATTATGATGACAATTATTCCCGGAAGGCCCATCTCCCAACGCTTTACGGCCTAATGGGTGTAGCCGCCTTTATTCTGCTGATTGCGGCTATCAACTTTATCAATCTGGCCACGGCGCAGTCTATGCAACGCGCCAAAGAGATTGGCGTACGCAAGGTGCTGGGCAGCAGTCGCAAAAGCCTCATTTTTCAGTTTATGAGTGAAACGGTCCTGCTCACCTGTGTAGCGGTGTGCGTTGCCTTACTGATCGTGAAACCCATTCTTACGGGCTTAACCTCACTAACCCCAACGGGTCTGTCAGTCGACTTACTGAGTCCGCAAACCTTACTTTTTCTGGTAGTTGTCCTGGTCAGTACGTCGTTGCTGGCCGGGTTGTATCCGTCCGTTTTGCTGTCATCCTATGTACCGGCACTTACCCTTAAAGGGCAGAACGCCCTCAAAGGCGGACAGAAGGGCTATTTACGCAAGGGTCTGATCGTATTTCAGTTTACGGTTTCGCTGGCCTTTATTATCGGCACCCTGATGGTCGGGCGGCAGTTGAGTTTCATGCGCAACAAAGACCTCGGCTTCTCGACCGATGCCATCATTGAGGTGAATACGCTGCGTGACGATAAAAGTCTGGTATTGGCCGAACGCATCAAAAAACTAGCCGATGTGGATCAGGTTACGATGCAATGGTTTCCACCCATGGGCCAGAGTTATATGGTAACAAAACTCAAATACCGGGGCAAGAAAGAGATCGAAATGGACGTTTCGGCCAAGGTGGGCGACGAAAACTTTATCCCGCTGTATCAACTCCGCTTGCTGGCTGGCCGGAACTACCGAAAAAGTGATTCGCTTCGGGAAATGGTCATCAATACGACCTATGCCAAAGCGCTCGGGTTCAAAAAACCCGCCGACGCCATCAACCAACTCATCGACTTCCAGGGCAAACAGGTTCCTGTTGTGGGTGTTGTTGCCGATTTTCACGAACAGTCGTTTCACGAAAAAATCAGCCCCGCGTTTATTGGCTATATGCCGCGTCAAGCCAAAAACATTGGTGTCAGGCTGGCAACCAAAGGCCGTCCGATGGAAGAGGTCAAAGCTACACTGGCCCGCATCGAACAGGAATGGAATGAAGTGTATCCCGACAACAAGTTTTCGTATTCGTTTTTGGATGATTCCATCGCCCGGCTTTACGAAAAAGAGCAGAAAACGGCACAGCTCGTCAACACGGCAACGGCTATAGCTATCCTGATTTCCTGCATGGGTTTGTTTGGGCTGGCGACATTCACAGCCGAACAGCGAACCAAAGAAATTGGCGTCCGGAAAATATTGGGGGCTTCGGTCGCCAGTATCGTTGGGCTGCTTTCCAAAGATTTTCTAACCCTAATCCTGATTGCACTGGTCATCGCGTCGCCGGTGGCCTGGTGGGCTACGGACAAATGGCTAATGGATTTTGCCTACAAAGTGTCTATCGACTGGTGGGTCTTTGCCCTGGCGGGTCTGCTGGCCATCGTCATCACCCTACTAACCGTTGGCTTTCAGAGTATCAAAGCAGCCTTAACAAACCCGGTGCAGAGTTTGCGGAACGAGTAGAGACCATCCTCTTTTACCACCCCCAACCCTTGTCCCATACCGTACAAGTTCTGTCCATATTCGGACAGAACCATTATTCTACACTTTCCCAAAAAGCCCTCCAGGAAGTCCTGGAGGGCTTTTCCTGTTATGGCAAGGCATTTGCTCAGCAAAACTAGAACTAATAAACCGCTATGAAACGGACCTACTTAGGCGAGTTTGAAGAAATCGTACTGCTAACCGTGGCTGTGCTGGAGGGGCAGGCGTATGGCGTAGCCCTCACCCACGAAATCATTGAGCAAACGGGCCGCTCGGTACGCCTGAACCAGATTCACGCAGCCCTTCAGCGGCTGGAAGACAAGGGCATGGTAAAATCTGAAATGGGTGAACCCACTGCCGAGCGCGGTGGCCGTCGAAAACGGCTGTTCACGGTAACCGCCTACGGTCGGCGGACGTTGCAGGAAATTCAGGAAGTGCGTGTCAGCCTGTGGAGTCGGCTGGTCAATCCGTTTAAACCCGTAACCAGCTTATGACAACGCCCCGAAACGTCGGACCACCCCGCCTGGCCGACCGCCTGCTGGAATGGTTCGTGGCCCCTCACCTGCTCGAATCGTTGCAGGGCGATTTACACGAAGAGTTTGTGTATCAGGTGGAGCGTGTGGGCGAACGACGCGCCCGCTTGCGCTACTGGCGGGATGTGCTGGGCTTTGTTAAACCATTTGCCATCAAACGAAAACCGGCAAGCTACCCATTGCTTCAGGGTTCACAATCCAGTCACTACGTATCGTCAAATCATCCAACTACATCATTACTCAACCCTGCTATGATCCGCAACTATTTCAGAACCGCCTGGCGCAATCTGGTCAAAAATAAATTTTACTCGTTCATCAACATTTCGGGCCTGACCGTCGGCCTGGCGGTTGGCCTTCTCATTTTATTATGGGTGCAGGATGAGTTGAGCTTCGACCGGTTCCATACGCACTCGTCGTCTATCTACCGGCTCGAAAACTGGGCGGGTACCGGCAGCAGTCGGCAGATCTGGACAGCCACTGTTGCGCCCATTGCAGGCTTCGCCAAGCGAGAAACACCGGAGGTAAAAGAAGCTGTCCGGCTAACGGAGAACTACTCGTACACCCTCTTCAACTATAAAGACAAGACCATACAGGAGGAGAAGTCGTTCTTTACTGACCCAAGCCTATTCTCGGTATTTGACTTTCCCCTCGTTCAGGGCAACCCGACCAAACCCTTTCCGGACAACAACTCAATTATTCTGACCGAGAGTACGGCCAAACGATATTTCGGCGACGAAAACCCGATTGGAAAAGTACTGGCGGCTAATGACAACACCGCTTTTACCGTCAGTGGCATTATTCGTGATTTTCCGAAAAACTCTTCGATCAAAGGCGATCTGTTCCTCCCTATTTCTTTGTTCTTCAAAAATGTTTACGCAGGCAATAAGGACGGTAAAAACATGGACAATGATTTCTCCCAGTTCAGGTACTATACCTATCTGTTGCTCCAGCCAAACACATCGGTTGCCAGTTTAGCGACTAAACTGCGCACCATTCACCTTCGCAACAAGCCCGACGATACCGACCTGACCTATCTGCTACAGCCGCTGCCCGAGATGCACCTCTACAAAGCCGACGGCACAGAAGGCGGCACAGAAGGCGGCATCGAAACCGTCCGGATGTTCTTCATTATTGCGCTGCTGATTTTGGCGATTGCCTGCATCAATTACGTAAACCTGTCGACGGCCCGCTCGCTGCTGCGCTCCAAAGAAGTAAGTATGCGCAAGATTGTGGGGGCCGCCCGGAGTCAGTTATTCATCCAGTTTCTGGTCGAAACCACGTTGCTCTTTTCGCTGGCAGCCGCGCTGGCCTTTGGCCTGCTGATTGGTCTGCTGCCGTTTTATAATGAACTGTCGGGTAAAGAACTGGTTCTGGATTTTAGCGACTACCACATCTGGCAGATTATTGGACTAACCATTATCGGTACCCTGGCCGCGTCGAGTATCTATCCGGCGGTGTTGCTGTCGTCGTTCGAGCCGCTCAAAGCCCTGAAAGGTAAAGTGTCGGCCCGGCTGAGTGAAGCTTCGTTCCGCAAACTGCTGGTCGTCATTCAGTTCGCGGTTTCTGTTATCCTGATTGCGGGGACGTTTATCATCAACAACCAACTGCAATACATCCGCTCCAAAGAACTGGGGTACGACAAAACGCATGTGTTCGCGTTTAATATGCGGGATATGGGCAAGCACTACGACGCGGTGAAAGCCGACTTACTGAACCAGCCGGGTGTATCGGCTGTCACCCGCGCCAACGCTAATATTATTCAATTGGGTGGCCAAACCGGCGACAATCAATGGGACGGAAAAGCACAGGGGGAAACCATGATGATGCATACAGTAGCCATCGACAAAGACTTCATTCCGTTCTTCAATATGAAGTTGCAACATGGAGCTAATTTCACCGGGGCCGTCGCCGACTCGCTGCATTTTATCCTGAATGAAACGGCGGTCAAAGCCGCCCGACTTACGAATCCCGTAGGCAAGCGGTTCAAGCTCTGGAAACATAACGGTACTATCATCGGCGTGGTAAAGGACTTTCATTTTGCGTCGATGAAACAAAAGATCGAGCCCGCTATATTCTATTACGAACCCGAAAGCCTGGGCGCCATCTATATCAAAACAACCGGCCAGGAGGCCGAACACGCTATTGCCTCGGCGAAACAGTCCTGGAAACAATACAATGCCGACTTCCCGTTCGAATATTTCTTTCTGGACGATGTATTCAATAACCTCTATAAATCCGAGCAGCAAACCGGTCTTCTGTTCACGATCTTTTCGTCCATTGCTATTTTGATCTCGTGCCTGGGCTTGTTTGGTTTGGCAACGTATACGGCACAGGTACGCACCCGCGAAATTGGAGTACGCAAAGTACTGGGAGCCAGCGTTTCCAGCGTTATTCAGCTCCTGGCGAAAGACTTTATTCAACTGGTTATTATAGCCATCATCATTGCCGTTCCAGTAGCCTGGTGGGCTATGAGTCTATGGCTTGAAGACTTCGCGTATCGAATCAATATTGAGTGGTGGATGTTTGCCATCGCCGGTCTGCTGGCACTGGCCATTGCCCTGCTCACTGTCAGTTTCCAAAGCATCAAAGCCGCCCTGATGAACCCGGTTCGCTCCCTACGGTCGGAATGAGTAATGGACAATGGATAATGTGTCCCATGACCACGAAATGACCGCTGAACCCCATTTTTCATTCTTCATTTTACATTATCCATTATGAAACCGAACCGCTTAGCCGACCGCCTGCTCACCCTTGTCTGCGCTTCTCACCGGCTGGAGGAGGTGCAGGGCGATTTGCACGAAGAGTTCGCGTATCAGGTGGAGCGTGTGGGTGAGCGACGAGCCCGCTGGCGTTACTGGCGGGATGTGCTGGGCTTTATCTGGCTCTCTTTCACGAACTGGTTTTTTACCAGAGATCATTCCTCTTCAGACTATTCCTCAACTTCTTTTCTAAACTCAGCCATGTTCCGAAACTATTTCACCATCGCCTTCAGAAACCTCGTCAGGCACAGGACATATTCGTTCATCAATATTGGCGGCCTGGCATTGGGGATTGCAGTCAGTTTGCTCATCCTTCTGTTTGTGATTCACGAACGAACCTACGACCGTTTCCACGCCAATGCTGACCAGATTTTCAGGGTGTATTCCAAAATGAAATTTGGGGAGCAGGAAATTCAAACCGATCGGGTGTCGGCTCGGTTCGGACCGGCTGTTCGGGAAGCCAATTCCGGTGTGCTGGATGTGGTTCGGGTAGCTACAACGCCGGGACGGGTGGTGATCAAAACCAGCCCGGAACGCAAGTTTTTCGAAGATAAATTCATTCTGGCCGACCCATCCTTTCTGTCCATTTTCTCGTTCCCACTGGTAGAAGGGTCCACCCAAACGGCACTCGTCCGGCCAATGACTGTTCTGCTGACCGAACGCACCGCCGAACGCTATTTCGGCCACGAAGATCCTGTTGGCAAAATGATTACCTATAACAACAAGCTCAAGTTTGAGGTAACCGGCGTACTGAAAAACCCACCGTCGAACTCGACCGTACAATTCGACTTTGTTGCTTCCCTGAAGAGTCATCCGGCTATTGAGCAAATACAAAATCAATTGCTCAAGGATGACGAGGTGGCCCTAATGAATCAGCGTGTAGAAGGTGGATCATTTCGCACCTACTTTCTACTTAACTCGTCGGCCGACACATCCAGTATACTTCGCACACTGCCCATGTTGGTCGAGGCATCCGGGGGTACTATGCAGGGAACGCGGTACCTGATCGACCCGCTAACAAGTGTGCATTTAGGTATGAACTTCGGCGATACCGCCAATTCGCGCTATCTGACCATCTTTCTGGGCATTGCGGCTCTAATTCTACTGTTGGCGTTGATCAATTACATGAGCTTAACCACTGCCCGCGCCACCCAGCGGGCCCGCGAAGTGGGGGTCAGGAAAGTGATGGGAGCCGCCCGGAGCGCACTGGCAGGCCAGTTTTACGGCGAATCGATTCTGATAACAGGGCTGGCCTTTTTGTTAGCACTGGTACTGGTCAAGGTGCTTCAGCCCCCGTTCTACCAGCTTCTGCAACTCGATATCGACCCGTCATTCATGTATACACCTGCGTTCGGATTGGCGGCACTGGTTTTATTGATAACCTGCGTGCTACTGTCCGGGAGCTACCCGGCCGTGTTGCTATCCTCTTTTAGTCCGGTTAATGTATTGAAAGGAAACTTAACATCCGGCAAAGGAGGCCCCACAGTTCGGCGGGTTTTCACGGTTGTCCAGTTTGCCGTATCCATTGGCCTGATTGGATGCAGTGTGCTGATTTACCAGCAGGTGCAGCACTTACAGAACCGGAAACTGGGTTTATATAAAGACCGTGTGCTCGTGTTGCCAGTTGATGCCTCGCTCACCCGGCAATACAGTGTGCTGAAACACGACCTGCGCCAGATTCCAGGCGTAGAGAGGGTAGCAGCGGCCTCATCGATACTCTATAAAGAAGGAGGCAGCATTTTCTTTACACAATCGCCGATCACGAAGAAAGACGTTAGCATTCATGTATTATCCGTAGACGATCAATTTGCCGAAACCCTCCAGATTCCCTGGAAAAGCAAACCCGGGCCAACCCGCTTAGCGGCTCCTTACACGGTTGTCCTGAATGAAATAGCGGTACACAAACTGGGACTGGGTAATCAGGCCCTGGGACAGAAGCTATCTTTGGGTGCAGAAAAGAGCGAGGTAGTGGGTATCATGCATAATTTCTACTTTACAAACATCAACGATTCAGACGCCCCACTGGCACTCTTTGTGGCCAAAGATACCGCCAGTGTCATGGCTACGTTCGGAGGCAGTTTGTACATTCGTATTCAGCCCGGCGTCGATTTACAACAAACGGTTGGACGCATTGAAACAGCCTATCGTCAGATCAATGCCGAGAAACCGTTTGAGTATTATTTTCTGGATCAGACCTTCAACAGCATTTATAAATCAGAGGCCCGGCTAGCCAGCTTATTTAGTGCATTCACGGGCTTCGCCTTGTTCATTGCCTGCCTGGGCATGTTTGGCCTGGCGGCTTTCACGGCCGAGCAGCGCACCAAAGAGATTGGCGTTCGGAAGGTGCTGGGGGCTTCCGTTACCAGTATCGTTACACTGCTTTCGGCAGACTTCCTCAGGCTGATTATTATTGCCCTGCTCATTGCTTCGCCGATGGCCTGGTGGGCTATGCATCAGTGGCTGAAAGACTTTGCCTACCGGATTGATATACAATGGTGGGTCTTTGCCCTGGCGGGTGGCCTCACGACAGCAATTGCACTGCTAACCGTTTCGTTCCAGACTGTAAAAGCGGCTCTAACGAACCCGGTGAAGTCGTTAAGGTCGGAATAATGCAGAGACCGCACCGGTCTCTGCATTATTCCGACCTTATACCCCCTGAGCAGGCAAAAAGATCGTTCTGTCTCTTAGAAAAGCGGCAATCCAGATCAGAACCAGCGGCAGAAACGCATTGAAGGGCGTGCCATGCGAGAGCTCGGTAGCCAGTGCACCGGCAAAGTAGCAGGAGAGCAGAATGAAACCCAGCTTCATGGTTTTTGGGTAAATGAACAGAGCGGCAAAGCCGATTTCCATTAAACCCAGAACAATGGCTTTGTCGCCTACTCCCGCTTTGGTGAGTGTATCGATAATTTCCTTGGATTGGGTGAGCTTCATAACACCACTCATAATAGCCATTCCGGCAGCCAGAATGGTGAAAACAATCGTTACGATACGCATTACTTTGGGACTCATAGTCAGTACAATTTTAATAGCCTTTCCGGGCTGTGTTTAGTGGCAACAAACGTAGTCAAACCAACTATCAATTTGTAAGCAGTATACCAAAGGATACCAGTTTCCAATAGGATACTAGGTGACTAACTAAATACCGCTCACTATCTTTAGTCTATGAACGCAACCGTTGAAACCACTGCTCCTGACAATTGTAGACCTACCAGCCATTCCGCAGCCGAATGCACGCAGAGCGCCCAGGCTGTTCAGGACGCCCTCTATGTCCTGAGCGGTAAGTGGAAGCTCCCGATTATCGTTTCGTTGAGTGCTGGCCCCAAACGCTTCGGCGAATTGCAGCGGCTCGTGAAAGGCATAACAGCCAAAGTCCTCAGCAAAGAATTGAAGGAACTGGAAATGAATGAGTTCGCGGTTAGGCGCGTCTACGCCACGATGCCCGTCACCGTCGAATATGAACTGACCGAATACAGCCAGTCGCTAAACAGTATTATCGAAGCCTTACGCGACTGGGGCATTCAGCACCGCGCCCGAATTCTGGGTAAGGATAAGCCGAACGTCTGAATCTCACTGTCCAGATGCGTACAGAATTTGTCCGTTTCTGGACATAACCCGTATTCTTAAAAACATAAAAAGTGCCATTCCTGACCGGGGTGGCACTTTTTATAGTTTGGCCACGCATTTGTTATACATATACGTAACTAATGAACAACCATGAAGGGAACCTACCTAGGTGAGTTTGAAGAAGTGGTATTGCTGGCGGTGGCGATCCGGTCGGGGGATGCGTATGGGGCAGCCATTGTCACGGAGATCGAGCAGCAGATGAACCGCTCCGTGAACCTGGGGGCCGTACACTCAGCCCTGAACCGTCTCGCCGAAAAAGGAATGGTAACGTCTGCATTAGGCGGGGTCACAACTGAACGCGGTGGACGACGAAAGCGACTGTATTCCGTTACGGCGGCTGGCCGTCGGGCGTTGCAGGAAGTCCGGCAGGTACGCAATCAGATGTGGGAAGCCATAGTAATGAATAATGTAGAATGGATAGTGAATAATGGTTAGTTCCGAATAAATTAACTACTCTGGATGTAGTGAATCTATCCCTACGGGTCTTAGCCCGTGTATGAATTGAATTAAAACACGGGCTAAAGCCAAACGCGGCCCGTGGGTACAACTCCACGACTCTTTACATACATTAACCGTTATGACACATCCACCCCGCTGGGCTAAATATTTGATTCGGTGGTTCTACGCTCCCCATCGCGTGGATGAGCTGGAAGACGATCTGGATGAATTATTCCAGCATCGAGTCAATCAGTTGGGGTTGCCAAAAGCCCGCTGGCGCTATGTGAAGGATGTACTGAGCCTAATGCGGCCCAGCCTAATGCGGCCCAGCCTGATGCGGCCTTCCTTGATGAAACGACAAAAACCTATCAGTGAACACACTCAACCTCTTTTTGTAAGCCCCGTTATGCTACGCAATTATGTTAAAATCGCCTGGCGAAACCTGATTCGCAACAAAGCCTTTTCAGGCATCAACCTTGCCGGACTGGCTCTGGGTATGATGAGTAGTCTGCTCATTTTGCTTTGGGTACAGGACGAACGTAAGGTGGATAACTTTCACGCCAATGGTAAATATCTGTACCAGATTTATGAACGGCAGCACTTCGACGGAAAAGTGTACGCCAGTTATTTCACCCAGGGTCCACTGGCCGATGAACTCAAGCGATCCATTCCCGAAGTACAATACGCCAGCAATCTGGAATGGCCTTACAGCACCACGTTTGAAGCGGGCGATAAAATAAACAAACTGAAAGGGACATTCGCCGGAGCCGACTTTTTCAAGATGTTCAGTTATCCCTTTTTGCAGGGAACGGCCGCTACTGCCCTGAGCCGTCCGGGCGGTATTGCTATTTCGCGCAACATGGCCGAGCAGTTTTTTGGCAGCTCCGAAAAAGCCATTGGCCAGTCAATTCGATACGAAAACAAAGAAGATTTACAGATAACCGCCGTGTTCGAAAACATACCCGCCAACTCGTCGGTGCAGTTCGACTACCTGCGGCCCTGGGCCGATTTGCTTAAAGATAACGAATGGGCAAAAACCTGGACCAGCACCGATCCCGTCACCTATGTACAGCTCCGCCCCGAGGCAGCGGGTCAACCCGCCGATGCGGCTCGCGTAGAAGCGAAGATCAAAAATTTCATTTATAACTATATTCCAAAAACGAAAGGATTTCTGGTCGAACTGGGCTTACAGCCTTACCCTGAGAAGTACCTCCATTCGACCTTTAGAAATGGGTATCTGGATGGCGGCCGGATCGAGTATGTGCGATTATTCAGTATCGTCGCCATTTTTATTTTGCTCATTGCCTGCATCAACTTTATGAACCTCAGCACGGCCCGTTCGGCACAACGCGCCAAAGAAGTAGGCGTTCGGAAAGTGGTCGGCGCGGCCCGTTCAGCGTTGATGGGCCAGTTTGTGGGTGAGGCCATGCTACTCACTATGATTGCTCTGGGTATGGCGTTGGCGTTGGTAGCGGCTTTGTTGCCGGCATTCAATAGCCTGACGGGTAAAACGCTGGCTCTGCCCGTCAATGACCCTGTTTTCTGGGCTAGTTTGCTGGGACTGCTCCTGCTGACCGGCTTCGTGGCGGGTAGTTATCCGGCGTTGTTCCTATCCTCGCTCAACCCGACTCGGGTGCTAAAAAGTCGTCTCCGGTTTAGTTCGGGAGCCACTTTTTTTCGGAAAAGTCTGGTTGTGTTTCAGTTTGGTTTATCGATTCTACTGATTGTCGGCACGATCGTTATCTACCGCCAGATGAACTATGTGCAGACGGCAAACCTGGGCTTCAACCGCGAAAACCTGCTTTATATTCCCCTCGAAGGCGATCTGACGCAGAAGTACGACCTCTTCAAAGAAGAAGCGGGCAAGGTGGCCGGTGTGGCGACCGTATCCCGCATGAGCGAGGCTCCAACCGGAATCGGTCACCATGTCGACGATATTAGCTGGTCGGGGAAAGACCCTAATTTGAGAACGGCTTTCGCCAATACGGCCGTTGGCTACGACTTTGTCAAGACGCTGAATCTTCAGTTAAAGGAAGGCCGTGATTTTTCCAGAGACTATGGTACCGACTCCCTGAGCTTTCTAATTAACGAAACGGCACTGGCTAAAATCGGGTATCAAAACCCCATTGGCAAGTCTCTGAACTGGGGGCGCTACCACGGTCAAATCATCGGCGTCCTGAAAGATTTTCATTTCAACTCCATGCGGCAGGCCATCGAGCCCCTGATCATCCGACTGGACCCAAAACCCCGCTGGGGAACGATCCTGATCCGCACCGAAGCGGACAAAACGAAAGAAGCCATTACGAACCTGGAAAAGCTCTGCAAGGAATTAAATCCCAAAACGCCTTTTTCGTACCAGTTCTCCGACCAGGAATATGCGAACCTCTATCGTAGCGAGCAGGTCGTTAGCCAGTTGGCAAACTACTTTGCTTTACTGGCCATGCTCATTTCCTGCCTGGGTCTGTTTGGGCTGGCCACCTTCACAGCCGAGCAGCGTACCAAAGAAATCGGGGTGCGCAAAGTACTGGGGGCTTCGGTTACCAGCGTCGTCACCCTGCTCTCAACCGACTTCCTGAAGCTGGTTCTGATTGCCATTCTTCTGGCCTCTCCCCTGGCATGGTGGGTCATGCGACAATGGTTGCAGGGTTTTATATACAAGATTGATATTGAGTGGTGGGTATTCGTTCTGGCAGGGTTTCTGGCCGTTGGCATAGCCTTACTGACCATCAGTTTTCAGAGTATCAAAGCCGCGTTGATGAACCCGGCGAAAAGTTTGCGATCCGAGTAGAGCCGCAACCCTTTGCGCCCCCTCATGCGTCAGCTATAATATCCCTAAAAACTATCCATCCGGGGAATGAGCCGCAAAGGGTTGCGGCTCTACTCGCAAGCAACGAAACATAATTTCCGGTGTCATTGAGAAAATTACGTCCTCAACCGCTGGAAACCATGTTCCGGAACTACCTCAAAATCGCCTGGCGCAATATTGCCAAGAGTAAAACCTTTTCCTTTATTAATGTGCTGGGCCTGGCGCTGGGCATGACCAGCAGCCTCCTGATATTGCTCTGGGTACAGGACGAGCGAAACATCGACCAGTTTCACGCCAATGGACCACGCATCTATCAGGTGATGGAAAACCAGCAATGGACGGGCAACGATATCAGCACAACACCTTCCACACCCGGTCCACTGGCAGCAGCCCTCACGGCAGAACTGCCCGGTATTGAACGAAGTGTTAAGGTGACTTGGGAGGAGGAACACCTGCTGTCGGTAGGAGACAAGGCCTATAAAGAAAAAGGGCGCTTTTCGAGCCCCGATCTGTTTCAGATATTCTCCTTCCCGCTGGTGCAGGGCGACGCAAAAACAGCGCTTGTCGGGCCATCGTCCATTGTCATTTCTGAAAAAGCCGCCAACAAGCTTTTCGGTCGGACCGATGTGCTGGGCCGGATGGTCCGGGTCGATAACAAAGAGGACCATCAGGTAACGGGTGTTGTGCAGAACATCCCCGAAACATCGTCGCTTAAATTTGACTTTGTGCTACCTGAAGCACCCTACGAAAAAGAAAACAAGTGGCTCGAAGGGTGGGATAACAACGGCATTCGTACCTACGCCCTGCTGCACCCAACGGCCGATGTGAACGCTCTGAACGCCAAAATCCTGAACTTTATCAAGAAGCACGACAAGAACGTGACCACCATCACGACGTTCCTGTTTCCGTACGAAAAGGCGTATCTGCAATCGAAGTTCACCAATGGCAAGCCCGATGGCGGCCGGATCGAATATGTGCGGTTGTTTACCATTGTGGCCATCTTCCTGCTCATCATTGCCTGCATCAACTTCATGAATCTGGCCACGGCCCGCTCGGCCAAACGGGCCAAGGAAGTCGGTATCCGGAAAGTTGTGGGGGCCGAACGCTCCTACCTGGCAGGGCAGTTCGTTGGCGAAGCCGTATTAACGGCCCTCTTCTCGCTGCTGATCGCCATTATGCTGGTACAGGTCCTGCTCTCCAGCTTTAACACCCTGACCGAAAAACACATTGCCATTCAGTACGCAAACCCCCTATACTGGCTAACCCTGCTGGGATTAGCCCTGCTGACCGGCCTCGTTTCGGGCAGTTACCCAGCCTTATTTCTGTCGTCGCTGCAGCCGGTAAAAGTGCTGAAAGGAACATTACGGTTTAAATCCGGCGCTGTGTTGTTCCGGCAGGGGCTGGTTGTTTTTCAATTTTCGCTATCGCTGCTCCTGATTATCGGTACGCTCATCGCCGGTCGGCAGGTCGACTACATCCGAACGAAAAACCTGGGCCTCGACCGCGAAAACGTGGTGTATATGGACCTGGAAGGTGATCTCCCCAAACGATTCGACACTTTCCGCGAGCAGCTACTGCAAGCACCGGGCATTCAATCGGTGTCTTCGGCGGGCAATGACCCGATGCAGATCGGCAGTTCGACCACCGGTGTCGAATGGAAAGGCAAACCAGAAGGCGACAAGACCCTTTTCAACCAACTGCCCATCAGCTATGATTTTGTTAAGACCATGAAGATCAAACTGCTCGATGGCCGCGACTTTTCAAAAGACATCATCACCGACAGTACCAACTACATCGTAAATGAAGAAGCCGCCAGGCGCATGGGAATGAAACAGGCCGTGGGGCAGGATTTGAAATTCTGGGGGAAATCGGGAAAAGTGATCGGCCTGATCAAGAACTTCCACATCAACTCCTTACGCGTTGCCATCGAGCCGCTCATTCTGCGACTCGACTCGACCAATACGGTGTTACTGGTGCGTACCCATCCTGGTCAGACCGAGAAGGCACTAAAGAGCATGGAACGGCTGGCCAAACAGTTCAACCCCGCCTATCCATTCGATTATAAATTTGCCGACGAAAGTTTCAGGGAGCAGTACAAAAGCGAAACGCTGGTGGGCACGCTGGCCAACGCCTTTGCCGTAATCGCCATTTTCATTGCCTGCCTGGGCCTGTTTGGCTTGGCGATGTTCACAGCCGAACAGCGCACCAAAGAAATCGGAGTTCGCAAAGTACTGGGGGCATCGGTACCTAACATCGTTGTCCTGCTCTCGAAAGACTTTCTGAAGTTGGTTATGATTTCCATTCTGATTGCCTCGCCCCTGGCATGGTGGGCCATGCACCAGTGGCTCAAAGATTTCGCTTACCGAATCGACATTGAGTGGTGGGTGTTTGTGATGGCGGGGCTGCTGGCTATCGGCATTGCCCAACTGACGGTTAGTTTCCAGAGTATTAAAGCCGCTTTGATGAACCCGGTAAAGAGTTTGCGAAGCGCGGAGTGAACCAGCAAAACCATAGAAAAATGCCAACACATGCAGTATGTGTTGGCATTGGCTTTTACGGGTCTACGTGAGATCAACAATTGCAGGCATCAAATTCTTAACTAAGACTGATTTAATGGGCAAGCTGATAAAAACCTACGCTAGCCGGACTCCGGAAAACTTTGCCGCACCGATGCCTGCAAAATGTGTATTTTTGACAAATCACGCACAACAACTTAGCCCTTATAACCCCAGATTCATGAACGTTGGACTAACCCTTCTTGCCCTAACGACTGTGCTAACTTCTTTTACTTCAGGTGTTAATTTAGCTAAGACGCCCGGCCCCAATCCGTTTTCCAGCGCCTACACCACGCCATTTGGTGTGCCGCCCTTTGATCTGATCAAACCCGAGCATTTTGAACCGGCCATCGAAGAAGGCATACGACAACAAACGGCCGAAATCGAAACCATCACCAAACAGAAAGCGGCTCCCAGCTTTGCCAATACCATTGAAGCCCTGGAAGCCAGCGGAGATTTGCTCCAGCGGGTCAACACGGTGCTGGGTAATCTCAACGGAGCTAACACCAACGATCAGCTGCAGAAAATTGCCCAGACAGTAGCCCCGAAGCTTGCCAAACACAACGATGACATTATGCTCAACCCGGCCTTATTTGGGCGGGTAAAATCTGTTTACGACAGTCGCGCCAAACTGAAGCTTTCCGGCGATCAGCAGCGTTTGCTCGAAAAGATGTATAAGAATTTTGTACGCAACGG
Source organism: Spirosoma pulveris (assembly GCF_054781875.1). Taxonomy (NCBI): domain Bacteria; kingdom Pseudomonadati; phylum Bacteroidota; class Cytophagia; order Cytophagales; family Cytophagaceae; genus Spirosoma; species Spirosoma pulveris. Next base: position 128,287 of record NZ_BAAGTO010000005.1, read on the forward strand.
AGCCGCCCTGACCGCTGATAAACAGAACCGTCTGCGGCAGATCAACGGCGAAGTTTCGGTACTGACGCTGAAATTCGGGCAGAACCTCCTCGCCGAAAACAATGCGTACACACTGGTCATCGACAAAGCCGACGACCTGAGCGGGCTGCCAGCCTCGGTCGTAGCCGCTGCCGCCGAAGAAGCGAAAAAGCGAAAACTGACGGGCAGTAAGTGGGTCTTCACACTCCAGAACCCGAGCATCATGCCGTTTCTGCAATATGCCGACAACCGGGCCCTGCGTGAGCAACTTTTAAAGGCGTATCTCGAACGGGGCAACCACAACGACGAACACGACAACAAGGCGATCATGGCCAAAATGGTGTCGCTTCGGGCCGAAAAAGCGCAGTTGCTGGGGTACGATAACCACGCGGCTTATGTCCTTGAAGAAAGTATGGCTCAAACGCCCGACAAGGTAGCCCAGTTACTGAATCAGCTCTGGTCGGCAACGGTGCCCGTAGCGAAACAGGAAGCCGCCGAATTGCAGGCTATGATGGATAAAGATGCTAATCTAAGCCGCAATGGTAACCCCCAACTGGCGAGTTGGGACTGGCGCTATTATGCCGAGAAGCTGCGTAAAGAAAAATTTGCGCTCGATGAGCAGGAACTTCGCCCCTATTTTTCGCTGGAAAGTGTACGGGAGGGCATCTTCATGCTAACCAACCGACTGTATGGCCTGCGTTTCGAACGCCGGACCGATATTCCGGTCTACCACGAAGAAGCCATGGCCTACGAGGTTAAAGAATCCGACGGACGACATATCGGGATTATCTACATGGATTTTTTCCCCCGGGCCAGCAAACGCGGGGGGGCCTGGATGACCAGCTACCGGCGTCAGGAAGTAGACAATGGCAAGAAAATAGCACCCGTTGTATCTATCGTCTGCAACTTTTCGAAGCCAACCGGCGACGCCCCCGCCCTACTCACCCTGAACGAAACCAGCACCTTTTTCCACGAATTTGGTCATGCGCTGCACGGGCTGCTGTCCAACGTACACTACGGTAGCCAGTCGGGGACATCGGTACCACGCGATTTTGTCGAACTCCCATCGCAGATCATGGAAAACTGGGCTGTAGAGCCGGAAATGCTCCGGCTGTTTGGCAAACACTACAAGACTGGAGCCGTCATTCCCGACGCGCTGGTCGACAAGATCAAGCGGAGCAGCCTGTTCAATCAGGGTTTCGAGACGAGTGAGTATCTGGCCGCTTCGTTGCTCGACATGGCCTACCACACACTAAAACCGGACCAGACACCGACGGATGTGCTGGCCTTCGAGAAACAGGCCATGGATAAAATTGGTCTGATCGATCAGATTCCACCGCGCTACCGCAGTACCTACTTCCAGCATATCTTCTCGGGTGGTTACTCGGCTGGCTACTACAGCTACATCTGGTCGGCGGTACTCGATGCAGATGCCTTCGAGGTGTTCAAGCAAAAGGGGCTATTCGATGCCAAATCGGCCCAGTCGTTCCGCAAAAACGTGCTTGAAAAGGGCGGCACCGAGGACCCCATGACACTCTATCGAAAATTCCGGGGTGCTGAACCCGACATCAAGCCGCTCCTCCGCCGACGTGGGTTGATGAAGGATGTATAGTTCCTGGACACGTCTGTGTCAACTAAAGCAATCCTGTAATCCGTTTAGCAAGCCAGTTCGACCCCTCGGACTGGCTTGTCCGTTTTAGCACCATCTGCTGTCCAGAAACGGACACTTGACTTTACCTTCATACGGCAATTACTTCGATTCTGATCAATCAAAGCACTTTTGAGGAGCTGGCACCGCATTTGTCCGGCATTATCGTATAAAATCAACCGGGTATGAAACGAACCTTTTTGGGAGAGTTTGAAGAAGTGGTCTTGCTAACGGTGGCGGTTCTGGGCAACGAGGCTTACGGCGTAACGGTCACGCAGGAGATCGAGCAGCGGACCGGGCGGACCGTTGGCTTCAGTACCGTTCATACGACCCTGCAACGCCTGGCCGAAAAAGGATATCTATCCTCCGAAATGGGTGGCGCTACTGCCGAGCGGGGTGGACGACGAAAGCGTTTTTTCAGCGTTACGGCTGCCGGACGCAGGGCACTACAGGAAGTAAAACAAGTTCGGGAGGAGCTGTGGAGCGCCCTGCCTCCGCAAATGCTGCAACTTATGGGTGGGTAAAATACTATTGAATGTATAATGAATAATGCACAATTACCTGTAAATCAGCGATATCCTTTTACATTCATTACCTATTTTACATTAAGCACAATGAAACCGAACCATCGGACCCCGCCACGCTGGGCACAGAAGCTCCTTAATGCTTTCGGCCACCCCGATACGCGAGAGGAAGTGCAGGGCGACCTGCTCGAACTCTACGACTACTGGCTGCAGACGGTGGGCGAACGACGAGCCCGCTGGCGGTACACGCTCAGTGCGCTGAAATTACTGCGGCCATTGGCCAGATCGAAAGCACAGACTTATTCACCACTCTTTAGCCTACACCCCGACATGCTGCGTAATTACTTAAAAATTGCCACCCGAAACCTTATCAAGAACAGGGTGTATTCTGCTATCAATATTGGCGGACTGGCGTTGGGCATGGCTTGCTGCCTGCTCATTGCTCTATATGTCTACGACGAACTGAATTACGACCGCTTCAATGCGAATTTCGCGCACATTTATCGGGTTACCGAACGGCAAACACAGTCCGAAGGTATTTTCGATGTAGCCGTTACGCCGGGCCCGCTGGCGGCTGCCCTCCAAAAAGATTTTCCTGAAGTACAGCGCACTACCCGCATTGGCCAGTGGCACGGTCTGTTAACCAAAGGGCGACAATCCATTGAACCTGAGCAGTTTCTGATCGTTGATCCGGACTTTTTCAGCCTGTTCAGTTATCCGCTCAGTATGGGCGATACGAACACCATCTTTCGTGGGCCCAATGAAGTGATCTTCAGCGAAGCAGCCGCCGAACGATTTTTTGGTGCCGATTGGCGGCAGAAAAATGTGCTTGGGCAATCCATAAACTTCAATAATGATCAGGTACTCAAACTGGTGGGTGTCGCCAAAAACCCGCCTGTTCAGTCGCACATACAGTTTGATGTGCTGATTCCGTTCAAGTGGCTTGAACGGAATGACGACTGGAGTATGAAATGGAGCAGCAACAGCTACCATACCTATCTCCAATTGCGGCCGGATATATCCGGAAAAGCCGTCGATCCAACTGCTTTTGCGGATAAACTACGGGGACAACTCAAGCAGTATCATTCGGGCAATGAAACGCCCCTGTTGCTACAACCGCTGTCCGATATTTACCTGTATTCCAAATTTGCCTTTGGCACCGATCACGGCAAACGCAGCGACATTACTTACATACGAATTTTCGTAGCGGTTGGCCTGATCGTGCTGCTCATTGCGGTCATTAACTTCATCAATCTGGCCACGGCGCGAGCGTCGCAGCGGGCCAAAGAAGTGGGTGTTCGGAAAAGCATAGGGGCACAGCGGTCGAGTTTGGTCACGCAGTTTCTAAGCGAGGCCTTATTAATGACAACCTTAGCCACGCTGGTTGCTCTATTACTGGCCGAACTGCTCCTGCCTGTATTTAATAAACTGACCGAGAAAAACATGTCGATTCCCTACCAGATGCCCGCTTTCTGGCTGGTCATTGCTGGACTGACCGGCGTAGTCAGCTTACTGACCGGACTTTACCCGGCTTTTTTCCTCTCGTCGTTCCGGCCCGTCACGGTGTTGAAAACTGGCGTTGCAGGCTACTTTTCCAATGGTCGAACGGGACGGAGCTTCCGGCAGTCGCTGGTGGTGGGCCAGTTCGTACTCTCTATTGCGCTCGCGATCAGCACGGTGGTGATCTATCGGCAACTGGCTTTTTTACAGAGTACCAAATTAGGATTCGATAAATCGCAATTACTGCATGTGCAGCTCAAAGGTGATTTGAGACAGAACGCACAGCGATTCAAGACAGACGTATCGCAATTGCCGGGGGTAGCTCAGGCATCCATGACCACGAGCAACTTGGTCGATATGCAAAACAGTTCAACGATTGAATGGGAAGGTCAGACACCCAAAGATGAATTTTTGATTACCCAGATGAACGTGGACGCTGATTTTATCAAAACAACGGGCATGTCGATGGCTGCTGGCCGCAATTTTTCCGCTCAGATTACCAGCGATACCTTATCGCAATCGGGCACCTACCTAATCAACGAAACAGCGGCCAAACGCATGGGCTGGACGCCCGCCAGCGCTCTGGGAAAAAAGGTCAAGTTCTGGGGTACAGACGGCACCATCATCGGCGTCGTCAAAGACTTCCACTTCCGGCCATTGCACGTCAGTATTGAACCCTTCATTCTCCGGTTCCGACCGAAAGAGTTCTATTTTGACTTATTGGTAAAAACAAAGCCCGGCATGGTTGCCAGTACCTTGCCCGCTATAACAGCCGTTTACAAGAAAATGAATCCGAGCTACCCGATTTCGTATGGCTTCGTCGATCAGGACTTAGACAGACAATATCGATCAGAGCAACGAATTGGCCAGATCATTCTCTACTTTGCCATCCTGACAATTCTGGTTTCCTGTCTGGGTTTGTTTGGGCTGACGGCGTTCACGGCGGAGCAGCGCACAAAGGAAATAGGCATCCGAAAAGTGCTGGGAGCCTCCGTTGCCAGTATCGTAACCCTGCTCTCGAAAGATTTTCTGAAACTGGTACTGATTGCGCTTGTCATTGCCTCGCCCATTGCCTGGTATGCGATGAACCGCTGGCTGCAAAGCTTTGCCTACAAAACCGAGTTTGAATGGTGGATGCCCGCTCTGGCTGGTTTGATAGCCATTTGCATTGCCCTGCTAACGATCAGTTTTCAGAGCATCAAAGCCGCCGTCTCGAATCCGGTGAAAAGTTTACGAAACGAGTAGTCATGTCGTGTCTGGCGACCCGACCGGGTGATTAGCTGAGTTAAACTAATCAACTGACCGGGTCGCCAGACACTATAAATCAGTTCTGCCGTTCGCCGAAACTGTAGCATAGCTCATCGGGCGCTACGATGAACAGGACTTTCCAGCGAACATCGCCAAACTGCTGCTGCTGAAAGTCGGGACTGATCTTGTCAAAGCCCGTTGCCCTAAGTTCTGCCAATATCATTTCGACATCATCGACCTCAAAGAAGCATCCGTCCTGCTGAGGGTCACCGCCGTTTTCGGTCAGCCCGATCTGAATACCATCCCGCTCAAGAATAGCCGAAGCCTGGGGTGTTTCGCAACATGAAAGCACCCGAAACCCAAGGATGGTCTCGTAAAAAGGCAGAGCATTTTTCAGATTGGCAACGGGTAAGTTCATTCGGTCCTGCTGGTAGGGCCAGGCATTTTTCAGAATGGCTTTGGTGGATGGCATAGGTCGGATTGATTAAGGTTTTATTCGATCGGTCACAAGATTACGAGCGTGAGAACGTAATCTTTTTACGCTCTTACGGAGCTTCAACAGAAAAATAGGAGGGTTTAGAGGGAGTATTGAAACCTACCGTCAATACCCCGCAAAGCAGTCTGCGCTGTTCGCTCTACAAACTCTTTACAGGATTTCACTAAGTTTACCGTCAACAAAAGCCCAACAGAATTATTTTTCTCTCTGTCGCTACCCCGAATTTATGAAAATTAGCTCATTCATTTTGTTACCATTGGCCCTTGGGTTGTCGTGTGCCATCAATCTGGGCGTTCATTCTTCTCAATCATCTCCTTATGAAACGCCCGCTACCCGATCGGTACAAGCTAAAAAAATAATTACCGGGGCCGATCAGGTGGCGGCTTATCTGCCCTATCTGAAAGGTAAACGTATTGGCATGGTTGTTAACCAGACATCCATCATCGGCAATAAACCCAGCGTCGACAGTTTGGTTAGCCTGGGCGTGAACATCGTCTCGATCTTCGGACCGGAACATGGTTTTCGGGGCAATGCCAGCAACGGGGCCAAAGTCGACGATGCGGTCGATGCCAAAACAGGCATACCGGTCGTTTCGTTGTACGGCAAGAACAAGAAACCATCCAAAGAGCAACTGGCGAATATCGACCTGATGATCTTTGATATTCAGGATGTGGGTTGCCGGTTTTACACCTACATCAACACGCTCAACCACGTGATGGAGGCCTGTGCCGAGAACAATAAAGAGCTGATGATTCTGGACCGTCCCAACCCAAATGGCTTCATCGTAGACGGCCCTATTCTGGAGGCTCATCTGTACTCGGGGATTGGTATGCACCCCATTCCCATAACACATGGCTGCACGATTGCCGAATTTGCCCAGATGATCAATGGCGAAGGTTGGGGGGGCGTTGCCAAAACGAATCCATGCAAACTGAAGATCATCAAGCTGGCCAACTACACGCACGACACGCCCTACACGTTGCCCATACTGCCCTCCCCTAATCTGAACACGCAGCAGTCAATTTTACTGTATCCCAGCCTTTGCTGGTTCGAAGGAACGATCATTAGTCAGGGCCGGGGAACCTACATGCCGTTTACCGTTTTGGGCGCCCCTGCGCTGAAAGGCAAGTATGCCTTCTCCTTCAAACCCGTGAGCCTGAAAGGCATGAGCGAAACCCCGCTGCATCAGGATGAGGATTGTTATGGGCTCGATCTTCGAAACTACGATACCAACCAGCTGCGCAAAACAAAACAGCTCAATCTGAAATGGCTGATGGAGTTATACAAGGCCTATCCCGACAAAGCCCGTTTCTTCGATACGAGTTATAGTAAACAAATGGGCAATTTCAACTACCGGAGCGGTAACGAAGCGCTTAAAAAACAAATTATTGCAGGCGTTTCCGAAAAAGAAATCCGCCAAAGCTGGGAGCCGGGCCTGTCGGCTTACAAGCAAATGCGGAAGAAGTATTTGATGTATCAGTAACTATGTAGTGCCGAGCGTCGGCCCGGCGACCGTCCTGGTCGGTACTACATGCTATTAGCAAAATGCCCCCGAGACCAAATACTCTAATTAAGCTAAAAAGCGTACTTAATCCTGATTTTACCTTGCAAATCTAACGCGCTATGTTAGATTTGCAAGGATGGTTCAGAGAACGGCACAAACGGAGATAGCACAGCTACTGGAAGAATTTCCGGCAGTTGGCGTTTTGGGACCCCGGCAGGTTGGTAAAACAACACTGGCAGAAACAATTGCAGCCTCCTTCAGTCCGGACCCTATCTATCTGGACCTCGAAAGCCCCACCGACCGGGCAAAATTAAGAGACCCCGAAGCGTATTTCGAACTTAATAACGGGCGGCTTATCATTCTGGACGAAATACAGCGTGTACCCGAACTGTTTTCAATTCTGCGAGGAGTGATCGACCAGCGACGCCGAAAAGGCTTCCGAACGGGTCAGTTTCTGATTTTAGGCTCCGCATCACTGGATTTACTGAAGCAGTCGTCCGAATCGCTGGCTGGTCGCATAGCCTACAAAGAACTGTCGGGTCTAACAGTCCCTGAACTGCCGATTCAAACGTCAGCAGAACAAGACAAGCTCTGGCTCAGAGGTGGATTTCCGGATAGCTTTCTGGCTCAACAGGATACTTCCAGTCTGCGTTGGCGATTAAACTTCATCAGCACCTATCTGGAACGGGACGTTCCGCTACTGGGACCCCGTATCCCCGCCGTGACCTTACGCCGACTCTGGACTATGCTAGCTCACAACCAGGGAGGGCAGCTAAATATAACCCAGTTAGGCGGTAACCTCGACATTTCAGATCCAACAGCGAAGCGATACATCGAACTACTGGACGATCTGTTGCTCATCCGCACACTGCGGCCGTGGTCGGGCAATGTGGGCAAACGGTTGGTTAAATCACCCAAAGTCTACATTCGGGATAGTGGACTGACTCACGCCTTGCTAAATATACCTTCGCTGGACGACCTGCTGGGGCATCCCGTTGTTGGCGCCAGTTGGGAAGGGTTCGTTATCGAAAACCTATTGTCCTGCTTACCAATCGGCGTAACGCCCTGGTTTTACCGGACGGCTGCAGGTGCAGAAATTGACCTGGTGCTTGAACAGGGTACAACGCAGCGTTATGCCATTGAGATCAAACGCTCGCTGGCACCATCGCTGTCAAAAGGTTTTTACCTGGGTTGCGAAGACATTGGTGCTACCAAACGGTTTCTCGTCTACCCAGGCAAAGAGTCCTATCCTATTGCCAACGGTGTAACGGTTATATCGCTGAGTGACATGATGCAGGAGTTAGGAAAGTAAAGGACGAGCTCTTATTTTGGCTCCTGTCCGCCGGTAGCTAGTCGGCCTTCACTGCGTAACTCAACGCAACCAAAACTAACAGCAAGGCCAATGCACCGAAAGCAGTTGACAGAGAAAACTGTTGAGCAATAAAACCCAGCGCAGCCGGCCCAGCCAGCATACCGGTGTACCCAATGGTGGTAATAGCTGGCAGGCTAACACTCGGGGCAATACCCGGTAATCTTCCGGCTTCGCTAAAAAAGATAGGCACAATATTAGCCGCCCCTAAACCTAATAGTACAAAGCCAACTAATACACCCGCTACCCACGGGCTCAAAATAGCCATGCTTAATCCAACGGCACCGAGCAGACTGCCAGTTACCACAACCGTTTTGCCGTTCAAACGTGCCACAAGTTTATCCCCTACTAAACGCATGATCGCCATGGCGATAGAAAAGGCCGCATAGCCTGCCCCCGAAAACTCGGAGTCGATCCCTTTGGTATCGCGCAAAAAGATAGCACTCCAGTCGAGAATAGCGCCTTCGGCCAGAAACACGGCAAAGCACATAAACCCCAGGAACAAGACCTTTCCGTTTAACCAGCTATACTGCGGATTACCCTCAACAGCCTTTTCAGGCGCAGAATAAAGAGCAATAGCCTGTCGCTCAGTAGATAGCGGAAACAAGTAGTTGTATTGAGTGAGTGTAATACTGATTATCAGGATGGCAATACTGACAATGGCATAGACCGGATTAATCCCCAGCTTAATTAGAAAGCCCAGCCCCATTGAACCAAATAAGCCACCCACGCTGAACAGTCCATGAAAAGAGGACATAATGGGTTTACCATACAAATTTTGTACTTGTACGCCATGCGCATTCATGGCTACGTCGATCGAGCCAATGCTTGACCCGAAAACAAACAGGGCGACCGACATGGCAGCCACGGAGGGCAGAATAAGCAGCAACGGCAGCGTAAGCGCCATGACAAAAGCCGCCGAGGCCATGACGATCCGGCTGCCAAAGCGGCTCACCAGCCAACCCGAAGCAGGCATCATGAGCATGGCCCCACCGCCCAGCAAAAGGAGCAACAGGCCCAGACTGGCGTCATTCAACCCTAAGCGGTCTTTGGCAAAAGGAACCATAGGCGCCCAACTGGCCATACCCAGGCCGCAGACCAGAAAAATTAACCGGGTGGCCACACGTGCCTTCAACACATGCCCAGAAGGGATCACAACATTCATAACGCAAGCAGACTAAACGGTTAGAGAGCAATGACCGAGTTTCAACTACATTTACCTAAACTGGTAGACTTTGGGCAAACCTACTCGATTTTCGATTTAGTCTCCACATACAAATCCCTGATTTAGGGAAATAGCTTTCGGCTATCGCAGCAATTTTACGGATGTATTATCGAGATGGCAGTTAAAGAGCTTACTATCCCGAATGCAATTCTCACCCTCCGAAACTAAGACCCCGTCAATTTGCGTTCGTATCTTTGCATGTCGTTTCAGAAAGAAACAGACAGCATCACCTTAAAATCGCGGGGCTTTGAACCCCGGCGGATATGAGCAAACACGGACGAATTCTGGTCGCCATGAGTGGCGGCATCGACTCTTCGCTGGCAGCGGTCATGCTCCACGAAGAAGGCTACGAGGTCATTGGGATGACCATGAAAACCTGGGATTACGCATCTTCGGGTGGAACAAAAAAAGAAACGGGCTGCTGTAGTTTAGACAGTATCAACGACGCTCGCAACATTGCTGTTAGCCTCGGCTTTCCTCATTACATTCTGGACATTCGGGAAGAGTTCGGTGATGCCGTTATCGACCACTTTACGGGCGAATACCTCGAAGGGCGTACGCCGAACCCCTGCGTAATGTGCAACACCCACATTAAATGGGATGCCCTCCTGCGCCGGGCCGACCGGCTCGATTGTGAATCCATCGCTACGGGGCACTATGCGCATATTCGGGAAGAGAGCGGCCGGTTTGTCCTCTCCAAAGGTGTGGATACGCTGAAAGATCAGTCTTATGTACTGTGGGGTGTATCGCAAGAGAGTTTGAGCCGGACGAAACTGCCGCTGGGCCATCTGCGAAAATCCGAAATTCGCGACATGGCCACAGAGCGTGGGTTCATGGAACTGGTCACCAAATCGGAATCGTACGAAATCTGTTTCGTACCCGATAATGATTACCGGGGCTTCCTCAAACGGCGTATGCCAGGTCTGGAAGCCGAAGTAGCCGGGGGCAATTTTGTCATGGAAGGCACAGGTAAAGTACTGGGCAAGCATCAGGGTTATCCGTTCTACACCATCGGTCAGCGGAAAGGGCTGGGCATGGCGTTCGGTCAGCCGATGTTCGTCACCGAGATTCGAAAAGACACGAACGAAGTGGTGCTGGGCGTCGACAAAGACCTGTACCGTGATGGCATGATTGTCAGCAAACTGAACCTTCAGAAGTACGACCACCTGGCCGAACCCATGGAAACTGTTACGAAAGTGCGATATAAAGACCCCGGCACGGCGGCAACCATTTCGCAGACCGGCGATAAGGTCGAGGTACTCTTTAACGAAGGGGTATCGGCTATTGCGCCGGGTCAGGCGGCTGTTTTCTACGAAGGCGACGATGTAATTGGTGGCGGCTGGATCATGAAAAGCTTCCGTCAGGGCGACGAGTTCACGGCTCACGCACAAACTGCCGTAAGTAGTTTATAATACTCTTTGACTGAACGCGTTAGTACAGCGTGTGTGGAACTTCCAGAAGTTGTTCTACACACGCTGTACCCTTTTAGAGAGGATTCTCCATTAAAAATAAAAGTGTTTCTTTGTGAATAGTCTCTTTCAACAAAGCCCCTTCATGAAAAAACTTGTTCTACTTACTGGCCTACTGCTAACCTGTTCGTTTCATCTGTTTGCTCAAACGGCCGCTTCGACAGCGGCCCCCATCCTGCCCCCCAAAGGACACCCGAACTCAAGTGGTGCTGGCTGGAAACCCCTCTTTGCCAGCGACCTGTCTGATGCGGGCTATCCAAAAGGTATCTGGAGTTTCGATGACGGGGGCGTTCTGACGGCTACAGCCGATCAGGCCATTTGGACAGCCATTCCCTACGATGATTTTGTACTGGATCTGCTCTTCAAAACCGCCGATGGCACCAACAGTGGCGTTGTGGTTCACGCCAGCGATACAACGAACTGGATTCCCAACTCAGTCGAAATTCAGATTGCCGACGATTACGCAAAAAAATGGGCCGATTCGCCAACCAACTGGCAGTGTGGCGCTTTCTTCGGTCATCAGGCTGCGACGAAACAACAGGTGGTTAAAAAGCCCGACGAATGGAACCGATACACCATTACGTGTCAGGGCAAAATGATCTATGTGGTCCTCAACAACCAGTTGGTCAATACCATCGATCTCTCAAAATTCACCTCGGCAAAAACGAATCCCGATGGTTCCGAAGTACCATCCTGGCTCAACAAAGCTCCCGCTGAACTACCGCTCCGTGGTTACATCGGACTTCAGGGAAAACATGCTGGTGCACCGATCTATTTCCGAAATCTGAAGATCAAGACGTTGTAGCACGGACCAAAGTCCATACTGCATCTACAGAACCTAACGCCCCCCGGCGGTTGTTCTACCGGCATGCAAACTGACCCCGTAACCCGCCATAGTCCCGCTCTTCCCGAACTGCGCTTTTCGCTCAATCTGCTGTATGTAGGTCGACTGTTACTGGGCATGAAGGCATCGTCGATGCCCGTTGATGAGAGCCTCGACGCGTTTGATGAACGGATCGAACTTGTTACGGATGAATTGGTCGCGACGGAATTACTACACGAAGCCGCTGTTCTGGCCGGGGATGTTTTGAACGAAAACTCACCAAGTCAACCCAACGACGATACGGTTTAGGCTGCAATCTGCTTTCTTTGTAAGACTGTTATCGCTTTCGTTTATAAGTCAGATGCCATCCCTTCCCTAAATTCAACGCAGGGGGGTGCTCATAAATCAGACGCAAAGGGTTGCGTCTCTACACATGCCCGAAACAACTTCGCCCATTTTAGCCGCCCTATTCGACATGGACGGCGTCTTGGTTGACAATACCGATTTCCATGTCAATGCTTGGCTTCAGTTTGCCCAGAAACACGATCGACCGCTGACAAAAGAGCAGTACGTCGAGAATATTAACGGACGGGTATCAGCCGACGCAATGGCCTATGTTTTCCAACGGCCAATTACCCCCGGTGAGTTGGTCGTGCTTACTGAAGAAAAAGAAGCGATCTATCGGGAATTATACCGCCCGCATCTTCAGCCCGCACCGGGACTGCTGGTATTTTTGAGTGCCTTGCAGGCGGAGGGAATTAAGTTGGCGGTGGGCACATCGGCTCCGCAAAGCAATGTCCTGTTTACCCTGGATGGGCTTTCGCTGCGGCCTTATTTCAACACGGTTGTCGATTCTACCATGGTTAAGCACGGCAAGCCGGACCCCGAAATCTACCTCACCGCTGCCGACCGCGTCGGTGCTGCCCCAGCTCATAGCGTCGTCTTCGAAGATGCCTTCGCAGGTATCGAGTCGGGACTGCGGGCAGGCATGAAAGTGATCGCCCTGGCCACCACCCACACCCGCGAGGAACTCGCCAATACGGGTGCCTCACTGATTGTCGAAGACTTTACGGAACTGACCGTCGATGCGGTTCGTACCTTAATCGCCTAACACGTTTTACCTTTATGTTGGAGAATGTGCTGTGTCAAACCGACTCCTTCACTGTTCTTCCTACCCAATTCTGCATTCATCATTTTTATCCATGTCTCTGATTCCTGCCCAAGAGGGCTTTTTCTTTCCTGCCGAATGGCATCCGCACGTGGCCACCTGGCTCAGCTGGCCCCATACCGAAGCCTCTTGGACTAAAGAGCGGCAAGAGTTGATGTTCCCCGCCTATATCGACTTTATCAAGGCCATCGCCGAAAGCGAGCAGGTGTGCATTAACGCCCACAATGATATTGTGATTCAGGCAGCTAAACTGCGGCTGTTAGCGGCTGGTGCTGACATGAGCCGAATTACCCTCCTGCCCCACCCTACCAACGATTCCTGGTGCCGCGACCACGGCCCGGCCTTTCTGGTTAATCCAGAGAAAAACGAACGGATGATCGTCAACTGGGGCTACAATGCCTGGGGCGGCAAATACCCTCCCTACGACCGCGACGACCTGATTCCGGTTAACATTGCGCACTACCGGGGACTGGACTATGTGACACCGGGTATCATTATGGAAGGGGGTTCGGTGGAGTTTAACGGTGCCGGAACTGTACTCACCAGCCGTGCCTGTCTGCTCAACCAGAACCGCAACGCTCATCTGACACAAGCGAACATCGAGAAATACCTGTGCGATTATTACGGCGTTCAGCAGGTGCTTTGGGTGGAAGAAGGCATTGTGGGCGATGATACCGATGGCCACATTGACGACACCGTCCGATTTGTGAATGAAGACACCGTCATTGCGGCTTATGAGCCGAACAAAAACGACGCGAACTATCCGTTCCTGCAGGAAATCCATCACGAACTGAAGCAGATGCGTTTGCTGAATGGCAAGCAACTGAACATCGTTGAGCTGCCCATGCCCGATCCGGTTGAGAGTGATGGCCTACGACTTCCGGCCTCCTACGCCAATTTCCTGATTACGAATGGCGCGGTAATCGTACCCACGTTCCGATGCAATAAGGATCAGCAGGCGCTGGACATTATAGGCACGTGCTTCCCCGACCGCAAAATTGTCGGCATCGACTCAACGGACATCGTTTGGGGTCTTGGTAGTTTCCACTGCCTGAGCCAGCAGGAGCCAACTGTTTAGATGTATGATGTATTTACCAACATACAGCCTACATCATACAGCCTATATCATACATCCTACACTCTACATCCCAAAAACGTGTACGACAACAAAACCTTCCGATCCGTAACTAACACCAACAATGGTGAAGTAAGCAGTGAAACGCTTTTTCACTACCACCAGCAGGACAAACTTGTCTGGGCCGAGTATGCTGGCGGAAGTATTGTAAAAGGCTTTCTGATTGCGGTTGTTCAACCCGACAATAGCCTTGATATGCGGTATGAACACGTGAATACACAGGATGAGTTGATGACAGGTCGTTGTTTGTCGACACCCGAGTTATTGCCCGACGGCCGAATACGTCTGCATGAGCAGTGGCAATGGACCAGTGGCGATCAATCGTCGGGCCAATCGGTTATTGAAGAAATACCCGCCTGACCCGGAAAGAAGCCTTTCCGAAACAACAGCATCATGAGACTCTTTTTATTCCTCTTCATCCTGGTTCAGCTAACCGGTTGCGTACGCCAGCCGATGCTCACTGCCGAATTGATGCCCCGTTCGGTAAAAGCCATAAATCTGGAAGAGACCATCAGCCGACGCGATGAGTTGATGATGGCTTATTCCCTGACCAGCTACGACGCTCAAAATAAAGCGGTAGCCGTTGTGAATGGCGGTTGGGGTATAGAATCCATCCAGCAAGAGCAGCAACTGAATTTGCAAACGGCGGCTTCGGGCGAACATAGTCCGGCAAAACCAATTAGCCTGGCCCTCCCCAAAAACGGCCGGATCGTGGCTTCACTGGTACTGATCGAAGTGGATGATTATAGCCAGGCACGGCAAACGATGGCAAAAATCCAAAAGATCCATAACCTGATTGCGGTTCCGGCAGGCTTGCTACTGACGGCAACCGAAATGCTCACCCCGCTAAAATACGTGTCGGCAGGGCTGGTCGCCACGGGCGTTGGGCTTCAACTACTGGACAAACTGGATCAGGATGACCTCCTCGGCCAAAGCAGTGTTGAACTGCGCGAAGCCGATATACGAAAGAAAAAACAGCAATTTATCCGGGTACCCGCCATCTTTACAGGACAGAATCTGAAGGATTCGTTCGACTATCGGCTTGAGTACGACATTACCCTTAAGTCGGTGAAAATCCAGCCCGTACGCCAATAAGGTGATACGGACAACGTTGGGTATACATACCGAATGTTTTTTCTGCCGTAACTGTTTTATCAATACGTTTAAAATCACCTATTAGAGACGCTATGCGCCATTTCACAGGCGGTATCTTACTGGCCCTTTTTGTAACAGCCTGTAAAACAGCCGCTCCGGTTGTTCAGCAAACACCACCGGAACCCGTTATTCTGACGCTCGGCAATAAAGCCTTCACGACCGACGATTTCTTTCAGTCGTTCACCAAAAACCAGCTTTCGTCCGACTCAACCCAACGTACCGACGTCAAAAGTTACTTTGACCTTTACACAAACCTTAAGCTAAAAGTACTGGCGGCTGAGTCTGATGGCCGTGATACAACGGAAGCGTTTCGGGAGGAGATGAATACCTACCGCAAACAACTGGCGCAATCCTATCTGACCGATAAAGTGTTGGTAGAATCGCTGGCGGCCGAAGCCTACCAGCGTATGCAGGAAGAAGTTAATGTATCGCATATCCTGATACCCATTTCGGAGTACGCTCAGCCCGGCGACACGCTCGCAGCGTATCAGACCAGTCTATCGCTTCGCAAGCAGGCCCTGGAAGGAGCTGATTTCGCTAAACTGGCGCGTGAAAATTCACAGGATGTCAACTCAGCTCAAAACGGAGGCAGCCTGGGGTACATAGCCGCCTTCAGTGTGGTTTATCCGCTGGAAACTGCGGCTTACACAACGCCCGTTAATGGCATTTCGATGCCTGTTCGTACGCGGTTTGGCTACCACATCCTCAAAGTAAACAACCGTCGGCCGAGCCGGGGACGCGTGCGTGTAGCACACATTCTGGTACGTATGAGCCCCGGTGCCGACGAATCCGGACAAAAAGCCGCTCAGGAACGGATCGACAAAGCGTTTGCCCAATTGCAGCGTGGCGATTCCTTCGAGCAGGTTTGCCGACTGGTCTCCGACGATGCAACGTCCAAAGCCAATGGTGGTGTGTTACCCCTATTTGAACCGGGCCGTTGGGTTCCTGCCTTTGAAGATGCGGCCTTTGCGCTCAGCAAACCCGGTGATTATTCCAAACCGGTTCGAACTAATTACGGCTGGCATATCATCAAGCTCATCGAGCGTAAAGGATTGGACTCGTTCACGACGCTTGCGCCCTCGCTGCGGCAGCGCGTCACGACCGATAGCCGTGCCGATGTGCTGCGGCAGGTTACCGTTCAACGGCTACAAAAAGAATATCCCGTTCAGACCGATCAAACACTTTTAGCGAGCGCAATTGCCAAAGCCGACAGCAGTCTCCTGCGCGGCCAGTGGCGTTATACCGAGCCGCTTGATGCGACGCTGCAAAACAAACCACTGGTAACCATTGCCCAACAGCCTTATACGGTAAATCAATTCTTCGCCTACGTTCGGCAGCGGCAGCAGCCACCCCGAAACCCGGCCTTGACGGCTTCTTCGGCAGCAGTGGATAAACCGGTTGGCGGGTCGGCAGCGATTGCGATGCGCCGGCTGTTCGACCGTTTCGTTGGCGATCAGTTGATTGCGAACGAAGAAATGAATCTGGACAAAAAATCACCTGAGTTCCGGGCGTTACTGACCGAAATCCGGGATGGTGTTCTGCTCTCTCAAATGATGGAACAGAACGTCTGGGAACGGTCGATGGTCGATTCAACGGGGCAGCGGCAATACTTCGAACAGCATAAAGACAAGTATCGCTTTCCCGAACGAGCCAGGGCCACCCTTGTTGTTGCTCAGAATGACAGCCTGCTCAAACAGGCCGTCAGCATGCTGAGCAGTCGGCCACCTTATCAGCTTCGACGGTCGGCAGCCCCATTATCCTTTGCCAAAAGCCAGACAGCACTCAGTGAAAACCTGCGTGAATCACTCTTTGATGTACTGGTGGTGATGAGCACCAACCCCGATTATGTAGTCGAAGTCAGCGGCTCCCACGATGCCACAGAAGCCGACTCGGTATCAGCGGGACGGATTCGTTCGGTCGTTAGTTATTTGCAGAAGAACGGCATTCCCCTGAGCCGTATCATGGAAAAGGATTTTCAGGGTGTACGGCCGGGAGCCGTTAAAGACGCCCAGCGCAATGTGTCGTTTCAATACTTTAGTAATGCGAAAGACGACATCGCCAAAGTCCTCAACAGCAGGTACACGACAACAGCGGGTCCCGTTCGGCCGGACAACCCGGCGGGCGCAACACGATTGTCCGACGCCCCGGCGGTTAGCATCATTACCGGCCTGTTTGCACAGGGAGATAATCCATTTCTGGATGCAATCGGTCAGTGGAAAGCCGGAACAACCACGCTTCACCGCGACAACAAGGCAATTTCTGTGATGATTGAGCGTATTGAACCTGCGCGGGCCAAAACTTTCGACGAAGCACGGGGAGCCGTTATCAATGAATACCAGACCACCCTCGAAAAGCAATGGCTGGCCCAGCTTCGGCAAACTTACCCGGTGAAAGTCAATGAAGACCAGCTTCGAAAACTGGTCAAATAGCCGTTTCATTCCCTGTCCGGAAAAGCGAGGTTCGGATTTCCGGACAGTCTGACTTCTCTCAGGCAGAAAACACAATAGATTTCAGTCTTAAAAATGCTTAAAACGCAGAGTAACAACCATTCTCTGCTTATCTTTAAATCATGAAAAAAGTAATAAGCAGTGTGCTCATTGGTTTGATAGGATGGTTTCTGACCGTGCCTACGTTTGGGCAGGGCCAGGGCGTTAGCCTGAACAAGATCATCGCCAAAGTCGACAACTACTACGTGCTTCGGTCTGATCTGGAAGAAGCCTATCAGTCATACGTTGGCCAGAACCAGACGCCCCCACAAAAATGTCAGCTACTGGAAAGCCTTGTCATTAACAAAATGATGCTGGCCAAAGCCGAAATCGACTCCGTTGTCGTTGACGATAAAATCGTAGACAGCGAGCTCGACTCTCGCATGCAGTACATGGTTCAGCAGTTTGGCTCGGACAAAAACATTGTGGAAGCTTACGGCAAAAGTCTGGAAATGCTGAAAAGCGAACTACGGTCGCAAGTGAAAGACCAGAAGGTAGTTCAAAAAATGCAACAGAAAATCACGACCGACGTAAAGGTAACTCCCCGCGACGTGCGTCGCTTTTACGACGGTATTCCCAAAGACAGTCTGCCTTATATTCCTGCCGAAGTGGAAGTGGGCCAAATCGTACGTTTTGCCAAGCCAACCAAAGAACAAAAAGATGTATTGCGGCAACGGCTGCTGGATATCAAGAAGCAGGTGGAAGCCGGTGCAGATTTTGCGAAATTGGCGAAAGACAACTCCGAAGACGTTGGTTCAGCGCAGAACGGGGGCGACCTGGGCTTTGCGAAACGTGGAATGATGGTGGCTCCTTTCGAAGGCGCGGCCCTGAAGCTAAAGCCGAACCAATTGTCGGACGTCGTTGAATCGGATTTCGGCCTTCACCTGATCCAGCTGATCGAAACCCGCGGTGCCGAATACCACGCCCGCCACATTCTGCTCCGCCCCGACTATAACCGTCTGGATATATCGGGGCCAACGCATTACCTGGATAGCCTGCGCACCCTGATTCAACTCGATTCCCTTAAGTTTGAAAAGGCCGCCAAGGAATATTCTGAGGACAAAAGTACCGCCGATGCCGGTGGATTACTGCGCGATGCACAGTCGGGCAGCAGCCGTATGGCCATGGATGGCTCTATGGAGTATGCGCTGTTCCAGATGCTGGACACCATGAAAGTAGGCGCTATTTCGGTTCCGTTACCTTACCGTACCGAAGACGGAAAAAGTGCGGTACGAATATTGTACTTCAAAAGTAAGATTGCCCCCCATACGGCCGATTATACCAAGGATTTTGAAAAACTACAGGCTATTGTCCTGAGCAATAAGAAAAACAGGGCTATTGACGATTGGTTCAAGAAATCCGTTGCCGATGTGTACATTACTGTCGACCCTGAATTTCATGGTTGTCGTATTTTTGGCACCACTCAGAATAGTGCCGCTACACTAAGTGGAGGAGGAAATTGATGATAAATTAAAACATGGCTACGCGTGCGGTGTTGGATTATGAATTACAGCTTTCACGCTTTATATTTCAAAATCCGTTAGTCTTACGGTGAGCCGGTTCTAATTATCACATCACCGCGAGGGCAACCCCGTTTTATTCATCATTCTTAATTGTAAAAACTGTGCCTTACTCCTCGGATGTTGCGGCTGCCGAAGCCCTTACTGCCTCTTATCAGAAGTTAAAAAACGAGATCTCAAAAGTTGTTATTGGTCAGGATGATACGGTTCGTTTGCTGCTGACGGCCATCTTTTGCCAGGGCCACTGCCTGCTGGTAGGTGTACCCGGCTTAGCCAAGACGCTCCTGATTCAAACAATTGCCGGTGCGCTTGACCTCGACTTCAACCGTATCCAGTTTACGCCCGACCTGATGCCGTCTGATATTCTGGGCTCCGAGACACTGGATCAGGAGCGCAATTTCAAGTTTATCAAAGGCCCGGTATTTGCCAACATTATTCTGGCAGATGAAATCAACCGGACGCCACCCAAAACGCAGTCAGCTTTGCTGGAAGCCATGCAGGAGTACTCGGTTACCATTGCCGGACAGAAGTATGGGCTGGGGCGGCCGTTTTTCGTTTTGGCTACCCAAAACCCGATTGAGCAGGAAGGTACCTATCCCCTACCCGAAGCCCAGCTCGACCGGTTTATGTTCAATATTTATCTGGATTACCCGTCTTATCAATCGGAGCTGGATATTGTTAAAAGCACGACTTCCGATAAGAAATACGATGTTCAGCGCGTTATTACGGGCGAAGAAATCCGGGAGTTTCAGCAATTGGTTCGCCGGGTGCCGGTTGTCGACAATGTGGTTGAATATGCCGTGAAACTCGTGCATAAAACCCGCCCCAATACCGAAATGGCCGCTTCCGATGCCAATCAATATCTGGAATGGGGAGCGGGGCCACGGGCCTCTCAGGCACTCATCCTGGCGGCAAAATGCAATGCCCTGCTAAACGGGAAATACTCTCCCGACATTGAGGATGTTAAGGCGGTAGCATTGCCCATTTTACGCCACCGGGTGGTGCGTAACTTCAAGGCCGAAGCCGAAGGCATTTCCGTTGAGCAATTGATCAAACGCTTATTGTAAGCGTACATTTTGTATAAAGCCAGAAGGCCCACCGCTAAAGCGGTGGGCCTTCTTTTATGACAATAGCTTATCAAACGATAGCCTTACTCGTCGTCCCTATCCCGCAGGTTTGTCTTACCCAGATAATCTTTATCGCCCTCGCCCATACCCGTCGAGTGGTCATCAACGCCGGAGGCATCTACGTTTTCGGTTTCTTCACTCACCAGAAAGCCATCCTGACCGGAAGGCTGGTCTACGCCGGGGGGTTGTTCTTTGTTTTCCATAACGTGTTGTCGTTTTGTTTTCCATACAACCCAAAACAACCCGTCAAGGTTAGACCAGATTATGACTTTACTGCCCAAACGGCCTCATCCGCAACACGAATACCCACCTGCTGGCCAACCCGTAAATCGGTACGGATAGTCAGCAGCCGCAGCAACACATAGCGCGACAGAGCAATCTCCAGCTCGTAATGACTACCCTTGAAAAACACCGCCCGAATAGTACCAACGGCCCCGCCCTCAGTTAGCCGAATCTGCTCGGGCCGTAAACAAATCAACTCATTTGGACTCGTCGGCTCGGGTAAGCCAAGTAAAGGGAGGTATCTGGCTTTTATGATATTGACGGGTCCCGTCATTCGAGCGGCATAAGCGGTTTGCGGCTGGTGATAAACAACCGTCGGCGACCCAAGCTGTATCAATCGTCCATCCCGCATGATCCCCAGCGAATCGGCAATGGAAAGCGCGTCGGTAGCATCGTGCGTAACGATCAGACAGGACGTTGCACGCCCATTACCTGCTCCCTCCCGAACCATATCGAACAGTAAATCGCGCACGATGAGCCGGTTGGGCAGGTCCAGATGGCTGAATGGTTCGTCAAGCAGCAACACCGCAGGTCGGTCGGCAATGGCGCGGGCAATGGCGGTGCGCTGTTTCTCGCCCCCCGATATTTGCCGGGGTACGCGATCCTGCACCTCCGTCAGGCGACACAGCCGCAGCAGTTCATCGACCCGGAAATCGCGGTAGCTTTTCTCAAAAAAGCGAAGTGCATACCGAATGTTCTCCCGGACGGAGACATTGGGCATCAGTTGGTATTCCTGATGCACAAGCCGGATGTCCTTATGACCCGGCACCAGTACGTCGGAAGGACCCGCTACCCGTTCGCCATCCAGACTGACCATGCCGGTATCCGGATCGGCCATACCTGCCAACAGGTTCAGCAGCGTACTTTTCCCCGAGCCGCTGGCCCCCACAAGGGCCATGATCTGACCCGGCTCGAGCGATAGCGATACATTACGAACCGCCGTAACGTTCGAATAGACTTTGGAAAGTTTGGTGGCAGTAAGCATGTAGTGCCAACCGGAACGGTCAGCCATTTACGTGTGAACTCCTGCCCGACCAGCGTAGCTCAACGCATCGACGGTCGGGTGGAGATTTCCTTAAAAAATAAAATTCGTACTCAGGAATGTAGATTTGTGGTGCTCCACAATGTCGTTCAGAATCGCTTTGTTAGTAGCGGTATCTTTCGTAGCTACCGCCGACCGGATTGAGAAGGACCGCAGGGCATCTTCGACCGATAGTGTACCTTCTGCCGAGTCTTTACGGCCGGTGAAGGGAAACGTGTCGGGTCCGCGCTGGCATTGGGCGTTGATGTTCACCCGACTTACCAGGTTCACCAACGGGTCAATTAATCGGGAAATTTCTTCGGTATCGGTACCAAAAATACTCGCCTGCATGCCATGATCGTCCGTAATGAGGTAGTCGATAAACTCTTCGGTGTCGTCGAATACAACCACCGGAATAACGGGACCAAACTGTTCCTCCCGGTATAACCGCATCCCTTCTTTAACCGGCGAGACGACCGCCGGCACAAACAGCGATGCCTCCGTTTCGCCCCCGCCCTCATTAATAATAGACGCGCCCCCTGCTTTGGCATCGGCGATAATGTCTGTCAGGTACTGCGTCTTGTTTGGTTCGGGAAGCGGGGTGATCTGCACACCGGCTTCCCAGGGCATGCCGGGTTTTAGCTTACTCACTTCCGGACTAAAGCGTTTCAGGAATTCGTCGGCAACTGAGCGATGGACCCAGATGATCTTGATGGCTGTACACCGCTGCCCGTTGAACGAAAGTGTACCCAAAAGGCACTCTTTGACGGCTACATCCAGATCGGCATCAGGCAGGATAACGGCGGCATTCTTGGCATCCAGACTCATAATGGACCGTAGCCGGTTTAGTTTTGGATGCTGCCGCTGGAGTTCATCGGCAACCCGACTGGAGCCAATCAGCGTGAGGACGTTTACTTTACCGGACTGCATAACGGGCGGAATGACATTGGCTCCTCTGCCATACAGTGAATTGACAACGCCTTTGGGAAAACTGGTACGGAACGCTTCGAGCAAGGGATAATGCAAAAGAGAGCCATGCTTCGGCGTCTTGAACAGGATGGTGTTCCCCATCAGGATAGCCGGAATGAGCGTTGTGTAGGTTTCGTTGAGCGGGTAATTGAACGGACCCATGGCCAGCACCACGCCCAGGGGCGACCGTCGGA
Organism: Spirosoma pulveris; assembly: GCF_054781875.1. NCBI lineage: Bacteria > Pseudomonadati > Bacteroidota > Cytophagia > Cytophagales > Cytophagaceae > Spirosoma > Spirosoma pulveris. Next base: position 151,168 of record NZ_BAAGTO010000005.1, read on the forward strand.
TCTGGCCAATTATACCCTCTTCAATCCGGAACCGTGACGAATTTCGGTCCATCGTTTTTAGCGTATCGATGGTGTCGTAGATATAGGTTACCGTCCGGTCAAACTCTTTGGTAGCATCGGCAAGGTTTTTACCGATTTCCCACATAATCAGGTTCACGACCAGTTTTTTCTGTTCAAGCATCTTCCCGACAAATGTTTCCATGCAGGCAATGCGCCCCGCCACCGACATCTGGGGCCACTCGCCCCGTCCGTTATCGTAGGCAGCCACCGCCGATTCGAGTGCTTCGAGTGCTTCTTCAGGACCTGTAACGGGAAAACTACCCACCAGTTGTCGTTGCAGGAGACCATTCTTATCGGGGATGCAGACGGGCGAATACACTTCCGATACGGGACCGTCCCACCGGCGCATTTCGCCGTTGAGCAGGTATTCGCGCTGGTGAATCGGTTCGATACGGTATTCGGCAGGAATCCGGTCATCCGACGGGAAAAGTTGAAAAAGAGTTGAATTAGCCATTATTGAGGAAAGATGGAAAAGAAACGGAAGCAAACGTCGCCATTCGTTCACCGAATTCCAATCTTGTCACAAACAAAGTTGTGCAATTTGTACTAGACATCGAGCAGGTAAAAGTACACGCTAAATCATCCGGCAATAAATACACTGATTGGGTAAACCTTTTCCTTTCGCAGGCGAAGAAGCCACCTATTTAGAAAACATTTTTATCCCACAATCTCCTACATTACCCTAAAAATCAGCGCATTAACAAAATATAATAAATTAAGAAGTCCATGTATCGACCGCAGGTTCAGCCAGTCTTCATTTTTGGACCAGTTGCCATAAGTACGTCAAATAGTTCTATATACTACCCCTTTTGTTCTACGTATAAGGACATATATGTTTGCCCGTTCACTCAATTTTCTAAACGTTTAGAAAGTGTACGAGTTAGAACTTCGAACATCTACTAATTAAATAAATACCATGGGCAATTTATTATACACCATTGCGGTGATTCTGATTATCATCTGGCTACTCGGATTTTTGGGCGTTTTAGGAACTGGAATTGCCTCCAGCGGTCTGATTCACATTCTGTTAGTCATTGCGGTTATTGCAATCATCCTGCGTCTTATTCAAGGACGGGGCGTGTGAGTTGTCGTTAACGATTCCATTTAACGCAAAAAAGCCGGGGGCGACTTAACTGTTGCCCCCGGCTTTTTTGCGTTAAATGAGTATGGAATGATCTTCTAGTTATTCCCGCAGGTCCGGTAAATCCCTTCGTCCGATAACATTTTCACCAGGGCTCAAGCCGCTTCTATAACTCCTGAAACAGTTGGTCAAGAGGGAGCCAGGGTAACGACATTTAACCAGTAAGAAAGTAAAATTTGAAAATGTTCTTCCCAATCCAGTAAGTTGAGTGGCTTGGCGATAAACGAATTGGCCCCTACATCATAGGCCTGTTGAATATCGACCTGGTCTTGGTGATGGCTCAATACCACAATAGGCAAACGAGGATACGACCTCCTGATATCTCTGATTAACTGTAGTCCGGCTTCAGGATGGGGCAGAAGAATGTCCACCAATACTAGCTGAGGAAATAACTGCCTGTCATTGGCGTATACGTTCAGATAATCCAGTGCCTCCTCTACAGTTGTGGCAAAAATAGGTTTTACCTGAAACTTGTTTACTTGACAACTGTAGCCAATAAGTAAATGATGATCGGGATTGGCCTCTACGACCAAAATAGATAAGGAACGATTTACCAATGGATGATTTGTAGCTAGAACAGATTAAACGTCAAAAAAATAACCCGTCAATGAAGAACAGGCCATTAAACTGATGAGATTAGTATAGCAATACAATGGTTTAACTGGGCATCAAAATTATTTGATGATTCTGGAGCAATTCTGAAGATACGAGTTGCTCTAGTGTGCTTGTTTATACCGTGTTGTCGGGCGCTGCTATACACAAAAGGGATGATTGCGGTATAGGGGATACTAGCTCTACGCAGGCTAATACCAGGTCAGTTTAAAACCCAAAAGCTCGTATGTCGCATCAAAAATAACCGACGAAAAGAGCAAAAGAGAAAGGCTTTAAACACTTGTAAAACAAGTATCTAAAGCCTTTAGAAGTACCGGGAGCCGGACTCGAACCGGCATGTCCTTGCAGACAATGGTGTTTGAGACCATCGCGTCTACCGATTCCGCCATCCCGGCGACAGAATCGTCACGCTCTTGCGTGATGCGTTTGTCAAACGTGGGTGCAAAAGTAAGGCGTTAACATGGCTTTTGCAAATAAAAATTAGAGATAAAATGAAGCGGTGCGTTCGTGCAGTTTTCTTAAATTTACCGTACTACAACGTTCCTCATGACCACCTCAAGACTGGTACCCTCCTCTGCCCCCTCCCCGTTCCTTTTCGCTAGCTTAGTGGACAACTTACCCAACGGCATTATCGTCTATGAACCGGTGCACGACAAATTGGGTACGATTATCGATTATCAGACGGTGTACTATAATCAGCGTGTGCTGGCCATTACAGGTCATACCCATGAGGAACTGATGAACCTGTCCCTATTCCAGCGGGCACCTTACGCGCGGGAACACGAAGAGAATTTCAGGCAGGTGGTGGAACGGAAACTTCCCTTTGATGTTGAGCACATCATCCCCGAAAAAAATCGGTGGTTTTCGTTTGAAAATCGTCAGTTAGGCACTGGTTTTTTTACAACTATTCGCGACATCGACGATCTTAGGCGAGCAGAGCTGCAGTTGGAACAACAAAATAAAGTACTCGAAGAAACGATTAGCCGGACTACAGAACAGCAACTACTGCTTAAAAGTGTGCTCGACACCTCGCCAAACAGTATTACCGTTGAACAAGCCATTCGAAACGCTTCTGGTGAGATCATTGACTTTAAGATAACATTAATTAATCCGGCAGCTCTGAGGCTGGGTCAGTTTACAGAAGACGAGGTACTTACGAGAACTGTAAGCGAGTTTAACCCCGAGTTCAAACCGTCGGGCCTGATGGCTGCCTACATCGACGTATTACAAACGGGTAAGCCCTTACAAACTACCTTTTTCGCCAAACCTATTAATAAACACCTGGAGTTGTCAATGACACGGATGGATGCTGACAACATCATCATCCTGCTCAATGACATTACCCAGATGCGGCTCGATGCTGAAGCCCTGCGCAAAAAGAACGAACTACTGGATGGTGTACTTAGTACTTCGCTGAGTTCGATCATGGTCTACGAAGCCGTCCATGACGATACCGGAAAACTGGCCGATTTTCGGGTAGTACTAACCAATGATGCTTCACTAAGGGCCTCTTACCGCACGGAAGAAAATATCGTTGGCCGTTTATTAACCTCGCTTAACCCCGATACGAAAAACACCGGCCTTTGGGATCAATATGTATCGGTTTATGAATCAGGACAACTTTTTCGCGGGAAGCACTACTTTCCTACCCTGGGGAAGTGGTTCGACGCTACCGTGAGCAAGCTTGGCGATGGACTTGTGGCCACCTTCAACGACATTAGTCAGATTTACTCGGCTACACAGCAAATTGAGGAGCAGGCCCAGCTTTTTGACGGAGTCCTGAAAACGATGACCAACGGCCTTTCGGTCCTCGAAGCGATACGGGATGATGCCGGCCATCCTGTTGACTTTCGGTACGTTCGTGTTAGCGAGACGGTTTTGCAAGACACCGGGATGAGCAGTGAGCAGTTAATTGGCCAATCGGTGCTCTCCCTTTTTCCGGATACTATACACACAACCCATTGGGATGCCTTGTGTACAGCTTTACAAAGTAGCCAGCCTCAGCATTTTGAGTCACACTATACATTCGACGGGCACAGCAATTACACCGACAACTGGATCAACCGGCTTGATGCGAACAGACTCATTTCGGTATACGTAACCACCAACGAGCGGAAAGAAGCCGAATCGCTGGCCAAACAGCGGGCCGCTATCTTACAGAGTATTCTGGATGGATGCCAGACTCCCATCGTCCTGTTTGAAGCAATCAGAGATCAGACGAATCAAATTATCGACTTCCGTTACCTGGTTCAGAACGACGCAAATGCCCGCCTGGTGGGCCACCCAATTGAAGAAACCCAGCACAGGACCATGCTGGAGGTACTCCCGAGTCTAAAATCGTCCGGCATTTTTGACCATTATATCGAAGTAGTCGAAACAGGGCAAACCCAACGATTTGAACAGTACTACAGCGATGGGGCTGTTGATGGCTGGTTCGACATTTCAGTCGTTAAACAGGACGACGGAATTGTAGTCGTAGCGCACGACAATACACTCCTTCGCAAAACCCTGCGGTACGCAGAGCAGGTAGTCCTCGACTTACGCCATTCCAATCATAACCTGGAGCAGTTTGCTTACATAGCCAGCCATGATTTACAGGAGCCACTGCGCAAAATTCAGTCATTTGGCAATTTGATCATCGACCAATACGGCCACCTGTTGCCGGATGATGGCCGAATGATGCTCAAACGAATGCAATCAGCCGCCGACAGAATGAGTCAGTTGATCCGCGATTTGCTGACTTACTCCCGACTGACCGCCGAGCTGAAAGCGTTTGAGCCAATTGGCCTCCAGCGGATACTGGCCGAAATCCTGAGCGACCTCGAGTTGGTTATTAACGAAAAGAAGGCGCGTCTACTGTTTCAGGACGAGTCTAAATACCCCTTGATTTGCTTCAATGGCAATCGGAGTCAGTTGCGGCAGTTATTTCAGAATCTAGTTAGTAACGCTCTGAAATTCATTCCCTTAAACAGAACTCCCGAAATAACGTTTCGGGTACAGATGGTTTCGCCAGAGGAAGTGCCTGCATTCGTACCGGATCGAACAATGCGCTCATGGGTCGCTATCGATATTTCAGATAACGGCATTGGATTCGACGAAAAATACCAGGAGCAGATTTTTCATCTGTTCGAACGGCTGCACGGTCGGAATGAATACTCAGGAACGGGAATTGGTCTGGCCATATGCCGCAAGGTAACCGAAAACCATGGAGGTACCATTGTAGCGCACAGTCAGCCAGGCCTGGGCTCTACATTTACAGTATTTCTGCCACTAATTGAATCATGACCGGCTCGCCAGAGCAGGCATCCGGTTAGGTAGTTTACTCGTACCGCAAGGCTTCGATGGGATCGAGTTTAGAAGCACGTACGGCGGGGTAAATACCGGCAAAAAGGCCGACGGTTACACAAACGACAATACCAAGCCCCATCCATACCCAGGGCACAACAAAGCTTCCTTTACCCTGGCTGACAAGCGTGGCAATGAGGTTACCAATGCCGAGCCCCAGGGTTATCCCCCCTAACCCGCCGAGAATGCAGATAACGATAGCCTCGATCAGGAACTGCTCCCGGATACGTTTGGGCGTTGCACCAAGTGATTTTCGGATCCCAATTTCACGGGTTCGTTCAGTAACCGACACCAGCATGATATTGAGCAGCGCAATAGCGGCACCCAGGAGGGTAATAAATCCGATGCCAAAGCCTCCGATCCGGAGGTAACCGGTAATGTTTTCGGTTTCCTTAGCCAGTTCATCTGCTCGCTCGATATCAAACGAATCGGGCTGCCCCAGCGGGTCCTGCCGTACTAACCGCATTACTCCGCGCGCTTCGCCAACGGCTTCATCCTGATCGGCAACGCTGGGTACCGAGGCCGTAATATCAAATGACAGTTTTCGGGTTCCTGCCAGAGCGCGGGCATTATCGAGCGGAATAAGAATCAGTCGATCGTCGCCCCCGCCCGAAAACCCACCTTTCTTTTCCAGCACGCCCACAATTTTGTACTGCGCCCCCGACACCCGAATTAGCTGGTTAAGCGGATTTATTTTCTTTTCAAACAATGTACCCGCTAACTCACTCCCGATAATGGCCACATTGCGGGCATACTGCAACTCGTTTTGCGTCATGTTTCGGCCGCTGAGGAGGGTGTAGCCTTTCACCGACAGAAAAACATCGTCAATACCAATCAACTGGACGTTGGGATTCGTTTTTTTTGAGCCGAATTTGGCTTGTGCAGCCCCCGTTACCACGCTCGAAACGGCAATTGTAGCCCCGTAAGGAAACCGCTGTTTAAAGTGAATAGCGTCGAAATAGTCAATAGGAGCATCCTGCCGTTGTATGCGCCCTCCCCGCCGAAAGGCATCCTGCCGGGCCACAATGTTAAATGTGTTGGCGCCAAGTCCGGCAAAACTACTGTTAACCGAGCTTTGTATGCCCTCAATAGCCGTCAGGATTCCAACCAGTGAGGTGATGCCAATGGCGATAATGAGTGAGGTCAGGATGGTTCGTAAGCGGTTACCCGCAATTGAGCGCAAACCTTCCCGTATATTTTCGAGTAAGTTCATCTAGTAAAGCTGAAGAGATAATCGAGCGAATGCGTGAAATGCGTAGACTTATACGCTTAGTTTTTCCGCTCTTTCACGCATTCGCTCGTTCGTCTATATTTTCTCGCACAATATTTGTGTATCTTTCGTTATAGCAAAACTAGCATAAGCATTTTTATCCGGGAAGCCAATGAAACGTCTGCTGTTACCGCTCATCCTTTTTCTCACGCTGACGGGTCGTGTGTGGGCCTCTAAAATTCTGATTCCCATGGATGATAGCCAGAAGAATCACCTGAAAGCCTACGGAATTGCCTATTGGATACTCAAAACGCATGATACAGAGATCGACTGGCTGCTCAATTACCGGGGTGGCTCATTCATGATGCCGCAAAGCCAGGCGTTCATTAACGAAATGGTCATCCGGGGCGTAAGTTATGAAGTCATTTCAGATGCGCAATCAGCTCAGATATTGTCGGAGGTTTCGGCAGCTGATGCAAACATGGATGCGGTGAAACTGCAAAAACCCCCCAAAGTGGCCGTCTATTCTCCCAAAACAAAACAGCCCTGGGACGATGCCGTAACGATGGTTATGACCTATGCCGAAATCCCGTATGATGTAGTTTTCGATGAAGAGGTCATGAACGGGAAACTCCCCGAATACGATTGGCTTCACTTGCATCACGAGGACTTTACGGGCCAGTACGGCAAGTTTTTTCATTTTAAAGACCAGCCCTGGTACATTGCCCAAAAGCAGGAAGCTGAAAATATTACGCGCAAATTTGGCTTATCCAAAGTGCCTCAGTTAAAACTGGCAGTAAGCCAGAAAATTCGTGATTTTGTACTGGGTGGCGGCTACCTGTTCGCCATGTGCAATGCAACAGATACGTATGATATCGCCCTATCGGCCCACAACACCGATATTGTCGACTCGTTTTACGACGGCGACGGTGCCGATCCCAATGCGAACAACAAGCTGGATTACAGCCAGACGATGGCGTTCCGAAACTTTCAGGTCTACACGAATCCGTTTCTGATCGAGTTTTCCAATATCGACAATCAGCCCGAAGAGCGTGGCCTGAGCGAGCACAACGATTACTTCACCCTGTTCCAGTTTTCGGCTAAATACGACCCCATTCCAACGATGCTGACGCAGAATCACGCTAACGTGATTAAGGGATTCATGGGACAAACAACGGCGTTCAAAAAAAATTACATCAAGCCCGAAGTAGTCATTTTGGCTGAAAACCGCGCGGCAGGTGAAGCTCGTTACATTCACTCACCCTATGGCCGGGGTTTCTTCACATTTTACGGCGGTCATGATCCCGAAGACTACCGGCATGAAATCGGCGAAGAACCCACCGATCTGAATCTTCATCCCAACTCCGCCGGTTATCGACTGATTCTCAACAATATCCTCTTCCCCGCTGCCAAGAAAAAGAAGCAGAAGACCTAGGCAGTGATCTTCCTAATTCGAATAGGAAAACCACTCCGCTACCATTTCATCCCGGCTTTTGCTTTCTAACCGACGCTCCAGCTCATCCGGAATCTTGGGAAAGAAATCAATTCCGGTTAGCTGTTCGATCCGGTCAACCGGTACAACAAACTGTTTTAGTGACTGGGTTGATGGCTCATTATTCAGCAAGAAGCCGATCATCCGGATCTCTGGCTTATTGCAATACAGGATCACTTTATAGAATTTCTCAGGCACACTGACTTCTGTCGTCTTGCCAATCGTGGATAGACCGGGTTTGAGCACAGCACCCGTTACTACATAAATCCCTTTGTCGCGGATAGCCCAGCTGCGAATCAACTCTTCCAGTTCTTTCCAGATACCCCGGTTGAAGTCCGGTGCCTGGGGTGTAATGTTGCTCATGTAGAACGTTTCCCGCATCATCCGCTGGGAGAACTTAAAATCACCCGCCGGAGCCAGGTGCCCCCGATCGTAGCCCGAACGGGTGTAGTCGGAAGGTAGCGCCGTTCCATTTTCAACGCTCGGATCGGGCTTAAACTGCTCATTTTTTCGGTCTGCGTCGCCCGTTGTTTCGTAAGCCAGTAAAGGATAGGCCACCCAGTCGGCGTCTTTGTACTGGTCACGGTACCGGAGCGTGTACCCTTCGTGCCGAATAATTTCGTCTCCGGCCTTTACGAGGGGCAGGAGGAAATCGACTTCCTTCTCAAAATCAAATCGAGTGTTTCCTGACGAGGCCGTTGACGGCTTCCCATTATGGTCACTGGCTTCACTTTCGTCGGTCCTATTGCGTTGCCGCGACTTACCACGCCGATCATCGGTAGCTTCGTCGTTGGTATTCGGTTCCGGAGCTTTGTAGGGGTTATCTTCTTTTGTTGCATCGGAACGGGAGCGCCCGAGTCCAATCATCTGCCTGAAATCGTTCCAGAATGCCACAACGGGTTTCGTTTGCCCGCCATAATGCAGAAACAGACCAATCAGGAAGAATATAAACAAAAGAACAAGCGTGTTTCCACGCAGCCGAAAGCCACGGCGGGCGTACTTTTTTGTTGAAAAACGAGGCTTGAAGAACATAAAAGTAAAGTTACACGGATTTTAGCATGCTGATGAAGCGGTGAACCGTAAACCGCAAACCGCTGTTAAAAATGTATGTCCTCGTTGAATATTGTCGTCATTGGCGGTGGTGCCGCCGGTTTCTTTAGCGCCATTACAGCGGCCGAAACCTTTCCGGATGCTACCGTTACTATTTTAGAAAAAAACCGCACGGTCCTCAACAAAGTACGCATTTCGGGTGGCGGACGCTGCAATGTTACCCACGCCTGCTTCGACAACCGGCAGTTGGTGAAGCATTATCCCAGGGGCGAAAAGCCGTTGCGTCCACTACTGAACCTCTTCGACGCCACCGCCACGGTTCAATGGTTCGAAAAGCGGGGGGTGCCTTTGAAGACGGAAGCCGATGGACGTATGTTTCCCAGCACAAACACCTCCGATACCATTGTCGATTGTCTGCTTACCACGGCGCGTCGGCTGGGCATCACCGTTCGCACTGGCTGCGGAGTTAGCACACTAACCCGCGATGGAAACGACCGCTGGCAACTTCACCTATATACCGATGAAATCCTCACCGCCGATCGTGTGCTGGTGGCTACCGGTGGTTACCCGAAAACAGACGGCTATAGCTGGCTCCCTGAACCATCCGATTCTTTGGTGCCGCCGGTGCCCTCTTTGTTTACGTTTAATGTGCCGGAGAACCCTTTTCTGCCCCTCGCCGGGGTATCCGTTCCGGATGCCAAAGTATCGATTATAGGTACCAAGCAAGAGCAGCGAGGGCCACTATTAATAACCCATTGGGGTTTTAGCGGCCCCGCCATTTTACGGCTGTCGGCCTGGGCTGCCCGCGACCTGGCCGGGTTAGCGTATCAGTTTACCCTGCGCATCAACTGGACGCCCGAGTTAACTGAAAATCAGCTAAGGGTGGCTTTACAGGATTTCCGTCAGCAAAACGGCCGCAAGCAGGTGATTTCTCAAAACCCCTTTGCATTGCCCTCCCGACTTTGGCAGATGATGGCTTCGGAAGCCGGTATTGCTGAGACACAACGCTGGGCAGATTTACCCGCCAAACCGCTAAATCGACTCATTGAGAAGCTAACAAATAACCAATTTACCGTTTCGGGCAAAAGCACCTTCAAAGATGAGTTTGTCACCTGCGGAGGGATTTCGTTCGGTAGTCTGAATCCGCAAACGCTCGAAAGTAAATCTCAGCCGGGACTGTTCTTCGCTGGTGAAGTGCTGGATATAGATGGCATTACGGGCGGCTTCAACTTCCAGAGTGCCTGGACAACGGGTTACGTTGCCGGGTTGAACATCGGAAAGTAATCCGTCTAGACCCCGAGTACTTTACGGGCAGCTTCCTCATCGTTTTTGAGCTGAGCAACCAGTGCAGGCAGGCCGTCAAACTTTTGTTCCGGCCGCAAGAACTCCCGGAATCGGAGGGTCAAATGCTCCCCGTAAATGTCCTTATCGAAGTCAAAAATGTAGGTTTCTATAGTTTGGTACGTACCCGCCACCGTGGGCCGAAAGCCAATATTGAGCATACCGCCTAACGTTTGACCGGCATATTCCACATCAACGGCATAGACCCCGTTGGCCGGAATCAGCTTTGATGGATCGTCGACCTGCATGTTTGCCGTTGGGAAGCCAATAGTCCGACCGAGTTGGCGCCCTTTTACAATCGTTCCGGTGAGGTTGTACGGCCGACCCAGAAACAGATTGGCCGTATGCACATTTCCTTCGTTTAACGCAGCCCGGATTTTTGAGGAGCTAACGCCAACCGCTTCCACATCCTGCCGGGGAATCTCCTCTACTTCGAAGCCGTATTCACTCTGGTGGGCCTGTATGTAGTCGAAACCGCCTTCCCGATCGCGGCCAAAACGATGGTCATAGCCAATAACCAGTTTCTTGGTACCTATTTTTTCGAGCAGAATCTGCCGGATGTACTCTTCTGATGTGAGTTCGGAGAAAGAGCGCGTAAATGGAATAACAACGAGGTGATCAACACCTGCCTGATCGAGCAGGTCAATTTTTTCATCCAGCGTGGTCAGCAGCTTCAGATTCTGACTATCGTTCGATACCACCGTACGCGGATGCGGCCAATAAGTAATCAAAACCGACTCGCCCCCGCTTGCCTGCGCTATTTCCGTTAGCCGGGATAAAATAATCTGATGGCCCCTATGAACCCCGTCAAATGTACCGCTCGTTACAACGGCATTTAGTAAAGGCTGAATATCATCGAGGCCTCTGTAAATAATCATTCGTTCGTTGGTAACAGTTCTGATTGTGCCGCCTGGTGTGCTGCAATAAATGCGTCGATGGTAGGGGCATTCTCTACGTTAAACTCTCCAATACGTGTTCGGCGCAGCTTACTCATAAAAGCCCCATTGTTGAGCAGTAAGCCCATGTCGCGTACCAGACTACGAATATAAGTGCCTTTTGAACACACAATGCGAAAATCGACTTCCGGGAAGCGTTCGGTATCGACCTCAAACGCTTTCACCGTTACCTGACGCGCTTTAATTCCTCCCTCAACGCGGTCGGCGGTTTCGCCCCGGCGGGCTTTCTCATAAAGTCGCTCACCATTCACCCGAACGGCGGAATAAATGGGTGGCACCTGTAGAATGTCGCCCGTTAGCTGACGAGCGGCTTCCTGAATTTGCTCAGGCGTGATTCCCGTTGTATCGAACTCGGCATCGAAGGCCGTTTCCAGATCAACCGATGGCGTAGTTTTACCCAGCACCAGGGTGCCAGTATATTCTTTTTCCTGAGCCTGGTACTGGTCTATCTGTTTGGTCATTTTACCCGTACAGAGGATCAGCAAACCGGTAGCAAGTGGGTCCAGTGTACCGGCATGACCGATTTTCTTGAACTTACAGGCGTATTTAAGCTTGTTGGCCACGTCGAACGACGTCCAGGTCAGTGGCTTATCTATTAAAATTACCTGACCGGGGTCGGGCGTTTGTTGATTTTGTTGCGACACAGAAATACTTGGAGAAGCATGGAGATACACAGAGAAAAAGATGCAGATGAAATCGCGGTGTATGCCCGTGGGAAAAAACTATAGCACGTCCAACTTCACACCAGCGGCCATCAGGCCCAGCAGAAGTAACCCAAGCGCAATTCGGTAATAGCCAAATACTTTGAAACCGTACTTGTTAAGAAAGCCAACAAACCCGCGAATAGCCAGTAAGCCTACCACAAAGGCAATGGCATTGCCAATCAATAACGTCTGGTAGTCGGCGGGCTGTATCAGCTTGTAGGTTTTCAGCAGTTTGTATCCCGAAGCCGCTGCCATGGTTGGCACAGCCAGAAAGAAGGAGAACTCGGCTGCCTGGGTCCGGCTCAATCCCTGATACATGCCCCCAATAATGGTTGCTGCCGAGCGGGATACGCCCGGAATCATGGCGATACATTGGAAAAAGCCAATGCGAATGGCGTCGGGGACCGTTACTTCTCCATCCTTAGGCTGGCGATTGACAATTCGGTCGATAAAGACCAGTACAATACCGCCCACCAGGAGCGAGACGGCAACGGTGGTAATACTTTCGAGAAGTGAGTCGATAAAATCGTTCAGCAGGAAACCAATGATGGCAGCTGGCAAGAAAGCGATGAGAATTTTACTGTAGAAATCCGCCATGGGCTGCAACCGGACGGGCAGCGATTTCAGGTAACTGGGCACTACGAACGTTCCCGTGCGGGTATCGGTCATGAAACGCCGGTGATACATGACAAGTACCGACAGTATACACCCAAACTGAACGTCGACCGTATATAATTTAGTGAACTCATTCCCGGCAATACCGGCCAACGAAGAATAAATAATCATGTGGCCCGTTGAGGAGACCGGCAAAAACTCGGTCAAGCCTTCAATAATAGCCAGCGCAATAGCGTGAATCAGTTCCATCAAAAATAGTTAATCGTTTGTCGTTTGCAGTTAATTGGTTGCCAAGAGCAGACAAACTTATGGCAAGCAGAATCAAACGGCAAATAACAAACGATTAACAACTAAACTTTTTACGCTCTGGGCCGGGCGAGAATAGCGAAAAACTCCAGCACAAAACCACCCATAACCACTAAGGGACCGAGTGTAAGGCCCAGAAAACCAAATCCGAATTCCTCTTTGTCGAGGCTCATAATAAAGAACCCGGCCAGAATAACGCCGATACCCGCCAGCATAAGTGTGTAGTTCTGCCGCCCGAAGGGAAGTGCTGCTGCCGAGTCACGGCGTACGGGTTCTGCCATAGACGGCCGCGTTGGCACCGTTTTAGGTGCTGCCGGTGTCGTATCGACTATTTTCTTAACTGGTTCATCACGCATGAGCGTAGGGGTGCCAGCTTGTTTATCCTTTGCCATATTCGTTCGTCAGTTATGCTTTTTGTGTAACTGTAAAAATCGGGCTCTAGTTTATGCATCAGTTGGAAGCGTAACGTGAGCTCAATTAATATAACTCATCCAATGTCAGGCCCAAATACCGATTTACGGCCTGAAATGTACTTAAGAAACCTATTAAAACGCCCAAGCCTACAATACCTGCCATCAGGAAAATCATCTTTTCGGTGTCCTGAAAAGCGCCTAATTCAGGTAGATTATGAATAGCGATCTGCAATCCGGCAATGAGAAGCACAACGGCAATAACGCCCGCCAGAAAGCCCTGCCACATGCCCCGCCCTAAAAACGGCCGGGTAATAAACCCGTTTGTCGCGCCCACCAACTGCATACTCCGAATAAGTAACCGCTGCGAGTGAAGCGCCAGTCGGATCGTGTTGTTCATTAACACCACAATAATCAACAAAAGAATGAGGGCAAAAGCCGACATGATGGCGTAGATCTTCGTAATGTTGCGGTTGATGTTATCAACCAAATTTTCCTGATAAACCACCTCAAAAACACCGTCAATTTCCTCCAGGTCTTTTTTTACTTCCTGTAACTTGGCTTCTTCAAAGTACCCTTCGTTCAGCTTTATCCGGTAGCTGTCGTGAAGCGGATTCTCACCCAGAAATTTCGAGAAATCTTCTTTCGTTTCAGCAATAAACTCTTTGGCGGCATCTTCTTTCGTAACCAGATTTACCTGAGGTACACCATTCGTCTTAAGAATATAAGGCCGCTCAGAAATCGTGCGAAAGAGTGTGCTACTCTTTTTTACGTCGAGATCCTTATCCAGAAATGCCCGCACTTCGTAATTCTCACGGATATAAGTCACCAGTTTTTTTGACTGGATAGCCAGCAATCCGCAAAAACCGATTAAAAATAATGCCAGTGTCAGACTGAATAAGATCATGCCACTGGGATACGCACCAACTTTCTTCTTGTTACGAGCCATTTATGGGGTTCGTGTTATGAGACAAAAATAACGGATTCCACGGGGGAACGCTCCAAATTAACAAAATTTAAGGGGAAATGCCGCCACCGACAGAGGGGGCTCGACAAAGGAGCCATAACTACGCACCCTACCTGACACCCAATTCATCAGCCACTGCTTCGCTTTAGCTCCGACTCTACCCCATCCCTGAACTCCTCCCCCGCTGCGCAAATACCTCCACCGGATAGCCTACCTCCATCAGGTACAACCCGTTTGCCGGTGCAGCCCGACCAGCCAGCTTACGGTCACGGGCCAGAATGATCTTCTCAAACTGGTCAAGGTTCATGCGCGCCTGCCCTATTTCGAGCATCGTTCCCACAATTGTTCGCACCATGCCCCACAAAAATCGATTCGCTTTAATATGAAACGTCAGGCAATCGGCATTTGTATATGCCCAATAGGCAAAATCGAGCTGGCAATGAAAGTGAGTCACATTGGCTCTGGCTTTGCTGAAGCTTTGAAAGTTAGTGTGCTGAAGGAGCAGTTGGCAGGCGTCATTCATTCGGTCGATGTCAAGAGTCGGCCGAAAATGATAAGTGAGACTACTCTGAAACGCATTCTTCTGGCGGGTGATGTGGTACTGGTAATACCGGGAAACCGCCGAAAAGCGAGCATGCGTTTTGGCGGAAACGGGAAAAATGTCATGAATGGCGATATCTTCCGGCAACATGCAATTGATCGAGTAAATAAGGCTTTCCGTTAGGTCCAGCGGTTCCTCAACATCGAAATGAGCATACTGCCGTTTGGCATGGACGCCCGCATCCGTACGGCCACTGCCCATGATGTAAATGGGATGCCCCAGGCGCTGGGTCAGGGCTGCTTCCAGCGTAATCTGAACGCTCACCCCGTTAGCTTGTGTTTGCCAGCCATGATAAGCCGTTCCCCGATACGATAATTCAATAAAATAACGCATAACGGGCAAAAGTACCGCTTAATCAGCACTTAGCGACGCTGTCAACAGAGCGATTTAACTAAACATGAGTCGTCCCGAATTCAATTGCAGCCCCTGTGCTTACCGACAATAGATGAAATCAGGCTTGAGCACTTGACTTCACCTAAACTAAGGCGGCCACCAGAATGAAATATCGTTCACCCGGTGGCCGCTTTGATGATCTGTCCTAATTTTGGTCTACCGGGGACCGCGCTGGCGTTCGCCCCCACCATTCACGCGCTGTGACTGCTCCTGAATACGTTGCTGAGGTTGACCACCTCTATTCTCCTGCGACCGCTGGAAACCACCACCGCTTTCACTGCGTGCGCCCGGCATTGACGGTGTGTTGCCGAGGTTCTGATTCGACCGCTCCGTTCGTTGCTCGTACGTTCGATTGGGTTGTGTTTGCTGAAGACCGGCGGGCTGGTCGTCTCTTCGGGAAAAACCCCCTCCCTGCTGTTGGGGCTGCGTGTTACCCGATGAATATGAACCACGGCTAGGTTCAACGGGCGCGGGTGTGGGCGCGGGCGGGTTACTAGTTCCCGGTGTGCCATTATATCCATTGCGACTTGGCGACGTTGGGTTATTGTTAAAATCGCTGTTGTAACTTCCACCCCGGCTTGGCGTGCCATTATACTCCCGACCGGGGGTCGTGGTATTTCCCTCGTATGGACGGTTAGGTGTAGCATTACCATTATAATTCCGATCAGGAACATTGGTACCGCCATTGTAAGCGCCACGACCGGGATTGTTATAGTTGCCGTTATAATTCGGGCGGGACGAGTTATCGTATCGGTCGTTGTACCGGTCACGGTCATTGCGCCCATAATTCTGTCCGTAACCCGACGACTGACCGGGGCGATAGAAGCCCACCGAGCCATTGCCTACCACAGACCGGCCGGGCCGGTCCAGCGGATCAATTCGGTACACCGGAACACGCTGGCGGGTTACACGCTCAATTTCATTCCGGTTAGGACCGTACACGTAGGCCCGGTTGTTTGACCGGTACACATTATTGATAATGGTGGTATTCTGATAGATATTGATGACGTTTGGCCGAGCTACCCGGTAACTGTAAAGTCTGGGACTGGTAATGTAAATCTGCGGCACAAAGGTCCAGTACGGGGCTGGAATATTAATGTTTACGTTAAAATCGACGCCAGGACCCAGCGGTGCCCATCCATAATAACCGCCACCCGTACGCCAGGATACCCAGGCTGGTCCCCAGTCGTTGCCCGGTACCCACGCCCAACCGTACTGGCTGTCAAAAAACCAGCGCCCGTAGTGAAACGGAGCCCATCCCCATGGATAATCGGATACCCATGTGTTGCCGAACTCCGTTACGACCCAATGCCCGTCGGTTGCGTAGGGCTGAAAATCCGGCCCCACGTTCGGTAGCCAGACGGAGCCATATACCGGATTGGGCACCCACTGTCCGTAGGGAGCCAGTTCATTATAAAATGTTTGGATGGGAACACTTATCCCCGGCTGTGCCGTAGCTTTTTGGGGAGCTATTGGATCCAGAGCAAGTACCGCCACCAGGCCAAGTACGTGTAGTGTTTTCAGGATAGTCATGACAGTAGGTCGTTATCTGCCGCGTATCGAAACGCGTCGAAGGTTAGATGTGTCTGCCCCCCAAACGTTTAACCGACCATCAAACAAAGTGTTCATTCCCCGTAACTTAATCGGGGTACGCGAAGCAGCCCTTTTGATCAACCCTGCTATTCCTGAGATAAGGTATGATCGGAGTGATGGCAAGACGTACCCCGGCTGATCAGGTTATTTCATCAGCAATTAATAAAATGCTACTCAAAAGCCTTCACTCTTCGTTTGTAATAAACATTTTTGGTTTCGGTGCTTCGATACCATCAATCACAAACTGACGGGCAATGCACTCAAGCATGTAATAGTATGTATCCCAGTAGTTCTCGCTTTTGGTCCACACGCGCACGTCGTACTCTCTTGAGTTAGGATTCAGTTTCGCAATTAAGACATCGTGTTCCCGATCTGGCAACGCATACGGACAGCTATTGATGGCCCGCATGAACGACGCTTTAGTTGCGTCAATATCATTTTGGCTCCCAACAGCATACACCTGATCGACCCGAATTATACCCTTGGTGCTAATGTTGACAATAGCCGTCGTTGACAGGGGTCCGTTGGGCAGAATAATGGTTTTGTTATCAAGGGTCACCAGGGTTGTATCAAAAATACGGATCGCTTCTACGGTTGCCGTAAAACCCTGGGCCGTTATCAGATCGCCAACCCGAAATGGCTTGAAAATCAAGATCAATACTCCGCCGGCAAAATTGGCCAGACTACCCTGCAACGCCAGACCTACCGCCAGCCCAGCCGCCCCGATAATGGCAACAAACGACGTTGTTTGTACACCCAGGGTACTGGCAATACTCAGCAATAGTAAAACTCGCAGCAGCCCGCTAAGCAACGATAATAAAAAAGGCTGTACATCCCGGTCTACATGCCGTTTGGTCATGATGGACGACAACACCCGTACAATCCATCCAATGACCCAAAGCCCAATAACAAGCGTTAAAATGGCCAGTAGTATACGGCCCCCATAAATTGTAGCAAATGCCAGTACCTGATCGTAAATGCGCTCCATTCTCGTTTGTGTCTGATCCATACTAATAAATAGGTAAGTAAGTTGAAAATCAGACGCAAATAAGCAGAAAAGTGCTTATAACTAAGTAGTACAGCTTAGCTTCGTATAAGTAATTTTACTCAACAACTACAGCCAGTTCTTGCGCCGGAATATCCAGACAGTCAGAGCAGACGAGATAACCATCATGGCCAGGGCAAATACATAGCCATACTTCCAGTGGACCTCGGGCATTTCGTCGAAATTCATCCCCCAGATACTGGCCAGCAAGGTAGGCGGCAGGAAAACGAGCGATACGACCGTAAAGATTTTCACGACCCTATTCTGTTCCAGATCAATAAGACCGAGGTACGTATTCTGGAGGAACTCCAGCCGCTCAAATATGAAGTTAGTATGTTCAATAAGTGAGTTTATATCTTTGATAAGCGTTCGCAGGCGCTGTTGTTCCACCTCGTTGAACCAGCCATCAGACCGAATCATGGACGTAATAACACGTTGTTTATCAACCACATTTTCCCGAATCAACATCGTCAATTCCTGGTAGTCGTTGATGTTGAGCAGCATTTCGCGGTCCAGGTTAGCATCCAGGTCGAGCAGCCGGTTAATGGCTTTGATCTCACCCGAGACCAGCTCAATCAAATCTGCATCGTAGTCGATGCGGGACTCAAAGATCGAAATCAGTATCTGCGCTCCGTCACTAAATAAGGCCCGGCGCGATTTGATACGTTTTACGGTGTCGGCGAAGGATTTCAGATCGGCGTTGCGATAGGTGAAAAGTGTGTCATCTTTAAGTAGGAAACTTACGGGTACGTTGATGTACCGTTGTTCCGAATCAGGCACCAGAAAATTGGAGTTGGCAATCAGGAAATCGTCCTCTTCAATGTAGCGCGAACTGCTTTCGATTTCCAACTGCTCCTGCTGGCTCAGAAAGTCGACATCGAACTTCTCCTCGACGCTTTTGATTTCGGCGGGTGTGGGGTTTTGCAAATCCACCCAGAGCGTACGCTCTGTATTGGAGAAGGAGTCGATATCACGAATTTTCCGGACGGCGGTAGCGTCCTGCTGAAAGATACGGATCATAAAGTCGGGAGCAGATTTTCCGGCTGCGAAGTTCGCAGAAAAGAACCCATATATCCCGCTCCTTTTTGAATTTATGTCACTTGGCAGGAACGATCTCCTAATGGCTAATCCGCCTGCAAGGGACTTCCTTTCAAGTTTAACTCCTTCACTCGCTTCCGTACATTCTTCATAAATTCTTTTCCGGGATCGGCTTTTCCGGTCATATAGGTCGGGTCGGTCTCTTTCCAGAGCGGAGTTCCAATAAAATCTTTGTATTCGTAATGGCCAATCAGGTATTCGATGGCATAGCGCTGCTTCAGGTAACGTACCAGTTGCACATTGGCTTCGAGTTGGGCGTCGGTCAGGTCGTTATCGCCAACGTTTTCAATACCAATGGCACAGTGATTCAAACCAATGCAATGACGCGTAAAGACTGTGTCGGGCAAAAGCCGGTAGATCGTGCCATCCCGATCGACCAGAAACGAGACGGACGTATTTAATCGGCTGGCCGCCTGAAGGTCAGGACGGCCCGTTAACACACTCGGGTTAAACAGATCGAAAGTAGCATCAAGGGTTGGCACGGCCGTCCAGTGCAGCACAATCATCCTGGGTTTTATGTACGGCTCCGATTGCTGGATGCCATGACGCCTGGCTAGGTAGTCGAGCGACAACTGTTTCCGTTCTTCATCGAAAACGATGGGTTTGTCGAGTATCCTGAAAGCGGGCGGCTGGGCAGTACAGGGATAAAGAGCCAGCAGCGCCACAATGAAGGGAAGCCTACGAATGATTTTTGAGAGATCGGGAAAAGCGTTCATGGCTGGAAGGTTTAGGGGCGCAAAAAAAGAAAATCTCGTTTACGTCGGGGAGTTTTCTTTTTTACCGTCACAAAATCGGGTAGTTTTCCCACCATAACTTTATGTACAACTCATGTATATGCTAAATATATGCCTGATTAACTGCTTGTTATGTACAAATGAGAACTGTTTTTCATTTGTATGCACAAAATTCGTGTACAAACTGTTATCTCTATAACGGGGCCTAACCCGCCCGGTTATCGGCTATGCAACCTGATTATTTTAGTACGACTTCATCAGCAACTGAATCCTATAATCGAACCGGCAAGCCCAGCGCCAGTCATATCTGGGAAACGGCTCATCTACTCGGCTTTCCGGCGGCCCTCTGGCGCTTACCCAATAAGCAGGACAAACACCTCATCGTTTCGTTTGATGAGGTGCTTCCCCGCGTATCGGCGGATTTGGACGAGTTACCAGCGGGCTTCCTGATCAGCCCCTTTGACAATCTGGCCAGCACGGCGCCCACCAATATGTCGCTCGGATCGACCTTGGGCAACAGTATCAGTACGGAATCGCTTTTTCTAAGGGCCGACATCCAGGCTTCCTTCTCCGAACCGGCAACTACCCGTTCTGGTCGGCTGGTAACGATCAAAGCCAACGCGCCGGCCGACGAGTTCCGGCAGCTTTTGCGGGAGCAGATGGCGAAACAGACGTCGGAGAACAAAGCGCAGACGGGCACTCCCCTTGCCGACCCAGATGCTCAGGAGGCTTATATACGCAATGTAGCTTTGGCCGTTGAGGCCATGCAACGAGGTGAGTTCCGAAAAGTTGTTTTATCAAGAACCAAACAGGTGCAGTTTGCTGATGCGCCAGATGCCGTCGCTTTGTTCGATAAGCTATGCACGGCTTACCCTACGGCCTTTATATCGGCCGTATCGATTCCGGAAAGGGGCCAGATTTGGATTAGTGCCACGCCCGAACGGCTGGTGAGTGTTGATGCCTATGGTATTTTCAGAACGGCCTCACTTGCGGGAACGCAGTCGGCATTTGAAGCCGACGGAACGCCCAAACGACCCGCTGAAGCCATGTGGTCGCAAAAGGAAATTGAAGAGCAGGCGCTTGTAAGCCGCTATATTATTGAATGTTTCAAAAAGATTCGGTTGCGCGAATACCTTGAAGAAGGGCCTAAAACGGTCATTGCGGGTAACCTGATGCACTTAAGCACCTATTTTACCGTCGATACACAGGCCGTTCGGTATCCGCAACTGGGTACGGTTATGCTGCGGTTGCTGCATCCGACCTCAGCGGTTTGTGGAATGCCCCGCGATGTAGCCTTCAACTTTATCAACCAGCACGAAACGCACGACCGGGAGTTTTACAGCGGTTTTCTGGGGCCCGTTAATGTCAATACCGACAAGGAAGGGGCAGAAAGTGATCTTTTCGTCCACATCCGCTGCATGAAGCTGGAGGAAAACATGGCAACTCTCTACGCGGGAGCGGGTCTTACAGAGGATTCCGTACCGGAGCGCGAATGGTTCGAAACCGAAATGAAGTGTCAGACTTTGTTGCAGGTAATGATGAATTAAGAACAATCGATTGCTTCCGCAATACGTATCATTCTTAATTCATCATACTACATTTCTTTACGCGCCTTCGGCGGGGTCATTAGGCGCACGGGAGCCATCTTCGTCGGTCCGACCTCCGGCTTCACTAGCCGCAGACGATTGCGTATCTGCATCGGGTGCGGTACCTTCCGTAACGGCGTTCTCCGACGAAACGATTAATTCTTCTTCAGGGCCTGGGTTTGCTTCTTGATCTGCCATGTTAGTGATTGAGTAAAGAAATGTAGTGAACTGATTAATACGACTTACGATAGTGGACGAACCGGTCGTTGATCTGCCCGATAAACCTTACTCCATGCTATCGTCGTCCAGATCGTCTTCAATGGAGTCGTCGTCCAGATCTTCATCCAGATCGTCCTCATTGAAGTCCTCTTCTATGTCGTCTAAATCATCTGCTCCATAGCCGCTGGCGGCTCCGGAGCCCAGTTCATCGAAATCAGCCCCCGCGTCGTCGAAGTCATCGTCGTCGTCGTCGAAGGCGGCTGTTTCCGGATCTGGGTTAAGCATCAGAACATCTTCGTCCTGATCAAATGCTGGCTCGTAAATCATGGTTAACGGAGTATAAAAGTTAGTTCACCCCTCATAACGCGTCAATTTCCCGGAAGGTTTAGTCATTTTGTAAACTTCTGCCACTTTTTGACGCCGAACACAGCCTTCTCTTTGTGAGTTACTGAGTATGTGCGTTCTACACTCAACGCTAATTCAGTATAAATGAAAGATTATCAACTCCGTCGACTTTTTGACCAGCCAATCATTCAAACCAGCGACGTAAAACCAGCCCTTGACGGTTTTGAGGTACTGGGGGCATTCAATCCGGCAGCTTGCTACGTCGACGGTGAAATTCTGCTGCTCCTTCGTGTTGCCGAGGCCCCACCTGCCGAAAAGGGGTTTATTCTTGTTCCCCTCATTGATGAGCAGGATGGCGTACCAACGGTGACAATCAAGCGGTTTCCGGAACCCGCCGGCCCTTACGACCCCCGCGTGGTGACGCTCGACGGTAAGGTTTATTTAACATCCATAAGCCACCTTCGCCTGGCCCGCAGCCGCGATGGCGTCCACTTCTCTATCGATGAAAAACCGTTTCTGTTTCCGGCCCGGATGGATGAATCGTTCGGTATAGAAGATGCCCGCATCACACGGCTGGAAGGCAAATACTGGATCACCTATACTGCCGTTTCGGAACACGGACCGGGCGTTGGTCTGGCCGTCACGACCGATTTCGAGACAGTCGAACGGGTAGGTATGATTCTGCCGCCACCCAATAAAGATGTGGCATTGTTCCCGCAAAAAATAAATGGAAAGTACATGCTCCTGCATCGGCCAATGGTTTCCGAGATTGGCAAACCGTCGGTATGGCTGGCCGAATCGACCGATGGCATTCATTGGGGCAATCATAAATTCCTGTTTGGCGGACGCGGCCAGGCCAGTTCAACCCCCTTAACGGAACCGTTCGCCTGGGAAGGCGGTAAAATTGGCGCCGGTCCCGAACCGATACTAACCGATGAAGGCTGGTTAGTTTGCTACCACGGTGCCGATGCAACGCACGCTTACGCACTTGCCCTTGCGCTACTCGATACCAACGATCCATCAAAGGTTCTCGACCGCTCCCACACGCCCTTGCTCACGCCGGAACTACCGTGGGAACGCGAAGGATTTTTTCCCAATGTCGTTTTCTCGAATGGCTGGATTCAATGGCCCGATGAAAGCGTAAACGCAGATAAAATCTGGGTTTATTATGGTGCTGCCGATTCGGGAGTCGGGCTGGCGGAGCTGGTGCAGGCGTAGCGAGAGCAGCTGCCGATTGTCTTTCCCGGGGTTAGAAAATGTACATTTTCCGTATCTCCTCAACGGTATTGCCCGGTTCGTAAGCCGCATTCAGCCGGTTGGCGTTTTCTTCTACTGTCAACTCGAAACCGGCCTGTTTCCGACGCGTATTGACGTCTTTGGCGTTGGCAATGGGCCAGACAAAACAACGCGACTGCCGGGTGCTTTTCAGCTGTCGGCAAGAGACCTGTGTGCCATAAAGTTGCGCCTTACCACTATGCATAAGGGATCGGTCGAGCATCATGGCGTATTGAAAAAAAGGCAACTCCCCCTGATCGGCTGCTTTTTTTATGACCGGCAGGTACGTATCAATTTTATTGGAGTGTTGAATGATGTAAAACACGGCTTCATTGGTGGGTGTCCCAACCAGACTTTTCCCCGGATAACCCTGTTCTTTCAGAATAGCTTCGGCACGGGCCAGGTTGCTGGTATCGATTTTCGTTTGCTCGGCCCACAACCTTCCAGCCAGATTGGCCCGGTCGACCTTGTACACAGTACTTAAACTGTCGGTCAACGGTTGATTGTTCCCCAACTTAGTGAGCCACTCCCGGTTGCGCTGGTCCAGCACATACATGCTGTCAAGCTCATTTTTTAGGCGATTTTTCTGCTGGCAGTAGCTATGTACCGGAATACAAATGAAGAAAACAACAAATAATGGTATGTATCTCATAACTAATAGACTGATTAGGCGACACCAACAGACCAATGACAGGTTTTACGTATTTTCGTTAATACATTAACTCTTCTTCCTTCATGAGGCACTTCTGTCAACTAGTACTCTACATTCTCCTTGCTTACCCGCTGGCCGCCCAAACCCAGAAACGAGCACTAAACGCAACGGACTATGACCGCTGGCAAAGTGTACGATCCGAAAAATTATCGGACGACGGCCGCTGGATTGCTTATCAGGTCGACCTGCAGGAAGGCGATGGCCGACTGGAAGTGGTATCGTCTACTGCCAACACAAACCGCAGCAAGTATGTTTTTCCCCGTGGCTATATGGCGCAGTTTACGCCCGACAGCAAGTTTCTGGTCGTGCGGCTGAAAGCCCCCTATTTGGCCACCCGTACCGCTAAACTTAAGAAAAAGAAAGCAGACGAGCTCCCAAAAGACAGTCTGCTCGTATTGAACCTGGCAACGGGAAAACAGACGAAACTTCCCAACGCCAAATCGTTTGTTTACGGTAAGGATGCCGGTTCGTGGCTGGCGGTTGTACAGGAACGTAAAGAAGAACGGGCTGCTCCGGCATCCCGAAGTGCTTCATTGAAAGACACTCTGACGCCCTCGGCCCCTGTATCAACGACTACCGTTGCCACCCGAAAAGGGCCCGTAAAAAAACCTAAAGGCGACGACCTGACGCTGTTTAACATGGCGGATGGCACGCGTAAAACGGTCCGGTATGTATCGAACGTGGTAAT
Organism: Spirosoma pulveris; assembly: GCF_054781875.1. Classification (NCBI taxonomy): domain Bacteria; kingdom Pseudomonadati; phylum Bacteroidota; class Cytophagia; order Cytophagales; family Cytophagaceae; genus Spirosoma; species Spirosoma pulveris. The sequence goes on from NZ_BAAGTO010000005.1 coordinate 175,666, forward strand.
ATCAGATAATGGCCGGGCTATCTTTTACAGTAAAGAATCGGCAAACGACTCCCTTAAGACGGGCGAATCGAGCGTTCCCGGTGTATTCCTGTTCAATACCGCCAGTGGTCAAACCATGCTCGTCGATACCAGTTCAAAACGAAAAATTTACAAAGGTCTGGCCATTGACAAAGTAGGGCAGCAACTGAGCTGGATGGCCTCCGCCGACAGTGCCGGCAGTGATGTGAAAGTCTTTACTCTTTACTACAAGAGCCTCGCTCCAGCCGTTGCGGTGAAAGGTAAAAAAGCAAAAACAACAGCCCCGGCAGCCCCTTTCAACGTCATTGCCGATACGCTGACAGCATCCTTACCCAAACGTTGGTCGGTAAATGAGTACCGCGAGCCAAAGTTTTCGGACGATGGTAAACGGCTTTATTTTTCTACTTCTCCTATTGCCCCCAAGCCAACTAAAGACACCCTGACGCCCGATGACGAAAAAGTCAAGATGGACATCTGGACCTGGACCGACACCCGCTTGCAGCCCATGCAGCAACGGCGGCTAAAGGAAGAAAAAGAACGTGGTTTCCTAACCCTTTACGATCCGGCATCCGGTAAGGTTATCCCATTAGCCAGCCGGGAAATGCCAACGGTGAATTTTGACACTAAAATTAACAGCCGGTATTTATTGGGCCTGAGCGACCTGCCTTATCAGGTTCAGGCGTCGTGGGACCCCGGCCATACAGACCTGTATCTGGTTGATACCCAAAACGGAGAAAAGAAGCGTATTGCCAATGACATCATGGCCTCTCAGCCTAAACTGTCGCCCGAGGGCAAGTACGCTTACTGGTTCGATGAGCGCGATTCCCTCTGGCGGGCCTGGTCGGTGGCCGACGGCAAACGACTGGACCTCACCCGCGGCTTACCCAGCAAGTTTTTCGATGAGGAACATGACACCCCAAATTTACCCGGTGCTTATGGCTCAGCAGGCTGGACAACCGGCGACCGGTACCTCTGGCTGTATGATCGCTATGACATCTGGCAGGTGGACCCAACCGGCAAAGACAAACCAACTAACCTGACGGCTGGCTGGGGACGTAAAAACAAAATTCGGCTGCGCCGGGCTGAAATCGACAGCGATGATGATTCACCGGGCAGACGATCGGCCGCCGAAAAAGCCATTGACCCAAAAGCCGAATTGTTTCTGACGGGTATCTGGGAAAGTGATAAAGCCACCGGTATCCTAAAGAGTAAGAATGGAATGGCGGTTGCCGAACCAACGGTGCTCACCCGAAGCAATCACCGGTATTTCGGGTTGAGCAAGGCCAAAAACGCGCCCGTTATGACGTTCTATCGGGGAAATTACAAAGAGTCGACCAATCTCTTTCAAACCGATACCACGCTGACGGCTCCCATTCAGCTTACGCATACGAATCCACAACAGGATAGCGTACGGTGGGGAAGTGCCGAGATTGTAAGCTGGATTGGAACGAATGGCATCAAGCTCGAAGGGCTGCTATTCAAACCGGAAGGATTCGATCCCAAGAAAAAGTACCCCATGCTCACGTATTTCTATGAGCGCAACGCCGAAACGCTGAACGACTACCGGGCGCCTTCACCCAGCCGGTCGACCATCAACATACCCTACTGCGTGTCGAATGGCTACCTGGTTTTCGTGCCGGATATCGTTTACACAACCGGTCAACCAGGGCCTAATGCCTATGACTGCATTGTGCCGGGGGTATTGAGTCTGCTCGACAAAGGGTTTGTAGACCGGGATCGTCTAGGCATTCAGGGCCAGAGCTGGGGCGGGTACCAAACTGCCTACATCATTACCCGCACGAATCTCTTCCGGGCGGCCGAAGCAGGGGCACCCGTCGCCAATATGACCTCCGCGTATGGCGGCATTCGGTGGGAAACGGGCATTAGCCGGGCGTTCCAGTACGAGAAAACCCAAAGCCGCATTGGCGGAACATTATGGGACAAACCGATGAATTACATCGAGAATTCGCCCCTTTTCTTTGCCAACCGAATTGAAACGCCCCTGATGATGACGCATAACGATGCCGACGGAGCCGTCCCCTGGTATCAGGGCATCGAGTTGTTCTCAGCCCTGCGCCGACTGAATAAACCGGTCTGGATGCTGGTCTACAATGGCGAAGGCCACAACCTGACCCAGCGGCACAATTCCAAAGACCTAAGCATCCGGTTGTACCAATACTTCGATTACTACCTGAAAGATGCTCCCATGCCCGTCTGGATGAAAGAAGGCCGGACTGCGGTGGAAAAAGATCGGGGTGAAATGAAGTATTGATTTTTCCGGTTTAATTAGCTGCGGGCGTTGGTTCGCGGATTGGTGAGTAACCAGAATTTACCCCTCTGCTCACCAATCTGCGAACCAACGCCCGCGGTCTGTCTAACCGTATTATCAATTGGTGAAGCCATCATTCGTTTTGCGGGATTAATCTGCGAGATTTGCAGACCTATTTATCCTCCGCGTACACCAATGAACAGTCGACTTTCTGCCCTTTTCCTAGCATCGCTCCTACTGAGTTATGGTTGCAAAACAGCGAAACCCTTAACGACAACCACAGCCGTTACGGCCACCATTACGGAAGAAGGCTTTATCAATTGCTTTACCGCCAGTACAACTCTCAACAATCAACCCGTGTGGTGCGAGGCCTCGGCCGTGCTTTACGATGGCAAAAACCTGTTTCTGGCTAATGATAAAGACATGCCCGCCGGCCAAAGTCCGGTCTTTACCAAAACGCTGTCTGCACTGGGCGATTCCACAAAAACACCGGTTTATTTAACCCAGCCCACCTTTTCAGCCGCCCGCAAGTATGAGGACTTTGCCCGGACACCCGATGGAAAGTTTATCCTGTTGACGACCGCTTTCGACCGGGTAAAAGAAGGCAGTCACGACTGGGATGGGTATAATACGATTTTATACTGGCGTTCCGACGACGAGCAACACCCGTACGTACTCGCTCCCGACAATACCAGCACAACCTCTATGTCGTACCGGCAGCAGATAGCAAAACTGCTGGCCGATGCTGCGTTTCCAGAAGGTATGCCTTACTTCAAAATCGAGGGGCTGGCCGCCACAGACAAGCAGCTCCTGTTCGGTATTCGGGAAGAAGGTAAATCATACGAAAACTTCTCATATAAGGTCAAAGTCATCAGCGTTACTTACCGTATCGAGAAACACAATGACGTGGACCGGATTCGTCTGGCAAACGACTGGCGGATCATCAATAATTACGACATCGTTTCTGCACATCCCGAACTACCCAAGCCACTTGCCCTGTCGAGCCTGGAGTACGACCCCTATCGTAAGCAATTCTGGATGTTGACTTCAATGGAGGCAAATGGAAAGCTGGACGCCTATTTGTGGACTATATCAGCCAATGACCTGTATGCCAACAAACCCTTTACGCTGGTTCGGGATGCCAAAGGGCAACCGCTGCATACGCCCGGTCATAAAGCAGAAGACATAACACCCCTGGATGCCAATCGGCTCCTGCTTATTCATGATGACGACCGGGCGAAAACAATGGTTGGCAACAGAACCCGACAGGCCAATCAGGCCGCGTATACGATCATTACTGTATCGACCCAAAAAACTCGTACGTCCCGGTAATAAACGTCAGGATTCCGGTGGCGTGAGTAGCACCACTAATGCGGATGAGTTGCACATTGGCAGCGCCCCGCTTCTGCATGGCATCATATGCGTTTTGTGAGTTCAGAAAGGCCACCGTTTCATCGGCATCACCATGATAGAGTCGGGTTGGTGTAAGCGGTTTCCAGTCGTGAACATCGTTATCCTGAACAGCCGCCAGAAACGCCTTGTCGGTACCATCGTTTATTCCCTGCTTGAAGCCATCGTTAAACACCTGATTTAAACTGACATTGATCGAAACCGACTGTCCCTGAGCCGCAATCTGTGTAGCATAAGGCTCTTTAAAATAGGCCGTTGCAGGTCGGTTGAGCGCATAAATACGGTCATAAGTCTGCAACACCCAGAGATACAGGCGATTGACGTAGTCGATTCCGGAGGTTTTTTCGTTAATAATCTGCTTCATGAAAGCGGGCTTGTCATAAGCCCCCGCTCCGCAGCTCGATGCCACCAGATTGAACTCCGAACCCGTTTCTTCTTCCAGTTTCTTCTGCAAGGACATCGTGGCGTACCCTCCTTCCGAATACCCGGCAATGAACAGACGATTGTCCCAGTTAACTCTCTGATCGCTCAGAAAATCGCGGGTGGCCCGCAGCATATCAAGAGAAGCCGTAGCCAGGCCATTCCGCTGTTCATATGTATGCGGCACCTCCTTGGAAGCCCCATAACCGATATAATCAGGAGCGGCAATGATATAACCCTGGGAGGCAAACACCGACCCGAATGTGTACGCTTCACTGCTGGAACGAAAATAAGACGGTGCATCTCCATCGCTGGTAATGGTGCCATGCTGCATACTCAACAGCGGTACACCCGTTGTTACGTTAGGAATGATAACCGCACCAGATGCTTTAATGGGCTTCCCGTCAGTATTGGTGGTGTTGTATTCCAGTCGATACGCCTTGATCCCGTATCGGATGAAGAATTGAAACAAAGTCGTGGCACCACTGAACCGACTTCGTAATTGATCGGGTGTATACTCGCCAATCAGCGTGCTACTGACCAGTGTCCGCGCCGGTGCTGGCGTAACAGATTCGCTTCCCTTTGATTGATTGCAACTGGTCGGTACAACCAGCAGCATAGTTCCAACCAGAAAAAGAATAAGCGTTGATTTGAATAGTATCATTGGGGAAAATGTACCGTGTCTATCGGCCTACTTTTTAACGAATTTGACTAGGTTTTCGTTTATCAACATCCCATAAAAACAAAGCACTCAACCAAAATAACTTCCTGATTACCAAATAATTATCAACAATCAAAAGGACTTTTGCAAACGATTATCAGGGACTGAATCTCCTGCGGCAGTTTCCTTTACCATCTAGCGTTGGGGAGTAATTATGATTATGTGGAATACACTCTACAACAATAGGCATCATACTTCCCGATTACTCTACAGAACTACTTTAGAATAAGAAGTGCCCGTCTGTAAAAAATAATATACCATCCATACCATATATGCTGATAATCAAGCATATGTACTCAAATTTCAGATTGATTACCAGACATGCTAACCAAAGTGGTACAGCATTTGGGTGAGTGTAGGCAGTACCAAATGTTCACAACACTATGAATAATCAGTTGAAATCGGCCGGAAAAAAGTCCCTAGCGGTATTAATGGCTGCGGGTATTTTATCAGGTAATGTTTTGACAAGTTGTAAATCATCAAAAAGATTAAATCAAACGCAGCAAGGTGGCGTAATTGGCGCCAGTAGTGGAGCTGTCATCGGCGGAATCATCGGAAACAAAACAGGCAATACTGCATTGGGTGCTATCCTTGGTGCCACCGTTGGGGGTGCTGCCGGTGCTGTCATTGGTCGGAGAATGGACAAACAGGCTGAAGAAATTAAACGTCAGATGCCCAATGCTCAGGTAGAACGGGTTGGAGAAGGGATAAAAGTATCACTCGGTTCGGATATCCTCTTCGATGTTGACTCATATGCCCTGAAGACAGAAACCAAACAACAACTCATTGAATTTGCTAAATCCCTCAACAAGTATGAGGACACAGACGTCCGAATTGAGGGACATGCTGACGCAACGGGATCGGATGCTCACAATTTAGAACTTTCTAAACAAAGAGCTAAGGCCGTTGGTAGTTTCCTTGAATCGCAGGGTGTAAAAACCTCGCGAGTTGATGAAATAGGTTACGGCGAAGCACAGCCTGTGGCAGATAATACAACAGAAGCAGGTCGCCGGAAAAATCGTCGCGTAGATGTTGCTGTTTTCGCCAACAAGCAATTACAGCGCGATGCAAAAGATGGTAAGATCGGCGAATAAATAAAATCAGCTATGGCAACGGTTAAGAAAGGAGATTCAGTTACCTGGAACTACGGAAAAGGGAAAGCAGAAGGCGTTGTTGCCGAAGTGCACACCGACGATGTAGAGAAGAAAGTACAGGGCACTAACGTGAAACGTAAAGGCTCTAAAGAAGAACCTGCGCTTGTGCTGAAACAGGGTGACAAAAAAATTATAAAGTCGGCCAGTGAGGTGTCTAAAGGCAAAAAATAGACGCACTACAATAGACTAAAGTACTGGGCATAGCCCCAACAAGTGATTGATTACAAGCACTTTCTGATTTACTCAACCATAAGATTACCAGTCCTAATTAACAACTCGACAAAACATACACAGACATGAACGTAAAGGAAACAAGAGGAGAAATCCTGGACCAGCTTAACCGTCTTTTAACGATCAGCCACGACGCTGAAAAAGGATATCAGGAAGCTGCAGAAAACGCAAAAGACAACGATCTGAAAAGTTTATTTCTGGATCAGTCGCGCCAGCGTGGCGAATTTGCACTTTCATTAGACCGGGAAATTCGGGCATTAGGCGGTGAGCCAGATAACGGCACAAGCATTGCGGCCGACCTGCACCGTGCCTGGATAAACATAAAATCGACATTTGCCTCCGACGACGATAAAGCAACCGTTCAGGAGTGCCACAGGGGCGATCAGGAAGCCCTTGATACATATAATTCGGTGTTGCAGGAAACCGACCTGGTTGCCAGCACCCGTGAGTTACTGCTCCATCAAAAACAGAGCATCGATTCGGCCAATGCAACGATGGCTCGTTTGGCCTTGGTAGTGTAGTGAATGGTGGGATTGGAAAGCCTACCTCCGTTGGGGGTAGGCTTTTTTGTATTCTCTCGGCTAAAAACAATCCCAACGCACAAGCGGTTGATTCATAAAAGCCCTTATCGGCTAAAAAAAACATTCATACAAACACGTTATGAGTAAACATTCCAAATCGGATTTTTCTCTCGAATCCATACATTCCAAACCGGGCAAGCCCTACCCTCTGGGAGCCACATATGACGGCGAAGGCGTAAACTTCACCCTTTTTAGTGAAAATGCAACCGCTGTTCATCTGTGCCTTTACGACCCGGCCGATGCCAGCCATGAAGTAGCTCGAATTCCATTGGAAGAGCGTACTGAACTCGTATGGCACATCTATCTTGATGGCTTACAGCCTGGCCAATTGTATGGCTATCGGGTTGATGGCCCTTATGATCCGCCGTCCGGGCACTTCTTCAATCCTAATAAAGTCTTGCTTGACCCATATGCTAAAGCCATAAATGCTCCGGTAAATCATAACGATGCCTGGCTGGGTTACGACCATAAAAAGATGGATGCCGATCGGGAAGCCAATAAGCTCCTAACAATGAGCACGGAAGATAGTGGCCCTTCCATGCCAAAAAGTGTTGTGGTAGATCAGACTTTCGATTGGGAAGATGACTCCGCTCCGGACATCCCGTTGCATCGGTCGGTCATTTATGAGATGCACGTAAAAGGTTTTTCGTACCTGCACCCCACCATTAACGAAACGGCCCGTGGAACCTATGCCGGCCTTGGCAAACCCGAAAGTATCGACTATTTCAAACGTTTAGGTATTACAGCCGTTGAGTTACTGCCTGTTCATCAATTTACAGATGAAAGTTACTGGGGGTACAACAGCATTGGTTTCTTTGCCCCACAGAACACCTATTCATCGTCCGGGATGGCGGGCCAGCAGGTAGCTGAGTTCAAGCAGATGGTCAAGAATCTGCACAAAGCAGGTATAGAAGTAATTCTGGACGTTGTGTACAATCACACCGCCGAAGGCAATCAGCTTGGACCACTGCTCTCGTTTAAAGGGATCGACAACCGGGTTTATTACCACCAGGTAGGCGATAATCCAGCGTATTACATGGATTATACGGGTACGGGCAATACGTTTAACTTAAGCCACCCGCGTGTTCTCCAACTGGTTATGGACAGTCTGCGGTACTGGGTAACCGATATGCACGTCGATGGTTTCCGGTTCGATCTGGCCTCTGCCCTGATCCGCACCGACGAAGAGTTTGGTACCGTTTCGTCCTTCCTGGACACGGTAGCTCAAGACCCGATTCTGGCTTCTGTGAAACTGATTGCAGAGCCTTGGGATATTCAGTCGTATCACGTGGGTGGTTTTCCGGTGAGCTGGTCGGAGTGGAACGGTAAGTATCGCGATACCCTCCGAGGCTTCTGGAAAGGTGACGAAGGCAAAGCCGCCGAAACGGCCGTTCGCCTGTTGGGTAGCCCCGACTTGTATGCTAATGATGGTCGCTCTCCGGCAAACAGCATTAACCTCATTACAGCTCATGACGGCTTCACGTTGAACGATCTGGTTAGCTACAACGAGAAGCACAACGAAGCCAATGGTGAAGATAACAATGATGGCTCCAACGACAACCTGAGCTGGAATTGTGGTGCAGAAGGCCCTACGGATGATCCGGCCATTAATGAGCTGCGCGAGCGACAGAAACGCAATTTCCTGGCCACCATGCTGCTTAGCCAGGGAACGCCAATGCTGGTGATGGGCGACGAGTGCGGTCGTACACAGCACGGAAACAACAACGGATACAATCAGGATAGCGAGATCAGCTGGATGGATTGGCACTGGAACGAATCACAACAGGCACTATTTGAATTTACAAGCCAGCTGACCGCCTTACGCCAGGCTATTCCATTACTAAGCCGACGTCGGTTCTTCGATAGTGATCAGGTTGCTTATCTGCTGCCGGATGGTGGCGAAATGACCGGTGACGATTTGCAGAATCCAAATACGCATTGTCTGGCACTCTTCATTGACGGCATGCGCGTAACAGAACAAACGGAAGATGGGCAGGATATCGGCGATGAACAGTTGATCTGGATTCTGAATTCCTATTGGGAAACCATACCGTTCATGATTCCCAAGATTGGCCGAAAAAGTAAAGACTGGGAAGTTATAATGGATACGAACTCAGGGAAGGTATATCCGGAAGGCATGACTGTTAAAGGTGGCCATTCGATTGATGTTACCGGCCGCTCGTCGATGCTATTACGACTTAAATAGTCTTATTCGATACGAAACGAAAAAAGCCATGACAGATCGTTATGGCTTTTTTCGTTTCTTGACCGGCTGGTCATTTATCCTTACTGAATGTCCACTCTTTCACCCGCACAGGCGCGTCCTGAATAGCATTGTAAAGCTGTTTGTCGTTCTTGAACATAAGCTGAGCGAGTTGAAATGTCTCCACATGAACGTTGAAGGTCGGGGATTTAAATGGCCAGGGGTCCATAGCTAGGTGCCCGTCTGTTCGCTGATATATAAAATAAGGTACACCATCCGGACCGAGGCTAACTTCCAGACGACGACCTTCTGGCGGAACCTGCTCTAAACACAGTATTAAAGACAGCGCATCGCACCACTGAAGAAACGCATACCCATAGGCCGCTTCTTCTTTTGTAGCGTTCGACTCCTTACGCCACTTTGTTTGGTTGGTGATTTGTTGATTCAGGTAATCATCCAGTTCTTTGTCGGTTCCTCGTTTTGATTCGTACAGAAACGTGGTATGCAATGACATCAGAAGGGCATTCCAGCGACTTTTTTGCAAGCCAATCTGAATCATTTTCCGGCACTGATCGACTGAATATTCCAGAATTTTAAAGTGCAGCGGAGCACCGGCTGCTGTCAGGTGATTACGGCCTTCCCAAGGGTCCTGTCCGTCGTCGTGCTCTGTCAGTGCAATCAGGGTTTCGACCCAATGAACGGGGCGCTTCTCGACTTGCCACTGCAAAGCGAGTTGAACGGCCAGCAATCCATGCGCCTGCTGGTTAATGATTCCCCAACCTTCGTCTGTCTGTGTAACAATCATAAGAAAGAACAAAAGCGCAACGGGTAGAGCGGGTTGAAAGAAAGAAATTGTATCATCTACCTTCTCTTTCCAGCACTCCCCTCCTTTCGTTACGCCTTCTGATAAATCAGGTGTTAAAAAGTATTAAACTATTTTAGGACTGTCAATCGATTACAACACCCGGCACCTAGTTATATACTTTCTCGTTTTCGCCCATTTTTGGTGGATTACCCGTTACAACTGCGGTGGCCTGCTGCACCAGTCGAACCATCGTACTCGAACTGGCACTCCAGTATTCAGCCATGTGGGTGTGCACCTTGAGCAGAATCAAATTTGGATCATCTTTACCCTTTGGAAACCAGGCTTTTGCCTGTGGATTCCAGAGCTCATCTACCTTGGCACGATCATCCAGCTCCTCCGCCGTTCCCGATATGGATACATAACTGGCATCACCAACATCGGCAAAGGACAAATTCACATGATGATCAGCGTTATCAATCTGTTCTACTTTCGGTGACGTGCGCTGCGTGAAAAACCAAATGGTTCCGTCCTCATCTACCTGAAGCGCAGCCATTGGACGGCTTACCAAATTACCTTGCTCATCAACGGTTGTCATCATTGCAATGCGAATATCGCCGATCAGATCAGCGACTTTCTCAAGCTTTTTATTCGATTGTGGTTTTGTTTCCATAACGTTCTGAAAATTGATAAACGAAAAGTGGTTAATTGACTGCACCCGGTCAGACCTGGTACAATCAATTAACCACTGTCTGGTTAATTAGTTATGAAGCGTTTCGCGAAGATCGATCCCGTAAAACAAGGATGCTGGCGTAACCGCAGGATTTTTAGGGTCTATTCCTGTTTGAGAACTCATCTCAATGATGCTGACACAGCTGCAAATTGTTTGCTGGCACATAGCATATACCTGTTGAGCACGATCCGACTTAACTTGAACAACCTCCTGAGCACACTTTTCACAGACTTCGATACAGGTCTGTGCCAGTAGACGGGCATTCTCAGAACCGCGTACATAAAGCATGGCCAAATTCCGGCACATGTCGCTGCAATCAAGGCTTAGAAATATGCTGCGGTAACAGTCCTCGATACAATCGGAGTTCGAACATTCAGTAGCAAACTCGTTACAGAGTGTGGCGCAACTGGTTAGCGAGTCGTAGATGCTTTTTTTCCAAATCATGGTAGTTAATGGCTTTATATTGATGTTAACTAAGCAAATGTTCGTATCGTTGGTGTGGGCCACTCCGCGTGAGCAGCTTCCAGACGTGTCCATCTACGGGCTTCCTCAATGCTCATAGCAACTACGCGCTGCTTATCCAATTGGCCTTGTTCCAACAGCCGGTTAGCAACCTCGATGGCTTTAGCCCGAGTACTCGGATTAAGCGACCGCATAGCCGCCGGAAAGTGTTTGGTAGTCCACATAATAATTGGATGAAGGTTGCTAATAGAATAGCGCATATTGTGCCACTTCTTTATAAGGTTGGGGCAGAAGAAGTTAACAGCCAATCAACACACTCATAATCAGACAAATACTATTTCAACAATGCGTCTTTTATTCTACAGATTTTATTGAGAAGTATTAATACTATGTAGAAAATAGCTATGAAGATGTGTAGAAAAATACCCACTCAATTCCACAAAAAAGCCAGCTCTGTGTCAGAGCTGGCTTTTTTGTGGAATTGAGTGGCACTTATACGTAAGGGTGCCACCTGTCTATTTTGGAAAGTAGAGCCTGAATGTTGTACCCAGCCCCACCTGACTTTCTACTTCAATAGACCCTTTATGGCTATTAATAATGTTTTGAGTAGCTGTTAGGCCCAATCCCATTCCCCCGGATTTACCGGTGAAAAATGGATCAAACAGGCGTTGTCGATCTGTTTCGCTAATTCCGCCACCGTTATCGGTCACCTCTACGTAAACCCGTTTATCGTCCGTACAACTTGTCTTGACGCACAATATACCCTTTCCTTCCTGCATGGCCTCAACGGCGTTGACGAGTATATTAAGTAAGGCTGTTTTTACCTGATCACGGTCGATGAGGGCTTGGCATTCTCCTTCGATAAAGTTGGTTTCCAGCCGCATCCGCTTGAGCTTGATGCGGTCGCTGACGAGCTGCAGCGTTTCTTTGACAACCTGATTGAAGTCCTGCTTTTTCCGATCAAGATCACGCGGCTTCGATGAATTAAGCATTTCCGTGATCAGTTGGCCAATACGGTCTACATTCCGGCCAATGATGTCCGTAAACATCGTGACGTACTCATTGTCGGTATCCAGTTCGTCTTTTAACTGCTCGAGTGCCAGGCTAAGATTAGTAAGGGGATTCCGAACTTCGTGGGCAATACTGCGGGCAATCTTGCCGGTCATTGTCAGCTTCTCGGCCAGGATAAGATCCTGCTGCGCTTTCTTCTCATCGGTAATATCACGTACAATACCCTGGTACCATTCGGGCCGGCCAACGAAGTCTTCAACGGCCCAGACAGAAATAAGGCAGATCCGTTTGCGCCCGGTCCGATGGATCAGTGTAGTTTCGAAATCTTTTATCTGCCCGTGCTCCCGAACGTTGAAACGTAAATTACGCAGTTGATTCAGGTCGGCAAACAGGCGTGCGGGATTGAGGGTTCGTAATTGGTCACGACTGTAGCCCAGCAAGCGTTCGACGGATGAATTGGCATCCTGAAAGCGAAGCTCATTACTGGCGACAAAAATGGCATCGATCGATCGTTCAAACAGAGACCGATATTTATTCTCTTTCTGAGCTACTTCTGCTAACACACTCGCCTGACGAAGGGCGTACCGAATACTTCGTCCGAGCAATTGGGCATCAATTCTTCCTTTAACCAGGTAATCTGCCGCACCTAATTCCAGCGCCGACTGATCTACAGTAAGGTCATCCTGACCGGTGAGCAGAATCATAGGTGCCCGGCACCCCCGACGAAAAGCTTCCTGGATAAGATCAATCCCGGTATGGTGCCCCAATCGATAATCAACGAGGTACACGTCGTGCTTATGGGCGTCGATGGTATCCAAAGCAAGATCGTAACTATCTACCCAGTCTAGTTTAATTGTTGCATTTTCTTTAGCTGACACCAATGCTTTTGTCAACAAATAATCGTCCTCGTCATCTTCAATAAGAAGCACGCGGATCATTTCTTCCTCATCAGTAACATTGAGTACAGCTGCAACAGGAGTCATAAAGGCAATCAGTTAACTAATCATAGTGAACAACTGGCAGACACAAACACCAGTAACGAGGTATTTTACCAATAACATAAATACAACTTACGGTAATTTAACAGTGTCCATCCAGTAGGTTTTCAGCGCCCCAACCATTTCAACCAGCCGGTTAAAGTTGAATGGCTTTGTAACGAATGAATTCACGCCTAATGTATATGTCTTCAATATATCTTCATCGGCTGAGGACGTTGTCATAACAACAACGGGTAATCGACGTAATTTAGAGTCGTCTTTAATTTCGCTAAGTGCCTGAAATCCGTTCTTCCGCGGCATATTCAGATCAAGAATCAGAAGGTCCGGCCAAGGCGCATTTTGTTCGGTATAACGACCTTTACGGTGTAAATACTCCATCAGATCCTCGCCGTCTTCAACGAATTGAATAGTTTGTGTGTACCCACTCTGTCGAAGGGCGCGTTCCATGAATAAGCGATCATCGGAATCGTCATCGGCAATGAGAATGGTCATGAGGGCTTGCTTACGGTGCATACGGTTAAATTGGATAAAGAAGTTACGGCAACCTAATTGTATTGATTTGTACATTCAGGTGAATGTTTATTATAATAGCTTACTGCTTTTATAGTAAACATTAAAATCTAATTTCAATAAATCAGGAAGCGATTCTTTATTTCAAAGATACTTAAAAACATTGTTTTTCAATTGATCATACAGTACTAAACCATATGTTATTTTATTTCGTGTTGATTTTAATATTATGAAACATACTATTCGCTTTTATTAATTACAACAAACACTTTATTACACAAAAGTAAGTATTGTTAATTAATGGCCCACTGGCAATGCTTATTTGCGCTAAACCTACTAAAAATCTTAAAATTTATACTTACTTTATTCGAGAGGCTAATTTTTACATATTGATTATACGCTTCCACAAAATGGGGAATTTCCTCCGCAAGGTGTCAGTTTATGCCTAACATCAATTTAATATTTCTCAACCCACAAATAGGTATAATACAACGCTATAGGGCTAATGCATCTCCTGGAAAGGGTATTGGCACGATTTTAACCTATTATGAGCTAACACAGATAATTTTATAATCTGTTTTCTAATTCACTAATCGTTATGAAAAAGTTAGTCAATACCTTGCTGACAAGTGCCGTTTTATTAACCGGTACAATTGTTTTCAATTCATCAGATGCCTTGGCTCAGGGACGGACACGAGTTGGTATTAAAGGTGGCTTAAATGCCAGTTCACTGTTTTATGACAGCCAGGGTGCAACCAATAAGAACGAGCGTATTGGGTATCATGTGGGTGTATTTGCTCAGGCGCCTATTGGGGAGTTTTTTGCCATTCAGCCCGAGTTGCTGTATATGACAAAGGGGGCATCAGCTGATTTCAATGTTCTTGGCGTTAATGGAAAGAATACCTTCAAGCTCAACTATGCTGAATTGCCAGTTCTTGCGACGTTCAAACTTGGTCAGGCGGTCGAACTTCAGGCAGGTCCGTACGTATCCTATCTTTTGAACTCGAACATCAATTCAAACAGCGATTTTGGTACGGGCACAGCGGCAATCAACCGGGATAATTTCAACAAAATAGATTACGGTATTGCGGGTGGCATCAACCTTTATTTTGGTAAAGCCTTCATCGGAGCCCGTTATGAACAGGGTCTTCAGCAGGTTGCCAATAGCGGAGCCGCTAAAACATTACTGGGAAGTGCCAAAAATGGTGTTGGTCTGCTTTCAGTTGGTTTCAGCATCAACTAAGTTCACAAAACAGTCCCCAACTAAAAAGGCCAAACGCATTAAGCGTTTGGCCTTTTTAGTTGGGTTAGTAACTCACTTTATAAATGGATGTCGTAAGCCTTCAGTTTGTTGTATAAGGTTTTACGGTCAATATTAAGCACTTCAGCAGCTTTGGTTTTGTTGTATCCAGTTTTCTCCAGAACTTTCAAAATGGCAGCCCGTTCGGCGTTCTCTGAAACTGATTTCAGGTTGGCCGCCGATTGACTGAAGACCGGTACACCAGGGCGGGCGGGGTCATAGTTGATCTGAATAGAAGGCGTGCCAGTGTCTTCCGCCGTCAAATACTGAGGGGATATAATCTCCTGAGGTAATACATCAGCCTCTATGTAGTCTCCCTGCGTAAGCAGCACTGCACGCTTCACTACATTCTGCAATTCACGCAGATTACCATGCCAGTAGTATTCTTTCAGTTTTTCTTTCGCTTCCTCGTCAAAACCCAAAATATCTTTCTCCAGTTGCTGATTGGCTAACTCAAGAAAGTGTTCGGCAAAGATCATTACATCGGCTTTTCGCTCACGCAAAGGCGACAGATGCATCTCGAACTCGGCAATACGATGGTAGATATCTTCTCTGAATTTCCCCTGCCGAACGGCTTCGCGAAGGTCTTCATTCGTAGCAACAATGATCCGTACATCAACCGGTATATCCTGGTTGCTGCCAATACGCCGGATTTTTCGCTCCTGCAAGACCCTTAATAGCTTGATTTGGTTATCGTACGACAGATTGCCAATTTCATCGAGAAAAATGGTTCCACCGTTCGCGTATTCGAAACTACCGGCTTTATCGGACATAGCGCCGGTAAACGAGCCTTTCACATGGCCGAACAATTCACTACCTGCCAGTTCTTTCCCCAGGGCTCCGCAGTCGATCGCTATAAAAGGCTTATCGGCTCGTTTGCTCTTGAGGTGAATGGCATTGGCCACAAACTCCTTTCCCGTACCGGTTTCGCCCGTTATGATAACGGACATATCGGTAGGGGCGATCAAGTCAATATGTTTCTGAAGTTGTTCAGCGGCCCGGCTTTTTCCGAAGATGAACCGTTTTCCGTCAGGTGTCAGTGATAACTTACTGGAGGCCGCTTTAACGGTGCTGGACTTTGCAGCGGGTGTTGCTGCCGGTGTGGCTGACTTTGTCTGACTCAGCGATTGTACACGACGCTCGAGGGCGCCCTTGATCGTGTACAGAATCTCGTCGGGATAGAGGGGTTTGGTTACGTAATCATATGCCCCGTGTTTCACCGTCTGTACGGCAACACGAACATCGGAGTAACCTGTAATAATGATAACGGCTGTCGTTGGATGCATCACCTTAATACGGCGAAGCATTTCAAGGCCATCTATATCGGGAAGCTTAAAATCACAAATGACTAACTCAAAAGACTCTTTTCGCAATAGAACGAGACCATCATCCCCTCGCTGAACTGATGCCGTCTTATACCCCTGCTTGGTTAAATAGCGCTCTAAAAGCAGACATATATCATTGTTATCGTCAATAATCAGAATTTTTTCCATGAAGAGGAAGAAGCTTGTTCAAATAGACCACACTCAGGCTAAGCTGCACACAACATGTGCAACGGGAGGTAGCCATTGTTGGCTTTATGAACAAAGTTACTCAAACCTGAATGGTTTGCAAAGCTGTCTCAACCGAGCGTCGGGTAAATGGTTTACCAATAAAATAGTCGGCTCCCTGCTCCGTTGCGCGTCGTCTTTCAGCCTGCCCGTCGAAGGCACTAATCATGATTACTTTGGCCTCATTTTGACCGTCCTTAATAAAAGGAAGCAAATCAAAGCCCAGTCCATCCGGAAGATTCAAGTCTAAAAATATTGCGTCGAACTGTTGTGAATCGAGCCACTGACGCCCTTCTTCTATAAAATGAGCACAGGTAGGCTGATAGCCCAACCGACGTAACAGTCCAGATAATAGCAAACATATATCCGCTTCATCATCGACAATCAACACTCGTTTTGCAAGAGCTGTTGTATTCATTACGGTTGGTCTAAATTGCTGTCCCGCATTAACGCCTATTATCGGTCTTACCACGGTGAATTTCGTTTTCTAAAATTTCTTACTTATTCATTCTCTATATAAAATATGATGCCGAAAATTCATAAGACTACAGAAATAAGCTCATTATATCCATTAAAAGCCGATAACTTAACTGTTTGCGGATTAATACTACTCATTTTTAAACGATATAGTTTCAGTGAGTTACACTTGGCAGTTGTGTAGAATGGGCCATTTTTCCACGTTAATTCCACACATGTGGAACAATTTCCCCACTTTTTGATTTTTTTACACAAGGCTCATTTTTCTTGGCACTCAAATAAAAAATGCCTCTATTTGCTCATTTCCAAGCCAATAGGCCGTTTTGTCAACCTAACTCTACCACATCCGTTGAATTTAATGGTAGTTGGCACAAATTTTTCTCTAAACCTTATCGATTGCAAAATGGCTTATTCTGATTTACTCACGAAACATAATGGGAAACCTTCTTTACACGATAGCGGCAGTGCCTGTCAACACGTAACTTTCGGGATTCCCGGAAGTCGAGAAAATGGGCACCGCAACTAGCGGTCTAATCCACACATCATTCGTAGTTGCAGTAATTGCAGTTATACTTTGTCTGGTACGATGTTGCGCTGTGTGAAGATAAAAGTACCTTAGAAATATTGATTAAGTAACCCGAAAGGGCTTATGACAGTCTAAATAACATTCCTATTCATTTAGGTGATTTCATTTTAGGTTAAGTACAAGTTACGGTGGGTACGGAATCCCTGCGCCAAATTGAGCGCGGGGATTTTTATTTTACCCCTTTTCAAAAGATGTGACCTGCTCAATCTAAACCTGTATAATTGCAGTGCAAAGCTTATAATTCTAACCTGACAGTGGGGCACAGTTGCGTAAATCGTGGACGCCCTTGTAGAAAAAAGTCCTCAATAAAGAAAGCGCAAGCAAGTGTACAGCAAATAGGTAACAAACTTGTTATCAAAGGCTTACCCCTCTGAATTTATTACTGGTACAAAATTTTCTATCCACCAGTCATTGATAACTTAGTAAATCATTCACAAAAGTTTCAGAAACCATGAAAGCATTGCCAGGAATATTAGTAGGATTAGCTGTTGGAGCTGTTGTTGGAATTTTACTGGCTCCGGAAAGTGGCCAGAAAACTCGTAAGCGCATTTCGTCAGAATCTGACTCGTTCTTTAAAGATCTTCAGGATCAGCTCCAGTCGGGTTTGGAGAGCATCAAAAGTCAATACAATGATTATGTAGACTCTGCTGCCGAAAAGACCCAGGATGTAGTTAGCCAGGCTAAGCGAAAAGCAAGACAGTAATTAATTCACTATCTTATCTACCAACTCACCTAAAACAAACAAATCATGAGAAGCACAAGAGATTTTCTGACCGGTATTATCACAGGCGTTGTTATTGGTATCCTGACAGCTCCACGTAGCGGTAAAGAAACAAGAGATAAATTAACCGAAGAGGCTAATAAGCGTTCCGGCGATCTGAAAGATCAGTGGGAAAAAGGCGTATCGCAGGTTAAAGAAGGATTCGAACAGGCAAAAACCCAGGTGAGCCAGTATACTGAAAAAGCTAAGGATCAGCTTAACCAGTATAAAGATCAGGCTCAGTCTACGGTCAATGCAAACAAAGAGAACGCTAAGAGTCAGTACAACGACAAAGTTGATGAACTGGCAGACGACGCCCGCGAGGGTATAAACGATGCGCAGTCTTCGTTTAAAGTCAATTAAGCCTTAATACACGATTTACTCAACGTTCTTGAAAGCCAATCCCCATCGGTCTCCGGTGGGGATTTTGCGTGTTATATGGGTTTAACTACCTTTTAATTTTCGTTTAAGGAGCGTTTAATTGGCGATGCAGACTTTTGTTATCAAGAACATAGCCATGAACAAACACCTGCTTTACCCAATAAATAGCTTCCCACTTCACAGGTGGTGGCTTCAGCTGCGTCACCAGTTAATTAGAGCGCAATCTTCTCAATCTGTCAGGCCGCTCTGGCTTTGTAGCCAGGTATTGGTCGGATTACTGTTCCTGTCTGGCTTGGCGAGCTGTCGGAGTGAAACGAAAGCCGATGGAACTTCAACCGAAACAACACGCCGACAGAGCAACCTTCTGGCCACGGCTACCCTCGATACGGCAAAGCTGGAAAATGCTAAAAACGAACTAAACCTGACGGGTAAGATTACCTTCAACCAGGATCAGGTAGTTAAGGTATTTCCGCTGGTCGGCGGCCATATAGAGACGTTAAAGGCCGATCTGGGCGATTACGTCCGGAAAGGTCAGGTACTGGCAGTTATTCGCTCCGGTGATCTTGCCGACCTCGAACAACAGGCCATCTCGGCACGCGGGCAACTTGCAGTTGCACAAAAGAACCAGCAGGTAACGGAAGATATGACCAAGGCCGGTCTTAGCTCGCAAAAAGACCTGGTTGCCAGTCAGGAACAGCTACAAGCGGCTAAAGGAGAACTTAACCGGGTTGGCGAACGTCGCCGAATTGTTGGTGGCACAGGCTCCGTTTATCTGGTCAAATCGCCCATGAATGGGTTTATCGTCGAAAAAACAGCTTCGTCGGGTATGGAACTTCGCTCAGATGATCCGGAAAACCTGTTCACCGTTTCCAACCTCGACCATGTTTGGGTACTGGCTAACGTGTATGAGTCTGATCTGGCCAATGTTCATGAAGGCGACCCGGCAACCATAACGACCATCTCCTACCCCGATAAAGTTTTTCACGGACGGATCGACAAGATATTCAATGTCCTCGACCCCGACAGTAAAACCCTTAAAGTACGCGTTACACTTGATAACGCCGATTACCGGCTAAAACCCGAAATGTTCGCCAATGTGAGCGTTACGTATGCCGGCCATGACCAGCGGGTAGCCATTCCGGCGGCTGCTGTTGTTTTTGACAAGAATCGCAACTTCGTCGTGATGGTCAACAAAGAAAATCAGCCTGTTGTCCGCGAAGTTTCGATCTACAAAACCATTGGCAAGAAGACTTACCTGTCAGGCGGTGTTGCCCCCGGAGACCGGGTTGTTACCACAAACCAGTTGCTGATTTACAATGCTCTGGGAAGCTGATCCGGTATGATTCTACGTATTAATTTGCCCACTCTCTCCGGTTTTGAGTTCCCTCATCAATTGATTTCGTGTGAGTTGAACTAGTAGATAAAAAAAGAAAGTCAGCCCACGTAATGAGCTGACTTTCCGATATAAGAACCTACTTATTGGCCGTTCTGACTACTTCTTTGTTACCCGCATCGAAATCCGGCGGTTTTGTGCCCGGCCTTCTTCGGTGTCGTTCGATGCAACCGGGTGCTCCTGGCCATAGCCTTCTGCGGCCAGCCGATCGTTGCTTATTCCTAGTTTCTCCAACTCAACCCGAACGGAATTAGCGCGATCCTGAGAGAGTTTAAGGTTGCTGGCAGCCACACCCGTGTTATCCGTATAGCCACCAACCTTAACATTCACATTAGGATATGCTTTCAAAATCTGTGCAACGTTACCTAATTGCA
The DNA here is from genome assembly GCF_054781875.1 of Spirosoma pulveris. Taxonomy (NCBI): domain Bacteria; kingdom Pseudomonadati; phylum Bacteroidota; class Cytophagia; order Cytophagales; family Cytophagaceae; genus Spirosoma; species Spirosoma pulveris. The sequence goes on from NZ_BAAGTO010000005.1 coordinate 196,010, forward strand.
CCTGAGATTCTGGCTTTAGCGTCGCTTTGCCGGTTTCGAACGTCAGCTTATCAAAATCGAACCAGGTTTCCTTATCGACAGCCTTATCGGAGTTGATGAACTCAATAAGTTGTTCTTCAATTTTACCCACACCCGACAAATTCAGGTCGACACCGGTTTTATCGTTTTTAAACTTCAGTACATTCTCCGTCACTGTTATGTTTTCGGCCGCTGTTGACTTTTCCAGATCAACGCCAGGCATACCGCCCTGAGCCGTAATACCTTCCCGATTACCTTCGCTCGCCGAAGTCGATTTAACCGCAATGTACGGCGCAATGACAAGCGACACGATGGACATCAGTTTGATCAGGATGTTCATGGATGGACCGGATGTATCTTTGAACGGATCACCAACGGTATCGCCCGTAACCGATGCCTTGTGGGGCTCAGATTTTTTATAATACATCTCGCCGTTGATCAATACCCCTTTTTCAAAGGATTTCTTGGCGTTATCCCAGGCACCACCGGCGTTGTTCATAAAAATACCCATCAGCACGCCCGATACTGTTACACCGGCCAGCACACCACCCAGTACTTCGGGGCCAAAAATAAAGCCCACAATAACCGGAACTGTCAGGGCAATAGCGCCCGGAAGAATCATTTCGCGAATCGACGCCTGCGTTGAAATAGCTACGCATTTTTCATATTCCGGCTTGCCCGTTCCTTCCATAATTCCGGGAATCTCGCGGAACTGGCGACGAACTTCTTCTACCATCGCCATAGCCGCACGACCCACAGCCGCAATCGCCAGCGAGGAGAAGATGTACGGAATCATACCACCCACAAAGAGACCGGCCAACACATCGGCCTTGTAGATGTCAATAGCCGAAATACCCGACAAACCCACAAAAGCCGCAAACAGGGCCAGGGCTGTCAAGGCAGCCGAAGCAATAGCGAACCCTTTACCACTGGCGGCTGTCGTGTTCCCAACGGCATCCAGGATATCGGTACGACCACGAACTTCTTCGGGCAGATAACTCATTTCGGCAATACCACCGGCATTATCAGCGATTGGTCCGAAAGCGTCGATGGCCAACTGCATGGCAGTTGTCGCCATCATACCGGCGGCCGAGATAGCCACCCCGTACAGACCGGCAAAGTGATATGACGTATAGATACCGGCAGCCAGCACTAAAATTGGCAACACCGTCGACTCCATACCAACCGACAGACCACCAATGATGTTGGTAGCAGCGCCCGTTGCCGACTGACGAATGATCGACAGCACCGGACGACGACCCATAGCGGTATAATATTCCGTAATGATGCTCATCAGCGCACCCACAATAAGACCTGTTACGATGGCATAAAACACATCCATCCGGTCGAACTCAACCCCCCGAATGGACATCACGCCTTCGGGCAGCATAGCGTTGACCAGAAAATAGGAAGCAACCAGCGTAATACCAATCGATGCCCAGTTGCCCAGGTTCAGAGCAGCCTGCACGTTACCGTTGTCGTCTTTCACACGAACCAGATAGGTCGCGATGATGGAGAAAATCAGACCCAGACCGGCAATGACCATCGGTAGTACAATGGGGGCGTGACCTATAATCGGATCATTCGGGATAACGATCTCGCGGCCCAGCACCATCGTTGCCAGAATCGTGGCTACGTATGAACCAAATAAGTCGGCACCCATACCAGCTACATCACCTACGTTGTCGCCTACGTTATCGGCAATCGTGGCCGGGTTGCGTGGGTCATCTTCCGGAATACCAGCCTCTACTTTACCCACAAGGTCAGCACCAACGTCAGCGGCTTTGGTATAGATACCACCTCCCACCCGCGCAAAAAGCGCGATGGATTCGGCACCGAGCGAGAAGCCTGCCAATACTTCGAGGGCTTTTTCCATGGGTAAACCGTTGACATCGCCCGATGGCTCAACATACAATTTATAGAGAACAATGAACAGGCTACCCAGTCCCAGCACCGCAATACCGGCAACACCGATCCCCATTACAGAGCCACCTGTAAACGAAACCTCGAGGGCTTTAGTCAAACTTGTGCGGGCTGCGTGAGCGGTACGAACGTTTGCCTTCGTGGCTATATTCATACCAATGTACCCGGCCAGCGCCGATAGGAACGCGCCGAGAATAAAAGAAAATCCAATGATTGGACTGGAGTTTGGCACCAGGCTGCCCATGTAGGCCAGCAGAAGCGCTACGATAATGCCAAAATAGGTGAGAACACGCCACTCTGCTTTAAGAAAAGCAATCGCTCCATCAGCAATGTAGCCCGCAATTTCCTGCATCCTGGCGTCACCGGCTTCCTGCTTCGAAACCCACATAAATTTGGTAAACATCACCAGCAGGCCTACAACGCCAAGGATGGGGACCAGATAAACACTGTAATTCATAGAAATAGGTAGAAGTTAAAGGGTTGATTGCCCGCAAAGATAGAATTTGCCTCTGCAATACGACCAAACTCAAGGTAAATTCATTGACTTTTTTTGAGGATTTTTTCGGTTATTCAAGGAGTTTTCTAATTACAGCGGTACAAATCGAGTCCACATTTGGAAGTAGCGAGCAGGCTGTGTAGGTTCATGAAAAACAAGTCTGGATAAAATATATCTATTGAATTTATAACCTTATGCAGAATATCAGTTTGGCATTTCAGCTACTTACAACCATACAATTCTGGCTTATCTATTTTTACCCAAACGCATCACAGTCAATGAGTGCCGATTCCTTGCGGGTACTTGTTAAAGAGGGAACCAACATGGCTGCCGACCTTTCACCCAATAAACGGCAGATTGTCATTGACTTACAGGGAACCATCTGGCTTTTGCCCGCAACGGGCGGTGTTGCCAAACCATTGACCGACCCGCTGGGCGACTGCCGACAGCCGAGTTGGTCGCCGGATGGGCAACAAATTGCGTTCCACTCGTTCTGGGACGGACGGTACCATATATGGACAGTTTCGGCAGCGGGTGGCAAACCCCGGCAACTCACTAACGGACTTTTTGATGACCGTGAACCCCACTGGTCGCCGGATGGCAAACAACTGATTTTTGCCTCCGACAGAAGTGGTAATTATGACATCTGGCAACTAAATCTGGACGATGGAAAACTGACCCAACTGACCCACGACTCAGGTAACGATTTCAATCCCGCTTACGCACCGGATGGCAAACAGGTCGCCTATATTTCTGATCGGACGGATGCGCCGGGCGTTTATGTTCTCCCATTAGGCGGTACTGAAAAATTGGTTACTCCCTCAACAAGCAAACTGGCGGGTGTATCCTGGCAACCCGATGGGTCGCAGTTATTTTACAATACTTTAAACAATACCCAAAGCGGCCTGGCAAGGGCATCCGTTGCCGATGGGAAAGCGGAAATATTGACGGAGGCCAAAGAAGATGTTTTCCCGTTTCGGGCCAGCTGGTTTTCGGCAGATACGTATCTATATACAGCCGATGGGCTCCTGAAACGGCGTCGGCTGGGTAGCGCAACAGCACAGACCATTCCGTTTCAGGTGGTCATTACGTTACCCAGGAACACCTACAAACGAAAAACCTACGATTTCGACAGCCGGAAACCACAGCTTGTTAAAGGCATTAAAGGATCGGCGATTTCGCCTGATGGTAAACAGATTGCATTTGCTGCACTGGGCGACCTTTGGCTGTTGACGAAAGGAAACAAAGTGCCCGAACGCCTGACCAAGGGGCAGTCTATGGAAGTTGAACCCGGCTGGTCGGCAGATGGCACTAAACTGACGTATGTGTCGGATCGAAACGGGAATATGGACGTTTGGATTCGTGACCTTAAAACCGGACAGGACCGGCTGCTGGTAGATATGGCGGATGACCTTCATTACCCAACCTGGTCACCGGATGGCAGCAAGATCGCCTTTTACCAAAGCGACCCGAGAAATGCCTGGGGCCGCAGTACGCTCTATGCAGCCGATGTGACCTATACTGCTGATGTAACGGTGCCCAAAACGCGAAAACTACACGAGTCGTTGTTTGTTCCGAGTCAGGCAAGCTGGTCGCCGGATGGCAAAACCATTGCCGTGTCGGCCCTTCACCCCTACTCGTCGCGGTACCGCGAAGGCGTTAGTGAGGTGCTGCTCCTATCATTCGATGGTAAAAACGACCGTTATGTATCGCCCGCACCAAACCACAGCCTCGCCACACGCGGGCAAAATGGGCCTGTCTGGTCGCCGGATGGCACTAAAATGGCGTATGTGCTCGATGGGCTCCTGTGGATTACCGATGTTAAACCCGACGGCACCATCGTTGGCACACCCCGCCAGCTGACGACTGAACAGGCCGAGACACCCACCTGGACGAGTGACTCAAAAAGCCTGTTATTTCTGGCAACGGACGTTTTCAAACAGGTTTTTCTATCAGACGGGCACATCGATACTTACCCGATGGACCTCTCCTGGACGATAAGCCAGCCGACAGGAACCGTAGTCGTTCATGCCGGACGGCTGTTTGATGGGAAATCCAGCACGTACCGTAACAACGTCGACATCATTATCGATGGGCACCGGATCAAGGCGGTTCTACCCCATCAGGCAGGGCGGCCGGGTAAACTGATCGACGCGTCGACCAAAACGATTATCCCCGGCTTGTTTGAAATGCATACCCATCAGCACTCGATGGTGGGCGAAAAAATCGGTCGGCTGTGGTTATCCTTCGGCATCACCTCCATTCGCGAACCCGGTGCCGACCCCTACGACGCCCTCGAACGAAAAGAAGCCTGGGCCAGTGGCGTACGGCCTGGCCCCCGGCAATTCTTTACGGGCGGCTTAACCGACGGCAACCGAATTTATTACGGAGCCGCCACCAGCATCAACTCCGATGAGCAACTTGACCGTGAACTCAACCGGGCCGTACAATTGGGCTATGACCTGATCAAAACCTATGTTCGTATGCCGGATAACAAACAGCAACGCATTACGGAATTCGCCCACGCCCACGGCTTACCGGTATCCTCGCATGAGATTTTCCCGGCTATGCGCTATGATGTCGATGCCGTAGAACACATTGGCGGCACAAGTCGGCGGGGCTACTCGCCCAAGATTACGGCCATGAACCACAGCTATCAGGACGTGATTCAGCTACTGGCTAAATCCGGCATGAACATTACACCCACGGCTTCCCTGCAGGGCGGTTTTTCAGTACTAACAACGAACGACCCCAGTCTACTCGAAAATCGGCAGTATAAAACGTTCTATTCGGAAGAGTACACAAATGCCCTTCTGGCCGGGTCGGCTCAGTATGCTAAGTTGAGCCCTGGTTATCTAAGCAACTTCGGAAATCTCCAGAAAGGCGTAAAAGCCCTGATTGACGCCGGAGCCCACGTGACTACCGGTACCGACAGCCCTTTTGTGCCCTACGGTATGAGCCTGCATACCGAGCTTCAATCGTTTGTTGGGGCGGGCCTAACGCCGTATCAGGCATTACGCTCGGCTACGTTGTGGGCGGCTGAGACCGTAGGAGTCAGCAAAGACCTTGGGTCGATTGAACCGGGCAAACTAGCCGATCTGGTGATTGTTGACGGAGATCCCCTCACTAACATAAAGGATGCCCTAAATGTAGAGCAGGTTATTCGAAACGGCGAAGTTCTACTTATAAACCAACTCCTTACCCGGCCCTGATAGTGCCCGGATGACTCACGAGGTCGACGATAGCTATCCTTCGTGATCCCAATGCCCGACTTTACCGTCTAGTTTATCCGGTAAAGTCGGGCATTTATGCGTTACACGAACTAAGTAGTTACCGTATATAGACCTACACTAATTACACCCCGGCAAACTCCGAATTTGCCGACAAGCTATAACCCAAATAAGCGGTAAACGTCTATCTATAAACAACTTAAGACATACATACCTTAACCCAAATAAACTACGGTTAAAATCAGATTAAAATATAATTTATTTTGAAATATTTTGTATAACTAATATATAATTCCAAATTTAATCTATTTGTTAAAAATTTATTCTACATATTCACACACAGGTAGGTGTTTATATGCCTCTTATAACATTTCTTAACTTAAACTAAGCTATGATGAGATTATTACTCATGAGCCTTCTATTAGTCGGCTTAAGTTTTTCGAGTGGATGGGCACAAGGCCGAAAGGTCAGCGGCATTATCTCTGCCGAAGAAGGAAATGGTGGTTTTGCAGGTGCGACGATTGTTGTTAAAGGCACAACAATCGGTACAGTAACGGACGTCAATGGGGCGTATACCTTAACGGTCCCACCAGCGGGAAATGCATTGGTTATCTCAGCTGTAGGCATGCAATCGGTTGAAGAGGTAATTGGCAGCCGAACAACCATTAACGTTCAGCTCAAAACAGACACGAAGCAATTAACTGAAGTCATCATTACAGCCCTTGGCGTTAAAGAAGAACGCGACAAGTTTGCCTCGTCAATCTCGACCGTAGGCGGCAAAGGCATCGCTCAATCCGGGGAGACCGGTCTGCTATCGGGCCTGAGCGGTAAGGCTTCCGGCGTGGTGATAACCAAAAGCGGGGGCGATCCGGGTGCCGGTTCATACATTCAGATTCGTGGTCAGAACACGATCAATGGCAACGCCCAGCCCCTTTTTATTGTCGATGGGGTTCCGGTTAGTAATTCCAACGATAATGATGGTTCGGCCGGGGGTAACTCAATTGTTCAGCAATCCCGTATCAATGATATCAATCCCGAAGATATCGAAAGCATGGAAGTGCTGAAAGGCGCATCGGCAGCCGCCTTGTGGGGTACCCGGGCGGCTAATGGTGTTGTGGTAATTACCACTAAAAAAGGAAAAGATTCCAAAGGTAAAGTCAACATCACCTTTAAGTCGTCGGTCTCGTTTGATAAGGTCAACAAAATGCCTCCCCTTCAAACCACCTATGGACAGGGCAGTGGCGGCTTTTTCAGGCAAGGCAATAAGTACAGCTACGGCGACCTGATTGCGGACCGTACCGGTGGACCGGATACTTACATTACAGACCCTTCGGCACCTGGCTACCAGGGCTTCGTTACTTTTCCCGATGGCACCAAACGATATGCCATAGCGTCTGGCAATGCAGCCAATCCACATGGCGGCAAAAACGCCAAAGACATTTATGACCACGCGAACGATGTATTTCAGACGGGTCATTTTACGGACAACGCGATCAATATCAGTGGAGGAAATGCCCGTTCCAACTTCATGCTCAGTTATTCAAATCTGAATCAGGATGGTATTGTCAAAGCCTTCAGCAATTATCAGCGGAATACGGCCCGTATCAATGTGGCCAGCCAGTTCACCGAATGGTTTCGGGCATCGGCCAATGTAGGGTACAGTAAAGTAGGGTCTTCACGTATTCAGCAGGGCGACAACCTCGATGGTATCTTGCTGGGCGGTACGCGTACCCCTTCCGATTTTAACAACCAGTATTATACCGGAACATACACCAATGCATCCGGCCAGGTGTTCAACGATGCCCACGTTTCGTACCGGAATCCGCTGGGTATCGATCAGAACACGATTTATTCGAATCCTGTCTGGAACATCAACAATAACCGCAACACAACCGATGTTGACCGGATCACGGGTAATGTTGAATTAGGAATCACGCCCATGTCCTGGCTAAGCATTACGGGTCGAACGGGTATCGACAATTTTACGGACAATCGTCTGGAGCGATTTGCCCGCAACTCGGCCAACTACCTGAACGGCTTTCTGTCGAAGAACTGGATCACAGAAAAACAGTTCAACACGGATGTATTCATCAATGCGAATAAGACATTCAGCAACGATTTCAGTGGATCGGTCCTGGTGGGGGTTAATTACAACAGCCGTCGAAAGGCTACCCTTTCGGATGCGATCTCCAACCTGATCGTGCCAACCGCGCCCGATATTCTGACCAACGCCCTGAACTCAAACTTATCGGCCAGCAACTACAACTCGCTGATCCGGACCTATGCGTATTACGCCCAGGCCGAAATGCAGGCGTATAACATGCTGTTTTTGACGCTGACGGGCCGTAACGAAAGTGCGTCTACATTTGGCTCAAAAACGAACAGCAGTTTCTTTTTCCCATCGGCAGCCCTGGCGTGGCAGTTCACGAAGCTGAAAGGACTGGAGACAAACACTGTCCTGAGCTTTGGTAAACTCCGGCTTACCTGGGGGCAAGTGGGGATTCAGCCTCAGCCTTACCAGAACTTCACTACCTTTAACCCAGCCACCTTTGGCGATTCCTACGCCAATGGTCTCTCGGCAGCCAGTTCCTTATATGGTGGCGGCTATGTTCGGAGTACAACGGCCGGTAACGACTTTCTGCGCCCGGAACGGAAAACCGAAAGCGAAGTGGGGGTCGACTTACGCTTCCTCAACAACCGGTTCTCGTTCTCAGGAACGGCATACAGCAACAATACCAAGGACGTAATCCTGTCGCTGAATGTACCGTATGAAACAGGGTATGCCGTTCGGAACATCAATGCCGCCGAATTGTCGAATAAAGGGCTTGAATTCGACGCCGGTGCTGACATGTTCCCGCAGAGTGCGTTCAAATGGAATTTGTCGGCCAATTTTTCGATGAACCGCAATAAGGTTGTATCTCTGGCCGATGCATCTGTTTATACCCTGTCGAACACCTACGCAGGGCAATCCCTGATTCCGGGCCAGCCGTTCGGGGTATTCTACGGAACGGACTTCCTCAAGGATGAGTCCGGCAAATACATACTGGATGCCAACGGATTCCCGCAGGGCGGCACCAGCAACGAAATTGTTGGCAACCCGAATCCGAAATGGCGGGGTGGTTTGGGTAGTACCTTCTCTTATAAAGGCGTTTCGCTGTACTTTCTGTTCGACAAAGTCTACGGTAATGACTTTTACAACGGCACACGGGGAGCGCTCTACCTGATTGGTACGCACGGCGACGTGGGTAACACATCGGTTGCTCCCTCCGGTGGCATAAAGGACTACAACGGCAATCGTATTGCCGCTGGCACAAAGTTTCAGGGTAACATACAGGACTTTGGCGCTGGCCCGGTGGCCTTAACGCAGGCCTGGTATCAGGGACCCGGCACTTCCTTCAGCTCAGCTTCTACCAGGCAGTTTGTAGAAGATGGCGGATCGACTCGCCTGCGCGAAGTGACGCTCAATTATAGCCTGCGCAGTCCCGGATTCCGCCGGGTAACCCACCTGTCGTCGGTTGATTTTTCCCTCACCGGACGTAACGTCGTTTTGTGGACTAAATACACGGGTACCGATCCAGAAGTAAGCATCACCGGAGCCAGCCTGGCCCGTGGTCAGGACTGGTTTACCAACCCAAACACAAAATCGATCCTGTTCTCGATCAAGATCAACTATTAATCCGTTTCAGGCTACTTAAACCGATAAGGCACGATCATGAAAAAATTTGTTTCTCATAAAATTACGATTACCCTGTTGAGCCTTACGCTGCTCAGTAGTTGCAGCGACTTGTTCAATGAAGCCAACATTAAAAATAACCCGAACGCCGTTACGGATGTTGATGTGGCCACCCTGCTCTCAGGTACACTTTTGGGCGTTTCGATGCTGCACGAAGACACCGATGTGCGGATTGGCGCCATCTGGTCCGGTCAGTTGAACGGGTTGTCGAGGCAGCACCAGACTTACGCGAGCTACATTGTTTCGGCAGGCACGTTTGGCTGGAGTCCGCTGTATCCGGTTGCGAGTCAGGCACGGTTGATTCAGACAAAAGCCGATGCCGTTGGCGACAAATGGATAAAAGGCGTTGGCCAGGTTCTGGAGGCCCTGGTAATTTCCAAAGCGACGGATCTGTACGGTGACATCCCGTATAGCCAGGCCTTCGACGACGTGAAGTACCCCACCCCTGTCTTTGATAAGCAGGCCGATGTGTATACGGCTCTTCAGGCCGTTCTCGACAACGCCATTCAGAATCTGTCGGCGCCCTCAGGGCTGGCTTTTTCGGGGCAGGATTATCTGTACAAAGGCAATGTGGCTAAGTGGAAAGCGGCTGCGTACACCCTCAAAGCCCGGCTCTATCTCCACACCGGCGATTACGCCAAGGCGGTTACCAATGCGACATCGGGCATTGGCAGCACGGCGGGCGATGCGCTAACCCCACACGGTACCAGCCAGGGCGTAGATGACAATCAGAACTACGACTTTTTCCGAATCACACGGGCGGGCGACACGGGCTTCGACGGGGCTTACCTCCCGGTTCTGATGCAGTCGCGGATTGGTTCAGCCAATACAAAAACCAACGAAACAGCCCTCTATAATCATTATTTTAAAGTGGGCATTTCAACAACAGGGGCGCTGGACCCGAATACCGACGATGGGGCCTTTACCGAAGACGCTCCTCATCCAATTATTACCTACTACGAAAACCAGCTTATTCTGGCCGAAGCACAGGCCCGATTGGGGGTTACGGACAAGGCACTATCGGCCCTCAATACCGTCAGATCCGGTCTGGCCAGCGGCTACCTAAACGGCAAAAATATGTCGGCCACTGGGTTAAAATATGATGCATACACCCTGGCTGATTTTGCTCCCGCCGGGCTGGCGAATCCCATGAAGCTGGCCAGTGTACAAACGGCGCTGCTGTATGAGATTATCACCCAGCGGTATATTTTTTTCCTGATGCAGTACGAAGCGTTTAATGATGTACGGCGCCTGGAAAAAGCCGTTCCTGTGGTACAACTGCCAATCCCCCTGTATGCCGGCACGAAAAAACCACAACGGTTTATCTACCCGCAGAACGAAATCAATACAAACCCTAACGTACCCAAACCCCTGCCCGATCAATTCCAGAAAGTACCGATCTTCCAGTAATAAGTTAATGTTAGGTCAAGTGAGTCAAAAGGCTACCTCAGTTTTAGGTAGCCTTTTCTTATCTTTGGGTTTAATCGTTCAAACTCATTCCCTGCCTGTGTCACTTAGAAAATCGCTTTATACACTGCTCGTCGGCAGTTTGCTCACGTTTCCTTCCTTCGCTCAGGTTCCTTATGGCCCGATCAAACCCGCGGCCCCGGGCGAAATACTCTCGAACCTAAAAAAGCTCAATGTCCTGGGCTCGGTACTTTATGTAGCCGCTCACCCCGACGATGAAAACACCCTGTTGCTATCTTATCTGGCCAAAGAACGGCTCGTTCGTACGGGGTATCTTTCGCTCACCCGGGGTGATGGCGGGCAAAACCTGATTGGCCCCGAGCAGGGAGAGAATATTGGCGTGATCCGAACCCAGGAACTGCTGGCAGCCCGACGCGTGGACGGTCCCGATCAGTTTTTCAGCCGGGCCTATGATTTTGGCTTTTCCAAACAAACTTCCGAAGCGGTTCGTACCTGGGGACAGGAGAAAGTGCTGGCCGACGTGGTCTGGATGATCCGCAAATACCAGCCCGACGTGATCATGACCCGCTTTCCGCCCGATTCCCGCGCCGGTCACGGGCACCATAGCGCGTCCGGTTTTCTGGCCGAAGAAGCGTTCAAAATATCGAATGACCCAACGAAATTCCCCGAGCAGCTGGCTTTCGTAAAGCCCTGGCAGGCCCGCCGAATCATGTGGAACATGTTTATTCCAGGCGCGTTTCTGAGCAATAAAAAACCGGAGGAAGCCGGAAACCTGATCGGCATTGAAACGGGCTTGTATAACCCGTTACTGGGAAAATCATATGGTGAAATAGCGGCCGAAAGTCGCAGCCAGCACAAGAGTCAGGGATTTGGTGTGGCTGCCAACAGGGGTGCTAAAGTTGATTACCTGCTGCTGAAAGGTGGTGATCCCGTTCAGAAAGACCCGATGGAAGGTGTCGATATGACCTGGAAAAGGGTGCCTAACAGTGGAGCCGCTCAGGCACAGGTAACGCAGCTTATCGCGAATTTCAGACCCGATCAGCCAGCAGCTTCGGTACCGGCACTCGTTCAGCTATACGGAACTATCAGCAAACTGGATACGACCAATATTTATGTAAAAGCCAAACGTGAAGAAGTTGAAACGCTGATTCGCCAGTGCCTGGGTCTCTGGTTTGAAACTAACCCCGCCGACTATGCCGCTACGCCCGGCGAGACAATCAAGCTGACAACCAACATCGTTAATCGGGCCGATTTACCTATTACGCTGGTACGGGTTCAGTATTCTACCGGTAAGGATACGACGCTCAACACCCCCCTGAAGCCGAACGACGTTATCTTATTTCCAACTTCGGTAACCATCCCCAAAACGGCGAAGATTTCACAACCGTACTGGCTCGAAAAACCCATCGATAAAGGGCTGTTCCAGGTTGACAATCAGCAGCTCATTGGCCTGCCCGAAAACCCGGCGGCTATGTCGGCCAGTTATACCTTCGAGATTAGTGGTCAGCGTTTTATGTTTACCCGACCGGTCGTTTACAAATCAACGGATCCTGTGGATGGTGAGATTTACCGTCCGTTTATTATTCAGCCCGATGTGATGGCCAACCTGACCGAGCGCGTGTTCACCTTCAGCGACAACAGACCTAAAACAGCCGATATTGTGCTCAGAGCCGGTCGGGCCAATGTATCCGGTACGCTCAAGATGTCGGTGCCCGCAGGCTGGCAAATTGAACCGGCCACGCAACCGTTTACATTGACAAATAAAGGCGATGAGCAGCGGATTACGTTCCGGCTGACCCCTTCTGACAAAGCACAGAACGGCAAGCTGCAGGCGGTGATGACAACCGGCACGGGCACGTTTACGACGGGGCTTCGTTACGTAGCCTACAAGCATATTCCTACGCAGACACTTTTCCCACCGGCCGAGGCCAAACTGGTTAAACTGGATGTAAAAGTGACGGCTAAAAACATCGGCTACATTGTGGGAGCGGGCGATGAAGTACCGGCGGCCCTCCAGCAAATGGGTTGTCGGGTAACCATCCTGGGTCCAACAGAATTAACGGGTAACCTGTCCGGCTACGACGCTATTGTTGTGGGTGTTCGGGCGTATAACACAAATAGTGCCATGGCTCGTTACCAGCCCAGGTTGATGGAGTACGTTAAAAACGGCGGAACGATGATTGTACAATACGTAACACCGGTCAATTCATTCTTCCGGAATGAGTCTCCCCTACCCCAGTTAGGCCCGTATCCATTCACGGTTGTCAACGAGCGTGTAACGGAGGAAGATGCGCCCATGACGTTCATTAACCCGAATCACCAACTGCTCAACTACCCGAACAAAATTACCGACGCCGATTTTTCGGGCTGGATTCAGGAGCGCGGTATCTACTTTGCGCGGGACTGGGACAAAGCGTACGAGCCAATTTTCTCCTCCCACGATCAGAACGAAGCGCCCAAAGAGGGCAGTCTGATTTACGCGAAATACGGCAAAGGGCATTTTATGTACACCGGTCTGGTCTTCTTCCGCGAACTCCCCGCTGGTGTTCCCGGTGCCTATCGACTGTTCGCCAATATGATCTCGGCGGGCAATAATTCGGCGGCTTCCGTATCGGGCTCACAACCGAAAAGGTAGAGTTGCTATTTAAGGCATTTTATTAACGAGAAGCCTGGCGTTCCGGGTTTAGAGTCGATGTGATCGTGTGGTGTAGTGTCAGGTCTAAGGACCCGACATCACACAAATCGCACAATGGCACACATCAGGGTGGTGTCAGGTCCTTAGACCTGACAAGCAAAGTTTCTCAAAACCTTATTGATTGACCATTTAGCCACACGAGGTTTTAAGTAATTCATCCGAAAAGTAAATAGTCAAGTGGCTCACTGGCCGTGAACTCGTCTTATGCGTATAGCTAAAACACGTGTTTTATGGGTTTGCGCAACCGTACGTTATTAAAAGAAGAGCGTTGCTTTTTTATCACAACTACCTGTTATCAGCACCTACCTCTCTTATTTGATTCAGTTTGTTACCGTGTCCTTTTTGATAGTTTTTTGTTCTACAATACAGTCTGTTCGTGAGGTATCAGCCTGCTTGTGGTGGCGGGTCATCTGACCCGCCATAGCGAGGTTTTAAGAAACCTCGTTGATTAACCAGTTAGTCACACGAGGTTTTGAGAAACCTCACTTGTCAGTTTTAAGAAACTGACACCACACACCACTACACCACACACCACTACACGACCATATCGACTCTGTTACCAACCGCGTAACCTTAATTAACGATTACCCAACTGCTTCAGGCGCAGGTATTGCAACAGCATAATCGTTTTGCCATCCATAATCTCCCCCCGTTCCATCATGGCCATCGCCTGACGAACCGATAGTTCCAGAATATCGATTTCTTCCTCGTCGATACCACCGCCATCCGTCCGCTCGGTGTCGGCGGAATATTCGGCGAGATAGAAGAATAACTTCTCGGTTACCGACCCCGGACTCATATAGGCTTCCATTACTTTTTCTACCGACTGAATCCGGTAACCCGTTTCCTCTTCAGTTTCCCGTCGAATGGCGTCTTCCGGGTCTTCATCGTCGAGCAGTCCCGCGCAGGCTTCGATCAGCAGGCCGGTTGGGTTGCCATTCACGAAAGTCGGTAACCGAAACTGACGGGTTAAAATAACCGTATCTGTTTTCGGATTGTGCAACAGAATCGTGGCGCCGTTTCCACGGTCATATGCCTCCCGTTGCTGGGTGGTCCACTCCCCATTTTTTCCCAGGTAATTGAAGGTGAACCGCCGTAATACATACCAATTATCCGATAATATTTTTTCTTCCGTTATTTCGACCCGTTCTGTATGCTCAGCTAACATTTGTTTGATATTGTTAATTTTTGTTTATTTTTGAACAAAACAACGTAATTCAGTATGAATTTCCAACACCGGAAGCAGCTTATTTTACAAACGGTCGATGCGCGTGGCTCCGTGGATGTGCGCGAACTGGCTGATTTACTGCAGTCATCCGAAATGACCGTCCGGCGCGACCTGGTTCAACTGGCAGCTTCAGGCCTGCTGTATCGTACGCGCGGTGGCGCCATGAAAGTTAGCCTGGCCACCGATTCATTCCGTTTTGACAACAAAGCCGCCGTCAACGCCGACCGGAAAGACTATATCTGTCAACTGGCAGCCCAGGAGATACAGGAGGACGATGTCCTTTTCATGGACTGCGGCAGTACGGTATTCCGGCTGTGTCAGTTTATTCGTAACAAACGGATTACGGTAGTTACTAATTCATTGCCCGTTGTGGCGGAGTTACTGTCATCTGAGGTGACGGTCAATCTGGTGGGTGGTGAAGTGGATAAGGGTCGGCAGGCAATTCATGGCCTTATTGCCGAAGAACACATTGCCCGTTATCGGGCCAATCGGGCGTTTATGGGCGTCGACGGAATTTCTCTCGAACACGGGTTAAGTGCGAATAGCGAGAAAGAAGCCAGCATTACAATGGCCATTGCCCGGCAAACGGATAAAGTTTATCTCCTCTGCGATTCGTCGAAACTAGAAACCAACAAATACCTCTATTTTGCGCCCCTAAGCCTGTTTGATGTATTGATTACCGATGCCGAAGCGAAGCCTGAGGTCGTATCGGCTTACCGGCAGGCGGGCGTTACGCTGATTAATTAACCATGTACCAAATCTGGATTGATACCGGTGGCACCTTTACGGATGGCCTTGCCCTGGACGATAACGGAACCCTGCACCGTGCCAAAGTGCTGAGCAGTAGTCGGCTACGCGGCCAGTTGATAAACGGCAACGTGATAGCGCCCTGGTTAACTGCCCCTATTTTTGACGGTTATCAACTTCGCATCAACGAAACAGGTGAGCAATATACGATCAGGTCGTTACAGACCGATGGGCGCCTGATGCTTAACCGTCCTTTCGAGGTAGTTGACCAGCCACTGACGGTTGAATTGTTTACGGGTGAAGAAGCGCCTGTTTTGGCCGCTCGTCTACTGACTCGAACGCCAGTTACCGAACCATTCCCTGCGCTGGACATGCGGCTGGGAACGACCAAAGGCACCAACGCCCTGCTCGAACGGAAGGGAGGCCGGGTCGCCTTACTCGTAACCAAAGGCTTTAAAGACCTGCTGAAAATCGGCAGCCAGCAACGGCCCGATCTCTTTCAACTGGCTATTCCGCCCGCTCAAGTCCTGTATGATTCCGTTTTCGAACTGGACGAACGCATCACGGCCAACGGGCAGATTTTAACCCCCTTATCAGAGCAGAGTATTGCCCGATTAGTAGATGACCTCAGCCGGATCAACCCCGATGCCGTGGCGGTATCCCTCCTCAACGCTTACCGAAACCCGGTTCATGAACGACAGCTACTGGATGCGCTTCAACGGACGGGACACACCTATGTAACGCTTTCCAGCCATGTATCAACCTCTCCGCAGTATGTGTCAAGAACCCAGACAGCGGTGGTCGACGCGTATCTGACGCCCGTTATGCGGTCGTATCTGGATAACGTACAACAGCAGTTAGGCGGTGGGGCGGTTCGTATCATGACCAGTTCGGGTGGGCTGGTTCGGGCGGATTTGTTCCAACCTAAAGACAGCCTGCTAAGTGGCCCGGCGGGGGGTGTTATTGGGGCAAGTGAGGTATCCGGCCGCATCCTGCAACCGCAGGAAAATACCACCGGAAGCAAGGCGCTGTCGGGTACAAAAGGTACGCTCACCCTCGACATGGGCGGCACAAGTACCGATGTGGCGCGGATTCAGGGCGGGCTGGATTACCGATTTTCAACAAAAATTGGCCCGTTCGATTTGCAGCTGCCTTCGCTGGCAATCGAAACGGTAGCCGCCGGTGGCGGATCCATTTGCTGGTTCGATGGGAGCCAATTACGCGTGGGTCCCCATAGCGCCGGAGCCGATCCCGGACCCGCCTGCTACGGAGCCCGCACCATCGCCGACGCAGCCCCGTTACTAACGATCACCGACGTCAATTTGCTGCTGGGCAAACTCCATCCAAAACAGTTTGGCATTCCTGTTTTCCCCGAAAATGCACAGAAAGCACTCGAAGCCGTCAGTCAGCAAATCGAAGCGGCTGGTTCGTTCATGTCATCCATGAGTGTGCTGCGGGGCTTTGAACACATTGCCAATGAGACGATGGCCGGGGCTATCCGAAAAATTTCGGTAGCGCGCGGATTTGACCCCAAAGCGTATTCACTGCTGGTTTTCGGGGGTGCCGGTGGCTTACACGGCTGCGCCATTGCCCGCCGACTAGGTATGGAACAGCTTATTCTACCTTTCGATGGCGGACTACTGAGTGCTTACGGCATTGGCCAGGCGAAAATTGAACGCATGACGGCTCAATCCGTCCTCAAACCATTAACGACCGTTGAGCCTGACCTCGATGTGCTTTGCCGAAACCTGATCACCAAAGCAACCGATCTGCTACGGCAGGATGTTGGCCCGGACACAGTCGTCGAAACTAAATCCATCTCGGTGTTTCTGCGTCTTGTCGGCCAGGAAGCCACCGTCGATGTGCCTTTAAGCAACTGTCTGGCCACCGATTTCGCGCAGAAGTACCAGCATTTGTACGGTCACTTTCCAAGCGGTACCAACGGTCAGCCACGCCCGATTGAAGTAGAAAGCGTACGGGTGCTGGTCAGTACAGCCACCAATGAGCAACCGGTAAGCGGTTCTCCGGTAACGCATCGCCACGCTGTACCCGCCTTCGAAACAGACCACTACCCGGCTTACGACTGGACACTGTTGCGGGAAGGCGACACGTTTCGTGGTCCGGCCTTGCTACTGAACACAACCTCCTCGGCGTTCATCGAACCTGGCTGGCGGCTGGTTGTTCAGGCAGATGGAAATGCCCTTGTCGACTACATCGCCGACATCGAAGAGCCGGGCGAGTCGGAAGCGAGCGAAGTTATTCAGCTTGAATTATTCACCCAGCGTTTCCGCGCCATTGCCGAAGAAATGGGAGCTCAGTTGCAGCGAACGGCCTTTTCGGTCAATGTTAAAGAGCGACTGGATTTCTCCTGCGCCCTGCTCAATGCCAGGGCCGAACTGGTTGCCAATGCGCCCCACATTCCGGTCCATCTGGGGAGTCTGGGCGTTTGCGCCCGATTAGTTTTAGCAAAATTGTCCCTTGAACCGGGCGACGTGGCCATCACGAATCATCCCAAGTACGGCGGTTCTCATTTACCAGACGTCACGCTGATCAGTGGCGTCTTTACCGATGAATCATCGGGCACTCCGCCCCAGTTGATCGGTTACGTCATCAACCGCGCGCACCACGCCGAAATTGGCGGAAAAGTGCCGGGCTCCATGCCACCCGATGCCACATCGCTGGTTGAGGAAGGTGTCGTGCTGGAACCGATGTACGTGGTGAAGGCGGGCGACTTTTTGTGGCAAAGCTACAACGAGACAAGCGGATTAGCGGCCCACTTTACCGATGCCCCCTACCCGACCCGCGCACTGGCCGAAAATCAGGCGGACATTGAAGCTGCCCTGGCTTCCCTGAAAGCAGGCGAAATGGCCCTGCGTACGCTCGTTAGGCAATACGGACTGGCCACGGTGCAGCATTACATGAACCGGCTCCAGCAATCGGCCACCGATGCCATTCTTGCCGTGTTGCAGCCACTCGATGGACAGTCGTTTGCTGCCGAAGAATCCCTCGACGATGGGCACAAAATCTGCGTAAAAATCAGCGTAGCCAATAACCGGATCACATTCGATTTCTCAGGAACATCGGGCGTTCACCCGAACAACCTTAACGCCAATATATCCATTCTGTACAGCGCAGTGCTGTATGTGCTGCGACTCTGGTGCGACAAAGACATTCCCCTGAATGAAGGCTTGATGGCCCCGGTCGACCTGATCCTGCCGGAATCCTCCTTCCTGAACCCGGTCTTTCCCGACAACCCCGCCAGTTGTCCGGCTGTGGTAGGCGGCAACACCGAAGTAAGCCAACGGCTGGTCGACACGCTGCTGAAAGCGCTGGGGTTAGCCGCCTGTAGTCAGGGAACGATGAATAATTTTCTGTTCGGAAAGTCGGCAGAAGCGCCAAATCCATTCGGGTATTACGAAACCATTGGCGGGGGTGCCGGGGCAACAGTTGGTGCCGATGGCCGGTCGGCGGTGCATCAGCACATGACCAACACTAAACTTACCGATCCCGAAGAACTGGAGCGCCGTTACCCCGTTCGGCTCCATGAATTCAGCATTCGCAGCGGTTCGGGCGGCAACGGCCAATGGCGCGGGGGCGACGGTATTATCCGCGAAATTGAGTTTCTGGAACCTGTACAGGCTACACTGCTCAGCCAGCATCGGGTAGAAAGACCATACGGATTGAATGGCGGAGACGCGGGCGCAACCGGTCAGCAAACACTGATTCATGCCGACGGCCGACTGGAAAGTCTGCCGGGCATCTTCACCCGAGCCATGCAGGCGGGAGAACGCATCCGGCTGGAAACGCCGGGGGGCGGTGGCGCTGGCAAAGTGACCGGATAAACGATAATAACTGTTTTCATTACGTTCAAGACCTAACGCCTATGTCAATCAATTTTCGTAAGCTGTTTATCGCTGGTGCTCTGCTCATCGTCACTACTGCATCGTTTGGCCAAACCCAATCGTCCCTAAACAAGGGGCAGGGCCAAACCCTGCAACAGGCCGACAAAGCCCTGAATTCCGTTTATCAAAACGTGTTGAAGCAATACAGCAAGGACGTCGAGTTCATCAAAAACCTAAAAACCGCACAGCGAATCTGGGTTCAGTTTCGGGATGCCGAAGTGAAGATGAAATACCCGAACCGCCCGGCTGGCTATTATGGCAGTTCGCAACCCATGTGTGAAGCAGCTTACCGTACGGAACTTACCCGGCAACGAACCAAAACCCTGACAGTCTGGCTAACGGGCCTTGCAGACGGTGATGTGTGCGCCGGTTCGGTTAAAATGAAGAATTAAGCGACAGTCGATGGGTATATTGGACATAAGCCCATCAAAACTTCACGCACATCTGACCTAAACGTACTGAACGCTGGACTGTTCTTAAGGTAAGCTGCGAGATAGTCCCCTGGGGATGCCCTGTTTGTAGGAGATAAGTCTGTAAATCACGTTTGGCAAACCACACAATTCTACAGCTAGCTGATCACTAACGCGACCAATCTGCTGGCCTTTACCTTATTCTTCGTATGATCAATCAAATAAAAGGTGGTTTTTTCGGGGCGGCCGTTGGCGATGCGCTGGGTGTTCCGGTAGAGTTTTCAGCCCGTACAGCCCTGTCCTACAACCCGGTTGTAAGCATGCGTGGTTACGGGGTCTGGCACCAGCCCCCCGGAACATTCTCCGACGATAGCTCGCTGCTTTTCTGCACAGCGGAAAGTTTGAGCAAGGGGTTCGATCTTGCCGATATGGCCTCAACCTTTGTCAGATGGTATAAAGAGGGCTATTGGGGTGCGCACGATGTAGTATTCGACATTGGCAATGCCACGAGGAGTGCGCTTAACCGGTTGATTTCAGGCACTGATCCAACCTTGTCGGGTGGTATGATGGAGCACGATAATGGAAATGGATCACTCATGCGGATTCTCCCACTGGTCTATTTCCTGAAAAACGAACCTTCAGCCGAAGAACGATACCGAATTGTTCAGTTAGTGTCTGGTCTCACGCATGGTCACTTCCGTTCGGTATTTGCCTGTTTTATCTACGTCGAATTCGGTATCCGGCTCCTGGCAAACATGGACAAGGTTGCCGCCTACAAACAGATGCAGGACTCTGTCAACGAATTCGCGGAGAAAAAAGCGTTTTCCAGTTTGGAAGTCACTCTTTTTGATAAGGTTCTCCGGCAAGACATAAGCCAATGCAAGGAAGACGACATTGGCAGTTCGGGCTACGTGATCGACACGCTGGAAAGTAGTTTATGGTGCCTGCTAACCAGTTCATCGTACCGGGAATGTGTCCTGAAAGCAGTTAATCTGGGTGAAGATACCGATACAACGGCAACAGTGGCCGGTGGACTGGCGGGTATTCTATTTGGTTACAGCGACATTCCGGCAGCGTGGCTTCAAACCCTGATTAAGCATCAGGAGATTCATGCATTAGTGACACGGTTTGCACAAAAACTGGGTACTTCTTAAACTGGCATTGGATGAAACTCGTCTTTTCTACTCTGTTCTCGCTGGTCTTACTCTTCGTAAACAGAGAGACCGTTCGTGGTCAGGAAGTCAGTAAGGAGGTTAGGTACAAAGACTTTTCACTGGTGGGCAAGAGCCTCCTGCTACTAACCCGCTCCGGTCGTCTTGACCTGTTCAACAGCCTCACCGCCAAACAGGCAATACCGGTACAAACAGCGGCTCCCGTTGTTGCCGCAACCATCGACCGTGAAGGCACGATCGTTATCGGCGACACAAACCATTCCATCCAGGCCTATAATTCCCGGCAAAAAACCTGGCGTGTTCTGTCGACCTACACTGATAAGTTGACCGGTATTGTTTTCAACAGCCAGAACCAGTGTTTTTTGATTACGGATAAGGGAATTGTTGATGTCCAAACCCACACGACATACTTCCCCGACAGTTCATTTTATACCAACAGGCAAATTCGGTACACACGAGGCTGGTTTTCCCCGCCGGTCAGCTTTTTAGATTACCAGGATAACCTATGGCTGGGCTTCAATCATGGCGAATGGGGCGGTGATGTATTTTCGTTTGATACCCGCCGGCACGCCTTTCGCCAACTGCAAACGGAACAGATCAGGATGACAACAAACCCGGTAAATGGCTTCTGCGATGATCGCCAGAACGTGTATATGTCGGGAGGTGTCAGCCATATGTTTTTGACGCATGGCTCTATCAGTCGATTTTCGAACGGACTGGCGACACCTGTTTTACAATCCAAAGACAAAGAAACTCCGGTAGAGGTCATGATGGAAGACCCACGCACGGGCAAGAAAAAAAAACAGCGGTTAATTACCTGGAAAGGCGGTCACCGCATCGGTCCAATGGCCTATAACCCGGTCAATACGTGTCTGTATTTTTACTCGCAGTTTGGTATTTTCAAGGGCTCACCGACGGCAGATCTGTCGGATATAAAAAAATGGCTGAATACCCTGAAATTAAATCTCAAGTGGACAGCGAACAGTCCATACGCAGCAGGCCCTGCCATGAATGTCCTGAAAATGCAGTTTACGCCCGACGGCACCCTGCTTTTTCTGACCGAACATAATGGACTGGGCGTCTATACTGGTAAAAACCTGCGCTATATAGAGTAAATCAGAACCGCATCCGTGCTTACAAACGTATCTTCCAAGGCCCTATGTCCTCAACACGACGCCGTTTCCTCACTACTGCCACCGCCCTGACCGGTGCCGCGTTGCTTCCTGACAGTCAATCCGTTCAGGCGAAATCAGCCGTAAAGTCGTTTCCCATTGCCTGTAACTCCTACACCTGGCTTACCTTCTACGAGCGGCAGGGCAAAACCTGGATGGCCGATCCCGATGCATCGCTGGCCGAACTAGCCAAAACAGGCATAACGGCCTATGAGCCGGGGGTTACTTCGGCGGCCGAGGTCACGAAGCTCCTTCCTTTCCTGACAAAGCATAAGCTGTCCATGCATTCGCTTTACGTGAACAGCACGCTCCACCAGGCGCATGAGGCACAAAAATCCATCGACTCGGTACTGGAAATTGCGGAGGCCGCCCGCCCCGCCGGAACGTCGATCTTCGTCACAAACCCGAGTCCTATTAAATGGGGCACGAACGACGATAAGACGGATGCTGACCTGATCGAGCAAGCCCGCAACCTTAACCGGCTTGGCGCTGAGCTTCGCAAACGGGGCATTACCCTTGCCTACCACACCCACGCCCCTGAGCACCGGCAGGCCGCCCGCGAATTTCACCATATGCTGCTGGCCACCGACCCGAAAAACGTATCCCTTTGTCTGGATGCCCACTGGGTGTATCGGGGTTCGGGGAATTCGCAGGTAGCGCTGTTCGATGTAGTGAAGCTGTATGGCAAACGGGTCGTCGAAATCCACATCCGCCAGTCAAAAAACGGCATCTGGCAGGAAACGTTCGGGGAGGGTGATATTGATTACAAGCGACTTGCCAGTGAGTTAAAAGCACAGGATGTACGTCCGAATCTGGTGCTGGAACAATGTCTGGAGAAAGGTTCGCCCGATACGATGAATGCGGTGGATGCCCATAAACAAGACCTGGCCATGGTAAAAACCTTGTTTGCCGGGTTGATAGGATAGCAAAACAAAGCGGGCGCTTGTGGGTTAGTTAATGTATGGAGCACTGTGCTCCTGACAACCTTACAAACTCACGTTAGTATCATGCAACCCAATATTGGCCTTGAAAAAGATGTCCTCAAACAGGACAACATACTCCTCAACGATTTCCTGTCCGACCTTCATGTGCTGTACATCAAAACCCGCAAATACCACTGGAATGTAGCGGGTCCGAATTTTATGGAATACCATAAATTCTTTGAGAAACAGTACAAAGCCATTGAAGCTGAGATTGACGAAGTGGCCGAACGCATCCGGCAGTTAGGCGGTACCCCGCTGGCTACCATGGCCGAGTTTATCCATAACACCAGTCTGAAGGAAGATTCGGGTAAGCCGAAAGACACGGCGGATATGTTCAGAAATCTGCTGTCCGATCACGAGCAGATTGTTCGTGAACTGCGCGAAGATGTAGATAAATGCGATGAAGAGCTGAAGGATGCCGGCACCGCCGATTTCCTGACGGGTCTAATGGAAGCGCACGAGGCAATGGCCTGGATGCTGCGTAAATACCTCTCGTAGTGAAAAATGGGGAGTGGTGACCTATAAATGATGCGGTAATTAACTACATTCATCATTTATACGTCACCACTCCCTATTTCTATCAGTGCCTAAAGTTCTATCTTTCCGCGCCGGTCTTGGCAGCGTCTTGTTCTGGTCGGTGATTTCGGCCGCTTTTATCGGTCCCGGTACTGTAACAACCTGCTTAATGGCGGGGTCGCGCTTCAGTCTCGATTTGCTTTGGACCCTCACCTTCTCTACCATTGGCACCATTGTTTTACAGGAAGCAGCCGCCCGGGTTACTATTGCTTCAGGGCTAAGTCTGGGCGAACTCCTGACCCAGACCTACGGATTACGCGTTCGCTGGCTGATGGTCGTCCTGTTTAGCGCCGTAGCCCTGGGTTGTGCAGCCTATCAGGCGGGTAATATACTAGGAGCAGTATCCGGTCTGTCGCTGCTCACCGCAGATCGCATAACGGCCCTCACTCCTCAACTACTAACAGTCTTACTCGGCCTTATCTGCATCGGTTTGCTCTGGCAGGGGTCTACCCGACTCATTGCCAACTTCCTGGGGTTGATTGTTTTCGTTATGGGCGTCGCCTTTGCCTATGTAGCGGCCAATGCATCGTTTACACCCGTTCAGTTCACATCGGCGCTTTTCGTTCCTTCACTCCCGGCCAACGCTACCGTGCTGGCGATCGGGCTGATTGGCACCACCATCGTACCATACAACCTTTTTCTTGGTTCCGGTATCGGGCAATCTCAGCCGTTGTCAGAAATGCGCTGGGGCATTAGTATTGCCGTGCTCATTGGCGGGCTTATTTCGATGGCAATCCTCGTATCGGGCACGCTCGTAACCGGCGATTTCTCGTTTCAAAACGTTGCTCAGACCCTAACCACCCGGCTGGGCAGCTGGGCTGCGGCTTTGTTTGCCTTTGGACTCTTTGCGGCTGGTTTCACCTCTGCCCTAACGGCCCCGTTAGCCGCTGCTATAACCGCTAAAAGCCTGCTGGGCTGGCCGGAAAACTCCGTAGCATATAAGGCCGTTTGGCTTACCGTTATGGCGGTAGGGCTGACGTTCGGGTTACTGGGTATCAAACCCATACCGGTCATCGTGCTGGCACAGGCGGCCAATGGATTACTACTGCCCGTGGTAACGATATTTTTATTCATTGCCGTCAATAACAAAGTAATTATACCGAAAGAATATCGTAACCGGCTGTGGCAAAACGTACTCATGCTCTTCATTGTAGCGGTCACGGCCTTTCTTGGCTTACGAAATGTGTGGCTGGCACTGATGGCCAACTAGACCTGCTTCGAGCGGTACGCGACCCGAATCCAATGCCAAACCACGCTTCTCCACACCTATCGGATCGTTAATCTGACGAATCTATCAGCCCGCAACTTGACGCACTTATCGTACCCGGACGTATACGCTTTCAGCTTTTGTCGCCTAACTTGTGCCTTTTGGAACAGGGAGCAGCTAAATAAGGTCGGTAATTCATGCTAAATACAACAAAGCCACACTTGCTGGTCGTTGAAGACGAAACCAAAGTGGCCCTCTTTATTAAGAAAGGACTCGAAACACAGTCGTTTACGGTTACCATTGCGGCTGATGGGCGCGAGGGCAAACGCTTGATTGGCACCGAACGGTTCGATCTGGCTATTCTGGATGTTAACCTGCCGTTCGTAAGCGGGCTGGAACTGGCCGAATACATACGCACCAAGAATATGCAGCTGCCTATATTAATGCTTACGGCCCTCGACTCCACTACCGACAAACTCATGGGCTTTGAAGCCGGGGCCGACGACTACCTGGCTAAACCGTTCGATTTCCTGGAACTGGTAGCCCGCGTTCGGGCACTGCTTCGCCGGTCGGCTCCCCCTGAAGAAAGCCAGCCAATACTGCGGTTGGCCGATCTGGAACTGGATCGGCAACAAAAGGTAGCCCGCCGTGCCGGACGCACCATCGACCTCACCGTCCGGGAGTTTGCCCTATTGGACTACCTGATGCGAAATCAGGGACGGGTTGTGTCGCGGGTCGACATTGCCGAGCAGGTCTGGGATGTAGGTTTCGATACCGGTACCAATGTTATTGACGTATACGTGAATTACCTCCGTAACAAAATCGACAAAGGCGAACCGGTGAAGTTGATCCATACCGTTGTTGGTTTCGGCTACGTGTTAAAGGAAAAATAACGCAATGCTGCCCACCGCATGACTCTCCGCAACCGACTTACGGGCCTGTTCACCGCCGTTGTATCCGGCCTGCTGCTGCTGTTTTGCGGCATTATCTATCTGGTAGCCGAACGCCACCGGCAATACGAGTTTCGCGAGCGACTGAAGGCTGAAGCGCTTACCTCGGCCGAGTTATTGTTTGGCTCCGACACAACCGGCAGGCAGTTGTATAAGCTCCTGGACAAGAATCACATGACGGTGCTGGATGAAGAAGAGATTATCATTTATGACTACCGAAACCGGATTGCTTTTGAGAGCGGAACCGATTACCTGACCGTTTCAAAAAAACAACTCGACCAGGTACGGCTGGCAGGACAGCTATACTGGCGCGTTGGGCTACGCGAAATCATCGGCATACGATACACGCAGCACGCCAACCGACTGGTGGTCCTGGCCTCCGGCGTAGATAAGTACGGCTTTAGTAAACAACGGGCACTCGCCCTGTTGCTATCGATTGGCTGGGGACTCGCCGTACTGATTGTCTTTGGTACCGGGCTTATTTATGCCGGTCGGGCGTTACGGCCCATCCGGCGTATTATCCGGCAGATCGATACGATCACAGCCTCCAAACTGGAACGGCGGCTGGCCGAAAGCACCGACGCCGATGAACTTACTCAGCTGGCTCAGCGCTTCAACCGTATGCTCGACCGGCTCGAAGAGGCTTTTCGTCAGCAGCGAACGTTCGTTTCGCATGCATCACATGAATTACGCACACCATTGACGGCCATCACCGGGCAGCTTGAAGTAGCCTTACTGGCGGGAGACGACCTGAACGACCTGCGGGATACGGTTCGATCTGTGCTGGAAGACGTACGCGACCTGAACCGCCTGACCAATGGCCTGCTGAGCCTGGCAAACGTGAGCGTAGATGAATCGGCGGTAGCTATTGGGGCCGTATCACTCGACGAACTGGTCTGGCAGGTACGCGCCGACTTACTCCGACTCCGACCTGACTATACCGTGGCTGTTACTTTTGGAGAAGTGCCCAACCCACAAATTACCCCGCTGGTGACGGGCAATGAATCATTGCTGCGCACGGCCCTATTTAACCTGATGGAAAATGGCGGCAAGTTTTCTCCCGATCACCGAGTGAGCGTCCGGCTGGTCATCGAACCGGATCTGGTTACCCTGACGTTCCAAAACCAGGGGCCACCTATTCCGGCCGGGGAATTACCCGAAATTTTCAAACCCTTTCAACGGGGCACCAACGGCCGAAGCGTGGCCGGGCATGGCATTGGCTTGTCGCTAACTCAGCGTATCGTTCAACTTCACCGGGGTAAGCTAACAGTCACCTCCAACGAAGCGCAGGGCACCTCCTTCCAGCTTGACCTCCCCCGAGCCGTCTAGCAGCGAGCCCTTTACAATTCTAATCTGTTTCTAATGACGGGCTAATTCGGCTCTAAAGCCGAGATTGCAACTTTGTGTCCATCCAGCAGAGAGCAGCCGAATATCAGGTTGCAGAGCTAGTAAGACCAACGTTTAAGCTGAACCGTCATGAACCCTTACATTCTCGATTACTCCGAACCGGATAGTCTGGGCCGTCGCCCCGGCCATAACGGCCGACCGCAAAAGCGCAGGTACCAGCCTATTATCCTTGTATTCATCCTGCTGAATGGGTTATTGTATTGCATTGCCCTGGTCTATCTTCTTCGCCAACGCACGGAAATACAGCAAATTCGCCAGAATTATAACGATCAGGTCATTCAGTATGATTCGTTGCTGGCGGCTAAACAGGAAACCGAACAGCAGTTGGCCGCTCTGCACCACCAGATAGCCCTGGCGAAGCGCGCCGGTCTATCCGGCGGTTACCCCTAAACTGATGTAAGCCCCTTTTAACCGCCCGTTCCACTTATCACTATGACAGACACACCTGTACTCCCGGTATACCAGTATTTCATCAATGAGTTCCCCAAGTGGACAGTTATTCTGGAGGATCGACGTTGTACGGATGATCAGTCCATCGAAATTACCCTGTCGCGCCCCGGGTTCCATAATTTCGAATGCGACGATCTCCGTTTCGTTAGTCTGCTGATTCGCAACCGCCTGATGATCGCGGCCTTTAGCACCTATGTTTCAGCCGATAAAAGTAAAACGGCCATTGATATTCGGCTCGTTCAGATTCCGATTTGCCTGATTTTGCCTACTATTTAACAGCACCCGGCCACAAGGACAAGTTATGTTGGCAGGCCAACGTAAACTAAAATAACACCCACAATTCCTGCAAACCAGTAAACCCAATTCTCATGAATACCAACGAAGAAGTAAATCTTGATCAATCAACTGCCGAACCAGCCGATCTGTACATGGGTCTGGGTAGTGTGGCGTACGCGCTGGCCAAAGTCGATGGCCGCATTCAATTGGCCGAGATGCAAACCGTTAAAGAACTGCTGGCCAGCGTGCCCCATGGCGAATTAGCCCTGTACGCTTTTTTCCTTCGCGAAAATTGTAATGAAACCGTCGAAGAGGCCTATGCCTTTGGGATGCGACGATTCACCAACAATCGAAAAGGCCTTACTGAGCCTATTAAAAAACAGTTCGTCGACATATTAATCCAGATCGCCCAGTCGCACGACGATACCTCCCGCAAAGAGCAGGAACTGATCAAACGGTTTCGGCGTGACCTCCGGCGACTTTAACAGGCCTCACCCGGCTGGTATAAACGAATGCCAGTTTATTTCCTGCAGGTAGTCTGTAGGGGATACATGAAATCTGCATTGCAGTTCCATTAGTTTGGAAGGAGATTTAATGCCTGAAAACAAGTTTTTCATCAACAGTCCAACCTCTGCCGGCTGAATCTTTATAAGGCCTAAAGCACTTCGTTTGCAGATTAGGAAGCGGTAGATATCAATGTCGTCAACCTTAAAAAGGGTTTTTGGCGGTTGGCTATTACCTCTCCGTTTTGAGTTGAACTTACTTAGGTTCGACGATGGCCCGACGTACTGATCAGGCTGTTTTACAAGCTGATTGCCGTTTCTTGACTGTTGAATTTCAACGTTAAGGGACGGCAATTAACTGTATAGTCCCAAATTGAATGCAAATCTTCCCTGAGTTCACTTCAGATAATCCCGTCAAAATTATCGCCTGATTATACGCTTTGGCATGAATCGTGTACTAGTCGAAATAGACAGCCCAGCTTGGTTAACCTATAAATAAGGGTTCCCAAAGTACCAAAATGATATGTTACCAAAGATTATTTACTCCGTCTGAAAGCTGGCTTCATCATCTATTGCTATGACTATCGCATGAATTGTACTTTTTACGACTTTCCCTCTCAGCATACTTTTCTACAATCTCTGATAGCTACTGTTTGTTTGGTAGCGCTGGTTACGATGGCAGGCTGCGTATCCTCAACGAGGATCGTCTATTTTCAGAGTGACATGGAAAATAGCGCCAATGTTCGAATGCCGGAAAGCTATGTTCCGCTTATTAAAGCAGGCGATGTATTATCCGTCCAGGTAAGTAGCCTTAATCTTGAAGCAAGCACTTTTTTTAACCCATACACCCCCATATCCCAGACCACTCCGCGTACTCAACAGCCAACAAACACTGCTGGACTTCCCGAAATGGCGGGTTATATGGTATCTGGTACGGGCGAGATCGAACTGCCGCTAATTGGTCTCCTGAAAGTAGAAAAGCTGACAACTTCGCAAACCAGCGCCCTGATTAAGGAAAAATTGTCTACGTACCTGAAAGAGCCAACGGTGAACGTACGAAACCTGAACTTCCGCATCTCAGTACTCGGCGAAGTGATGCGGCCTTCACTTTTCACAATACCTAATGATCAGATTACCCTTATTGAAGCCTTAAGTTTAGCCGGTGATGCAACCATTTACGGACGACGGGACAACATCCTTGTCGTTCGGGAGGAGAATGGGCAGAAAACCTTTGCTCGCGTTGATATTACCAAACGGGGTCTGTTTCGGTCTCCGTACTACTACCTGCATCCGAACGATATAGTTTACGTAGAACCCGGCCGGGCCAGGGTAAATAATGCCGATCACTTTTACCAGATCGTACCAGCTATTCTAAGCGCCTTATCATTAGTTGCCATCATCATTTCCCGAACCTATTAACTGCGCTATGGCAACCAACTCATCGAACTACAGTTACATACCTTACCAACTTATGGATACGGGTAACACCCAAATCAGAGCAACGCTGTTACGGTATGTCCGCCATTGGTACTGGTTTGTACTGTCGGTCGGAACCTTGCTCATTACTGCTTTTCTTTACCTGCTCTACCAGCAGCCTGTCTATAAAAGCAGGGCCAGCTTATTGGTTAAAGACGAAAAAAAGGGGCTGGACTCCGAAAGCATGCTCAAAGAGCTGGAGATTTTTGCCCCCAAGAAAGTAGTTGAGAATGAAATTGAAGTATTGAAATCCTACACCCTAATGGCCAGAGTTGTGCAGCAGCTCCATCTGGATGTAGTTTACTACCAGGATACCCCATTTGGAAAACGGGAAATCTTTAACAAATCGCCGGTGCATTTGATCATTGAACAGGCGAATCCATCACTGTACTCGGCAGAAAGCCTTCTGAACCTGTCATTCATCGATAAAAACACTGTACAAATAAACGGCCAGTTGTATCCGCTGAATCAAAGCGTTCGAACCCCTTACGGACGGTTACGGGTATTCCCCCGCCAACCGGTTTCGTCTTCGACCGCGCCAATTTTTGTTCAGGTTTTTGAAGAGCAGAAAACAGCCAACGACTATTTGAAAGTATTAAAGGCCGAACCCACCAGTAAAGCCTCTACTGTAATCGCACTTTCTCTCGAAACAGGAGTTCAGGACAAAGGAGAAGCGATCCTGAATCGCCTGATCGATGTTTATAACGAAGCCGCCGTACTGGATAAAAATCGCGTTGCCTCAAATACGCTGAATTTCATCGAAGAACGGTTGCAACTGGTAGCGGGCGAACTGGAATCTGTTGAGAAAGGAGTTGAACGATATAAATCGGCTCAGGGAATTACCGACCTCACCAGCCAGGCTAAAGGCTTTCTGGAAACGGTTCAGCGCAACGATGCCGAACTCAGTCAGGTGTCCATTCAGTTAGGCGCCCTCCGCGAAATTGAAGACTATATTCACCAGCAACCTGGCCAACGAAATGGGACGCCAGCTACCCTCGGGTTAAGCGACCCTACGCTGATTAACCTCATTCAGACCGCCACTAAGTTAGAGGCACAGCGGAACGAGCTGGCCCAGACGGTTCCAGATAAAAACCCGCTTCTGCGTACCGTCGATGCCCAGATCAGGGCCATTAAAGCCGATATTAACGAAAACATTAGTACCATGCGGGCTATGCTGACCACCGCTCAGCGCCAGTTTGCCCAAACTAATCAGAAGATAGAAGGAACAATCCGAACCATTCCCGCCAAAGAGCGGGCTTTACTGAACATCACCCGGCAACAGGCTATAAAAAATGATTTATATACCTACCTGTTGCGCAAACGGGAAGAAACGGCGGTATCCTTTGCTTCAACCATTTCCGACTCCCGTGTAATCGACGTAGCCCGTAGTGAGGCTGACCCAACCAAGCCAAACAAACCACTCACCTACCTGCTGTTTACGCTGATTGGTCTGATAATCCCCATAGGCGTCATGGCCAGCCGTGATGTGATTAACAATCGGGTAATCCGGCGAACCGATGTGGAGAGTCAAACCCAAACGCCCATTTTAGGCGAAATTGTACGAAAACGCTCGCCAGGTTCACTCGTTGTGTCATCGAGAACTAACTCCGTCATTGCCGAACAAATCAGGGCCCTTCGCACTAACCTGAGTTTTCTACGCGAGCACCGCACGGGCAGCCAGGTACTGCTTTTCACTTCCAGTATCAACGGTGAAGGCAAATCATTTCTTTCCCTCAATCTCGGAGCCAGCCTTGCCCTGGTTGGATCACGAACCGTGATCCTGGAGATGGACCTACGCAAACCTCAACTGCGTAACTCACTCGATATCGACAATGGCTTGGGGTTGAGCAACTATTTAATCGGCGAAACAAACGTTGATTCTATCATTCAGCCTATTCTGGACAATGACAACTATTACATCGTTCGAAGTGGGCCGCTGCCACCCAACCCATCGGAATTACTAAGCGGAGTTCGGCTGGGAAGACTGATTCTTGAGCTGAGGGAACGCTTCAACTATGTAATTATTGATGCGCCCCCCGTTGGACTGGTTACCGATGCACAATTGATTGCCCCCTACGCCGATGCAACATTATACATCGTTCGGCACGATGTTACACCCAGAAACTATTTGAAAATGATTGAGATGCTCCACCGCGAAAAGCGATTTAACAAGCTCAACATTGTGCTCAATGACGTTGGTGACAGCGAACCGAATTATTACAGCTATGGACAGAAAGGGAGTGCATATGGCCATTCGAGTGTCAAGAAAAAAACGCTGCTAAGCCGCCTAACTTCTACTACTTAACGTGTTCCGTTATGGTCTCTAACGCCCTGGACCCCCACCGTATTAAAGCCCGCGTCAGGCAACCTTTCATAGAAGCAGGTAACACTTATAGACGGAAGCGTTTATTTGATTTACTGGTGGCCGGTTTGGTCACCCTATTCATCCTGAGCTGGCTCATTCCACTACTCAGTCTTCTCGTTATGCTTACCTCTCGCGGACCCGCTATTTTCAGGCAAACTCGTTCAGGCTTGTACGGACAGCGTTTTATCTGCTATAAGTTTCGGACAATGCAGTGGCCAACCGGTGATGAGCCCTTCCGACAAGTCTCAAAGGACGACACCCGGGTAACTCCGCTTGGTAAGTTTCTCCGCCGTACAAACCTGGATGAAACACCCCAGTTCATCAATGTTCTATTAGGTGATATGAGCATTGTAGGGCCACGCCCCCACCCGATCCAACTGGACGCTCAATTCTGGCTTAGCCTTCCGGGTTATTCGCATCGATATAAGGTCAGGCCAGGAATTACAGGACTTGCCCAGGCACGGGGATGCCGGGGCGAAACAGGTAACCCCCTTAAAATGAAACATCGGTTGATGTACGACCAATTTTATATTCGCAAAGCCTCGCTACAAATGGACATCTCTATTTGCCTGCAAACGTTAGTGTCTATGCTAAAGGGAAATACCGATGCTTTTTGATCGTCATGAAGCCAAAATCGCTGTTCGCTAAAATAAACTGGCCAGCTTCTATCAACGAGCGTAGCCTGCTTATTTATAGAAATGTAGTACAGTCTGTGTTTGTTAAAGGCCTGGGTATTCTGATTGGCTTTCTGACGATTCCACTCACGCTGGAGTACATCAACATCGAAGATTTTGGCATTTGGATGACCATTACGTTCCTGACGTCGTGGTTCAGCCTGATCGATGTGAGCTTTGGCAATGGTCTGCGGAATAAATTGGTTGCTTTTTTTTCTGCCGGCGACTTTCAAACGGCCCGAAAATATGTAAGCACATTATATGCGTTATCAATAGGTATAGCGTTGTTGCTTACCGTCCTTTTTCTGGCAATCGGGCATTATCTCCAGTGGACTTCATTACTGAATATTCAGAGCCCGGAGCCCCGGCTGGTCAATGCTATTATTACGTATACGTTGGTAAGTTTTAGTATCCAGCTTATGCTGAAGCCTATTAATTCGATCCTCTTTGCCGATCAGAAAGCCGCCTTGGTGAGTTGGATTTTGCTCCTGACCAATGTCGTCATCATCGCCATTATTTATTTTGGGTCCAGCACCTTGAATAAATCACTACTTAACGTCGCTCACATTTACAACTTGGTACCCCTTACAATACTTCTTGTGGTTTCGGGCTACCTTTTCCGATACGTTTATGCGGAAATCGCTCCCCGTTTCACTGACATTGACTTTTCCCTAAGCCATGAATTATTCAGCATGGGTGGTAAATTTTTTATTCTCCAACTCATTAGTATACTGGTGTTCACGTCGGGGGGGCTTTTTATAGCTTACTTTCTGGGCTCTGCCAGTGTGGGTCCCTACAGTATTGCCAACAAATATTTCAGTGTGATAACGGTACTGCATGGTATCGTCATTACGCCTTACTGGTCGGCCTTTACCGATGCCTATATCAAGCACGATAACGTCTGGATTCGGGCGACAATGCGTCAGTTGAATCACATTGGCAGCGCCATGGCGCTGCTGGCCGGATTGATGGCCTTAGCGGCAAACTCGATCTTTCAGGTGTGGGTTGGTCCGGCCATTAAGGTTCCGGCAGACCTGTCTCTTGCGCTAACGGCCTACGTAATCAGTTTTGTCTTTTTAAGCAACTACAACTCCCTGATCAACGGAACCGGGCAAATTCGCCTACTGACGTATGTCTCATTAACCGGCGTCGTCATTTATGTTGGTCTGATAACGTTACTGTTCCGCTGGCTTAACGTTGGCCCGGCAAGTGTGGTGATTGCTGGAACAATTTGGAATATAAGCATGCTGCTGGTCTGTCGGGCAGAGTACAAAAAGATTATATATGGTCTTTAAATTTATTCGCTTCGGTTTTCGGATCATCCGATTTGGATGGCGACGCAGTCGACGGATTGCCGAAGCGCTGGTTACTCGTGTACGCTTTTACTTGAATAATGTTTCGTACGGATCGGGCCTGAAAAGCTGCGGCATCCCCATCGTCGACATTAACGACGGCTGCTCGATGACCATCGGCAGGTCATTCAATATCAATAATGGCCGAAATCATAATCGCATCGGCCGACAGCAGCCCTGTTTTTTCATTGCTGACTTGGGCGGAAGCATTCAGATTGGCGACCGCGTGGGCATGAGTTGTACGGCGCTGGTTTCTCATAACGCAATTACCATTGGCGACGACGTCACGATTGGTGGCAATACTGTCATTTATGATACCGACTTCCATACGCTCATAACGGCTCAGCGAACAACGTTTCAGGATAATTCCCTGGCAAAGACGGCTCCGGTTGTCATCCGGAACGGTGCGTTTATTGGCGCTCATGTCACGATCCTGAAAGGGGTAACAATTGGAGAAAACGCCGTTGTTGGTGCG
Organism: Spirosoma pulveris; assembly: GCF_054781875.1. Classification (NCBI taxonomy): domain Bacteria; kingdom Pseudomonadati; phylum Bacteroidota; class Cytophagia; order Cytophagales; family Cytophagaceae; genus Spirosoma; species Spirosoma pulveris. The sequence goes on from NZ_BAAGTO010000005.1 coordinate 230,858, forward strand.
GGTTCAGTCGTGACCGCGAACATACCGTCCAACGAGCTGTGGGGCGGCAATCCCGCTCAATTTATCCGGACACTTCAGCCTCAACCTATCTATGAATAAGAGTATTCTGTTGCTTATCTATTTTGCACTGGTACAAGTGACTCCGCTGGCTTATCAGGCATACTTCGGGTATAACGAGTACTATATCTACCCTTCCTTGCTAAGCCACTCCCTACTGATCGTCCCTATCGCAACCATCTTTCTCCTGAAGAACCGGTATACAAAGGCGTTCCTGATTGTCTGGATTGCCTGGCTATACGTTGGGGAACTCAAAATTTTAACCTATTTCTCGATCAATCCTTACTACATTTCGATGGACGAGGGGTGCATCATTTACAACATCTACCTGATATTCCTAAGCATCGGGATGCTCATCCACGATGTAAATGCCCCTGTTTCAACACCATCGGCGGAGGAGCAGGCAAGAGGCCGGTTACTTCTTAATGATCTGGGTCCATTCGCATACTTTCTGCTGGTTTTTCCGCTGATCTGGATTGTCGACTTCGTCCGCAATGTGGGCTTTATTCCTATTCTATCGGGCAATGATGTTACCGATACCATGTATGGCTTGAACTATGGTTACATCTATAACTTCGGCTTTTTCAATTGTTTTTCCGCCGTCCTCCTGTACGACCGCTTCTTAAAAAGCACAACTACCCAAACCAAGCTGTTATGGGTAAGCCTGTTAATTCTTTCAGTGCTGATCATGTCGGCAGATAGCAAACGACTCTACTTATTAGTATCGCTGCTGGCTATTTTCGTTTATGATAAGTTAATGTCAGGTGCATTGACCATTGATCTGCGAACGATTACGATTCTGCTGAGTGGCCTGTTTTTGTATGTCATTTTACAGAATATCAGGCTGGGCAACGCAACAGAATCTCCGTTTGAGCGCGACGGCTTTCCACTTGGCTCCGAATTTCGGGAGTATGTCCGGGCTGTTAATGAATTCAAACCGGGAGAAATAGCGGGGTACGATCTGTTGGTCAGTACGATTGGCGGCTTTGGCAATTCGTTTATCCTCAAGCTTGCCGGTTTCGATAAGTCCGAAATGGTCCATAAAGACAGTGCTTATTCCTTCATGAAACTCTTCGATGACGAGAATACGCTGGGGATTCGAACCGGCTTAACTTCCGAACTGTATTTTGCGTATAACTTCTACGGCTTATTCTTCATCACTTTTTTTGGCTGGTTAATCAGCAGCTTATCCTATAGGCTGGTACGCGTTGTGAAGCAGTCAAGCCTGCTCTTTTTGAGTACGATCTATGGCTTACTCGTCCTGACCGTTTTTGGGCAAAGTTCGGTTACCGTTGGCTGCCTCTCCGTTACCATGTATTTATATGGCCTGTTTTCCCTGTTAAAACTCCTCCGTCCGCGTGAAACGACGATACAATCTTACCCGGCATGATTTACATCGTTATACCGGTCCATAATCGCCGACACTATACAATAGGCTGCCTGGCCTGTCTATCCCGCCAAACCATAACGGCTCAACAGGTTATTGTGGTTGATGACGGGTCTACAGACGGTACAAGCGAACAAATAAGAGCAAACTTTCCTACTACCATCGTCCTGACCGGCGACGGCTCCCTCTGGTGGGCTGGGGCTACCAATCTGGGCATCCGGTACGTACTCCAGACATTTTCGCTGAACGATGATGATTTTATCCTGACCCTGAACGACGATACGAAGGTTGACCCAGGTTATCTGGCCAGTCTATTAACGGCTTATCAGGTTCATAAACCATGTATCGTCGGCTCGGTATCGGTCGATGTAAAATCACCACAAGAATTACTTTATGCCGGTACCGGCCTGAATTTATGTATGCCCAACATCGAAAACTGGGCCAATACCCGCTTTAAGAATAGCTATGACCTGCTGAAGACGACAAGTCCTTATCTGCTATCCGATAGCTTGCCGGGTAGAGGCATGCTTATTCCCCATGCGGTTTTTGATACGATTGGCCATTTCGACGATCAGCGTTTCCGCCATCATATGGCAGATCTTGATTTTTCAATTCGCGCACGTCAGGCGGGCTTTCCACTGGTTATCTCCTCGTCCAGCGTTGTCTATGAGTATGCAGATGCTACCGGTGTGAATCTAAATCAGTCGATGCCTTTCCGGCAGTTTGTTGAGACATTATTGGCCATAAAATCCCCCATCAATTTCCGGGTACGTTATCATTTTGCCTTAAAACATGCCCGTTTGCCTTACACCTACTTTGCTGTCGATATGCTTCGCATTTTACTTGGCTATTTACGCCGACAGCTTAAGGCGATGACGCACCAAAATTAATAGACCGTTGCTTCGTACAACCCGAACGCCATGAACCAGACACTTAAACTTATCGTAAAACGCAATAAAATACTGCACAAACTTGCGCAGATTCTGCTGATAGTAAAAGCAAAGCTGGCCTCACCCATACGGGGGCAGGGTAATCGTATCATCAATAAAGGGGTTTTTCTTCAGGTAAGGCTCGACATTGCGGGCAACAACAACATTGTTGAAATTGCGGAGGGGGCCATTTTAACGAACATGATAATTTACATCAGAGGCAATAATAATTTGCTGCGCATCGGCGCTTACTGCAAGTTTAAGGGAGGATGTGTATGGGTTGAAGACGACAACGGTCAGGTCATTATTGGCGACCATACCAGTATTGAATCGGCACACTTAGCCGTTACGGAGCCGGGCAAACGCATCATCATTGGAGAAGATTGCATGCTCTCGGCGGGCATCGACATCCGAACCGGCGACTCGCACAGCATTTTAGACGCTGAAACAGGAAAGCGAATCAACTACGCTCAGGATGTCACTATTGGCAACCATGTCTGGATCGGTCTGAATGCCGTTATTTTAAAAGGTGTTTCAATTGGCAACAACGCCATAATCAGTACCAATGCCGTTGTTACCCAACCCATCCCCGACCATTCCATTGCCGCTGGCGTACCAGCCAGAGTTGTTAAAAACAACGTAAACTGGCTTCGAGAGCGCACTTACGACTCTGGGCAGTAAAGCGGTCAGGATGTTATGGCACTTCTTCGACCGCATCCGACAGTCTCTGTTTGGCGATCACGTCTTCGTAGATGGTGAGAATTGCCCGTAGTGAAATAGCGTGCGTGTAGCGGCTCTGAAATTCCTGATAGGCATTCTGCCCTAACCGCTCTTGGTTTAGCCTGTTCTCCCTGAAGTTTCGAATTACCCGGCAAAGATCTCCACTGTCGCCTGTTCGAAATAAAAGCCCGGTATGATTGTCTTTAACGATTTCGTTCAGGTTCTGCTGATCAGAGCAGATAATGGGAGTACCCGTTGCAAATGCCTCAAGGATTACGGTCGGTAACCCTTCATACCAAAGCGAGGGAACTAGCAGAGCACGGCAGCGTTTGAGCGCTTCCAGCACAACCGAGCGCGGTTGCTGGCCCCTGTAGCGAATGGTAGACGTGTGCTCCGAAGCTTGTATCACGTCAGAAACCAATGGGCCGTCGCCAATGATATCAATCGAAAAACCATCCGTTTCGGCGGCATTTAGCAACACCCCTATGCCCTTCTCGAACGTCAGGCGGCCTATGTACAGAAAAAAGTCATCTCTATCTTGTGGATTTACATAACCCGCATCAGCCACGAAATTAGGCTTGACACTCAGTTGATCCGGCCGAAGCAGTAATGAAGAAAGATGTATTTTTTGACGGGCAAAGTCTGTAACGACTACAAAACGATCCACCCGTTGCCATAGGCCCGTTAATTTATGAAGCAACGTAATGGCCGATAAATGAGCTGACTGCGCTTTAGAATTTCTGAAACAGGCATTTCGAACGCCCGGCAACGCAACCAGTTTGGTCAGACACTGCTCACAGGGAATCTTTCCCTCCCGCATGAGCAGCCCGTTAATGCAGACCAGCCGGTAATTATGGAGCGTCATGACCACCGGAATGTTCCGTTTTTTCGCGGCCCAAATTACAGCTGCGGAAGCGGTGTAAAATAAATTGTGAATGTGAACAACGTCCGGACTGAATTGCCGAATGGCCAGATCGAGCCGTTTGGCCGATTGCCGGTTAAAAAATGATTGGATTGCCGAACGGGTATTTCCTAGCATTGTTCCATCAAACTGATCGTTGGTGAAGATCAACGTTTCGACAGATATGCCATTCTCGCGCAGTAAATCAACTTCCTGTTCAAAAATAACGTCTTCTCCGCCCCGCTGCTGGTAATAGTTGTGAATCAATAATACGCGCATAATCAGGTTGTATGATACTAGGCCTGCCGGGTTCAGGCATTGAGCTAGTGAAGCCAGGAAATGGTTAGAACCGTCGAAGAAGCTGTGTACTGTAAGTCAGCAGTTTATTATACACCCGGACCGGAATACTGAACTTCCATCGAAATTGACGACCATAGTCCGGATGCACTTGTACTTGTTGAGGAAGGATGAAATGTTGCTGCTCCCCGTTATCCAGAACGGGCTTATACCGGTCATATACGACCTCGGTGGTTGAGTCGGGTGAATCAACGCCAATATTGATTGTTTTGGAAACAGTTGGATAGATGGTATATCCACCAAGGCTGAATTCATTGTAACACAACCGAATATCCCAGGCATCAATGGCGAGGTTCTTGGCGCGTTTTAACATGCGTACTCTGTCGCTTCCACCCGCATTGAATTGCTTGCGGGCCTCGGGGCTGCTCATAAATTCGTCGAAATCCGTCAACTCCCAATCGACCTGTTGCCAACGGTCTGCCCAGATTGCCCATCCCCACGCACAGGTTCGCTGAAAGAAATAGCCATCTGCCGTATACCCTGCCGGACGCTTGAACGGGAATGTGTACCCACCAACGGAAAAGACATCGGCATTCTCCGCATATTGAGCCAGACTTTGGTTCATGAATTCCAGAAAATTAGGAGTGGTCACAATATCATCTTCAAGAACAATCACAGCCGGATGTCGCGTTAGCACCTGTGTCACACCGGCTATGATGGAGTTGGCACACCCAATGTTGGTTTCACTGTAAATCCGCTGCACAGATTTAAACCCGCTAATGGTATCAACCACCGCCTGTACTAACTTCACCTTCGCCACTTCGTCATCGCACCGAGGACCATCCACAAAAACATACAAATCCGTTTCAGAAGCTAGTCTGTTGGCCATCAGAGCCGCCAGCGTTTGCTTTAGTTCATGAGGGCGTTTGAAGGCAAAAAGTACGACGGGGGCAGACATTGAATTAGTTACAGACAGGTGAAAAGTATAGAAGGCTCCTTAGACTTGATTCCGAACACGGTAGCGATAAAGCCCTTTTAAAAAATAGAAGACGAACAAACTGTTCGTTGTGGCGTACCGCCCGATTAACCGGCGAGGCTCCTGAACAAGTCGGTAAACCCATTCCAATCCGCTGCGCTGCAACCAGCGAGGGGCGCGTTTCTGAGCGCCCACCAGTACGGGCAACGCTCCGCCAATGCCTAAGAGGACCGCTGAGATACGGGTCGATACAGAAGCCATCCATTTTTCCTGTTTAGGACAACCCAGTGATACGAACACAATGGAAGCGCCTGATGCATTAATGTCGGCAATCACTTGTTGCTCCTCTCTTGAAGAAAGGGCTCGAAATGGTGGGGAATGCATACCTGCTACGGTCAGCGTGGGATGACGCTCAGCACAGAAAACACGGCATTTTTCCAGGATAGATACTGTAGACCCGTAGAAATAAACAGAGAGTTGATTTCGGTCGGCTTCTTCAAGTAGCAAGGGCAGTACATCCAGACCCGTTATCCGGTCCTGCCGAACTCGATAGAAAGCCTGTAATGTCCAAAGCAGTGGTACTCCGTCGGGCGTTACCCAGGCACTCTTATTAACAGCGTCGGCAAAGGCGGCATCTTTGACCGCTTCAATTACCATATGGACATTAGCAAAGCAGCAGTAAGCAGCTTTACGTTGCCGGGCTACGCTAATCACGTTCTGGATAAAGGTTTTGTATGGGAGAAGGGTTAACTCCAAACTAATCGCTAGTTTGCGTTCCGGTTCTTGTTCGGGTCTCCATGACTGACTTGCCACCGGTGATGATTGCTGCACCCGATGTATTGTATTAAACATAACTGCATCAGGAAGCCGGTTAGGTAGATGTAGCCGATAGCGCACCTGGCATAAAGGAGTACATCATCTTCTTCCCTTGACCTTAGACGGCCATCAATAAAATAAGTAACCTCATCAACTAATTAGAGTAATAACGTAAATTAGAATGGTGAATCCTTATTCTTAAACCGTTGCTATTCATCTCCAGATTCAATCGAGATAATGGAGCCAGGCAAGTCAGCCCATTTACTCGCGAACACCCCCATCAACAGGAAGCCGCACCAGATTGTCAATCTGGTGCGGCTTCCTGTTGATGGGGGTGTTTAATCTATTTAGTTTTTATGGCCTTTCGCTGTTGGGCTTCCAGACGATCTATTCGTTTCTGTTGCTCAATTACGTGAAGAGTAAGTTCTTCATTCTTCTTTACCAAAATGGCCAGAAGGGTTGTCAAGTCCATTCCTTCTTTCACCATTTCACCAGCGCTCGGTACGTCTGGCAAATGGTTATACTGCTGAATGTACTTCTCCGTTTCAGGTAGTGATCGAAGCTGATAGCCTTCCGCAAACACATAATCGGCCCACTGCCGCTCAGATGCTGGCTTAACCCGCATAGCCAGTGCCGATAACTGACCGGATAGGGTTACATCGCCCTGATCATTTACAGTCAAAAATTTAGTTGTCGTTGCGGCCGAGGCAGGCGAGCCAGCGGTTAGATTGGTCAAGCGTAAACCGCTGCGTCCATCTATACCCGCCGTCAACTCCAGCCTATTTTGAGGTGTCGATGTGCCAATACCAACGTTGACATTGTGACCCAATACCAAGGCGTTACTGCACAAGACACGGGCATTGGCGCCAATGGCCGTTGCATTAGATAATTTTGTACCGGAACCAAGGGCATTAGCCCCCAAAAAGGTGTTGTCTTCGCCATCTGTCAAATCAAAACCGGCATTAGGGCCGATAATCAAATTGCGACGCCCACGCTCATTACGCTGACCGGCGTTGTAGCCGATAAACACGTTGTCGTCCCCATCGATATTTAGCTTCCCGGCTTCATAACCGATGAATGTATTGTGACTGCCAGACGTATTGGGAAAACCTGCTTTATAACCAAAATACGTATTGTACGAACCCGTAGTGTTAGCTTGCCCGGCCTGGCTCCCCATGAAGGTATTAAACGTCCCGCCTATGACAGCGCTGGTACTCTGCCCGATAAACAAATTAGTGGTGCCATTAGCCGATTGAAAACTCACAACCTGATTATCAGGCGTTATAATCTGACTCTGTGCAACGACTTGTCCTACACAACAACTCAGAAAAATAAATGAACACGTTAAGGATAATTTCATACAAAGAGAAGTTATGGATTACAAAGCAATATTCGTTCCCAACTCCTTATTCATCCTAATTTTTAGTCACTTTTTTATGATATTATAGCCTGACGAGTTACTTTTTGATTTGATCAATGGGCATCTATGCACTTAGTGATCAACTAATTAAATTCTACAAACTAACCACCTGACCAAATTATCCGTCTAATAAACAATTGAATTTTTAATAAATCAGAGCCGACACTTCTGTAACTTTACATACGTCAAACGAAGTATCCGTTTCTGCACGTCCGGACTATGAAGCTTCTCTCCAACTTACCCGCTTTTATTGGTGCTGGCCTGTTGGCTACTGTGCTCAATAGCTGCGCACCAACATTTACTACGGCTTATCGACTGGAACCCGTTTCTGGCGATATAGTTACTATTGATGGGCGGCCCGTTACGAAAGCTGAGCAGAATGGCATAGGCGTAGTTGCCTCATTCGAGCGGGAAGATATGGAGTTTGTTACCCTGGATGTCGAAGTAAAAAATCGCACCAACCATCCCATTGAGGTTAACCCGGCAGATTTCTATTTTACTGGCCTTGACGCGGCTCAGGACACGCTAACGGACCCAACCAACGCAGGCCTTGCCCTTTCGCGCAGAGCCGCAGACCCGACTTACGAAGCAGGACGTATGGGCTTAAAGCGTAAACTGGAAGAAAAGCGGCTTAAAAAGGCAAAAGTCTTTAATACGATCCTGATGGTTGCACTCGTCGCCAGTGATGTTTCCTCTTCCTCAAAAAGCCGTACGTATAGCGAATACATAGGCAATCGAGCAGCTCATGGTATTGGCTATCAGGGGCTGGCCGTTAAACGAGCTATAGACTACAGTACCTTCGCCGACCGAATGCAACGATACGATTACGAAGAATACCGCTGGCGCGAGCTGGCCCTCAAAACAAATACAGTTGAAGCCGGAGAATCGGTACGCGGATTCGTTTATTTGCCCAAAGTGGCGGGAGCCCGCTATCTGGCGGTTAACTATACTATTCCTGAGCAGGCAAGCGTGTCGCTATTATTCAAACAGGAGTTGATTCAGGAGAAAAAGGGGCGTCGACGTCGGTAAGCTAACTAGCTTATAAGCCCGGTTGCAGGTTGACCGAACCCAACCCTCAAGCTAAAAAACGAATTACCAATCATCTTCATCCTCTTCAAAAGCCTGTTGTGCCCGTTGCAATTCCAGCAGTGTCTTTTGCTTATTTTGAATTCTAGCCAACGCAATTCCTTTTTCATATAATTTGGCAGCCCTCTCCCGCTCTTCCAGTTCAGCGTACAATGCCGCTGCGTGGTAATAAGTTGGCAGGTAATCCGGATGTTCGGTCAATAGCTTGTCAAAATACAACCGCGCCTGCGCTGGTTGAACGGCTATGTATTCTATCGCCAGCGCGTAAATATTGAATGGCTCGTTAGGTTCCTCCTGTACAAATCGAATTAATTGTTGGATACGTTCGTTATTCATACGTGCAAGAAAATTAGTATGCATGCATACTTTTATTTAAGACTATTTGTACTTTTGAATCATAAAAGTAATGAATAACGGGTAGTGCCTGATGGCTGGTTCCAAAGTGGAACAACCAACCACGGGTGTTACCCCCCCAACATCAACTACAAAACCCCAACAAGTATGAAAATTTTAGTGTGTGTGACGAGTGTGCCCGACACCACCACCAAAATTACTTTCACGGATAACAACACCAAATTAAATAAAGCTGGTGTAACCTTCATTACTGGGCCTTACGACGATTATGCATTGGCGCGGGCGGTTGAACTGAAAGAAAAAACAGGTGCCACCATCACAGTCCTCAACGTAGGCGAAGCGGATTCCGAACCTGTCATTCGTAAATGCCTCGCCATTGGTGCAGACGATGCCATTCGCGTGAATGCAGAACCCACCGATGCTTACTTTGTAGCTGAGCAAATTGCCGCCATCGCCAAAGAAAATAGCTACGACTTGATTCTTATGGGTCGTGAATCCATCGATTACAATGGCGGACAAGTACACGGCATTGTAGGAGAAATGCTTGGTATTCCGTCCATTTCACCGGTTATGCTGCTCGACCTGGATGGTGACACAGCTAAAATCACCCGTGAGATTGAAGGGGGTAAAGAGAGTCTGGAAGCCAAATTACCGTTAGTACTCGGCTGTCAGGAACCCATTGCCGAGTGGAAAATCCCGAACATGCGGGGAATCATGACCGCCCGAACAAAGCCGCTCAAGGTTGTAGAACCAACTGGAACTGATAAGTTGAGCGCAGTTGCCAGTTATGAGTTACCTGCTCCACGGGGTGCGGTGAAAATGATTCCTGCTGATGCAGCCGAAACACTCATTCAACTCCTGCACACCGAAGCAAAAGTCATTTAATAACTTCTGGCTTTCAGTACACTACACTATCTCGGCCTGACTAAGGAGCCGGAGTCTGAAAGCCCTAAACCGAACATATTATTATGTCAGTCCTCATATTTGCTGAATTAGACGAAGGTAAATTAAAGAAGTCCTCTCAGGAAGCTATTTATTACGGCGCCAAAGTGGCCGAAATGACAGGTACGTCAGCAACGGCCATCATTATTGGCGCAGCAAACGATACCGAACTGGCCTCTGCCGGTAGATTTGGCGCTACGAAAGTACTTCATGCGGCAGATGCCAAACTAAACGAACCTAACGGTATGGCCTACGCTACCGTTGTAGCAACGGCAGCGCAGCAGGAAGGCAGTAAGGTTATTGTTCTGGCTAAATCATCCCTAGCCGACGCTATGACAGCCCGTTTGGCGGGTAAACTGAAAGCGGGTTTAGCAGCCAATGTCGTCGAATTACCCAATGTCTCGAATGGATTTGTTGTTAAAAGCAGCATTTATACGGGTAAAGCTTTTGCCTTTAATGACCTAAAAGCGGACATCAAAATTCTGGCGATCAAAAAGAACACCATTACGCCGGAAGAGAAAGATGCATCAGCCCCGGTCGAAGTGTTTACCCCCGCCCTCAATGAGGCCGACTTCGTCATTTCAGTTAAAAACACTGAAAAATCGTCGGGAGATATTCTGCTACCGGAAGCTGATTTCGTTGTATCGGCTGGGCGTGGCTTAAAAGGTCCCGAAAACTGGAGTATTGTTGAAGATTTAGCGAAAGCGCTTCATGCGGCAACGGCCTGCTCAAAGCCGGTATCGGACCTCGACTGGCGCCCTCACTCCGAACACGTAGGGCAAACAGGATTAAAGATCAGTCCTAATTTATACATTGCCTGTGGTATTTCAGGAGCTATTCAACACTTAGCGGGCGTAAACTCATCGAAGGTGATTGTTGTTATTAATAAGGACGCTGATGCACCATTTTTCAAGTCGGCAGATTACGGCATTGTTGGTGATGTTTTCGACGTACTGCCCCGCCTGACCAAGGCAGTGCAGGCCCTATAGTTCAGAAGTCATAGAGTCAGAATACGTACGTATGATAGACTTCCTATTTTTACTTACAACTTAAGGCTTTATGACTTACGACTTTTTGTTAATTTCGCATCGTGGATAAGATTAAGCTGGAAATACTAGGACTTTCGCCCAGCCAGTCGCAATCAGGCTCGTTTGCGTTGGTATTAGGAGAGGAATATGGCAACCGCCGGTTGCCGATCATCATTGGCATGTTCGAAGCGCAGGCCATTGCTATCGAAATAGAAAAGATTGTGCCAAACAGGCCAATGACCCATGACTTGTTCAAGCAATTTGCAGAACAATTCAAATTTACGGTCCGTGAAATCATGATCTCCGATCTGCGCGAAGGTATTTTCTTTGCTAAAATCGTTTGTTTTGATGGCGTTCGCGAATCGGTCATTGATGCTCGGCCATCTGATGCCATCGCTATTGGCATTCGCTTCGATGTTCCGATCTATACTAATGAATCTATTTTATCTGAAGCAGGTATCACGGCCAGCGGTACAGATGAAGAGGAAGAACAGGAAGAGTTAGTTCGGTCATCGAGCCGTCCATCAACACGATCATTCGGCGATCAGCTCAAAAATGCAACGTCTGAAGAGTTACAACGCATGCTCGAAGAAGCCCTTGGTAACGAGGAGTACGAACGGGCGGCAAAGATTCGTGATGAAATGAGTAAGCGTAATTAATTTAATTAGTCTATTAGCAAAATAGCCATCCTTATAGGGATGGCTATTTTGCTATTTTCTTTTCTGTTTTCGAATGACCAACTCCCGATAACCGAATGTTGGATCAGGCTCCCGTGTATAATTGAGATCAGGAAACGTACCAATTACTAACTCGGCGGTGGTGTACACTTTACACCCATCCAGTAAATGCCCGCCAATTGTACGCCCTGTTGAGTCGGAAACTGACAGGTGAATATGGCTACCCGTCATGGAGAGCGTACCCACCAGAGAAACTATCTCAAAATGCCCTTTCCATTCACTGGCATTGTCCTGATTGGCTAGTCGCAGTGTTACATCTGTCAAGCTCCCCACACAGGTCAGCACAGCACCTGCCCCGATTCGCTCTTGCTGAACAATAGCTTCCAGCGCTTTCTTTAAATCCTGCCCCGGCTTTAGTCGTATCGAGTAGGTCTGCATAGTAGCTGACGCTACAGGGGCATAACTGGTCACTGGCTGTGATTTGGCATCAGACATAACAATAACGAGTTGAAAAAGAATTAGCAACAGTATCTTCTGAAGGTTACTCATTAGCCTTTTATCGCTGTATACGACATATTTGACATAAAAAAACCGGGAGCGTTGGCCCCCGGTTTTTTTATGTTCATTACTGATTACTCAACACCAAATACGCCAGTTGAACGACGACCGCTGTTACCAGCCCGACCGCGTGTTGCTTTTCTAGGTGCTGGTGGTGCTAATAACTTAGCCTTCTGATCATCTGTCAATGGCTTCAGATCAGTGATCGAGTAGGTGTTATCGCTGATCGTTGTGTTGAAGCTACCAACTGGTTGCTCAGGCTGCCCGTTAGCAGGCAATTTCGTAACAGTGAATACTGCGCGGAAGTATTGAACCTGCGGACGAACACGACGACCTTTGAAACGAATGGCGTTGCCACTTTCGATCTTAGCTTTCTCTGCCTGGAGCTGTTGAGCCAGGCTACCTGGCAATTCACTCAGGTTAAGAATTACCGTATTCGTATCGAACTCAACCGTACTGTTTGCCAATGCACGGTTTAGACCGCGATAGCGAAGACGCGTAACGGTGTCTCCAACTGAAGTAACGGTACCATTACAATAACAAACGTTGGCCACTTCACGGGTGTATGGCGTACGATAGTATACTTCAAGACGCTCCAGCTTGTGACGGAATTTCGTTTCAACAATCGAAGGCCGTGGGCGGATGCTCGCGAAACTCGTTGTAGCAACTTCACTCATACAGGTACCGCACTTAGCTACTTGCTTATTGTGAACAGTAACATAGTAGAAACCTGGTGTGATTTGACCACCTGAGAAATAGCTGGTTGGGAATGGCAGCGACAGATCCGTTGTGTTCTCTACCTGAGCAATCACTTGATCTGTTGCACCGGCAACTACTGAATCTGCGCGGTAATACAAACGAGCCGTGAACGTTTCGTTCTTCGGATTTGGGGTCGTACTACGCCAGCTAATTACTGGAGCCGTAGCAGCGGTGTTAACCGGAGCCGACTGTTGAGCGTTTGTACTATCAACGAAAGACAACGAAGCACCTTTAAGCGAAGCACCGTTAAACTGAACGCTTAACTCAGGAATCTGCTCACAAGTTGGGCAGGTAACAGGAGCCTTAGGAATAAGTTTCTTTTGAACGAACCCTTTCCGAAGCGCAATACCTGCACTGAACCCACCGTGTTTACGCTTAAATTCATACAGCTGGTCATCAACACCATTGATAATCAGGTAATTCAGCTGAGTGATAAATCCTTGTCCCTGAATACCGATATTCCAGTTGTTACGCAATGGGAAGAAGATAGCAGCAGACCCTAACGCACCTAAATGATAAAGACGCGAACTTGGGTTAACCGACCGGATCAAGCCACCGCCTTCAACAAATGAAGGAACACCGTTTGGCAGTGTAATTGTCGACGGAGTGAACGCGGTGATCGTTGCCGCTTCTGTACGGAATAGACCACCACGAGCACCTAACTCGATGAAAGTCGTTGCGTCTGGATTGCGACGGCTGCGTGCCAGCGTAAAGGTGAGAACAGGTCCAACCGTTAGGAACATATCTTCCGATGCCCGCTGACGAATGGTTACCTGATCATTCGTAAAGCCCCGTGCGTTAGCCAGGCCGTACAAGTAGTCCCGATAAACACTCCGGGTAATATAGTTTTGATACCCAAAAGCTGCACCGATACCAAAACGGAGTCGACGGGTAGCTGGGGTCAAAAAGTAATCTATGTTAGCCGTAAGGTTGAAACCAGCACCGTTATAAAGCGTTTTATCACGCTTGTTAGGGCCAAAAGTATTCTCCCATGTACCACAATAGGCAAAATTAGGCCCTGCAAAAAGACCTACCCGCCAGGGAGATTGACGCCGTACTAAGATAAACGTTTGAAAGGTTGTATCGCAGTCGTCTAGCTCAGCAACATCACTAGCCTGCGCTTTGAAGTCGCTTCGTTTGAGAGTATCGGTGTAAACACCTTTACCAAGGCGATAGATCTTCTCGCGCTCGTAGTTGCCCCTGGGGGCAGTTGTTGATGGACTTACTGTTGCGGGTTGAACCCGGACTGTGTCAGCCTGTTGAGCAAGGCTAACAGAAGGTATTGCAAAACTTAGCAACACGAGTCCAGCCAGCATCCTCATGGGGTGTTGTTGGATAAATGTTCGCATATTTATTGGGTTAATTTGACGCAATGTTTCCGACTAAACTTTTAATCTTCCAAATATGGCTATGGAAATTTAGGCAACGGCCAATCCACCAGCCCAGTGGATTTTTAAGTCTTGTTCTGAAAATCAGTCATTGTGAGTGATGTTAAATAATTTATAATCACATCTATGACTAACTTCCGACACAAATGTTTTTCAGAAGTAACTTTTTTTCATCAGGCTATCTGAAAAACGCCATTATCCTTAGCTTGAGGTCAACAAATTTGACCGGCCATATAGGTCATTCGCTGAACAAAATCAGTTAATGTCCCAACAATCCACCTTTTTTCTGCAATGTTAAGACTGAATTGCAAAAATCAATTCACCATTCGACTTTTTTTTCAAAAGCTGCTACCACGTAATAAATAGTAAATTGACTCATAACGCTATTAAATCGGGTGTTTAGGCTCAACAATCCAAAATCAGTTTACTTTACCACAATATTACTCATTCGTTGACATTGTGTTCAAAAACTGCTGAACTTTTTATTGTTTGTCAATAATAGGAAGAATACTAGGATAAAAAAACAATTCTTACATATGGTCTGAAACAAAGGCCAAAACCATGACATTTTATTATTTCTTCTCCGATTACTACTATTATCGTAATTCTACCAGGCAATATTCAGACGGGTCAGTCTGCAATTCTTAATTAAAAAACCATAGCCGTCTTTGTCCTGAGTCTGAAAGTTACTGGTTTTCGTTCTGACAAGTTTTGTAAAATAGTTAAACCTGTTTTGAGACTACACGAGCTATGGACCTCTAAAGGCAAGTACATTAGTATATATATTTACCTTGAACTACTTTCCATCCTTTAACTCAAAGACAATTACATGATGATGATGGTACAAATACTCTGTATAGTGAGCAAAACCCTTAGGAATCTCTCTTCCGGTTTTAATCAAAGCTTAAGTCAGTTACTTTAAAAAGATTTTTTAGAACCACTCAATCAATTATTTATCTTAAAATAGAAAAGTTTTTAATTCAGACGTTACGTCAAACTAGTTGTGAACGCAAGCAGTAGTATCGTCCGGAAGATGCGGTCAGAACACCTTCCATCCGCCTTTGCCATCTATATACAAGCGTGGTATTAACGGTCCGGATTCGCTAGAAATGTAATTACGTTTGACAAGTTCGAACGCCCTTCTACTCGTTGATTCCTACTCTGATAGATGTTTGAATCAGATTAGTAGCACATTTAGCGATAATCTTACCGCTAAATGCTACAATTTGCCCCTCACAATGGATTATATTTTTTCCTGCCCGGATCAATGCAGCAGTTGCAGTAACAATATCTCCCAGACGAGCAGCATGAAGAAAGTCAACAGTTAAATTGATTGATGTGTAAGCATACTCGCGGCCAAGGGAATAAACCATAGCCCCTATCAGATCATCCAGAATAGCCGATGCAGCGCCCCCATGCAGCACACCTGCCGGATTCGTCATCTCTTCACGTACTTCAAAGTCGGCTACTAACCGGCCATAGTCTGCTGCTTTGATCCTGCCGTTCAACCACTTGCCTAAGGGTGATGGGCTATCGTTCATACTTTCTCCAATTTTGGAGCGAAAGAACTCCAAACGAGGGTTTGTAATTTCGTTCATAATAGGCAAAAATAGCATTTAACTAAGTCAAACGTCCGAAAGGTGCTATAATATCTGTACTTTATTGGGAGTTTTTCAAGAGTTGTACTACTTTTGGGCGTTTTTAATGCGCCTACGAAAATACGTCACATGAATTATACGCTTACGCAAATACCCGAACGAGCCCTGAAACCCCGTCAAAGTGGTTTGACAATGGTTATGGATAAAGGGTTAAGCCTTCGGGAAGTAGAGGATTTTCTATCTGTCTCTGCTGATCATACAGATATCGTTAAGTTAGGTTGGGCAACTTCATTCGTTACACCTAAACTCAAAGAAAAGCTGGCTATTTACCGGGAAGCCGGTATCCCTGTCTATTTTGGCGGGACATTATTCGAAGCTTTTGTGGTACGAAAGCAATTCGATGAATACCGAAAGCTACTGGATCGGTATGAGATGAATTATGCTGAGGTATCTGATGGGTCGATTGACATGACTCAGGATGATAAGTGCGAATACATCCGCAAACTAGCCACTCAGGTCACTGTTTTATCGGAGGTGGGGTCAAAAGATGAAGCAAAGATCATACCTCCATACAAATGGATCCAACTGATGAAAGCCGAACTTGAGGCAGGAGCTTGGAAAGTTATTGGCGAAGCCCGTGAAGGTGGTACAGTTGGTTTATTCCGATCCAGCGGTGAAGTTCGCCAAGGTCTGGTCGAAGAAATTTTGACCCAAGTGCCTTTTGAGAGCATCCTATGGGAGGCCCCACAGAAAGAGCAGCAGGTTTGGTTCGTCAAGCTCCTTGGTGCCAATGTCAACCTCGGGAACATTGCCCCTCATGAAGTGATCCCTCTGGAAACGATCCGGTTAGGGCTTCGTGGAGATACCTTTTCTCATTTTTTAGATAAGGAATAACCACCTTGACTCAAGCCAGCGAATTGCATTCATCTGCTCGCTACGGCACGTCTGGATGTTAGCTCACAACTCCTTTTACATGGACATTATAAAATCGTTACTTGATTTTTTGCTTCATCTCGACCGTTATCTCGATTTGTGGGCAAACGAATATGGCGTGTTGCTATACGCCATTCTCTTCCTGATCATCTTTACGGAGACGGGCCTTATTTTTATGCCGTTGCTACCCGGCGATTCGCTGTTGTTTGCCGCCGGTGCGCTGGCGGCTCGCCCCACCAATGAACTTAGCGTTTGGGTTATTATCCCACTTCTCATCGTAGCTGCTCTTCTGGGAGACAATGTCAATTACTTTGTGGGTAAATTCTTAGGAACGAGAATTAAGTCCCGCGAGCGAATTTTATTCTTCAAGCGGGAATACATTGCTGAAACGGAGAAGTTTTATGCCAAATATGGCGGACGCACTGTCATTATAGCCCGATTTATTCCCATCGTGCGCACAATTGCTCCTTTTGTTGCCGGTGCCGGTAGCATGAGTTACAGTACGTACAT
Source organism: Spirosoma pulveris (assembly GCF_054781875.1). Lineage (NCBI taxonomy): Bacteria > Pseudomonadati > Bacteroidota > Cytophagia > Cytophagales > Cytophagaceae > Spirosoma > Spirosoma pulveris. Next base: position 248,194 of record NZ_BAAGTO010000005.1, read on the forward strand.
CAAATTCTGTGTCATTGGGGCCATTCTGTGGGTAACCAGCATCTCGTTGTTGGGTTATTTCTTTGGCAACTTTCCCGTAGTTCAGAAGAACTTTGAATTAGTCGTATTTGGCATTGTTGGCCTATCCATACTCCCGATTATTTTCGAGTTCGTTAAGAAAAAAATGCGGTAAGATTCCGCTTTACTGTCCTTTATTCAGCTATGCCATTGCTTTTGCGGTGGCATAGTCTTTTTAAATCAATTCCCATGAATCGTTACGGCCTGATCGGCTTTCCACTCACGCACTCCTTTTCAAAACGGTACTTCACTGAAAAGTTTATCCGTGAAAATATTTTAGACAGCCAGTATGAGCTATTCGAAATGCCGGATATTTCGGCTTTACCTGATTTGCTTGCCACACCCGGTCTACGGGGCTTAAACGTTACTATTCCGCATAAACAGGCCGTTCTAACTTACTTAAACCGGGTAGATCCATCAGCCGAAAAAATTGGGGCGGTTAATGTTATCAAGTTTGAAGCCGATGGCTCGCGAACAGGCTATAATTCGGATTATTATGGCTTTCGGCAATCACTGACCGACTGGCTTACTACCCTCACGCGCAATACAGAAGGTTTACAGGCTTTGGTTTTGGGTACAGGTGGAGCTTCAAAAGCCGTAACGGTTGCCTTAACCGATCTGGGTATCTCCTTCCAATATGTGTCGCGTACGAAAGCAGCCAATACCCTGACCTATGATGACCTCCCGGAAATATTGACTGATTACGAATTGATTATTAACGGCTCCCCAGTTGGTACATATCCCCATATCGATGCAGCACCTGCCATTCCCTATACCCAGCTAACCGAACGACATATGCTTTATGATCTGGTGTACAATCCTGCCGAAACAACCTTTATGCGACTTGGCCGCCAGCATGGTGCAGCTGTTCATAATGGATTGCGCATGCTCGAACTTCAGGCCGAAAAAGCCTGGGAAATCTGGCAGGAGTAACTTTGTGAATCACTTGATTTTTTTACCCAGTTCTAAACATCCAATAAAATGCCTCTTTTAGTATTCGCTACTATAACCGCTCGGCCTGGTGCCGAAAGCCGTCTTAAAAATGCCCTGCATGAACTCGTTCAGGAAGTAAGAACGGAAGCAGCCTGCCAGCTTTATGAGTTATACCAAAGCACCGAGCACCCGGAACGCTTTATCATGCACGAACGCTGGGACGACGAGGCTGGTCTGCTGGCACACAGCCAGATGCCGCACATGAAGGCTTTCGGCGAAAAAGCCAAAGACTGGCTGGCAAGCCCGGCTGAGTTGACAAAAGTAACCGTCTAACTAATTCGTTCAGAGGCATTTATAGGCATATCTCACTCATCCGATTCTCGTCCATAACAAATACATTAAAGTCTACCTGACCACGAATGCCCTGCACTAATCCACTCTGATTATGTTGCCAGAGGTACAGTTTATCCGGGTTGTAACTGCGTAAATGACTGGCAGAATAGTCGGCGATCCAGAGGGGGTAATCATCCAGATTGCCCTTGATGTATCGTCGATATAGATTGCCATTGGTGTATATGATTGGCCGAGCCTGATAATGTTCTTCGATCGTTTGGAGCCACAAGCGCAATCCATTCACGATGGTTTCGTCACTTTGGCCATTGACCACTTCAAAGTCGACGACCGGGGCAAAATCGCCTTCGCTCAGTTCTACATTTCGAATAAAGTTATTGGCTTGCTTAAGCGGATCGCGGGTGGGATGGTAAAAATGATAAGCTCCCCGCCGAAGAGCTGATTTCTTAGCTTCCCGCCAGTTCTTTTTGAAATGTTTATCGGCCAAAGTGGCCCCCTCTGTCGCTTTTATAAAGACAAACTGTAGCCGAACGCCATACGCTTCCATCTTTCGGACCTTTGCCCAGTCAATGCGGTCATTATGACGTGAAACATCGATACCATGAATACCATAGCGCATGGGTAACCGAATACCGAACGCCTGAATAAATTGCCAGTCCAAATTATCCGGCCGACGCCATTTGACTACCCAAATTGTGATCAATACCAACAGAATTCCTGCAATCCAAAGGCCATAGCGTCGAGCAATGAGATTGAAAAGAACTCGGTTTTTCATGCATCTAGTTAATTAATACCTCAAAAATACAGTTTTAGCGGTGAACATCCTGAACATAAAGAAGCCCTCTACTTGCGCGGAGGGCTTCTTTGACTATTTATCAACTAAACAAATTAATCGTGGCCTTCCAGCTTAACCAGTTTGTTGTATAGGCCAAGTAATAAGAAGGGAGCCGCCCACTGCCCTACGAATAAGCTCCGATCCCGCTTATTTGTGGATTGCAAATAGAGCGAAACGCCCATAGAGCCTAAAGCAGCCCATAAAAACAGATCAGATGGTAGTTTGGCGGTTTGCTCTTCAATCGCTGTTGCAACTGGTCCTTCTGTGTGTTCCGGATTGTCGTTTTTTTGCTTTGCCATAACGCTAAGTGTTTGAATTAGTAACATACTTCTAACTCAGCAATGAATAGGAAGGTTTTATCACTATCGAGTAAGTCGAATATTGTGAGTAAACAGTCCTTCCAGTTATATCCTTACATTAAAAACCCGTTTTGCCTGGTACCAGGCAAAACGGGTTTTTAATGTAAGGATTATCAGCTTTTACTTATTTGGCTGAGGTGTAGTTCGTAGGTAAGGCTTTACGAACGTCACCCCCTTTGGAAACTTAGACTCTAGTTGATCGTTTGTTACAGCCGGCGTTACAATCACATCGTCACCCTCCTGCCAATCAGCCGGCGTAGCAACCTGATAATCAGCCGTTAGCTGTAACGAATCAATCACCCGGATCAATTCATTGAAATTCCGCCCAGTCGAGGCCGGATAAGTAAGCGTCAGTTTGACTTTTTTGTCTGGTCCAATGACAAACACAGAGCGTACGGTTGCTTTCTCGCTGGCATTGGGGTGAATCATGTCATAAAGCGTAGCTACAACGCGGTCAGGGTCCGCAATGATCGGGAAGTTAACCTCCGAACCCGTCACGTCTTTGATATCGGGCGTCCAGCGATTATGGGATTCCAGGTCATCAACCGATACCGCAATCACTTTCACGTTACGTTTCCCAAACTCGTCCTTTAGTAACGCAGTTCTGCCTAACTCGGTGGTGCAAACAGGTGTAAAATCGGCTGGGTGCGAAAACAGCATACCCCAGGAATTACCTAACCATTCATGAAAGTGTATATGGCCTTGTGTTGTGTCGGCCTCAAAATCAGGGGCAATATCTCCTAAACGAAGTGACATAAGTGAGTGGTTTTATTAGTCAATAAAGTCTATCTGGTTAATATAGTACCTTAATAAGGGAAAACCGGCGTTCAGGCCGGTTTAATAAGCAAACCTAAAGAACATTTTTCGAGTTCGCAATAGTCTGCATAAGGGTCTTCAGACTTTAAATCAGTTTGTCTTCAACAGCCATTCTAACCAGTTCAGCCGCGTTGCGCACTTGCAGTCTGCGCATCATGTTGGCTCGGTGGTTATCTACCGTTCGAACACTAAGCTGAAGTTTTTCGGCAATTTCGCGGCTGCTCATGCCGTCGACCAGAAATTGAAGTATTTCTTTCTCTTTATTTGATAGCTTGGATTGCCGCTCGGCCCGACCATGACGGTCCCCTTTCTTGAGTTGCTGCATATAGCCACTCAAAATAATTGAGGCTACCGGAGAACTGTAATATTTTTCGCCGGCGGCAATGGTACGAATGGCTTTTATCATTTCATCGGACGATGAATCCTTCAGAATATAGCCATAGGCTCCAGCCTCTACCGATTTTAGGATGTAGTCTTCATTGTTATGCATGGAGAGCATAAGCACCCGTACATTCTTATATAGACGACTAACTACCTGAGTCGTTTGAATACCTGACATGCCTGGAAGCGAAATATCCATCAAAATCAGGTCAGGCAAAAGACTAGGATCAGGCTGAAGCACCTTAAGTTTGTCGAGTGCTTCTTCGCCGTCATTGGCTTCGTCAATAATTTCTAATCCATCGGCTTGTTCGAGCAATAGTCGAATACCGTCACGAACGATTGAGTGATCGTCCACCAACATTAATCTAGTAGGTGTCATGGGGCGCAAAATGCGTTTTATAAGGGATACTTATCTGTATTTTGGTGCCTTTACCGAGTACAGATTGGAGTTTGAATTTGCCGTTAAGCAGTTTTGTTCGTTCCTGTATGTTTTGTAAACCTTGCGAAGGGGGGCGTAGTTCTAAAACAGGGGAAGTATCATCATTTATTTCTGATTTTTTTATCGATGATTGACCATTTTCGGGGTTTTTTCGGGGAATTTTAAAGCCTTGCCCGTTGTCTGCTATAACCAGTTGTAGGGTCGTACCCCGATCATTCAGCTCAATATGAATATGAGATGGTTTACCGTGTCGAATAGCATTACTTACAGCTTCCTGCGTAACCCGATACAACATTATTTCCACGTTTTTATTTAAACGGGACATCTCAGGCGCAAAGTTGGTTTCGAACGTTACGTCCAGCGATTCACTTCTGTCCTGTTCGGCAATCATTTTTATAGCCGGTATCACCCCAAAATCGCTAAGAACGCTGGGCATCAAGTTATTAGAGATAGTCCTCGTTTCCTGAATTGTTTGGGTAACCAATGTTTTTAACGTCTTTAAATTTTTTGAATGGGGAGTCGTTCCTGCAGCGTCTGTGGGAGTCGTTCTGGCTAAAGTAGCTTCAAGTCCTTCAATTTGAAGCTTGATAGCCGTCAGCATTTGCCCTAGTCCATCATGCAGTTCGCGTGACAGACGTTTGCGCTCTTCTTCCTGACCGGCAATCAGATAGGAGGTTCTAAGCTTTTGCTCATCAATCTCTTTTTGGTATTGAAGTTTGGTAGCCTCAAATAATTTTTGACGAGTTTCCTTTAAAGATCGATTCGCGTTCATCAATTTTTTGTTGGCAGCCGTCGTTTGGCTTTCCGCTTCAACGAGCTGAGCGAACGTCTGCCGAAGCTTTTTAGCCGCTGGCCTGAAAATCAGGAAACCTATACCAATCAGAACTACTACTGTAAATATATAGAGATATAACTCTATCGACTGAAGTGTTGTTAACTTAGCTCTCAACTCTCCATTGTACTCGCGCACGATATGGTCCATTTCCTCCAGGAATGGTTTTTCATTCGCCAGTATCAATTTTATGCTCGCCTGAATACCGGGTTGCTTTACGGCCTCGAAATCCTGCAAGCGCATTAATTGATGCGCACTTTTACGAAAAGCTTCAAATTCCGGTCGAATACCCTCGTAGAGCCGCTGCACCGTATCGGAGTTTTTTATCGACACTCGCGGATAGTCTGCTTCACCTCTACGGACTTGTATGTGATACCGCTCAAAAACGGGAAATACCTGCCTTAAGGCGGTCACGTTTTCAGAAAAGTTTTCTTTTTCGCCCGGGTCTGCTATTTGAAGAACCTGTTTAACAATCTGCTGGCTTTGATGCCGCTGTAAGGCGGCATACCGGATCACCCATAGTTCATCCTGCACGGCACGGAGCCGCCATTGCGTAAGCCCCTGCCCTACCGTTAGTAATACGGCGAGAATGATGAGCAGGGTTAAGTACAAGCGGGTAAACCGAACGGGAATTACCGAGCCATCTTTTGTGTTATCGATGCGAGTATCAGACACGAGTAGCGTAGTCGATGCCAAAATGAGTTAGTAAAAGTAATCTTTTTTGTATTTTTACCATCGTTTCTCATCGCTTAAGTCTTCCCATAACATGGCTCGTTTACTAATTGCCTTATTACTTGTATCGCTTGTGGCTCCGGCCTTTCGTCCGGCACTGCCCTCTACAGACCGGGTTAAGCCAGGCATACCGACTTCAGTGGCTGCTGAACCGGTAAAACTTTCGTGGGAGGTTCTCCGCGATGTTACCTTCAAGAAAAAGTGGTATGCAGAAGAGTCTGTTTACATGCTTTATCCAACATTTGGACAAGGTATCCAGAAGTTAAACGGTAAAGTTGTTGATCTGACGGGCTATGTACTACCCGTTGACCTGGAATCGAACATATATGTATTGTCGGCCTTTCCATATAGCGCCTGCTTCTTTTGTGGCGGTGCAGGACCAGAATCGGTCGTGTCGTTGAAATTTAAAAAGTCAGGCAAAAAATTCAAAACGGATGAGCGCCGTACTTTTCGTGGCACGCTCAAACTGAATGCCGATAATATCTACGAATTGAACTACATTCTGGCTGATGCCGAAATGCTTGAGCAATAGTTCATCAAGTAGCATAAAACAAACCCCCGATCAGCCAATGACCGGGGGTTTGCTTTTTAGATTACCGTGAAACAGAAAAGCTGCTCTTATTAGAAGCAGCTTTCAAAAAAGTACTGTGGAGAATATCGGAGTCGAACCGATGACCTCTTCCATGCCATGGAAGCGCTCTAGCCAGCTGAGCTAATCCCCCATTAAACCGCTATTGTGCGTTTTGTGGATGCAAAGGTGAGAAAAAAAACTACGTTTCACAACTAGAAAGTCGCTTTTTTTTGAATCTTCGGCCAAGTGGCTACCCACGTTTAGACAAGATTTGTTTTGTATTACCAATTGCGTAGTTTTGGTAATACTTCCGACACCCACATGCACACAGTATATATTATATATAGTCCAACCACTGACCAGTATTTTATTGGCCAGGCCAAAGATCTGAAAATAGCCTTGTGGCAACACAATGCTAAAACAAATCCGAATACCGCTGGCGGAAAGCCTTGGGAAGTCCGATTCTCCCAGTCATTTGACACGAGAAATGAGGCATTGAGTCTGGAGATGAAGCTAAAGAATAAAGATCGAGCCCATTGGGAAGAACTCATCAACAGCACACAGCCAACGGTTTAATCACTGTCTACCAACAAAAAAGCGCTCTTAAGGAGCGCTTTTTTGTTGGTAGACAGTATCAAAATGGACGTAGTGCCTTCACAAACCGCCCTTTAAAGTAATCGGTATAAAGATTATCCTCCCGAACACCCCGCGATGAAGACGCGTGAATAAAACGGATATTCTGAACTCCATTTACTTCAGTCACAATGCCCGTATGTGATACATAACCGGCCTGACCCTTATCAGGAACAAAGAAGATTAAATCCCCCGGTAAGATCTCGGCAACTTCCACTTCGCGCCCCACTTCCGACTGCTGCCAGGAAATACGGGGCATTTTTAAACCAACAGTGTTAAAAACGGCATAGACCAGCCCGGAGCAGTCAATGCCATCCGTCGTGTTTCCTCCAGAGCGATAGGGCGTTCCCGTATAGGTTCGGGCAATTTTGACCACTTCGGGTACGTACCGGTTTTCGTAGGTGCGACTATCGACTACCTTACCGGCCGATTTAGCCGGGGGACGGGATGGTGTTTTACCCGTTGGCGTTCGGTTGGCAACGGTACGCGATGAAGATGGGCGACGGCTAACGGACGGGCCAGAGGAGCGGAGTGCATTACAAGCCGTAAGTAGCGACAATAAACAGGTACTCAGCAGTACGGGACGCAAAATGGCCCGAGACCAGCGTTGTTGCATACAGAATTGGTTAGGGTCAAGGTAAACTATGGTTTAACGACACGATTTAGTAGACTATTGCAACCTATTAAATTTTCATAGATAATGCAATCCGTTTACGAGCCTTATCGACCTCCATCACTTTAACACTTACTTTCTGGTAAACTTTAACAACAGTATTTGGGTCGGAAACAAAATGATTGGCCAACTGTGAAATATGAACCAAACCATCTTGCTTTACACCAATGTCGACAAAGGCCCCGAAGGCAGTAATGTTTGTCACAACGCCAGGCAATACCATACCTTCGTGTAAATCATCGACGGTTCGAACACGGGCATCATAATCAAAGACCGAAAGCTGTTCCCGTGGGTCGCGACCGGGCTTGGCAAGCTCCGCCAGAATATCGCGCAGCGTTGGTAAACCAACGTCATTCGTTACATACTTCTCAATTTTTATTTGCTGGCGTAAGTCCGGCCGGGCGATCAGATCTTCCACACGACTACCAACCTCTTCAGCCATTCGCTCCACAACGGTATACCTTTCGGGGTGAACCGCACTATTGTCTAAAGGATTCTTAGCCCCTTCGATACGTAAAAATCCCGCGCACTGTTCAAAAGCTTTTGGTCCTAAGCGAGGCACCTTTTTGAGCTGATCGCGGGAAGAAAATGCCCCATTAGCCGCTCGGTAAGCCACGATGTTTCCGGCCAGTTGCGGCCCTAAACCAGACACATACCGCAGCAAATAAGCGCTGGCTGTATTGAGGGAAACACCAACCTGGTTTACGCAGCTCTCGACAACGGTATCCAGACTAGTCTTTAAGTCTGTTTGGTCGACGTCGTGCTGGTATTGGCCTACACCGATGGATTTGGGGTCGATTTTTACCAATTCGGCCAGTGGGTCCATCAATCGCCGGCCAATGCTGACAGCACCACGAACAGTTACATCATGGTCAGGAAACTCTTCGCGTGCTACCTCGGAGGCCGAATAAATAGAGGCCCCCTGCTCACTGACGATAAAAACGGGTTTATCGAGTTTAAGGGATTGGATGAACTCTTCCGTTTCACGTCCGGCAGTACCGTTACCAATGGCAATAGCGTCAATCTTATGTTGAGTCACCAGTTTTTGAACGGTTTGTATAGCTTGTTGCCGCTGGGCTTCCGAATGCGACAAATACAAAACCGTGTCAGCCAGAAGATTCCCCTGCGCATTGAGGCAAACCGTTTTACAACCGGTACGAAAACCGGGATCTATGGCCAGAACACGTTTCTGGCCCAGGGGCGCACTAAGCAATAACTGGCGCAGGTTATCGGCAAAAATCCGAATAGCTTCATGATCCGCTTTCCCTTTCGACATATTAGCGAACTCTGTTTCGAGCGAAGGCTTCAATAGACGCTTGTATCCATCACGAATTGCCAGAGCCATCTGCTCCTTACAAGCAGGCGTACCGGAGCGTTCGGCAACAAACTGCCGTTCGAGCCGTTCAATTGCGGCCTCTTCATCAGGTCCGATACTTACAGACAGGAAGCCTTCGGTTTCCCCCCGGCGTAAGGCCAGTAAGCGGTGAGAGGGCACCCGGCGGAGGGGTTCGGCAAAGTCGAAGTAGTCTCTATACTTCACACCCTCTGTTTCTTTGCCTTTTTTGACGGTAGAACGAATGATAGCCTCTCGCTCAAAAAGATTACGAATGCGCTGTCGAGCGTCGACGTTTTCGCTGATGTGCTCAGCCAGAATATCACGGGCACCCTGCAAAGCATCGGCGGCAGTGGCAACGGCATCGGAAAGGTACCGCTGAACAAGCCGGTCGAGAGAAGCCTCCCGCTGGGCCAGGATTATATTGGCAAGTGGCTCCAGACCACGCTCAATAGCCATGGTAGCACGTGTTTTACGCTTTTGGCGAAAAGGCAGATAAAGATCTTCCAGATCGGTAAGCGAGTCCGTCGTTTCCAGTTTACGGCGCAGGTCGGGTGTGAGTTTTCCTTGCTCATCAATAGACTTGATTACGGCTTCCCGCCGTTTATCCAGTTCGATAATCTTTTGGCAGGTGTCCTTAATCTGGCCGATTTGGACTTCATCAAGAGGGTTTCCGTTAGATGCGGTCTGTTCCTTCCGGTAGCGGGCAATAAAAGGGACTGTGGCTCCGCCGTTGAGTAGTTCAATAGTGGCGGCTACTGATTTAAGGTGTAGGTTAAGCCGGGCGGCAACGCGTTGGTCAATCGATTGGGTCATACTAAAACGAAGTAGCCTTTTCCTTTCGCTCTGAGCCTTGGCTCGGCTCGTGGAGCCTAATTAAAATGAATAGTGGACAAGCTCATGGCAAAACGAAAAGGTTCTACAAAAATGGCTTCCGGAACCGACAGGGCAAAAAAAAACATGCCAATTGGCATGTTTTTTACAACGGTTGTCTTGGTATATCTTACGATTAAGCCATTTCGACGTTTACGGCGTTTAAGCCTTTCTTACCGCGTTCGACATTGAATTTAACTTTGTCGTTTTCACGGATTTGGTCGATGAGACCGGAAGCGTGTACAAAAATGTCTTCGCCACCGTCATCGGGTTTAATAAAACCAAACCCTTTGGTTTCATTAAAGAATTTTACAGTTCCTGTTTGCATTGCTATTTTAAATTTAGGCGAAGGACGGTACAATAAATTTGATTTCCAAATGTATTTGTAAGATTTTACGATATACTTTAAAAAAAATTTACCACCGGTATCTTCTGTGTATTTATATACAAGATAACTACTTAAGCGTACAAGGATGTTTATAACCACAATTCGCCTGCTTTCCGGTCAAACATGTGCTGTAAGCAAGTTTACGGCCCCTTAGAAAATTATCCGATGAGCGTTAAGTCCGAAGACCTAACCTTCTTTTAGCAAATTTTCAACTTTAAGCGAATCCTGACTGTAAATCTCCCGTCTAAAAAAATCAGGCATATGGGACTTATTTACAGGCACTTACCTACTTAGGGTAGTCGAAAAAATGAATCAGGTTATTCACTGTACTGTATTTTTACAATGCTGTCGCGCTACTTTCCCTATTTTTACTGCTTCAATTGGATACAACTAGAGTGAACATTGATGTAACTTCATTCATGCGGGTAGTGGGTATTATTGGGGCATTACTGATCGGGGGGCTTAATGTAGCTTCATCGCAGATAGTTAGTAGCGACTCCGCTAGTCCTACTATTTATTCATATTGCCAGCAATTTCAGACCCTGTACACACAAATTCGGGAGCAAAGCATCACGCCTGATTCAGCCCGTAAGCAATTTAGCTATATTATGCGTGGTTTGCAAACACGTTTCCACAGCATGGAAAGCTACAGGCAGGACTCTATTCAACGGGATAGCCTGCGCAAGACAAGTCAGTATTTCAACTTTCCGATACGAGGTTACAGCGTCAGTGCCATTGGCGGAACACACGGGGAAGGTTACCGGAGCAATGGGTTTGATCTGTTCGACTATACAGTACGCGGTAGCCACCCAGCCCAGGATATTTTCATCAGCGACCGCAATCAGGATAACATTGATGATCGGACGGGCAAACCGGTAGATATTCTAGCCATGAGCCGAGGGCTCGTGCTGGCGATTGAAACGGCCTGGAAACCCGGCTCTGAATACCGGGGCGGTAACTGGATATGGGTCTATGACCCCAACCTACACGGCTTATTTTATTACGCACACAATAGCGAGGTAGAAGTAACACCGGGCCAATGGGTAAGTGCCGGTGAGAAACTCGCCGAAATGGGCCGTAGCGGTTTTAATGCCTACAAAACTCGCTCCCCTACACACCTCCACCTGATGTACTTGCAAATAAAGCCCGACGGCTTACCGCAACCCATGAATACCTACGAATGGCTGTTGACGGCAAAGCAGTCAAAATAATGTGTGATATATTTTGTAATACATCACGCTGATACGGCCTGCATGGCTACGATTCGCGTACGAGATTGACGCCCGTAACAAGGAAAATCATGCCAACGATAAAGGGAGCGGCCGACTCAGCTTTAGAAACATGAAGGCCCAAGACAGGCTTCCCCTCGGATAGAAAAGCCACCAGGGCAAAAAGTACGACAACTACACCGAGAATGGTGAGTGATGCACCAAAGAAGCGCCGAAAGCTGGTATTGTTATTCTCCATAAGATTAAATTAACTGTTATGTTATACATCTATTTAGCAGGTGTCAGGCCACGTTTACGCCCTTCTTCGAGTAAAAAAGGATAAGCAGCCCCGAGCGAATTAGGCACAACGCCGTCCAGAATTGCTTCACGGAGCACCGTTTTAATTTCGCCAACCTCCTTCGACGGGGGCAAGCCAAACGTTTCCATAATTAACTCCCCCGTTATGACGGGCTGAAAGCTCCGCAGTTTATCCCGCTCTTCGAGGTCATGCAGCTTCCGCTCAACCCGATCAAAATTACGAAGGTGTTTTTGCACACGCTCATAATTCTTTGAGGTAATATCAGCCCGGCAAAGTGCCATAAGTCCTTCCAGGTCATCACCGGCATCGACCAGAAGCCGGCGCAGCGCCGAGTCTGTAATTTGCTCCTTGGTCAGGGCAATAGGCCGTAAGTGCAGGCGTACAAGTTTCTGTACAAATCGCATATGCTCGTTCAGAGGCAGTTTCATAGTTCGAAAAATGCCGGGTACCCAACGTGCACCCAGATCTTCGTGCCCATGAAATGTCCAGCCAACCTTTTGATCGAAACGCTTGGTAGCAGGTTTGGCAATGTCGTGCAACAAAGCCGCCCACCGCAGCCAAAGTTCGTTTTCAGCTTCGCCAGGATATTGATTCCGATCGGCCCGGTTGGCGATGTTATCGAGCACCTGAAGTGTGTGGTAAAAATTATCCTTATGGCCTTTCCCTTCGATGGTTTCGACCCCTTTCAGCGCTACCAGTTCAGGAAAAATCCGGTCCAGTAAGCCTGCATGATACAGCAGCTTGAAGCCATAGGAAGGAATAGGCGATAGAATAATTTTATTCAACTCATCGGTTACACGTTCGCGCGAGACGATGTCAATGCGCTCGTTCATGCGAACAATGGCATCGAACGTATCCGGCTCAATATCGAAAGTCAATTGCGAGGCAAAGCGAATCGCCCGCATCATCCGCAGGGGGTCGTCGGAGAAAGTAATATCCGGGTTTAAGGGTGTACGGATTATTTTTTTCTTCAGGTCTTTTAGCCCATCAAACGGGTCGAGAAGGTCGCCAAAACTACTCTTGTTGAGGCTTATCCCCATGGCATTGATGGTGAAGTCCCTACGATTCTGATCGTCTTCCAGACTACCATCTTCAACGATGGGCTTGCGGGATTCGCTTCGGTACGACTCTTTCCGGGCACCTACAAACTCAACCTCCCATTCTTCATCACCCTGCACGGACCGCAGCATAGCCGTACCGAAGTTCGGGAATACCACTACGTGCGCGTCTAGTGCCTTGCCAACGGACTCCGCCAGTGAAATACCGCTCCCAATACAGACTACGTCAATATCCTTCGAGGGACGTCCTAAAATTAAGTCCCGCACAAATCCGCCAATGACGTAAGTCTGCAAACCAAGCCTGTCCGCCTGTTGAGAAATAACATCAAAAACCGGATTTTTATATAAGGTGTCGCTGAAATTCATGTACAGATTGCTGGTCGACAGATATTAGCCATTCGTTTGGAAAAGAACCTTCCCGAACCATCGACTAAAGACCGCGACTTATTTTCTTATAAAACTAACTTCCCCATTAACGGCCAATCGCATAATGCGCGGCCGTTTGGGCATGCCGGGGAGGGTTCCAAATCGTTCCACAATGAGCGTTTCGGCAGCCGACGGTAGTATCAGTGATTCCAAAGGAATGGATAACAGTCCTCGCCCAAAACTACCGATCAGTCGTTGTAACTCCATGTTTAGCGCCCGCCGAACAGCTATTTCGCCCATAGGCTGACCCGTTTGCTGACTACCTGCCGATTGCCACATTAATGCGGCAACATTCTTACCCTGATCGTAAACGACGGTTAACGGATTCTCGGCAAATTCAACCAGATCATATGCCACATCCGGAACCTTGGCAACGTATAACCCCAATTGGTCGGTATTCTGAATGATAACCGTTGGTTGCAGAGCAGCGGGCATAACCGATTTCAGGGTTAACAACTCCGCAACGGCGGCTTCGTTGACGGGATCGGCCACAACAGACCAGCCCGTTTCGTCGGCAATGGCAATGAGTTTCCCCTGTCTTAGCTGGTATGCGATATCGCGAATGCTCGTAGTCATAAATAAACAAACCGCAAAAATACAGGAAGTTTGGTGAAAGACGGTCAGTTATTGGGAAGATAGCTGTCAGGCTTTCCCCCAACAAACAAAATAGACGATGGAATGTTGAGACTTTATGCAACACAATTCTTAGTTGCGTGTATTCATTCACACACTGGCTTACCATTCGTGCTTCCATGACATCTGAACCTCTACGTCCTCATTATCATCAGTTTTCTCACTCCCTGCTTTCGTTAGCCATTATTACGACTGCAATCTATTTGGGTCAGGATATCCTGGTCCCTCTGGCTATGTCGGGACTAGTTGCCGTTTTGCTTCGGCCGGTGGAGGATAGGCTGATTCGACTGGGCATGCATAAAGTTATTGCGATTAGCCTGGCCCTATTGCTGGCTATTATCATAGTGGCTGGTGTAGCCATAACCCTTTCGATGCAACTCTCCGATTTTGCGGATGACTTGCCTAAAATCCGGCAGAACCTGGCCGACTTTTTTAGCGATGCCAAGCGATGGGTTCGGCGTGAGTACAATGTGAGCTACCGACAACAGGAGCAATATCTGAAAAAAGCCCAGGCACAAACACTCGACAGCCTACAAAGCCCAGATACACTCGGTTTCATTACGGGACCGCTGGGAACGCTTACGCTGGTGCCTATTTACGTCTTTTTGCTTCTCTATTATCGAACAATGCTGCTGCATTTCGTCGTCGTACTTTTTGCCGAAAAACATACCGAAAGAGTGCGTGAGGTATTGGGCGAAGTAAAGTCAGTTATTCAAAGCTACATGGTGGGTTTACTGATCGAGACAGCCTGTGTAGCAGCCCTTAACTCTGTCGGCTTACTCATTCTGGGCGTACAATACTCCATTCTGCTGGGTATTATGGCAGCTATACTGAACCTTGTGCCCTACATTGGCGGTCTGGTAGCGACAGTACTGACGGTGATCATCACCTTTAGTAACAATCCGGAAACTTCAGTCATCCTGGGTGTTGTCGTTGTTTTCCTGGTGGTACAGTTCATCGATAACAACGTGCTTGTCCCGCTTATTGTAGCCTCAAAGGTTAAGGTCAACGCGCTTGTATCTATCGTGGGCGTACTCATAGGAGGAGCGCTGGCGGGCGTTTCCGGCATGTTTCTCTCCATTCCCGCTATCGCGATCCTGAAAGTGATCTTCGACCGTGTTGAAAGCCTTCGCCCATGGGGTGTACTCCTGGGTGATCAAACCCCTGAAGAAGCGGGCAGCAACTTATTTCGTCTACCCCGACGACGACGAAAACCTAAAATCGATGAAGTGAGCGCTTAACTGTACAGCTTCTTGATGACTTCCTGTTGTGTTCGCATGAAATGCTGGCGATCGGCGGATTGACTCAAAAGCGTGTTCGGGGGAAATAAGGAGTGCTGGCTGTAGCTTTCGGTGTACAGTTCCGGACGCTGACGAGCCAAAAGGTTCCCAATGGCAGGACGTTGCCGAAACTCGCGCAAAGCTGCCAGGTCAATATCGGCATTCGCCACGATACTCTCTCCATGAGCCGCTTCGGCCAGTACGATACCTCTGGGATCAATAATTCTGGACCCTCCATCGGTTGTATTGCCCGGCAACACACCACCAACTATCCCGCCCGAGTTAGCGGATACAACATAGGCCATGTTCTCAATTGCCCTTGCCTGCTTGGCAATATTTTTCTGCGTAAGCAGCGGACTGCTGATTTCAGCTGTTGAATGAATGAGAATCTCAGCTCCGCGCATGGCCAGGCACCGCGCTACTTCCGGAAAGAGGATATCTTCGGAGGCAAGGCAAGCCAGATTGCCAATGTTGGTTTTCACTACCGGAAACAGCGAGTCGTACCCATACGCATCTAAATACAACTGCCACACATCGTGCGGTGTGGGGGTAAACATAGCGTTCAGTCGCCGGTACCGCAGGAGTACATCACCGCTGGGGCCAATTATAAAATTGGTTTGAAAGTAAATTTCAGGAAAAAATGGGTCCTGTTCGTAGACATTACCCGAGAAGTAAATCTGCTGACGCTGTACCATGGCCCCTAATGCTTCGTAGATACGACCATCAATATCCAGAGCCGCTTTTTCTCGCCATTGGTCTACCGTTTCATCTATGGGCGGTCCGGTCAGGAAAAATTCAGGCGCAACGATCAGCAACGTATCGCGACCAAGCATCCCAACCGATGCGGCAATCTGACGTTCAATTCGCTCAATGGTTTGAAGCATAACGGCTTCTGCCTCTTCACGGCTTTGGCAGTAGTTTATTGTCTGACAGGTTAGTTGCAGGGCAAGTGCTTTATAAGACATCGATTAAGTGGGTAGGAAACTGACGGTTAGGTTGTCAAAATAACGGGTTTCCGGTGAGAAAACCGCTAATCCCGGACTTTGACATTAGTAAGGAACAAATCGAAGGTTTGGTTGCTTAAGTACTAGGTAGCTAGCGAATCACCTCCGCTTGCTTTTGGCATGAGCTACCTGGCCTAACGGTATCACTTGCCGTTCAAGGGCTTTTTACGGGAATAACCGCATTCATTACATTCATTTTATATACATGACCGTTGACGTACTGGCCATTGCGGCCCACCCCGATGATATTGAAATGAGTTGCGCCGGCACCATTCTTTCGCTCATTGAGCAGGGGAAAACTGTAGCTGGCATTGACCTGACACGGGGGGAACTGGGTACCCGTGGTACACCCGAAATCCGATTGCAGGAAGCCACCGAGGGAGCACGTATCATGCAGTTGTCGGCTCGGGAAAATATGGGTTTCCGCGACGCTTTTTTCCGAAACGATGAAGAACACCAGCTCGCCCTCATTCCCCTCATTCGTCAATTTCGTCCTGAGATTGTCATCACCAATACGCCCGACGACCGCCACCCCGATCATGGTCGGGCTTCGGAACTTGTGATTGACGCCTGTTTCTATGCTGGGTTACGGCAAATAAAAACGGTAGGTAAAGATGGGCAGCCACAGGAAGCCCACCGACCGAAGTTCATTTACAGCTTTATACAGGACCGTTCGTTAAAGCCCGACTTTGTTGTCGACATAACGCCGTATTGGCAGGGCAAGATAGCCGCGATCAAGGCTTACAAAAGTCAGTTTTTTAACCCCTCCAGTAACGAGCCGGAAAGCTACATCTCAGGAGAGCCCTTCATGAAATTTCTGGAGTCCCGCTCCCGGGAGCATGGTCACATGATTGGTGCAGAGTTCGGCGAAGGATTTATCAGTCGGAGAATGCTGGGGGTAAATAATTTATTTTCCCTGATCTAAACGCGTTGGGCAGTTATACGGGCTACTTCTGGGTAGCCCTTTTTTACGCATATCCGTTAAGGACAGACAATTTTGTAGAATGTGTAACTAAGAGTAAAAGCAGTATAAGTGTAACTATCTTTAAGCGCTGGATTGCCCTGTGCCACTTTGGTCAATGCACTTCCGAATGTGGCATCGCCTAAACCATCGAGGTAATCGTTTCGCATGAAACGCGTACCGAATTCTACACCTACACTCCAGGGCCGCTTAATTTCATATTTGATGCCAACACCCACGGGATACGTAACGACTCCCCCAACTTTTATTACCGCATTGGTAAACCGGCTGAGGCCAATCCCGCCGAACACATACGGTGTCCAGTTTTTGGCCTTTGGCAGTGGTTTATAGTTCAGAAAATTATATTCGAAATCAATTTCAACGGCACTGAGATTGGTACGAAATGAATAATTACGTGCCTGCTGAAACGGGTCCCGACTGGCCTTGTCCTCTCCGCGTAAGCCACCCAGAGAACCAGTACCCCGGATCGAAAATGAACGGGTAGCGTTGTAACGAAAGAACAAGCTTGCCGCAGGTCTGTAAAATCGGGGATTTAGCGCCGGAGACACATCTCCTTTGTAGAGCATACCGCCCAGCCCACCCCCAATCTCAATCTTTTGAGCCTGTACTCCCAGGCTGATAAAAAGCCCGGCTATGAGAAGCCGGGCTGTCTTTAGATGGTATTGATTCATAAATAAGTTTAAGCAATCAACGGGCCATATTCAGTTCTCAGGAAAAATAGGTAATTGAACCGATTTGCACACAGAAAGCGACGTACCCTATAACTAAACGCCTGCCGGTTACTTGGTTGGCGGACATTTAATTTTACCGGGTATGATATAATGGATCGAGAAATTGGTCAACAGATACCCGTCATTGAACTTACCATCATCACTACGCGTAGGTCGGGTCAAGGCATCAGAAATTGCTGCTTTCATTTCGGGGGTGCCGTTGTCAAACATGTTCCGTAACACATCGTAGCGAGCCGGTGGATTTTTATAACGGGCAGCGTTTTGCTCAAATCGACGATCCGACATGATCGTTCCGACTCCCTGCTGGGTGGCGGGGTCAGCGTAGGCTCCGGAGCCTACATCGTCAAGATAGTCGGTAAAGGCGTAGCGGAAACCTATTTCGGCGCCTACGTTAAAGTTATCGTTCAACTTATACCGAACGCCAAAACCCACCGGAATCGCCAAGGTAACGAGCGAATAGGGCTTGTCGCGGCCGGGCTGGCCTTGTCCTTCGGTATGTAACGGTTGGAGTTTCACCCATTTTTGGGCTTCATAATCGCCATTATCAGGGGCAGCAGGGGTACGAGCCTCCGGGCTGTGCGCTACCAGGGCCAGGCCGCCGAAAATATACGGGGTAATCCGGGCGCGGGAGTTTGAGTTTCGGCCATCTACAATAAAATTATAGATACCGGTAACGGCGAACTCTTTCAGATCATTTCGAAAATGAAGGTTCCGGGCATACTGAACCAGGTTCTTCTCGATAGTGGTTTTATTGAACGTGTAATCATCCCCGGTGATGCGTGCCCAGGTAAAGGTAGCCCTGGCGGCAAAATGGGGCGTAAACTGACGTGTATACCCAAGGCCAACATTCCATCTTGGCAACGTAGTCAATGTTCTTAATGGTTGCCGATAGCCCGCTAAATCACCAAAGTAAGTAGATGTCCCAACGCCAAATGAAACGGACGAATAGGGAGCAAAACGAGGATTCGGCCGTCTTTGTGCCAGACTTTCTGTGACTGAGCTGGTCAGCAAACAGAATACCGCAGCGCCTGTAACTAGCTGTTTATAGTTATTCATACTCTTTAAATGCGTGAATCAACCCAGTCGACCCCAAAGCCAACCAATTCCGAAACGGTAGGGCTATCACTTTTATTGGAGTTGGATGGTAAAAATTATGATAAAGCAAAACCTACTAACGTACAAAGGTATACTCCTGGGTGAACTCAATGAAGTTACTTGTCAATTACGGATGTCCCACCCCCAATTCAGCTTACTGCGGAGGGTATTGAGAAAATTATCATCGCTGAGTTTAACCAGCCGCGCTTTAAAGGCTTCTTTCTGAACACTAATCCGCACCGATGTGTCGACGGTAAACGAACGCGAATCCAGTGCCGCTAAAAAATTACCACTCCGGCTTTCTACCTCGAAGGCCAACTGGCAACTGTCCATCACAATCATGGGTCTAACGTTGAGGTTGTGCGGGCTTATTGGCGTTATAATAAAACTTTCCGTTTGAGGCAGCAGAACAGGGCCGCCACAACTGAGCGAGTAACCCGTTGACCCCGAAGGTGTTGAAATAATCAGCCCGTCAGCCCAGTAAGAGTTCAGGAATTCACCGTCGAGGTACGAATGAACCGTAATCATCGACGAGGTTTGGGTGCGCGTAATCGTGAAATCATTGAGCCCAAATGGCAGATTCCCGAAAATATCCTGACTGGATCGTACACTGACCAGGCTCCGCTCATCAATGGTATACTGGTTGTTGAAAATAGCATCGATCATCAGTCGGACCGATGCCGGCGCAACGGTCGCCAGAAAGCCCAGCCGGCCAATATTGATGCCAATGATGGGAATCTGATGAACGCCTACGTGGGTAACAGCATCGAGCAGGGTGCCATCTCCCCCTAAACTAAAGATAAAGTCGGCATCGCTGACCCCTTCTTCGACCGTATACGTTGCCTGGCTGTAATGAGCCACACCCATGGTATCCAGGTACTCGCGGTACCCCTGTGAAATCAGCACATCGACCTGCCGCCGGGACAGTTCTTCGAACATCGATTGAATGTAAGGTCGCGCTGATTCGGGAAAGTTGCGCCCGTGAATGGCGATTTTCATAAAAAAGTAGGGAGTAAGTGGTAAGCCTATAAGTGGTAAGTTATAAGTGGTTGACACAAAAACAACTCCTGCGCCAACCACTTATAACTTACCACTCACGAACCTATCACTCTTTATGTATTAAGGTAACGAAGCAGTAGGTCGAGTCGCTCCTGATCAATACTTTCGACGGGGGCGTTGGCAAAGGCGGCTTCAATCTGATAACCAAACCGTTCGAGCGTAGATATGACGGGGGTAATGTCCCGCCGATTGAGCTTGAGGGTCAGCCGCGAACGATCAGGCATGCCATAGGCCGCACTGGAAAAATAACTGCTGATTATTTTCACGTTATTCGACTCGACAAGGCGACTGATTTCGGCCATGGAGTAGTCCCGTTCGTTCATATTCAGGATTAGAATAGCGCCCGCTTCCTGTACGCCCAAATCCTGTGCAAATTTTTTCAGTAATTCGCTCGTTGCGATAGTGCCTGTAAATTCCCGCCCCTCACCAAGCACAGCTATCACTTCCATCTGATGCTGGATGGCTAGTCCCAGTACTTCAAAAAGATGCTGGTTTTCCAGCACGTACATTTGTTCAAAGAGGCACATTACATTGCTCAAGGGACGGTCGTCGTCGGCAACATCCATCAGCAGTTCTTCACTCACGATGCCCCGGTATTCGCCCTGATCTGTCAGTACGAGTTGCCCGACACGGTGTTCTTCCATCCACGCCAAGGCCTGCCCAACCAGGTCGGTTGGCTTCAGAGCCGGAAGCATGGGATCTATTAGTTCGGCAGCCAGCATAAATAATCGATGTCGTTTAACAACTGAAACTGTTCGCTGAAAACTACAGAAATTCCTGCATAGTTTTCAAGATTTAGTATAGTGAATAAAACGTACTGCCTCACTACATGTAGTAAACCTACGCTATTAACTCAATAACCGGATGTTTGGCTAGCCAGTTATCCAATAATTCGTTGAAGCGGTCCGGGCATTCCATCATGGGCGCATGGCAGCACTTGTCAATGAAGTACAATTCAGAACCCGTAATCAGCCGATTAAATTCATGTCCTACCTCGGCGGGTGTTATAGTATCGTTCAATCCCCAGACAAGCAGCGTGGGTACCTGAATCTTGTGCAGATCCTTCGCTACATTGTTGCGTTGTGCCGACTTGGCAATGGCCACAATACTCATGCATTTAGGAATGCTGCTGGTTATCTCGAACACTTCGTCGATCAGCTCCTTCGACGCTACCTTCGGATCATAGAACGTGTAAGCAACGCGCTCGGCAATGTAATCATAGCTGCCGCGTTTGGGAAATGAGCCGCCCATGCCGTTCTCAAACAGTCCCGAGCTTCCCGTCAATACCAGTCGCCGAATCTGTTCCGGGTTTTTAAATGTATACAAGATGGCCAGGTGCCCGCCCAGTGAGTTGCCTAACAGGGTCATATCATACAGGGACTTCTGGACAACAAATTTCTCAATATAAGCGACTAACCCCTCCAGACTAGCTTGCCGGATGGGCATTTCATAAATTGGCAGCAACGGAATGATAACCCGATACCGGTCCGAAAATGTATTTATAACGCTATCCCAGTTACTGAGAGCACCGAACAAGCCATGTAATAGAAGTAATACTTCGCCCTGGCCTTCGTCTACATAACGGAATCCTGCTTCTTCCCGAATCTGATAGTTCATGCGTACTGCGCGGTTAAAGGTGTAGTCAAGTCGTTTATTTTATGTATTAACCGAAGAGAATCAATCCAGTTTTGGATCAACATCATTCCATGTTGCGTCAAGGCGGCTTCAGGATGAAATTGAACACCCCAAAGCGGTAATGTTCGATGACGCATGGCCATTAACTCATTCTCTTCCGTTACGGCCGTAGGTACCAATTCCTCGGGAAGGTCTGTCAGAACGAGCGAATGATAGCGTGTTACGTCAAACTCGGCTGGCAATCCCCTCCACAAGCAGTCTTTTTTGAGCGTTCGAACCGTTGATACTTTTCCATGCATGGGCTTAACAGCCCGGCCCAACGTTGCTCCGAAAAACTCGCCCAGTGCCTGATGCCCCAGACACACACCTAACATAGGTACAGACTGGTGATAATAGTCGATAACCTCCATGAGCCGGTTTGCCGCTCTCGGCGTACCCGGCCCCGGCGATAGCACTACGGCATCCACGCGCTCGCTGACGATATGGCTAATGGGTTCATCATTCCTGACAACCCGACAGCGGGCACCAGCCTGCTGGAAGTAATCGACCAGCATGTACGTAAATGAATCGAAGTTATCTACCACCAACAGCTTCATACCGCAATAACGCAATTCAGTTGAGCAAAATTAATATTTCTAAAAAAAACCAACAACTTTTATTTTTCTACAACTGATTGTCAGTATTTTAACTTATCAATAACTTGCAATTATTCAATTTTTATTAAAATAATACTACCCAAATCAAACTTGGTTCATTGAATGGCAGACGTAGCGTTTAAATTTGATTTTTATTTATCAACCAAAGCGTTCGCGGTATGTCCCCAGATTTATCCAGTTCCGGTAATGGATCAACCGGCAGACCTGTTCTGATTATTGGTGCCGGTATGGCAGGTCTCGCCTGTGCTGTTTATTTAAAGCAAGCGGGTATTGAAGCAGTTGTACTCGAAGCATCCGACGGGGTTGGCGGTCGGGTTCGTACCGATACCGTAGACGGCTTTCGGCTCGATCGGGGGTTTCAGATTCTATTGACAGCTTATCCGGAAACAAAACGGCTGCTTAACTACAATGCGCTGGATCTGCAGTATTTCCGGTCCGGTGCACTCATTCATCACCAGACGCCCACTCCCGAATGGATGACCCTGCTGAATCCGTTTCAGGAGCCGCTTTCTATTTTTAAAACGCTGGCATCGCCGGTTGGCACCTTTGCTGACAAGCTTCGCATCGTGGAACTTCTCCGCCGAACACAGGAACTGCCTATCGACGAACTTTTCCGGCAGACCCCCATTACGACACTGGATTTTCTGCTCAACATGGGCTTCTCCGGGCAAATGATCGAGCGATTTTTCCGGCCGTTTTTCGGAGGTGTTTTTCTGGAAGATGTACTCACGACCTCCAGCAATTTCTTCGAGTTCTGCTTCCGGATGTTTTTTATTGGTGGAGCAGCTATTCCAGCCAATGGTATAGAAGCGATACCAAATCAACTGGCCAGTAGGCTGGCGCCCGTCCAGATTAGGTTGCAGACGCCCGTTACACGGATTGACGGCCATACAGTTCACCTCAACTCGGGCGAAACCCTGACCGGACAGGCCATTGTACTGGCTGTCGATGCGGCTCAGGCGGCTCAGTTAACAGGTCGTCCGTTACCGACCGAGCAGGCATTCAACCACACAACCTGCACGTATTTCGCCGTTGGCCCAAACCAGTTCACGAAACGTCCGCCAGAAGAAAAATTGCTTTTACTGAACACGCACCGAAGTTCGGCCGTGCATAACGTGGCGATTTTGACCGATGTAGCACCAACCTACGCGCCAGCCGGGCAAACCCTGGTTTCGGTAAGTACCCAAGGCCTGGTTTTGCTGGATGAAGCCGCCCTAACGGCTAAAATCCGTACCGAACTGGTCAATTGGTTTGGCGAAGAGGCTAACCAATGGCGGCACCTGAAAACGTATCATATCCCACAGGCTTTACCGGCCTACACGCCTGAACAAGCCGGCAATGACGCAATCCGGCACTCCCTGAAACTAGCGGATGGCCTGTACCAGTGCGGGGATCAAACAGCTTACCCATCCCTCAATGCCGCCATACAAACAGGCCGGCAAGTGGCGGAGATGATTAGTGAAGCCGCGTAGTGGTAAATGATGAAGTGGTGAAATGAGTGAATTAGTAATTGTACTACTCCACTCACTCCACCACTTCACTGTTTACCAACCCACTACTTCACTATCTACCAAATGACTGATCGAGGAAGAGGTAGCGCGCCCGGTTTTTCTCCGTTTCCAGACGCGTATTAACATCTATATGCATGTATTGCACACTGTTGCCCGTATTAGCGGCAGACCACTTGGGTAAGCCCGGCCCGTTTGGATTCCCGGTTTTAATGAAATTGGCGAAGAAATTCTGCATCACCTCCGATACTTTGTAATCGTCGGGTGTCCAGGCATACACTTTGTTAGAGGCTAGATTGCCCATCGCATATTCGATTTCGGCCGAGTGTACTGCTCCGCTGGCAGGTGCCACTTTCATCGCATTTGCGTCTGTCGATTTCACCACACCTCCCGCTAAACCGGGAGCAGCATTGCCCATGGCGGGCGTCATGGCCGGACGAGGCCGCGAATAGTAATACCGGTAAACGGGTTTACCACCGCCGGTTTTAGCTTGCATATCGGCCCATTTCCAGGTGCTGTAGGCCAGAAAACGGTCGCTGGCCAATGCCGTAGCCGACTCCAGTATTTCGGCCTCCGTAGAACCCGGATATAATTTCTGTACCTCATCGGCCTTGTCGTTATAGAGCTTTTTCAAGGCATTCGCGTAGTTTTCGGGCGTTGGCTTTTCCTGGCCCATCACGGCCCGGTAATTCATCTCTTCGGAATTCCAGCCAACCAGCAGGGGCACGTGAGCCTGTTCGCCAGCGGCAAAAATCTCTAATGGCAGCTTCGGAAAGAAATAGCCGTCGATGGTCGACGTAAACCAAGGGACACCAGGCTTGGCAGTTGCTTCGAGCAGCTTCTCGGCTGGCATTGCCCGCAACTCAGCCAGGGTATTGGCTCCTGCAGCCTCCGTCGCAAACTTGGTACCTGCCTCTTCGCCTTTGGCCAGCGACGTTGGCGGAAGCCCACCCAGCAACGAACCACTTTCGCCGATAGCCTGTGCAAACAGCCCTTTCGATAACGGCGAAACCATCAACGCACTAACCGAAATTGACCCGGCCGATTCACCGGCAATCGTTACCCGATTGGGATCACCACCGAAAGCGGCAATGTTCTCCTTCACCCACTTGAGCGCGGCAGCCTGATCAAGATACCCATAATTACCCGACGAATGGTTCGGCGATTCTTTTGTCAGATCAGGATGGGCGAAGAAGCCAAACACACCGAGTCGGTAGTTTACTGTTAAGGCTACAATGCCTTTACGCGCCATACTTTCGCCATCGTAGCGAGATTCAGAACCGTCACCAGCAACAAAGCCACCCCCGTAGAAATACACCAGAACGGGCAATTTTTCATTAGCCGACTTGGCAGGCGTCCATACGTTCAGATAGAGACAATCTTCGCTCATGCCGTTGGAGCGAAACCCCATATCGCCAAAAATTGGCCGTTGCATCGCGCGGGGGCCAAACTTATCTGCTTTATGTATACCCTGCCAGTTTTTGACCGGCTGGGGCTCTTTCCAGCGTAAGTCACCTACAGGCGGTTGCGCAAAAGGAACACCTTTGAAGGCGCGGATGCCACTCGGCTCAACGACGCCCTCCACAATGCCGTTGGCCGTTTTGGCTTGTGGAGCCTTCGCTGACTGGGCTGTAGCCAGATGAGCCAGCGAAACAGTGGATAAAACAAGGAGAAACAGGCTTTTCATGATTTAGTAGTTAATCTATTTAAAAATGGACATAATGCCTGTATCGCCTGATTTAACTAGTCAGAAAGAAGACAGTACGACTATTGTCTCATTTTGCGACAATAATAAAAAACTAAACCCAGACCTCCCAATTTTTTGTTACTTGCGTTTTCAATTTAATCCCTATGTCTCATCAGTTGTCTCCAGAAGAGATAAGCTTCGCCGGACTTGACTTCCTGCCGGGCCTCGCGCTGGATTTTGTTGTGTTTGGATTTCATGAGAGCCAATTGAAAATCCTGTTGCTGGAATACCGGAACACGGGCCTGTTTGCCCTACCCGGCGGGTTTATCCGGCAGGATGAAAACCTGAATGATGCGGCCCGGCGGGTACTGGCCGAGCGCACCAGCCTGACCGACATTTTTCTGGAACAGTTCTATACATTTGGTGACCTCGCCCGGTACGATGTTGCCCCTATGCGGGCCATCATGGAAGCCAAGGGCATCACCCCTACCAACGACCACTGGCTTCTGCGCCGGTTTGTGTCTGTAGGTTATTATGCCCTGATCGACTTCACCAAGGCGATACCCATTCCCGATTCGCTGTCTGATACCTGCGCTTGGTATGAGCTTACGGCGCTGCCCCCGCTTATTCAGGATCACCGGCTCATTGTTCAGAAAGCGTTGGAAACGTTACGAGCCGACCTCGACCGCAAGTTGATTGGCTTCAACCAATGGGCAGCCCCGCTCCTATCTGACGTATTTACGATGGCCGATCTGCAACGCCTTTACGAAACAATCCTGGGTCAACCCCTGCACCGCTCCAGTTTTCAGCGAAAGATGCTTAGTTTGGGAATTTTACAGCGGCTCGATAAAAAGTACAGCGGTGGAGCCCATAAAGCGCCCTATCTGTATAGATTCGGGCCTAACAGTACTTCCGGATAGGGGCAGTCAGCTGTGAATCGCCTGCCTTACCAAATGCTTTGCTGTTCTTTTCATGCGTGGACGTGTCTTTTTCCGGTATAGTTTGCTAGCGCTGATTGCGGTGCCTATTAGTTATTTGTGGCTTTTTCCGCAGGTAATCCGGTGCATGCGCGTCCCTTATTCGGCAGATTTCCGGCTGCTTGAGAAAACCGGCAACGTATACACCAGCCGCAAAGCCACCACCAAGCAACTGGCCCAGCTTCATGAACATACGCAAACGGCCTACCAGCGCATCCGGCGATTTTGGGGAGACAGACAGGGAACGGCAACCTTAATTTATTGCCCTGCCCAGGCTGAGTACGAGACCTACTGCGCCGGGGGCGAAGGAGCCGGTTGCAGTATTGGCACTCCCTGGAGCGCGTCGTACCTTGTGCTCGGGCCAGATGGAAATAATACCGATGTGATAGCCCATGAGCTTTGCCACGACGAACTCTTTTCGCGGCTGGGCTGGTGGCGGGTTAAGCGGGAAATTCCGCAATGGTTCAACGAAGGCCTTGCGCTAATGGTCGATTATCGATTCAGTAACCCATCGGTATGGGAACAACCCGACAGTCTGTCGCAAGCCGATGCGCTTGTCGACGAGACTCGCATGGAATCATTTTCGCATTATCCAATGATGAAACTCACCGACCTGGAATCCACCCGCGATTTTTTTGGCGGCAGTTACATACACACCATGCTGGCTTACGAAACCGCAGCCGCCGAAGTGGCCCGCTGGCTGGCCGTTGTGGGGCGGGCAGGGGTGCCAACGCTTACCAATGCGATCAAAAACGGGAGCGGGTTTCGGCAGATGTACCAACAAATGGAACGGTCCAAACGAGAACGAGCGAGGAAGCCCGGGAAGCGGCTTAACAACTAAATAGGCACTTAACGCACACTGGCTATACGGCCGCCCTTCGCTACGCTGGTTATTTCCGGGGGCAGATGAACCATAATCTCCTGCTTCAGGGCATTGATTAATTGACGTTTCAGGAAGCTGCGGTGCATCACAATACTAACCTCGCGTACCGGAGCGGGCGCATCGAACGGTCGAAGTCGTGCCCGGCGGGCAGCGTCCATATCAAGCGTGGCGAGGTAAGGAAGCAACGTAAACCCATCCTGCCGGTCAATTAGCTTAATGAGAGTTTCGAGCGAGCCGGTTTCATAACGCAAAGTCGTCTTTCCGTTCGCGTGGCGGTCGGCACCACACAGATTCATAACCTGCGTGCGGAAACAGTGGCCTTCGGTCAGCAGCCACAGCCCATCGGAAAGCAGATCGGACGACGATACCGACGTTTTATCCAGCAAAGGATTTGAATCCGCAGCATAGGCCACGAAAGGCTCCTGAAAGAGCGGTATTTCCGTGATTCCGTTCTCTTCCAGCGGGGTCACCACCAGCCCGACATCGATCAGGCCATTCCGAAGCTTTTCGACAACGTGCTCTGTTACCAGTTCCTGAATATGTACCGATACGGCCGGGTACTTCCCCACAAATTCACCAATGAAGTAAGGCAGCAAATAGGGAGCCAGGGTTGGAATAATGCCAATTCGAAAATCTCCCCTGAAGTCTTCTTTCGACTCACTAACAATTTCGGGAATACGCTTGGCTGCGCGCAGTACATCCCGAGCCTGAGCCAGGACCGCCTGTCCGGTTTCGGTAGGGACAACGGGTTGCTTCGAGCGGTCGAACACCAGAATACCCAGTTCATCCTCCAGCTTCTGGATCTGCATGCTGAGCGTTGGCTGTGTTACATGACAGGCCTCGGCAGCCGTTGCAAAATGCCGGTACGTATCTACCGCAACAATATAATCGAGTTGAGTAAGGGTCATTAATGAGTTGGTAAGTGGTATCTGGTAAGGAACTAACGAAACGAATCCATCCTTGTCGTATTTTTGCCGCTCATACATGCGACTCAACCGTCTTGACAGCAGTTTTTAATCTGAAGTAACTGCAACTTACTCGTTATCATCCTTGTTTTTCCTACCATGGACGTTTCTGTTTTACAACAACCCGTTTCCGCCCCAAAGATATACGGTAAAACGGGCGTTTTAATCGTTAATCTGGGGACACCCGACAGCCCCAACGTACCCGACGTGCGCAAATACCTGCGCGAGTTTTTGCTGGATGGACGGGTAATTGACATCCCCCTTGTTCCGCGTTCCCTGCTCGTCAATGGCATCATTGCTCCATTCCGGGCACCAAAATCGGCTAAAGTTTACAAAGAACTGTGGACCGAAACGGGGTCACCGCTGAAGTATTACGGGCACATTGTTGAACGGGAATTGCAACAGGCACTTGGCAATCGGTACGTAGTCAAATTAGCCATGCGTTACCAGAGCCCCAGTATTGAAGCCGGTTTAAGTGAGTTCCAGCAATTGGGGCTAACGGACATCATCGTTATTCCGTTCTTTCCGCAGTATGCTTCAGCATCAACGGGATCGGTGTACCAGAAAGTGATGGATATTGTCAAGGAATGGCAGGTAATTCCGGGCATCCGCTTCATCAATCGGTTCCTGGAGCATCCCAAATTCATTGAGGGATTTGCGCAACTGGGCCGAAAATACATGGCTACGTACGACTACGATCATTTCCTGTTCAGCTACCACGGACTGCCCGAACGGCAAATTCGAAAGGGCGACGTAACCAAAACGGTTTGTAAACTTGGCGATTGCTGCGATTCTCTTCAGGCCATGAACCAGCATTGCTACCGGGCGCAGTGCTTTGAAACGACACGTCTGCTGGTCAAGGCGCTCAATATCCCCGAAGGCAAATACACAACCTGTTTTCAATCGCGGCTGGGCAGCGATCCCTGGATCAAGCCCTATACCGACGATGTGATCAAAGCCTTACCGGGCAAAGGGGTGCATAGCGTCCTGGCTTTCTCGCCCGCTTTTGTTGCCGATTGCCTGGAAACGACCATTGAAGTGGGCGTTGAATATAAAGAGATGTTTGAGGAAGTTGGCGGCAAGCACTGGCAACTGGTCGAGAGCCTGAACGATAGTCCGATCTGGATTGAAACGCTGGTCGATCTGGTGAAAACTGCCTGAGCATCCAAAGCAGATTTCGGCAAAGAGAAATTATACCATTCAGGGTTTAAGCGAAAACCCTATATATACTTCATTACAAAAGCCCGCTTCTTGTCAAAGAGAGCGGGCTTTTCATTACGGCAGATACAGCACTAAAGTTGATAAAATATCATCAATTGCAATAGGTCTATAGGCACTTTTTATCCGTATGCTGAAGCAATACAGCAGCGTTATGACTCATTGCTACCAGGCTGTAGACGCATTTGTATTCTTAAACTGTAGACTAAAAAGAATGTTCATCTTTCCTTACCGGCTGGCTACAAGTTTTGCTTTGGGTGTAAACCGTTCTACTTTGTGCTGAACTGGCTTCAGCGACCGCAGGTACTCGTACACAGCCCCTAAATCCTGTTCGCTCATATCCGCAAGTACCGTCCAGGGCATGACCGAATTAAACTCTCCTTCGTGCACCGTTGGCAGGGGTTTGCTCTTATCGGCGTAGGCTTTGAACCGGGCAATAAAGGTTGCTTTTGTCCAGCCCCCGATCCCCGACTTATCTGCGGTGATATTCATGGCCCGAACCGTACCCGTTGGTAGTGGAAATTCGCGTCCACCGGCAAAATCCATTCCTGGCAATGGTGCGCCCTGTGCGTCGACCGGTGTGTGGCAATCGCCACAAGCGGCAAAGGTGGTGATGTATTTACCATACGCTACATGGTCTGCCGTATCGGGGCGGGTTCCCGGCTCACGCTGGGCAGGCATGGTATTGATGATGAAATTCATCGGAAAATCAGACTCAGATGCCGGAACATCATTTTTGATCGGCTTCAGGGTTCGTAAATAGGCAATAATATCGTTGATATCAGAAGGGGCCATCTGCGCGTAACTCATATACGGCATGACTGGAAAGAGGGCATGTCCATCGCGGCTGACACCGGTTGTGATCGCCCGGTAGATTTCGCCGTCAGTCCATTCACCAAGATGGTCAGGGGTTAGGTTACTGGCGTAATAATTGCCCGGGAAGCCCATTTCGCGCAGAAAAGGCTCTCCGCCCTTCCCTTCCGTACCCGCTATATTCGGACCGGTCAGTTTAGAAAAATCGCGGGAGGAATGGCAATGCATACAGGAAGCTACATGATTGGCCAGGTACCGGCCATGCTCGACCTGGGCTGGCGTGGCTTTGATACTCACTTCAGGAGCGGCTTCAACTGCCGGCAAACCAAGTTTAACATAGGCCAGTGCACTAATAACAAGAAGAACAAAGGCCCCTACTAGACCCAAAACAATCTTTACAATTCGTTTTTTCATTTTTTTAGTGATCGTGGATTTTCAACAATTTCATAGAAATCTTTGAAAATTACGTCACAATGTGTGTGAACGGTCGGCAGACCTGAAAAACACAAAAAGAAGCCTGCCATTCGCTCACGTCAGAACGAATAGAAGGCTTCTTTCACTAAACAACGCTTTACTATATACACACCTGGCCTGGTTAGCCAAACAGTGCCTAAAGTAGCGTAATAAGGCCTTTTATGACCGATGCCAACCGGATCGAGTCGAAAATTCTAGGCTCGCTGGAACCATGTTTCAGGACACTTTCCTCGTGCGACTTAACACAGAGTTCACAACCGTTGACGGCCGACACAACCAGACTCATCAGCTCGAAAAACTCTTTACCCAGCACCGGATTCATCATAATGCTCATGCGAATACCCGGTTGTGTTTGCTGATAGTACTCCTTACTGGTGAAGTGACGGAACCGGTAAAAAATATTGTTGGTGCTTAGCAGCGAGGTGCAGGCAATGGTTTCGGCCAGTTCGGCGTCGGTTGCCCCTTCCTGTCGGGCAGCCTCCGTCAGCGAGTCCATCAGCGGCTGATGCTTCTCGTTAACGGCTACGGACAGGGCCAGCAACAGGGTTTCTTTCCTGCTCAGTGTTTGGCTGCTGTTCAGCACGTTACCCACATTGATTTTCAGGTCGCGCAGGTAACGGTGGTCGGCTTGCGCCAGGGCGTCCAATGCCGGATAGGTACCTTCGGCGTTGAGTCCTACCAGATTCAGCAGCGACACAACGGTTTCATTTTGCGTAGTTGTCATTTTTAAGAAGCGAATGAGCGACAGAGTGAATGAGCGAACGAGCGGCTTTAAGACCCACACTTTCACTCATTCACTCTGTCGCTCTTTGATTAGGCCGTTAGTGTCTCTTCGCCTTTCACCCAGTTACAGGGGCAAAGTTCGTCGGTTTGCAGAGCGTCCAATACGCGGATTACTTCGTTTACGTTCCGGCCAACTGACAGGTCGTTAACCGCTACCCAGCGAACGATACCCTGGGGATCGACGATGTAGGTTACGCGATAGGCCACTTTTTCGTTTGCTTCCAGAATACCCAGCTCTTCGGCCAGCGACTTGGAGGTATCGGCCAGCATTGGGAACTTAAGACCACGCAGATCGTCGTGGTTTTTGCGCCAGGCAAGGTGAACGAACTCGCTGTCGGTCGAAGCGCCAATGACCATCGTGTCACGATCCTGGAAATCTTCGAACTTCTTGTTAAACTCGGCAATTTCAGTTGGGCAAACAAACGTAAAATCTTTAGGCCACCAGAACATCACCAGCCACTGACCAGCGTTCTTGTGATCTTCAGATGAAATCTCATAAAACTCTTTGTCTTTATCGAGCGAAACGACAGCCAGTTTTTTGAACTCCGGAAAAGTTGAACCAACGGATACAATATGATTTTTCATGGAATTTATTGAGGTTGTATAACTATATGATCTTTCCTGAGTGCAAAGTAAGGGCTCATTACATTATCAACTCATGACTTTTATCAATCTGGGTATAGATAAAAACTATCAAAAATCAATATCCATGGTGATTTTCAACAATCTACGCTAAAAGCAGATAGAGATCGCACTGGCAACTTCTTCAAAGAATAATCTTATTCATTGAAATGATGCTAATTATAATTTTTCCGATAAACGCAAAAAGCCCGATCAGCGGAACAGCTGATCGGGCTTTTACAATCAATGCATTATTTATCAGGCTGCCAGCCGAAGTCCTGACTCTTCGCCAGCCTGCGGCTCCGCCAGCATGGGTGTGATAACGGTATTCATACGCTCCCGTACAAAGCTCTCCTGCAGATAGGAGGGCAACTTGGCAACCAACTGCCGATAAGCCGTTATACCAAGCGCTTTGGCAATGTACGCTTCGTGTACCGAGTTGACATGCGATACGATATTCACCAGACTCTGGTGGAACAATTTCACGTCAATCTCCGAATCGACAAACCGCTCAATCTCCCGATTGGTCGACGAAATCCGTAATCGACTCAGCATGTCGAAGTAGGTAGTATATCCGATTTGCTTTGCCAGTTGTTTGTATTGCTCCACACTGAACTTTTGCAGGATCTCCCCCGTCTTCGGGCTACGCAGGGCTGTTTTCGGATTGTTCTGAATCGCATTGCGTAAAGCCTTCACTCGCTGGTCGCGGGTGGTTTTCAGGAACTGGGCCAACTCCCCCTGTGCCGAAGCCGCCCTCGACGGTAACAGCAGGTCCGTTTTAGACGCCACGCTGAATCGTTTGGCCATCGGTAACCGCTGGATGCGATAACTGTTAATCGGGCCAAGAGCATAGTAACCAACCGAAGCCGGATAATACCCCCGCACAACGGCATTGCCAATGCGCTTACGAATCAACTCTTCATTGCTCACGTTGATACCCTGTACAGCCAGAAAAGCCCTGGCACTGAACAAGGCACTATAATACGCCTGTGGAAACGTCCAGTGCAACGAGCTTTGCAGGTACTGCTCATCGTTAACAACAGGCGTAATCCGCAGTGCGTACTCGGCGCTCCAGCTATTCAATAATAATTTCTCCAAAGCCTTGCGGCTCTCTTCGGTCACGCGGCCATAAAACTGTTGAAATATGGGAAACTTAGCGAGATCGAAGAGGTCGTTCTGGTGATGGATGTGGTAGTCCATCGCAAAAAAATGGTTCAGAAACACCTGCGCCGGAATCGACTTCCGCCAGCTGTCATCGAGCGGCAAATTGCCCGTCGACGCCGGTGCAAGGGGTGCCTGAGCGTCCGGGGAATGCATCGTCACGTTGGTTCTCTGTGTCATAATTAATAAACGAAAAAGTGGGTTCCTCCGTTCATTTTCAGGCATCTTTTTCTACCTATTAAGTATACTGAAAATCAATGCATTATATGTGATTTTTTACCCCAAAAAAGTACCCTAAAAAGTCCTGCTTTTGCAGATTGCCCCGTTCGCTGGTTTTGCGTATTTAAGCGTACTTTTGGGCTACGTTTCAACGTTAGCAGTACAGTATGAAGTGGATAAGATATAGTATACTATTGGGAGGTCTATGCCTGGCAAAGCAGACTTCCTCCTCAGTTTTTGCGCAACCTCAGCACCAAGTAGCTCCTACAGATGGTGTTGCTTCTCTGGAAGGAACCGTACAGGACGGTGACACACAAAAGCCTATTGCCGGAGCAACCGTATTGGCAAAAAATCAGGAGGGTATTGTGCGGGCGCAACAGTCGACCGGTGCCGATGGCACCTTCTTGCTCAAACTAGATCCCAGGCAACCTTACGTCATTACGACAAAAGCAAACGGCTACACGACAATCGACGAGCAACTGGCGTTTACATCGGGAAGCACCAATCGGCTATACGGAAAACAAATTCTGCTGTTCAAGAATACGCCCGCTGCCAAGCCAAAAAGTTCAGCCACAGCCTTAGCCGTGAAGCCAACTCAAGCCTCTGCTCCACCCGCTTCTGCCAAACCTGTAAGCCAGCCTCCAGTCGTGAAAACAACCACGGCTAGTACCGAACGGGTAACTCCGCCCAAAACCCTCGACGCCAAAGTCGTGTATACGCCACCACTCGTGGTAGCGCCCGTCGGTAAAACGACGCAACTTCAGGCATTGCAGTTTGTGCAAAGTAAAACGGAGCTATTGCCCGATGCTCAACCGGCGCTGGAACAGTTATTACAGTTCATGCAGAGCCAGCCTACCGCCGAAATTGAACTATCGGGACATACCGATAATCAGGGCGACTTCGATCAGAATCTGCTTTTGTCCAAACAACGGGTGGAAGTGATCAAGTCCTATCTGGTAAAAAGTGGAATAGCAGCCAGTCGGATTACCACGCGGGGTTACGGTCCTACCCGCCCCATTGCCAGCAACAATTCCGAAACCACCCGCCAGCAGAACCGGCGAGTCGAGATGATTGTGGTGAAACAATAAAACCCAGCCTTAAGCCAGGTGTGCTTTTTTCAGAAATAGTTCGTATAAAACGCGGCTGTTGATCGGGATACCGACCGGCCGCGTTACTTTTTTCGTCCCAGCCAAAGCCCGCCAATGACTAATGCAGTGCCAATGACGGTGTAGACTGTAATGGGCTCGCTCATGAGCAGGTATGAATTGATAAAGCCAAAAATAGGGCATAGAAACAGCCAAAGCGACGCCCGAATGGCATCTTGCCGAACGAGATAGAACCACAATTGCAAAGCCGCCACCGACACGGGCAGAATAAGCCAGAACACCGAGGCCCAGAATCGTAGATCGAAGGTAGAAGCCCGGAAGGGTACCGGGTCGATGTAGGCCATCAGCAGCGTGAATGGAATAAGCAAAAAGCCGCCCAGCAGTACTTGCCAGCCATTAATAACCAGACTGGGCAGTCGCCACTCGATACTGGCGTAGTAAACCGTTGCCGCCGATACAGCTACCATACCACTCAGTAGAATAAGCAGCCCCTCTACGGTAGCGTAACTATTCTGCAAGAGCGGATAGGTCGCAACGCCCACACCCAAAAGCCCCAACAGTAAGCCCCCCATCTCGTTCCAGCGCGGCATCCGACGCAGCCAGATAGCGGATAGCAGCGCAATAAACAAGGGGTTTGTGGCCGTTGACAGGCTGCCAATACCAGCCGAAACCTGTTTTAACGCCAGTACAAAAGCCCCGAGGTAAATAGTGGTGTTGAGGAGGGCGAAAATGGTTAGCTGCCGCCACTCTTTACCTTTTGGCCAGGCGTTTTCTGCTCGCTGGATGCCATATGCAAACAGGAGCATACCGCTACCGGCAATGAAAAACCGTACGTTCGCCAGAATGAGCGGATGAACCGACTGCACACCAAAC
Source organism: Spirosoma pulveris (assembly GCF_054781875.1). Lineage (NCBI taxonomy): Bacteria > Pseudomonadati > Bacteroidota > Cytophagia > Cytophagales > Cytophagaceae > Spirosoma > Spirosoma pulveris. The sequence goes on from NZ_BAAGTO010000005.1 coordinate 283,774, forward strand.
TTGGTAGCAACCGAAGCGGATGCCCAGAGAGCAGCAAAGAGAAGGCCGGGAATGAGTTGACGCACAATTATAATTTTCGAATACGTACTTTCTTAGCAGTCACAGCAGTAAATGCGCCAATAAGCTGAGTGTCGTATTCAAGTATTACCTTCAAAATAATTTCTCTTTTTTCTTTAGTTGTCGTTCTTGGGAGCCGATAAAACAAGATACCACTAGGCAGCTGGCCTTTCTAAAAGTGTAATTCCCCAAATTCACTATCTCCAGTCAACAAAACAGTGGCTGACGAGACAGCGGCTTCAAGCACTATCACGTCAGCCACTCCACTTTGTGTTTCCTGAATTGACGTAACGATATGTCCCGCTAAACCCAGCAAACGAACAACCCTTGCTTCTACATTTTCGTCAGCCAGCAGACTAATCACGCTACTAATTTACGGCTGCGCTTACGATGTACAGTATAAGCAACAAAGCGCAAACAGGCATAAATCTGCTCGCGGGTTAAATGCGGATAATCTTCCAGAATTTCGTCAACGATTTCACCGTAGCCAAGTTTTTCAACAACTAGTTCTACGGTAATTCGAGTGCGTTTAAAGATGGTTTACCTACCATAATAGCCGGATCAGTAGTGATGTAATCCTTCCACTTTACATCAATCATAGCTTTTTCATTTTACGCAAATATACACTAAAACCCAATCTTGCCTTTGCGCCCATTGGGCTTCTGTTCGTTGGCCCAGTCGCGCATTTCGGCCAGCTCTTTCTCGAAACCACCCGACAGGATCGGGAAGCGGCACCACGAACGGGGGTCGAGGTTGTGGTCGTCCAGATGGAATGAGGGCGCATAGCGTTCGCGCTTCCATTGGTTGCGGCTCCAGAGCTTGAAGAACCGCTCTACCCACACCACCAACTTGTCTCGGTCGTGGGTTCCCGCATACCGGACTTCCATCATCTTCAACACCTCAACCGGCGGCTGCTTGTCGCGAATGGCCGATTCCTCAATGGAATTCAGCACATCGTAGGGCATCAGGTCGTCTTCGTCGGTCTGCTTTTTGTCCTGCGGCCGGAGTTCGGCGGTAGGTTGCAGGTTGTTCACGGCGTTCAGGCCTTTTACCTTGATGAGTTCATCCGGGTCCGGTGGGCTGGTGGCCAGACTCGTGCGGTCGGTGGGTTCGGGGGCGTTTTTAACGTTCAGGCCAACCGTTTCGAGCCAACGGAGCCAGCTGCGTAGAAAATGCTTGTCGATGCCCGTTATGGGCGAAATACTGCCAGCGGTGTCGCCGTCCATGGTGGCATACCCAACGGCAGCTTCAGAGCGGTTAGAGGTGGTGAGCAGCAGGGCATTGTTGATGTTGGCCAGCATCCAGATACTTGGAGCCCGCACCCGCGCCTGAATATTCTGCAGCGCCAGATCGTCGGTATCCCAGGATAACTTACGCCCCAACTGTTCTTCAATCAGACCGGTGTAGGTTTCAACCAGCCCGTTGATATTAATATTCAGGAATTTCGCGCCAATGTCATCGGCCAGTTCTTTCGCCGAGTTAAACGTATCGTCCGATGAATTTTCGGTACCCTGATACATCACGGTCAGGAGTTTACCGACCACCTCTTCGGCGGTGGTGCAATCCTGAATGGCTTTTATGTAGCTCAGCTTTTTCTTGACGCCGTCCATGCCGATGTTCTCGACCGCCATCCGAATCATCAGGAATACCAGTGCTGCAATGGCCGACGAATCGGCACCGCCACTTAGCGACAGCACATAGCCCTGCGAACGACTCTTCCGCAGGTAATCGAACAGACCGAGTGCTACCGCCCGCGCAAATTCTTCTTCTTTCAGGTAGCCGCCCCGCTCCCAGCCTTCGAGCTGCGCTTTCTGAATAACGGGCGCTATTTCGGGCCAGTCGAACCGATCCGTAACGCGCAGATTAGGGTAAGCCAACGCCATGTTTGCCCGGTTTTGTGTCTGGTTCAGGCGGGTTGCTTCTACGTCGATAACCGCCGGAACAATGACAAAATCTTCATAGCTCAACCGTGGCCCAGACACCAGTAATTCGCCGTTGGAGGCTACCATAGCGTCGCCATCGTAAATGATCCGGCCCGCTTCATTGCCAAGCATGTTGGAATATACGTAGCTCACCCCGAACGACCGCGATGCATCGACCACGAACCGCTCGCGCACCTGCGACTTTAGGAACGCGAAGTGACTTGCCGTGGGGTTCAGAATGATGTCGATGCCCCGCTCGTACAGAATACGTCCCGGACGATTGGCGACCCACGCATCTTCGCAGATTTCGAATCCAATCCGAATACCCGACAGGTCATAGACCACATCGCCAAAGGGATACGTAAAGTCGCCGATTTTGATCTCGTCGCGCACGTAGGGCGGCCACGGTTGAAACCAGCGTGTTTCGTAATGGACACCATTATTTGCCATGTACTGCTTGGCCGTGAAGCCCAGAATCCGCTTGTTGGCAATCAGGCAGGCGGTGTCGAAAGTGCGATTGTTATGGCGCAGGGGTAAACCAACGGCCACGACAATGTCGTTCGTGTGCTCAACAATCTCCAGTAATGAGGCAATGGACTGGTCGATGGTGTTCTGGGCAAAAAAGGCGTCTTCGCAGCCGTACCCCGAAATACAGAATTCGGGCAGACACAGCAGACTGACATGCTGCCGCTGGGCTTCTTCGATGGCGTTGATGATATTTTGCTTATTGTGTTCCCAGGCAAGCGGAATCTGATTCAGAACACCAGCGGCTACTTTCAGTAGTTTCATAGATAAAGGCGGAAGCGCACCGATAGGCACGAGTCGTGATCGGTACGGTAGTATTTAGTTTATTGCAGGGATAACAACGAATGGGCGAAAATAGATTTGTCGAAGCGAAGTAACTAGCCAATGAAACAAAAAGCCGGCTTTACGTTAGATAAAGCCGGCTTCTGCAAAACCTGTCATTCCATCTATTTCCCGGAAAGCGCCTTCACCGATACCTCCCTGAAATACACAATATCGTGCTCGCCGTGGTTTTGCAGGCCGATGTAGCCAGCATCCGGACGAATGCCTCGAAATGGCTCGAAGTCAAACTTGCGGGCCGGAACCGGAGCCCCTTCTTTGTAGTCCGTAACTTTTACCCCATTGACGTACACGAGGGTTCGGGGGCCATCGAGGGTGATTTCCATGGTATTCCACTGAGGACCTGGCTTGCCGGGTTTAGCGAGGGGCTTCGTCAGGGAATACAAGGTTCCCGTTACATGGTACTCGTCTTCGTCGGACGTTTCGGGGTGGTTGTCGATCTGCACTTCGTAGCCGTAATGAACCGGCATCCACTCCTCACGCGGCTCAAGCGGTATTCGGATGTACACCCCCGAGTTGCTGTTGGCCTTCTGCATTTTATACACCAGCCGAATGGTACAGTTGCTGAATTTCTCTTTCGTCCAGTACAACAGCCCCATTCCGCCATGCCCGCGAATCATTCCGTTTTCGACCGACATACGCCCTTTCCCTACATGTTTCCAGCCCGTCAGATCCATGCCGTTAAAGAGTTTGCGCCAGCCAGCGGAGGCAGCCGGCGACGATTGAGCCAACGCCCCGGACGTGGTCAGCAGAATAAAACAAAGGGCAATCAGCCCGTTTTTAGCGATTGTGCGTGTCATGATACAAAGTAATGTCGGGAAATAAAGAATAATGACGCTACTTCCTACCATTGTGTAGTGCCGACTGGGACAGTCGGCCGAGTTGTGAGTTAAGCCATTCTCAGCCGACCGGGACGGTCGACACTACAGGTCAAAACAGATTCGGGTAGTCAGAGATGATGCCGTCGACGCCGAGTTGTTTCATTGATTCAATTTCGGCTTTGGTATTGACTGTCCAGGGGATAATGGCCATACCCTGATCATGGCAGGCTTTCACGGTTTCGGCGGTTACTGTTTTGTAGTAAGGGCTGTATGTATGGGGTTTAAAGCCCAGTACGGCCAGATTTTCATCCAGCGGTTTCGGATTCATGGTCAGGTACGAGAGCGAAATAGCCGGATACTGCTTATGGATCAGCTGCAAAGGCCGAACATCGAACGATTGAATGATGAGCCGCTTCCCCAGCTTCTTTTTTTGCAGGACATCCATCACCAGGTTGACAAATTCCGTTGGCTCGGGGTGATATACGCCATCCGTAGCCGCCGATGATTTAATCTCGATATTGTACATCGGCATCGCTAACCCCTTCGCTTTAGCATACGTTTCGACCGAGTCGATCAATTCGGACAACAGGGGTTTATAAGCCGGGAATTTCTGCTGTTGCGGAAACTGAGGATGCGGCTTGCTGCCAACATCAAACTTTTTGATCTCGGCGTAGGTCAACTGGTACAGGTTGATCTTCTTTTGCTCGTCGGCCGTTACGGGGCTTCCGTCGGGTTTCAGGCTGATATCCGCCGACATGTAGTTATCATGCGATACCACCACCTGTTTGTCTTTCGAGATTACGACGTCCATTTCCAGCGTCTGAACCCCAAGATCCATTGCCTTTTTCATGGCCCGAACGGTGTTTTCCGGCATGAGGCCGCGGGCACCCCGGTGGCCTTCCGTATTGAATTTTGGCTGAGCAGCAAGGGTATGCGCCCCTACCATAAGGGCGGCTAAAACGATATTCTTCATTGTATGATCAGAAAAGAAAATTTAACCGTAAAGACGCACAGGGTGTCCATAAAGCGCATCGCAGGCGTCTTTACGGGTAAAACTGTTTAAAGGTGGTTTATTGAAAGCTATACCGTAAGCCGATCTGAACCTGGAACGGATCACCTGATGGGGTTACCACGCCGGAATTGTTGACCCGGTAGTTGAACCGCTGACTGGCCTGGCTAAAGCCGGGAAGGGCCGCCGAAGTACCGGTAGCCGGAACACCCAGCGCATACAGTGCCTGCGTACCTAACGATTTGTTGACACCCCAGTCCCGTTTCAGGAAGTTAGCGAAGTTGAAAATATCGGCCGAAAGCTCAATAGCATGGTTCTTATTGAACCGGAACCGCTTGAGCGCCCGAATATCGAACACGCCATAGAAGCCGTTGATGCCCCCGTTCCGTTCGGCAACCCGACCCGAATAGGCATTTACATAATCTTTCAGACTCTGGCTGGCCGTTGGACTATCCAGCAACGTTTGCAGCCCCGTGCGTACATTGGCCGGAACCCCTTCACTGTTGCGGTCGAAGACGAAAGCCAGATCGTTTGTGGCAACAAAATCGGCATTGGTGTTAGCCCCCGACAGCAGTGAGTAGCGCGTACCACCGATACCCGAGTAGCGAACGCCGAGTGTAATCCCGAAAAATGACGGCAGCGTACCGTAAAAGACGACCTTGCTCCGGAAATGGTTATCCGAATAGGTCATTCTGCTCAGGTTACGCGGATCATCTTTTACCGGTACAGACAGCGTGGCGGTATTGGCTACGTTACCATTGTAGGACGTATTGTCGCGGGTATCGTTCCAGGTGTAACTGGCCGTTATCTCGCCATCACGGAAATACTGCCAGGTAGCATCGGCCACAACCGCAAACTGGTTTACGCGTCCCTGGCTGTTCAGTTCCAGTACCCGACCCAGTTTCTGGCTGATACGCCCCAACTGCCAGTCGCCCACACCGCTGGTCGGCATGGAAGCCAATGGCACATACACACCCCGGTTATCTTCATTAGCCAGCCGGAAGAATGGGTCGGCTACCATGTTCCGATCGACATACATGTAGTTGTTACGGCCTAACGACATATAGCCCGCGATACCAACGCGCAGTTTCTCGGTCAGGAAGTGCGAATAAGACAGGTTGACTTTGTAGAGAAGCGGCACTTTGGCATCCGGCCCGGTCATGTTAATAGTTGGCACCTGGAACGCGGCCAGCGTTGGAATACTGGCGTAATTTTGCCGGTAAGCTGCAAAATCGGGCGTGGGTACGTTGGCTCCCCGAACGTCGACCGTAGCAAAATGCTTCCCATCGAAGGTCAGGTTATTGATAATCATGTAGTTGTTGATATCCGAGGCAAACACACCGCCCCCAAACCGAACGAAATCCGTGTGTCGCTCATTGACGTCCCAGTTGAGTTGCAGTCGGGGCTGTACGATGAACGATTTGATCACATTGTCCGTCCGAAGTTTCAGTTCATCCAGTACCAGTTGGTTCAGCGGAGCTTTGGGGTAATGCGCGTAATCGAAGCGCAGGCCGGCGGTCATGTCGAGACCCGGTGCCAGTTTCGTGCTTAACTGACCATAAATACCGGCGTTGAGGGTTTTGCCAACAACGCTAGGGTCAGCTACCAGCGGCACCTCCCGGTAATAACGGTACGGCTGCAGCGCGTTGAACTTGTCCAGGGCCGACGTTGTGCCGTCAATGTTGTAATGAAAACGACCGTTGACCTCACTGCCGTAGAGTGAACGGGCGTGGGTGTACATCAGGTCCAGCCCAAAAGTATACTGTATCCGATCGGTATTGTAATACAGGTTATCGACCAGCTGCACTACATTATTGGTAAATCCTTCCTGCGCGAAACGATGCCCGCCCATCTGAATATTGGTCGACAGAGTTCCCCCGTTGACCGTCGAGACAACGTTTTCGACAATGTTCCGCGGAATGTTTGCTCCGGGTAACTGATCGCCGGGGGCACTTTTCTGGTACGTATAGAGATGCTGAAGTTTCAGCTCGTTGGTGATCTTGGGCGTAATTGTCGTGCGCAGGGTAGCCAGCAGGCTATTGTCGATGTTAAAGTCGTTGCCGTACGATTCGTAGATATTGACAGCCGTATTATCCTGCAAGCCCAGTTTGTTACGATCGTTGGTGTAATTGTTCCGAATGGTGAGCAGATTGTTCTGGTTGATCTGCCAGTCGATACGGGCAAACGCGGCATCGGAGCCCCGTCTTTTGTCGAACGTGCCATACTGAGGTGTGCTGGCCACGCCATACTTGCTGCGGGCAATATCCACAAAGCGGTCGAGGGTAGCGCGGGTCACGTTAAAGCGGCTCTCATCGAGCGGGGTCTGTACATCGGCGATAATCAGCGGACGTGAATCCTGCTGGTGATCCCAAACCACAAAGTAGTGCAGTTTGTCTTTGATGATCGGGCCACCGAGCGAAAAGCCAAACTGATTGGTCGAGAACTTGTTATTGCGGAGGTTACCGCGAATGTCGTATTTACTCGACAGCCAGTTGGCCCGGGTGTAGTTAAAGACGCTGCCCGCCAGTTTATTGGTTCCCGATTTGGTTACGGCACTAACAATACCACCCCCGGCGCGTCCGTACACCACATCATACTGGTTGGTGATTACCTTAAACTCCCGAACGGCTTCAATGGAGATCGAATAAGGTGCCCCGCTGCGGCTGGTCGTTGCACCGGCCGATGTGGGGTTTTTAGCCGTCATCCCGTCGATGGTAAAGTTTGTCGATGAGCCAATCTGCCCCGACAAGTTGCCATTGTTACCACTTAAGGGCGACAGATTCACCAGTGAGGTAAAGTTACGGCCGTTGACAGGCATGGTTGTCAGCGTTTTAGCCGTAATAGCGGTAGCCGCCCCCAGGTTGTCGGTCTTGTTTTTCAGACCCGATGCAACGACTTGCACTACCTCCAGATCCTGACCGGCCTCCTGCATGGTCAGACTAATCCGGATTGCATCGCCCTGGTTTACCATGTAGCCGGTTCGGCGTTGCTCACCCAGTCCCACCGCCGTAGCCCAAATGGTATATGGGCCGCCCAATGGTAACTCTTTAAACTGATATTCGCCCTGGACATTGGTAACGGTGCCGGTTGTAAAGCCCGTCGATTCGTTACGCACCCGAACCGTAGCGCCCGGAAGTCCCTGTTTTTGCGTATCGGAGATGACTCCTGAAATGGAGGCCTGCGTTGTTTGTGCCCTTGCTTCCCTGCTGTTAAACCCAGCCAAAAGGAGCAATAAGAGAAGAGAAAGAAGATGTTTTTTCATGCAACAGATGAGAGAGAATTTTTCGAACTGCAAAGAGACTACGGCTATATTTCCTGAATGTTAGTTTAACATTACCAAATTATCATGTTTGCTATAAAATTGGATCAAAACATCAAAAATTATTATTTAACTAACTAAATGGATTTTTAAGCAGCTAAAAAAGCCGGGTTGTTAGCCCGGCTTTTTTTATCAATGTATTTACAGGAAGTATAAGCTTTCTATTTCTCGTTATTCCCCCCGCCCATTTTACCGGCTTTGTTGGCCTGGGATGCGGGAGCCGGATTCTTGACGTACTTATCCATCCAGCCGTTCATCTCCCATAGCATGTGCAGCAATGACTCTTTGGCCGTGTAGCCGTGGCTTTCATAGGGCAGGAACACCAGCCGGGTCGTAGCGCCGAAGCCTTTCAAGGCATTGTAGTACCGCTCGGACTGAATCGGGAAGGTACCGGTGTTGTTGTCGGCCTCGCCGTGAACCAGCAGCAGGGGCGTCTTCATCTTGTCGGCATTCATGAACGGCGACATTTTATTATAGACGTCCGGTGCCTGCCAGTAGCTGCGCTGCTCGTTCTGAAAGCCGAAAGGCGTCAGCGTACGGTTATAGGCCCCACTCCGGGCAATACCGGCTTTAAAAAGCTTACTGTTGGTGAGCAGGTTGGCCGTCATAAAAGCCCCGTACGAGTGGCCGCCCACTCCTACCCGACTCGAATCGACCACGCCCAGCCGAACACCCTCATCAATGGCCGCTTTGGCGCTCGACACCAGTTGCTCAACGTAGGTATCGTTCGGTTCTTTGTCGCCTTCGCCCACAATGGGGATGCTGGCATTGTCCAGAATGGCATAGCCCATTGTCACGAAAGCGGCCCCGCCCCAGTAGCTGATCCGGTTAAACTGGTACGGCGAACCGGCGATCTGGCTGGCCGCTTCTTTACTTTTAAACTCGGCCGGATACGCCCACAGGAAGGTAGGCAGCGGCCCCTGTTCCTTTTTGTAGCCAACGGGCAAATACAGCGTGGCGGTCAACTCAACGCCATCGGCCCGCTTATAGCGAAGTTGCTGCTTCTGAATCCCTTTCAGTTGCGGGTAGGGATGCGGGAAGTAGGTTACCTGAATTGGAGCGATTCTGGCTTTCAGATTCCGGACGAAGTAGTTCGGGTTCTCGTCGGGCGTTTCGCGGGTGGTCAGGATCACTTGTTTGGCTGCGTCCAGGACGGCAATGGGCCGTTCAAAGTATGGAGCCGCCGACCGCCAGAGTTCACGGGTCTGCTTCGTCTTCAGATTCAGCAGACTCACAAAAGGCCGGTCGCCCTGGGGCGATGAACCCACGGCGTTCAGCATCAGGACTTCGCCACTCGGGAGCAGATTCAGCACGTCGCGGCCGTACTGGTTGTGCTTCGTATCGGGCTGACCGGGGTTGGTGTATCGATCTTCGTACGAACGATCGAACAGTACGGACGTTTGCCAGTTGGTCGGGTTAACGATTTTGGTGATGGTTTTACGGTTCTGCCACCAGCTTTCGCTAGCCAGCGCCGTCGACTCATTGCCCCAGTCGAAGTTTTCGAAACGGAACTGAGCCGCGTAAATTTCTTTCGGCTGAGCCGAAAAAGGCGCTTCGATCATGTACACCTTGTCCCGGATGTCGGCTTTCACTTTTGGGTCGCCATTGTCCATTGCAACGGTATAATAGACCGAAGCCGGAGTATCGGCCCGCCAGTTGAAGTCACGTGGGCCGGTGGGGGCGCCATCGCGGCTGTAGGGAACAGCCTCCTGCAATGGGCCGTCATTCAGCGTTTTTACGAGCGAACCGGCCATGGCATAAATCTCGGTCTTCAGCGGAAACCGGCCGACGGGCACCAGATACGAAAACGGCGTGTGCACCGTTTCGACCAGCACATACTGTCCATCGGGCGATGGCTCTGCCGTGCGGATAATGCCTGGCTGACCAATGTTGGTGGCCGTTCCATCCAGCGCCAGACGCACTACCTGCGACGTTGTGTAAAAGGCAAACTGCTTTTCGTCGGAGGGACTTTTGAGTAAGTCCTGATACGTGGGTGCCTGCCCGCGCGATCCTTTCACGTTTTCCTGCGTGGTCGGTCCGGACGGAACCCGGCTCACTTCGATGGTTGGGCCACGCCCGGCGGGAACTGTTTTAACGATCAGGCTTTTGCTGTCCGACACCCAGTAATAAGGCGACCCCAGGGTTGCATTGAGTGCCAGCGAGCCAACTTTTTTGGCCGATAAACTGGCCACATCGGCTATGTACAAATCAATCCGGCTGTCGGTCGAGTTGGCAAACGCTACCTTTGTTCCATCCGGCGACCATTGTACAAAGCTGATCAGGGGTTCGGCGGGTAAACCGGCGATTGCCTTTTCGTCTTTATCCGTCAGTTTTTTGAGCTTGAGACCCGTGATGTAGCGGGCCCGGCTGGGCCCGTTGTTGGCCGGATTCAGTCGAAGCCCGGCCAGTTTAAGCTCCGGCTGGGCCAATTCGTCGATGCCGGGCGCTGCTGCCTGTTCGAGGATTAGCATCATATCACCTTTCGCCGACATGCTGACAGTGGGTGTCAGCGGAGCCGTGACCAGATCGGCCAGCGCTTTGGGCGGTGTTTGATAGCCCGATACATCCTGAGCCTGTCCGGCGAGCGAAACAGCGAGCCAGGGGATAACCAAAAACCACCGGTTTTTGCGGGTAGTTAAGTTGTGAAGCATAAAGGGAGAGGTTGTTTCAACTGTAACGAAAGATGAAGATACGACGAAATTAAAATGTATAAGTCAAAATTTAATCTATCTCTTCTTTTCTGTGTTTTACGAACTATGTCTTTGGTACAACCTCACTATTTTACTGCATTCTTTTGCGAAACGCCGTTAAAACCAATTATGCTTTAACCTGGGCCACTCGTTAATTAAGTAGTTACGCTAAGGATCAGCCGCCTGTAAAATGGCATACCGACAAGGCGGTCTCACAACCTGGATTATAGGCCCTAAAAAAACTCCTGTTCGCTTATCGAACAGGAGTTTTAAGAAGTCAGACAAGCGAATGCCTTAGCTCAGGGTAATGGTCCGATAAGTATCAGACGTTTGCGTGTTGAGGACAATGGCGTTCGTCTGACGGCTTGTTCCTTCAGTCACAATCAGTTGATAAACGCCATCAGGCAACTCACTCAAATCAAAGCGGATGCGCGAATTAGAATCCTGCTTGTAAACAGCTTTATGAGACAAAGTACGTCCCTGCTGGTCCACTACGTCAATTGACAGGTGGCCATCTGTTTTTCCAATGACCACATCAATCTTCCCACTTTGGGTGGGTTGAATGGTCATTGGAGTTTTCTGGGGTGTCGTAACCGAATGGGTATCCTGAGCAAAACCGGTTGCCGAGATAGTAAGCGATGCGGCAATTAACAGGGAAGTGGCTAACGTTTTCATAATATGTAGTATTTATAGGTGACTTCGTTTTGCGTCCGGGTGCACTATTGCTCCCGACTTCTGAGACAAAGCAACATCCGCCCAGAAGAATAAAAAAACGAAATCGACAGATAGCCGAAGAACGTCGGCAGAACATACTATTTACGCTAACAATCTGTTTTTCAGGCTAATTATAGCCAAATTAACCCCTCATCGATGAAATAGGGCGGTTCATAGAGACAGACGGGAGATTCATCGGGTTTAGCGGCCCAACTCCGCGTCTGGTGGCCCCTATTTTATTGAAAGGACCTACATAATCGTGCTGCACTAAAAACTCCCGTAGTCCACCTGTATGCAGGTCAGGCCGAGGGATCGTCGCCACATATCGACCACTTGCTGCCGGTCATCGACGACGAGTTCTACGTAATACCGGCCGGCTATATGCTGGTCGAATAGCTCCTGTTTCACGATAGAATCTTTACGGTTATCGCGCTCCGGGCGCATGAACAACCGATAGTCCGTTTCCTGCCAACCAAAATGCTGATTCAGCCAGACGGTTGTTTCCGAGCGACAAACGGCATCACGACCCGAGAAAAATATGACCTCGTAACCCGACGCCCGCATGGCTTGCACCAGTCGGATAACGGGCCATTTTGGGGTGTCAAAGCCCACCCGATGCCAGGCAAAGGGCGAACGGTCTCCTCTGTCGGCCACGGTACCGTCAATATCGACGAGAATGCATCGAGGCAATGTTTCGTCCTGCTTTCGCTGAAAAGCGGTTGGCCGGGTCAGGATTTCGGTTTGGAATTTAAAGTTTCTTCGCAGTGATGTCAGTTGTTCAGCCTGACGACGGATCACCTCCTCCCCCACTGAATCGGGTCGATCGCGGTCGCGACGGATACATTCTTCCAGCGGCACCTGCAGTAGCGTGTACTGTATCTGTACCTTGTCGAACTGGCGCATCAGCAGTTGCCGAAATTCGTTGATGTAGCTCAGCTTAAGGCTTGTGTTGTCGATGAGTATGTGCCAGCCGCGCGTCAATCCTTCCAGAATAGCGGCTTTCTGCAATTCATTAACAACCATTTCGACCCGGTCTTTCTCCCGCTCCGGCCAGGTTTCATAATATTCGCGAAGTGGAATCGACAGAAGACTTCGCCGGAAATCATCCCGATTAACACGCAGCCAGTTCGGGTTTTCGGTGCAGAACTGCCGGGCAAAGGTTGTTTTTCCGCTGCCACTCAGGCCGGTTAGAATCAGAACTTTCTTCATAAAATACAGGAGTGGCGTAAACGTACCTCCGGGGCGAGCCGCGTTTGGTTTAGCCCGGCGGTACATTTTCCCGACCCGCGGGTACGTGACTAGCCTTCGCGAAGCTTCAGGATCAGTTTCGTCTTCAGTTCGTGTAAGCCTTTCTCCAGCCCCACGGGGTATGTGTGCGGATTGACGAACCGTTTGACGCCCGGATGCAGGTTGGCCAACTGGGTCTGTACCCGTTCGCGCACTGTATGAATATCCGGACTTTCGTACACTCGTTTACCTGCCTTAACGACCGGCACCAGCAGATCTTCGTACGGCTGAGCGGCCTCAAAACGTCGGCGTTTGGTAAAATCAAGCGGATCGATCATCGTAGTCGACTGGCTGGCCGATCCATCTATCCCTTCGGTATCATAAATCATATCGGCCACAAAGCCCCGCTCATCCCGAAACCGGCGCACCTGCTGAATGCCGGGTGTCGAAGTTTTTATGGCTTGCTCCGAAAGCTTCATCTTGTATTCCCAGCCGTTGGTCTTGGGCGTATTTGTCTCTTTGGCTTCTTCTGCCCCATCGCCACCCAACTGGCTGTCGGGCTCCTGACGCAGGGCGGCTAACTTGTATACGCCCCCCAGCGCGGGCTGGTCATATGCCGTAACGAGCTTGGTGCCAACGCCCCAGATGTTAATTTTTGCGCCCTGCTGCCGCAGACTGCTGATGATCGTTTCGTCGAGGTCGTTGCTGGCGACGATGCCCGTCTCCTCAAAACCGGCGGCATCCAGCAGTTTCCGGGCTTCGATACTCAGGTAGGCCAAATCGCCCGAATCCAGCCGGATGGCGGCCAGCTTGTACCCGCGCTGCATGAGTTTCCGCCCGGTTTCAATGGCGTGTTTCACCCCCTGCAAACTATCATAGGTATCCACAAGCAGTGTCACGTTATTCGGCAGAACCTCGGCATAGGCGTCAAACGCCTGTTGTTCGTCGGCAAACGACATTACCCAACTGTGCGCGTGCGTACCGCCAACGGGAATATCATACAGCTTGCCAGCCAGTACATTAGAGGTAGCATCGCAGCCACCGATGTACGCAGCCCGACTGGCCGTCATGCCGCCATCGATTCCCTGGGCCCGACGCAGGCCAAACTCCAGCAGCGTGTCTTTCTCCACGACTAACCGAAGCCGGGCCGCTTTGGTAGCGATCAGCGATTCAAAATTAACGAGATTCAGCAGGGGTGTCTCCAGCAACTGGCACTGCAATATCGGCCCACGAACGCGAATGAGCGGTTCATTCGGAAAAACGACCGTTCCTTCGGGTATGGCCTCAACATCGCAGGTGAGCTTTAGATCGGCCAGGTAATCCATGAATTCGGGCTCAAACATGGGCTTTCCATCGTTGCCCGTGAGGGTACGGAGGTACCGCAGGTCTTTTTTAGAGAAACCAAAATTTTCGATGTAGCCCAGCACATTTGCCAGCCCGCAGGCTATGGTGAAGCCCCCGCTAAATGGATTTTTTCGGAAATAAAGATTGAACACTGCCTCTTTTTCCGATGTTTTAGTTTTCCAGTAACCATAAGCCATGGTGACCTGGTAAAGGTCTGTCAGCAGGCTTAGCGAAGTATCATAAAGCTTGTTTGTCATCAAATGCGAAGGTAGCAAGTTGATACTTTACAGAAAATTCATCTGATGAAAAACATTTTTTAGTTAAATTGGCCTGATAATTGTAAGGGGCACTTTTACCAATGTCTTGCTACTCAGCGTAACCCACTAATCTACAGACGCCCGTACGACCTATGCAGAAGTTAAGTCTTTCCCAATCGCTTCAGCAAAAGCTATCTCCGCAGCAGATTCAGTTCATCAAACTGTTACAGATACCCACCGCTGAATTAGATACACGAATTGAAGAAGAATTGGAAATCAATCCGGCTCTGGAAGAGGGTATGGATGATGAATATGAGCAGAAAGATGAAGACGACTCCTACGACGAGACTGACGATTTCAAGGATCGGGATAATGACCTCGATATTGACGGCTACATACAGGACGAAGATTATGCTGGGTATAAAATGCAGGGCGACGGCAACTACGGGGAAGAAGATCGGGATATGCCCCTGGCTACGAGCTCCAGCCTTCTGGACTCTCTGCTTCAGCAATTTGGCTACCTGAGCCTATCGGAAGAGCAGCGCACCATTGGCTATCAACTGATTGGTAGCATAGAAGCCGATGGCTACATCCGTCGATCCATTCAGGCCATTGTTAACGACCTGGCGTTCTCCCAGAATGTATTTACCGATGCCGAAGAAGTGGAGGCCGTGCTGCACAAAATCCAGTCGTTCGATCCGGCCGGTATTGGCGCCCGCTCGCTGCCAGAATGTCTGTTGCTCCAACTCCGGCGCAAGGACCAGTCGGACCCTTATATTGTGCTGGCGATCCGGATTATCGACGAGTTCTTCGACGAATTTTCAAAGAAACATTACGATAAGATTCAGCGTCGGCTCAACATCAGCGACGAATCGCTGAAAAAAGTGATCGATATTATCATCCGGCTGAACCCGAAGCCGGGTTCTATGGAGGGGGAAAGCGGCAATATCCAGTACCTCATTCCTGATTTTCTGCTTACCAATAACAATGGCAAACTGGAACTCTCCCTGAACTCCAAAAATGCGCCGGAGCTGCGCATCAGCCGTTCCTTTGCCGATATGCTCGACACCTATGACAAGAGCAACAAAAAGCAGAACAAGAACCTGAAAGAAACCGTCTCGTTCGTCAAGCAGAAGCTGGATGCGGCCAAGTGGTTCATCGATGCCATTAAGCAACGGCAGCAAACCCTGCTCCGCACCATGAACGCCATTGTCCGCTACCAGTATGATTTCTTCCTGACCGGCGATGAGTCGCGGTTGCGACCCATGATCCTCAAAGACATTGCTACGCTCATTGATATGGATGTATCGACGGTGTCAAGGGTGGCGAACAGCAAGGCCGTTCAAACAGAATTTGGTATCTACCCGCTCAAATATTTCTTCTCGGAAGGGATCTCGACCGATACAGGCGAAGATGTCAGCAGCCGGGAAGTGAAGAATATTCTGAGAGATTTGATCGACGCCGAACCCAAGCTTCATCCGCTATCGGACGATAAGCTGGAGAAGATCCTGAACGACCGGGGCTATAATATTGCCCGGCGAACGGTAGCCAAATACCGTGAGCAGCTGAACATTCCCGTGGCCCGCCTGAGGAAACAACTATAAAAATGAATAATGGATACGGAACAATGTAAAATGCAATAGACCTACAGTGTATTTTTACACGATTATTCATTTTACATTATTTATTATCCATTGAGTATACGTTTTGCTCATTTCCTGTCGGCTGTTTTTCATCCTTTGTTGATGCCGACGCTGTTGTTTGCATTGCTGCTATTTCGGGTACCTGCCGTACTGGGGCTGGATGCCTTTTCGATCTCCCTCCGGCTCAGCTTACTAGTCCTGATTTTTGTGGGTACATTCATGACACCTTCCCTGCTGATCTATTACCTGTTCCGGGCAGGGTACGTTAAAAGCCTAAAAATGACCACCCTGTCCGACCGGCGCCTACCTTACTTCCTGACAGCTCTGGTTTATACCATAACGGCCTATTTGTTCACCTACCAGATGCAGGGCTTATCCAGTCTGGCCCCCGAAATCGGTACCCTCATTGCCAGCATAGCCGTTTCTATTCTGCTGGTTGGTCTCATTAGCCTCTCCTGGCAAATCAGCGCTCACTGCGTAGGTATTGCGGGCGTTGTTGGCGTTGTGGCCAGTTTTATGATCAGATTCAGCATCACAGACCTGTTTTTCCCGATGCTGCTGCTGGTCATGCTCACGGGTTTTGTTGCCAGCGCCCGGCTCCGGCTCAACGCCCATACGCCCGCCCAGATTCTGGCCGGCCTGGCCCTTGGACTAACCGTCAGCCTGCTCACGGTATTTTGGCTCATCTAGCTTTTTTGTAACTTACCGCAACTCAAAGAGCCCGGGAAGAAATCGCACGACCCTACATTCAGCCTGTGCGCCTGGAGCCTTCGTGTTCATCCCCTGACCTATGTACGAGAATCTGCTTTATGCTGTTAACGGTGCTGTTTGTCGGATAACCCTCAACCGTCCGCAGGTATACAATGCCCTCAGCCCCGGCCTGATCCGCGAGATCACAGCAGCCATCGAAGCCGCCGGTGCCGATAGCGAAATTCGCGTGGTTGTCCTGACGGGCGCGGGCGACAAGGCCTTTTCATCCGGTGCCGACCTCAAAGAGGGTGTCATGCAGGCGGCTTCCTCAAATGGGCAGCTCACTCTGGGCGACTCTCTCCGCTCGACTTATCACCCCATGATTCAGGCCATCCGTAACCTGCCAAAGCCGGTGATCGGACGCATTAATGGGGTAGCTGCCGGGGCGGGTTGTTCGCTGGCGTTGGCCTGCGATGTAGTTGTCTGCACCGACGATGCGTACTTCAGCCAGATTTTCGTCAACATCGGCCTTATGCCCGATGCGGGCTCGACATTCTTTCTGCCCCGACTCATCGGCCCCCAGCGGGCGTTCGACCTATGCAGTACCGGCCGACGCGTTTACGGACCGGAAGCAGCCCTGATAGGTCTCGTCAGTCGCTCGGTACCTGCGTCGGACTTAGACGCGGCAATTGATGCCCTTGTGGGTTATTATGCCGCAGCGCCTACCCGTGCCATTGGGGCGATGAAAAAAGTTTTGAATGAATCGCTCTATTCTGACCTGACTCATCAGCTCGAACAAGAAGCTGACAATCAGGATGAGTTAGGTCGTTCGGCGGATGCAGCTGAGGGCATCGGGGCTTTCCTAATGAAGCGTAAAGCAAATTTTTTGGGCAAATAGATTGACAAACGTACTTTTTCTCCCTACTTTTGCACTCCCAATCAACGGGAAATGCTTCATAGCAATGCATTCGTAGCTCAATTGGATAGAGCACCTGACTACGGATCAGGAGGTTTGGGGTTCGAATCCCTACGAGTGCACTGATTACCTTCTCAATTAGCTAAAAGCCCGCTAAACCAGCGGGCTTTTGTTTTTTCACTCCCGATTACTTTTCTATTAATCCTCAAAAGGTAAGTTTATTCTGAGGTACCCCCTTCTCCGGTGTTGTTGCGTCATGGCAAAAACGATCCTATCTTAACAATTCGACCGATCTTCTGCCAATTATGAAACAGCTATCCTTACTTATCGTCTTATTATCCCCTGTCCTGGTGAGCCGCTACAAGGTGCCGGTGGCTCAGAGCCAATTTGTACCGCCTGCTGCATCGGCACAACTGCTGAAGCGAGTACCCTGGAATATGGCCATTGCGGCCGGACAAAAATTTAGGGATCGGTTTCGGGAGTGCGATACGAAAGATCTGTGTGATGGTGCAAAACAAAAATTTGGCTGTAAAAGTGATCA
This sequence comes from Spirosoma pulveris, assembly GCF_054781875.1. NCBI lineage: Bacteria > Pseudomonadati > Bacteroidota > Cytophagia > Cytophagales > Cytophagaceae > Spirosoma > Spirosoma pulveris. Next base: position 301,788 of record NZ_BAAGTO010000005.1, read on the forward strand.
GAACCGAAACACGGCCCTCCTGAAATTTCCGAACGGGGTGGTCTTCTTCGATGCCAAAATGGGTCTTGATGCCGATGGGTCGCCCCTTTCCAAAAAAACGCCCGGCCTTACCGACCTGCCCCAAACGTCTTTCCGCTTTAACGTTAGTGGCCACCCCAGTGTCGACTCCGATAAAGTGCCGTTCATCGTTATTCCGCTGGGTGGATTCGATACGGAATTGGGCGTCAAAACGGGCGACCTGGCCGCCGTGGTTTTTAACGATAAACTCGTCTTTGCCCTTATTGCCGACAAAGGTCCGAAGTGCAAATTGGGGGAAGGCTCCATTGCGTTGCACGAGAAAATTGGTCACCCGGTTTGCCTGTCCCGCAATGCCCAGGGCGAGTGTACCAAACTCCGCAACGTTGGTATTGGAGGTAATGTCCTGTACTTTCTCTTTCCGAACTCAGCCATTGCTGGCCTGACTCCCGCCAACGCTAATCAGAAAATAGCCGAGAAGGGAAAACTACTTTTCGATCAATTTCTTGATGCGGGCAACTCCTGAAAGCCTGTACAATGCTGCGTCGCTCATATAAACGGCATTCTGAATTCGGTCGGAAATTTCTGCTGTACCAGATCCTCTACTTGCAGGAGTATCTCCGGTATATTGCCCATATCGACGGGTATACCTAATTCAACCAGCGCCTGACGGGATTTTTTTCCAATATGTCCGTCAATATTTCCGATCACTTTACCCAGTCGAATCAGGCAGGATTGAATAGCCGCCTGCCGTTGATCATCGAAATCGTCGACCTGTATGCCGATGGACAGAATGGCACTGGCAGCCGCAGCTTTGTAGGGCTTAAAATTATCGGCCTTGCCGCTTTCGTAATAATCATACACGAGCTGGTGGCTACCCCGGCAATCGAAATGCCAGGCTTCGGAAAGGCTGGCTTTGGGTTGCTTGATAATGGGCACTACGCCATGCCCGGCCGCAATTTTCCAGAAATCAGCCAATGGTATTTTAAGCGCACCCAGATCCAGGTCGAAGCCGCGCCCGGCCTCGTGGAAACTGCCACCCGGCGGGGGACTAAACGCTTTTTTCTTTCCGGAGATGAAATCATTGTGCGACTGCGATTGCATGTCGTAGCTACGAAACAGGTCGCTTAATATGAGTTTCCCGCCTTTCTGAGCCAGTTCTGTAGCTATGTTAAAAATAGCTCTGTGCGTATCGGGCGTGCATTTGGCCATCCGCATAGGTAGTGGAAGACGGTCTCCTAATTTATTCGTGTAAATCGAAATAATATCGATGGGGATTAAGGGCGATTTCATGGTCGTAATGTGGCGAGAGAACATGGATGGTCAACAAAAGTGATCACCAGCGCCTAAGGACAAATTAACCGGTCGTCTAGACTGGATAAAATGGGAAAATCACCCTTTTACTTAACTGGAAGAGCGGAGACGATTAAACAAAAAAACAGGGTGTAAACGGCTCCGAATCATCGGCCGGTTTACACCCTGTTTCCTGCTTCTTTACCCCAAACGGGTCACGAGTCGCCGATTGGCTAACCCGCTACAGACCAATCGCTATTCAACAAAACTACGTTTGCTGGTGGCACTTTCGGTCGGAAAATCGGCCGGAATCGGAATATCAACTTTACCCGTGGCCGCCCACTGAGCCCCCCGTTGCAGACAGGTGATGAAGCCCACACATTCGACCGAGTAATCGACATGACCCAGGGGGGTATGAAAAATGCGTCCTTTTCCGTAGTTGATGGTCATCAACATGGGTTCGTTGCGGTCCGTACCCCGGTTTTCCTTCGACGAGAAGGCCGTTGCCAATACAGTCATATTCTCGGCCGGTCCACGCAGGCGGTCGTACATCTCGTCTTTTGTATGCATCCAGGTGAGCGGCATACCTTTGGTAATGGGGTGTTTGGTATCCCGAACCGTAATCAGAAATTCATTCTGTGCCCCGTGCGACCCGGCCCGGCCCGGCTGTGGGTCCCGGATGAGTTTCCCCTCTTTATCGTAATACACAAAGGGACCGTCTTTTTCGGTACGGTCGCCCCAACCGCCTAAACCGATCATCTTGTTATAAGCAGGCCACATAGGAAACGAGTTGTCGGCGGCATGAACAACGACCAGCCCTCCCCCATTTTTTATGAATTTCTCAAAATCGGCTTGTGTTTCGTCAGACCAGGGGGCTGCATTCCATCCGAAATTACAAACTACCAGATCGTACTTGGAGAAGTCGGGGTGAAAGCTGGAGTCGGCCTTCGACTTTGGCAGATCAACGGTATTTCTGACGCCTGGAATCTTGTATTGATCGACCAGCTTACCCCCGTTCCAGGTATAGTATGACCGCTGTACATCGACCGAAAACTTACCCGTTTCTTCCAGGTAACGCTTCATCATGAAGGTAATTTTTGGCCATTGGTCGTGGTTATTCTGCCCATCCACGATCAATGTCCGGATGACTTTCGAATTTCCTTTCTTAGTTGATTGAGCGAATGCGTTTTCACTGGCAAAAGCCAGAAACAGCAGTATCAGAACATATATTGGTTTCATGGAAGATTTTGTTTGACGACAATAGGTAACGATTAGTTGCAGGAATTACGAGCGTATGCGTACGAACAGACAGCAAAGTTTAAAACAACTAACCCGTCGAATCTACTTGACTGCTATCGTCCCCGCAGCAGATTATCTTCATCGACTATCGTAACGGCGAGTAGTCCAGAGTCAGAATGAAAGATCGACGACCGATAACTAAAGCAGAAGCAAAACTTTGATCATCAACGACTTACTTTAGTTGAGCTAAACTTTCTTCCGGCCATGCCAACAAATCTAACTCTCACTGATTACCAGCAGGCGGCCAAAAGCCTGAACACCGAAGTTGCTGTGATTAGGGCTGTAACCGAAGTCGAGTCCGGTGGCCAGGGTTTTCTGTCTACCGGACGCGTTGTCATTCGTTTTGAGCCGCACTTGTTTCACCGCTTTACGCAGGGCCAGTTCGATGCATCTCATCCCCTGATTAGCTTTAAAAAGCTACGAGCCGGTTATCCAACCAGTGCGTTGCATAGCTGGCAATTGTATGACGAAGCCAAAGTGTTGAACCTCCAGGCCGCGCGAATGGCAACCTCGTTTGGTTTATTTCAAATCCTTGGCTCCAACTGGCCCGACTGCGGCTGCAAATCGTTAGCCGAGTTTATTACCCGCATGTCCAAATCAGAAGCGGAGCAGTTGAACCTGTTCTGCAACCTCATTACCAACTGGGGGCTGGATGATGAATTAAGGAATCACCAGTGGGCACGATTTGCGCGAATATACAATGGCAAGGATTTTAAGTTAATGAACTACGATAGCAAGCTCGGCAACGCCTACAAAAAGTTTAGCATCTAAGTCTTTCTCCACCTACGTTTACCACACCAAGCTCACCCCTTTCGGCAACTTACCTATGGCTCTTTCGATTTCAGGCAGCCAGCAGGATGGTACGCCACGCCCGTACGAACGCATTCGGCCCGTGTGATAATTTGCCCGTACTACCGCTGAATCGCAGCACGTTTAAGCCATGACCTGATGTTGACCACGGCTCAGTTCGTAGCCCGTCTGCTCAGGTTAGCTAAAAATCACTACCTACGGATGAAGCAACTACTGATTTTTATGGGATTCATCGCGGTCTTTACCACCGCCTGCACCCGCCAGACCATTCTGTATAATCCAGCGCCACGCCATGACAACGGTCTCCACAAAGGCTGGTACAAAAACGGAAAAGGTATGCCACCCGGCCAGGCAAAAAAGATGAGGAGGTACGGGTACTAGATGAATCGGGACGCTGGCACTGCTTTTTACCGGAATTAATTACGGTTTGGACTGTGCCAGCGCATCCTCCGGCCAGGGTACGGGCTGACTGGTCTTTTTGAACGTAGGCATCTGCGCGTCCCACTGTTTTAACCGACTAGTGAGCAAAGCTGCCAGACGCTTCAGCAGCTTCGGATATTGGCGGGCCAGATTTTTCTGCTCACCAATATCATTTCGTAGATTATACAACTCAAGCGCACTGGTTCGGTGATCGTAGACCAGCTTCCAGTCGCCCTGCCGGAGGGCACTCGCCCACGATACAAGGGGGGCCTCGTCGGCAACCCAACGGTTGGGATGGTGCCAGACCAGCACCCGGGACGAGTCCATTAATGCCGGATTTTTCAACAAAGGCAGAAACGAGCGACCATCGGCTGGCTGCTGATTTGCGGTGGGGTGAATGCCGGCAATGGCCAGGATTGTCGGGAAGAAATCGTCAATAATAACGGGTTGTTCAGCTATACTACCGGCTTTGACAACACTGGGCCAGCGCACCAACATCGGCTCCCGAATGCCGCCTTCGTACACCGACCCTTTGCCTACCCGTAACGGCAAATTATGCGTGTGCGCCTTTCCTCCCCGCTGCGGGCTCATGCTCAATCCCCCATTGTCCGACATAAAGATGATGACCGTATTACGGGTCAGTTTTCGTGCGTCGAGGTAATCCAGCACATCGCCCAGGCTCTTATCCATTCCTTCTACCAACGATGCATACCGGGCTTCGGTGCTATCCAGACCTGCTTTCAGGTACTTGTCAACGAAACGTTTGTCGGCCATAATGGGCGTGTGTACCGCATAGTGGCTCAACTGTAAAAAAAAAGGCTGTTTCTTCTGCACCGGCACGTCGAGTGCATTCAGGGCTTCGCGGGTAAGCGCATCGGTCAGGAATACGTCCTTGCCATGATAGGCTTCCAGACCGGGCACCGCATTTCGGTTCGGTTTTCCATTCAGGGGATGATCGTAATTTTCCTGTCCTAAGTAACTGGCAGGATGCCCGATTTCACTCCCGGCGATGTTGACCAGAAACCCAAGGTTTTTAGGGTCGGCACCGGGGGTTCCGGCAGGCCCGAAATGCGCTTTTCCGGCGTTAATCGTATAATAGTGCTGCTGGCTGAGCAGCGCAGGCAGGGGCGTTGCCTGAATGGTTCGTTCCACGCCCGCCACCGGACTAAGCCCGTTGATATTCCAGGCTACCTGATTGAGCAGGGTGTCCGGATAATCGGTACTAGTGTTCATGTTGGGCGACGTCCAGTTGGTTACGCGGTGGTGGGCCGCATTGAGCCCGGTCATTAAACTAACCCGCGTGGGTGTACACAAGGGCGTGGCATAGGCATTGGTAAATTTCATTCCTTCTTTGGCCAGCCGCTCCATATTAGGGGTGTGATACCGCCGGTTCAGCTCCGTAAGCTGCTTCCAGAAGGGTACGGACGTATCCTGCCAACCCATGTCGTCGACGAGAAAAATGATGATGTTAGGGAGCGGCTTTGGCGCGGCAACACTACGGAACAAAATAAAAACCAATCCAACAGCCAGCCAGTGTTTTACACGGCCCGGATTACGTTCATTCATTATCTTATTACTTATTGGAGTTGCTGGCCCTACCGGCTGATACCGGGAAAAGCATTCGATAATCAATCGTTACTTTGATAAAGACTTAACTCCTTGGACGCCTGAGCAGTCCATTCGTTCTTCGCCCGGATTTTATGTGCTTATCAAGCAACTCCCCACGGATTAACCAATTTCAGGCATGGTACCCCATTGAAGCGATGCACGTACTCAATTGTGCGCGATGATGGGTCAAACATGATTTAGACAACATTTATACCACCTAAATGCTTTTAGGGGTATGGATACCGAAACCAAACCCAACACCGACCTATCCCTTACCGATTCGAACGGGCGCGAATTGCTTCAATCCTCATTGTCGGACTATGTCGCCTTCCTTCGGCGGCAGCCGGCCGTGTGCGGCACTCCCGAGCAACAGGAAACCCTCATCAAGCACGTGGCACAGGGACATGAGTTAATTAAGCTCGTTGCGGCTGAACGGCTCAAAATTACCCGCCAACTCGACAAGCAAAAACACGACTGGATGGAGATAGAAAAGGAGATGACAGCCCCGATTCTGGCCGCTATGCAACCCCTGAAGGATGCCGTTGAGCACTATAATCGGGAAGTATTACGGGTGCGTGAACATCAACAGGCCCAGGCTGCCAGCCAAACGCCCATCTCCCATTCCGGCGAGACGACCTGGTTAATGCCCGATGTGGCCCTGGTAGCCAAGCCCAAAGGCGTGCAGATGAAATGGACGTATACCATTGTCGACCCAAATCAGGTACCCAATGGCTATTGGATTATCGACGAGGGAGCCATCAAAGCCGACATTGCCAATGGCGTTCGGGATATTCCCGGTGTACGTATTTACGAAGAAGCCGTTACAACCTTTCGAAAGTAATTGATTTGGGTGTGTCGGGTCAAGCGCCTTATCTCGAAGAGATAACGATTAACCCGACACACCCAAATCAATTACCTGACCTTTATTATTTCGCCGAAGTAGTTCATCGTTACGGTATAGTCGGTCTTTTTTTTGCTGACCGGCTCAATCAGTTGCATCATAAGTGTAATGTATCGCTGGGCGTTGAAGGTGGGTTTGTAGACAACCTGCTGCAGGACCGATCGCTCAACTACATCATCGCTTTTTATAAAATACAGAAGGTCATCCTTAAGCAGTGTCCGTTTAAAAACCTGGCTGCCCGATTTTTTGGCAGCCAGTACCGTGATCGTGTTGTTGAAATAACAGCCATCAGTGGTTTGAGTAGCACTGCTGTCCTGGGCGAGTGTAAGCGTTACGGTGATTGGCTTAGCCGACTCCTGAAATACATCGGATTTACCCAGCTTATCAGTCTCCACCACCGACCGGCAATTTTCAGGCTTGGATGTGGTTGTTTTTGCGGTATCAGCCGCCGGTTGAGTCGTTGACGATTGGGTGGCGGTGTCATCTTTCTTTTCGGACCGTCCACAGGCCACAAGCAGGCTGGCGATCAGTAGTAAGCTAAATGCGTTTTTCATCCGGCAAATTTCGCATTTATCCCGTAGCGGCATATAGACCAACGCATTTCCTTTTTTAAGGAGCTATCTGCACAACATACTATAAGCTTTAATTGTAGAAAATAAGAGTGCAGACTCCGGGCTCATTTCCGATCGCCCGCCTTCTTCATTTATCTTTATTTTAGGTAATGGCTAGTTATTGTCGCTAAGAATGTAACTTTTTTATTCTTTTATTGACTAAAATACCCTTAAATCGTGGATTAAATTAATTAATATCCTTTAAGTATAAATACTTAATACGAAAACATGTCAGTTCTTAGCCAATCCGAACAAAGGGATGATGACAGTCGTAACAGTAGAAAGCGCGCGTTGGGATGAAGAAAAGTATGTATTTAAAGACAAAGGAACGCGGTATACGTTCCAGAGCATATAATCCACCGCAGTAAGGACACCCTCGACTAAAGGTAAACCAGGTGGCTTTATGGCCGACCCCACCTGATTGGTTGTCGTTATCAACCAGTGGTTTTGATTCTGTTGATGATGATTTCATAGTAGATCTTACGGTGAAAGAATATTACAAAAATACTCACATCAAAATCATCACATGTATTAAATTTACTAATTGGCGATTTTATAAACAAAAGCTAATTCATCATACGATTAATCGAATTAATAGAGCCATGAAACAAGTCTTACTATCATTATTTCCTGAGTACCGTTTTAAGCAGATTGACCGTCTGTATCAGGATACTTTCGTAACTTGCGCTTCGTTTGTATAAATAAGCGGCAAAGCCTGTTGGCTTTTTGTAAATAAATCTCCTTTACTGCCAGTTTGGTAGCTCTAATACTGGCAGACTTACCTTTTGCCAGTAGACTATCTGTCTGCATTTTAGCGTTTTTTTTACTGGAGTTATTCCGGAAATAGTCAATGGGCCGACTGTTTCTGTTTGTTGACTTCTTATTACTTCACCTAAATAATAGTACTGTTGGCCAGTTGACTGAATCAACGACCTACAGCCATCTTTTTGATCATTAAATTACCTTATTCATGAGCAAACAAGCGCATATCCTGAAAGTAGTTGATTGGGTACAAAAACACGGCTATAATGATATTAGAGCCAATGCCGAAGGGTATCAAACCCCAATCACTTATGGCCGTCAGCAGGACAGCGAACAATTTATTCCCGATGTTACGGGAAAACAATTCGATCAGGAATCTTACTTCGAGGTGATTCTTAAATCGGATGCCGCAGAAGCAAAACACCTTCTATCCAAGTTGAAGTTACTGAGTCAATTAGCTGCCGTGAAAGGAGGCAAGCTTTTTCTGATGTCGCCCCGGGGGCATCGGTCCTACGCGAAAGAAGTACTCGTTGAAACGAATGTTGTTGCGGAAGTTATCAACCTGCCCTAGGTTGTCCGGTCTGCGCCCAGCATAAATCCGGCGCAGTACCCACTTCCTCCTTTTGAACATTTTCAGTGATTTACGGGTAATAAGCGCTACTGCTCACATAACCTGTTTATGTCTCTTTTCGTTATAGTCCGGCATGGCCAGTCACAATGGAATGCCGAAAACCGTTTTACCGGAGCAACCGATACGCCTTTAACCAACCTTGGCCGACACGAAGCCCGCGAGGCCGGTGAATTGTTAAAGGTAAAACAACCGCCCAACTTTACTATTGGCTTTACGTCGGTTCTGCAACGGGCTATTGACACTATGGCCATTATTCTGGATCAGATTGGTCAGCCGGATTTATTCATTGAACGAAATGCAGCCCTCAATGAGCGTATGTACGGCGATTTGCAGGGCATGAATAAACACGAAGCCGAGGAACGCTTCGGGGCAAACCAGGTCTTCCGCTGGCGACGTGGTTATGCCGATAAACCGCCCCATGGGGAGAGCCTTGCCGATACCCGCGCCAGGGTAATGCCCTATTTTAACCAATCCATTCTGCCTCACTTGCAGGCCGGCGAGCCGGTACTGGTAGTTGCACACGGGAATAGCCTTCGGGCTTTGCTGATGGATCTGGAACACATCAGCCCCGAAAACATTGAGAAAGTCGAACTGGCAACCGGCATTCCGCGCCAGTACGACTATGACCCGGCAACGGGTCTATTTCACCTGTTACCCGCATAGGCCGTAGCGGCTACCGGTAAGACGCCTGCCACCTAACTACGTCTTCCGCTTCTTCTTGCGGGCAGATGGAAACAGAACGTTGTTCAGGATCAGCCGGTAGCCCGGCGAATGCGGATGCAGATTCAGATCGGTGGGGTTTCTGAATCCCCCACCACCACGCAGCCCTTCGGGATCGTGCCCTCCGTAGAAGGTCCACTGTCCTTTTCCCGACTCACCATAGATGTACCGGTCAGAGGTTTTCCCCTCTCCCATCACCAGTGAGCTGGGCTTGACGGCCCCTTTCCGAAACGCAGTCGTTTGTCCGAAAAATTCTTTGATGATGGATTCATGGTTCTGGGTTAGCATGGCCGGAATCACATCCCACTTGGCCGAAAAATTGAACAGCTCGAAAAAGCCACTCGCCTGATCGAAGCCGCGTCCCCCGGCCGAGTTAATATCCGAAAACGTAGAGAAGCCCCGGTAGCCATTATCCCCTTCGAGGGTAAAGTTGCCAAATGCGAAAGTTTTGCTGAAATCAAGTTTCGACTGTGCATTGGGGTCTACGTCGTCGCCGTCGTAGCTGCTCCCTACAATATCCACACCATCGGCAGCCAGGGCAATATCGAGGGTTTCTGCGGCCGAGCACATGGCAAATAGGTAGCCGCCACCCGCACAAAACGCTTTGATCCCTTTGGCCACCGCGAGTTTCATCTGCGATACTTTTGCGAAGCCGTATTTGCGCGCTATGTCTTCCTGCACCTTAATATCGGTCATGGACTGCCGGTGCATGTTACGGCCATACTGCCCCGTAAAATCTTCATGGTGCAGGTGGAGCCAGTCATATTTGGGTAGATCGCCCTTCAGCACTTCCTCATCGTAAACGACTTCGTAAGGAATTTCGGCATAGGTGAGCACCAACAGGACCGCATCGGTATTTTCGAACTCGGCGGGACTTACCTTGATAGGTGAATACACGATGATTTTGGCTGCTTTCTGAAGCGTCACCACATTCATGTTCACATCGGGATCGGAAAGTTGCTGCCGGATGGAAGCGGCTTTGGCATCGGAAATAACTTCTACCGAAACGCCCCGGATACGGCATTCCGCTTCAATGGATGGAACCTGCTTGAGCATAAAGCTGCCGCCCCGGTAGTTGAGCAGCCAATCCACATCCAGATCATCTTTCAACGCTTTGTAAGCAATGCCGTACGCCTTTAGGTGATTGGCCTGCTGATTGTCCATCGGAATCAGGATCGAATTGGCCCGACCCGGTAAAGCCCAGCTACTAATTGCCAGTAATAACAGAAAACATAGGCGCTGTTTCATAGAGAGCGTTATTTTTGACCCACTGTTGCAAACCCATTCCCAAACCGACCTATGGTCTGGAACTTCCCAAAAATTACTCGTTACGGCACCACGCTGGTTACTTCATTCGTACTTGTCCTGTCAATGAACAGCCAGGCTTTATCCACTCATGCTGCTATGCTGGAACCGGGCGTATCGCAAACCCTGGCCAGGGCCAGAAAGCAGGCAATCAGTCAACTGGCGTATGCATTAAAGTTCGATATTCCGGGGCAAAAAAACCAGTCAATTTTATCTACTGAGACAATTACGTTCGACTGGTCTGCCGCCCGCTGGCCCAAAGACGCGTCGGCTCGTCAGCTCCCGCTCGACTTCAAAGAAGAACGGACTCATTTGCAGACAGTTTCGGTCAACGGCAGGCAGGTACCGGTTGTCTTTGAGAGCGAACATCTGTTAATTTCTACTGCTCTGCTGAAGCCTAAAAACAATGTAATTTCCATTGCATTTACGGCCGGAAACCTGTCTCTAAACCGGAACGATGACTACCTGTATACTTTGCTCGTCCCAGACCGCACCCGAACGGTTTTTCCCTGCTTCGACCAGCCCGATTTAAAGGCTACCTTTCAGGTGTCGCTGACCGTTCCGGCCGGTTGGGAGGCCATGACCAATTCGCCTGTGGAGCATTTAACCACGGCGGGTGATCGCAAGACCGTTCGTTTCCGAACGTCGAACCTCATCCCCACGTATTTGTTTTCCTTTGTGGCCGGAAAGTTCACGCCCGTTACGCGTACCATAAAGGGCCGCCCGATGACGCTGCTCCACCGCGAAACGGACTCCACCAAACTCCGGCTTAGTACAGACCTGCTGTTTTCACTCCATGCCGATGCCCTGACGTTTCTGGAGGACTTTACTCAGATCAGGTATCCGTTTCAGAAGTTTGACTTCGTGGCCGTGCCCGATTTCCAGTATGGCGGCATGGAGCATGTAGGGGCCATTGATTACCGCTCTTCGGCCTTGTTTCTGGATAATGGCGCCACCCGCGACCAGCGTCTCTCCCGCGCCCATGTGATTGCCCACGAGACGGCGCACATGTGGTTTGGCGACCTCGTGACCATGCGCTGGTTCGACGATGTGTGGCTGAAAGAAGTTTTCGCCAACTTTATTGCCGATAAAATCATGGAAGTCTCCACGCCCGACGCCAACTACGACCTTCAATTCGTGGTCGATCACTACCCGGCGGCTTACGGCGTAGACCGTACGGAAGGGGCCAATCCAATCGGCCAGCCACTGACTAATTTGCAGGAAGCCGGGTCGCTGTACGGGGGCATTATCTACCATAAAGCACCCATCATGATGCGGCAACTGGAGCAGCTAATGGGAAAAGACGCCCTGCGCGATGGCCTGCGGGAATACCTGAAAAAATACTCCTCCGCCAATGCCAGCTGGCGAGACCTGATTGCCATTCTGGATACCCACACCCCCGCCGATCTGCAAGCCTGGAACCGCGTTTGGGTGACCGAAACGGGACGCCCAAAATTCACCTACCAGCTCGATCAGCAAAACGGTACCATCCGTCGCCTGACTCTCTCGCAACAGGGCGAAGACGGCACAAACCGCTTGTGGCCGCAACGATTTACGATCGCGCTGGTTTACGCCGACCATGTTGAGGAACTCCCCGTCGACATGACTAAATCGGATGTTAACCTAGCGGCAGCCGTTGGAAAAGCAGTACCCCTGTATGTGGTTTTCAACTCGTCGGGACAGGGATACGGGCTATTTCCGGTCGACAAAGCCATGATTTCGCAGTTGGCCAGGCTCAAAAACCCGGTAACGCGGGCCGCAGCTTACATTAATCTCTACGAGAACATGCTGGCGGGAGAGGCTATAAGCCCGGCGCAACTGGCCGCCACCTACCAGACGCTACTCAGCAACGAGCCAGAAGAACTGAATCTGCGGTTGTTGACGAGTCAGTTGTCGGATATTATCTGGACATTGACCCGGCCCGATCAGCGGGCAACTTTGGCGGCTTCGGTAGAGCAGGACGCCTGGCGGGCTATGGAGACTGAGAAAGCGCCCGGCAAAAAGAAACTCCTGTTCAGGCTTTATCAAAGTATTGCCCTCAGCCCAGAAGCCCGTAACCGGCTTTACAGCATCTGGAATGAGCAGAAAGCTCCGGCGGGCGTTACCCTTACCGAAGATGATTATACCTCACTGGCCCTCGCGCTGGCCGTTCGGGATTATCCGGTCGACGGTATTCTGACCCGGCAACTGACCCGGATCAAAAACCCGGACCGCCGGAATCGTCTGGAATTTATGATGCCTGCCCTCGCTCCGAATGTAGCCGAGCGCGACGCTTTTTTTGCCTCGCTGGCGTCTGCAAACAACCGGGAGCACGAAGCGTGGGTAACCTCGGCGCTGGGGTACCTGCACCATCCGTTACGGGCCGAAACCTCAGCCAAGTATCTCCCCAAAAGCCTGGAGCTGCTGGAAGAAATCCAGCGCACCGGCGACATTTTCTTTCCTGAGTCGTGGCTTCGGTCGGCATTATCCAACTACCAGACACCCGAGACGGCCCAACTGGTTCGTAAGTTTCTGGCCGACCGACCGAGTTATAATGCCCGATTGCGGGCTAAGCTGTTACAGGCCGCCGATGGTCCGTTTCGGGCCAGTAAGCTGCTATACTAAAGCTTTGCCATTGCTCCCACCGTTATTGTCGGTGTTACATCTGTTTTTTACCTGAATTAAACTTATCTGACATGCCTTTTTTCAATTCACTTAAAACCCGACTACGTGTGATTGGCCTGGCCGAAGGAGTTTCCTATTTACTCCTTTTATTCATTGCGGTTCCGCTGAAACGGCTGGGTGGGTTTCCGGAAGCGGTACAGATACTCGGCCCGATTCACGGGCTGCTCTTTATTCTGTACGTACTGATCGTGATTCAGTCCAAGATCGAGTATGGCTGGTCGATGAGTAAACTGGGCATGGCATTGGTGGCCTCCATCCTGCCCGGCGGCACCTTCTACGCCGATCATACGTTCTTCCGGCACTTAGCAGCAAACCCGGACTAGTGCTATGTTTGGCAACTAATTTGGTGGTGTCGGGTCCCTAGATCCGACACCACGTCACGGCTGACATAGAAAGAGCCGGACGATCGATCGTCCGGCTCTTTCTATGTCAGCCTATTATCTTCAACGGATTACTTCAGCGCTTCCAGGGCTGCGGCTGCCTCAGCGGCTGCGATATCAGCACCATTTTTCTCGGCATATTCATCGCGCTGCGTTTCAAAGTGGGCGAAAATCTCGGTGATCGAATCCACATTTTCAGCGATTTTTTCATGCATGGTTCCCAGATTCTGCTCCAGATAAACATCGTTCAGACCATTCATGTTATCAACTTCAATCTTGCCAATCTTAGCGATCAAGGCCGTTTGACTATTCTGTAAATCTTCGAGTTCACGAACGATTTTATTCATCAGCTCAAACTTCTGCAACTTATCCATGCGCTCTATTTATGTTGAGTACTACCTTCTAAACGCTCGACCCGGTAAATGGTTTAGAATTTAAGGTTGAAGCAGCGTTCTGTTAGCCGATTTTCGGAAACACTACTTCGCTAATTCAATCTAATTCACGCAATCCACTACCATTCACTAAATATTACCCCATTTTACACCATTCAGTAACAAAAAAAAGAATTCATATTTATTGACAATTCCAACATATACATACCTTGTTTACATTTACCACCAAGATGAACCTATAATCAGTAATTTAGGAATCGTATTTACGATTATAGTTATTTCAATCCCATTTTTATTACCGATTTATTTTATATACTAACCCATTAAACACATGAAGAAATTTTTACGTGGCTTAATTCCCTGCCTGGCCTTTCTGTTACATCAAAGTAGCTTTGCGCAGTGCCCTACAAAATACTATACCTCGGCCAGTACAGCCGTTAATACGACCGGCGATGGCGCAAATCAATTGAGCAATGCCAACAACATCATTGACGGTGACATTAATACTCCGGCCACTATAACATCCACCCTTACCACCGGGCAGTCTGTCACGGTCGCCATTACAACGGAATTGAACGAGACAATTCCGGCAAATACGTTGCTGTATTTGAAGGCCAATGATCTTGCCGGTGTAACGATTGCAGTATATAACGGGCCAACGCTGATTACAGCGCCTAACGTTACAATCGCAACAAAGACTGGTTACGGCTTTAGCTTCTTTGAAGTTTCATCCACGATTCAGATAACGAGTGTTAAGGTAACGTATACCAATATAAATACACAGACTACCCAAACACGGCAATTGTATGAGTTCTATGCAGGTACTGCATGCGGTCTATTGCCGGTAAGTTTGACATCGTTTACGGCAAAGGCTGTTAATGGTAAAGCAGTGCAGCTCAACTGGGCTACATCGCTGGAGCGTGATAACGATTTCTTTGTTGTTGAACGCAGCAAAGACCTGATTCAATTCGAGACCGTTGGGCGCTTGAAAGCAAAGGAAGGCACCCAGGGCAATACGTATAGCCTTATCGATGAAAATCCCTATTTTGGCACCAGCTACTACCGCCTGAAGCAGACCGACCTGGATGGTACAAGTTCTTTACTTCGGACTGAGTCGGTGGTATTGCGCAGCGATTCATACGGCATATTCCCAAACCCCGTTACCGATAACAAGTTTGTGTTACGTCTGGATGAGCCCCAAACAGCCGATGTGGCCTTATATAGCTCGGACGGTCGGTTAATCCCGATTCAGAAGACAGGCACCGATGAGGGTCTTCTTATGCTTAAGGCATCCCGTAAACTTACAACCGGTATCTATATCATTACCGTTAAAGAACGCGCTCAGACACGTACGCATCGTGTAGTTGTCGAATAACCCTCGTTTAAACTATTCAACTCGTTAATTACCTGGACCAATGAAATCGACCAAAAAAGATATATCGACTCCACTACGTAAAAAAGCGTACCACGCACCGAAATTAAAACCGCTGGGTAACGTCAAAAAATTAACCTTAAAAACCGGCTCGAGCGTCGATGGTTTTGGTTCGTTCGGTTGATCCCAAACCTTCAGGTGGCCGCGTCCAATAAACACAAAAACCTGCTTTGCTCACCAGGAGCAAAGCAGGTTTTTGTGTTTATTGCAGCTAGTTTTATTATACGCCCGTCGTAAGATCAGCGATCCGGTTCATGCATACTACGTTGGTGAATCAAGCTCTTTTTAGTACCTTCCAGTCTATTTTTACCTTTGTTCATGGCCATTACGCTTAACACACGCATCGAACTGGTTCCCAATCAATCGTCATCGGTTATTGGGAATGAAACTATTCTCCTCGATTACAAAGCAGGTAATTATTACGAACTGAATGAGGTTGGCGGGTTTATCTGGGCCCTCTTGCAGGAGAAAAAGACGATGCTGGTTCAAACTATTCAGGATGAGCTCCTGGCCGAATTTGACGTAGAACCGGCTGTTTGTCAGGAAGAGTTAATGTTGTTTCTAGCTACCCTATCGCGTGAAAAGCTCATCGAGACAAAAGTCTAGTCTGGCGAAGCTCAGGGAGTTAAGCTGGTCGGAACGTTGGCTTTTAGTACAGGTTTTTGCAGTACTGTTCGCGTATAAATGCTTGCTGCTGGTTCTACCGTTCCGCACGTTCCTAAGGGCTCAAAGTGAGGATAAGGCGGTGGAAGCACGTTCGGCCCCTACAACACATTTGGAGGAAAAACTTCGCCGGGTAATCTGGGCTATTCAAGTTCTCAGCAGCCGGTTGCCGCTGGGGTTCACCTGCCTTGTTCAGGCGCTTAGCGCCAAATGGCTGCTCCATAACCATCCGGCTATCCGTATCTACATTGGTGTTCAAAAGACAGGAAATCAAGTGTTTGCTGCCCATGCCTGGATCGTCTACAAGGACAAAACTGTTTTGGGCGAACAGCCTAATCAGGTATTCAAGCCTATTTTAAACTGGAATTAAGGGGCAACAGCCCTTCCGTTTCTGCACGATGGTTAGTTTTTCGCCCGAAGTTAGGTTGTTGTTGATGGCTTGCTCCGTTTCTCTGTCAGTGGAAAAGCAGCGACGGCTGACTGACTTTCTAGATCAGCATGCCGTCAATTGGAATCGCGTGTATACCCTGGCCGCTCGGCATCGGCTCACGCCTTTTTTATACCGTTCGCTTTACCAAATCCCGGCCGTTCCGGAGTCATTTATCCATACGCTTCAACAAGACTGCCGAACAGCCGCCACGGATAATCTGCTGAAACTGCACCACTACCACCAGTTAGCGGCCCTTCTGGCAGAAAACGACATCGATCATCGGCCCCTCAAGGGCGTGTATCTGGCCGAACATGGCTACCCGGACAGTAGTCTTCGCATTTCTGGCGATATCGATATACTGGTTCGCCGGGATGATGCGTTTAAAGCCATTCGGCTGCTACAGGCCAATGACTACCAATTGAACAACCAGCAACAGCTTCACTGGCAGCAGGGTGAAAAACTGATCCTGAACGATTTATACGAAGTCAGTTTGTTCAAGCCGTTCTTCAACAACAGCCATTTCGACATTGACCTGCACTGGCAAATCCTGTGTTTTAACCGGCATTATGCCCGCTTCGACTTGGATTATATTCGTGCACAACCTGAGGTTTCTGCCGAGCGGGAGATTATCCTTCTGGTCGTTCATCATGGCATCAACAATGTCTGGCAGCAACTTTACTACGTAAACGATTTATACTTCTCCCTTCATGACCGGGACATTAACTGGCCCTGGCTACTTCAGGAACTGCGTCGATACGGCATTGAGGAGGTTTTTCTGGCGGGCCTGTACTGGTGCGTTTACATCTGGGAGTTACCCCTTCCGAAGGCCGTTGAGCCGCTGGTAAATTCTTCCCGGCTTCGCTCGTTAGCCAATCGGTACGCTGCAAACTGGGAAACTGACGAATCCAGCAAGTACAGCAAGTTGATTATTAAACAGGCGATCCTGCTTCTGAACGCTCAGGCACAGATTGGAAAAAAGCTCACCGTTTGCCGTACATTCTTAAGCAGCCGCCTTTTCAGGTACAGCGTTTTCAAGGTTGGAAACCGGTTTGTTTACCTCCCTAAAGAATTGGGTCCAATAACTTTGCTTATCCGTGCAAGTCAGTCCCTAACGCGTTTTCTGCCCACGCGTCGCTAGTCGGCTTCAGCACGTTTTTGGCAAGGTATCCAGCCAGAGAGCAAGGTAAATAACCCGACAGAGCATCCAGTTGAAACGGGTTTTCCGGCTCACCGGCAGCTGCGGGTCGAAGACTGTTTTCACAAGCCGGGCAAACTTCTCCGAAGAGACCACCGCCCAGATGGCATGGTTAGGCGACGAGAAGAGCATGTGCGTATTCTGATAAAGTTGTTGCGCTGAGAGCGTACTGTACTCCACAAAATTGGCTTTGGTGAGTCGGTTAGCAACGGTCGATGGCATCACAGTTGCTAAGCCATTCCGAATGAGCCCCCTCCCCCGGCCCTGATCGAAATGAACCGAAAGCGGAGTTGCCAGGCATAACTCAAGGACGTTTTTGTCGAAGAAAGGAAACGAATAGCTGTGTCCGTAGTATTCGCCAATGTGGTTCATCTGCTCATTACAAACAATGTTGGTCGTGTTGACAATCTGGTTGAGGGGCATCTGCTGGCCCGCTACCGGCACGGACGTCAGCCCACTCGCCGTTTGCTGCGCCCGAACCGGCACCCGCTCATTGAATGCATCACTTAGTGGGCTCGACAGGGGCACCGATGCTTTTAGCCGGCTTAGCAGTCGCTTCGACAAGTAACTAACAAAGGCTGATGACGACAGCCCCAGCGCGGCCTTCTGCGCCCGAAACGTGGTTAGAAATCCGGGAATCGACTGCTCCCGAAACTGTCTTTTCAGGTTGCCTCCAATGACCGTCAGCGCGTATCGCTCAAATTTTTCCTGCCCGGACAAGCTCGTCCAATTTTCATCAACCTGAGTCAGGTTACGGCCCGACAAACCCGTAACCTGACGACAGGCCGTTTCCAAATTCACCCAATCGGTGGCATCCACCAGTTGATCCAGAAAATCGAAACCCATTGTTGCAACGCTATCGCCGTCGTGCCCGGTCAGCAGGCTATCGCAGCCAACCTGTTGCGTAGCCAGCGACACACTCAGGTGAAAGCTTGACGGGATGATAAAATGCTCCGGCCGGTCGAATAGCTGGCTGATTTTCTGCACAGACTCCAGCACATCGGGTACGGGATGAACCGTGTGGTGATGAGGATGCCACTTGTCAACGACTGCCTGTACAAATGCCTGCTCATCGGCAGCGGGTTGTTGCGTGTCAATGTTGAAGGTATGCAGGGTCGGGCGCTGCTGTTGCCGCAACAAGGCCTGCGCCACGCAACTCACCGACGACGAGTCGAGGCCTCCACTCAAATGCGCGCCAACGAGCTTTTTGCCGGCCATCCGGCGGCTAACGGCCTCGGTAAAAGTGGATTCAAATAAAGTAGAATAGTCGTCGGGGCTCGATAAACCCGCATACCCGCTTAAGTCAATCTGCCAATAAGGGCGAACATCGACACCCTGCGCGTTCAGTTCTGCATAATGACCCGGCAAGATGCTGAAAACGCCCTCGTAGAAAGTTTCGGTGCTATAAGGTACGTAGTCAGTTGACCAGGTCAGGTACTCCCGAAATTTGTGCTCGTTAGGTCGGATCGGTAGTTCCTTTAGCGCCAGCAGCGCTTTTATTTCTGATGCAAACGCCACGAAACGACCGGACTGGTGCACGTAATACAACGGTTTTACCCCCATGATATCGCGGGCACAGACGAGTGTTTCCCGGGCCTGGTCCCACAGAGCCAAGGCGAAATCGGCCGTTTGATCGTTGAATGAACGGGAACCGGAATAACTATACGATTCCAGACAGGCGGAGCAGAATGAGTCGGGGTGTGCATCTGTATCGGCCAGGATGCAGGTCGAATCGGTGGCATCCATCAGGCCGCCGAAAGCCAGCAGGAATCCCCCCTTAACCAACCGACTTTCCACGCGGCCCCGGTGTCTGAGCAACTCAGTTATGCGGCTTCGGTCCGTATCGGTTACGTTTTGCCCATCAAATCGAATCATTCCCGCAATTCCGCCCATACGCCTGAATAAACACAGTGGTTACATTGTCTGTAGTCGCCAAAACTACCCAATTTATGAACAAGAGGCCTTTTCACACGTATCTTTTGTACATTCGCAATCGCATCTGGCCGAGCTGGTTTTCCGATAATTCAGCCTGCCATATGCCTTCTCCGCCGTTTTAACATGCTGAAAAATAGCCGACGATCTACTGCCCTTGTTTTCCTGACATTACTTACTCTACTGGCGGGGTGTCAGCCAGCAACGGACCTTCGCCCCGACGATTCGGTCTATTTCCCGCTGCAAACGGGCGACTACTGGATTTACCAGGTTACGCAGGAAACGTATTCGCTCACGAGCCCGGCCACAACGCGGGTGTTTCAGATTCAGCAGAAAATTGGCAGTTCATTTAGCCGCAATGGGCAACTGGTCTATCAAGTCGAAGAATCGGCCAGAAATTCGGACCAGTCCAACTGGCAGGTAAACGCCATCCGAACCGTTTACAAAACGCTTTCGGAAGTCGTCAGTCAGGAAAACAATGTTCCGACGGTGAGTCTGACGTTTCCGATTTCGGCGGCTACCAGCTGGAATGTAAATACCTACAACGCCCGCCCCGATACCCTACTCCGGTATCAGAACAGTGGTCAATCCATTACGCTGAACAAACGATCGTTCGACAACGTCATTTCTGTGGTGGGCTCGAACGACTCGACGCTGATTGGCCTGAACAAATACATTCGGATATATGCCCCAAACGTGGGCCTGGTATACCGCGAAAATACCGCCCTCGCCTACTGTCAGGCCACTCCCGACTGTATCGGCAAAGGGATTATCACATCGGGAAGCCGCCAGAAATGGACGTTGCTTTCCAGCAATCGGCTGCCTTAACGTTGCCAGACCACCTTGCCGGTATGGATTTCGGTGCGACCATCCTTGTACGTTAGCCGGAACGAATACGGGTAAACGCCCGCTGCGGTTCCCTGCCACAACCAGGTCTTTTTGCCGGTCGTTACCGAAACGGCCTCATCGTGCACCAACACACCCGACTGGTTATAGATAAGCAGCCGCGATTCGGTAGGCAGTTCCGTCAGGTTCAGGGTAAAGTCGAACTTCACGTAGGTCGTCGCCGGATTTGGGTAGGCCACAACCATAACCGGCTCATCGTTGGCCACGACGCTGATATCGAGTACATAGGGCGGCTGCGTACGATTCCCGGCGGCATCTTTTCCAAAAACAATAAGCTGATAGCTCCCCCCCGCCTGAAGCGCTACATTGGCAGCCACTCGAAGCTGATTGGCCGAAACCGATGATACCGTGAACTGAGCGGATGGCAGTTTTTTAAGTGAACAACTGGCGCAGCTTTTCAGATAGACTTCAACGGCGCTTGTGTCGTTTGTCGAAAGCGGGTTCTCGTCGAGAATATACACTTCCAGTCGTGTATTTACGCCAACGATGGCCTTGTTTTCCCTGACTTTCCCATCCAGAAACACGTTGATTTCCGGGCCAACCCGGTCAGGAAACCGGTTGGGAGGATAACTGGTTCCCGTCTTCGCCTGCGCCCAGTCGATGTCCAGACTGGCTTTGTTGTTTGATTTACTCAGCTCAACAAGCTGATTTTCGGGATCGATCGTTACCTCCAGTTTCTGTAGCCTGTCGTCTTTGGCGAACGTGTACACCAGCGTGTCGCGGTACCGAAAAGCCGGAAACAGGACCGTAGTTTTGGCACTGCCGTTGCCCGTTTTTGTCAATGCTACCGCAACCGACTGGCCGGCTACAAACTTACCAAGGTTCGCTATGGGCACGACGACCCGCAGCGAGTCGCTGTTCTGAAGCGAGCTACCCGCTACCTTCCCCTGAATGTACATACCCTTTGCCTCGACGGAAAAGTCAGGATTTGGCAGGGGGTACAGACTCAAAGCGGGATCGCCCTGCAAGAGCATCTGCAGAATCACGGAAATGTCGTATCCATCCACACCTTCTTTTTCAAGGGCCAGGTTAACCTGCTGCTGTACCTTACCGAAAGGCAAACCCAGTGTGCTGGCATCGGCATATAAGCTGGTGTAAAGCCGGGTTAGAAACCGCGTTGTGGGTAGTTCATAGCTGTAATACGAGTGCGCCAGCACCAGGCCCGCACCCTTTTGCGGAGCCAAAAGCCAATCTGTCGACAGGGTTTTGAAGCTGGAAAAAATTTCACCTACCCCGCAACCATTGAAAATCATGAACGGATAATATTGATTGCGGAACCCGTTTTCGGGCGGAGAGGCAAACCCAAAATTCATGTCGGTAATGGTGGGGCCGGCGTGGCCGAAAAACGTAACCAGACCAATGCCGTCGTTGACCAGCGGGGCAATATTAATCTGCTCAACTTCGGCGGTGCTATTTTTACTAAAGGTCGTCACCTGCCCACCCAGAAGGCCGTTGGTATAAATACGGCCGACGCCATTAAGGGCTTCCCGCAAGCTGGAAACTTCACCCGCCGATTTCCCCCCGCTGATGTGGACGATGTGTTTTCGCCAAAGACCGTTGTAGCCCGCTCCCTCCATCTGCTTCACTTTGTCTAGGTAGGCAAGCACCTGATCGTTGGAGGTCGCGTTGATGCGTCCGGTCGGAATGGCCGGGGTGTTGGGCGGAAAACCAGCCAGTCCGGCCGACAGTAAGATATCGGAACCGGGATAGCCCATTGTGGGAACCAGGTCATCAGTAGCCGTTTTAATGGCATACGGATAGCTGTTTGCCCGGCCCAGAAGCAGCAGGTTTTTAACGGCTGTATTAGCTACCAGATAATCGGCAAAACGCCGAAGTGCCAGCGGACTTTTCTCGCCGTAATTAAACTGGTCGTAGAGGGAGTCGGCTTCAACAATAAACGGCTTATAACTTCCACCTGCTGCCGACGACCGGTAACCGGCATACGCAGCAGCCGATTGCCGGAGCGATGCGTGCGTAACAATAACGTAGTCGGTCGTTTTAGGCACCTCCGTCTGAAAGCGGACCGACTGGATGGCAAGCGGTTTGTTGATCTTGCTGGTAACGAACACGGCCCGGCCCTGTGTAGTCTCGTTTACCACAAGCTGCGCCTGGTCGACGGTGGGTTGGATAGCCAGTAGCCGAACGTTGGTTCTGTCGGTAATATCGTATGCCAGCGATGCGGCAGGCACGTTTTTAATAGCCAGCAGAGTGGCCGGACGGGTGTTGGCGGGAATGCGAAACTCTTTACTATTCTGCCCGAACATATCCAATGCCTGCGGATACATTACTTTGACGTAGGTGATCGAATAGTTGTTGGTAAAGCCATTTTTTTCGATTCGAAAGCGCAGGGTAAGCTGCTCATTCTGAATCGTTGCCGGTGTAACCGTAGCCCGGAATATTTGGCTTGAAAAGCCACCAAAAGGCGCTACAGCCAGCGGGGCATTGGTGGTGGCGTCGAGCTGAAGCTGGAGCTGGTGGTACGAATTATCTCGCCCGTTGACCATTCCTTCCAGTGTAACGGGCCAATTTGCCGACGTTCGGCCCGGCAGTTTCAGTTGAACTAACCCAACGGAATCGGCGGTTAGCTGGCGTCCGGACCAGCCCTCACCCGGCTCAAAATAGCTTTGTTGCAGGAACGGTTCCAGGCCTTTTAAATTATTGAACGTATACTCGCTCGTGAAAGCCTGAACGGTTTCCTCTACATGAAATGGCTCGGGTGTCAACCCCTGCACCGACAGCTTAAGTTCGGGCATTCGTTTGCCGGTCAGCGTCGGGTTACTGATCAGAAAGAAAGCCGTTTTGTCGGAGAATAGCGTCTGGTAAGGATGCAGTCGCTGTTGCGGACGGTAGACCAGTGAATCCGACGCGCCATCGTTTCCGATACCATAGAACTCAACATAATCCTGGGCATCGAAAGCGCCGTCCTGTTGCCCCACCACCCGAATGGCAACCTCTTGCCCCCTGAAAAATAGTTGCCAGCTGGTAGGGTTGGTTTGCAGAAAAGACGCATCAGCCGCCTTGATATCATCATACCCGACCCGGTACATGCCTGCCTGATTCACGGTGAGCTTGAGGTATTTCTGACCCGACCGTATCCATTCGTTCCCGAACCGACTTTGCGCGTACAGAACGAATGTATTGACCAGAAACAAGCTGAGCAGTAACCCTTTTTTCATACCTAGATGCAGATCTGCCGATGGTAACCGATCGGGCAGCGAATTGTCAATTTTCACCAAAGATACCGAATCCCGGGATTAACCGATAGTAGGCCTGGTCCCTAAAACTCCGCAAGAATCGGGTTTATCAAGCCTGCTTTTCGAGCGACCTTTGTATCGGTAACTACATCGAAGCATTAGCATTCAAACCAGAACGGCAAAGACTATGACAACGGACAGCACATATACCTACCAGCAAATTGCCCGCGCCATTGAGCACCTGACCACCCATTACCGGGAACAGCCGTCATTGGGCGAACTGGCTGCTAAGGTTAACCTGAGCGAGTTTCACTTTCAGCGACTTTTTACGGAGTGGGCAGGGGTAAGTCCCAAAAAATTCAGCCAGTACCTGACCCTCGAACATGCCAAATCCAGACTGCGAAACGGTGCCCCCCTGGCCGATGCTGCTTACGATGCGGGCTTGTCCGGTACCGGTCGGCTGCACGATCTATTTGTCAACATCGAAGGCATCACACCGGGGCAATTCAAACAAGCGGGTTCGGGCTTAGAACTCACTTACGGCATTTTCACCAGTCCGTTCGGGCACTATTTATTAGGGGCTATAAACGGTAAAATTGCCCTGCTGCACTTTCTGAATGAGGGGGATGTTGCCGAAACCATTCTGACTTCCGCCTGGCCCGAGGCCTCATTTCAGCATGATGCCATCGCCCTGCGACCGCTGGCCGATCAGATTTTTAGTCCCTCGGCAGTCGAACAAACTGGCACTAAACCCGGCCTGTCGGTACTGATGCGCGGCTCTGCTTTTCAGCTCAAAGTATGGGAAGCGCTGTTAAAGATACCCGAAGGTCATCTGGCGAGTTACGACCAGATCGCCAGTGCCATCGGCCAGCCCACAGCCTCCCGGGCCGTTGGTACCGCCATTGGGTCAAACCCCGTTGGGTACCTGATTCCCTGCCACCGGGTCATTAAAAAGACAGGGCTGTTTGGCGGGTATCGCTGGGGTGTTGAGCGCAAACAAGCCATGCTGGGCTGGGAAGCCGCCCGAGTGGATAGGTAGAAGCTGGTCAAAATGATTTTCCATGATGCCGTATGATTCGCCACACCAACCTGGGAGAAACTCCGTTTGCCCGACGCAGGGCACTGTTCATCTTAATTAAGCACAGCGAAGTAACGCTGGGTGGAAACCGCCCCGGCAAAATTTACGGGTATCTTAGCTGCCGGGCCGGCAAACGAATGAAGGTCGAAAGCCGGGTCTTTTTCAGCGATGAAACAGAAGCGATAGCCAACGGGTATCGACCCTGCGCCCGTTGTATGCCAGGCGAATACAAGATTTGGAAAGAGGTAAATCAATAGTAGTTGCTACTTTCATTTTTTTAGGTAAACTTGGCAGGATGAACGGATGACTATCCGTCTTATCCCACCAAAGACTTATGAAACACCTCTCCCGCTGGGCCAGCCAACACAGCCGAATAGCCATTGCATTACTTATTCTATGCGAAACAAGCAACGCAGCCAATGGACTGCTACTGGGTATGAATCTGCTGGAGAGTTGGCCCGCAGGCTATTTACTGTTGCTGATTTCAGGCCTTTTAGCGGGGGCTTTATTCGTGCAAACACAATCGGTGCGCATCACCAATAAACCTTACTGGGTCGGCAGACGGTGGCTTTTCGGAGCGTTTATCATCAACTATCTCCTGTTCATCTCGCTAGGCGGATTTTGGGCCACCAACACACAACAGCCAACGTTTAGCCAACCAGCCTGGGGCAATCGGCAAATAGCGGTTCGACCGGATACCCTCGTGCCATCGCCGAACCTGAAAGCCACTAATCCGGCCTTTTATGAAGCACCCGTTCCGGTACAGGAACAACCTGTTAAAGATCAGACCGGAAAGCGGATTGGGTTTGTCCTACTGTTCCTGCTGGGCATTCTGCTAAGTTCTTACGCGGTTGCACTGGCCTGTAGTCTGGCTTGCGCCGGTAACGGAGCGCTGGCGTTCCTGGCTGGCCTTTTGGGAGGTGGAATTTTCCTTGGCAGCTTCGTGCTGTTGAGCCGCGCTTTCGATAAGGTTATCAAGCCCTGGAAACTAATGACCCGGCGTGAACGGGGTCGGGTCTATTTACGTTCGCTGCTGCTGTTACTCGGTTTCTGGGTCGTTTCTGCCTTACTGGGCGGGCTAGCCAGATAAGCCTGTTGTACGGCCTTCTTCAGCACCCCTACGCTCCGTCCCAACTCTGCTTCCGAACTCGATGCAAAGCCCAGTCGGGTGCTGTTCAGTCGCTGCCCGGGTGGGTTATGAAACAACCCATTTGACAGATACAGCCCATTATGTTCCGCCTGTTGAGCCAGCAACTCCATATCAATAGCCGGATCGAAAGAGGCCCAGACCGCCAGTCCGCCATCAGGCTTGTTGAATTGAACAACACCCGGCAAGGCATTTGCCAGCAGGTCGCAGAAGTAATCGCGCCGGGCGTGGTAGGCCCGCAGCGTCTTGCGAAAATGGCGTTTCATATCCCCCGTTTTGAACAGCTGCCCGATGGCAAATTCGAGCATGGGGTCGCCCTGCCGGTCGATGATGCGCCGGTGCCGCGCCAGTTCATCGATCAGGGCTGCAGGCGCCACCACGTATCCCACCCGAAACGCGGGTGCCACGGATTTCGTTAGCGACCCAACATAAACGACCATACCCCGCCGGTCGGCGCTGGCGAGGGGAAGGATGGGACGACTGAGGTAGTGAAAATCATAGTCGTAGTCGTCTTCCAGGATAGCAAAACCACGCTGTTCAGCCAGTTGCAACAGTCTGATACGGCGGTCGGCGCGGAGGGTTACGGTGGTGGGGTAATGGTGGTGGGGCGTTACGAATACCATTCGGATTCGCTGCGTCTGGCAGCTTGTTTCCAGCGCATCCACATCCAACCCATACTGGTCGACGGGTATGGTCAGCACCGTAGCTCCCGCTTTTCTAAAGTTCATGGTCGCCCCCGACCAGGTTGTTTCGCCCACCGCTACGACGTCGCCCGGCCGTAAAAGAACCTGACTTGACAGATGAAGCCCCATAATACTCCCCCGGGTAATCAGCACGTTTTCCGGTCGGGTTTGCAGCCCACGGGTTTCATTCAGGTAAATCGACAGCTGCTCCCGGAGTAACGGATGTCCTTTGGTGTCGCTATACCCAAAATGCTGCTGCGGGTTACCCCACCGAAAATACGACCGATAGGCCCGACTCAGTTCCTCCATCGGAGCCAGTCGAATATCCGGAAATCCATCATCCAGGCGCAACCCGGCCTGATTGGTCAGTACCGGCCGAACCAGGAAATCCACGGGCTCAAAGGCGTAGCCCGGTTGCTCATTAACGAGCCGGCTCCCGGAGACCTCGCTGGTCATTATAGACGACTCATTGGGTGTTATCGCCAAGCTCTGCGGCTTTATATCCGGGAAATGAGCGGCCACGTAGGTTCCACTACCCAACCGACTTTCGAGCCAACCCTGCGCCAGCCCTTCCTCGTAGGCCGCCACGATGGTTTGTCGATTTAACTGCAACAGCTCAGCAAGCTGGCGGGTGCCGGGAAGCCGTTGCCCCGGAGCAAGTGTTCCCTGCCGGATCAGGTGGCCAAGCTGGTTGCTGAGCTGAACAAAAACGGGCGTTGACGACGCCTTGTCGAGTTGAATCAATGATTTGAAGGGAACCATAACCGGACTAGCTGATTTATCCAAACCGGACGATTTGCATAGACCGATAAAACAAGACATTTGGTGCATCAAAAGCAAGTGACTCAATGCAAACCAACCGCACTACTCCCAGTCGTTTAGCCAAACGTGCCCATTACGACGCCGAAACCATCCACCCAATTCTGGATGAAGCCCTCTTCTGTACAGTTAGTTATGTTATGGACGGGCAGCCAATGGCTATTCCAACCGCTTTTGCCCGAAAGGGCGATAAACTCTACATTCACGGGTCGGTGGGCAGCCATTTTATCCGGTCTATCGAACAGGGGAATCCGGTCTGTATCTCGGTGATGCTGGCCGATGGACTGGTGCTGGCAAAGTCGGCGTTTCACCACTCCGTCAATTATCGCTCGGTCGTCATATTTGCCTCGGCCGAAAAAGTAACCGATGATGGCGAACGAATGGAAGCGCTGGCCCTGATTACCGATCACCTTATACCCAACCGCTGGGATGACCTGCGTCCGACAACAGACAGCGAAATGCGGAAAACAACCGTGCTGGCTTTCTCGCTGGCCGAAGCCTCGGCCAAAGTACGAACCGGCGGCCCCGGCGACGACCCCGAAGATGAGCACTTACCTACCTGGGCAGGGGTCATTCCACTGCAAACAGTTCGGCTGACACCTATACCCAAAGAAGGCGATAAACATATCCCGTTACCGGCTTATCTGGTATGAAACTCGTTGACCTGACAGCCGCCGAACATTTATGACTACTTACTCAATACGACTCATAGTCAAAGCGCAGGACTTCAGTTACGGTGCTATTTGTCGTCGTCGTTCGGCTGGTTGGCAGGTTAGCTGCGTTGTATGTATAACTATACCGGGTGGTTGTTGCGTTGCCGTCCACGGCAGACAGTACGTTATTCTGGCTTAGATTAAGTGTATTATCAAGGCCACCGTACAACATGTAGAACGGACTTAACGCTCCGGGTGAACTGGCAAACGGAAGAAACACGCCCGGCGCAGGAATGATGAATACGCCATAAAACGGATTTAGTTTATCATCGTATGTATACGTCATGCTTGTGAGTCGGCTGTAGACCGGAGGGGCCGACGGTGACTCCCCGGAACGGAACACTTTAAAGTCCTCCGTGGCGCCCGTCAGGTTATTTCCGGTGAAGGTAAACGAGCCACCTCCGCTGGACCGAAGCCCTCCAACACCGATTCCCCGGCTGTATCCTGATACCTGATTAGCGGAGTTGTATTGAGGAGTTATGGTGAAGGTAGACGGCGAGTTGGCCATTTGCGTCAACTGACCCGCGGCATTATACGTCAGGGTATACGTCTCTGAGTTCGATCCACGCCGAACCACCGCGTGCTGCACCTGTACCAGGCGATTTTGAGTATCGTACTGATAAAGCGTTTTTTCAACGGGTGCGACCAGGCTGTCAGGCAGCTGATAAGCCATAATGGAACTCAATCGGCCCTGTCCGTCATAAGAAAAGGCGCTAACGGAACTTACACTGGCACTGCTGGTTATTTGCCGGGTAATGGTCTTCATGCGTAACCGATCCGTATCGGGTGTTACTACTGTTGAGTTATCCTTGCAACCAACCAACTCAACGACCAGCAGCAGACTAATAAATCCTGTGTATAGACGAGAGGGGATCATAGGCATTATGATTAAATTCGATTGCCGAGGCAAGCATGAACGTATTGACAAAATTATATTTTTTTATAAAAAAAGAATACTAATGCATACTGAATTTATAAAACGGTAGTATCACCGTGTTACCGCCATATTCTTTTCCGGTGGTTGACAAAGTCCGTTCCTCTCCAGACTAACGTATCAGCAACGATTATCAAAACTGAACCCGACACATAGGCGTCGGGTTCAGTTTTGATAATCATGAAATTAGCTTTCCCGGCTATAAAATCCGGGGCTACTTTTTCTCGTGGTACACCAGCACGGGCACATCGGATTTCTTAATCAGCGCCGTTGTGTGGTTCGGGTGAAACAGATTATCCAGGAAACCGGCCTTAGGCGATAGCTGCATTACGATCAAGTCGGCGTGCGTGTGTTCTAGCTTGTCTTCCGTCAGCACTTCCAGCTTCGCGTGGAACGCATCGACCAGCGAATCGGTCTGGGCCGCCACGATAGACTGCGTTGTTTGAGCCTGCATCGCATAAGCGATGGTATGCACCTGTGCCGGGCGAATGGACTGACCCTCAGGCGTGGTGGGCACGATCAGCACCGGACAAACGGCCTCATCGGCAACATCCGTCACGGCACTACCCGCCAGGCGGTCGAAGAAGGTGCTCAGGTCGCTGCGCCCCATGATAATCAAATCGGCAGAGTGCTCGCGGGCCACGTCGAGTATGCCATCGTCGACTGCACCAATACGCCATTCAACCGTTACGGATAAACCCTCGGCCTGAAGCTGGGTTGCCAGTTCTTCAAGCCGCTTCCGGCTGATGTCCTCAATTTCCATGGATGCCATGACGCCCAAACCCGGATCGCCAACAGTAGGCAGCGTAGTATCGGGCAACATGGGCTGGTACATATGCAGCAGCGTGACGGTAGCCCCCGTTTTGCGGGCAAACAGGCGAACCCAGTCCAGGGCAGCTGATGTATGATTCGAAAAATCGGTAGGAAAAAGCAGGTTTGTCATTTGTGCGTGAATCAGTTTTGTTAGAATCAACAAATGAAAGGCGTAACGTTCCCAATATTTTCCGAATTTTATCAGCTTACTGTCTACCCGATATTGGTGGTGGTGTAATGATTCCGCTCGATTCGATACCACTGTTCATGGTTTGAACAGCCAGTAACTGTTTCATTGTTTTCTCCATTCCATCGGTTGAGCCATCCAGAAAAATAACGTTGCCCCGTCCATTTTCGGCGAAGTGCTTGATGGCCTCCGTCCAGATGGAGAACAGAATCAGCGAAGCATCCAGCTTGGCTTCGGTCATTACTTTCGCCGATTCAGCCATCCCTTTGGCCACTTCCTCCCGGAACAAAGCCACCCCCTGCCCGCGCAACTGCGAGGCTTTTTTCTCGGCCTCAGCCGAAATCTGAATGGCATTTCCTTCGGCTTCAGCTGCTTTGGTTTTAGTGATCAGTAAGGCTTGGCCTTCATTTTCGGCAGCGGCTTTCAGGTTTGACGACGCCACTACCTGCGCCATCGACCGCATAATGACCTCATCGAAGGCAATGTCGTTGAGCTGTAAATCGGTGAGGTGATACCCCCAGCTTTCGAGCAGTGTATCGAGTTGTGATTTGACGTGTTCGATGATTTCTGACCGCAGGGCCAGAATTTCGGACTGTCGTTTGGTGGCCACAAAACTCCGGATAGAGCCTTCGATGGTTCGAATCAGGGCCTGCATAAAGGAGGCTTCGTCGATGAACTTGAAGGCCACATTTTTAACGGTTTCTTCT
The DNA here is from genome assembly GCF_054781875.1 of Spirosoma pulveris. NCBI lineage: Bacteria > Pseudomonadati > Bacteroidota > Cytophagia > Cytophagales > Cytophagaceae > Spirosoma > Spirosoma pulveris. Next base: position 332,432 of record NZ_BAAGTO010000005.1, read on the forward strand.
TCCTGATTCAGTACCGAATACACCAGCATGGCTTTGAAATTGACATTGGCCTGATCGGCGGTGATGGCCTGGAACGCCAGCTCGACGGAGCGGTTCTGAATTGAGATACGGCGGTAGATGACTTCAATAAACGGAATCTTAAAGTTAAGCCCCGGCCGGAGAACACGGGCATACTTGCCAAATACAGTGATGACGGCAACAGTCCCCTGTTGCACTATGACAACAGAAAGGTAAATAACGACCAGTGCCAGAATAAAAACGATCAGTAAAAGATTCATGAGGTCAATTGGTTAGAAACAAAAAACGGATTCCGTGTAAAGTACGGAATCCGTTTATGAAGTCGGCAATAATTTGTTAAAGTGGTAAGGTGGTGGGGTTTTGTAGTGGTTGGCTCGTGGAGTAAGTGAAATGGTAAAGTAAGGTCATTTTACCTACTCCATAAATCAACCAGTACAAAACCCCACTAATGACCGGCCACCAGTTCGTAGCTGGATACGTCTTCGGTTTCTTCGACGCCTTTTTCTTTCTGCCGGAAATAAACAACCATCGCCAGGATAAACCCGGCAAATGCCAGCGCAGCGCCCACCCACTCGGGCGAAGCATAGCCCAGACCAGCAGCAATGGGCAAGCCACCCAGGTAAGCACCCAGTGCGTTGCCCATGTTAAACCCGGCCTGACTAACCGACGAAGCCAGCATTTCTGAACCATTGGCGGCCCGAATCATCAGGATCTGGATGGGCGCACCCAACGAAAACGCAATGGCTCCGGTAATGAAGGTCATGATCAGCAACGGTATTTGATACTGAGCCACGAAATACACGCCGATCAGGCTACAGGTCATCAGCAGCAAAAACAAGGCCGTTGCTTTGCTGGGTGAGATCAAATCGGCGGTGCGGCCGGAAATCAGGTTGCCGGTTGCCATGCCCAGACCCGCCAGAATGAGTATCCAGGTGATCTGGCTGCTGCCAAAATGAGCAACTTCGGTCAGCAGGGGGGCGATGTAGCTGAACCACGCAAACAAACCGCCCGTGCCGATGGCCGTAATGCCCAGAATCAGCCAGGGCTCCACTCTTGTGAACAGTTTCAGGTCTTTGCGCAGACTGGACTCCCCTACTACGGGCATCACCGGCAGCAATTTCTGAATGCAGAACATGGTCGCCAGACCCACGGCAGCGATAATAATAAACGTTATGCGCCAGCTCATGGTGTGGCCAATATAGGTACCCAACGGTACGCCGATGATGTTGGCCACGGTAAGCCCGGCAAACATCATTGAAATAGCCTGTGCCTCTTTTCCTTTACCCGCCAACCGGCTGGCTACTACGGCCCCAACGCCAAAGAACGCACCATGCGGCAAACCCGACAACAGACGGGTAATCATCATGATTTCATAGTTTGGCGCAAAGGATGACAGGGCATTACAAAACGTAAACAGAGCCATCAGGCCCAGCAGGATCTTCTTAGGGGGGTAATTCCCGGCAATGCCCACCAGCAGCGGGGCACCCAGCACAACACCCAATGCATAGGACGAAATCAGGTGACCGGCAACGGGAATGGAAATTTGGAGGGAACTGGCCACATCGGGCAGAATACCCATGATGACGAACTCGGTCATACCTATACCGAAGCCCCCAATGGCAAGTGGTAACAGACTTTTCTTCATTTGCAGCGTACTATTTACTGACAGCCTGTGAGTTCTTTCAACAGAGAAAGCTCACCGTAAGGCACTCGCTAGAGTACCTTACTTTATCACGCAAATAAAAAAAGTGCAAAAATGTTCCCTATTCTACAAATGTTCTAATTTATTAGCCAGTCGGTACAATTACCGTCTGCATCAAAGGCACAGAGATAGACTCACTGGCCCGGTACCCTGTTTAAACGTTTAAATTATCTTAACTAAAAACGAGGATTCACACGTTTGCTCAGAAGCACTTCACTCACAATGACCAACTAAAAATAATAGCGGGCAACATTCTCATTGAATGTTGCCCGCTATTACCTTAGAAATATTCAATTTATCAAACACCTAACGCAGACGCTTACCCGGCATATTCTGCCCATTCTGGTGAAGTGTCAGCTGCTCTACTTCGCCTTTATCATTGCTGGAGAAGGTAACTTGTGCATCAACGACTTTCAGGTAAAATTTAGTTTTCGATTCAGGAAAGAGTTCAAAACGGTTTTGTCCGGTAGCCTGACCGTAAAGCTTGTCGCCTTCACGCGTGATAACAATGGAGAAACTAGGTGCTAACTGGTAATTGCCGACGTAAGATTCCAGGGTAGCTTTATCAACCACAACGCCTTCCTGCTTAGGCACTTCAACAGACTCGCCCAACTCTTTCAACATCAAAAATCCATTGGTGTTGCGCGGGTTGAGGGCCACCGACCGCTTATAATCCTGGATGGCGGCTGCTTTATTAGCCATTTTCATGTAGAGTTCTCCGCGACTGTCATAAACATTATACGATTCCGGAAACGCATCGGCGTTCAGGTCGAACACCCTCAGGGCTTCCTTCTCCTTGCCTTCCCGCATCAATTCATAACCCAGCGCGTTGATCTCGTTTTCGCTCACGGCATAGGCTTTATCGGCCTTCCAGGCACTAAACTTTTGTTTCGTTTTATCCAGCGGATCACTTAGTACAGATTGGCGGAGCAGGTCAGTAATGGGCTTTTTGGGTGCTTCCACCGGCTGGTCGTACAGGATACGCAGGATGTTTTTGCGAATATCGCCGAGCGGTGCCCCGCCCGTATTGTTCAGCAAAACGACCAATTGTTTGTCTTTGGGCAATCGACTGATGATGGTGTTGAAGCCGTTGATGCCTCCGGAGTGCTCAATCAGCAGCAGGCTATCTTTTACCTGCCCAATTTTCACTTTACCAACACCCCAGCCGTAGGCATACCCATCTAAAAACGGGGTATACAGGCTCGCTTTTCCGCTCGCCGACAGGAGTTTGTCCGTATACAGAATCTGGTCCCAACGGTATAAATCCTCGACAGTCGAATACATCGACCCGGCCGCATACGGAATCGACATGTCGAGATAAGGCGAGTTTACATAGGTGTTGCCTTTCTTTTCATAGCCCGTTGCCCGTTTGGGTATAATCGGGCCAAACAAATCGTAGCCGGTATTCGCCATCTGCGCCGGAACAAGGATGCTTTCGTTCAGCACTTCGGCATATGGCTTCCCGGTTACCTTTTCGATGATAACACCGAGGAGGAAATAGCCCGAATTGCTGTAGGAGAATTTGGTGCCCGGTTCGAAATCGAGTGGTTTATCGGCAAACTGCTTTGTGAAGCCTTCCGGCGTAACCGGCTCCCGACTCAGGGTTTCGAAAAACTTCGGAAAACTTGTGTAGTTCGGTATGCCCGAGGTATGCGTGAGCAGATGATGAATCGTGATCTTGTCGCCGGTAGCTTTGGGGTAATCGGGCAGGTAATCCGTGATTTTACCGGTTGGCTTCAGCTTCCCTTTCTCGACCAACTGCATGATGAGCATGGCCGTAAACTGCTTGGTGATGGAGCCCAACCGGAATTTGGTGTCGGGCGCGTTCGGGATGTTCCATTCCATGTTGGCCATACCATAGCCTTTCTTGAAAATAACCTGTCCTTTATCGGCCACCAGTACGGCACCATTGAACTGTCGGTTGGCGACATACTGCTGAACAAGGGCATCAATTTTAGCAGACTTGGTTTGGGCAAAAGCAGCCCCTGCCATGAGCAGCAAAACGACCGCCGACAGGCTGATCCGGTGAAGTACACTTACATTTTTCATAAGAGGAGATGGGAAAGTTGATCGTTCATCAAGATTACTATTTTCTGTTCCTCAGCTTCATGAAAAATGAGTTGTCGGTTGATAGCCCGGATAAATGGCAATAAAAACCCCATCCTGACTAATTTTCAGGATGGGGTTACTAGATGATTAGCGGGCAAATGCTCGCCTGTATGTAAAGGCACGGACGAATGCCCCCGCCAGCCAGCGCGCACCAAAATCCTTAGTGCGCCAGCAGCCAGTTCGCACCCGTACCGATACCGGTTTCCATCTTCACGCCCATCGGGATGGCGTTTTTCATGATCTCATCGACACGCACACGGAGCAGGTCGATTTCGTCGCGGTGGGCGTCGAAGACGAGTTCGTCGTGTACGGTCAGGATCATTTTAGACTTCAACCGCTCGGCCTGCATGAACTCGTGAATCTGGATCATAGCAATCTTGAGCATGTCGGCGGCACTACCCTGAATGGGGGCGTTTACGGCGTTGCGCTCGGCAAACATCCGGTCGGTCTGGTTGCGGGAATTGATGTCGCGCAGGTATCGGCGACGACCCAGAATGGTTTCGGCATAGCCAAATCCTCTGGCCTTTTCGATGCACTGATCGATGTAATCTTTCACCGCCGGGAAACCCGCGAAATACTCTTCGATGATCTGTCCTGCTTCCTTGCGTGGAATCTTAAGCCGCTGCGCCAGGCCGAATGATGAGATACCATAAATGATACCGAAGTTGATGGTTTTAGCCTTCCGGCGCATGTCGCTGGTCACTTCGTCGAGTCCCACGTGGAATACTTTGCTGGCCGTTTGGGTGTGAATGTCGACGCCGTTATTGAAGGCTTCGAGCATCGTCTGATCACCACTGAAAGCCGCCATGATCCGCAGTTCGATTTGCGAATAGTCGGCCGACATGATCACGAATTCCGGCCCGCGCGGCACAAACGCTTTACGAATCTCCTGTCCGCGTGGGGTCCGAATCGGGATGTTTTGCAGGTTCGGGTTTGTGGACGACAATCGTCCGGTGGCCGCTACCGCCTGATTGAACGACGTATGAATCCGTCCGGTGCGCTTGCTGATCAGCAGCGGCAGCGCATCGACATAGGTGTTCTTGAGTTTGATCAACTCGCGGTAATCAAGAATTTTACGGGCTATTTCGTGCTCGGCTTCGAGCTTTGACAGGATTTCCTCGCCCGTGGCGTACTGCCCGGTTTTGGTCTTTTTAGCGTTCTTATCAAGCTTGAGTTTATCGAACAGCACTTCACCCAACTGCTTCGGCGAGCCAATGTTGAACGACTCACCGGCAATTTCGAAAATCTCCTGCTGCACCTGCCGCATATCGACCTCCAGCGTGGCTGAGAGTTCAGCCAGTGCGTTGGTATCTATTTTAATGCCTTCCAACTCCAGATCCGTGAGCACCTGAACAAGCGGCATTTCGACCTGATCGAAGAGTTTATGCAGGTTATCTTTTTCGAGCCGGGGGGCAAAAGCGTGTTTCAGTTGCAGGGTAATGTCGGCATCCTCGCCCGCATAGTCCACCACTTTCTGAATATCCACATCGCGCATGGTCAACTGGCCCTTTCCTTTCTTGCCAATCAACGCTTCAATCTCGACGGGGCTGTAATTCAGATAGGTCATAGCCATCATGTCCATGTTGTGGCGCATTTCGGGCTCAATCAGGTAATGGGCAATCATGGTATCGAACAGCTTTCCCTGTACTTCCACGCCGTACTTTTTCAGCATCAGCAGGTCGTACTTCAGGTTCTGTCCGATCTTCTCAATGGCCGGATTCTCGAAAACAGGTTTGAACTGATCGACAATCGCCTGCGCTTCGGCCCGGTCGGCGGGAACGGGCACGTAGAAGGCTTCGCCCGCACGATACGCGAAGGACAACCCAACCAAATCGGCCTCAACGGGGTCGATGGCGGTCGTTTCAGAGTCGAAGCACAAACTCTCCTGCTGACTTAAGTAATGCACCAGACTGGCTCGCAGTTCGGGCGTATCGACCAGCCGATAATCGTGCTTGACCGACAGAATGGTCTTGCGTCGTTCGGGCTGATTTTCATCGATTTCGTAATCAGGATAAACGTCCAGGTAAGCAGGCGTTCCGTTTGTTTCGCTCACCTCTGTACCCGGCTTATCATCTGTGGTAACCGTATCGGTCACGCCCGTCGGGGTCGCTTCTGAGCCCGACGCCACCGGCACTTTAACGGCGGTGCGCTTACCTTTGGGCTTCTCGGCAGGTGCCGCTGCGGGTGTCGACTCGGCGCCAAAATCGAATGGCAGGTCATTCGCCCCCGAGGGATTGGACGCTCCCATATTCGGAAAGGGCAAAAAAGCCGGAGCATCTCCGCCGGGCGAGTCGAACAGGTTCATCTGACCTGCCCCACCTGTCTGAAACGCAGTTGGCAACGGTTTTTCGTCGTAATTGCCCCCCAGCAACCGGGTCTTCATCTGGCGGAACTCGAGTTCGTCCAGCAAGGCGGCTAACCGGGGCTTATCGTATTCGGTGTGGCGCAGGTGCTCTTCATCAAACGGCACTGGCACATCCAGATGAATGGTGGCCAGTTCTTTTGACATCAGGCCCTGCTGGGCAAAATTGACAACGTTTTCCTTGAGTTTCCCTTTCAGTTCATCGGCACGGGCAATGAGGTTTTCAACCGACCCGAAGTCGGCGATGAGTTTCTGCGCCGTTTTCTCGCCGATACCCGGAATACCCGGAATGTTATCGACCGAATCGCCCATCAAACCAAGCATATCCGTTACCTGCTCGATCCGCTCAATCTGCCAGCGTTCGAGCACTTCCGTTACGCCCAGCTTTTCAGCGGGTTTACCCATAAACGCGGGCTTGTAAATATGAATGTGTTCTTCCACCAACTGCCCGTAATCTTTATCGGGCGTCATCATGTACACTTCAAAATCGGCCAGAGCCGCTTTTTTGGCGATGGTCCCAATGATGTCGTCGGCCTCGTAGCCATCTAAAATCAGCATGGGAATGTGCATGGCCTCCACAATCTGCTTGATATAGGGCATAGCTACGCTGATATCTTCGGGCTGCGACTGCCGGTTGGCCTTATACATCGGAAATGACTCATGCCGGAATGTCTTTTTCGCAGAGTCGAAGGCTACGCCAATGTGGGTGGGTTTTTCTTTCGTCAACACCTCAATCATGGCGTTCATGAACCCGAACACGGCCGATGTATTGATACCCCTCGATGAGATACGGGGCGATTTACTAAAGGCAAAATGAGCGCGGTAAATAAGCGCCAGCGCGTCTAATAAAAACAGTTTTTTTGTTGGTTTGGCCATTCGATACTAGTAGCTGTCAATAGTCCAAAGGTCGACAGTATTGCGGACAATCACGCGCATCGACCCTGACAAATTATGAAGAAGTATGCATAAAGCTTTACGTAAACAGAACAGTTCACCAAGGGTTTTGATTCCTGTTGAACCGATAGCTTACCAGGCGGTTTTTATTAAAAAAGGTGCGCTGGTGGCAAAGAGACAGTCATTGTCTCCTTCGCCACCAGCGCACCTCTTGCCGTTGGTGTTATTAATGGATTACCTTATTGAGGCAGTAACACACGGTCGATGATGTGCACGACACCATTCGTAGCCGTAATGTCCGGGCCAGTAACATTCGAAGCAACACCCGCATTTCCTTTACCCGAAACGGTAACACCCGTTGTGCTGACACCTGCCGTGATCGTTCCTCCCTGGAGCGTAGACAGGCTGGCACCGTTCGTAATGAGCGGGCTGTACGTACGGCTGTTCAGTACGTGATACGTAAGGATGCCGGTTAAGGCCGTTGACGATGTATTGGCAATAACGGCAGAGTCGATACCCACCGCTTTAAACGCTGCATCGGTCGGTGCAAATACAGTTAGCGGGCCTGGCCCCGTCAGTGCTCCCCCAATACCTGCTTTCGTCACGGCCGCCGTCAGGAGCTTGAACGAAGCGGTTGGCAGAAGCGTTGGAATGCCCTGAATCGTAGCGGCTACATTGCCAAATACAGGTGGCAACAGCACCCGGTCAATCGCGTGAACAACGCCATTACTAGCCTGTCCGTCGGCCTGTAGTACGCGGGCCCCGTTGATTGATACGGCCGTTGCGGTACCGGTGCCCGATGCAACTTTCGATATGTACACGGGCAAACCCGACAGCGTTGGCTGGGCAGTATTAATAGCCGTCGGTATATCCGCTGCGGCAACCCGAGCGCCGAGAACGTGGTACTGCAATACCGTTTTCAGTAACTCGACGGGAGCTGCGTTAATCGCGGCAGCATCCACATAGCCAAATGCCTTGAATGCATCGTCCGTAGGGGCGAATACCGTGTAAGTGCCCGGCTGAGCCATCACTCCGTCCAGCCCAGCCCGAACCAGGGCCGCTTTCAACAAGGTAAACCGACTGCCTGTATTGACAATCTCGCCAATGGTTGGGAAAGTGGGCGTGTTATTATCTACTTCATTACATGCTGAAAAAGAAACTGTCAACCAGACCAGCAAGGCTACAAGCAACGATGATTTCCGTCCTGCGAACGGATTATGATTAGCTAACATGAGTGATTAAAGATGGGGATTTGAGTGGAACGGGTTGTCCGCTGTGCAAACAACAACAATATGATGCTAATGTTCATCAATATTTACTGATCGTTCCTTTCGCTTAAAAAGTTACCGCTAAAACTATTGAATAGCCGATGGGTTAATCTAAAAATAATTATTCTCCATCATGACTACCTATCTGACTCTCAGTACCCTGCTTCTTCTGGCAAGCTGTCAAAGCCGCCCTTCAGACAAATCGGCCAACGAATCAGCTCAAACTCGGCCCGACGAGCAGCAAGCGACCACTACTGCCCCCGACACGCTTTGTTATCAACAGGTCATGAGCCGCGATACCACCAGACTACAATTGGTTATCAACGACATTCTGGCCACGGGCTACCTGGACAACAAGCCGTTTGAAAAAGACAGGGCACGGGGTAGTTTTCAGGGATCGGTCAGCGGCAAGACAATCCGGGCCGATTGGCAGCGTTCGGGCGAAGGCACCACGCAAATCTACCCGCTCGACTTAACCATGAACGGCGACACCATTTCCTGGTACGAAGGAGAACGCGTGGAGAAAGCCGGGAAATGGGTATTAAAAGAGCCCAAAAGTGGCTACCGGTACGTACTGGTAAAAACCACTTGCCCGTAATCAAACATCTGACAGCGTTTTTTGGGTTTCGGTCAACTTCTCCCCTACTGGCGGACGGTATTTCTGGAAAGGTATTTTCAGCAGATTGCCGATGTGGGAATGTTCATGCGGTTCGGTATGCGTATCGATTCCGTAGTGAATGGCTTTGCCCGGCATTTCGTGATAGGTACCGAAGAGCCGGTCCCAGTAGGGGAAAATGTTGCCGTAGTTCGTATTCGTAACCGGCAACACATAATGATGGTGAACATGGTGCATGTTGGGCGTTACGATCACCAGCCCCAACAACCGATCGGCCCAGCGGGGCAACTCGATGTTGGCATGGTTAAACTGCGAAAGAACGACAGACAAAGCCTGATATAAGAAAACCAGCCACATAGGTGCTCCTGTAATGAGCACTGCCAGGGTGGTAAAGGCAAACCGAATGACACTCTCGCCGGGGTGATGGCGGTTGGCCGTAGTGGTATCGACGTAAGTGTCTGTATGATGAATGAGATGGAAACGCCACAGAGCGGCAACTTTATGTTCGGTCCAGTGCGCCAGCCAGGCTCCCACCAGATCCAGAACCAGTAACCCGACGATAACTTCGGCCCAAAGCGGCCAATGAACCCATTGCAACAGCCCGACCTGATTACTAACCGCCCAATCGCTGGTTTTGAGCAGAACAAAAGCCAGCACAAAGTTGACAACAATGGTAGTTACCGTAAAGAACAGGTTGATGCCCGCGTGCTGCACTTTCCGATAAGGGAATCGAAACAAAGGCAAGGCACTTTCAATGATCCAGAAGACAGCAATCCCCCCAACCAGGATCAGCGCCCGATGCGCCGATGGAATATGTTCGAAATAACCAACTAACCCCTCCATAATCAGTGTCTAATTATTTGTCGATATTATACAAATCTACAACGAAATAATACGATTTAGCAGCGGGTGTATGCGTCAAAAAATCACCAAACTTAGTGCTTTGTTTGCCAGTCTGCCTTTTCGGTCGTTGGTTTGTGAATCGTAACCGGCCGTAGATAAGCTTGCCATTACGGAAACACAACTCATTGACAAGACTACACCCAACGAATGCCTCAACCCAAACACGCCCGCGACTCCATAACGGTGATGACCGAAATGGTGCTTCCCAATGATACCAATACCCTCAATAACCTGATGGGTGGGCGACTGCTTCATTTCATGGACATTGCCGCAGCCATTGCCGCTCAGAAACACTCAAACCGCATAGTTGTGACGGCCTCAGTCGATAATGTCTCGTTTTCTGAGCCCATCCGCCTAGGTAATATCGTTACCATGAAAGCTCAGGTAACCCGCGCGTTCAGTTCCTCGATGGAAGTGTTTATTGAAGTATGGGCTGAAGATATCCCCGCCGGTATACGGGTCAGCACAAACAGCGCCTATTATACATTTGTAGCCGTTGACCAAAGTGGCAGACCCATTGAAGTGCCCGCCGTTATCCCCGAAACCGACGACGAAAAGGATCGGTACGCGAGTGCCCTGCGCCGGCGACAGCTACGCCTTGTCCTGGCCGGACGCATGAACGCCCACGATGCTACAGAGCTGAGGGAGTTTTTGCAAGTCTGAACCGAGATTTTAAGAAGATTGGAAGAATTAAACAAGATTACTGAAGAGCCAAACCATTGAATTGTCTGTCAACAATCTTGTCTAATCCTTTAAATCTGGCTAAAATCCCGGTTATGATTACTTCATCTGCGTTATAGCCTGATACACAAGTACCTTAAATTTATCCGTCAGATCACCGTAGCTGTTGGGCACTTTCTGGGTGTAAATCTGCGCGATAATGCCTTCTTTAGGATCGACCCAGTACGTTGTTCCAAAGAAGCCTCCCCAGTCGTAGGTGCCTTCGGAAACTGGTAGCCGGGCTGCACTTTTTTCCGACGTTATCGAGAAGCCCAGCCCAAATTTGTTGAGTCCCTGATTGAGATCTCCGATCTGATTGGTCGTAATGAGCCGAACCGTTGTTGGGCTGAGAAAACGCTTACCGCCATATTCACCCCCATTCAGCATCATTTGCAGGAAAATAGCGTAATCATACATCGTTGACGATAAACCGGCTCCCCCCGAATAGTAGGTTCCCGGCTGCTTTGGGTAATCGCCCGATAGACCATTTAGCGAAGGCAATGGCTTTACAGATTTTACCGAATCCTCGGTAAAGACCATCGTCAGGCGATTTTGCTTGGCCGCTGGCAGATAAAAAAACGTGTCGTTCATGCCCAGCGGGTCAAACAAGCGGGCGCGGAGAAACTGGTCGAGCGATTGACCCGACAGCACTTCGATCAGGTAACCAACCACATCGACACTAAGACCATACGTCCATTTTTCGCCGGGCTGATGCAGCAGCGGTAAAGCTCCCAGCCGGGTCATGGCGTCAGCTAGTGTGCCGGTAGGCGTGCCAATGCCACTGGGTATTTTATTCTTGGCATACATCGCAACCGCTTCTTTTGTGCCAATACCGGGGTAGCTAATGCCTGATGTATGCGTCAGTAGCTGACGGATCGTGATTTCGCGTTTTGCCGGAACGGTAGTAAACGACGAATCTTTCTCGTTGAATTTATCCAGCACTTTTAGGTTTTTGAAGGCCGGAATGTACTTCGAGATAGGGTCGTCGAGTAGAAATTTCCCTTCTTCAAACAGCATCATCAGTCCAATGCTGGTAATGGCTTTCGTTTGTGAGGCAATCCGAAAAATGGCATCCCGTTTTAGTGGCGCCTTCGTCTGAATGTTGTCGAAGCCGTAGGCTTTATGGTAAACAATTCGGCCATTTCGGGAAACCAGCACCCCAACACCCGCCTGTCGACCTTTGGCAATGTAATCGTTGATTACCGCATCCATGCGCTGAAGCCGGATAGTACTCATGCCAACTGTTTCAGCTGCGGCTTCTTTGAGAACAGGCCCCGACAAACCTGTCTGCGCAATAGATATCTGCACGGTGGCAGTAACAAAAAGACCGGCCATCAGGCCGGTCAAATTAACTAGTTTCATACAAACCGGAAGTTGTTAGGAATCAGGGCGAATGTAGTTATTTTTTTACACCCATTATCGATTCAGCCCGGCTGATCACGGTTCCCCCCTGAAGCGTTTCCGTTGTGGTAGACATGGCAAACTGATTTTTATCGAATACCCCTGTAGCGCTATAATTGCCAGTGAAGGTTGTGCCCTGAACGTATATTTGATCCTGTGTTCGGTCAATTACATTAAAGCTGGCCCCGTTTAGTTCTGCGGTTACCTGATAAGGGCGATTGCCCTTTATATCGATGTAAATTTCTTTGGCATTCGAACTCTTGGTAACGGTTACGGTCGTTGTACCTGTTTCAGGTTTCAGTTCGGCACCACCAAACCGAATGACGCTCTGGTAACCTCCCTCATACGTACCGATGTATTGATCGCGGGGGTCAACGTCATCGACCCCTCCTGACTTTTTACAGGCTGTGGTAAGTAAGCCCAAAAAGGCTAAAGCAAGAATACTATTTCGAAAAGATCGAACGGCATAAGAAGTAGCCATGAGTTTGTATAAGTTGTGTTATGGGTTGTGTTCAAGCGTTATCTATCAAACGCCATGCCGTGTTTCGAGCGTATATATAGTAGCTCAAGAAGCCAAATGTAACAGGTTTAGTTAACACCAGTCAACCGGCCGGTCCAAAGACGATGCAGCAAAAAAGCCCCGGCAAATAGATTACCGGGGCTTTTGACGAAACGTAACAGACTAAAAACGCTGTCTGCAGGTGTTTATTGTGTAGTCTGAAACAGATTGCTCTTTATTTTTCGTTTTTATTTTACCGATACTATGGTAACAGCCAGGCGGGTATCGACTTTTATAAGAAGCGTCCATCGACAGCGTGTATGAAGATAAATATATATAAGTTTGTTTCCTGCTGGAAGCCGCTTGCCGAAGGTCTGCGCACAGGCAATCAATCATGAACATGAAAAAATCACTGCTCCTATTTTTCGTAGTTACTACCCTCTTTTTGCATCATGCTACGGCACAAACCACACAACGCGAGGGTAAGGCCAAGACCACTTTTTCTAACCCCCTGCCAATACAGTTTGGCGACCCATACATTTTACATACGAAGGGAATGTATTATATGTACGGCACCGGAGGAGGAGCAGATAAAGGGTTTTCGGCTTACTCGTCTAAAGACATGGTGACCTGGAAGTCAGAAGGGCAGGTTTATTTTCACGACAACAAAAACGGCTGGAGCGACCCAAAAGCCAATTGGGGCGGTGCCTACTGGGCACCGGAAGTGTATGAAGTAAAGGGAAAGTTCTACCTGTTTTACAGCGCTCAATGGAAAGTAAACCCAACCAAAGAACTGGAAAACTTCCGGATTGGTGTAGCCGTGTCCGACAAACCTACGGGCCCGTTCGTTGACCTGACCAACAAACCAGTTTTTGATCCGGGCTATCCTGTTATCGATGCGAACGTGTTTTTTGATACTAACGGAAAAGCCTACTTGTATTTCTCGCGTTGCTGCTACAAACATCCGGTTAAGAGTGAAGTAGCCGATCTTGCCAAAAAGAACGGCTGGTATAACGAGATCGAGGAAAGCTGGGTATACGGTGTTGAAATCAAACCTGACTTTTCCGGCATCGTCGGCCAACCGGTTCTGGTACTACGACCACCCGTTCGTCTGAGCGACAAACAGGCCGAATGGGAGAGCCGATCCGTAACCGCCCGCGAAGTCAACCGCCGGTGGACGGAGGGCTCGGTTACCTTCAAAAAGGACAACCTGTATTATATCATGTATTCGGCCAATCATTTCGGTGGACAGAACTATGCCATCGGATACGCTACAGCGAACTCGCCTTTGGGTCCGTTCAGAAAAGCGGCTAACAATCCGGTTCTGCAGAAAAATACCGACAAGGGCGGCTCGGTAACCGGTACGGGTCACAACAGCGTAACGTACTCACCGGACGGGAAAGAAATGTTCTGCGTCTATCACGCCAGAACTGCCAAAACCGGCGACGAACGGGTTGTTTGTATTGACCGCATGCAGGTTAAAAACGGAATCATTACGATTTCAGGCCCCACCACTACACCGCAAAAGCTCCCTTCGGCTGTAGCAACGTCGGGTGGGCAGTCTAGCGGTAGGTAGTCTATTAGAATAGGACGGGCGAGGGTTTTCAAACGCCATTTCTTCAAGAGATGGCGTTTAAAAACCCTCGCCCGTCCTGCAAACCGGAGCCGATTAAATCTGCGAAAAAGCAGTAGGAATGAGAAAAGTCCGGTGAATATTCGATATGATCTTGGCATCGGCATACTCAGGCATGGAGCTGATTTTCTTCCACTCGGGGTCACCGCCGAAGGTTTTCCAGTTCTGGTCATGTTCATTCATATCATCGAACGTCAGCATATACGTGAGGTTGGGACGCATTGGCCCGATGAGCGTTTCTCCAAAAAACACCGGAGTAAGCCCTACTCGCTTGAAAATGGCGATCTCACCCGCCTGATTGAACATCTCTATCTTCTTTTTCCCGGCTGTTTCATTAGGACTTTCATACCGACGCAACTCAAAAATACGCGTTTTCTTTTCGGGTAATTCCAGCCGGGGCATGTTCGAAAAGGCTTTCAACAGCGAACTCTCAATGCGCTCGTAAGCGGGCGCAGTGGCCTCGGCGTTCAGGTATTCGGCACCGGCTTGCTGGTAGGCGCTATCGTTGGCTAATTGATCAGAGATCTTCAGGTAGGCGTCTAAAGACGTAAAGGGGATCAGCACAAACAGTTTGGTAAATCCCTGAGAAAGGTATTCGGTAAAAACACCCACATTCTTGCTTCCCAGTCGATTGTAGGCAGGAATAGCGGCTTGTTGAAAGTAATTCTGGACTAGCTTAAGTTGCCGACCATTTTTTAACGTGTATGTTCTCAGTTCATAAAACTCCGGGGAAGCGTTCTGCTGAATATCTGTAGCGGCAGTCGCCTGGTTAATTGGCGATAAAACACCCGCCACGGAAGTAGTAAGAAGAGAGGCTTTCACGAACTGACGTCTTTTCATAAACAATGCTTTTTCGGTATGTATCCGGTAGAAATTAACTTTTAATCATTCGTCAAAGGAGGCAAATCGTTCGTTCTACCATACCGCAGCCAACAACATTTTTCGGCAAATCGTATTCTTCCTAAACCAAACAGTGCTGGCAGAACGACCTGAGGTCACATCTGCCAGCACTGTTCGTTGGGTTGTTTACTTACCCTTATTGGGGCTCATCGCCGAACTTCTCGTTGCGGCCCGTTTTATCCGTATCGCCGGTGATAGCGCCTTTCGCCATCTCGAACAGTTTCACCATTTTCCCCCCCGGCCGATCCCAGTATTCACCGGCATGGGTTGTCACTTTAAGCAGCGTAACCTCCGGATCATCTTTCCCATTTGGAAACCAAGTTTTCAGAAAATCGCTCCACAACTGGTCGATCTTGGCTTTATCTTTCACTATTTCGGCATAGCCGGAAGTGGATACATACACCTCGGAGTCGGGGTCCGCAAAACCCAGCGCAATGCGCTCGTTCTGGCGAATTTCCTTGACCTTATTTGAGTTCTCGTACGTAAAGAACCACATGGTGCCGTCGGGATCTATCTCGTGCGTTGCCATGGGTCGGGTGTGAAAATCGCCGTCCGACTCCTGGGTGGTGAGCATGGCAATGCGAATATCCTTGATTTTGTCTTTGAGCTTGTCCAGTTCGATTGGATTCAAGGTGCGTTGAGCTTGCATAAGATTATCAGGTTTGTTATTCAGGCACAATCATATGTTACACTATAGGGTTTATATAATTTTAGAATATTCAGGAAAGTTGAGTGAATGGCCTTTTGAAAAAAGCATCAATGTCGGGAAGTAAACCTGCACAATTTACAAGCTGTTAAAGAGCTGGTCTACCCTTTTTGACAGTCATTTCACAGTCAGCCTTTTACCTTAATCTTTTAAAATTCCCTCCTCCCCGTTGCCCGTTCCCGGCTAGTTTGTTCTATTTTTACAGAGAATGAAATCCTGTAAATCAGTGAAATCATAAAAATCCAGGTTCAGACAATATGCAATTTTCACATCTTCACTGCCATACTCAATACTCGCTGCTCGATGGCCAGGCCGATATTAAGAAGCTGATTAAGAAGGCTAAAGCCGATAATATGCCGGCCGTTGCCATCACCGATCACGGCAATATGTTCGGGGTATTTGAATTTGTAGCCGAAGCCAGCAAGCAGGGCATCAAACCTATTGTTGGCTGTGAATTCTATGTCGTTGAAGACCACCACAAAAAGCAGTTCACCAAAGAGCAAAAGGACGTTCGTTACCACCAGTTGCTGCTGGCGAAGAACGCACAGGGTTACAAAAACCTGGCGAAACTCTGCTCGCTGGGTTATATGGAGGGATTATATGGCAAATATCCCCGCGTTACAAAAGAACTGATTGACCAGTATAAAGAGGGACTCATTGCCTCCACCTGCTGCATTGGCGCATCGGTTCCCAAAACCATTCTCAAAAAAGGCGAGGAAGCCGGTGAGATCGAGTTCAAATGGTGGCTCGACCGCTTCGGCGAGGATTATTACGTTGAACTGCAACGCCATGAAATTCCCGACCAGATCAAAGCCAACGAGGTCTTGATCAAGTTCGCCCGGAAGTACAACGTGAAGATCATTGCCTCCAACGATTCGCACTATGTCGATCAGGACGACTGGGTTGCCCACGACATTCTGCTGTGCGTAAACACCAACGAAAAGCAAAGCACCCCGTCGATGAAAGATTTCAGCGACGACGATGTGATGCCCAAAAATACCCGCTTCGCCTTCTTCAGCGACCAGTTCTATTTCAAGAACACGCAGGAGATGACGACGCTGTTTAAAGACCTGCCCGAAGCCATCGACAATACCAACGAGATCGTGGGCAAGGTTGAAACACTGAAGCTGAAGCGGGACATCATGCTGCCCAACTTCCCGATTCCGAAGGAGTTCCAGCAGCATACCGACGACGTTCTGAACCAGTGGGAATACCTGCGCCACCTGACTTATGAAGGGGCTAAAGAACGATACGTCGACATTCTGCCGCACATTCAGGAACGTCTTGATTTTGAGCTGTTCACGATCCGGACAATGGGATTTGCCGGGTACTTCCTCATCGTGGCCGACTTCATTAAAGCCGGGCGCGATCTGGGCGTTATGATCGGGCCGGGACGTGGCTCGGCCGCCGGTAGTGCGGTGGCTTACTGCACAGGCATCACCAATATCGACCCCATCAAGTACGACCTGCTGTTCGAGCGTTTTCTGAACCCCGACCGTAAGTCAATGCCCGATATTGATACGGACTTCGACGATGAAGGCCGTCAGAAAGTAATCGACTACGTTGTTCAGAAATACGGTAAAGCGCAGGTGGCACAGATCGTGACCTACGGTACCATGGCCTCCAAATCGTCCATCAAAGACGTAGCGCGGGTCATGGACTTACCCTTGCAGGATGCCAACGCCGTAGTGAAGCTCGTGCCCGACAAGCCGACTTACAACATGACCCTCAAACGTATTTTTGAGGACCCGCTCGATGGGCCGGGTGGCCTGTCGAACGTGATTCAGCCCGAAGAACTGGATAACGTGAAGCGGATGCGGGCGCTGGAAGCGGGCGACAAGAGTGCAGCAGCCGCCATGCGGATCGTGGATTACGAAAAGGTATCGGCAGTTCTCAAACAGGCGCGTAAACTCGAAGGCACGGTACGCAATACGGGACTTCATGCCGCCGGTATCATCATCGCCCCCAGCGACCTATCAGACATTGTTCCTGTATCTACCTCAAAAGATACGAACCTGATCATCACCCAATATGAGGGTAAGGTTATTGAGGATGCAGGGGTAATCAAGATGGACTTTCTGGGGTTGCGCAACCTCACCATCATCAAGGAATGTTTGCGGCTTATCCGGCAAAATCACGGTGGATTCTTTATTAATGGGGTAGAAACCGACATTGATGATATTCCGCTGGACGATGAGGAAACCTACAAACTCTTCCAGCGGGGCGAAACCAATGCCGTATTCCAGTTTGAATCCGACGGCATGAAAAAGCACATGAAAGACCTGAAACCTGACCGTTTCGGTGACCTCATTGCCATGAACGCCCTTTATCGTCCGGGTCCGATTGCGTACATCCCGAACTACATTAACCGCAAACACGGCCGTGAAGAAGTCAAGTACGACATGCCAGAAATGGAAGAGTATTTGGCTGATACCTACGGTATTACCGTGTATCAGGAGCAGTTAATGCTGCTGTCGCAAAAGCTGGGCAACTTCACCAAAGGCGACGCCGACGTACTGCGGAAGGCGATGGGGAAGAAAGACAAAGCCACGCTGGATAAGATGAAAGGCAAGTTTATGGATGGCTGCGCTTCCAATAATCTGCCGCTGAAAGTATGCGAAAAAGTCTGGACCGACTGGGAAGCCTTTGCCTCTTACGCCTTTAACAAATCGCACTCAACCTGTTATGCCTTCGTAGCGTACCAGACGGCTTACCTCAAAGCCCACTATCGTTCAGAGTACATGGCGGCCGTTTTAACGAGCTGCCTGGGCACGATCGATAAGATTACATTCTTCATGGAAGAATGTAAGAACATCAACATTCCGGTTCTGGGGCCGGATGTAAACGAATCCGAACGCTTTTTTGGCGTTAACAAAAAAGGAGAGATTCGTTTCGGCCTGGGGGGTATCAAAGGCGCGGGCGACGCGGCCGTTGAAGCCATCATTGAGGAACGAAAAGCGGGTGGCCCATTCAAAGACATATTCGATTTTGCCATTCGGGTCAACCTGCGCACGGTGAACAAGAAAACCTGGGAATCATTGGCCTATGCCGGTGCATTCGACAGCATCGACGAGTACCATCGGGCGCAGTATTTCGAGATGGCCGAGGGCGACACATCCCCATTTCTGGACAAGATTATCCGCTACGCCAACAACTACCACGCCGAGAAAGCAGCTGCCCAACAGTCGCTGTTTGGTGCGATGATGAATGGTGAGCCGATGCTTTCCCGTCCCAAAGCGCCTATCGTAACCGAATGGAACCAGATAGAAAAGTTGAAATTCGAGAAGGATGTTGTCGGCTTTTACATCACCGGTCATCCACTGGATGAGTTTAAACTCGAAATGGAGGGATTCTGTAACTGTACGCTGGCCAATATTTTCGAAACCAAACAACCTGAAATTAAGGTGGGGGGTATTGTATCGGCGGTACAAATGCGGGTAACCAAGAGCGGCAATCCGTTCTGTATCTTCAAGTTTGAGGATTATAACTCCTCACTGGAAATGGCCCTTTTCGGTGATGACTATGTTCGGCTGGTGCAATACATTGAGGTAGGGCGCTTCCTCCACATTACGGGAAAGACGCAGAACAAATGGGGTTCGGAACAACTGGAATTCAAGCCCACCAGCATTCGTTTGCTGAACGACATGCGCGAAAAATTCTGCAAAGAGCTACGCGTATCGTTAGCTCTGGACGCCTTGAACGCTCAACTCGTAGCCAGAATCAACGAGTTAGTAAATGCCCACCCCGGCAGTTGTACGCTGTCGCTCAATGTGGTCGATCATAGCGAGCGCATCGAAGTCAGCTTACAGGCAAGATCGTTGAAAGTGTCACCCGCTAATTCATTGCTTCGGTCGCTGGAAGCTATAGACGGTGTGACGTGCAAGGTGGCGTAAAACTCGGAACTAAACGGCGTGAAAACGGTTTATGCTCATGAAACAAGTTCAACAAATAAACTCTTTCAGTCATGGCAGCAGGAACACATGCCGTAGAAGCAACCGACGCGAACTTCAACGATCTTATAAATTCTGACAAACCTGTTTTAGTAGATTTCTGGGCCGAATGGTGCGGTCCCTGTAAAATGATCGGGCCAGTTGTAGAGCAACTTGCCGGTGAATACGAAGGGAAAGCCGTAGTAGCGAAAATGGACGTTGATCAAAACTCCCAGGTGCCCGCTAAATTTGGTATCCGCAGCATCCCGACGCTGATGATCTTCAAAAACGGTCAGTTAGTTGATAAAGTAATCGGCGCCGTTCCCAAAAACGTACTGGAGCAAAAACTTCAGGGCGCTATGGAACCCGCAACGATTTAAGGTTTTAGGTTTTCAACAAAAAAAGGCTTTCCGATTAATCGGAAAGCCTTTTTTGTTGCCAGTGTACTTACCCTCTTTTTATACCAACATCCGCATTGGATCTTCGAGCAGTTGCTTGAACGTTTGCAGGAAGGCCGACCCTGTTGCGCCATCCACGACGCGGTGATCGCAGGACAGGGTTACCTTCATTACATTTGTTGGTTTAGCCACCTCGCCTTCAAACTTCACTGTCTGCTTGATAGCACCAACGGCCAGAATGCACGAATCGGGTGGGTTGATGATCGCTGTAAATTCTTCGATGCCAAACATACCGAGGTTGGAAATCGAGAACGTGCTGCCTTCCCAGTCTTTCGGTTGTAGTTTCTTGTCCTTGGCTTTTCCGGCCAGATCCTTCACTTCGCCCGAAATAGTCGACAGGGTTTTCTGATCGGCATTCCGGACAACGGGTACCAGCAAGCCTTCATCGACCGCTACGGCGACACCGATGTTCACGTACTTGTACTTCCGGATTTTATCACCCAACCACGACGAGTTGACGTTAGGATGCTGTTTCAGTGCCAGGGCAGCTGCCTTGATCACGAAATCATTGAACGATACTTTAACCGGGCTAAGGCCATTCACCGTACCGCGCAGATCCATTGCCTTGTCCATGTTGATTTCCATGGTCAGATAGAAGTGCGGAGCGGTAAACAGACTCTCGCTCAGACGACGGGCAATGGTTTTGCGCATCTGAGTAACCGGAACATCCTCATAATCCCCGGCAGGGGTTGGCGCGGGAGCTGGTGCCGGTGCTGGCGTTGCAGCAGGAGCCGATGCCGCTGGTTGAGCCACGGGTTGTTGTGCCGGTGCCGCTGGTTGAGCCGCCGGAGCTGCTTTACCGGGAACAAACGACTCCACATCGCTTTTCACAATACGACCTTCGGGGCCGCTGCCCTGTACCTGTGCCAGATTGATGCCTTTTTCTTCGGCAATGCGCTTAGCCAGAGGAGAAGCTTTCACGCGGCCATTCGACTCGGCGGCATCACCTTCCCCACCGGCATACGACAAATCCGTATCGGCATTGGCAGGTAAATCAGCCTGAGGATTCTGTTGAGCCGTTGCGCTGCCACCTTCGCCGGTAGCCGCCTGCTGACCCGCTGCGGGCGCACCAGTACCACCATCAAGCAGTACTTTGAAATTGGCCCCTTTCTCCCCGACTACAGCAATGACTTCATCAACCGCCACCGACGAACCTTCTTTGACACCAATATAAAGCAACGTACCTTCCTCGTAGGCTTCGAGGTCCATGGTCGCTTTGTCGGTTTCGACTTCAGCCAGTACATCGCCCGATTTCACGGTATCGCCTTCTTTTTTGTGCCACGCCACGATGGTTCCTTCCGTCATGGTATCGCTCATTTTGGGCATCCGGATAATCGACGCATTGACGTTCTCGGCAGGAGCCGCCGATACGGCCTTCTGATCGGGTAACTTGGAGGTCGCTTCATTACTTGCGCTGTTGGCAGGTGCTGGCGCTGGTTCTTGCTTGGGAGCCGCCGGGGCTGCTTCCTGACTTCCTCCGCTCGATCCGTTGAGTACGGCTTTGTAATCTTCACCATCTGCTCCGATAACGGCCAGAACGCCATCTACCGGCACCGACGCTCCTTTTTCAACACCGATGTACAGCAATGTACCCTCGTCGTATGCTTCGAGGTCCATGGTTGCTTTGTCAGTTTCAACTTCGGCCAGTACGTCGCCGGACTTTACTTTATCGCCCACTTTTTTGTGCCACTCTGCAATGACGCCTTCGGTCATTGTGTCGCTCATTTTGGGCATTCGGATTAATTCAGCCATAAGAAGCTATGTATGTAATCGGGTTATACGAAAGGACTTGCTGGGTCGCCAGCGTGGCGAGCCGGTTGAGGCCCAAAATTAGCGGAAACCAGTCAATATCTATAACAGCAAGTAAAGTATAACCTTTATTGCTGTTATAGATAAACGACTGACAGGGGTATTTCGTTAAATACCATCCGGCTTATCGCTCTAGTTACTACTATTTATAAGCCGTTAATTACTCTACCCACAGGACCAATCCTTTTAGATAACCGCCCTCCGGGTGAAATAAACTAACGGGGTGATCGGCGGGTTGGCTCAGGTGATGCAGCACCCGCACCTGCCGACCGGCCTCAATGGCCGCTGCCACAATTGTATTGTAGAACAATTCACGATCTACTACCTGCGAGCAGGAGAATGTAAACAACAGGCCGCCCTTGGCTACCCGCTTGAAGCCTTCGGCATTCAAACGTTTGTAACCCTGCACCGCCCGGTGCCGCGCCGACTGGCTTTTGGCAAAAGCCGGTGGATCAAGCACCACGACATCGTATTGCTGATCGTGATTTTTCAGGTAATGCATCACATCCTCGGCAAAAGCCTGGTGCCGATCATCACCTTCGCCAAAGTTGGCAGTTATGTTCTGATCCGTTAGGTTGATTGCTTTTTGAGACACATCGACCGAATGCACCAGTGTAGCTCCCGCTTTGAGTCCATACACTGAAAACCCGCCCGAATAGCAAAAAGCGTTCAATATCTTTTTCCCTTTGGCATACTGCGCCAGTAGTGCCCGGTTATCGCGCTGATCGAGGAAAAAGCCGGTTTTCTGACCGGTAATCCAGTCGATCATAAACGTATTACCGTTTTCCAGCACCGGATGCGGTACGGGTGTACGGCCATACAAGTATCCATTCGTTACGGTAGCACCGTATTCATCGGGCAGCGTTTCGGCACTTTTGTCATATACAGCCTTGAGTTCATCACCAAAAACCGCTTTCAGGGCATCGGTAATGATTTCCCGCTCCCGGTGCATCCCGATGGAATGTGCCTGTAGAACGATGACACCGTTGTACATGTCCAGAATCAGACCCGTACAGCCATCACCCTCGCCGTGAACAAGCCGATAGCAATTTGTTTCACCCGTTACAATCACTTTTCGAATAGACCGGATATGGGCTAACTTTTTGGTCCAGTAGGGTAAGTCGGGGGTAACGGGTCCGCCTGCTGTGGCGTTGAACGAGAAAATACGTACCGCAATACTGCCATCATGGTAATGGCCGGTGGCGAGGTAGTTCTTTTTGCTGTCGAATACCTCGACCACATCGCCGTCGTTCAGGTTGCCCTCGTAGCGGCTGATAGCTCGTGAAAACACCCAGGGGTGAAATCGCCGGAGGGCCTCATCGCGTCCGGCCTGCAGATATAATTTTGAGAACGTCATTCATCTTTAAGAAAGATCGCAAAGATACGTTGTTGTTTTTTGTCATTCCCTAAAGGCCTGATTAAACCGGGAAAGAGTTAAGCAGTCTAAAATTTTTAGGCCATTTTGCGTAGAAGCGGCCCATCTTTACGTTTTAAACCTGCAAACTTTTACCAAACATGCAACGACGCAGTTTTCTAAAACAGTCTGGCCTGTTAACGGCCGGAGCCTTAACCCTCAGCCAAACGAACCTTCTGGCCAACGCACCCGCTAAATTGATTAGCCCATTCGGCGTTCAATTATACAGCGCCCGCGATGTGATGCCCAAAGATCCCAAGGGTGTCATGACCGAGTTAGCCAAAATGGGCTACAAACAATTTGAGAGCTTCAGCGGAGCACAGGGATTCCTGTGGGGTATGGAGCCGAAAGAAATGAAATCCTTCCTCGACGGTCTGGGTGTAAAAATGGTCAGCACCCACTTCAACTTCCGGGGTGATATGGAGAAGCCCGATGGCCTGAAGAAAAGTATTGACATGGCTCATGGTGCCGGCTTAACTTATCTTCTATGCCCTTACATTGGACCCCAAAAGACCTGGGATGACTGGAAGAAAATTGCGGATATGTTCAACAAGGCCGGAGAAGAAGTGAGCAAGGCCGGACTTAAATTCGGTTACCACAACCACGATTACTCATTCCGCCCCCTCGATGGCAAACTTCCGCAGGAATTCCTGCTGGCCAACACCGACCCTAAAAACGTAATGTTCGAACTGGATTTGTGCTGGATTGACGTAGCAGGCGTAAATACGGCCGACCACCTCAAGAAATACGGTAAACGCTACGAGTTGTGTCACGTTAAAGATTATACGGTACAGGGCGGCAAGCCGGTACAAAACGATCTGGGCAAAGGCAACGTAGACTTCAAGAAAACGCTTCGTATTGCCATGGACAGCGGCATCAAGTACTTCCTTGTCGAACAGGAAGAATACGCCGAGTCGCCGATGGTGAGTTTAAAGAACGACGCCGATTATATGAAAAAGCTAGCGGTGTAACCGGGATTTTAACCA
The DNA here is from genome assembly GCF_054781875.1 of Spirosoma pulveris. Taxonomy (NCBI): domain Bacteria; kingdom Pseudomonadati; phylum Bacteroidota; class Cytophagia; order Cytophagales; family Cytophagaceae; genus Spirosoma; species Spirosoma pulveris. The sequence goes on from NZ_BAAGTO010000005.1 coordinate 356,759, forward strand.
GATTTAAAGGATTAAACAAGATGACTGCTAGTAAATAGCAGTCATCTTGTTTAATCCTTTCTATTTTAGCTAAATGTACAATCCTGTTACTCCCTCCTGTTTCGGTCAATTGTACAATCCTGTTTACCCCTTTCTTTTTTTAGTCAATTGCTTAACTCGTCTAATCTTTAAACTCTTGTTAAAATCACGGTTCGGATTCCTCCCTCACTTTAAACAGCCGCTTCAGCCACCCATTCTTTTCTTGTGCTTCCTCCTTCTGTTCCTGATCGGTAAGCTGGTATTTTGCTAAACCCCGTAAATCCGGCTGACCAGCATCGACCCAGCAGGTGTACCAGAAATCGCCGACCATCTTTACAGACGCCCGCATCTGGCGCTCCACCTGCCCTCGTAAGCGTTCGTGGTACTGCCGCGAAAAATCCGACGAATAGACCTTAGCCGTAATTCCGTTTCGTTCTTCAAACCCATATTTACGGGCCTCCCCTACCTGCTCCGTCAACTGCCGTTCAATATGCAATACGGAGTCTAAGGCAGCATTGGCATTGAATACCGCCCGCCAGGCTGCTTTCTGCGGAGAGTAAAGATACTCCGCCTGGCCCGTCAGGAAATCATAGTTCGTACTGAACAGCTCCGGAAGCCTCGATTCCCAAAACCCATGAATACCCTGTTGATTAGTCAGTTGACCATTGTAATTGCGGGTTGTGTGCAAGGGCACATTAGCATCGGCAATGTAATGTCCCAAATCGGCGGCTACGCGCAGAATTCGCCTTGCATCCCGCTGCTTGAAGGCTTCTGTTAGCTGATACTTTGTGAGTTGTATTTGCCAGGGGACCAATCCATGCAACGCCAGCGAGTCTTCACCATACCGATCCGTAGCGTCTCTGTAATACCGTGGCAAGGTGGCAGCTGTCGTATCTGGATAAGCATCGAGATCAATAAAATGCCGGGGTGCCTCGCCCACAACCGCATACCGGCGCTTGTCGGGGTTGACTGCATTGTCAGCTAAAAAGTTGATGTGTTTCTTAAAAAACGCCATCATATCAACGGGCAGCGTAAATACCGCCAGCCGATTAATCTGCTGATGCGCAAAGAAGCCCCACAGTGGATACCGTTTAGTTGGATACTGCCAGATAAGGCTCTCTGAACAGGCCTGTTTCTGACTAATAACACTACTCACCGGCAGTTGATTAGCTGCTTTCTCCACTATGTCATGGCTGACACAAACCCGGTTAGCGAAAAAAAAAGTGACAGAAATTAGTAACCAAATAAAACGTTTGTACATTTGCTCAAACATGGTACTTTACAAGTAAAATATTTAACTATTCACTTAATGCGCCATGTAATTCAAAACAAAATTTGGTCAAAATAACAAATCTTCGAATATCATGAATGCCAAATCAAAGGGATATACCCTAATCGTTGTGTTACTCTGTGCTTTTGCTTTAACAATCTATGGTGCTTACTCACCTGCCAGAAAAGCTCAAAAACAGCAAATTGTGTGTGTAAAATTCAAAAAAGGGGTCGAAAGTGCAGCAGTTGAGCAGCATATGAATGGTTTTGCGTCCCTAAAGCATGAAATTCCACAGATCGTCGGTTATACGTCCGGCAAGACAATTTTGCCAAATCAGGCCGTTTCTGAGTATGATGTTGTACATTATCTTACGTTTCAATCGGAGGCCGATATAAAAACGTTTGAGAACAGCGAGGCATACAAACAGTTCGTTAAAGAAAATGAGGTTGTCTGGGAAAAAACGTTGACTGTCAACGCCGATATCCGTCAGTAAGACCAGGTAAATCAAAGAATTTCGGTTGGAACTATTGATTGTTCCAACCGAAATTCTTATTTTTGCGCCCTCATATCGCGACAACGATCTCATTTTATATACCAATGGCAAATCACAAGTCATCAAAAAAAGCAATCCGGTCGAGTGCCAAGAAGCGCCTTTTGAACCGCTACCAGCACGTTACGACCCGGAACATGGTGAAAAAACTCCGTACCACAACTGATCACGCAATGGCCGTTGAACTGTATAAAGCCGTTTCTTCTGCTTTAGACAAACTCGCCAAGCGTAATATCATTCACAAGAACAAAGCGTCTAATAACAAGTCGAAACTGGCTCGTTTGGTGAACGGTCTGAAAGCGGCTCAAGCTTAGTTATAGTCAGTCGTTATAGAGTTATTCGTTGTTAAACCAATAACGGGTAACTATTCCGGCAGATACTAGTCATTCGAAACCTTACCTGTTTGTAGGTAAGGTTTTTTTGTGCACTTTGTCAACTAAAGTAGCACCGTAATTGACTTATACTCATGCCTTATCAAAACTCCGGTACCATACAGAGCTGGGCCGAAGAAGACCGTCCGCGGGAAAAACTCATGCTGAAGGGTAAAGCCGCCCTGTCTGAAGCCGAATTGATTGCCATTTTGCTCAACTCTGGTACGGTTGATCTGACAGCCGTGGACGTAGCCAAAATCATCCTAAAGAGCGTTAATAATAACCTCAACGATCTGGCTAAGCTTAGTATTAAAGATTTATCCAAGTTCAGAGGAATTGGCGAAGCGCGGGCTATCACCATTATCGCAGCTCTCGAACTGGGACGTCGCCGGAAGGAACAGGACCGGCCACAGCGGGCACGCGTTACCTGCTCCCGAGACGCCTATAACGAGATGATTCCGCACCTGATCGACAAACCTCACGAAGAATTCTGGATTCTGCTGATGAACCGCGCCAATGAAATTCTACGCCCCGTTCAAATTAGTACCGGCGGTGTTTCAGGTACTGTTGCCGACCCGAAGCTAATTTTCAAACAGGCTATTGAGCATCTGGCCTCGTCGATGATTCTGTTTCATAACCATCCATCGGGGAACCTGACACCTTCTCAGGCGGATAAAGATTTAACCCGCAAGCTGAAAGAAGCCGGACGTCTGCTGGACATTCCCGTACTCGATCACCTAATTTTTACGGACAAAGCCTATTATAGCTTCGCTGATGAAGGAATTTTATAAATCGATCAGGAGAGGCGCAGGCCCCGTATTACGTCAGCCCGACTAAGCAAACGGACATCGCCGGGCATCATTCCTTCGGCCGTTAGGCTTTCGATTGCCCAGCGCACCAGCCGCAGCGTTGGAAATCCCACGGCTGCAGTCATTTTCCGCACCTGCCGATTTTTACCTTCATGCAGTGAAATTGACAGCCAGGATGTCGGAATGCTGGCTCGAAACCGAATAGGCGGATTCCGCTCCGGCAAACCGGGCTCTTCAATATAGACGGCCTTTCCGGGCAACGTAGTATATGCTTTCCCATCGACCGAAATTGTGACGCCTTCTGACAATTGCTGGCAGGCCTCATTCGTTAACGCCCCGTCTACCTGCACATAATACGTTCGGTTATGCCGGAATTTTGGGTTTAACAACCGGTGATTAAGCTGTTTATCATTAGTCAACAGCAATAATCCCTCGCTATCCGCATCGAGACGCCCAACGGGGTAAACGTCACTCGGAAAATCGAAATCAAGATCAGCCAGCGTCGGCTTATCGCCCTCCTTGCTGAATTGAGAGAGCATGAGGTAGGGTTTGTAGATGAGAAAATAATCAGAACCAGGATTCATGTGATTAAATTGATTTAGCTGATTTTCTAGTTAAAGCGGTCTTCTTAAGTCAAGACAATCAGGTTAATCCTATAAATCCAGGTTCAGATACACCGGACAGTGATCCGCATGAACCGCGTCGGGTAGCATGGTGCAATCAATGATCTGGTCGCGGAGGTTATCGGTCAGGGACGCGTAGTCAATACGCCAGCCTTTGTTGTTGGTGCGGGCACCGGCGCGGTAACTCCACCAACTGTAGGCTACATCGGTGGGATGTTTGTAGCGAAAGCCATCGATCATGCCGCTGCCAAACCAGTCATCCATCCACGCCCGTTCTTCGGGTAGAAAACCAGTCGTGTTTTTATTTCGGACAGGGTCGTGAATGTCGATGGCATTATGCGCGATGTTGTAATCGCCCACGACAATAACGCTTGTCCGTTCTTTTCGAAGTTCCTGGACAAACTGATAGAAATCCCGCAGAAACTCCATCTTCACACCCTGCCGAACTTCGCCAGTTGTTCCCGATGGAAAATAGCAGTTCAGCAGCGTCAGATCGCCAAAGTCGGTCCGAAGGATGCGGCCTTCGCAGTCATAAACGGGCAATCCGCAACCCAGCACCACATTGGTGGGAGCTATTTTCGAGAACGTGGCTACGCCCGAATAGCCTTTCTTTTCGGCCGCGTGCCAGTGATACTGATACCCTAATTGCTCGAACACGGATAGATCGACCACATCGGTCGTCGCTTTCACTTCCTGAAAGCAAAGAATATCAAACTGATGTTGGGCTAGCCAGTCGATCAATCCATTGCGGATAGCCGCCCGGATACCATTTATGTTGTAAGAAATGAGCTGCATAGTTGTCTAACCGCAAAGTCGCAAAGGTAAACGCAAAGAACGCAAGGGTGAAACTTTGCGTCCCTTGCGTTCTTTGCGCTTAGCCTTGCGACTTTGTGTTTTTTTTAATTACGATACCAGTTCACCCTCGTTGGGAACAGCTTTCTTTTTGTCAGAGAACAACAGTACAAAGATGATCAATACCGCAGCGGCAATAGCGGCCGGAACGAGCCAGACTGCCAGCCAGTCTTTGGTGCCATCGGGGCGGGTGTACATGTCAAGTACGATACCCGACAGTTTGGAACCAATGCCCATACCAATGCCATAGGTAGCGAGAGAAATAAGTCCCTGCGCCGATGATTTGATTTTCTCACCCGCTTTGTTGTCGGTATAAATCTGGCCCGTTACAAAGAAGAAATCGTAGCAAACCCCGTGCAGCACAATGGCCAGATACAGCATCCACTCACCGGAACCGCCGTCGCCATAGCCGAAGCAGATAAACCGGACAATCCAGGCTACCAGGCCCACAATGAGCATTTTCTTAACGCCAAGCCGCGTATAAGCCAGGGGAATCAGGAGCATAAAAATCACTTCCGATGCCTGTCCCAGCGACATTTTATTCTCCACGTTCTGCATACCGCCATCGGTCAGCGACGGGTTGGCCATGGCGTAATAGAAGGAAAGGGGAATACAAATCAGTACCGACGACAGGAAGAAAATAGCAAAGGACCGGTCTTTAAACAGTTTGAAGGCGTCCAGTCCCAGAATCTGGGAAAACGACGTCGATGTTGTGGCTTTAGGGGGCGTGTTGGGCAGGAAGAACGCAAAAATACCCAGCACAACTGCCGAATACATGGAGAGTTGGAAGATGGTCACCTTATCGCCGAAACCGTAATAGCCTACGATGTTGGTCACAATAATCCAGGCCACCGTACCCAGCACCCGAATACCCGGAAACTCTTTTTCGGGGACACTCATCTGCTGCATCGCAATAGATGCCGTAAGGGCCAATGTTGGCGCAAATGTCAGGCAGTACGCCAGAATGAGGTAGAAGAAATTATCGGGGTTGGTATTCTGCGTAATAAAATACAGAACGACTGCACCCAGCAGGTTCAAGACGCCCAGCACTTTTTGAGCGGCAAAATAACGGTCGGCAATCATACCGACGAAAAAGGGAGCGATGATCATGGCCAGTGAAAAAGCCGCATAGGCATTCCCAACCTGATCGCCCGTTGAATGAAGTTGTGTAAGAAGGTATTTACTCATCTGACCGTACCAGGCTCCCCAGACAAAAAACTGGAGAAACATCATAACGGAAAGCTTGACGCGGGTCGTTGACAGCATCGTAGAATAGGTAGTTAAAGTTTAAGTCAATGAAGGTAAGTAACACCCGTCAGCCCTGCAAGCCGATTAGCCCCGAAACTTGCCGACTGAGCAAAAATGAATTTTAATCTTTTTATCCATACTGCTACTTGCCGTACGTTATACAAAGCAGGTTCAGTAACTTTACGAACTATCTGACTAATCTTTTGCATGAAAAAGCAACTCATTACCCTTGTGGCTCTTGTGGCCATTCCGGCTTTATCCTTTGCGCAGACAGCCGATGAAGTAATTAATAAAAACATTGCGGCTGTAGGCGGTGCCGACAAAATAGCCGCGGTAAAAACGGTTCAGTTCGAGCAGAGCATGAGCGTTATGGGCATGGACATGAAGGGCAAAGTATCAACTGTTATCGGCCAGTCATCCCGCAACGATATCTCCGTCATGGGTCAGCAAATGACGCAGGTGGTTGATGGCGATAAAGGCTGGGCCATTAACCCTATGGCGGGTAGCTCCAGTGCACAGGCCCTTCCCGACGATCAGGTAAAAATACAGAAAGCCAATACCTACATCATTGGTACTGAACTGGCTACCGCTAAGATCAACAAATACCCGGTTGAACTGGTAGGCAAGGAAAAGCTGAATGACAAGGATGTATTCAACCTGAAAGTAACGCGCCCCGAAGGCGTTGTCAATTACTTTGTCGATGCAGCAACGTATCAATTGGCAGGCAGCAAAGCCACCATCAGTGTACAGGGGCAAAGTGGTGAAATCAAATCACAATACGGCAACTTCAAAACGATTGAGGGATTAACCCTGCCATCAACCATTGAGCTCAACAGTCCGGCCATGCCCGGTGCCATTACCATGACGGTGTCAAATATCGTCTTCAACCCTAAAATTGATTCGACTATTTTTGCCATGCCTAAGTAATCGACACTAATTTTCTATCAAAAGAGCCGTAACGTCTACGGCTCTTTTTTTATGAGCCAACTATTCACTGGCTTTTTGTGCTTTATACCAAAGTCAATTCCGATATTTGAAAATTAGACAATCTGATTCGTATGCAGCACACTCTCCTTGTTAAAACCGCTTACCGAATGCTTATTCTGGCATGTGGTGTAGCAACTGCCCAGGCTCAGTCGAGCCCAGCACCCACCCTTAGCGGGTTTATTCCCGCCAGGCAAGCCGCCCAGGTTAAGCTTGAAAGTGAGTTTAAAGCGAAACAATCAACAGCGGCCTTCAAAGCCCACCTCGAAAAGCTTAGCAGCGTACCGCACCTGACGGGTTCAAAAGAGAATGAGCAAGTACGGGATTACATTGCCGAAACCATGCGCAAGGCGGGTTGGCAGGTAGACATATACCCGCATGATGTACTGTTACCCAAAGGCCCCGGCGAGATTGCCGTGGAAGTCGTTGAACCAATACGCCAGCCGCTGAACATCCGGGAATTTCTGTTCAAGGAAGACAAATACAGCAGCGATCCACGACTGACGCCCGGCTACAATGCCTGGTCGGGTTCGGGCGACGTAACCGCCGAAGTGGTGTATGCCAACTACGGCAGAAAAGAAGATTTCGAGCAACTGAAAGCGATGGGTATTTCGGTAAAAGGTAAAATTGTACTGGCTCGCTATGGCGGAAACTTCCGGGGCTATAAAGCGCAGTTTGCCCAGGCAGACGGTGCCGTTGGTGTTATTATCTTTACCGACCCCGCCGACAGCGGCTACATGCGCGGGCTGACCTTTCCCGAAGGCCCCTATTATAGTGAGAGCGTTATTCAGCGCGGCTCGCTGCTCACAACGCCCTATACCGGCGATCCGCTTACGCCCGGCGAAGCGGCCTTACCGATGGACGCGAAGAACACGCCCAAACGACTCGACCAGAATGCCGTTGGTCTGCACAAAATCCCGGTAACACCCCTGCCCTACGGTTCGGCCACCGAAATCTTAAAACGCATGACGGGTATGCGATCTGTACCGTCAGGTTGGCAGGGTGGCCTGCCATACACCTATCGGCTGGAAGGCGGCCCCGCTCTGAAAGTACGGCTGATGGTAAAGCAGGAAAAAACCATCCAGCGCATTTATCAGGTGGTGGGCACGCTGACGGGTGCCGAGTTTCCTGACGAATGGATCATTGCCGGTTGCCATTACGACGCCTGGTCGTATGGCGCCACCGACCCAAACTCGGGCACAGCCATGTTGCTGAGTATGACCGAAACGATGGGCAAACTGGCGAAAGCCGGTCAGCGCCCGCGTCGAACCATTAAAGTTTGCCATTGGGATGCCGAAGAGCCGGGCGTAATTGGCTCAGCCGAGTGGAGCGAACAATTCCGGGACGAACTGTCGCAGAAGGCCGTTGCCTACATGAACTACGACGCAGCTGTATCGGGCCGGACGTTTGGGGCAAGTGCGTCGCCTTCCATGAAGAAACTCATTATTGAAGCTACGCAGGCGGTGCAGTACCCTGATTCGAACAAAACGGTTTACCAGCACTGGATGGGCAAATCGGCGGTTGGTAATCCAACGCGCGTAACGGGTTCCTCAGCGCCGGCAGTAATGGCAGGCGAGCCAACTATTGGCAACCTGGGTGGTGGTTCCGACCATATAGCTCCCTACATGCATATTGGTATACCATCGCTCAGTGCGGGTATGGAAGGCCCAACACTCTACCATTCGCAGTACGACGATCTGTACTTCTACGACAAATTTGCTGATCCAACGTACAAAATGGGACCAATGATGGAACAGGTTGTTGGCACCATGACCATGCGGCTGGCCAATGCCGATTTAGTGCCCTACGATCTGGCTCGTTACCCAACCGATCTGGCCGTTCACCTGAAAGCCGCAGAACGGGCCATTCAAGCCTATGCACCAACGTATTCAATCAGCCCCTTACTCAACGTAGTGGCTGATTTAAAAAAGAATGCCGATGCCTGCGAACTGGCCCGGCAGAGTTATCTAAAAAACGGCCGCACGGATAAGCTGGTGGAGTTAAACAAAGAATTACGCCTGCTGGAACGGTCGTTCATCGACCCAAAAGGCAATGCGTTTGGCGGTTGGTATAAATCGCTTTACGCATCATCGGACCCCAACAGCGGCTATGCTTCGTGGATGCTGCCCGGCCTCCTGTACGAAGCGTCATTGAAATCGACGGCGAATTTACCGGACCTGGAAGCGCGTTACAAAAACGCCATTCAAACTCTAAGCGATAAACTGCTTGTCTTATCGCAAGGCATGGCCGGCCCAGCAGCAATGGGAAGCGGAAAATAGATGTAGGATGTATGATATAGGATGTATAATATGTAGTGCCATGTCGTTTCTACACATCATACATCCTATATCCTAATCAATCTAAGCTGCTTTTGCTGTTGGTTTTGCGTGTTCGGGTTTTAGAACCACCACGTCGCGCACGGTGCCACCGGCGTTGATCTTCTCGACCATTTTATCCAACAGGGGGGTGGCCCAGTTGGGGATATACTTGTCCGTTGTTTCGATCAGTACTTTCGGGAAGTCGTAGAGGGCGCGGCCCAGACCGAACTGCACGGCACACCGTTTCATGGCATCGCTGATACCACCTTTTACAGGTTCAACGCTGGTACGACTGGCACCATCGGTTTTACGAACGATTTCGCCACCGGGTAAAACGGCGGTGATCGTACAGAGGAAACCGCCTTCAATTTCCTTGATCTCATTTTGCCAGCCCGCCCAGCCGAATTGCTCATCGAACCGCTGCATAACACACCGATTGGTGATATACGGCACGACGACGATCTTCTGGCCGTCTTTGGTCTGGCTTTGTACCCGCCACTCGATCTCGTGAATCGTGAGGGGGGCAGTTAATACGTTCAGTTCCATTAGTTGTTAGTTGTTGTTTACATGAATTCACTCCGCCATTTTCAGCAACTCATTCAGCTTTAACAAGGCCTCAATGGGCGTTAGCCGGTTTACGTCGATGGATCGTAGTTTCTCTTTGATCGCTTCGGATTTGGGGTCGCCGGATTCGATGATGCGGAGGGCCAGCTCCCGTTCCTGAGGTACAGCCTCCCGAATTTTCTCTTTGTTCGTTTCGCGGTTGTGCGACGACTCCAGTTGCTTGAGAATCTCGTTGGCCCGGCTCACGATCTGGGCGGGCATCCCCGCCATTTGCGCCACGTGAATCCCGAAACTATGCTCCGAACCACCCTCTTTCAGCTTGCGCAGGAAGATGACTTTATTGCCAAGCTCTTTCACCGACACATTGTAATTCTTGATGCGTGGGTTATCCGTTGCCAGATCGTTGAGTTCGTGGTAGTGTGTCGCAAACAGCGTTTTGGGGCGGCAGTCTGTTTTGTTATGCAGGTATTCGGTAATGGACCAGGCAATCGAAACACCATCGTACGTACTTGTTCCCCGCCCAATTTCGTCCATCAAAATCAGGCTTCGCTCGCTCAGGTTATTGAGAATGCTGGCCGTTTCGGTCATCTCGACCATGAACGTGCTTTCGCCCCGCGACAGGTTATCGCTGGCGCCAACGCGGGTAAATATCTTGTCGACAATACCAATTTCGGCCGATGATGCCGGAACGAAACTCCCCGACTGCGCCATCAGGACAATCAGGGCCGTTTGCCGCAGCAACGCTGACTTACCCGCCATGTTTGGCCCGGTAATGATAATGATCTGCTGCGTTTCATCGTCCAGATAAACATCGTTGGGAATGTAGGGTTCGCCGGGGGGCAGTTGCTGCTCAATGACGGCATGTCGCCCGTCTTTGATGCTTAGTACTTTGCTTTCGTTGATCTGAGGCCGAACGTATTTGTTTTTGACCGCCACCCGACCAAACGAAGCCAGCACGTCGAGCACCGACAATACGCGGGCATTCTGCTGAATAGCCCCAACGTACTCGCCGGCGGCAATGACCAGCTCATTGAACATCCGGGCTTCGATCTGAAAAATCTGTTCCTCGGCGTTCAGGATCTTGTCTTCGTATTCCTTCAGTTCGGGCGTTATATAGCGCTCCGCATTCACCAGCGTCTGCTTCCGAATCCAGTCTTCCGGCACCCGGTTTTTGTGTGCATGCGTTACTTCCAGATAATAGCCAAACACTTTGTTATACGCTATTTTGAGCGACGTAATGCCCGTACGCTGCACTTCGCGTTCCTGAAGCTGCAACAGGTAATCTTTTCCCGAATACGCAATGGCCGTCAGTTCGTCCAGCTCGGCGTTGATACCCGGCTTAATCATACCGCCCTGATTGGACAGCGTCGGCGGATCTTCGCGGAGCTCCGTCTCAATGCGGTCGAGCAGGAAAGCTACCGGATTGAGCTGGTCGGCATACTTCTTCAGTGACGCCGACTCATTCTGGCTAAGGGCCGTAATCAGCAACTCTTTTATCGGCAGCACGTGCTGAAGCGACCGTTTCAATTGCAGCAACTCCCGGGGGCTGATACGCCGAACGGCTACTTTAGACACCAGTCGTTCCAGATCACCAATCTGCCGCAGGTGATTCACCAGCGCATCGGCCAGATCAATGTCGTCAACCAGCAACTCAACCATGTTTAGCCGCTCATCGATCAGGGCTTTTTCTTTGAGAGGCAAGCTGAGCCACTTCCGAAGAAGCCGCGCACCCATCGGCGTTACCGTCTGGTCGAGAATCTGGATCAGCGGCACTCCTCCCTCCTGCTGAGCAGCCGTTAGTTCGAGGTTGCGGATGGTGAACCGGTCGAGCCACACGTACCGGTCTTCTTCGAGCCGGGTAACGCGCGTGATATGCTGAAGGTCTTTATGCTCGGTTTCGTTGAGGTAATGTAGAATGACACCGGCCGCAATGATGCCATCGGGTAGTCCTTCGATACCAAATCCTTTGAGGGAGGTGGTCTGAAAATGCTGTTTCAGAAAGTTATACCCGAAGTCGTAGGTAAACGCCCAGTCTTCGAGGGTGTAGGTATGAAACTTATCGCCGAACAAACTGCCAAACTCCTGCCGGTTACGTTTGCAATAGAGTACTTCCGATGGATTGAAACTCTGTAACAGTTTATCGACGTAGGCCGAATTACCCTGAGATGCCAGGAACTCGCCCGTCGAAATATCCAGAAACGATATCCCGAAGGTATCATCTGCCTTCCCGAAATGCACAGCGGCCAGGTAATTATTCCGCCGGGTATCGAGTACGTTATCGTTGAATGAAACACCGGGCGTCACCAGTTCCGTAACGCCCCTGCGCACGATTCCTTTAGCTACCGAAGGGTCTTCCAACTGGTCGCAGATGGCCACGCGTTCGCCCGCCCGAACGAGTTTAGGCAGGTGGGTATCGAGCGAGTGATGGGGAAAACCGGCAAGCTCCTCATTGGCGCCACCGTTGTTGCGTTTGGTAAGCGTGATGCCCAGAATCTTGCTGGCCCGGACGGCATCTTCACCGAAGGTTTCGTAGAAATCACCGACACGAAAGAGGAGCAACGCACCGGGGTATTTGGCTTTAATCTGGTTGTATTGGCGGTTGAGGGGCGTTTCGTTTTTCTTAACCTGAGGCTTTGCTGCGGTGGTTGATTTCACTGATTTTCGTTGGATTGTCGTAAACAAAAATAGTAAAATTTACCGAGAAAATGGCCGTTTTTCGCCTTATTACAGGCCCTAATCTCAAACAAAAGACCAGCTTATCATGAGCCCGGACGAACAGGCACTCCCGCTAAAAGCAAGTTTCAACCCCATTATCCGAACGTATCTGTTGTGGTATGTTTCCTTCTTTTTGCTCGTATCCGTCATTGGCATTCTGTTCCTCCCCTTCTGGCTTCTGGGCGTTGGCCAGTGGTGGAGTGATCATTATTTCAAAAATCTGGAGTGTGAACTATCCGACCGCTCACTGCGCTTCAAAAAGGGGATTCTCGTTCAGGTTGAAAAAACGATTCCGCTGGAAAACATCCAGGACGTTACCTTTGTGGCCGGTCCTATATTACGTCATTTTGATCTTTGCATCCTGAAGTTCGAAACGGCCGGGCAGAGCCAGAATCAGGCAAACGACATGGAACTGATCGGTATTATTGATGCGCAGGCTTTTCGGACGCACATCATTGAACTGAGGCAAAAGCTGATGCCCGCCAAACTGAATCACCAATCTGCAACTACAGATCATGATATTCTGGTTGACATACGAGATACCCTGCACGACATTAAGCAGTTGTTGCAAAACCAACAGAATAGCAGCCAATCGTAAAACTATTTTATTAGCCAACGAATCATATAATGCCCCCTCGTAAACTCTCCCTCGACGAACTTAACCGCCTGTCGGTTGCCGACTTTAAAGAGGCCGACAAATTTCCATATTGCCTGATCCTAGACGACATCAGAAGCCTGAATAATGTTGGATCGGTGTTCCGAACGGCGGATGCATTTCGGGCAGAAAAACTGTATTTATGTGGCATTACGGGCCAGCCCCCCCACCGCGACATTACGAAAACGGCACTGGGAGCTACCGAATCCGTTGCCTGGGAGCATGTAACGGATGTAACAGCGCTGGTCAGGCAATTGCAGGCAGATGGCTGGCTGGTTGCAGCGGTCGAACAGGCTGATGGCAGCACTTCGCTGACAGATTTCAGCCCCGAGCCAAACAAACCCTATGCATTTGTGTTGGGTAATGAAGTTACGGGTGTCAGTGACGAGGTTGTTCAGTCGGCTGATCTAGTCCTTGAAATCCCTCAATTCGGGACGAAGCATTCACTCAACATTGCCGTAACGGCTGGTATTATTTGTTGGGATTTTCTCCAGAAGACATAACAAAAATTTAACATTGGGCTTTAGATTGTCACAGAAATTTCGTATTCCTTTGTAGATTTTTTACTCAAAATTCCCATGGCAGATAAGACCACAAAAACGAAGCAGAAAACGCTGGCTGCAGACATAGTCAGTTCGATAGAAACCAAATTGGCTGAAGCAGGTACGGCTGGTAAAAAGGTAAAGAAATCCATCGAGAAATCGGCGGAGAAACTAGCGAAGAAGCTGACCAAACTCATGCAGAAAGCGGAGAAAAAAGCGACTAAGCCTGTTAAAGCCGTCGACAAAAAAGTAAAAAAAGAGGCTGCTAAGGCGAAGAAGAATGCGGAGAAAGCAGAGAAGAATGCCAAACGCACAGCCAAGAAAGCAGCTAGCTTAGCGACAGTAGCCGAAGCGGTTGACTCAGCAACGACTACACCTGCTACCGCATCAAACGAGCCGATTGCAGCCCCTAAGCTCCCTGTTTCAAAAACAGCCCGTCCATCCCGATCTACAGCCACCAGCGCACCAGCTCCGGCCGGAGAAGCAGCAACGGAAAATTCGTAAAATAAAGCTTCTCAATATAAGTTTGACCGAAAGAGCCCGCAGTTAGCGGGCTTTTTTTATGGGGCATAGTTCTTCAGAAACGTTACCGTGTGACATTTAGGAACAGATACCGTCTACTTTACGGCTGTTTGAATTCAGGCTTTTATAATTGACAACGGCGCTATGTTCCACCGTTTCACTGTTGTTCCCTTCTTGATTTTCGCTATTTTGTTCATTATACTGGCCGGTATTCTGCTAGATAATGGCGTGATTTTCCCCGGAGCCTCTCCGTCAGTGCACTCTCTAACATGGGTTGGCATAGCACTGATGGCGCAACTGCTCATAGGCTATGGTTTATGGTGGGGGATTCGTCAGCGGCAACAAGCCATGGAAACAGAAGTGCTTCACTCTATAGTACACGAATTTCAGACGCCGGTAACCGCAATCCGAATGGCTGCCGACATTCTGAATTCACCCATTGCCCTTAATCATCCGGAACGCACAGACAAGTACATTCGGATTATTCTCGAAGAAACTGAACGGCTTCAACATCAGGTGGAAACGATGCTTACCCTGGCGCGGGCCGACCGAAATACGCTGATCCTTAATCCAGAACCTATTCAGCTTCACCAGTTGCTTCACTCAGTGGCCGAACGTCATGGCGACTACCTGACCCTCAATTTACCTCATAGCGAGCCCTATATTCTGGCAGACCGGATTCACCTCACTAATGTGCTGTATAACCTGCTGGATAACGCCATAAAGTATAGTTCGACTGAGCCGGTCATAACGATCCAGACCCAGCTAACCAGCGATGGGCTGACGATTACGGTTCAAGACCGGGGGGTGGGCATACCGCCCAATTTAATTTCCCAGATTTTTCAACCATTTTATCGCGTCCATGACCGCAATCAACCTAGCGTAAAGGGGTTTGGACTGGGACTCAGCTATGTACAACGAATTGTAAACTCCCACAGCTGGACAATCTGGGTAAAAAGCGAGGTAGAAAAAGGCAGTGAGTTTATCATACAGATTCCCTCTTCAGCTCTTTTGCCGTTTCCAGTTTCCACCGTAACGACAAAGCATACCGCCTAGAGCCTTTTAAAATGCAATGGCCCGCTACCAATCTGGTAGCGGGCCATTGCGCATTTAAACATAAGGCTAAACCTTACTTAGCATTGAGCCCTACGCTGGCTTTCGTCACTTTCATTACGCCGTTCATCATTCGCCAGTGGCCGGGGAATGTACAAACGAACGGATAATCGCCGGGAGTTGCCGGCGCGGTAAACTTGAGCCGGAACGTTTGATCGGGGTTCACCAGCGGTGTAGCGGCAATAACCTGAGAAATGGACGGCACGTAGTTTTTCTCAGCCCCGTCTTTTGCCGTAATCAGCTTGTCGGCGGCACTGCCAATGATCTCCATGCTTTTCGGCTTACCAATCACCAGGTTGTGCTGCATGGCATCCGGATTCTCCAGCACAATCTCCACCTGCTTGCCTGCCGTTACGGTAAACTCTTTCTTGTCGAAGCGCATCTCTTCCCGTACGGTCTTCATTCGAATCACTTCTACGTTTGGATCGACAGGCTCGCTCTTCGTCAGACCCCAGGCTTCGTAGAGCCGTCCCAGACGAGTGCGGTTATCGGCGGATACGCTGCCGGTCAGGCTGGCCAGGAATGATTTATCAGCATCCCGGACCTGGGCTGTCTGTTTCATATTCCAGCCTTCCGAAACACCTTTCACGATGGCTTCGCTTTGGGCTGCATCCAGCTTCTGGGTCTGACGCAGTAACGCAATTACCGAATCGACCGGCGCAACCGACGCATAGCTGCGCGTAGCCCGTTCCAGCGCGTAAGCACTCAGGCTTTGCGGAGCGCGGTAGGTCAGGGTGTGTGTAGCATTATTATTTTGTTCATTGCTCTCGGCAATGGCGTTTTCCCGATCGAGCATTACCGAGATGGTATAATCGCCCGCCCGCTCAAACTGTACGCCCATATCACCAACCCAGGGACCATTGTTCGATTTGCTGATGGTGACGGTTTCGCCGGGCTTGATACCGGTATTGTGGGTCACACTCACGAAGTTGATTTTAGCGCCTTCCTGCTCTCCTTTTGGCCCTTCGATACGAACGGCCATTGGAATGGGCGTTCCTTCCGGAATAGCTACCCCACCGGCATTGGTCACATCAACAAAAATCCGCGCGCCTTCCCGAACCGAAGGCGATTCGGGTGTTGTCCGGATGGCTGCTACGACCAGGTCCGGCTGATTGCCACTCGGTGCGGATGTCATTTTAGGCATTGGGGCACTGGGACCGTGTCCTTTGTCGGCATGGGTGCTCATGTCATGTGCCGGTTTAGCTGGCGCAGGCGCGTTTACAGCCACCTGCTTGAGGTACGTTTTGAGCAACTGTCCGTCATTGCCGGTCAGGGCGCAGGCAAACGCATCGGGCAACCAGCGGTCATTGGTTTCGCTGGCTTTGTCCAGACGAGCCAGAATAGCCTGTTGTACCGTCTTACTCTGCGGCACTTCAGTAAATTTCAGGAGGGTATTTAACACAACCAATGGCTCTTTGTCGTCCAGCAGGTTGTTTTCGAGTAACGCGCTGGCAGCCTGGCTAGTAGCTGGCATCACCTGAATAGCCGTTTTCCGTACACTGGCAACCGGATGTTTCAGAGCCTGGCTAACAGCTGCGGTTGCGGTTGCATCCGACCCGTCCAGAGCACCTAATCCGTGCAAAGTCCAAAGCGCATGAATGGCGGCTGGATTGATACCAATTTCATCGACCGACTTATCGTTCACCAGGGCAATCAACTGCGGCACAACATCTTTGTTATTCCGTTCGATCAACAGACGCTGCGCGGCCATCCGCCAGAACATATTCGTATTTTTCAACGAAGCGACTAATTCTTCCGGACGGCTTTTGCTCAGAGTCAGTGGCGTATAGGCCGGGGCGTTTTTATACCCAACCCGGTAGATCCGACCGTGGGTAAAATCACGCAAAGGCGTTTCATAAGCGTTACCCGACCCGTTCGATGCCCCTTTAGGCGTTGGGTTGTGCTGAATAATAAAGCTATACCAGTCAACTACCCAAACGGCCCCATCGGGACCTACTTCGGCAAATACGGGCGCAAACCATTCGTCGGCACCAGCCATCAGGTTAAACCCTTCGGCATCTTCGTAGTTAGTACCGCTTTTCTGCATTACGTTCTGGTGCAGAATATGGCCGGTTGGCTCGGCAACGAACGCGATGTTGTTCCAGTATTTTTTCGGGAAGGCCCGCGCCGTGTAGAAATTATGACCGGCCGCTGCCGTAAACCCACCGAAAACGTCTACCTGACGTACTTTTTCGGTGATGGGTTTCATGTCCTTATGGGTATCGGTACTGCGGCTGCCGTTCTCCCGGATGTGGGGAGCCCCGTGGAAATAGCGATTCGGAATGGCCATGTACCAGCCGTGCGAGTTGTTGGCCGTCGACCCGAAAATATCGCCCGTTTCGGTGAAGCCCAGGCCCCAGGTGTTATTCGACGTGCTGGTTACGTATTCAAGCTGCGAGCCGTCGGGTTTAAACCGGAAGAATCCCTGTGAGAACTTCACACTGTCGGCACCCACTTTGCCTTTGAAGCCCGAGTAACCTACGCTTCCCCAAATCCAGTTATCAAAGCCATAGTGCAGATTACTTGGTCCGGCGTGAGTGTCATAAGTACCGAAACCCGTAAAGACAATCTTCTTCACATCGGCTTTATCATCGCCGTT
The DNA here is from genome assembly GCF_054781875.1 of Spirosoma pulveris. Lineage (NCBI taxonomy): Bacteria > Pseudomonadati > Bacteroidota > Cytophagia > Cytophagales > Cytophagaceae > Spirosoma > Spirosoma pulveris. The sequence continues at coordinate 374,512 of NZ_BAAGTO010000005.1, forward strand.
GGTATCCTGCAAAAACAGCATGTGTGGTGCCTGAGATACGTATAGACCACCGTTACCAAAGGTCATTCCGGTTGGAATGCTCAAGCCTTCGGCGAAGTTGGTGAACTTATCCGCTTTACCATCTTTATCGGTGTCTTCACAGATCACGATGTAATCCGAGCCACCTTCGGGTTTGCGCTCATTCGGATAGTCTTTCGTGATCAGCGCATACAGCCGTCCGCGTTCGTCCCAGGTCAGCGCAATGGGGTGCATCACGTTTGGTTCGTGGGCAAACAGATCGAGGGTGAAATCGACCGGCACCTGAATGTGCTTCATCGACTCTTCCGGCGAAAGCGGCTTCTGCTGCAACTGTGGCCCAGGGCGCTTTTCGTAGTTCGGCAGATTAGCTTCGTGGTACGCAAACGGCTGTGGCTTCAGGTCGTCGTGCAGTTTTTTAACCTTATCGCCTACGGCCCACAAGATACCGCGTTCCAGCAACTGCTGAAATCCGGGCTGGCTCCAGGTACGCTCATCGTGCCCATAGGCTGTGTAGAACACCCGTCCTTTCCCGTATTGCCGGGTCCAGGTATACGGTTCTTCTTTAACCCCCGGCTTGTCGGTAGCCTGGGCCGCTTTAATGTCCCGAACGGCCAGTACGTTATTGTCGGCTTGTAAGTGGCTGTGCAGATACGTTTCATCGTACGCTTTAAACGATGGCAAACCCGCTACGATCGGGTTGTTCGGCTGGGTAAAGCGCGTCTGGATGGTATCCATCTTATGCCGCCAGAACTGACCGCCCACAACTTTATCGACGTATTCAGATGAGTTTCGGAAACAATAAGAGGCACAGTGAACCGGAATCAGCCCTTTGCCCGACGATACATAATCGAGCAGCGCTTTCTCCTGCGGTTTTCCAATGCTATCCCAGTTGGCAAAAATCAGCAGGCCGTCATACTTATTCAGATTATCGGCGTTCAGATCTTCCAGCTTATCGGTATAGGTGATGTTGATGCCTTTATCACCCAGTGCCGCCATAATTTCCGGCACCCGTTCGATGGGCCGGTGGTGGCCGTTATCGCCCAGAAACAGAATCTCTGTTCGGCGGGGAGCCGACTGGCTCGATTTCGTCGACTCCTGCCGGACAGCCGTGTTGGGAGCCGATTGTCGGGCACATTGGGCGAGAGCCACAACTACCCCAATTGCTGTGATTATTTTTTTCATAGACTATATCAATAGCCGCCCGGACAGGTGGCGTTATAGGTTAAAATCCGGTAACTTAATGAGCTTTCCACCCTGTAAAGCAGATTCATGCGCCAGTATACCAACGCTTGTCCAGTTGGCCGACTGGGCTGCGTTCGGGAAGGGCTCACGATCCTCAATAATGGCCGAAACAAACTCGTGAACCATGTGTGGGTGTGAGCCTCCGTGGCCGCCCCCCTGCGTAAAAGACAGGTGTTGCTGCTCATCGGCATCGTACACCCCTTTAGTGGTAAACCCGGCAATTTCGGCTGGTAAGAGCCGCGCATAATCGGGTACCGTTACTTTCTCAGGAATCTCCGGCTCTGGCTTTTTGGCGGTATGAAGAACAGGCTGTTCGTCCTCGATCAGCTGCCACTCAAACGACTTTTTATCGCCATACACTTCAAAACTCTCCCGGTATTGCCGGGCTACGTCGAACAGCGACCGGTACACATAGGCCGATAAATCACTGTCTTTGAACTTAATATGTGCCGATTCCACCGCAAACGGCGAGTTATGAATCTTGGCCAACTCCTCACGAATCGTTCCCGAACCAAAGCAGGACACATAATCGGCTTCGAGTTTGAGTAAACCGGCTACGGGACCTACGCAGTGGGTTGCGTAGTGCATAGGCGGCAAACCCGGCCAGTAATCGGGCCATCCGTCCATGTCCTGCTGGTGGCTGGCTTTCAGGAACTGAACCTTGCCCAGTTCGCCCGTTTCGTACAATTCTTTAACGAACAGAAACTCGCGGCTATATACCACCGTTTCCATCATCATATACTTTTTACCCGACTCCTTACAGGCTTTCACGATTTCGAGACAGTCTTCAACGCTCGTTGCCATGGGTACGGTACAGGCCACGTGCTTACCAGCGCGCAAGGCTTTCAGACTCTGCTCAGCGTGGTTCGGAATTGGTGAGTTGATGTGTACCGCATCGACGTTTGGGTCGGCCAGCAATTCATCATAATTACTATACCGCTTTTCAATGCCATAGGCATCGCCTATTTCGTTAAGCTTTTCGACATTACGCTGGCAAATCGCGTACATGTTCGTGTTTGGATGCCGCTGGTAGATGGGGATGAATTCTGCCCCGAAACCGAGGCCAACAATAGCGATGTTTAGTTTCATGAGTTGTACCGACCGGTAGGGTCGGCGGTAAAGCTTAAGATGTATAGTTTATCGTCGCCTGAAACCGTTTACAGCACGTATTAAAACGGGCCAGGCAGCTTGTTTCGTTTATTCGTCACTACCAACAGGAACGACCTGTGCCAGCTGGCTTTTTATAAACGCGAGACCATCGACCGCCAGTTGTTCCGGCGACTCGAACATAGGCCGGAAGATGTGCGTTGCCGAGGCCAGTTCGGGTGGATTTGGGCCGAAAGCTTCGATAGCAATCGGACCTTCATAACCAACCTCCTGCAAGACGGCAAACACTTCCTCAAAATTAATATGGCCCTGCCCCGGTGTGGAACGGTCATTCTCCGAAATCTGCACGTGAACCAGATAAGGGGCACATTTCCGTAAGGCAGTCCCTATGTTTTTCTCCTCCATGTTAGCATGAAAGGTGTCGAAGGCTACCCGGCAATTGGGATGATTGATGGCTTCGACATAGCGTACTACTTCATCGGCGCAGGTAAGCAGGTACACTTCAAAGCGATTCAAATACTCGATAGCCAGCGTAACACCCTGGGTTTGGGCGTACTCGGCCACTTCGCGCATACCCGTAACCGACCAGTTCCACTCCTCGGCGGTGGCAGGCTTACCGGTGAACTCCTTGAACCCCGCGTACACCGGCCCCATCAGAATAGACGAACCGGCGGCCCGCGAACAATCGACGACCTGCTTCAGATAGGCAACGCTTGCCTGCCGCACCGCTGGATCAGGGCTGATCAAACTGTGTTCGGGGCCGCATATCGTACACGTTTGTACACCCATGCCTAACTCGCTCAGTTGCTGACCAATGCGCTGCCATTTTTCGAGACTGATATCGTTGATTGGCAATTCAACAAAGTCGAAGCCACTCTCTTTCAGAAAATTAAATGTATCGGATAGGTCTTCGTCCATAGACATCGTCCAGACGAACATATTCATTCCTAGCTTATTCATATTCGTTCCATAAAAAATCAAACAAATATAAATAGTAGCTAAATTTGCATTTTGGCTTTTCTTGCCGAATACCGACTTTATTTTTACACGTATTATAAAAAATACACGTTATTTGTGTTAAAAATCAGCAATTGAGTGAAACAGCCTCTACGCAAAGACCTTGAACCCGTTGCGGCTTCATTCATCGTAAAAGAATTGGTGGAGCCTCATTTCGACCCCAACTGGCACTTCCACCCCCATTACCAGTTGTTTCTGGTAGAAAAAGGTACGGGAACCCGCTTTATTGGCGATTCGATAAAACCCTTTGGTCCCGGCGACCTGGTTTTCCTGGGCCCGAACTTACCTCACCTTTGGCGCAGTGATCAGGTGTATTTTGATCGGCAACCGGCTTCAGCTTCAGACGAGCTGATTACGCGGGGTATCGTCGTTTACTTCACAGAGGATTTTCTGGGTCCGGAGTTCTTCGAAAAACAGGAAATGGCTCCTTTGCGGCAGTTGTTGAATCAGTCGCGGCAGGGGCTTGAATGGATGGGGCCGACGCGTGGACAGACCGCGACAGCCTTGAAAAATTTATCAAAACAACCCGTAGGATTTCAGCGCGTTATCAGTCTACTAACGCTTCTGAACGATCTTACACTAGCCTCCGACTTTCGTTACCTGACCAGTCCGGGTTATACGAACACGGTCAAACCCGCCGAAACAGACCGGATGCAACTGGTTCATGACTATGTACTGGGGCACTTTCCGGACGATCTTAGTCTGGATACCGTTGCTGATCTGGCGGGTATGACATCGCCGGCCTTTTGCCGGTATTTTAAAGCCAGGGCCAACAAGACATTTTCGGAATTCGTATCCGAGGTTCGCATTGGTCATGCCTGTAAGCTGCTTATGAATGGGAAGCTCAACATTACTCAAATCAGTTTTGAGAGTGGCTTTAGAACCTTATCGAACTTTAACCGTCAGTTTAAAGACATTACCGGTCAGACGCCCTCCGGCTACGTTAAAACGTACCGGCGACTGTAAAACTGGCCTTCCTCAACCAAACGGCCCCCTCTCTCGCGAAAGGGGGCCGTTTGGTTTCCTGTAAAGCACAGTCGCTACTGAACAAACAGCTACGACTTGCCAGGCCAAAAATCAGATTTATTGAGGTAATTAATACAGGGTGGTTGTCCCAACGGATTCCCGAACGGCTACACCTTCCTGAATAAACGAAAGCAAATCCTGCGTTAGGCGATCTTTCTCGGTAATGAACAAACCGTGCGGAGCCCCGTCGTAGACGATGTACTGCGCGTTAGGCAACGCATTGGCTGTCCGTTCACCTGAGGCTTCTATAGGTACCGTTTTGTCAGAATCGCCATGAATGACCAGCGCAGGTACCTGGATCTGGGTCAGATCATCCCTGAAATCGGTTTCGGCAAATGACTTGGCGCATTCGAGCGTCGCCTTATGAGAAGCTACATAGGCACGGGCAAAGTCGCCGTCCAGATGTGCTTGACTAACAGGCTTGCTAATGAGGTTTACACCATAGAACTGCTTGCCAAATGTTTGCAGAAAAGCCGCCCGGTCTTTCTGTATGTTTTCAGTGATCTCGTCGAAAACATCTTTATCAACGCCGTCCGGATTGTCTTCCGTTTTGAGTAGATAAGGCGTTACTGCGCTAACGAAAGCTACTTTGGCTACTCGAGCGCCCCCATGACGGCTCATGTAACGGGCGACTTCGCCCCCACCCATCGAAAAACCGACCAGGGTTACGTTCTGGAGATTCAGTTCGTCAAGCACCGCTTTCAGATCATCGGCCAGAGTATCATAATCATACCCATCCCAGGGCTGGCTCGATTTCCCGAAACCACGGCGGTCGTAAGCAACCACACGCAGGCCGTGCGCGGGCAGCTCGGCCAGTTGATAATCCCACATTTCGTGGCTCAAGGGCCAGCCGTGAATCAGCACGACGGTCGATCCGGCCGTGCTGGTACCCAAATCCTGATAAAAGAGTTTAATGTCATTCCCAAAGGCATCGGTTCCTGCTTTAATGTAGCTCATAACGTTTAAAGATTTGTCGAGTTGTTGGATTTATGGTCTTCGTACCTTCGCTTAGCGCCGTGCCACGGTTACTCTAAAATTTACAAGATAACCGTGGCACGGCGCTAAGCGAGAGTACTCTATCTACAACTATAGCTACGACAAATGGTTAGAAACGGATTGGCCCACCAACCAATTTTATAACTCGTTACATGAGCACACCCTGAAATACTTCATCCAGTCGGGAAACGGGATGGATGTCAATTTTATAACTTTTCGTATCGAGTCCTTTCAGGTTGTATTTGGAGATGAACATCTTCTTAAAACCCAGTTTTTCGGCTTCGGCAATACGCGATTCGATCCGGCTCACCGCCCGCACCTCGCCCCCTAAGCCGATTTCGGCGGCAAAGGCTACGGAGGGCGGAATGGCAATATCCTCGTAACTCGACACGATTGCAGCACAAACGGCCAAATCGATAGCCGGATCTTCTACCCGAAGTCCTCCCGCAATATTCAGGAATACGTCCTGCTGACCCAGCCGGAAACCTCCGCGCTTTTCCAGCACAGCCAGCAGCATGTTGAGCCGTTTGGCGTCGAAACCGGTGCTGCTTCGCTGGGGGGTGCCGTAGGTGGCCACGCTCACTAAGGCTTGAGATTCAATCATGAGGGGTCGGTTTCCTTCCAGCATCGACCCGATAGTAACGCCACTCAGAGCTTCATCGCGCTGCGAAATCAGGATTTCGGATGGGTTGGTTACCTGCCGGAGCCCGGAGCCGAGCATTTCGTAAATCCCCAGTTCATCGGTACTGCCAAACCGGTTTTTCGTCGTCCGGAGAATACGATAGGTGGTGTGGCGGTCTCCTTCAAAGGTCAGCACTGTATCGACCATGTGTTCGAGCACTTTCGGCCCGGCCAGCGACCCTTCTTTGGTGATGTGGCCAATCATAAACACCGGTACGCCACTCTCTTTAGCGTATTTCATGAACTCGGCCGTGCATTCACGCACCTGCGAGACACTGCCCGCCCCCGACTCCACCAGCGCCGACTGCATGGTTTGAATGGAGTCGATAATGAGCACTTCCGGCTCAAAATGTTCGACTACACGGAAAATATTCTGCGTTGAGGTTTCAGTCATCACGTGGCAATCGCTGGTGGGGGCATCCAGACGTTCGGCCCGCATTTTTATCTGCTGTTCGCTTTCCTCGCCCGACACATACAATACCCGCAATCCGGCCAGGCTCAACGCAATTTGCAGCAGCAGGGTCGACTTACCAATGCCCGGTTCTCCTCCAATCAATACGAGCGAGCCAGCCACGATACCACCTCCCAACACCCGATTCAGCTCACCGTCGGTGGTTGTCACGCGGGGTTGCTCTTCGTAGTTGATAGCATGAATAGCCTTGGGTTTGGCGGCTATTTTCAGTCCCCCCGGTCCGGCCGATGGGCTTCGCCAGCCGCCTTTTTCGGGTTCATCTTTCTGAACAACTTCTTCAACAATGGTATTCCATTCGCCACAGGCCGGGCAACGACCCATCCATTTGGCAGACTGGTTACCGCAACTTTGACAAAAAAAGGTAGTTTTTAATTTGGCCATTCTATAGGTAGCAGGCAATTATGGGTAGGTAATGGAAAATTATTTCCGAAGCGGTTAAACTACGAAAGCAATGCCGCATCAAAGCTCTGGAACGAGGGATTTTGAACGCTTCACCGGTCATTTACAGAACGCCGTTCAATCGAAATAAGTTGATGTAAAGTACCGTTCCAGTCCAATTTTCGTTTATCAACCAGTATCTTATTTACACAGCTACACATGAAAAAAATCCTGCTTTTCGCTTCACTCGTTTTCTTACCGGCTCTGTCATTTGCGCAGGGAGGCTTTCAGATTGGTATCAAAGGGGGTGTGAATTTATCCAAACTAAGCTTTGGGAATTTCATCAGAACCGGAACCAGTGGAACGGGTGCGCCAACAGTGAATATCGACGGACAAACCTTTCGAAACAACCTGAGCGATAGTTTTGACAGCAAAACGGGTACCTCATTCGGTATTTACACGCGTTTTGGAAAAAACCTGTTTATTCAGCCTGAACTGCTTTACTCGACGCGTTCGGGCCAGTTTGGGGTTGTTCGGAATGGGCAGACAGAAACCGTTACGGTAAAGACCACGAGTTTTGATGTCCCCTTGCTGCTAGGCATTAAAGGTGGGCCGATCCGGATAATGGCCGGGCCAGTAGTCTCTTTCCGAATTGACGATAATCAGAAATTAGGGCAGGCACTGACTCAATATACAAGTGGTAGCCTAAACGATGCCTGGTCCAAAGCTTACTATGGTTATCAGGTGGGCGGTGGACTTGATCTGGGTTCACTTGGAATCGATGTACGCTATGAAGGCAATCTTTCGGACATTGCCCAGATTGAAGATAGCCAGGGCAAATTCAGCCAGCGCCTGAAGTCATGGCAGATTACGCTGGCGTATAAGTTATTTTAACAGAATCAGTAGGGTACAAAACGGTAAGTGGCTGATGCAGGAGTATTGCTCTCGTGTCAGCCACTTACCGTTTTGTACCCTACTGGTTTCAACTAATTCAACAACCGCAGCCAGTATTGGGCAAGGCGTTGTGAGATATCTTTCATCCGCCGACGTGAGATGGCTACTTCACGACCGTCGGCCATTCGAACCTGGCGCTCGCGGTTAAAGATACTACGCTGAACGTAGGCGAGGTTAACGATATATGATTTGTGAATACGCAGGAAAATCGTGCTGTCCAGTGTTTTTTCAAACTCTTTAAGAGTTTTGGAGACCAGATATCGTTTGCGATCCCGAGTGTGAAGAAACGTGTAATTTCCCTCACCCTGAAGACATAGTATGTCATCAACCGAGATGAAAATAGTGCGGTTTAGATAGGGCAGCGCAATACGCTGCGAGCCCCGCTGGTAAGACGTTGGAAACTGAGGAACAACGGCAAGAGGCTGAGTCGAAGAAAAAATTGTGGAGTCCATAGCAGAGAATAGTTTATGTTCAGAGTCGTAGTTGCTGACCGGTGAAACAAAACTACCGCATACCCGCTTTTTCAAAAAGGGATGGCCTGATGAGTAAGGGCTGGCAAAATTTCCAACCAGTTACTAATCAGGCCATTAGAGCTTACACTCCTGTTTTCTTCGGGTGAATGTACCCAACTCAATGCGTAAAACTACGTGGTTGAGCGAACTGTATATTTCCTACTTTTTACTGGGAAAATAAGCAGCCATTATTAGCTAACCGCTACAGGTTGGAAATCACGAATACGATCCATGAATACCTGTGCGCGTCGGCGTGAGATTTTCACTTGTTGACCATCTGTCAATTCGAGTTCACCTTCTTTTTTAATGAAAAACTTGCGCACAAAAACGAGGTTGACAATGCAGGATTTATGCACACGAACAAATGCCTGTCCATCAAGGAGTGTTTCATATTCCTTTAGGGTACGGGATACCAACATTTTTGTACCGTCTTTCAAAAAGAAGTTGGTGTAATTACCACAACCTTCCAGGCGGACAATTTCATCTACAGAAACGGTCCGTTTGCGATCATAAAACGGAATGAGAAGCTTTTGCAAACAAGTAGAGTCGGCAATTTTTTCCACACTTTTGTGGAAAGGCCTAGACATAGTATCAAAAAGAGAGTCGTTAGCGAATGCGTTCATAAGCGTTTTATGAGATGATTGTTTAGTGATGATTTCTAACTGTTAATCAGGACATTAGTAATTGTTTTCGTATCTAAAAACAGCTATTTTAACGCCCTCTTGTACTTAGTAGAGGTGCAAGAATCAGACCTAGTTCTGAAAATACATTTACAGGAGTATGTTTTTAGCTTAATTGATTACAGATCAATAGTTTTCGGCTAATGCATCATGAAACATATAGTAACCAGTCATCAATATTGTTTAAGTACGCACCGCCCAATTGAGTAACGAAAGCCCCAACCAACAATAAGAGCCTCGAATCCTCTCCACAGTTTTATGTACCTTTGTCTTAATAAGTAGTGAAACATATAGTATATGCTGGATAAAGTAAGAGACATCCACCAGGAGATTGAACAATTCGATATCAAGTCGCCGGAACAACTGGAACAGTTTCGTATGCGATTTATCAGCCGTAAAGGCGTTATAACAGAATTATTTGAGGGGCTCAAAAGTGTTCCTCAGGCTGACCGTCGTGCGGTTGGACAGGAATTGAACGGGCTGAAAAATTTTGCTCAGGAGCGCTTTGATCAGTTCAACCAACTGGTTGAAGAGCAGCGGACAGCCACCAGCAGTGCCCCTCCTACTGATCTTACCCTGCCCAGCATCCCCAACTTGACGGGTACCCAGCACCCCTTAAGCCTGGTTCGGCAACGGATCATTCAGATTTTTGAGCGTATTGGCTTTAACGTTGCCGATGGCCCGGAAATCGAATCGGACTGGTATAACTTCGGTGCGCTGAACTTCCCGGACAATCACCCGGCCCGTGATATGCAGGACACATTCTTCGTGGAGAAGATGACCGAAGGCGCTCCGTCAGATATGCTGCTTCGCACCCACACATCGAATGTACAGATTCGGTTGATGGAACGGCAGAAGCCGCCGATCCGGTCAATCATGCCAGGCCGCGTGTACCGAAATGAAACGATTTCGGCGCGGGCACACTGCATGTTCCACCAGGTTGAAGGTATTTACATTGACCGGAATGTAGGATTCAAAGACCTCAAGGATACGCTGTATCATTTCGTGAAAGAGATGTTTGAGCCGGGTACACAGATCCGGTTCCGGCCCTCTTACTTCCCATTCACAGAGCCAAGCGCCGAGATTGACATTTCGTGTCAGATCTGTGGCGGCAAAGGCTGTAACATCTGCAAACATTCGGGCTGGGTTGAAATTGCCGGTTCGGGCATGGTTGACCCACAGGTTATTGCCAATTGCGGTATCGACCCCGAAGAATACACCGGCTTTGCTTTTGGTATGGGCATCGAACGCATCACGCAGTTGAAGTACGTTGTGAATGACCTGCGTCTTTACACCGAAAACGATGTGCGTTTCCTGCGTCAATTTGAAGGACTTTAATGTAAAGGCGAAAGAGCAAAAGAGCGATCAATTCATCCTCTTTCGCTCTTTCGCTCTTTCGCTCTTTATTTATGTCTCCCATCCGCCTTTCCGATTTAGCCTTTACTCTGGAAGCCGTCATTGACGAAGCCTTCGGGCAGAAATCCGTGTGGGTAGTGGCCGAAACGAGCGATATTAAAAATTACCCGGACCGGGGGTACTGTTTTCTGACGCTGGTTGAACGGGATACAACCGGCAATACGTCTGGCCGGGATACGCTGGCCAAGCTCGATGCCTGTATCTGGCGAAAGAACTACCACACAATCGGCGATTTTGAGCGGGCAACGGGGGTGGCTTTTGCCCGTAACATTCAGTTGTTGCTGCTGGTGTCCGTAAGTTTCAGCCCAGTATATGGGTTACGGCTCGAAATTCTTAAAATCGACCCGTCGTTTACCCTTGGCAATCTGGAACGCGAACGGCAGCAGGTACTCGACACGCTCGTTCAAAAACACCCCGAGTTGGTCTGGCTCGAAGCCGGGCAGTATATCACCGCGAACCAACTCCTCCCCCGTCCGTCGGTTATGCAACGCCTGGCGTTGATCACAGCGCCCAACTCAGACGGCTTGCGCGACTTTCGTCATGAGCTGGCGCAGAATCCTTTCGGTTATGACTTTGTCGTCGATGAATACCTGACCCAGGTACAGGGGCAGGGAGCCGAACGGGCCATTTGCAGTCAGCTGGAGCGAATCAGAACCAGCGAGTTGCCGTATGATGCCGTTGTTATTGTACGGGGCGGGGGCTCGCAGTTGGATTTTGGCTCATTCGATACGTTTTTAATGGGGCATACCGTAGCTGGTTTCCCAATTCCTGTTCTGGCGGGCATTGGCCACGAACGCAACGTCAGCATTACGGACTTACTTTGCCATCAAAGTGTAAAAACACCCACGAAAGCGGCAGTCTTCCTGGTTGAACATAACCGGCAATTTGAAGAAAACTGCCTGCTGCTGCGGGATCGGCTAGGCATTGTTACCCGCGAGGCCTTCCAAACGGCCCGTGAGGATCTTGACCGGGAAACGGAGCGGCTTCGGTTTGTTTCTCAGACCTACTTTAGAGCCTGTCATACGAACCTTACCGAGAAAGCGGTTACCCTGCGCCACCTCGACCCATCAAATGTACTGCGTCGTGGGTATGCGCTCCTGCTTCGCAATGGTCGAATACTGACCCAGACCGCCGATATTCAACCCAGTGAATTACTTCAGGTACAGATGTACGACGGAAGTATCAATGTTGTCGTTAGTGATTCGTAATTCGTTGCTATCGACAGACAACCCTTGACCAACTATGACTTATCAGGATGCCTATGATCAGCTGGCCACGCTGGTTGATGAAATTGAAAATGAGCAGGTTCCGCTGGATGAGCTGCCCGGAAAAATTCGATTGGCAAGCGAATTGATTATATTTTGTCAGGAACGGCTGCGCGCCATTGAAACGGAATATCAGGACGTTATAGAAAAGTTACCCAAGCGTTGAGATAAGGAATTAATTAATCCCCTGATATGAAACCTTTGCCAAACCTTGCCTAATTTTAGCCCGAGGGTAAAATCCCAAGGTGCTTAGTGTTGTTTTGGCTGTGTGTTTCTTGACAAGCACTGTTTTTTGCCTGATTGAGTCGTTGTCCTATGAATTTATTTGCTAATCTGACTAATGTTTTAAACTCGGAGGTTCTGTCTCGTATAGCAGTCTATATTGATGAGCCTATCGAAAAAACAAGCAAAGCCGTTGATGGCCTTGTGTATACGATTGTGGGGGGGTTAATGAAACGCACAACCAGTGAAATTGGCGTCAATCAGCTATTTAACCATATTCAAAAAGGCCGTTACGACGGTGCTTCTCTTGATAACCTGTCAACTGTTCTCCGTGACCCCACACACACGAACATGCTCATTACGCAGGGTAACGATGTGATCAGCCATCTACTGCCTGCGATGAAGAGTTCGATAGGCAGCATGATTTCAGGGTATGCCAACATTCGTAACTCGTCGGCTATTTCGCTGCTGGGTTTAACAACAACCATTGTTCTTCAGGTTCTTGGCAAACAGGTAAAAGAACAGAAACTAGATGCCGATGGGTTGGCAACTACCCTTTTTTCCGAGCGGGAGTCGTTTGTTAATATCGTACCGGAGTCCTTTATGCCTCAACTGGTCGATAAAGTAGGGCTTCATCAAATAGTTGCCGGTGCAGCCGGACCCGCCCGGCGCACACCAACCGAAGCGCCCACTAAGCCTGTTGCTGCAACAGCACCTGTCCGTCCGGCCATAACTTATGATGTTGCAGACGATTCGGATGGCGATAATGGAAAGCTGACAAAATGGGGAGTTGGCATACTGATCGCCCTGGCACTGGCTTTTGGGGGGTATTACCTCTACCAGAACACCCAGAAGTACTCGGATAAAGAAGGCGAAACTGCCGATCTCAGTACCGTTACCAGCGATACGATTCAGGCCGATACCGTAACCCGATCCCTGGCGGTGCCTAAAGAGCAGACAGCCGCATCAGCACCAAAATCGGCGACAACGGCGGTCGCAGCTCCTGCAGCTACGGCATCCGCAACAGCAGGGAGCTTAACCAGTGAAATGACGCCTTACCTTACCAATCCAACCTTACCCAAGGGACGGGTTTTTGCGCTGCCGGGTATTGCTTTTCAGCCAGGTTCGTTATCCATGACAGCCACGTCGCAGGCGTCTATCAACGAGTTATCGACCCTGTTAAAAACCTACCCTCAACTACAGATTCAATTAGTTGGTTACGCGAATGATGCACAGGGCGGTTTAACAAACAAAGGGCTGTCCTTCAAGCGCGTCAATTTAATCAAGCAACAGCTCGTTACATCGGGCATTAATTTTCAACGCGTTGATGCTATTGGGCGGGGAACGGGTGTTATGCGGAATGACACATCGCGGGTTCCCAAGCCATCCATGCGGAAAATTGTCATGCGGGTAGTTGTGAAATAATGCTCTTCTATAATCGACCGAAAAACAACAGGGCGGCCTACTGAGTGGGCCGCCCTGTTATTAGGAGTTTTCTGCCGGAAACTTCGTAAACACCTTACCGACAGCTTCATCAATCTGAGCGGGTGTGACGCCTTTTTTACCGAGCACACTGGATACCGCAGCATCCCAGACAAGGTTCTCTTTTCGCGCATCAACAATGTGTATGCTAAGCGTACCTTCCCGGTATGTACCCACCGGCACATCCTGACTCTGCCAGTGATAGCGGTATTGGCCGATATACCGGGGGGCTTCATAAATAGTTGTGGGGCGGGTTTGTGTTTTTTCGTTCACCACCCCGCCAATATTTACCAGCAAATCCGGCTGCCCGGCGGCACGATTGTCACCCACAGGCCGGTACCCCCGCTTCGTCAACTCAGTCGTAACAGCCCGTTTGACTTGCTCCATTGTGGAGCGGAACTCAATCGTTCCCGGCGCAGGATCAACCCGACTCGTATCCACAAACGCAAAGGTTCGGTAGGTGGTCCAGGGCGCAGCATTGTCGCGTTCGTTTCGCACAATGCGATAGGGCGAACAGGCTGTTACGCCCATTATCAACAGCAAAATAAACCCTTGTATCGTTTTCATAACATCGTGATCTGTACGTGTAAATAGAACGTTAACCAGACCTGTTTTGTGCCGGAAAATTTGGCTGTGGCTTGCAGACAAACAGGAAGTGGTCGAAACAACTTTCGCTGGTTGCAGTTCCTTAGGGGAAGTGTGTACTCACTAACCAACACTAGATCATGAATTCAGAAACAGGAAAAACTGCCCTGATTACCGGTGCCTCCAGTGGCATTGGTCAGGAACTTGCTAAACTCTTTGCACAGGATGGCTATAACTTGGTTTTAGTAGGCCGCAGCGACGAAAAACTCGACCGGCTGGGCGAAGTTTTCAAAAGCAACTACGGTACCGACCAGGTTACCGTCATAACGAAAGACCTTGCGCAGGAGGATGCCGCGCAGGACGTATACAACCAGGTTAAAGCAAAAGGCATTACCGTTAATGTGCTGGTCAACGATGCCGGAGTGGGTCTTTATGGCCTGTTCGCAACGGATACGGACTGGGAGCGGGAGAAGTCGATGATACACCTCAACGTGCTGTCGCTGACGCAGATGACCAAGCTGTTCCTGTACGACATGCTAACTCGTAACGAGGGTAAAATTCTGAATCTGGCTTCGCTCCTTTCCATTACCCCTTCGCCATTGATGGCGGTTTATGCCGGGACGAAAGCGTACGTTTACAATTTCACCCAGTCGTTGGTAAACGAGTTGAAAGACACGAACGTAAGCATCACGGCCCTGCTGCCAAACGCTACGGATACTGATTTCTTTAACAAGGCAAATGCCGAGAACACGAAAATAACCGACGAGCTGCAGGACCCCGTTATGGTGGCGAAAGCAGGTTACGATGCCCTCATGGCGGGTAAACCGAAAATTGTACCGGGCGGTCTGAAAAACAAGTCGTACGAAGTGATGGCGTATGTAGCCCCACAAGAGGCATTGGCGGCATTGATGCGCGATAAGATGTCGCAGAAGCCGGAGCCTGAAGAAAAGGAACCAATGATCTCACTTGCCTGGGGCGTTGGAATCGGGCTTGCTGTCATTGCAGGTATTGCTTTGACCATTGGCTACAAAAATGCCAGCCCTTACGATAAGGTACGGTATAAATACAAAGCCAAATCGGCGGGCGACGCCCTGTCCAACACGCTGTCGTCGGTGTTCGACAAAGTGGCCCATAGCGTCGTAGACGCCTACCAGACCACGAAAGGCAAAGCGGAGAAATTCGCGCAGAAAGAAGAGGAAATGCTGGAAGAAGCAACCGCCTAAGTAAGCCGGTCCCATGAATCAATTGACCCAATAAGCGCCTATACGAGCTTATTGGGTCTCCTCATTTCAGACTCGATATCTTATGAAAAAATCATCATTTTGGCGAATTGCCACCGCCGTGTTCGCCGTTGGCAGCATCATCTACACAACCACATCCAGCAGCCGGTCGCGGCAACAAAGCAAGTCCCGTCACAAGGCCGACCAAAGCGGATCAGAATACGAATACGATGTACCGGTAGAATACGAAGAGGTCTTCGAGAAAAACATGATCGTACCGGCTGGCTGGGCATTTGGGGTGGTCTGGTCGACAATCTATTCGGGCTTAGGGGCATTGATGGTTCATCAGGCACTGCCTTCACAGGAAAACAACCCGCGTTACCAGAAGGCGTTGCCCTGGTGGCTTGCCAGTTGGACGCTCAACGCCATTTTTGGTCGATTCTTTTCTCAGAATGACCCCCAAAGCATTATCATCTCCGATCTGACTACAAAGTTCAACTTGCCAGCCGCCATAGGTCTGCATCAGAGTCTGGAAATTGGTAAAACCGAGGTGTCGGGGCCAGAGAAATACCTCCGTATCCCGGTTAGTCTGTATGCGGGCTGGCTAACGGCAGCAACAGTTGTTGGTACGCCGAACACCATCCTGACGCTGAACGCCTGGGAGCCCGACGAAGAGCGCGATGAACCTGTTTCGGCAGGGATTCTGAGTGCCACCGCCGGGGCGGGTTACCTCATTGCCAACCGGCTTAATGACCCCTGGTATATGGTGCCTTTCGTTGCCGGGTTTGGCGGTATTGCCACACGGCAGTGGGAAAAGCAACCTGTTGTTGGCTGGACGGCGGCTATGCTGGCGGCTGCTTACGTTGGGCTACTGGCGTACTGGCTTCCTAAAGGTAAATTCCATGCCTATGACCACCACGCTGTTGACGACACCGAAGCTGAAGTAGTAAGCGGGCAGGTCGAAACCTGGGAGCCTCATCAGGCAGAAATAGCCCGGGAGCGAATGAAGCCCATAGAAGCTGAAGGGCTCGATTAATTATGAAGCCGTCCTGCAAAACAGGGCGGCTTTTTCATGTGTACTCCATAAAGCCAAGTGTCGGAGATGTCTTTTGAACTACCCTGATGAACACGGGCAACGGCCGATTGAACCGTTACGCCATTATTACCACTTTTAGTCTTTGGTCAAGCTAAAAAAAACGCCATAATGACGCAGAACAAGCTGGAATCAACCTTTTTTCGGCCAAATTGTCCGCAAAACCAGCCCGGTATGTGATTTGTTATTAGCTAGTGAGACAGTCAATAACCCAATCGCAACAGCGAACAACCTAACTACCCTCATGGACTTCAAGAATTACACCATAAAAGCACAGGAGGTCGTGCAGAAGGCATCGGAGATTGCCCTCGGCAACGGCCAGCAAGCCATTGAAACAGGACACCTGCTCCAGGCGATTCTGTCGGAAGATGAAAACGTTGTCGGTTTCATCGCTAAAAAGACCGGCGTTAACTTACAGAATACGACGGCAGCTTTACAGGCTATTCTGACCACGTATCCAAAAGTGTCGGGGGGACAACAGAATGGTGTCTATTTAAGCAACGATACAGCCGCTGCCTTTGCCAAAGCAACCAGCTATACTAAAGAATTCGGCGACGAATTTGTGAGCGTCGAGTTGATGTTGCTGGGACTAATGAGTGGTAAAGACCAAATTGCAACGTTATTGAAAGATGCCGGTTTCAATGAGAAACAGACGAAAGCGGCTATCAATGAACTTAGAAAAGGAAATTCGGTGAAAGACCAGAACGCAGAAGCAAAATACCAATCTTTGGAGCGGTACAGCATTAACCTGAATGAACGCGCCCAGACGGGTAAGATCGACCCCGTAATTGGCCGCGACGAAGAAATTCGCCGGGTGCTGCAAATCCTGAGCCGCCGTACCAAAAATAACCCGATCCTGCTCGGTGAGCCGGGCGTCGGTAAAACCGCCATTGTAGAAGGACTCGCTCAGCGTATCGTATCGGGCGACGTTCCGGAAAACCTTAAATCCAAAACCATCGTCTCGCTCGACATGGGTCTGCTCATTGCGGGTGCCAAGTATAAAGGCGAGTTCGAGGAACGTCTGAAAGCCGTTATCAAAGAAGTGACAGATTCCGATGGCGAGATCATTCTCTTTATCGACGAGATCCACACGCTCGTTGGGGCAGGGGCCGGTGGCGAAGGCGCTATGGATGCCGCCAACCTGCTGAAACCAGCCCTGTCGCGTGGCGAACTGCACACCATTGGCGCCACCACGCTGAAGGAGTACCAGAAATACATCGAGAAAGATAAAGCCCTTGAACGTCGTTTCCAGGCCGTTGTCGTTGACGAACCCGATATGGCCGATGCCATATCGATTCTTCGCGGGATCAAGGATAAATACGAACTCCACCACGGTGTTCGGATTAAAGACGATGCCGTCATTGCAGCCGTTGAACTCTCGACCCGGTACATCACCGACCGTTTTTTACCCGACAAAGCCATCGACCTGATGGACGAGGCAGCCGCCAAACTCCGTCTCGAAATGGATTCGGTACCCGAAGAACTTGATGAGCTGAATCGTCGGATCATGCAGTTGGAGATTGAACGGGAAGCTATCCGTCGCGAAAACGACAAGGAAAAGGAAACCGTGCTCAACAAGCAGATCGAGGACCTGAGTGAACAACGGAATGATCTGAAAGCCCGGTGGGAAACCGAGAAAGCATCGGTCAACGAAGGACGGACGCTGAAAGAGCAACTCGATCAGTTACGCTTTGAAGCCGAACAGGCCGAACGCGCCGGTGACTACGGCAAAGTAGCCGAAATTCGCTACGGTCGTATTCCCGAAATCGAGAACAAGCTGAATTCGCTCTCGAAAGAAGGACATGATAGCGATTCGTCGGACCGGATGATGCAGGAAGAAGTGACGGCCGAGGATATTGCTGAAGTGGTTGCCAAGTGGACCGGCATCCCCGTATCAAAAATGCTCCAAAGCGACCGCGAGAAACTGCTCAATCTGGAAAAAGAACTGGGCAAACGCGTAGCCGGACAGGCAGAAGCCATTGAAGTTGTGGCCGATGCCGTTCGTCGGAGCCGGGCCGGTATGCAGGACCCCAAACGGCCAATCGGTTCGTTTATCTTCCTCGGCACAACCGGTGTCGGTAAGACTGAAGTAGCCCGGACGCTGGCCGAATACCTGTTCAACGATGAGAACGCGCTGGTCCGTATCGATATGTCGGAGTACCAGGAACGCCACGCCGTCAGTCGGCTGATTGGTGCCCCTCCGGGCTATGTAGGTTATGACGAAGGCGGTCAGCTGACCGAAGCCGTTCGCCGGAAGCCCTACTCGGTGGTGCTCCTCGACGAGATTGAAAAAGCGCACCCAGATGTCTGGAACATTCTGCTCCAAGTGCTCGACGAAGGCCGCCTGACCGACAACAAAGGCCGTGTGGCTAACTTCAAAAACACGATCATCATCATGACCTCGAACATCGGCAGCCACCTGATTCAGGAGAAGTTTGCTGAAGATGAAGGCTGGAACCACACGCTGGTGCTGGAAGAAGCCAAATCGGCGGTGATGGAGTTGCTGAAACAAACCATCCGCCCCGAGTTCCTGAACCGGATTGATGAAATTGTGATGTTCGAGCCGCTGACCAAAGCCAACATCCGCAAGATTGTCGACATTCAATTCCGTCAGATCAAGCAGCGACTGGCCGAGAACGGCATCCAGCTCGATGCGACCGACGAAGCGCTCAACAAACTTGGCGAGGAAGGGTTCGACCCGCAGTTTGGTGCCCGCCCGCTGAAACGGGTTCTCCAGCGCCGAATCCTCAACGAGTTGTCGAAGAGTATCCTCTCGGGCGAGGTTAAGAAAGACTCCGTTGTGCTGATGGAGTTGAACCACGACGGCGAGATTGCCTTCACCAACCTGGACGCTGAGATTGAATTGTAAGTAATTGACAGATAGATAGGAAAGCCCGGTCGCTGCGAAGTGGCCGGGCTTTCTGGTTTTTGGCGTTGTTTGATGGCGGCTGGTTTGAGGACTAGCCACCAAATAACCTCTTATCCCCTCACAGCTTTAGAATCCGTTTCGATACTACACGACTACCAACATACACATGCAGCACATACGTACCGGCAGGATATGTACCAATATTTATGGTTAAGCATTCGTTGGTTGCTTCCCGTTGCATCATTAGTGTCCCTGTTTCGGTAGTTAGACGTAGCGTTGCTGACTTCTTCGGCGAGAGCCCCGGTATCTGAACCGTCAGGGTAGCCGCTGTCGGAACCGGATAAATGACCAGAGCCTCCAGGGGTTCCTCTATGGCCAGCAACGGTATAACCGCCACCACAACAGCACTTCCGGCAAGTACACCATCTCCACAGCCATTGCTAACGCGGGTTAAGTGATAGGCCGTTGATTGTACTGGTTTGACCGATAGCGTATAGGAGGAGACGCTGGTCTGAATCGTCTGCACGGTACCCGGCCCGGCCGCAGTACTATCCCGGTAAGCAAACGACCAGGGACCATCACCGGAGAGAGTGACCAACAGAGAGGCCGGTTGTCCCTGAAGAATCGTCTGGCTACCCGTTATCGTAGCTGTTGCCAGCGGGCGAACATCAACTTCCAGCGTTGCCCTGGGCCCTTCACATCCATTACCTGTCTGAGTAACAAAGTAGTTTATTTTTCCAGCCCGTTCAGTATTGACACTTGGAGCCACCGTTGTTCCGGCTCCGTTCGGACTACCGGTATACCAACGAAGGTTGAACCCGGTAGCCTGCAAGGCAGGAGGAACAGAATACTGACAGACAGTTAGCGACTGCACCTCCGGGGCCGCTGGAGCTGATTTGATAATTACGGGTACTTCACCACTGAAAACAACCGGGTTACTACTACTGATTCTGAGCCGGTAACGGGTGCCTGCGGCAAACGGCAGGGTCCCGCTAACAGCCGATACAGTATCGCCGATGGCACGTCCGAGGGTGGTTGGGTTCGTAAAACTCCCGGCTGCATCAGACAACTGAAGCGTAAATACATTGTCTTTCTCAAAAGACCCATTGGAGGCAAAAGGTACAACCAGTACACTCCCCGCACAAAAGCCCGTCCCGACACTGAGACTGCCTATTTTTATGGCCGCTGGCGAAACAGGAAAGACAACCTGAGCGTTATAAGCGGCCTTGCTGCCCTTCTTGAAGTAAGCGTTCTGTACATCATACAACGGGATCCACGTATAAACAGTGTCGGAATTGAGGACAGCTTTAACCAGGAAATTACAGTAGCGAATATGCCATGGGTAGTCTTTTGTATCCGGCTGATACGGGTTTGATGAAAACTGAAACCTGCCGTTATCCGTCGTTTTCGCTGTCAGGATGGGCGTGTTTGTAACAGAATAGGAAAACCAATTGACGGGATAGACCGTCAGGACCGTATTCTTGAGGGGTCGCCCCTGTGCATCAACCACCTGTATGCCCATTGTATCCGGAAAGGCATCGGTGATGTATTTTTCGCCTTCTACAGGCTGTCCGCCCGTAGTGTTCAACAGATTCGTCGTGTGTTCGTCCCAGGTTATGTTGCCATAGGGATAATTCATAATGGAGTTCACTGGCTCGAACGTTTCCAGATTGACCGGATTATTTTTCCCCTCCACCCGCAGCCCATATATGTCAATAGCGCCCCGTGCATGTCCAAACTCGTGGGTCAATCCGTCAGTAGCGGTCCCGGCAAACGGGCCGTCGAAATAGTTCCATGGCCAGCTGTGGTAGATGGTCCGGTATTCCCCATACCACCCTCCACCAATCTGGTTATCCGAAAAGCCATTAATAACGATACTGTAATCATACGCTGGCTGTGATCTAAAAACCACCTCCCCCACCGATCCACTGAATACATAGATTGAATCGGCCCGAAAGGCATAGATACCCTTAAACGCAGACGAGCTGTTGAAGTTTTTGTTGACGGTTGCTATCTGCTCCCTGACAATCTCCCCTATTGGCTTCGATAAGGTTTTCTCGTAATACGCTGCCGTTTGTTTTTCAACGGCCACGATCAGTCTAAAGGTCCATACCGGCTGGGCAAGAGCCGTTGCGGAAGCGAGTAAAACACTACTAAAAGCAAGTGCCAGTGAACGACAGACAGATGTATACATAGAGTAGGGTGCGGGATTTATTGGCCATCAGACGGCAAGATAAATCCCACACCCTACTTCCTGCATGACGGCTATCAGTCCGTCAATTGACCTTTCCTACCGCGCTAACCCGTCCCGTTTTGCGCGATCCCTTACACGTTGAGCCCGGCTCGCACTGTCGGGGTGAGTCGAGACGATGGCGGCTACTTTACCGCCCTGCCCACCACCACTCTGTTTAGCGAGCTTCTCGAACGAGGTAGCCAGCGCCATAACATTGTAGCCATTCTTTTTCAGGAAGTCGTAGCTATAATCATCAGCTTCGGTTTCCTGGTTACGACTGAATTTCGCCCCCAGCAGGTAATCGGCGGCAGCGCCCAGTTGCGAACGGGACAATTTCCCTATTGCGCCCGATGTTGATCCAAAGAGATTTCGGATGGCCGACCGATTGAGAGAGCTTTTCATGGCATCGCGCGAGTCGTGGTTGATCACGTGGCCAATTTCGTGTCCCATAATGGCTAACAACTCCTCATCGGTCATGATATCCATGAGGCCTTTAAATACCCGAACGCTACCATCGGCGGTGGCAAACGCATTCACATCGGGCACTTTATACACTTTATAATTAAGTGGTAGTCCGCCTATAGTTTTGTGCCGACTAACAATTTTGTTGAGCCGAAGGGTATAGGGGTCGTTGGCGGCAGCGACTGGATTTTTAGCATCCATCTCTTTGATCGACTCCCGCGACAGTTCGACGACCTGGGCATCTGATAAAGTAGCCGATGTAGCGGCCTGCATGAGCGCCTGCATCACGCTGGGGCTCGACTCTGACTGCGCCCGGCTTACTCCCGAAGCCAGGGTCAGCATCAAAAATAGACTCGTTATGTATTTCATACGTTGAATGGTTTAGCCATTCGCAGCAGGTTCATCTGCCAGCGAATGCATTCTATTGACTTTTTTTCGATTAAAAAGTTTAATCAGACAACTAAACGGGCCAAAGAACAGGGTACTTCTGAACGCTTATAGGTAAACCCTATCCGCTTAACGAGTACCATACAAGCAGATTTCGGTCAGGATTTGCCGGATGGGAATTTCATTGACAATTTTGCTGGCAGAAGGGAACCCTTCCTTGAACTACCAACCGTCAAACAACCTCATGAAAGAGCAATCCAGAAGAAACTTTGTTAAAAATACCGTTGCCGCCGGACTAACTGCGAGCTTACCAACTGTTGAAATCGCACCGAAAGAGATGTTCGTTCACCATGTTTTCTTTTATCTGAAAAACGCAGGCAACGAAGCCGATAAGGCAAAGCTGCTGGAAGGGCTGAATAAATTGGCGAAATGCCCGACAATCAAAATGGTACACATTGGTACGCCCGCCGGTACAACCCGCGATGTTATCGAACGCAAGTACACCTATTCATGGCTGTGTTTTTTCGATAGTGCCGCCGATGAAGAAGCCTATCAGAAGCACCCTATCCACGACGACTTCCGAAACAATTATGCCCATCTCTGGGAGAAAGTGGTCATTTACGATTCCATCGGACCGAAGCGGTAAGGGGCAGTAATAATATTAGGAGCGAGAAGTTAGGAGGATGACCGCACCGGCGGACCGGCATGTTTTTGCTGCCGGATGGCGCCTAACTCCTCACTCCTAATACTACTAATTTCTTCCCCTTGAGAAAGAGATGATTGCCCCGGTAAGGACCAGTCCGGCCATGACCAGATAAGCGTAATGCATGCCCAGCAGTTGGGCATTCGTTTGTTCGGGCGTTACACCATTTGCCAGCGCATATCGGTTCCGGGTGCTGTACCAGACGGCAGCTGCGAGGGCGATACCGACCACAAACCCCAGGTTACGCATAAAGGCAATCATGCTGCTGGCAATGCCGCGCTGATCCAGCGGAGCCGCATTAAGAGCGCTGCTGCTGTTGGGCGACTGAAACAGGCCAAACCCTAAGCTAACCAATGCACTCCGCCAGACAACATCCTGCCAATCCCAACTCGTATTCAGAAAGGAGAAAGCAAAATAGCCGCTGGCTGTAATCAGCAATCCGAAGCTCGACAACCAGCGCGTACTGACCCGACTGGACAAATAACCGCCCAGTGGTGCAACCACACTTAACGTCAGCGGCCCGGCCAACAGCACCAGCCCGGCCCGTTCCGGTGTTAATTTGAGGAGTTGTTGGAGAAAGAAGGGAATAACGAACAGATTTCCGCCTGACGCCAGAAAGCCGCAGAAAGCCGCCAGAATAGCCATCGTGAACGGCCGAACCCGAAACAGACTTAGCCGCAGCATAGGGTCGCTTACCCGCATCTCCCAGAAAAGGAACGCGACCAGCAGCATAGCCCCAATGGAGAGTAGCCCGATAACGAGTGGATTATCCCAGCCATAACGAGGCTCCGGGCCAAACTCAATAGCGGTGAGTAACGTCGTTACACCCACCAGAAAGAGCCCCGCTCCCACCAGATCAAAACGCTGATTGGTCACTTTAGGGCTTTCGGGTAGAATAGTCCAGGCTCGCCATATGGCGAGCAAACCAATGGGTACGTTTACAAAAAAGATACTCGCCCAGCCAAACTTACCCAGTAAAAGACCGCCAATAACGGGGCCGGCGCTGGAGCCCGCAGCCACGACCGAACCCATGAGTCCCATGGCCTGACCCCGCTCCTTCGAGGAGAACGCATCGCTGATAATAGCCGGTCCAATGGCATAAATCATGGATGCTCCCAGCCCCTGAACCACCCGAAACCCCACCAGCGACCATAAATTCCAGGCCAGCCCGCAAAGCAACGATCCGAAGACAAATACGCAAAAACCGGTAATGTATAGCTGCCGACGTCCTACCCAATCGGACAGCTTCCCCATAATGAGCAGGGTACTGGTTGTGGTGAGCAAATAGCACAGTACAATCCATTCGACACTATCGCCCGCATTCAGCTCCCGACGGATGGTGGGCAGGGCAATATTCACGATGCTGCTATCAAGGGTAGACATGAACGTGCCGAACATGACCGTACCCAGGATAATCCATTTGTTGGGCAACGATGACGTGGTCGCAGAAACGGGTGGTACAGACACAGAGAAATGGGTTAATTCGGAAACCTAACTGGTAGAATAAGCCGGTTGTTCAGGACAGAACAAAGGTACTCAATGTAAAAATGCCCATTCGGCAAGCAAATGGTTTTCGATTTCTTATCTTACTACGTTCATTCTTCAAGCTAATCATAATTCTCTAACCGCTTCGGCGGACCGACTGATGAAAACATCCCGACGAAGTTTTTTACGTAAGAGCAGCCAAAGCAGTTTAGCTCTTCTTTCCACAGGGGGCCTGACCGCCACATTGCTCGACCCGTTATCGCCCTCGACAACCCCAACAGCAAAAACGGTTGTCGCCATCAAGCCCGATCATGTGGTTAGGTCTCTACCCGAAAATATGGTTTGGGGCTATTTTGGCGCCGATGTGCCGCCAGTTTATAAAGTAAAAGACGGCGATGTGGTCGAAATTCAAACCGTCAACCCATCGGGGGTAAGCCGGACCAACCCCGAAGAGTTTTACACTAAAAATAACCTCCCCCTCGACCAGCACGCACAGGAGGTGATCGCCATCCTGAAAAACGTGAAGCCCGAACCATCGGGTATTCGGGGGCATATGTTGACCGGACCTGTTTACATCGACGGAGCGCAGCCCGGCGACACGCTCGAAATCCGTATTCTCGATTTAACCTTTCCGGCTCCCTTTGGCGTCAACAGCGTATGGCCCGGTGGGGGCGGCATTCCCGATGAAGTGAAAACCCGAGAGACCTTTGTGTATCGGTACGACACGAAACGAAAAGTAGCCCTTTTGAAAGAAGGTGTCGAGGTTCCGTTAAAGCCCTTTATGGGCGTTATGGCGCTGTCACCACCGGCCGAGATGGGTCGCCAGAGTTCGATACCCCCTAATTTTTTTGGCGGCAATCTGGATATTAAACACCTAACAAAGGGCACAACCCTGTTCTTACCTGTTTCTGTACCCGGCGGCTTATTTACCACCGGCGACGGACACGGAGCGCAAGGCAATGGCGAAGTAAGTGGCGTGGCCATCGAGACGGCCATCAACCTGACCGTCAAATTTATCGTTCACAAAGGAAAAACTTCGAAACAGCCCCGCGCCGAAACGCCCACGCACTTCATCGCCGTTGGCCTAGACAAGGACCTGAACAAAGCGATGAAAAATGCCCTTTCAGAAGCCTGTGCCTTTATACAGAATGAACTGGGTTTTACGTTCAACGAAGCCCTGTCCATTGCCAGCACTGCCGTCGACTTTGAGGTGAGTCAGGTGGTTGATCAGACGCTGGGGGTACATGCCATGATCCCAAAGTCCATTTTCACGAAGAAAAAATTTACGTTCTGGGCGTAATCAAACAACGTGAATAAACACAGAAACATAAAGAACATAGAAAGGTAGAATACGTTCTCTGTACTGTATGTTTCTGTGTTTATTCTTCTAAAGTTTTCAGCCCTTATATTTGAATTCCGCAAACGCCCTCTCCATGAACACGACAACCGTTGACCAGTTTTATCAGCAGCTTACCAGTGGTATCGGCCAGGATGTCCGGGAACTTCTGCCCGACGGAATCAACCGGGAGATTGGTCACTTCAATGTGTTCAGCATGGTGGAGCTAACCAAACGGCTTCAGAAAAATCCCGCTATGCCCTACAACCGGAGGGCGTATTACAAAATCAGCCTGATCAGCGGCCGAAATCGGGCAGAATATGCCGATAAGGTGATCGACATCGAGAAAAATGCGCTCCTGTTTGCCACACCCAAAGTCCCCTACCATTATGTGCCGCAGGATTCGAACCCGACCGGGCACTTTTGCATCTTCACCGACGCGTTTTTAATTCAAAGTAAGAGCGGAGTTGTTCTCGATGAACTGCCCATTTTCAAGCCGGGCGGCTACCCCGTTTTCCAGCTTACGGATGCGGACGACATTGGCTATATATTCCGCAAGATGGAGAAGGAGATGGCATCCGATTACGCCTACAAATACGACTTGCTGCGTAACTATGTTCTCGAACTAATTCATTACGGGCAAAAGCTCCAGCCAGCCACCTCACTCTATCCAACGCACACGGCTTCGGCCCGCGTTTCTTCCCTGTTCATCGAACTACTGGAACGGCAATTTCCCATTGAATCGCCACAGCAAAAGCTAAGTCTGCGTACGGCAAAGGACTATGCCGACCGGCTAGCCGTCCATGTGAACCACCTCAACAAAGTATTAAAGGAGAATACGGGCAAAACCACTACCGACATCATCAGCAGCCGAATTGTTCAGGAAGCCAAGATTTTGCTGAAACAGACCGACTGGAACGTGTCGGAGATAGCTTATAGCCTGGGGTTCGAAGAGGTGGCTCACTTCTCAAATTTCTTTAGAAAGCAGACGTCTCTTTCGCCGGTTGCCTTTCGGGCGTAAGACACCTGATTTGAATTTTGCAACGATCGGATTGATGTTCGCAAACACACTCCTCCCCTTCCAGCCGACCTTTGTTCCATCAAAAAACATAAACAACTGATGGAAAACATAGCAATGTCAACCCGCACAAAAATTGCCCTGGTTACGGGTGGAAGCCGGGGGTTAGGTAAGAACATGGCCCTGAGTCTGGCTAAAAAAGGAATCGATGTCATCCTGACCTATCACAGCAAACAGGACGAAGCAAAGGCCGTTGTTGCCCAGATTGAACAGATGGGACAGAAAGCGGCTGCCCTTCAACTGAATGCCGGCGACGTGAAGACCTTCGATACATTCCTGGGCCAATTGACCCATACACTTGCTTCTACTTTTGACACCGACCACTTCGACTTCCTGATCAACAATGCCGGAACAGCAGGCCGCACATCCATTGTCGAAACAACGGAGGAGGATTTTGACGATCTGATGAACATTCACCTGAAGGGTGTATTCTTCCTGACGCAGAAGTCACTGCCGCGGCTCAACGACGGGGGGCGCATCATCAATATTTCTACAGGTCTGGCTCGCTTTACAACACCTGGTGCGGCTGTCTATGCCACGATGAAAGGGGGCATCGAAACACTCACCATGTATCTGGCGAAGGAACTGGGGGGCCGGGGTATTGCGGTCAACACGGTAGCACCGGGAGCCATCGAGACGGATTTTGGCGGGGGCACCGTTCGGGACAATCCGGCCCTGAACAAGCACATTGCCGGCGTTACAGCGCTAGGCCGCGTAGGCCTTCCTGATGACATTGGCGGTGTGGTGGCCTTTCTCTGTACGGATGAAGCCCGCTGGATAAATGCCCAGCGTATTGAGGTTTCGGGTGGAATGAATTTATAGAAGATAAGAAAACGGATTTGCCCCAACGCCAGCTTGCAAGTACGAGCGAGGAGTTGGGGCAAATCTACATAACAGTGAGTCAGAACAGTTCCGCGATCACTTCGCCGTTACCTGCACCACATAGGTTCGGATTGTTTGCCCGTTGCCGGAAGCCGTCATGGGTCTGGTGGCAAAGGTAACGTTTGCCGTTCCCACGGTAACGCCTTTGATCTGAAAAACCGTTGGGCCGGCATTTGCCCGATTAAGCGTATCGACGGCAGGAGCCAGTTGACGCCGGGAAACTTCCACCACTTCCTGATTATCGGAAGTGCCGATCAACTCCGATCCGGCATCTCCGCGATTAGGCAGGGAGACTTCTTTGATCTCGCCTACCGATACCTGCATGCGTTTTTTCGCACCCGCATCCGACTGACCGCTACGGTTACAGGCGGCCAGGCCAAAAATGAATAAAGTAATAAAAAGTTGTGCCAGTAAAGGCCGGAAGCCAGTTTTATACACTGCCGATTGGTGGACGAACGTCGTTGAGGTAGCCATGCCTCCTATAACTGCCCGGCCGGGGTAACGGTTTTAAAAGCTTGCCAAAGGGGAGTATGTAGTACCGGTTGAAAAGCTCCCAATGTATTCGAACGTCAGTTTAGCTGTAATCCTGGCACAAGAATCATTTCGCTTTACGCTGATAAAAGACAAAGCCGTTTTCTTCGCCCGTTTTGCGAATATCAGGCAGTGAATCGAGCAGAGTTGGCTCTTCACTGGCTTTGCGAATGAACAGCACATCTTTATCGATCCGCCCGCGTAGCAGCCACTCATCATTGTAATAGTTTTTGTTTGTAACGGGTGGTTTCTGCGTGTAGAAATAAGGGCCGTAGCTATGGTAGCCATATGTTCTAACGTACACGTTCTGGCCCTGTGCCCGCTCGAAGAAGCGCATGGCCGCATCCTGCGAAATACCTTCGATCCGGCCAATGAAAAACCAGAGCGTCAGGGTGATAAAGACAGCCATTCCACCAAAAAGCGTTACGGCAGCACGTCCGGTTTCGCGTTGATTGAACAGCATGAAAGCCAGAACCAGAACAACAAGCAGCCATATTCCCGGTAGTACTTCCCAGCCCGTCCAGTGAACGTTGGCATTGAGATTGCCCTGAGTAAAAGCGTCCTGATCGGCATAGGCTTTCACAATATCCATATGATGGGCCAGTATGGGTAACCCTACAATAGCCACCACATAAACACCGCCTACGATAATCAGGCCCGCCCGCATCCAGTTGTTGAACCGAATTTTACGTTCTTCCAGTTGCGAGAGCGTCAGGGCGGCAAAGTAGGTCAGTGGGAAGTAGCAGAGTGAGGAATAGTGGACAATTTTAGACTGGACAATGCTGAACAGAACCAGCACCACCCAAAACAGGATCAGCATCCATTTCCGAAATTCACGCTGGTAATTGCGCTCAATGAACAGTGAGCCAAACGCCCGGATGCCAAAAATGGAGGCTGGAAAGCAGCCAACTAACAGAATGATGATGTGATAGGCCGGGAAACCCACATGGCCCGCATCGGGCGTGCTGAACAGTCGAAAATTATAGGCCAGGAATTTTTGCACCAGCGCCGGGCCGTGCAGATAAATATCGAGTCCGTACCACATCAACGACACGAACGAAGCCGCGATGGAAAACACCAGAAATTGCAGGGGTGAAATAAACCACCGAAATCGGCTCAGCATCCAGTAGACCAGCAGCACCAGGCAAACAATCAGGTAAGCCACGGGGCCCTTAGTGAGTATGCCCAGCCCCAGCACAAAGCCACCCAGCACAATATAGGACCATTCTGCTTTGGGTACGGTCATGGCTCCCCCCAGCCGCTCACGCTTCCAGGAAGCAAAAATCAGGTTAACCAGCCCGACGAAGATGAACAGATTGAAAAATGGGTCGATGATGCCGGACCGAAAATAAAGATGGGGCGTTACAGAGCCCAGATAAGCCAGCGCCCACAGCCAGCCGAAGCGATGGCCATGCAGTTTCTGTCCAAGATTATAAAGATAAACCAGCGTGATAATCCCACAAATAGCATTCGGCAACCGGGCCGCAAACTCACTGACGCCAAACAGGTTCATCATGGCCGATTGAAGCCAGAAAAACAGCGGTGGCTTTTCGTAGAACGGTTTGAAATCTATATGAACATGCAGATAATCACCGAGTGCGATCATTTCGCGGGCACATTCAGCAAAATTTATCTCGTCCCAGTCGAACAGGCGGACGCCCCCCAGAAACGGGATAAACAGCAAGGCCCCTATAACGACCAGTACGAACGAATAAAAGAGTTTTTGATTCATCAAGCCACGTAATAATATGCGTCAACTAATCTCTCCCGTAGGAAAAGAAGCGTAAAAATAGAGGAAAAAAGATTGCCGGGATTGTCGATATTCGCGCCGACAAGTTAAACAGGCCACAGTTCTTAGTTTACAGTATTCAGTTTTCGGTTTTCGGTGGACTAAGGTCTTCTTTGTCTGATTTCTTTTAGGCCTGTTAAACTTGTCGTGCTGTTTGCCGGGTCGCCCGTGCGATTCTTCAAGCTGACAGCACTATCCTGACACCAAAAGCCGAATCCAATTATCGCAAACCAGAAACGTATGCTCGCCAACCATCGATTTACCGACTTACCAGCTTATACACAGCTTCAGGCACATTATGAGCGTTTGAAAGACCGTCATCTCCGGGATCTGTTCGCCGATGATCCGAATCGGTTCGCCACGTTTACCCGCCAGTTCGAAGACATCCTGCTCGATTTTTCCAAGAACCGCATCACCGCCGAAACCCTTACCCTGCTGCTGCAACTGGCCGAGCAGGCGGGCCTGACCGATGCGATTGGCAAGATGGTTTCGGGCGATAAGATCAACCGGACAGAAGACCGCGCGGTGTTGCACATTGCCCTGAGAAACCGGTCGAACACCCCCATTCTGGTGGATGGCATGGACGTTATGCCTGATGTGAATGAGGTGCTGGCACACATGAAGTCGTTTACGGAGCAAATCCGGTCCGGCGAATGGAAAGGCTATACCGGCGAGGCCATTACGGACGTCGTAAACATCGGCATCGGCGGTTCTGACCTCGGTCCGGTCATGGTAACTGAAGCCCTGAAACCATACGGCGATGACAAAAAGCTGCGCGTTCACTTCGTTTCGAACGTAGATGGCGTTCATATCTACGAAACGCTGCAAACGGTCCGGCCCGAAACCACGCTGTTCCTGATTGCCTCAAAAACCTTCACCACGCAGGAAACCATGACCAATGCCCAAACGGCCCGGCAGTGGTTCCTGGATACGGCCAAAGACGAAGCGGCCATTGCCAAACATTTTGCGGCCCTCTCGACCAATAAAAAGGATGTAGAGAAATTCGGCATCAACCCCGACAACATGTTCGGGTTCTGGGACTGGGTCGGCGGTCGGTATTCGCTCTGGTCTGCCATCGGACTATCCATTGCGCTGTACATTGGTTTCGACAAGTTCGAAGAATTGCTGGAGGGTGCCCACGCCATGGATAAGCACCTCCAGGACACCCCACTCGACCAGAACCTACCCGTCATTCTGGCATTGGTGGGCATCTGGTACAATAATTTCTTCGGCGCGCAGACCGAAGCCATCCTCCCCTACGATCAATACATGCACCGGTTCGCGGCTTATTTCCAGCAGGGCGACATGGAAAGTAACGGCAAATCGGTGGATCGTGACGGCAATCCGGTCGATTATCAGACCGGGCCGATCATCTGGGGGGAGCCCGGCACGAATGGGCAGCACGCGTTTTACCAGCTTATCCACCAGGGGACGAAGCTTATTCCGTGCGACTTTCTGGCTCCGGCCATAAGCCAACGGCCAATTGGCGAACATCACAAAATTTTAATGGCCAATTATTTTGCCCAGACCGAAGCCCTGATGAATGGCAAAACAGAGGCCGAAGCCGCCGACGAACTGCGTAAAGCGGGCAAGAGCGACGAGGAAGTAAATTTCCTGTCTCCGTTCAAAATGTTTTCCGGAAACCGGCCGACAAACTCTATTTTGTTCAAGAAGCTGACACCCCGAACGCTGGGCAGCCTGATTGCCATGTACGAACACAAAATCTTCGTCCAGGGCGTTATATGGGACATTTTCAGCTTCGATCAATGGGGTGTTGAACTGGGCAAACAGTTGGCGAGCCGCATCTTGCCCGAACTTCAGGACGATGCACCGGTCAGTACACACGACAGTTCGACAAACGGATTGATGAACGCTTTTAAAGCGATGCGTAAGGATTAATTAAGCTTATTAAAACGACTAAGTCAGTTTATTAAAAGAAGTGGTTTCAGGCAGTATCTGAGATATTAAATTTTTTGAGGAATTGGAATAGTTCTAAACATTGTCTGATAACCGTCTGTTAATGGGGTGTAATCTTGATTACGCCCTTTTTTTGTCTAACTCAACGTATCAAACAAAAATCATGAAACGTCAATTCTCCATTCTGGCAGTCTGCCTATGTGGTATCGGCATCGCAAATGCCCAGACTACAACCAACTCGTACTCTACAACCAGTACAACAACGAATCCAACGTACACCTCACCGGTGACAACGGACAGCACGAATTCGATGAACAACAGCTCAAACTCCATGAGCAACAGTACGAATTCGATGAGCAACGGGTCGATGAACAACACGACTACGACGCCAAACAGCACGTATTCGACCAACAGTGCTCCAGCTACCGATGGCACAACCACAACGACGTCAACCTACACCACAACGGATAGCCCGGACCGTGTAAAAGCGACGAAAGATTACAAAAACTTCGTTTTCGGTGTTTACGCTGGTCTTAACTCGACAAAATTGAAAGGCGAAACAACAGGTGGCGACATTTCGGGTCGTATCGGTTATCAGGCTGGTTTCTTCGTACGGGGTGGTGGCCGTTTGTTCGGTCAGTTGGGTGCTGAGTATTTTGCTTCCAGCTCGAACTATTTCACCCGTGGTGATGGTGCAACGCCTTCGCAGATTCAGGATCAGATCAACATCCAGTACGTACAGATCCCGGTTTACATCGGTTATAAACTGCTTGAATCGGATCGTGGCATTTCGGCAATTCGTCTGCAGGTTGGTCTTGAATATGCCAACCGGATCAATTCGAACAGCGGTAACTTCAACCTGACGAACTCAGAGATTAAAAGCGGTACGTTCAACGGTCTTGGCCAGCTTGGCTTTGACATCGGTCCCCTGCTTATCGACCTGACTTACCACTATGGCTTGAGCGATTCGATCAAAAACCCAACCAACAACTCATCTATATCGACGGGTTTCGCGGGGTCGGCACGTCGTATCCTGAGTGCTAGCGTAGGTTTCAAGTTCTAATCTTACTGCTTTGCCAAGTAAAGGCCGCCCTCCAACGAGGGCGGCTTTTTGTCGCTAAAGTCCCAAAAGTAGCGATAAAAATATTTTAGATATTGCCTTATTTCCTTTCCAATAAGCTACTGACCATTAGCCACTTAGCTAATTTTACACAATTCTTCCTTCCTCATTTTTACAAACATTACCGATTGTGAACGGTTGTAGACCTATATACTCAACTTGATAAGTTATGAAAACGTTAACGAAATCGATCCTGCTTGCGGCAGGTATGTGCAGCACCAGTCTGGTGTTTGGCCAGCAAAACTCGTACAACGACCGATACGACCAATATGATCGCTACGACCGGCCATCCCGTCGGGACGAACGCCGGGACGACAGACGTCTGGAAGACAGATTCGACGAACGCCGTGAATATAACCGTCGTGAGCAGGAAGAGCCAAGATATAATAACCGCTATGAAGACCGGCGGGGCGACAGCCGACGCGAGATGTACGACGAGCGCGACCTAAGTAAAGCTTACGACGAAGGATTTGAAGACGGTATGCGCAACCAGATTGTTAGTGAGCGTCAGGAACGTCGTGAAAACTACAAACACTTTACATTCGGCGTTTATGGCGGTGCCAACTCAACCCGTTTTGAAGGAGAAACGGTGAATGGTCAAGGCCTGACTGGCCGACTGGGTTATCAGCTGGGTTTCCTGGTACGGGGCGGTGGCCGGGTTTACGGACAGGTTGGCGCTGAATACCTGGCCTCCAGTTCGCAGTTTTTTAAGGCGGGCGATGGTCAGGTAACGGGCGTCAGTGACATTACGGGTAACATCGACCAACGTTACCTGCACATTCCGGCTTACATCGGCGTTAAGCTGGCTCAGTCTGACCGGGGTGTATCGGGCATTCGACTGGCGTTAGGTGCGGAATACGCAACGCCACTCAGCACCGACAAAAACGACTTTAACTTAGGCAACGCCGATTTTCAGGCGGCTACAGTTAACGGGCTGGCTAACCTGGGTTTCGATGCGGGTCCGATCATGCTCGATTTTGTTTACCATTACGGTTTTGCCGATGTGTTGACCAGCGGTAACAGCAAACGTCGAATTCTGGGCGTGAACCTTGGGTTTAAGTTCTAATTAAGCGCCAAGCTGCCAGCTAGTGCGCGAAAAAGCAGCAAGTGGTAAGTGAACAAGTGGTAAGTTTGTCAATGAACAACCTACCAGTTGATCGCTTACCACTTATTGCTTGATAAACTGCCACTTATTCCCATGAACACCCTCTTCCCAATTTTCGTTAAAGCTGAGAATCTGCACATATTGATTGTGGGCGGAGGCTATGTTGGATTGGAGAAACTCACAGCCCTGCTCGGCAACTCGCCCGAGGCCCGTGTTACGTTACTCGCTCCTGAAATTCGGGAAGAAATTCGGGAGATGGCAACCCGGTATCCTAAGCTGGAACTCATCCAGGAGCCCTATCATAGTCTGTATTTATCGAACAAAGACCTCGTTATCGTTGGCACGAACGATAAAGCCGTTAACCGGCTGGTGCAAACCGACTGCAAAACCCATCGAATTCTGGTCAACGTAGCCGACACCCCCGATCTGTGCGATTTCTACCTGAGTTCAGTCGTTAAAAAGGGGGATCTAAAGATTGCTATTTCCACCAATGGTAAATCGCCCACCTTTGCCAAACGATTCCGGGAAGTGTTGGAGGAGATTCTGCCCGACAGTTTGCAGGAAACGCTCGATAACCTGACCGCTATCCGAAACCAGCTAAAAGGTGATTTCGTGCAGAAAATGGAGAAACTAAACGAGATTACGAAGGTGTTGCGGTAACTATAGACGACAGCGGGTATGAACTTTCTGGCAATATCGGGCAGTCTACGCGCTGGCTCAACCAATACAGCGCTGTTACAGGCCATGGTTGCATTAGCTCCAACTTATGTAACCGTCACGCTGTATGAAACCCTCGATGACCTCCCCCATTTCAGTCCGGAACGGGACAAAGAGGTCGTTCCGGAAGCCCTTACGAAGCTTAGAACCCTCCTCCAGGCAGCCGATGCCGTACTAATCTGTACGCCCGAGTACATTCATGGAATGCCCGGTGTACTAAAAAACATGCTGGACTGGCTGGCCTCATCGGGTGAGTTTGTCCATAAACTCGTCGGCGTTATCAGTGCGGGACCGTCGGACCTGGGCGGTTCACGAGCTCATGCGTCACTAACGTATACCCTCGGTATATTGATGGCCCAACTGCCCGAAAAAGCATCGCTCATTGTGCCCTTTATCAAAAGCAGGCTGGCTCCCAGCGGAGACCTTATTGATCCGCTATTAAAGCAGGAATTACAGACAGTAATTATGGCGCTGGCTGAGGCTGTTGAACATAAAAACCAGACGTTGTAATGTTGTATTTAAGCTTGTTATAGAGCCAGTTCCACGGCGGGGTCCCAGAGGAGCTTCTTAAAATCGACCACTCGGTCATCTTCAACCTGTACGCCTTCATCTTCCAGCAGCTGCTGCATAACGGTTGGTCCGCCAAAGAAATGCTTTCCCGATAACACCCCAATTCGGTTGACAACCCGATGTGCGGGAACATCGGGGCGGTTGTGGCATCCATTCATGGCCCAGCCCACCATGCGGGCACCGGCTCTTAAACTCAGGTAATGTGCAATGGTCCCGTAGGTGGTTACGCGTCCCTTTGGCACCTGCCGTACTATCTCATAAACTTCCTCAAAATAATCACGCTGTTCCGGCATACCCCACGAGCTAGTTTGCTAATATCAAAATTGGTGTAATACCGTGCAGATAACAAATAGCAGCAAATTCAAATCCATGGAAAATTAGTTGCTAAGACAAGTCTAGTAAACGGGGCATCAAAAGCAGCAGAAATGAGTACCTTGGTCAAGTCCTTAGCAACTAGACCCATGACGACTTTTGAACAAGTTCTTCGAAGAGCCCAAACCTTACAGGAGGCCCTGGAAAAAGTACAGAGTAATCATTTCTACTGGCAAAAAAAGACACGCCCCCTGCTGGAAGCCACATTAAACCAAGTTCAATCGGGCGCTGATATAAACTGGCATGTTCACGAAGTCAATGCCGATTCTGTTCAGCTCAGAATTAATGATGACCAGGAGCAGGAGCTGGCTGCACTAACTTTCCGGCTGGCTTACAACAGTCTCGTCTCTATTTACGTGACGTATTACACCACGCTGAATAGCCCTGAAACCCGCGCGCTGACTCTGGCGGATTTACATACGGTTGAGCCGGGGCAGGTCGACGAAACGCTAATTCTCAACAGCGTAACTCAGTTTATTGATCTGCTCCTCAAAGAGTACTTTACCCAGCCTATTCATGACAAAGATTTGCGGACCAAGCGATACGTACGTACGTCAGTGCCACCACAGCGGTAACTACTACATGACTATGAGAGCAGAAACCGGTTTATTCGGCGCTTCCCTTCTCTTCAATGGCCTTTGATAACCGACCGTACCATTCTTCGCCATAAGCCCGGATGAGTGCTTCGCGAACAAACTTGTAAATGGGTACATTCAATTGTTCGCCAAAACCACAGGCGGGGCTACAGATAGGCCAACGGTCGTAGTTAAGCGCATGAAAAGACTCATATTTAGTAATACGAATCGGGTAAAGATGGCACGAGATGGGTTTCTTCCAATCCACTTTCCCATCGTTATAGGCTTCTTCAATACCGCACTTCAGAATACCCTGTTTGTTCCAGGTAGCATACACACACTCCCGGCCACCCACAGTACTGGTCACAAAACCACCATCGTGGTCGGACTCGTAGCCACCCTTTTGCTCAATGACCCGAATGCCTTCGGGGGACAAATAAGGTTTTACGTCCTCGTAAATACGATCTAAAATAGCCGGTTCGTCGCCTTCCAGGGGCGCTCCCATATCGCCTTCAACGCAGCAGGCTCCTTTACATTTATCTAAGTTACAGACAAAGAACTTTTCGGCGACATCGTCGCTAATGCATGTATTGTCAATGAGTATCATATACGTAAAGATACAGGTTGACCGGCAAATTTTGATGATGTCCTGCTCATTAAACAAAAAGCTGCTCCGGGCTGGAACAGCTTTTTACCTACAGAAAACCTCCGTTTGTTATGGCTTTACAATTTTAATCTTCTGGCCCACTTTTACGCCCACATCCGTCAGTTTATTCCAGGACTGAATTTGTTCAACGGTCACACCATAAATTTGCGAAATACGGAACATGGTTTCTCCTTTTGCAACGGTATGGTACGTAACACCTGATGGCGACTCAGCCGCCGACGATGCCTTATCCGCTGCCGATGATTGTACCGACCGACTGCCGGGAGCGGATTTCAGCGCCAGCTTCTGCCCAACCTCCAGTTTGTTTTCGGCCGTTAGGTTGTTGAGCGAGAGTAGCTCATCAACTGTCATCCCGTATTGCTTTGAAATACTGTAATACGTTTGCCCGGCTTCTACTGTGTGCATATTGGCCGACCGGTTTACGGACCCCATTCCTGAACGTGTCGCTGCCTCCTTAGGCTCTGGATCGGTTCTATCCGACGCTGTTGGTCGCATTTCGGTTTTGGTGACTACCGGAGGGGCCGGACGAGGTGGCGCTTTCGTTGTGGCTACCGCCCCCGGAACCGTCAATGACCCATCGGCCTGTTGTTCACGAGGTCCTTCATACTTGCCGGTTTCGGGACGTCCCATGTCAGCATCCGCCACTGGCGCCGGTTTTGAGCTGGGTTTGGCCGCGTACGTCTGCACGGGTTTTGGCGTTGTTACAACCGGCGTGT
This sequence comes from Spirosoma pulveris, assembly GCF_054781875.1. Classification (NCBI taxonomy): domain Bacteria; kingdom Pseudomonadati; phylum Bacteroidota; class Cytophagia; order Cytophagales; family Cytophagaceae; genus Spirosoma; species Spirosoma pulveris. Next base: position 412,392 of record NZ_BAAGTO010000005.1, read on the forward strand.
TGCCCGTTTTTTCCCGCTCGGGTGTCGTGGCAACCGGTATAGCCTTCGTAGGCTCCGGTCCTTCCGGCGTTCTGACAATAACAACCCGTTGGGAGCCGTCGCTACTCTCCGAGCGGGATGGCGGAGGAGTGGTGACCACCGGCCGCCCCGGGGACATTGTCTGGCTCGGGTTGCCGGATGGCTGAATAGACGGCCGTTGCGGCTCCGACCGCTGCGGGGTAGCCGGTTCGGATGTACCGTCGTTTGGGGTAATGCCTCCGTCCACTAGTTTGGGCTGATATAGCTTTCGTTCCGATGCGTTACGGGGTACGCCATCACTGCCCGTAACAGGCCGGGCTGCACCGCCCGATGAAGCAGATGCCACATCCTGCCTGGTTGCGGGCGTCGGTGTACGGTCGTAAACAGGTGGCGTTGGTGAATTGATTATTTCGATAGGCTTGTTGGCGGGCCGCCGTTCGCGGAGCCACATTACCCGGCCTACGGCCAGTTTTTGTACCCGGTCAAGGCGGTTATAGCGCAACAATTTTTTCAAACGAATACCATAGCGTTGAGAAATACTACGCGTTGTTTCGTCCTCGCGAACGGTATGAAACGGAACCAGCGCTTTTTTACGCTTCTTGGCCAGATAATACACGTCATTGACGATAACCTGATCCAGATCGCCCATGTCGTTATAACGCAGAAAGCTCGACAGGCTGATTTTAGCCTTCCTGGCCAGCGTTCCGGGGCTGTCGCCAGCCTGGGCCTGGATACCCGGTAAGCCATTTATTTCGTATAAGATTGGATCATTCTTACTACTGAGGCCCGTTGTAACCCGACGCAGCACCGGAAAGCCAACATCATTCTGAACAAAGGCCGGTGTTTTTTTCGAACTCACACTAACAATTTTCTGCCGGATATCATTGATCTGGTCGCTGGCAACCGGAATGGCCACCACATACTCTTTATCGGTTGGAACACCTTCGCCCAGTACCCACCGGTTGTATTTGCGCAATTCAAACTCATCGACACCCAGCTCTTCGGCAATGGCTTTCATTGATTTGCCGCCCCCGCCCGGATACTCAATGAGCGCAAAGCGGTTGCTGGTCTGGTGGGACTTCAATGCATTTTCTATGGCGACTTTATGGGCAAAGAAGCGCAGAATATACCGATCGGTACGTCCATCCAGCGCTACCTCACGCGCGTAGGACCATTCGGGCGGAACCAGTTTTGAGATACCACCGGCTCCCAGATAGTATGAGTAGAGTGAGGCCACCCAGTTGTTGAACTGGGTGTTATTTTTTTTGAGGTACTTGGCGGCACCGTGGGTTGAACTCGTGATGCTTTTACGCTCGTCAATTTCTTCATCTACGCGCATACCATTGTCGATGGCGGTTTCGCGTTTGAACTGCCAGTAGCCTACCGCCGTCGATGAAGAAACAGCATCGGGCGTTAATGAACTCTCCTGAACGGCAAGGTATTTGAAATCCGTTGGTACGTCTTCATCAATCAGAATCGACTCGATTACCGGGAAGTACAGCACAACCCGATCAAGTTTAGCCGTCCAGTATTGCCGATTGGCAAACAGGGCATTGACATCCTGCTGCACAATACGCCGGGCATCGGGGTCCAGCCGCACGGTAATGTCGGCAAAGGTTACCTGCTCCGGCACCGTAGGAACCGATAAAGACTGCGCTGATGCGATCAGACTTACCAGAGCAAAGAAAAAAGTTAAGGAAGAAGTCAGTCTATTCATCGTTATCCGGAAAATCAATTTCGTTTTCTAAGCATCATAATCCCGTCTCGTACGGGCAGCAGCACATTCTCCACACGCGGATCATCATGGACCTTCTGGTTAAAGGCCAGCACGGCAAGTGTATCTAAATCAGATGGTTTCACCGGTTCAACAACCTTGCCACTCCATAGAACATTATCGGCCAGAATAAACCCGCCAGGCCTTACCTGATCAATAATCTGATCAAAATAGGTCGACAGATTGCGTTTGTCGGCGTCAATGAACACAAGGTCAAACGTTTCGGTAAAGGTTGGCAGTATATCCACGGCCCGCCCGAGTCGAAAGTCAATTTTAGCGTTCAGCGGTGATTGCTGCCAGTACGACCGGGCAAAGTCTTCAAGTTCCTCGTTCTGGTCGATCGTAATAAGCAGGCCATCTTCTGTTAACCCTTCGGCCAGACATAGGGCTGAATAGCCCGTATAGGTACCAATTTCCAGAATACGCTGGGGGCGAATCATCCACGAAATCATCGACAGAAAACGTCCCTGAATATGGCCTGACAACATGCGGGGAGCCATAATATGCGCATGGGTATTGCGGTTGAGCCGTTGAAGCAGCTCACTTTCAGGCGAGGTATGGGCGTCGGAATAATTGGTTATAGCAGGTGGTAAAAAATCCATTCGGCAATTTACCTGTTCGCGAAAGCGGTAGGTAAGGGCTGGTTTTTAGTAAAAGTAACGGATAGTGGTAACAAATTCGTAACGATCCGGGCTAAATCCGATTTTTCGAGTCAATCACTATCGTTACCGGCCCATCGTTGAGAAGGGAGACTTTCATGTCGGCCCCAAACTCGCCCGTTTGAATCGGCTTTCCCAACAGGGATGTTAACTGCTCAATCATGGCTTCGTAAAGCGGAATAGCAACCTCCGGCCGGGCGGCTTCAGTAAAGCTGGGGCGGTTTCCTTTTTTGGTGCTGGCATGCAGGGTGAACTGGCTTATGAGCAGAACGTCACCGCCTACAGCGGCTAGATCGAGATTCATTTTCCCCTGCTCATCATTGATTATCCGCATACCGATTATCTTCCGGCTCAACCAGTCTACGTCTTCCTGACTATCTGTATGCGCAATACCAAGCAGGACAAGAAACCCGGTACCTATCTGGCCCTTTATCTGATCATCAATAACAACCGATGCCTGAGAAACACGTTGAATAACCGCAATCATAAATCTATTTATTAGTAAGTCGCGTAAAAATACTAGTAGATGGTTTAGAATCGGTTTAGCCAAAAACCACCATGTATAAATAAAATAAATAATAATGTATACATTTGTAACGATTATAGGCATATGTGGATATAAGACTTTTTTAGTAAAGTCGATAAGCTCCAAATAGTTATGTGTGGCAACGTATATGCTTACAAAATAAGAAATAGAAAAATAATAAAGGTCAATTAAACCCTTTACCGATGTTCGGGTCATAAGCAGTACTCACGTTTACTGTAATACCGGCTTAATTTTGGGACTCATGCGAAAAACATTACTTTTTTTATTAATCCTCATCGGTGCAACACTGACTCTTGTCGTATACTTTACTCTACTGATTGGCTGGATCGATCGTTATTTAGTCGACATGCAAAGTGCCAATCACCTTAAGGGGGGGCTGGAATCAGCTGCTTTGCTGATCTATGTATATGCCGGTATTAAATTTTTCAATCGCCACGTTGGTTCCTTGCGATAACGGCCAGGTGCCTGATAACTTTGCCTGCTGATTTCAGTTGACTGAGAAAGCAACGATGTAACTGACTCAACGTATGTGGTGGAAGAAAACAAAAGTATTTACTAAACAACGATTAAAAGAAGCAAATCTGGACCCGGTTCCGTTCGTGAAAGAGCGAGTGCGCAGTGAATTTGCCCGAACCGTGCTGGAACCACTGCCCATTACCCAAACCGACTTAGGCAATGAAGTCGAGTTTCAAGCTGACGCACTGGTATTGAGTCTTCCTCAATGGCAAACCATTAAAGCAGACCTACTGGCGCTATCTGAAGCCGTTTCACCCGCCCAGCGCGAAACCATTGCAACCGTTATTGCAACCATAGAAGCTGAAGGCGAATAAGTTGCCGGCAACGAGACGTTCAATAACCCAAAAGCCACATGTAGTTAGCCCGGATGAGCTACTGCATGTGGCTTTTTAATTTTCAGGCCAGTTACCTACCAAAGTTACCGCACCAGGTCCGGCCCCCGAAGGTATTTGTCGAGAAACTCACGTACAGCCTTGTAGGCGGTAATTTCATTTTCCTTCTTCACAAAGCCATGTCCCTCATCAGGAAAGGTAACGTATTGCACAGGCACACCGTTTTTCCTGACATTGGAGACAATCTCGTCCGATTCAATCTTTAATACACGTGGATCGTTTACTCCCTGAATAACCAGAAGCGGCTTTTTGATTCGTTGGGTATGAAACAGGGGCGACTTGTTATACAGTGCTACAGAGTCTGTTTTGGGGTGGCCAATCTCTTTGAACATGGCATCACGCTGTGGTCCCCACCATTCGGGCATGCTGTTCAGTGTTCGGAGCCAGTTGGCAACGCCAAAAATATCCACACCAACGGCGAAATCATCGGGTGTAAAGGTCAACCCGGCCAGGGTCATGTACCCCCCATAGGAACCACCCATGATACCAATCTTGGCCGGGTCGACGTAGCCGGTTGCCGTCAGGAACTTCTTCGACTCCACACAATCTTTCAGATCAGCGTCGCCATGCTTACGGTCGTCGGCGGCATAAAATGTTTTACCATACCCTGAACTGCCCCGGTTATTGACCGCCAGCACCACATAACCGCTGTTTACCAGATACTGCACCAGAGGAGAGTAGTTCAGGCGGGTTTGACCACCCGGCCCACCATGAATGCTCAGAATGGCAGGGAGTTTTGCCCCCGTACCGGCATCTTTGGGCTTATACAACAGAGCTGGTATTTCCATACCGTCAAAGGATTTATACCGAATCACTTCACCAGCCACCAGATCGTCGGGGTCAATATCCGGGTTCAGGCCCCGTATCAGAGGAGTTACTTTACCCGATTTAAAGTCATATGAATAAAGCGTAGCTGGCGAGTTGGAGCTGTTCACATAAAACGTCATCCGCCCTTCGCTATCGGCAATATTTACGCCGGTAACATCGCCACCAGGCAGTGCAGGCAGCTTAACGGGTTGATTCGTGCGCGTATCGATAATTTTGAGTTCAGTACGGGCGTCGTTGTTGACCGATAGCACACGATAGCGCCCCCGGTGCGAGAGGTAATCGCCCGAAATATCCCAGTTGGCTTTGTCGAGTACGGCACTTTGGCCGCTGGCTAAATCATAGGCTTTTACGTACGCAAATTCGTTGCCTTCGTCCGTCGAAATCAGGAGTTTTTTTCCATCGGGTGTAAATCCATCCGGACCGTTATTCACCTCTCCTTCATGTTTGGTAAGCAGTTTCGTCTCTTTCGTTTTTGTATCGTAGAGGTAAACATCTCCATTTGTTGTCGTGATGGTCTTTGCCAGTGCGATGTATCGTTTATCGGGGGATACATCGCCGGGGAAGAAGCCGCCGGGGTTTTCGAACAGGAGTTTGGGCTTCATCGTTGCGATGTCCATTTCGTACACATCGAAAGCCGCCCGATTGCGCTGGTTAGACTGGTAAAAGAAGCTTTTCCGGTCGTGGCTTAACCCGGCAAATTGAAACTTCGCTTTTTCGGCGGGTGTCAGGTCGCTTACGGCACCGTCTTTCTCGCGCAGGTAGATATGATTCAGTTCGTTACCTCCCTGATCACTGCTGTAGAGAATCCGGCCGTCGGGCAGGTAACCGAGTACATAAATGGCATTCGTGGTCGACCGGGTCAGTTGCTTTGGCTGGCCGCTGCCATCGAAGGGAATTTCATACAGATTGAAGACCCCATCCTGATTGCTGCTGAACAGCACGGTCTTTTCGTCGGGTGAAATATCAGACCCGCCGAAACGGATGGTTTTCATGAATTGCTCGATGGTGTATTTTCGAACGGCGGTCGGCCTGGGAGCCGGACCTGCCCAGGCTGTGCCCACGGCTATTGATAGAGACAGACATAACCATATCTGTTGACTAAATCGATTCGTCATGTGTTGCTGAGGGTTTGAATAAGATGAGTTTACTGGACGATTTACAGCCTGTAACTGGAGTAAATTTGAGAAACAAACCCAATATTGATTCTATAAAAGGGAATTATTCTGTCATGATTTGAGTGAAAGGCAACTTCGCCAGTAATCAGCTGACGCGCATCGGTCTGTGGATGGTCGATCGCTTGTATAATGTTACTTGAAGCACCCAATATTACCTTATTGTTAAGATACACATACATAATATTGCTTATACCTAACATTGAGTAATTTTACTAACCGTAACATTCTGTATCAATTGTGATTCGTTTTCAATTTACCGTTTATCTGCTCGCAGGCCTTCTTTCCCTTACGATTACCCGCTCATTTGCCCAAACGTCTCTTACGCCCTCATCGCCCTGGGGCACCTGGTTGATTGGCACCATTCAATTACCGACGGGCCCAAAAAAATGGGGAGGCTTTGCCGAAGTACAGGGCCGGGCCAATGGCGCATTCAGTCAGTTTTTTTATAATGAACTGAAGGGCGGGGTCAGTTACGATCTCGACAAAAACTTCACACTGACACTGGCGGGCGGGCGCTATGCTACCTATGATTACAAGGCGCTGTCTGACGGGCCACTCAATACCGAGAAGCGTTTATGGGAGCAACTAATCATTAACCAGTACCTGACCCGGCTGAAGTTCGAACACCGGTATCGGGTAGAGCAGCGCTGGTTTACCTTTCGAGATGGGACTACGCCCTACCGCAGCCGGATTCGCTATCGGCTCAACATGTTTGTACCGCTCAACAACCACACGGTTACGGCGAAAACAACCTTCCTGTCCATTTATGATGAAGTTTTCCTGAATCCGATCGGGCCTACTTTCGAGCGCAACCGCCTGTACGCAGGTGTCGGTTACCAGTTCGATCAGCAATGGATTGTACAGCTGGGTTGGGTAAACCAGACGAACTACAATGCGGCTACCTTCGACCAGGGCGTTTTCATCCCTCAGCTGGCCACGGGCAAAAATAATCTGGTGCTTGGACTGACCTACCGACTCAAACGAAAGAATACATCCGAAAAGCTGCCCACACAGCCGGATTAAGTATTGGTTACCGGGAAGTGGTCCAACCTCAGAATGACCAACTTATCAACCAGTAATCAACTCACTGCTTTCGTGATGCAAAAGCAGTGAACGCCTTCTGTTTCCTGATACGAAATAGCCAGGCCGTAGCTATCACCAATCTGCCGGATAATGGACAGCCCCAGCCCTACAGAGTCGGTCCCGGCACTCTCTTTCTTGAATCGCTCGAAGAGTCGCTCCGGCGAAGAGGTTAACGGGGCACCGGTATTGCTCAGACAGACCTTGTCTTTAGTTGACACAAGGTCGATCCGACCGTGCGGATGATTGTGCTTAATGGCATTATTGACCAGATTCATCACCAGGCTGTCGGCCAGCGACACCGGAAGCTGGACCTCAAACGGTTCAGTAACCTCTACATTAACAGCCAGTTGCTTAAACGACAGCACTTCCTCCATATCTACCAATTTCTCGTTCAGCAGGGCCGACAGATCGATCGGCTGGCTGTCGCTGAACTGCCGGTTTTCGATCTTGGCGAGCAGTAGTAACCCCTGATTCAAGCGCGATATTCGGCGGGAGGCCTGATAAATACGCTCAATCCAGCGCGTCTGTGTTTCGGTCAGTTGCTCGTTCTGGATGAGTTGCTCAACGGTTGCGTTAATGAGCGCCAGGGGCGTTTGCATTTCGTGGGAGGCATTCTCGGTAAACTCTTTCAGGCTTCGATAGTCCTGCTGCATTTTGTCGGCCATTTTCTGCAACACATCGTTTAGCTCCCGAAACTCGGTTATTTCGGGTTTATCCAGTGCCAGTGATGCTCCACTGCTGAGGTCGAATCGTTTTAGTCTGGATAAGGTATCATAAAACGGAAACCAAAGCCGCCCCGACAATTTACCCTGAAACCAAAAGGTTCCGACCAGCAGTAAACCCAGGAAAAGCAACATAGCCACCGTAATCACCTCGATAAGCCGATAGGTCTGAATTAGCGATTTACGAATCTCGACCCGGTGTATTTTGCCCTGAATCGACTGATAAAAAGTTAGCTGCCGAAAGGGTGTCAGCTCATCATCGTACCGATTCAGGATCAGGGTATCCGTAAAAATTTCCCTGGGAGCCAAAGCTACCTTGTCCCGGACGGGCGTAACATTGATCTTGTTCTCAACGAAGTAGGGAATGTTCGACCAGGCGTTGTGCGCCCGAACGTAGGTTTCGAAATCCCGCCGTTCGACCCGCAGCCGGTTCTCGACTTCATCGTAGATCACCAGCCGGATAATCTGGTAAAAGGCAATGGCCGTCAGCAGGTAGATGACCAGCGAAAAAGCCAGATAGATTCGATTGGTTTTGGCGAGAAGTTTCACGGCTGACTGAATTTATAGCCGATACCATAAATAGATTGTATATAATCGGCGGCTCCTTTTTCCAGCAATTTCCGACGCAGGTTTTTGATGTGGGAGTACACCATATCAAACGAATCGGCGGAGTCGATGTTATCACCCCAAAGATGCTCGGCAATAGAGGCTTTGGTGAGCGCCACATCTACATTGGACAGGAAGTAGAGCAGCAAATCATACTCCTTCCGCGACAGTACCGCCGGTTGCCCGTTCACAAACACGTTGCGTGTATGCGGTACCACTCCAATTTCCTGAAACCGGATTTCGGTATGTCCGCCAAACTGCCGCCGACGCAGCAATGACTTCACTCTGGCGTTCAGTTCCGAGAGGTGAAAGGGTTTGGTGAGGTAATCGTCCGAGCCGATTTCCAGCCCTTTCAATTTATCTTCCAGGGCGTCACGGGCCGAAATAATGATAACACCGGTGGTAACAAGGAGTCGTTTGAGGTCTTCGATGATCTGGAAGCCGTTGCCGTCGGGCAGTGTCAGATCGACAATAACACAATCATAATTATAGAGGTGAATTTTTTCCTCGGCTTCGCGGAAGGTAGCCGCCGTTTCGCACACGTAGCCGTCTTTCACCATATAGTCGGTGATGCTCTCGGCCAGCCCCTGTTCATCTTCTACAACCAGTACTTTCATAGCGTTGCCAATAGTAACAGACGGCTAAAGTAAGCGGCAATATTGGAAAGATTTGGGAAAAGTGAAGAGATGCAGTGACCGGGTCGGGCTATTCGTTAATGAGTCACTGTATCTGTTCCTTTAAAGCCTCTCCGCAAAATGCACCATGGCTTTATTCAAAAAAGCTGCGTATTCCGGGTTAGACTGCCCATTTTGGATCGTATACCGAGGGTCATCGATATACAGTTGCGCCAGACCTTTATAAGCCTCGGCCATGTTTCGGCTCCGGCAAACCGACTCGCCCCAGAAGCCCCGAATGTTGGTGTAATGCCGGGCAATCTGCTGTTGCACAGCCTCGCTGGCTGGGTCCAGATGCAGCATTGCAGCCAGTGTCTGAGCAATTTCCAGTTGATCGGCTTTAAGCTTGGTAAAGTCGGGGTTGCCCATCCTCCGCAGCTTCTCCTCCGACTCCTCTACAACCGCAGCGCCGTATTTTTCAACGGCTTCTTTTCGATACACATCCCCTTTGGGAAATCCTTTGTACAATTCTCCGTTGGTTAACATGATTCGATCTCCTTTTAAAGTTAAAATCGTTTTGTCAATCGTCACGAGCAGCGTTTCGAGTCGTTGCTGTCTGGATTTCAGCGCCTGTTTATGATTTTCCAGCGCATCCAGCACATTGAAATCCGGCGCATCCAGCACCGCCTTAATGTCGGTCAATGAAAAATCAAGTTCCCTGTAAAAGAGAATCTGCTGTAGTCGGATCAACTCTTTTTCGCCATACAACCGGTACCTGGCCTCGGTACGGATGGACGGTTTCAACAAGCCCAGACGATCATAGTGGTGCAGCGTGCGCACACTGACACCGGCTAGTTTCGCCAGTTTTTTCACTGAATATTCCCGCATAAACACATCGTTGCTGAGTGACAAAACAAAAGTAGGCTATGACGTAAGGGGAGAGTCAAGAGAAACTTTCAGTTTTTTCACTATTCACTCCTCCCTTCCTCAACAGGCAGACGAAAACAAGTCAACAGTCGTTTCAGATACAACCTGACAAGCAGATTAACAGCCGGATAGTTTACGTATTCCACATGGATTCAGGCAAACACATGAATCAGCGAAAAACGCAACACAAAACACCCGTCTGGTTTTTCACCATCCTTTTCCTGAGCCTGTCGGGTCATATTCATGCGCAGTTTACCACTACGATAAGCGGTTTCTTTTCCAAAGAATGGGAAGGAAAACAAGCGATGGTGGTGGCCAAACCCCTTCAGGGCCCACCCGTTATCGACACGACTACGATTGTGAACCGCAGCGCCACCTTCACCATGAACCTAGCCGAACCCTGTGCGGCTTATCTTTGGGTCGATGGTCGTAACGAAGATATTCAGTTTTTTATCGACTCGCCTAAACTGTCAATCGGAGTCGAGTCGGGTAATTTTCTGCCGCCTATTATTACCGGTTCGGCCAGCAGCGAATCCTGGCCCGAGCAGCTGAGCCGTTCAAAACACTGGCGGGACCTTGACCCAGATGATCAGCAGACGATGATGAATGCCCTCCTGACTGGCGATTCACTCACGGCCTTCACCCTCGAAAATAAGGCAGACTCCCTGCGAATGCTTGATCGGAATGACCTGGTGAACCTCATTCTCGAACAGCCTACCCTGGCATCCAGTTGGTACCGCTTTGCATCAGGCACATTCTCTTACACGCAAACACTGGCTTTATTCAACAAACTGCCGACGTTTGCTTCGTACCCCTCCTACCAGCGCATCAAAGCCGAACTGGAACAAAAACAACTGGGTAAAAAAGCGCCTGATTTCAGCCTGCCAACGACAACGGGGAAGCCCGCCCGCTTAGCCGACCTGACCAATCGGTTTATTCTGATCGACTTCTCCACGCGGCATCTGGTTAGCTGCCGCAAACGCCAGTTCGATTTAATAAAGCTTTACCAAAAATACCACCCGCTGGGACTGGAACTGGTTACCGTATCCGTTGAATTTGACAAACTGTACGGGCAGGACGCCCTGACGAAGTTTCCACTGCCCTGGATTCAGGTACAGGATTTTATGGATGCTCCGCTTATTACAAAAGACTATGCGGTAAATAACATGCCCGACAATGTCCTGCTCGATGCCAACAAGATCATGATTGGCCGGGACCTGTCCATTCAGGAGTTGACCGCTATGCTGGAGGAATTGGTGAAGGAATAGGTTGTATCCTGCCAGGTATGAAAGGACTACGAACACTAGTCCGCAACGCGGCCATTATTCGCACCGAATCACTCATTTCCAAATAAGTAGTGTGTCATTTCGACTACCGGTGCCCCCCTAAATTCCGCCGAATAGGTTCATCGTAAACGACCAATACCGAATAGGCAAACGCCCCAAGAAGCATGGTTCCGGTAACTATAATCAGTGACAGCTGCAAGGTATCCGGCTTATGGCTGGCCAGATAGCTTCCAAATATCCACATTGCTCCGTAGTGGGTCATATAAAGTGGATAGGAAAGCCTGCCCAGGAACACACATAGTTTTTTTAGTCCAGGCGACAAGATAGCCCCCGCACCAGCCGCAATCAAGATCGGGAAATACAGCAACACAATGAACAGTTCCGTCAACCAATTCCATTGGGTGAAGGGCATAAGGAAGGCCAGGATGAGCAACATGGCCATACCCGGGAAGCCAAGGTTATTTTTCCAAATCCAGTTGGCCCGGTAAATGAATAGTCCGGCCAGAAACGAATATGCGATTCGGGCACCCCCATCCCAGAAGTTAGACCCGGCCCAACCGCCCAGCAGATTACCGGCCCGGTAGCTAACCCAGAACAGGACTACTGCCGCCAGGACAATGAACACCGTCAGATAGCGACGGCTGATCCGATACAGGACAAGCGCATAGAGGATATTGGCCACGTATTCCCAGAATAAAGACCAGGCCGGCGCATTGAAACCGAACAGGTTGAAAGCCCGCTCTTTCATGATGGGAAACGGAATGAGGAACAACGAGCAAACAAAGGTTAGAAACACGTCTGCCCGACTCAGCAAACCGGGCTGAGTGGCAAAGGGATCGAACAGGTAACCCAGTAATCCTAAAACTGATCCCAGGATTACAAGAGGATGCAATCGAATCAGCCGTAGTTTAAAAAACGCAGCGAGTCCCAACTGACGGATGCGGTCGTCATAGGCGTAGCCGATGACAAAACCCGATAAGCAAAAGAAGAAATCGACGGCTAAAAAACCATGGGCGATGAAATTACGGCTGGCATCGGGATACACCCACTCCATAAAATGAAAGATGACGATAGCCAGGGCAGCCACCCCGCGCAATCCATCCAAAATGGCAAAGTGAGGCTTTGTGTTCAGGGTAGCCAAATTTGTTTCTCCCATGCGGTTAATTCTGTGTCCAAATCTGATACCAGCGAACACGCAGTAAAACGATGATTCAATAAACGTTCATTTTTTCACATTTCCTTGCATTGCCGTATTTCGCTTGTCCCCTCATTAGTCCGCTTATGGAATAACCGAGCGGCCCGGCGACCACCTGAGTACTTTTGTTAAAACGAGATTTCACATCAGGATACCAAGCTTATGCGTAGGACCACTTATTCAAGACGTACGTTTATGGAGCAAATTGGCTGGGGCCTGGGCGCTTCCCTAACGGTGTCCTCACTTCCGGCGATGGTCCGGAAACGAGCGGGCGTCATTGATAATAAAAAGTTGAACATTGCGCTCTGCGGGCTAGGCCGTTACGCAAATGTCCTTAAAGGCGGGATAGCCGCATCGCAATCCTGCCGTCTGGCGGGTATCGTGACGGGCACACCCGCCAAAGCGGCTCAGTGGAAGAACGAGTTCAAGATACCGGACAAGAATAGTTATACCTATCAGAATTTCGATCAACTCATCAACAATCCGGACATCGATCTGGTGTACATCACCCTTCCTAACGGCCTGCATAAAGAATTCACCCTGCGCGCAGCCAAAGCAGGTAAGCATGTTATCGTCGAGAAACCAATGGCGTTTACCCGGAAGGACTGCCAGGAAATGATTGATGCCTGTCAAAAGGCCGGTGTCCAGTTAGCGGTAGGATACAGGTTACATTACGACCCCTACCACATTGAGCTAAAACGATTGGGTCAACAGAAAGTCTTTGGACAGGTACGCCTGATTGAGGCTTCGTTAGGGTATCGGTTAGCCGGTATACCTCCCGACGACTGGCATTTGAAAAAAGCCATTGCAGGCGGTGGGCCGCTGATGAACCTGGGCGTTTACTGCATTCAAAGCAGCCGTTATGTGCTGGGGGAAGAACCCGTGGCGGTTACCGCTCAGTTCGGACCGGTCACCATGCCTGATTTGTTTAAAGAGGTAGAGGAAAATATTACCTGGCAGCTGTATTTTCCCAGCGGGGCCATCTGCACCTCCTCCTGCACCTCAAACTGTAACATCGATCGATTTTATGCTTCGGCCGATGAGGGTTATTTCGAACTGGAGCCAGCGCTAAGCTACGGTCCTTTCAAAGGCCGAACCAGTGAGGCCGCGTTTAACTTTCCGGTTGTCAATCAGCAGGCGGCTCAGATAGATGATATCGCTCAGCACATACTAACCAATAAGCCCTTGCCCGCCCACATATCGGGCGAAGAGGGCCGGAAAGATATACAGGTGATCGAAGGCATCTATGAGGCTGCGAACAGTGGCCGAAAAGTAAACTTAAAGCCTTAAAAGATCTCTTTCGTCACTGATTTCCATAGAATTCCGCTCAATATTTCGGCCGGATGCCCTTTTTCCCAAATGTTTCCAAATTTGGGTTCGTGCTTTGCCAACACTCGACCGGGGACTTGTTTAGAAACGGTCGGGTAGTTGTGCATGAAACACGCATCTTTCCTCTGTGCCCCAAAGCGGTTTTATAACCGCTTCCCGCACCCAAAACAAACGGGCTGGCTCCTGCTGCTGGGAACAAGCCTGCTCACCCTCCCCTCTATGGGGCAATTACTGAACATCAAACAGGTAGTCGATCAGAGTGTTCGGCAGTATCCGTTCCTGAAAGCGAAACAGGCCGAGGTTAGCAGCGCTCAGCGACGTTTACAGGCCAGCCAGACAGAATTCCTCCCGGTGGTCATCCTGCAGGATCAGTACACTTACGCCACCAGCAACAGCCTGAACAACTCGTTCTTCCCCAACGAAGGCACCAGCATCTCTACTTCCGGCGGGGTGCGCCCAATGGCGATTTCACAGGCTAGCTTTGGCAGCTATACCAGTGCCAGCATCGAATGGCGGGCCATCACATTCGGGCGAATCAAAGCCAGCGTGGGCACCGCTCAAGCCGATCTGCAACGAAGCGAGGCCGACTACGAAAACGAAATCTTTCAGCACCAGGTCCGCACTATCGACGCGTATTTACTCCTGCTCATTAACCAGAAGCTGGTCCAGATCCAGCGCAGCAATCTGGAACGGGCACAAACGTTCAAACGGGTGGTCGATGCGGGCGTCCGGTCGGGGATGCGGGCGGGCGTCGATAGTTCGCTGGCTACCGCCGAATCCGTTCGGGCGCGACTGCTTCTCCTGAACAGCCAGCAGCAGGAACAGGTACAGCGGCTGCGGCTTTCCGAACTGGCGGGACAACTTCAGAACGACATGCGGGTCGACAGCATGCGTTTTTACACCGCTCTCCCCAACGGCACATTCCTCACCGATTCTATTTCGCCCAAAAACCCGACGTTACGGCTGTTCGAATCGCAGATCAAGCTATCAGCGGCCCGAAGTCTAGCTACGCAGCGATCGAGCATGCCGCTGATTTCGCTGGTTGGAGCGGGCAACGCACGGGGTTCGGGCTTTTCCAATCAAGGCGATATTTTCCAGACAAATCAGCTCAATGGCCTCGGCTATCAGGTGGGTAACTATCTGGTTGGCGTAGTGGCCCGCTGGAATCTCACCAATATGTTTCGGGTGAGGCAGGACTATAAAGCCGAACTCTATCAGGTGGAGCGGTCGCGGCAGTTGCTGAACACCCAGCGCCTGCAAATTACCCGACAGTATCAGGAAGCCGACACCCAGTATCAGGTGGCGCTCGAACAGGCCCGGCAGGCTCCCATTCAACTCCAGGCTGCCCGGCAGGCCTATAATCAGGCGAAATCGCGCTACGAGAGCGGACTGACAGACTTACCTACCCTCTTGCAAAGTGTCCTTACGCTCAACCGCGCCGAAGTTGACGGGTATGTAGCCGTCAGCAACGTGTGGCGGTTCCTGCTTCTGAAAGCTGCCGCCGATGGCGATTTATCGCTATTCATGAACCAGGTCTTGTAGAGACGCAATCCTTTGCGTATTCCATGCATTAGCCAAAACCATCCGTATACAAGACGCAAGGGATTGCGTCTCTACACAAAATAGTATGTATAATATCATTCGTTCTGCGCTTCGTAAACCCATTTCGGTGGTTGTGGCGGTTTTGGGGCTTCTGTTTTTTTCGGTGATGTCGCTGTTTACCATTCCAGTCGACATTTTTCCGAATCTCGATTTGCCCACCATTTATGTGGTGCAGCCCTATGGCGGTATGGCCCCCGACCAGATGGACGGGTTCATCGCCACCCGCTATCAGGATCACTTTCTGTATGTGTCCGGTATCCGGGACATCGATGTGAAGACTATTCAGGGGCTGTCGCTCATTAAACTCTCGTTTTATCCGGGCACCGATATGGCACAGGCAGCAGCCGAGGTCGCCAATAACGTATCCCGGGCGAAAGCGTACATGCCGGAAGGAACGGTGCCGCCCCAGGTGGTGCGCTTCGATGCCAGTTCGGTGCCGGTAGGACAGTTGGTTTTTGAGAGCCAAAGCCGGTCGCTGAACGAGATTCAGGATTATGCGTCGTCGCGGGTGCGGCCTATGTTTTCACGTATTCCGGGCGTGTCCAGTCCTCCACCCTTCGGCGGTAACCAACGCACGGTTGTTATCAAGGTCAATCCGCAACTGGTTCGCAGCTACCAGCTCACACCCGAAGAGGTCATCAAAGCGATCATTACCAACAACCAGCCTTCTCCGGCGGGGAATATACGCATTGGCGACAAAGCCCTGATGACGCCCGTAAACTCACTGGTCAGACGCCCCGAGGACTTCCTGAATATTCCCATCCGGGTAGGCTCCGGCCCCACGGTATTCGTTCGGGACGTAGGTACGGTAGAAGATGGTGCCGACGTTACGGTGAGTTACGCGCTGGTCAATGGCCGACGGGCGGTGTATATTCCGGTGGTCAAAAAATCAGACGCGTCCACCCTCGATGTGGTGAACAACATCCGAAAAGCCCTGCCGGAGCTTCGGGCTGCGGTGCCGGAAGATGTCAAGATTTCGTACGAATTCGACCAGTCTGTATACGTGACCAACGCCCTGAAAAGCCTTGTGACAGAGGGTATCCTCGGCGCGGTACTAACGGGTCTGATGGTACTGCTCTTCCTCCGCGACTGGCGCAGTGTGATTATCGTGGTCGTGACCATTCCGATCTCGATTCTGTCGGCGGTGATCATGCTCAACCTATGCGGTCAGACCATCAACATCATGACCCTATCGGGGCTGGCACTGGCCATCGGGATTCTGGTAGATCAGGCCACGGTAACAATTGAGAATATTCACCAGCATCTGGAGACTGGGAAACCCAAGGCCGTAGCCATCTGGGATGCCTGTAAGGAAATAGTTTTCCCGGAATTTCTGATCCTGCTGGCTATTCTGGCCGTTTTTGCGCCGGCTTTCGTCATGAGTGGCGTACCGCGATCCATGTTTTTACCCCTGTCTTTGTCCGTTGGTTTTGCCATGATTGCGTCCTTTCTGCTCTCGCAGACGTTCGTACCCGTATTAGCCAACTGGCTGCTGAAAAGCCATCCGCCCCACGAAGCGCCTACGCTTGCCCTCGACGCGCAGGAACGGCACGCCATGCTGGACGAAGGGGCTCATCCGGTAGCGAACGCCAAAGGCTTTGAGAAATTCAAGCAGCGGTACTCATCGCTGCTCGAGAAAGTCCTCAACCGCCGGGGGCTGGTTGTGGGCGGCTATCTGGCGGGTACCATTGCCATTATCGTAGTGTGTTTCATGGTTATCGGAACGGATATCCTGCCCCACGGCAACAGCCATCAATTTCAGATGCGTCTGCGTATTCCCGACGGTACGCGGGTAGAGCGAACGGAAATGGCCACCCTCAAGGTACTCGATATCATCAAAGAAGCGGTGGGGAAAGACGCGGTCGAGATTTCGTCGGCTTATGTCGGTACGGTACCATCGAGTTACGGTACGTCCAACATTTTCGTCTTCAACAGCGGCCCGCACGAAGCGGTGCTGCAGGTATCGCTCAAGGAAGATCATCCGGTAAACATGGACAATCTCAAAGAAGAACTTCGGACTCGGATTGCCAAAGAATTACCAGCGGCCAACATTTCCTTCGAGCCTATTGAGTTGACCGAGAAAATCATGAGTCAGGGTGCATCGACACCCATCGAAGTGACGGTAGCGGCCAAAGACCTGAGCGAAGCGGGACGTTTTGCCAATAAAATTCGGGAACGAATGGCCAAAATCGACTTCCTGCGCGATGTGCAGATTGCCCAGCCACTGGCTTACCCGGTGCTTAAGGTCACGATGAACCGCGAACGGGCCGGACAGTTGGGCGTTACCTCCACGCAGGTAGCCCGGTCTATGGTTGCCGCCACTTCATCCAGCCGCTTTACGGACAAAAACCTGTGGCTCGATGAGTCGAAAGGGCTGGCATACCAGGTGCAGGTGCAGATTCCGGAATACCAGATGAGCAGTGCCAGCGACATTGGCAACATACCCCTGAAAAGTGGCGCGATGCATCCGTTACTTTCCGATGTAGCTACTTTTTCGGAAGGTACGGCTCCCGGCGAGTATGACCGCGCCGGACCGAACCGACTCGTAACCATCACCGCCAATTTGCAGAAGAAAGACCTCGGCACCGCCCGGAAGGCCGTCGAACAGGCCATTAAAGAAGCGGGCGAACCGCCCCGTGGCGTACTCGTTGAGCTGGGTGGACAGACCAACCTGCTGGCCGATACGCTGAGCAGTTTACAGACCGGTCTGCTCGTAGCCATCGTGATTATCTTTTTGCTGCTGGCGGCCAACTACCAGTCGTTTAAATTATCGCTGGTGATCTTAGCGGCCATTCCGGCTGTCGTAGCGGGAGCTTTACTGATGCTGCTGGCCTGTGGTGCAACGCTCAACCTGCAATCGTACATGGGTCTGATCATGTCGGTAGGTGTGTCGGTAGCCAATGCCATTCTGATGGTAACCAACGCCGAAAATCTGCGGCTCGAAATCGGTGATACCCGGCGGGCCGTGGTGCTGGCCGCCAACAGTCGGATTCGTCCTATTCTGATGACCAGTATTGCGATGATTGCCGGGATGGTGCCGATGGCGTCGGGATTGGGCGAAGGGGGCGACCAGATTGCCCCGCTTGGTCAGGCCGTTATTGGCGGTCTTATAGCCTCTACGCTGGCGGCCCTGCTGATTCTGCCCTGTGTCTTCACCCAGTTCCAGGCCAAAGCCACAACACAGTCGGTCTCCCTCGATCCCGATGATCCGGAAAGCAAATTTTACCACAGGGAACTTAGTCCAAATCAATTCGTGAATTAACACCAGGGCTCAAACATCATCTATATGAAACTGCTCATAACACTAATTGGAATAACCTCCCTTGCCGTTGGGTTTACGGCCTGCACATCGGCCAGCAGCGATAATAAACCGGCCGAGACCAGCGAACCGGCTATTCAACAGGTTGAAGTAACGTCGGTACAGGCTTTGCAGCCCAGCAACCGCGTTACCCTGCCGGGCGAGCTGAAACCCTGGAATCGGGTGAGCATGTATGCCAAAGTAAAAGGATTTGTGCGCGATGTGTCTGTAGACCGGGGCACCGTAGTGCATAAAGGGCAGGTACTCGCCCGACTCGACGCGCCCGAAGTCATATCGGAACTCAGCCAGGCGCAGGCGCAGGTTCAGGCGCAGGAAGCCACGCTGGTCGAACAGACAACACGGGCGCGGGCCAGCAAACTGACCTACTCCCGGCTGGTCCAAACAGCAAAAATGGAGGGAGCCGTGTCGGCCAATGAACTCGATCAGGCACTGGCAAGAATGCAGGCCGACAGTGCTATGGTGGCCGTAGCGCGGGGTACGGTTCAGGCGGCACGCTCCAACTACCAGGCCAAAACGGAGCTTCGGCAGTACCTCACCATTACGGCTCCTTTCGACGGCATGGTCATAGAACGGAACATCAGCCCTGGTGCGTTGGTTGGCGCAGGTGATAGCGGCAAGCCGCTGTTCGTGCTGGAAGACAGCCGGACGTTACGACTGACCGTTGCCATTCCGGAGACGTTTGCCAATCAACTTCAGAAGAAAAGCACCGTTTCATTCTCGGTCAACGCCATGCCTGACCGCCGGTTCAACGCAAAATTGGCCCGTTCGGCAGAGAGCCTGGTTGAAACGAACCGGGCCATGATGGCCGAATTTGATGTCGTTAATGCATCCCACGAACTCAAATCAGGTATGTATGCCGAAGTAATGATGCCGGTGGAGCGGTCGGGCAAAACGCTGTTTGTGCCAACTACATCGGTGGTTAGTTCGAGCGAAAAGATGTTTGTGATCAAGGTAAACGACAGCCGGGCGCAATGGGTATCGGTTCAGAAAGGTAATGTCGTAGACAGTCTGGTTGAAGTCTTTGGCGATTTACAGGCCGGGACTTCCATCGTTAAGAAGGCTTCGGAAGAAATTCGGGATGGACAGGCAATCAAAGCCGTACAAAAGTAGTAGTATTAGTTTTTGGCGTGGTGTCGCTTCTCAGAAGCGACACCACGCCAAAAACTAATACAATAAATACGATTTCATCAGCTCCTTCCACGTCTCGCACCTCAACAACATGTGAAGGGATTTTACAAACGCTGGCAGCGGGAGATCGAATAATCCCTCAGCGTTTGGCATACCCAGCAGCTTATCCAGATGCCGACTTCCGGTCGGGTTGACATGCGTGGGATAAGGTGCCCAGCGAAACTGGTCGGGATACTGATCGCGTACGAGCCTGATAATGAGCAAGCCTGTTAACACCGGCCGAAAGCGGCTTTTGTCGACCACATGTACCATAACACCCTGACATAACAACCCGGTATAGTTACCACTTTGGGGTGTAAACGTGATGGCTCTTGCCACCGTCCCTGGCACGTCTTGCCCATTGAAAAGGGCCACCAGTTGGTGGGCATCCAGCCAGGGCGCACCCGTTATCCGAAAGGGTGTGGCGGTCCCACGTCCTTCGCTCAGGTTGGTAGCCTCCAGCAAGCCCAGCCCCGGGTAAAGCAGGGCCGCTTCGGCACTCACCATCGCCGGAGATGTCGGTATAAATGAAGGCTGCCAGTCCGCAACAAATTGATGGCGTTGCCACCCTTCAGCCCTGACGACGGTGAGGGCCAGCGCTGGCAGGCGCTCCTGCTGCCAAAACCGGGCCAGTTCACCCATTGTACAGGAATGCCGCAGGGGTATGGACCAGCGCCCGATAAAGGACGCACATTTGCCCTCATCCAGCATTGGCCCTTCTGCCAAATCCATACGGCCGGAGAGCGGATTCGGCCGGTCGAGCAGGATCAACTTTTTTTGATGAAGCGCACAGGCTTCCATTACGTGCGTGAGCGTCCACAGATAGGTATAGAATCGACAACCGATATCGGGCAAATCCACCAGAACGGTATCAACATCGGCCAGATCTTCCTCTGATGGCTGAAGTTTATCACCGTACAGACTAATAACAGGTAAGCCGGTCAACCCATCCATGCCATCGCGCATGGGTCTGCCGTCCTCGCCGACAGCTTCCAGGCCATGTTCAGGCGAAAGCAATTTAATAAGGGGGAAGCCAGCCTGGTACAAAGCCTGCCGGGATGGCGTATACGAAGCCGTTGTAGCTGCCTGGTTGGTGAGAAATGCCAGCCGATGGTGTCGATAAACAGCTACCTGTTCCAAGAAAACATCTATGCCGAATCGGACTGTCATAAAAGCGTTTTTAAAACAAACGATCCATTGTACCTTGTTTACCTATCAGCAATCCATTTCAGACGCTTTCAATAAACCCCGTTTATGTCTTTTTCGTCAGCCCAACCCGAAGACCTGCTTATTGATGCCGCCCGCCGGGGCGATGTCGCCCTGATCAATCAATTACTCGAAACCGGCCTGAATGTCAATTACCAGAACGGCAAAGGATTTACGCCGTTGATTATAGCCGCTTACGACGGCCAGCTGGAAGCTACGAAAGTCCTGCTGGCAGCCAAAGCTGACGTAAACGCCCAGGATATGAGTGGCAATACGGCCCTGATGGGTGTTTGTTTTAAAGGTTACCCCGAAGTGGCCAAACTCCTGATCGAACACGGAGCCGACTTAAATATACAGAACGGCAATGGCGGTACGGCCCTGATGTTCGCTACGTTGTTTGGCCGGAATCAGTTGGTAAAACTAGTTCTGGAACAGGGTGCCGATACCACGATTCGGGACGTTCGCGGCCTGACAGCTCTGGACCTTGCGGTTCAGCAGGGCAACGAGGAAGCCTGGCAATTATTGAGAAGTTAGTGAATCGGGATGATTGGTGAAGTCGTTACTTACTTCACCAATCATCCCGATTCACTAACTTCACCAGGTAACCAATCAACCAATACCTACTTTCCTCCCGGCCGGGTTGGGCGTACTTCAATTTTGCTTGGAAGCGTACGGGCGGGCATATGAATCAGGTCGGACACAATCTGGCCAATGTCTTCGGGCTGTATCTTCCAGGCGTCCTTTTCGTTTGGCTCGTGATCATTGAAATACGTGGCCACGGAGCCGGGCATAATGGTAGTTACTTTGATGCCTTCGCTACGCAGGTCAAGCATGATGGCCTGCGAAAACCCTACCAGACCAAACTTGCTGGCGTTGTAGGCCGCTCCCTTCTCGAAGAAATTAGTCCCCGCCAGACTGGCTATGGAAATAAAATACCCTTCTGTTTTTTTGAGGGCATCGAGGGTGGCTTTAGCCGTGTAAAATACTCCGGTCAGGTTGATGTCGATGGTTTCTTGCCACTGCTCCGGGGTCAGTTCCTGAATGGGCGCAAAATGGCCGACACCCGCATTGGCAATTACATAATCGAGTTGGCCCCACTGCTCCAGAACCGTGTCGACCGCCTTTTGCTGCGAGGCCAGGTCGCGCACGTCGGCGGCAATACCGAGTGCAAAGCCGGGCTTTATTTCATTCAGTTTAGCCGCTGCCAATTCAGCGGCTACCGATGAACGGCTGGTGATGGCTACTTTAATACCTTCGTTGATAAGCACTTCGGCAATACCGTAACCGATGCCTTTCGAGCCGCCGGTAATCAGGGCGGTTTTACTGTTTTCTGCCATAACTAAAACGACAATTGAATAAGTTGACGAGATATGTCGTGTCTTGGAAAACCCGGTTATCGGCTTGAAAGTTTACGGCTCTCTATACCTTATTTAATGGGTTACAGGAGTGTACATGATAGAAACCCGACAAAGTTTCATAATCTTTGACCCCTGTTTTCGTATCACCCAACCGCCAGGAGTACACAGTAAGAACGCCTGATTTAACCAATCATCATGTCTATTTACCCATCCAAAACTGGTCTTTCAAACCGCACATGGGGTTTGGTAGTCGCCAGTCTGCTCACCGGCAGTACACTTTATGCCCAACCTGGTGCGCCCAAAGCCAACGATTCGACGACCCCTCTGCACTTGTTACAGCCCGATTATCCGGTTCCCTACGGACAGCCCAAACCGGAAGATGTCAAGAAAGTCATTGATCGAATTTATACGTATCTGGATGCCAACACCCCAACACAACTCATTGACAAAGAAACAAAAAAGGACATAACACCCGGCGGCTCCTTCAATCCCAACGCCATCTTTAAACCCGGCGATTTTCGGCTGATCAGTTATGAATGGGGTGTCACCTATGCGGGTATGCTGCTGGCCAGCGAAGCTACCGGCGACGCCCGCTATGTCGACTATACCAACAAACGGCTGGAATTCATCGCCCAGCAGGTGCCCTATTTTCGTGCACAGGTAACGGCCGACCCCACCGCCAACACACCCATGCGGGCAGTACTGGCTCCCCATGCCCTCGACGATGCCGGTGCCATGTGTGCCGCTATGATCAAGGCTAGTCGCGCCGGGGGTGTAAAGGCCAATCTCCGACCTATGATCGACAATTACATCAACTATATTCAGACCAAAGAGTATCGTTTGGCCGATGGTACGCTGGCCCGGAACCGTCCTCAGCCTAACACGCTTTGGCTCGATGATCTGTTTATGAGCGTACCAGCCCTGGCGCAAATGGGTAAACTCACCGGCGATAAGAAGTATTTTGACGAAGCCGTGAAACAGGTTACGCAGTTTTCGAAACGGATGTTCAACCAGCAGAAAGGTTTATACATGCACGGCTGGGTTGAGGGCATGAGCGTGCACCCGGAGTTTCACTGGGCACGGGCCAATGGCTGGGGTATCCTGACCGCCGTTGAACTGCTGGACGCCCTGCCCGCCAATCACCCTGGCCGCCCGGCCATGCTGGACTTGCTGAAAGCTCATGCCAAAGGACTGGCGGCTCAGCAATCGGGTTCGGGGTTCTGGCACCAGTTGCTCGACCGCCACGATTCGTATCTGGAAACATCGGCAACGGCGATCTACGTCTATGCCTTTGCCCACGCCATCAACCAGGGCTGGCTCGACCCGCTGGCGTATGCTCCGGCTACCCTGCTCGGCTGGAATGCGCTATCAACAAAGGTGACGGATAATGGCCAGGTTGAAGGAGTATGTGTAGGGACGGGGATGGGTTTTGATCCGGCCTTTTATTACCATCGGCCCATTAACCCTTACGCGGCTCATGGCTATGGCCCCGCTTTACTGGCTAGTGCCGAAGTGCTGAAGTTGCTAAAAAACAAGACATTTGAGATCAATGACAGCTCGTTACAACTAACACTGAAAAAATAGACCGCCGTCTACTTACCTTCCAGTTACCGTACAGGTGAGTTCAGGAGAGTTATACAAACTGAATTGTTTCTCTTTACTGACTAGTTATCATAGGTTTTATATCAAATAAGCCCGCCAGACTTCTGGCGGGCTTATTTATGTCATGGCACTTCAGCTACTAAATCTTAACAGCCTGACGGGCCAGTAGTTTCCAGTTCCCTTTTTGTTTGATCCACACAAGAAGCACCGATAATTTGGCCGTACCCGGCTTGCCGTCATTGGCGGTTTCAGCCATGAGTTTGTGCCGAACAAAAGCCGTGTTATCCACCACGGTGATCGTTTGCTCCGTTAGGTCAATGGTTTTGAAATCCGATGAGCCGTTCATCAGCGCTTCGACAAAGGCTTTTTTATCTTCCAGCTTCCCGTTTGAATGCCCGTAGCTCAGTTCATCCGATGCCAGCGCTTCTAACTTCGCTTTATCGGGGTCGATCATGAGTGCCCGTAGTTGATCAACAGACTGCGTTACAGCAGCCTGGTCTTTACTTTGTGCTTTCCCGTCGAAGGTAAGCAGGCTGCATAAGGTTACGAGCGCAAACAGAATGGGTTTCGTGTACATTGTCGTTAAGGATTACTTTTAAATCGTGTTGTCTGGATTTTGGCGGTATACCCGCCTGACATCAAAAGCTCAATTCAGATTTTTTTACCGTAAATAAGGCCTTAACGGATCAACGCACTCCCGCCCGATCCGTCTCATTTTTTACAGATTGCCCTTTTTCATCTCGCTCACGGCAAAATTAGCCGCCCGTGCAGTAAGGGCCATGAAGGTAATCGACGGATTTTGCGAACCGGTAGACGTCATGGCCGCGCCATCGGTAACAAACACATTCTTCACACTATGCAGCTGACTATGGCTATTGAGCAGCGAGGTCTTTGGATCGCGGCCCATACGCACCCCACCCATCTCGTGAATGTCAAGGCCCGGATTTCGGTGATCGTCGTAAGGATTGATATGCTTACAACCCGATTTTTCCAACATCTCGGCACCCTGCTCCAGAAAGTCCTTCATTACTTTCACGTCATTGTCGGTGTAGTCGATAGCCGTTATCAGTTGCGGAATACCCCATGGGTCTTTCTGGTCGCGGCTGAGCCGCACGTGGTTTTCATAACGCGGAACAGTTTCGGCCTGCATCATCATGAACACATGCCAGGCACCGGGATCGCTTAGTTTGTCTTTGAAGTCGGCCCCAAAGCCTTCCTGACCCGCGCCCCGGCTCCAGCCGCCACGAGCCGCACTGAAGGCCACCATGTAACCGCGCTGAAAATCCGTTTCCTGCTTCCGAACGTTCCGAAAATTGGGCATAAAGGCCGTCGTCGGGCGACGACCATAGTAATAGCCGTCTTCGAACCCTTCATAATCGGCCACAATATTGCCCCGGTAGTTATGGAAAGCGACGTAACGGCCAAGTACACCGCTGTCGTTACCCAGCCCGGTTGGAAAACGCCGGGAGGTTGAATTCAGCAAGACCAGATTTGTGTTGAGACAAGCCGCATTGACGAAAATAATGCGGGCATAATACTCCGTCATCTGTTTGGTGTGCGTGTCAATAACCCGCACGCCGGTCGCCTTCCCTTTGGCTTCGTCATAGATAATGGAATGCACGACCGAATCCGGCCGGAGTGTCAGTTTTCCCGTTTTGGCTGCCCATGGAATGGTGGACGAGTTGCTGCTGAAATACCCACCATACGGACAACCCCGGTAGCACAGGTGCCGCGCCTGGCACTGCGCCCGCCCCTGGTCATAGTGAATCTGTTTGGGTTCCGTTAGGTGAGCGCACCGGCCAATGATCACGTGTCGGTCTTTATAGCTCTCGGCCACTCGTTTCTGAATGTGCTTCTCTACGCAATTCAGCTCCCAGGGCTTTAGAAATTCGCCATCAGGCAGGGTTTCCAGCCCGTCTTTATTGCCGCTGATGCCCACAAATTTCTCTACGTGGCTGTACCAGGGGGCAATATCTTCGTAGCGAATGGGCCAGTCCACGGCGGCTCCGTCGCGGGCATTGGCTTCAAAATCGAACTTGCTCCACCGCTGCGTCTGCCGCGCCCAGATCAGCGATTTCCCACCCACCTGATAGCCCCGAATCCAGTCGAATGGCTTCTCCTGAACATACGGATGCTCAGCATCTTTGACAAAAAACTGCTCGGTACCTTCATCCAGTGCGTAGCATTTGGTGGCAACGGGATTTTCTTTATCGAAAGCCTCAGGCATGCGGTTGCGATGCTTGAACTCCCAAGGGTTAAGCGTGGCGGTTGGGTAATCGACAATATGCTTGACATCACGTCCCCGTTCGAGCACAAGCGTCTTTAACCCTTTTTCGCAGAGTTCCTTTGCCGCCCAGCCCCCGCTGATCCCCGAGCCGATGACAATGGCGTCGTAGGTGTTTGCTTTCGTGGCGTCGCCGTTGATATTCATGGTGATATGGTTTTTGGAGGTACTATATTACAAATTCGTCCAGGCGTATCAAAATCTACCATTTTAATAGATTTGTCAAAACAACCACCGTTGCTTTGGACTTATTCAAGTAAGTACAACCAACAGCAACGTTATGAACATAGACATTCCGCCACAACATCAGGACATTCAGCCGGGCATTGAAGCCGAACTGACTCCGCAGCCGGAATTTATCCGCAAATCCTACAAAGGGGCTAATAAATTAAAAGATAAAGTAGCCCTGATTACGGGTGGCGACTCGGGCATCGGGCGGGCGGTGGCCGTTCACTTTGCCCGCGAGGGAGCCGATGTAGCCATTTCCTACACGGAACGCGAAGAGCAGGACGCCCAAAAGACTAAATCACTCGTGGAAACCGAAGGCCGGAAGTGCCTACTGCTTCCAGGCGATATCCGGCAGGAAGCTCATTGCCAGCAACTGGTTAGCGACACACTCAACGAGTTTGGCAAGCTGAACATTCTGGTCAACAATGCGGCCCTTCAGCTTCAGCACAAAGAACTTGAAGACATTCGTGACGAAGACCTGCTGGCAACCTACGAAACCAACATCTACTCGTTCTTCCGGATTACAAAAGCCGCCGAACCTCATCTGCAAAAAGGGGACTGTGTGATCAACACGACCTCCATTACTGCTTATCAGGGCCGCGCTGACCTACTCGAATATTCATCGACAAAGGGGGCGATCATGACTTTTACCCGCGCCCTGTCGAGCAACCTCATCACGAAAGGCATACGAGTCAATGCCGTGGCTCCCGGCCCCATCTGGACACCGCTCAATCCAGCCTCGGTCAGTGCCGAAGAAGTGGCGGAATTTGGTAAGGATGTGCCCATGAAACGTCCCGGTCAGCCGAGCGAAGTGGCCCCGGCTTACGTATTTCTGGCATCGGAAGATGCATCCTACATCACCGGACAGGTATTACACCCCAATGGCGGCACGATTGTGAATGCCTGACCGAATGTTTCTTTCTGGCGCGGGTATTTACCCGTGCCAGAAAGAAACAGGCAGTGGTGTTAGTCCTAACGCCTGTTACGCTTACGCCACACCTTTAACTTACTGGACTAATTAACTCAACCCGTTATGACACAAATGGAAATTGAAACCAAAGCCCAGCATCAGGATGAACAGCCGGGCCTGGAATATAAAATGGACCCGCAACCGATCTACATTCGGGATAATTATCAGGGGGCAGATAAACTGCGGGGCAAAATTGCCGTAATCACCGGTGGCGACTCAGGCATTGGCCGGGCGGTAGCGATTCACTTTGCCCGCGAAGGGGCCGATCTGGCTCTGTTTTACCATCCCCGAGAAGAGCAGGATGCGCAAAAGACTAAATCACTCGTGGAAGCGGAAGGGCAGCAATGTCTGCTTATTCCGGGCGATCTAAAGCAACTCCCCTTTATTCAGGAGGCCGTCGATAAAGTCATCGACACCTACGGCCGGGTCAATATCCTGGTGAATAACGCGGCCAATCATGTAGAGCAGAAAGAGTTTACAGGCATTTCGGACCAGCAGATGCGCGAAACCTTCGAGCTGAATATTCTGGCTATGTTCCGGCTAACAAAAGCGTTTCTGCCGCACATGGCCGCTCAGGATTGTATCATCAATACCACGTCGGTTGTTTCGTACCGGGGCAGCCAGGCGCTGATCGATTACGCGTCTACCAAGGGAGCTGTAACGGCCTTTACGCGGTCGTTGTCGCAAAACCTGGTTGAGAAGAACATCCGGGTCAATGCCGTAGCACCGGGTCCTATCTGGACTCCGCTCATTGTAGCCACCAAAACTTTGGAAGAGGTGGAAAACTTTGGCAAAGAGGTGCCTATGGAACGTCCGGGACAACCCGCCGAACTGGCACCAGCCTACGTGTTTCTGGCATCGGAAGATGCGTCATATTTCACCGGTCAGGTTATCCACGTCAACGGGGGCGAGGTCGTGAATTCGTAGTGATTTTTAGTCCTCCGCCGTATCTTTATAGCCGTTCCGACCTGATGTTCGGAACGGCTTTTTTCATGGAAACAACTGCTGCTCCCACCCGCCCGGTTCCCCTTCATCCCGGCTTACCGTTTCTGGGTAATACCCTTGCCTTCGTTCGCGATCCATTGACTATTTTGCAAACGCTGCAACGAAAACAGGAACGGATTGTCCATCTGCGCATTGGTGGCCGGAATCAATACCTGGTGTTCCAGCCCGAAGACAGCAAGCACATTTTGCAGGAAAATAACCGCAATTATGGCCGTTCGCCCGCCTTTGACGTCCTCAAAATCTTCTTGGGAAATGGTCTGTTAACCAGCGACGGCGATTTCTGGCGCCGGCAGCGAAGGCTGGCTCAACCGGCGTTTCATCGTCAAAAACTGGCAGCTCTGGCGGAAACCATGATCGACGAAACAGCCAACTGGCTCGATACCCTGCAATCAGCCGAGCCAAAAGAACCCGTTAATGTGTCGCAGGCGTTTATGGATGTCACGATGCGCATCGTTTGCAAAACGTTGTTTGGTTCTGATACCAACGGCAAACTCGATGGCCTTTCCCATGCGCTCGACTCGCTCAATTACCTGGCTAACAGCCGGATGTTATCGCCTATCCGTTTTCCGATGAGTTGGCCAACACCCCAAAATCAACGCTCTAAACGCGCCCAGCGGCAGGTAGATACATTCATTTATGGTCTGATCGACCAGCGTCGGCAACAGCACGAAGACAAAGACGATTTACTGGGTATGCTGCTTAGTGCCGAAGATGAGGAAACGGGAGAACGCATGTCTAATCAGCAACTGCGCGACGAGTGCGTAACGATATTCTCCGCAGGGCATGAAACAACGGCCGTGTCGATGGCGTGGACAACTTACCTGCTCACCAAACACCCCGACGTACTTGCCCGGCTGCAGGCCGAAAGCCACGCGGTGCTGGGCAATGACCGAATCCCCTCAGCCGATGCATTTCGTCGGTTGACCTACACCTTACAGGTTGTTCAGGAATCGTTGCGGCTCTACCCACCGGCCTGGATCATGAGCCGCCGGGCGCGGGAAGACGACCACATAGGCCCGTACACCATTCCTGCGGGCGACACAGCATTGGTTTGCCCGTATCTACTCCACCGCGATCCGGACAACTGGCCCGAGCCGGAACGTTTCGACCCGGATCGATTTGCGCCGGGAGGACCGAAAGAAAAACTCCACTCCTACGCGTACCTACCCTTTGGCGGAGGGCCGCGTCTGTGTATCGGTAATCAGTTCGCGCTGATGGAAATGCAGATTTTGCTGGCTCTGTTTGTCAGGTGTTTCAATTTTCAGGGAGTATCCGGTCAGCTTGTTGTTCCAAAACCACTTATTACGTTACGGCCCAATCAGCCGATACGCGTGGTTTTGTCAAATCGATGAATTATACTTTTTCAAGAACTTTTGCATTCAACAGTTTCACATCATGCTGTAAACGTGTGCTGTTACAGAGTATTAACTTTTAGTAACATAAATACCCGTGAAACAGGGTTGCATCTTTCGTAGTTGCTATTGACTTTGTGGTCACTATACCCAAACTTAGATAGTCCATTGATGTTCTGATCAATTCACCTTAAAAGCGACACAATGAGACTACAAATGCATGCCGTTAAGTTCACGGCCGACCAAAGCCTGTTAGATTTCATCCAGGCAAAACTCGACAAATTAGACACGTTCCATGACCGTATCATCGGTGGAGAAGTGTTTCTTCGATTGGAAGGTGCGGATTCCAACAAGGTCAAAGAGAAAATAGTTGAAGTGAGGCTGATGCTTCCCGGCAAAGAACTCTTTGTCAAAGAACATGATAAGAGTTTCGAGAGCGCGACAGACCGCGTGATGGACGTTCTTAAAGATAAACTTGTCCGGTTTAAACAAAAACGAAATGACATTTCCAGCCCGGCCATCGCAGAAGCAAAGTCGCGGGTAGATGAAGAAGATGAGGTCTACGAGGCCGATGAGTTATAAACTAACTTAACACGTTAAAAATACAGAACGCCACTCCGGACTGGAGTGGCGTTCTGTTTATAGCGAAACGCGGGTTACTACTCACATTATAGTACGGCTTATAAACCGAAAGCGGTTTTCACCTGATCGACAAAATCCAGTTTCTCCCAGGTGAACAGCTCCACTTCAACCTCTTTCGTCTGTCCGTTCGAACCAAACGTTTTCTTTACGATCTCGTTCTTGCGGCCCATATGTCCGTAAGCGGCTGTTTCGGAATAAATAGGATTCCGCAGCTTCAGCCGCTGCTCAATAGCATAGGGACGCATATCGAAGAGCTGACCAACTTTTTCGGCAATGGCACCATCATGCATATCTACTTTTGCGGTGCCGTAGGTGTTCACGTACAATCCACAGGGCTTGGCAACGCCAATGGCATAGGAAACCTGTACCAGCACCTGGTCGCAAAGACCGGCAGCTACCAGGTTTTTGGCAATGTGTCGGGTGGCATACGCTGCCGACCGGTCTACTTTCGAAGGATCTTTACCCGAGAAAGCACCCCCACCGTGAGCCCCTTTACCACCGTAAGTATCCACGATGATCTTCCGGCCCGTCAGACCAGTATCGCCGTGTGGTCCACCAATAACGAACTTACCGGTTGGGTTGATGTAATACGTAATATTATCGGTGAACAGGCCATGCAGTTCGGCCTTCTGAGCCGCCTTTACCCGGGGAATGACAATGTTGATGATATCATCCTTGATCTTCTTGAGCATCGTATCGTCGTCGGCAAAGTCATCGTGCTGGGTTGATACGACAATGGTATCGATCCGGATAGGCTGATCGTCGTCGGAATACTCAATCGTCACCTGCGACTTGGCGTCGGGCCGCAGATACGGCATCAACTCCAGTTCGTTGTTTCGGATGTTCGACATCTCCCGCAGAATGGCATGTGCCAGATCGAGCGGCAGGGGCATGTAATTGTCCGTTTCGTTGGTGGCATAGCCAAACATCATACCCTGGTCGCCAGCGCCCTGCGCATTGGCCAGCGTTTCGAAATCGGCACTTTCCACCTTACGGTCAACGCCCTGGTTAATATCAGCCGATTGATCATGTAAGGCCGAGAAAATACCGCACGAGTTGGCCTCGAACATGTATTCGCTTTTGGTATAGCCAATTTTACGGATTACATCGCGGGTAATTTTCTGTACGTCCAGATAAGTATCCGTTTTTATTTCGCCAGCCAGTACAACCTGACCTGTTGTAACAAGCGTTTCGCAGGCTACCTTACTGGCCGGGTCGAATGCCAGGAAGTTATCAATCAGTGCATCGGAGATTTGGTCGGCGACTTTATCAGGGTGTCCCTCAGAAACAGATTCAGACGTGAAGAGATAAGGCATTTCTCTATTTTATGACTTGGTTAGAAACTGCAAAGCTACGAGTTTCTAAATAGGGGGCAAGCAAAGGCTATGTTATGGGCGTACTCTTGTTCAGAATAGGACGTAAACGATTAATTTTGATAATATGTCGACAAAATCTACAAACTTTATATCTTACTTACCGTTCCCTACTATTGGCTCCGGGTAGCTACCTGTTTTGTTTCACTCATTGGACGGATGTGCTGGCACTAATAGGTATAACCCGTCGTTTCGATTAGTTTTATCGGAAGAGTTCGACTTCAACACCCTATGAACAAACGTTTGGCATATTCCTACCAATGGTTAGAATCGGCTCATGAGCGTTGTTTCAGGTTGTTTATCATCGTATTTGTTCTGTCTCCTATAGTAATTCCGTCGAGTGCGCAGCCAGCATCGGACAAGTTTGATCATTTATCCGTCAAAAATGGCCTGTCTAATAACTCTGTCAACTGCATTCTTCAGGATCGGGAAGGGTATATGTGGTTCGGTACGAACGATGGGCTTAACAAATATGATGGCTATTCATTTCAGGTTTTCCAGACGGACCCTGCCCGCCCTACCCGCAGCTTGACCGACAACCGCATTCTGGGCCTTTGTGAAGACCGGCAAAACCGGCTGTGGGTGGTTACAGAAGGGGCCGGTCTGCACGAGATCAATAAACAAACGGGCAACGTAACCCACCACCCCATTCGTACTGACCATGAAAACTGGTGGAACAACCAGCTATCTATGTATGCGGATCGGCAGGGTACCCTGTGGATTTGCTCGTATGGCGGGCTCATACGCTATGAACCGGCTACCCATCACTTTACGCTGTACCCATCGCCCAAACGAGAGGTTCCGGTTAAAGCCGTTTTCGAGGATCGGCAAAACCGGTTTTGGGTGGCTACCTCGCAAGGATTGTATTTATTCGATCGGCAAACCGGCCGCTTTACATTGCTGTCCGCTGAAAAGACGAGCGGCACTCAGCCCTGGTTCTGTTCTTTTTATCTGGACGACAAGGATGTTCTCTGGCTTGGGGCGGTTGGCACAGGCCTTTTTCAGCTTGATCTTCGCGCCCGGCCCCTGAAAATTGTACCCTATGCGGCAAAAGGCACGGTCAATAAATATATGTATCTGAACGCCCTCCACCGCGACAGGCAGGGGTTTATCTGGATGGGTACAACGGATGGCTTACAACGTATTGATCCTAAAACAGCGCAGGTATTTACGTATCTCCCCAATCCCAACGCCCTCCATAGTCTGGGGAGCATGAACGTACAGGCCATTTATCACGACCGGGCCGGCACGCTCTGGGCAGGTACCGATAATGGTATCGACATGCAGCCCATCAATACGAAACCGTTTACAACCTATCAGATCAGGCATAGCATCGGAATCGTCAATTTACCCGAAAACAAAGTAGCGACGCTGGCCGTAGATGGACAACAACGGGTCTGGTTCAGCAATCAGGACAACCTATACCGATTAGACTTGCGAACCAATCGCTTGACCGAAATTCCGGCAAGGTTGTTTGGCAACACGCCCCAGCACAAAAATAACCTCCATGCTTTGCTGCCGGGTGGCCCCAACATACTGTGGCTTGGCACATGGGATGGCCTTTACCGCCTTGATCAGACGACCAACCGCTCCGTTAAATTCCCAACCGAAATTGCAGCCCAGTTCGTTGGACGAGACCGGAACGGGACTCTTTGGCTGAGTGGTGAAGGCGGGGTAGCCTCGTTCGATTCCCTTACGTCAAAATTCACGTACTACAAGTATAATCCATCGGATACGAGCGGTCTGCCCGAAAAGTACATATATGGTATGCTGGTCAGCCAAACGGGTGATGTCTGGCTGACCCTCCGCGGAAAAGGGCTCAGTCGGCTAAATCCCCGGACGGGCCGGTTCACTCATTATACCGCCGGGCAGAAACCGGGAGAGCTTAACAGCAACGAGATAGGCACTATTTACGAAGACCCATCCGGCATTATCTGGCTGGGCAGCACCCGGGGTGGCCTGAACTGGTTTACCCCTAAAACCGGCACATTTTCACACCTTACCACAAAGGATGGCCTGCCCAGCAACTGGATTATTGGCATAACGGAAGACAATAACGGCTATTTGTGGCTCAGTACGAATAAAGGGCTATGCCGCTTTGATCCACGAACAAAGTCATTTCGCTCGTACGACAATAATGATGGATTGCCAAGCAACGACTTCAAAGTGAACACCGTTTCGAAGTCAGGAAACTCGCTTTTCTTTGGCACGCTGAATGGCCTGGTTCGCTTCAATCCCGATAGCATCCAGAACGACACCCACCCCTTTCCGGTTTACATTACTACGTTTAAAGTAGGCGATAGTCTTCAGCCAGTGGGTCGTAAACACTTTACACTCGCTCACTATGAAAACTTCCTTTCGTTTGAATTTGTCGCGCTAACGTATGGTTTGCCGGAACGGAATCAGTATGCCTACAAACTAAGCGGTATTGACAATGATTGGATAAACAATGGGAATCGCCGATTCGCCAGTTATACGCACTTACCGCCCGGCAACTACACGTTTCAGGTCAAAGCCGCTAACAGCGATGGTATCTGGCGTCAGCTCGATCACCCACTCACGATTCAGATTCGTGCGCCCTGGTGGCAAACCTGGCCTGCTTACCTGCTTTACACGTTAGCCGGATTGGGCGGTGTGTGGGCACTGGCGACGTATCGGTCCCGGAAATTACTGGCAGCCAACCGGCAGCTCGAAGAGATTATTGCTAATCGAACCAACGAGATTCGGCGGCAGAGCGATCAATTGGCCTTACAACGCGACAGTCTTGAGAAAACCGTAACCGAGCTGACCTCTACCCAACGTCAGTTGATTCTGAAAGAAAAGATGGCTTCGCTGGGCGAATTGACGGCGGGTATCGCCCATGAGATTCAAAACCCGCTCAACTTCGTCAATAACTTCTCGGAGGTAAGTGCAGAACTGGCCGGTGAGCTTCTCGATCAATTAGCAAGCGGCCAGCAGGAAAATGCAGTTACTCTGGCCACCTATTTGCAAACCAATCTCGAAAAAATTACTCACCACGGTAAGCGGGCCGATTCTATCGTCAAAAATATGCTTCAGCATTCCCGTTTCAGCAGCGGTAAGAAGTCTCCAACCAACCTGAATAAACTGATCGACGATCATTTGCGTCTGGCTTATCAGGGTATTCGCGTAAACGATAAATCACTCAACGTACGGCTACTTACCGACTTCGACCCTAAGGCAGGTGTCGTGACTATTGTGCCTCAGGACATTGGCCGGGTGCTGCTAAACCTGTTCAATAATGCATTTTACTCGATGGCCATTAAGCAGAAAGGTGCTGGCGCCGACTATGAGCCCGAGATACGTGTTAGTACGCACCGGCACACGGCGTCTGTTGAACTACGGATACGGGACAACGGCCTCGGCATGTCGCCGTCTATTCTCGAAAAGATTTATCAGCCTTTTTTCACAACCAAGCCCACCGGTCAGGGTACCGGCCTTGGATTATCGATCAGTTATGACATCATCACAAAAGGGCATGAAGGCGAGTTGAGCGTTGACACTACCGAAGGGCAATTTGCCGAGTTTATCATCAAGCTTCCCTTGCCGGCTTCTTCCTGACTGATTGCCGCTACTAGTTGGTCAGGGCATTTCCGGCTTCGTATACTAACCGAATAGTTTTCGGCGCAGGACATCAAAAAATGCGTTGAGAAATGGCATGAACGGCATGGTGGTAAACAATCGCAGCTCGTCGATGAAGCGGGTTTCTTCATCAAGGAAAGTAAATACACGGCTATGATTTTTGGTGTAAACCCGGGTAAAAATGTCGTCGGCCGGATGGCGATGCTTTTCGAGTACGTTCAGGAAGATACTGTCATAGAGCTTGAACCGTTTTTTCAACCAGCTTACGGGCCGGTGGGGTTTACCGGTTTGCACCAGATTTTCGACAAGGCTTTGCAGGTAACGCTGGGTGCGCTGAAACGTATAACCCGTGGAGGCTTTGGTGTACCCGCCAGATGTACCGATTCGAACAATGTGATCAGAAGGATTTTCCTGCGTGGCCTCATCCGACATGGGAATAATACCATACTCTGTTTCGCTTATTTCGTAGCCTCCCGTGTTCAGAAAACGGTCGATATAGTTTCGGATTTCAAGGTCGTATTCTGGTTCAGCTAACAGCTTATCGTTAAAGAGCGTAAACTCGACCAGGGCCGAATTTTCCGTGAACGGTAATACATATACAAACCGGCAGTCGCCATGCTGCTCGATCCGAAAATCCATTATTTCGGGTTCATGCGGGTTAAAGCATGGTTTCTCCGTATTGATGATCCATCCTTTAAAATGCTGAAGAAGATTATGGTTTTCGGATCGGTCGAGCTTTAGGGAAAACGTGCTGTCGAATACGTAATCGGCAATGTAAGGTTCATCATCAGCAATAACAAATCCACCCTGTGGAGTGTCTTTTATTCGGTTGATGGTCGCTTGTCTGCGCTCAATTGTCGGGCAATTAGCCAATTCGCGCTGGATAAACTCGTAAAAGTCTATGCCGCGCAACATTTTGTAGTTGTACGGCCCCATGTCCAGTAGCCCTGCATAGGTTGTCCCATGAAAGCTAACGTTATTCCAGGTCCGGAAAAGAATAGAGTCGAAGGCATTTGTACGGCCTTTCTTTTGGCCTGCAACCTCCTTTTTCCGCTCCCAGAAGCACCAGGTTCGGTCGTTGCTATTTTTTACTTCCCGATCCAGAATCAGGATGCTGCGGTCTCGTAGCGGTGACTGGCTAAGGTAATAGGCAAGACTTAAGCCCGCCATGCCTCCTCCGGCAATGATGAAGTCGTATTTTTTCATGCAGTAAAGAAAAAGTCCGACCCTAAGCCCGGACTCTCTTCTTTAAATAACGAATAAGCGTAATTGTTTACTAATCACTACACATTCACATGTTTCTCTGCGTGGTAACTCGAACGGACTAACGGTCCGGACTCAACGTATTTCAGCCCACGCTGTAAGCCTTCTTCCCGATACATAGCAAACGTTTCCGGATGAATCCACTCAATCACTTCGTGGTGCATTTTGGTTGGCTGCAGGTATTGTCCCAGCGTCAGAATATCCAGGCCATTAGCGGCCAGGTCATCCATGGCTTTAACGACTTCGTCTTTTGTTTCGCCCAGGCCCAGCATTATGCCTGACTTGGTCCGTTGACCGTACTCTTTCGTCCGTCGAATCTGCTCCAGGCTGCGTTCATAGCGCGCCTGCGGGCGCACCCGGCGATAGAGCCGTTCTACGGTCTCCATGTTATGCGAAACAACCTCCTGCCCGGCCGAAATCATCCGTTCGAGTGCCTCCCAATTGCCTTTGGTATCCGGAATCAAGGTTTCGATGGTTGTCGTTGGCGATGCCTCTTTAATCAGTCGAACGGTTTGGTACCAGATCTCAGCGCCCCGGTCTTTCAATTCATCCCGGTTTACCGATGTAAGCACCGCATGCTTAACCTTCATTAACACAATTGCTTCGGCTACGCGCCGGGGCTCGTCAGTATCATATTCGTTCGGTCTGCCAGTAGCAACAGCACAGAATGTACAGCTTCGCGTACACACATTCCCCAGAATCATAAACGTAGCGGTGCCAGCCCCCCAGCATTCGCCCATATTTGGGCAATTGCCACTTTCGCAAATTGTGTGGAGTTTATGTTCGTCCACCAGTTTACGGACTTTAGCATATTCGGGGCCGATGGGCAGCTTAACACGCAGCCAGTCGGGACGTTTTGGCCGGGGTGCTGCATCAGCACCCGCCCGGTTACGTTGTTGTTCGGAGGGTATTACGGGTAGTTCAATCATGTCTCCTCAATCCTTTCCAGCAAAATTCTTTTTTTGGGTGTAAAGTTCATAAAAAGGGAAGAGAGGGCGTAAAAGGAGAAAAGGGACAAGCAGGAAATAAAGCGTATTGCTGTATAACCCCTCCTCCCACTCGTACCCTTTCTCTTATCTATCCTTTTATTTCTTACTCCCGAAAAACAAGGTGATATAGCCCGATGTGAAGAAACTGCGGTTGCCATCTTCCCGATTGCCATTGGGATCGGGGTTGGGGATGATCAGGATTTTATTCGGAAAAGCTTCGGCCAGAAAACCAATTTCCACCCCGGTTGTATTATTTCGGAACGCACTCAATTCAAAGCTCAGGGCGGCTTTGACATTGAGGCCAACGGTTAGTTTCGACTCCCCGATGCCCTGGAAGAAACCACCGGCACCCGTAACGGTTTCGCCCGCCGAGGTAGCGAAGCCATTTACCTGAGAGGCCGGTACTGTTCGGGTCTGATTGCCATAGGATACTTCCAGATAGTAGGGTTTGATGATCCCTATTGATGGTCCGGCAGCCAGAATACCACTTATAGCGATGCCTTCGTCAGAACTCCGCTGAAATAGCTTTACTTCACGCCCGTACTGTGGGCGCAGCACAAACAGATAATTCTCTTTTCCGTCCAGATATCCGGAACCAACGTTGTTTATAGACGATCGAAGCTCCTTGGGATGCTTTACGTTGACCAGTTCAACACTTAGGTAACGGGATTGGGGTAAGCCAAACAGAGAAGACGACAATAATTTGGATTGCCGGAACGCAAACCCGCCAACAATGCCGGAGTTCGTATTGGTTGTAATGCCAAATGTTGTTATCGTCGAGTAAGCCTCATCTTCACTATCAACCCGTTGGGCGAGTGTGGTTTGAGCCGGGAGGAGCCATACGCCCACCATAAGCCCCAATAGTCCGTATATAGTTTTCATTGTCGTAGAATGCTGAACTAAAAATACACTTTTTTGTGGTCCTTCACAAAAGAGCGTCTTACTATTAGCGTAACCAGATGATTATTTATATGTTTAACAAGTCGTAGTTTTGTAAGTGGCCAGGCAGTTAAGTGACTTACGCTTGTCCGAGCAGAGTTCCGTTTAACCTATTATAATCCACGTACTACTTACTGATTTACAACGTACAAACTAGATTTCTATGCCAACAATTCACATTGATTATCTGGGCGACTTACGTACCGATTGCCTGCATGTACAATCCGGAACTCACATCAATACCGATGCCCCAACAGATAACCAGGGCCGGGGTGAAGCCTTCTCACCAACGGATCTGGTAGCCAACGCGCTGGGTACCTGTATTATAACAACTATGGCCATATTTGCCCGGCGCGACGGCATTGAACTGGCGGGTAGTAAGCTGGAAGTAACCAAGATCATGACGGCTCAACCACCCCGGCGCATCGCTCGTATTGAAGTCGATCTGGTTCTCAATACGGAAAGTATGCCGGATGATGAAACTCGAGCCCGGCTGGAAAAAATTGCCCACACCTGCCCCGTTGCCATTAGCTTACACCCTGATATTGAGCAGGCGGTGAGTATTCAATGGCAGAAACACACTGTCAGCACCGAATAGCCGAGTCAATAGTGCCGATTTATCGTTTATTCTTTCGTTTCTGTCGCCAGCGCTTAATGTCGGCTGTGAGGTTTTCGAGAAAGAACGAAGGCCCTACCGAAAAGTATAAGCCTGTGTAATTTATTTGACTCTCGGGGACATCGCGCTTTAAAATAAATCGGTAGCCTGTCAGAAAGTTCAGACCAAACCAGTGTAATGGCCTTAGCCAGCGCACGGCCGGGAACTGATAGGCTGCCGATATACCTACCCCCAAGGGTAAAAACACCCCTCGTGCCACTTCGTATTTTTCGGCTTGTTCGTCATTGATTTCATAGCGTGAGTGGCCATAACCAAATTCGATGGGCATACTCACTTCAAACGAACGCCGTCGAAATAAGTACCGCTCGTAGTAAACCGTCGCAATTCGTAAATGACGAGTAACGGATTCAGACGTATTCGGCAGCAGACCAGGACGGTCGAGTCGTTGGTTTACAAAATAAAATCCGGCCCCAGCCTTGAAACTAGCTGATCGACCAGCCTTAAGGGCATCTCGATGCTTGCTGGGGGGAAATAGAAAGCCTGCCCTTATCCCATATACGCTTACCGGAACCCGTCGGTTATCTTCGGTACGTGTATCGTTAAAGAAAAAAAAACGCTGGTCGGTTGAGGCCGTAAAGGTTAACGACTTAGGTTTTGTTTCTTTAAGTCCGGTCGTATCAACCTGCGTTACCTGGGCCTTTATTCCACACATGGCCAAACCCGGCAATGCCAGAAGTACGAATAGCAAGAATATAGATGTTCTACGGAACGAGTCGTATGTGACCGTCCGCTGTTGTCGAGTTATGTTTTCCATCGCGTTGATGATAACATAACCGCTATTGACGATAATAGTTAAAAAGTAGATCCTCGGGTCAAAGAAAATCAAATAATTAGACTTCTATGTCCACAATTCAAGTCGATTAACTACCCCAAAAGTAACTCACGTAAGTATAATATATATTAAAGGTACTTTTGTTTGGATCAACATTGGTTCTATCTGATAAGCACTAAATCAGAAAAATACAATTTTTACTATTCATTTTTATTCAATCTTACACAAGAGGAGTGCCTTTATCGCAGACATTAAAACCTGCTTTTCTACAACTATAT
Source organism: Spirosoma pulveris (assembly GCF_054781875.1). NCBI lineage: Bacteria > Pseudomonadati > Bacteroidota > Cytophagia > Cytophagales > Cytophagaceae > Spirosoma > Spirosoma pulveris. Next base: position 452,688 of record NZ_BAAGTO010000005.1, read on the forward strand.
CTTAGCGTTTTCCTTTTTGGCAACGTTCCCGGTAACGCTTGCATAAAAAAAGTGAGGAAATTTCTTTTATTTATCTAATATTATTGACAAGCTTACATACAGTTTTTAACGTAATCAAACTTAATTTATCGATAGAGATTCATAAAATTATCCACAATTTGCCCGGATAAGTAAAGGGAAGTTTTGTAACGATCTCTTTCATTTAGTCCAGTAAGTAGAAACCCTTATTCCCGACGCTTTTGCTAGCACGAAACTGCTATATACCGTGTCTCAAAAGTCATATTCTGCTTACAGCGCTGAGGAATTCGTCCTTGATGACTTATTCGTACGATGGATCAAACACCCAGACGACGAAGAGGTAGCTTCCTATTGGCAGATATGGTTGTCGAACCATCCGCATCAGGAAGAAACAGTTGAAACAGCACGGTATCTCATTCAAACGGCCCGTCACGCTGATTTACCATCCTTATCGTCCGATGAGATTTCAACGGTTTGGGGACGTATTCGGGAGTCGCTTCAGACCATGGAAGACGTCAGGCCACTTCAGCCGGATGTTCGGGCGATGGTGGGCTGGTGGTACTTTATGCGGACCGTTCTGGCCGGCGTTGGAGTGGTTGCTCTTATTGGCTGGGCGCTCTGGATGCAGTATGGACCCGAGCAATCGGTGTGGAGTATCAGCACCCATGCTTATCAAACCCGTCAGATTCGATTACCCGACAATTCAACGATGACCCTGTATCCAAATAGTACCGCCCGATACGCCCGACGTTGGTCTGATGAGACACCCAGAGCCGTGTGGCTAAAGGGGGAAGCCGACTTTTCCATTATCCACCGGAATGATACATCATCAGCCCGCTTGTTCAGGGTTCATACCGGCGGCCTTACCATTGAGGCCGTAGGTACCATCTTTCGAGTGCGACAACGACCGACAGGAACCTCCGTAGCGCTTACTTCAGGGCAGGTAAGCTTACTTGTGAAATCGCAGGACCCAATACGGCTCAAACCTGGCGAATCCATTGAGGTTGCAGCCGGTTCGAGCAAGACTTTACCCTAGTTTGTTAACTTTTACGCCAATCTAATCTAACATGCAAGCAACAATTACCCAACCACCACGCTTGGCGTGGCTTCCTCTGCTTGGGCTTACAGCACTTACGCTGCTAGCTCAACCGGCGTTCAGCGCGCCACCCACTAATCGTCCGATTACAGATAACCCTACTCAGGAGCTAACCATTAGCGGCAAAGTACTTTCCGGAGATGATAACACCGGGTTGCCGGGCGTAAGCGTAGCTGTAAAAGGCACAACCCGCGGTACTTCCACCGACGCAAACGGAGAGTATCGTATCAGTGTACCAAACAACCGGGCGGTTCTGGTCTTCTCAGCTGTCGGTTTTGTTAGCCAGGAAGTTACTGTCGGGAACAAATCGTCCATCAATCTTACCCTGAGTACAGATACCCGTGCTCTAAACGAAGTTGTCGTTATTGGTTATGGTAGTCAGAAGAAAAGCCAGACAACGGGGGCTATCTCGTCGGTAACGCCAAAGCAAATTACCGAACAGCCCATTACCAACATTGGTCAGGCCATGCAGGGCCGGGTAGCCGGTGTGGACGTTGCTCAGTCGGGTAGCCGCCCTGGGTCTGTACCAACCATCCGGGTTCGTGGACGTCGTTCGTTCAATGCCGGTAACGATCCGCTCTACGTAGTTGATGGGATTCCCCTCTCAGAAGGTTATGAAGATATTAACCCGAACGATGTAGGCTCGATGGAGATCCTGAAGGATGCTACCGCAACGGCCATTTATGGGGCCAGAGGTGCCAACGGTGTTATCCTGGTTACAACCAAACGGGGCAACCCAGTCGGCAAAACAACCATCAGCTACGATAACTACGTTGGTTTTACCGATCCGCTTGACAAAGTAAAGTTGTTCAGTGGGTCTGAATTTGCCGAATTTGTTCGGGAAGCTTATCGGACTACAGGCAACTACAAAGATGCAAACGGCAATCCCGTTCCTACCGGTGTAGCCGATGCCTATGCCGACTCCAAGGTGGCCGTTCTGGGCGGTGACCCAAACGTTGCAGCTGGTCTGGCTGCCAACCGGAATACCGACTGGCAATCGTTGATCCTGAAGCAGGGAATTCAGCAAAACCACTCGCTGGGTATTCAGGGTGGCAATGAAAAAACGCAGTTTTATATTTCGGCTGGTTTTTTCCAGGATAAAGGGATCATGCCTGGTCTGGATTTTACCCGTTACTCGCTGCGTGCCAATATCGACCACCAGATCAATAAAGCTCTTAAAGTGGGTATTGCCTCGTATATGATGTATAGTTTACGGAATGGCGAGAACCTCAACCCGTATAACTTTACGCTTCAGCAAAATCCGCTTGGTCGCCCATACGATGATAACGGCAACCTGATCTTCTCTCCTACGAATGATGCGTTGCTCACCAATCCGCTCGCGGAGGTTGTACCGGGTGCACAGATAGAAGAGCGGAAGAAATACCGTATTTTCAACAGTGTATATGCGGAAGTGAATATACTCGATGGATTGAAATACCGGGTTAATTTCGGCCCTGACTTTACCATAAACCGGTATGGCCGCTTTATCGGTGCGCAAACCAACGCCCGGAAAGGTGGTGACCCACAGGCGCAGACAGCCAGTTCATTTGGCTTCAATTATACCTTGGAGAACGTAGTGACATACAACAAAAAATTTGGTGATCACAACTTCGGCTTTACAGCCCTTCAATCCATTCAGCGGGATAATTTTGAGCAGAATAACATCTCCGTCCAGGGAGTACCGGCCGAATCGCAGCAGTTCTACAATGTAGGCAACGCCAGTGCTGTACTAGGCGTAGGCAGCGGATTACGGCAGTGGACCATTAACTCCTATATGGGTCGTATCAACTACGATTACAAAGACAAATACCTGGTAACAGCCACCATACGCCGGGACGGATCGAGCCGATTCGGGGTAAATACTAAATATGGTAACTTTCCCGGTATAGCGTTAGGCTGGAATGTCAGCAATGAAGACTTCATGAAAGGATCTAGCTGGGTCGACCTGCTGAAAATCCGGGCCAGCCGTGGTTCGGTTGGTAACCAGGGCGTAGCTCCTTACCAGACGCAGGGTTTGCTGGACCGCACGGTGTACGCCTTTGGTAATACGCCTGCTTATGGCTATCGCCCTAATACGATTGGTAACCCCGACTTACGTTGGGAAACCTCAACCAGCACAAACATTGGTATTGATTTCAGCCTATGGCGGGGCCGGGTAGCCGGTGCGATCGAATTATATAATACCCGTACCACCGACCTGCTGCTATCGGATTTACTACCGACATCCATTGGCTTCAACTCTGTTACCCGGAACATCGGCGAAACCCAGAACAAAGGGGTGGAAGTTAGTGTGTCTACAGTCAATGTGAACTCGAAAAGTGGATTTAAATGGACATCCGACATCGTGTTCTCTAAAAATTCGGAAGCTATTATTTCGCTGTTCAATGGACCGGTTGATGACGTGGGTAACAAACGCTTCATCGGCAAACCCCTGACGGCAATGTACGATTACAAAAAGGCAGGCATTTGGCAGACCAGCGAAGCTGATGCCGCTAAATCCTACCAGAGTGCCGTTGGTCAAATCAAGGTGCAGGACACGAATAACGACGGCAAAATTACGGCTGATGACCGTGTCTACCTGGGCTCTGACATTCCAACCTGGAGCGGTGGTATCACCAACCGATTTAGCTACAAGGGATTTGACCTGAACTTCTTTATCTATGCCCGTATTGGTCAGACCATCCTGAGTGGTTTCCACCGCGACAACAACCAGCTGGCGGGTCGTTATGAGCAAATCAAAGTGGATTATTGGACTCCTAACAACCCAACAAATGAATTCCCACGGCCTAACTCAAGCCAGGAATTCCCGGTCTACAACTCGGCCATTATCTATTTCGACGGGTCGTTCGTGAAGGTGCGGAACATCAACTTCGGCTACACGTTCCCATCCAGCATTACCTCAAAACTGCGTATGCAGTCGCTGCGTCTGTTCTCCAGCATTCAGCAGCCATTCATCTTCTCGTCTTACCGGTCAAAGTACAACGGTGTTGACCCCGAAACTAGCGATGGTACGGTCAGTAACGGTGTTACGCCTGCTACACGGGTAGTGACCTTTGGTTTGAACGTTAAATTCTAAGCGCAACGCCTGTAAGCAATGTGTTTATAACTATTTCAAGATTCAAAAACATGAAATCTAATTTCACACATAAATCATTCCGCATCTTAGCTCTTGCTGCTCTGCTCGTAAGCGGGCAGGCGTGTAAGGACGTGCTGAAAGAAACCGTCGTTTCGGCTATTCCGAACGATTACATTAATACACCCAAAGGTTTCGAAGATGCCAGTAAAGCGGCTTATTCATCCCTGCGTAACTTCTACGCATCGGAGCGTGGCCTGACCATGACCGAGTATGGCACGGATATTTACCAGGCCGGCGCGGATGGGAGCTACAAAGGGTTTCACTTTTACGATACCCAGATGAATAGCTTCGTCGATATTATCCAGCAAGTTTGGGAAGAGTTATACCGGGGCATAAACACCTGCAACGCCGTTATTGAGCGGGCACCGGCAGCTACGGTATCGGATGCGGTGAAAAAACTGCGTGTAGCCGAGATGAAGTTTTTACGCGCACATTATTACTTTATTCTGGTGCAGCAGTTTGGCGGTGTCGATCTACGACTGAAAGAAACCCTCGGACCTACGAAAGTAACCAGCCGGGCAACAGAAGCGGATGTTTATAAGCAAATCACCGCCGATCTGGAAGCAGCCATCCCTGACCTGGACCCAAAGATGCGATCAGCTGACTATGGCCGAGCTACTAAAGCCGCTGCCGAACACCTGCTAGCCCGCGTTTATTTGACAAAAGCAACCTCATCGGCTAAAGCATCTGACGATTATGCAAAAGCGGCAACCCTGGCACAAAGTGTCATTGCCAACTACGGCTTCAAGCTTCTGCCTGATTTTGCGAGTGTGTTTGCACAGGGTAGTGGAGAAATTAACGATGAAGTTATCTTCTCGGTTCAGTACACTTCGGACCCGCTGACCAACATGAACACGGCCAACACCAACAATGGTGATGGTAACAAACTGCACTTATACTTCGGGATGCAGTATGACGTGCAACCGGGTATGAAACGGGATATTGCAAACGACCGTCCATTCAAGCGGCTTCGCCCAACAACCTACCTGCTCGAAACCGTTTTCAAAGATCGGGTCAATGATTCGCGCTATAAGAAAACCTTCAAGGATACCTGGCTGAGCAATAACCCCGGCACTAACCTGAACACCTCGTTCGACAACAGTAAGGCCAAGATGACCTTAAAAGCGGGTGATACGGCTATTTATATTCCGGGTGTCGAATGGTCAATGGCGCAGCGGGCCGCCAAGCCTTATCAGGTTTTGGTACCCAGCGCTTACACGGCTGCTCTTTTCCCAACGCTGCAAAAATTCCTTGACCCACTCCGTCCCGACCTGACCTACGAACAGGGAAGCCGCGATTATCTGGCGTTCCGTCTGGCCGAGACGTACCTGATTCTAGCAGAAGCTCAGTTGAAACAGGGTAAAACAACAGAAGCCGCAGCCGCTATTAATGCCGTTCGTCGTCGGGCTGCGTGGCCTGGAAAAGAGTCAGCCATGGAACTGCAGGCTGGTGACCTGACCATGGAAACGATCTACGAAGAGCGTGCCCGCGAAATGGCTGGTGAGCAAACCCGCTGGATGGACCTGAAGCGTTGGGGCATTCTGGTCGAACGCGTAAAGAAATACAATCCAGACGGAGCTGTTAACGTAAAAGAAACGCACAACCTGCGGCCAATTCCGCAAACGCAGATTGACCGGACAGAGAACGCAGGATTTGCCCAGAATCCAGGCTTCTAAAACGTAGAAAAACGAATGAGTGAAAGAGCGAAGAACTGGCGTAAGCAATTTTCGCTCTTTCACTCATTCGGTCTTTAAAATCAGTAGAAGTAAGTGTCCTAAGGCTTATTTTAACTCTTTTTCCATCTAATTATTCAGTTCACAATTAGTCAGTATACTACTTCGAACTACTGATTATTTACCCTTACAACTATGCTGGAAACGGTAAACCGACGACATTTTTTGACAACGGCAGGCGTTTCAGCCCTGACTTTACTGGCTGGTACAAATCGATTAGTTGCCGGTATAGCCAAACCATCCGGCCTGAAAATCGCCTACTCGGCTATTACCTGGGGAGGTAACGATGCTCAGGCCATTGCCGACCTATCGGCATTGGGCTACCGGGGCATTCAGTTGCGGGCTAACGCCTTTGGCCCCTATAAAGCCAAACCATCCGAGTTGAAGGCCCTGCTCGACCAACACCATCTGGCGCTGGCCATGTTTTCGAGCGGCAACGTCGAAATAGATCCGGCCAAAGAACAGAGCACTATCGATATGCACGTGGCTCATGCCAGTTTCGTGAAAGCACTGGGAGGCTCGGCCATTCAGCTGACCAACTCGGCCCGACCCAAAGATCGAATGCCAACAACCGAGGAACTGAAACGGCTGGCTACCGTAATGAACGAAATCGGCAAACAAACCGCCGACCTGGGCGTGCAGGCAACCTACCACAACCACATGCATCAACTTGGTGAAACACCCGAAGAAGTGGATGTGATCATTCAGGCCATGAACCCCAAGTTCGTCAAACTTGAACTCGACATTGCCCACTATAAACAAGGTGGAGGACAGCCGGAAAAGGCTGTTAAGCAATACAAAGACATTATTTACGCGCTTCACCTGAAAGACACAATGTCGCCCCTTCCCGATAAACCCAATGACCCAAAAGCGTATAAGTTCGTTGAGTTGGGACGCGGAAATGTCGATGTACCAGCGGTGTTCAAAGCGTTGGACGACATTAAGTTCAAGGGATGGGGAATCATTGAACTGGACGGTGTACCCGAAAAAGACAAGACAGCCGCACAATGCGCTCAAATCAACAAAGATTATATAACGAAAACATTAAATTTCCCTCTTTGAGACTCGTGTAGTTCAAAAATGGCCTTAAACAACTCACGAATACAACCATAACTTTATGAAAAAAACATTCATCTTCGGCCTTCTGGCACTCAGCCTGATCGCTGCCGAGAAACCACAAGCTCCTAATACGCTCTCAGTTCAGGAGAAAAAAGATGGCTGGAAACTTCTTTTCGACGGTAAAACGACCAACGGCTGGCGCGGAGCCTACAAAGACAAGTTTCCGGAAAAAGGCTGGAGCATTACGGATGGTCAGTTAACGATTCAGCAGTCGGATGGATCTGAATCGCAAAGTTTTGGCGACATCGTTACCGATGGAGAATACGGCGATTTCGACCTGGTGTTCGATTTCAAACTTACCGAAGGGGCAAATAGTGGCGTTAAATATTACGTTGTCGAGGAATCACCCAAGCCGAAAGGATCAGCCTTTGGGCTGGAATTTCAGGTGCTGGATGATGACAAGCACCCCGACGCCAAAATGGGCCGCAATGGCAACCGTACCGTTGGTTCATTGTATGATCTGATACCAGCCAGCGGTAAAAAGGCAAACCCCATTGGCGAATGGAATACCGGTCGAGTCATCTCAAAAGGAAAGCATGTAGAACACTGGCTGAACGGCAAAAAAGTTGTGGAGTACGAACGGGGCAGCGAACAGTTTCGGGAACTGGTTGCCATGAGTAAATACAAAGCCCCCGAATACAATGCTCACGGCCGTTTTGGCGAGGCTGCAAAGGGGCATATCCTGCTTCAGGACCACGGCAACAGAGTATTTTACCGAAACATGAAAATCAAAGCACTTTAACTGGTAGAGGCCTTCCGGCCAATGCCTTGATCGCTGCACATCTCATTTCTTTTTCAAAAACTTGAATTCTATGGAAAATCGTCGTGAGTTTATAAAAAAATCGGCTTTGGCTGGCCTCGGCATGAGCTTCTCAGCCGGTAGCTACGCCCGCATTCTTGGCTCGAACGACCGCGTTCGGGTTGGCATCATTGGTTTCTCAGATCGCTTTCGGGCCTCTCTGGCACCTGCTTTCATGGAACATGCCAAAGCGCAGAATTTTGCGTTCGTAGGCGTGTCGGACATCTGGAGCCGCCGTCGGGAAGAAGCGGAGCAATTTTTGAAAGACAAAGGCTGGAACGACAGTTCGTTCTTTAAAGCCCGCAACAACGACGAACTCCTCGACCGCAAAGATGTTGACGCCGTTATTATCAGTACCGCCGATTTCCAGCATGCTTTGCATTGCGTAGCCGCTGTTGAATCTGGCCGGGATGCCTACTGCGAAAAACCCTTCGCCGAATCGCTTGACGACGCCCGTAAGGCAGTTAAAGCCGTTGAAAGCTCCAAGCGAATTGTGCAGGTGGGTTCACAGCGCCGGTCGGCGCCTAACTACCACTCGGCCAACGATTTCATCAAGTCGGGTAAGTTCGGCGATATTACCATGGTCGAAATGACCTGGAATGTCAACCAGCCCGGTCGCTGGCGTCGGCCAAAGCTGGTATCCGAAATCCGCAAGGAAGATACCGACTGGGATCGTTACCAGTTGAACCGGCCCAAAACGGCCTGGGACCCACGCAAGTACCTGGAGTTCCGTCTGTTCTACCCCTACTCATCGGGTATTCCCGGCCAGTGGATGTCACACCAGATTGATACGGTACACTGGTTCAGCGGTTTAGACCATCCCCGTTCGGTAGTAGCCAATGGCGGTGTATACAGTTGGAAAGATGGCCGCGTTAATGCGGACACGTTCACGGCAGTATTCGATTACGGCCCGGACAACGACAAAACGAAAGGCTTCCAGGTGCTGTATTCATCCCGCATGAATAACGAAGCCGGTGGCGTAAAAGAGTACTACTTCTCGAACGGGGGCATGATCAACCTCGACACCAACAAGATTTCGCCTGAGGGTGGTCTGGAAGCGAAATACGCCAAAGAGATGAATATGCAGGCTAACATGTTGCCGACCATGTCATTGGGCGAAGCGGCCAAAATTGAAACCTCGGCTAACACCGGTGGTGACCCTATGACATCGTTGCACATGCTGAACTGGATGAACTGTGTTCGTAGCCGCAAAGAACCAAATGCACCGGCACGGGTTGGTTTCAACCACTCCGTTGCCAACATCATGGCTACCACAGCCCTTCACACGGGCAAGCGCGTGACCTGGGATGCCGTTAAGAACGATATGGTTATTAGTTAGCCTTCAGGTGTATGCTGTAGAGTGTATGATGTGTGTGCCCGTTAATGGCTAGATACATCATACACCCTACAGCATACATCACTTCAAAAGTGCTGCGCCAATCTGGCAACTCAAGCATTTTTTGACGGAGCAAAATTCATTGTAAAGTTCAATAGCCGCCTGCGAATCGAACGCTGTTCGGATACCTAGTCCAAGGGTATCCCAGTTGTCGGTCAGGTGGTTTTTTTCTGATGGCAGTTCTTCTAAAAGGGCAATAGCCCGATCAATGTAAGCGGGTTGCTCCCGATGGTGTGCATAGGCTGCCAACAGCGGAACCACAGTGTTAATGACAATATTTTCGGCAGCGTTACCACCCAAAGCTGGAACCGCTTTCTCAGCCTGTTTCCCAAACCGATAATGCGCTTGCCAGTAGTCGGAAGGAGTTACCTGCATTAGTTTCAGGAGCATCTCCAAATCGACTGTACTGATAAAAAGCGAAAACAAGCTGACATGTTTGGTTAACAGGCGAGCCAGTTGTGCCAGGCGAAGCGTCGGAAAATTAGCCGGTCGAAGCCGCCCCCACTTCCAGGCTGACTCAGTTACCTGTTTATCAGTCAACTGGTATTTCGAAGCTAAAAAACGGTATTCCCGCAAAAGCGTTGCGGTGTAATCGTCCGGTGCTTCTGTTTCCAGTAAGCCAGCCGTACCAAAAAGTATGGCTTCTACCTGGTAAATCTGGTCGCGGTGTTTATGAATAACCTTCAGTGGTACTGACCGACTTAATTGTTCCATGGGGGCCGCATTGATTTTGAAGCCCATATTTACCGCCAGCAGGCGATAAGCCGTTTCTTCCCAGTCGCCACCTGTTTGCTTGAATACGTCCAAAACTCCCATAGCCTTCCGCTCCAGGCGTTGAAGCATTGCCTTATCGAGCATGGACGTCACACGCAAAGGCGACACGGATTTAAACTGCCCGGCGCAGGGAATTAGATCCGGTGATTCGATTAACAGCCAGTATTGATCCAGCAAGGTGGCGTCGGTACGTGAACTTAGTTCAAGTGTGGGTAAGGGTGTCCCATTCGACCGATCTACACGCCGACCATTAATGGGGCGATCATCTTCCCAGACAACGTGCAGAATAACATTGTCATAAGCCCGGTCAAACTGATGACGATGGGCCAGCCAGTCCGATGTACGCGTGTGCATTTCCACGGTACCTACCCATTCTACATCATTTATCAGCAAGCGGGCATTTGTAAAGTCGGGCCCGGAATCATGGTTTCGGAAGCCGGGACGTAACACCTGCACTACTTCACCATCGGTAGTAGTCAGATGTTGGTCTGTAAAGTATTGGTATTGCCAAAGGAAATATAGAAAGGCTTCGGGCACGGAAAAACAACGGGCGGTTAAGTGTATCACCTTGACTGTGTCATTAATATAAACACAATCTGATAAAATGATACCTTAAGTAGCCTTATTTTACCAAAACACGTAGAGGCTTTACTGGATTTGAGCCAAATACCCGGCCATTTCTGTTTGCAGTTGTTGGGCTTCCTGGCTTGCCCGTTCGGCGAAATCCAGTCCGTTTGACGCGTATAATATGCTTCTTGATGCGTTAACCAGCAGGCCACCCGCCTTGGTCAACCCCAGCCGGGATACGTCGGCCAAGCTACCGCCCTGGGCTCCAACACCGGGAACCAGCAGGAAATTATCCGGAGCAATCTGCCGGATGCGTTCCAGCTCACTCGTTTGCGTAGCTCCTACAACGAACATCAGTTGATCAGGGCCGGCCCAACCCTGTGCCGTTTCGATCACTTTTTCGAATAAGGGTTTTTCGCCCGAAGAAAGCGACTGGTATTGAAAGTCGGCACTGCCCGCATTAGACGTCAGGGCCAGTAGAATGACCCATTTCCCATCGTACGCCAGAAAGGGCGTTACCGAGTCGTGTCCCATATATGGAACTACCGTCACTGAATCAAAATCCAGCCCGGCAGCGGTTGGATCGAAGAATGTACGGGCGTATAAATCGGATGTATTGCCAATATCCCCCCGTTTGGCATCGGCAATGGTGAAGCAACCGGCAGGGATGTAATCAAGGGTCTTTTGCAGACTTTCCCAGCCACGTGGACCCTGGGCTTCGTAGAAAGCAATATTGGGCTTGTAGGCGACAGCAAAATCGGCGGTAGCATCAATAATGGCTTTGTTGAACGCAAAGACGGGGTCTTCATCAGTTAGTAGATGCGGGGGCAGCTTACGTGGATCGGTGTCCAATCCGACGCATAAATAAGACTGTTTTTGAAAAATCTGGTCGCTTAATTCCGAGTAGGTCATGCCTAAATGAAAGCACTACAGTAAATGATTGAGCTCAAAAGTACAACTAATGGTACCAGTTTCATAAATTTGGTCCAAATTGTAACTACCTCTACGAAACAAACCTGCCTCATGCAAGTTCGGCAAACGTCAATACAAGGCCTGATTGAACTAACTCCACGCGTTTTTGAAGATGAACGTGGTCATTTTTTTGAGTCTTACAACAAACCGCTTTTCGAATCCCTTGGCTTACCTATGGATTTCGTTCAAGACAATCAATCGTTTTCAACGAAAGGTGTTTTACGGGGTTTACACATGCAAAATCAGCCGTTTGCCCAAGGTAAGTTAGTTCGCGTTATCCGTGGGCAGGTACTGGATATTGCGGTTGATTTGCGACCCGATTCGCCCACTTTTGGTAAGTACGAAGCTTTTCTGCTGGATGCTAAACGCGCCAACATGGCGTACATACCCGAAGGCTTTGCGCATGGATTTGTGGCTTTGGAGGAAAGCATTTTCAGCTATAAGTGTACGAATGTGTACCATAAAGCGGCCGAATCCGGTATTATCTGGAACGATCCGGACCTGAACATCGACTGGGGTGTTACCAATCCAATTGTTTCCGAAAAGGATAAAGAGTTAAAGTCATTTCGCGAGATTTTTCCTCAGGCCGTAGTCTAAGCCTTACGGCACTTTATTTTTCATACATTTCTTCAAGCACCTTTCGGCCTACCTTTCGGGCCGAAAGGGGGTTCTGACCGGTTACTAACCGCTCATCTACTTCAATATACGGCAGAAACGGAATAAGGCTTTTGCTGTACAGGGCATTCTGCTTCCTTAACGCATCTTCGAGCAGGAAAGGGACCTCCTCATCGAGCCGAACGAGTTTTTCTTCCATGTTCGAAAAACCCGTTACCTGCCGGTTATCGATCAGCCTGGTCCCATCCGAGAGGGTCACGTTAAGCAACGCACTGACCCCATGGCAAACTGCCGATACCATCCCTCCTTTCTCATAAATCTGACGCGTTAGCCGCATGACGATTTCGTTGTCGGGAAAGTCCCACATGGTACCATGCCCACCGGTGAAATAAATAATCTGGTAGTTCTCTGCTCTTACATCGGCCAGTGGCAATGAATGATCCAGTTTAGCGCGAAACGTTGGATCGTTGTACCACTTCTCATTTACGGTGTCACGCCGGTCCATACTCCGTTCATCAATAGGCACAGCTCCCCCCTGGGGACTGGCGATGTCATAAGGCAGATTCCGATCCGCCAATTCATCGTAAAAGTGCGTGGCTTCACTCAACCACAAACCTGTTTTGAAGGGCTTCGTCGGGTAGTCGGTATGATTGGTGCAAACAATCAGCGCGCGGTAAATGGGGTCCATGAGCAGAAACGTATTGGGGGTTTGAAGTTCGGAGTTAAACCCTACACTTCAAACTACCTGATTGGATTATATAGTTCAGTACCGGATAAGGCCATCCGGCAACTTGTTTTTTTCCTGAGTACCGGTTAAACCTACATGCCATAGCCCCATCTAAACATTGGCGCATGACTCAATAGGCCAAAAATAATTTTACCGAATAGCTTTTTAACCAATTAAGTTAATAGAGTTATTAGTATATTTGTCATAAACCGTATTTGTACAAATCGCCATGAAAACTGTAACGTATGACTCGCTTCAAGCTGAACATGCCTGGATGATTGTATCCGACCAACTTCAGCAGCGCAACAACATGTTGGCTAAAAGTATTTCGCACATGGAACGTAATCCGGGCGAATTACCCATGGCCAGTCGACTCATAATACTCCGATACCATCTTAAGATGAGCTTGCGCCTATTGACGCAGGAAGCACGGCAGCAAAAGCAAAGCCCTAAAACGGATAATGAGTTAGCGACTCAGTGGATGCACGTTCATCAGCTGTTTTTTCTGCTTCGGCAAATAGACAATGAACTAAGACGGGCTACCACCGAGAGCAACATGCTTCGGTCATGGATGGGGAAAACGGAAGGACGCGTCTACCGATCAGCACTTGTCCACCTAAACTAACAGTTTCGAATTTTTCATCAGAAAGCCCGTGAAAGTTGACTTTCACGGGCTTTCTTGTCCATTGGTGTTAACCTCCATCAACCGCTTAACCAGTTACTTTATCAACTGCTTCAGCGCAATGTCTGACAGGTCGCCCGATTGAATCAGCAGTTTATAATGGAACGTAACCGATTTACCAGCCCCCAGCGTATAATTCATGGCCGGCGCCTTGCCGTTTGTAAACACCGATGGCCCCAGTGGATTGGCAGCAAACAGCCCATAGCCCCGTGCGTGCCAGTAGGTTGGATAGCCAATGTTATTCGGATCGTCAGACAACACCACAGAAACGTTCTCATTATTGATGGTGCCGGTAAGTTTATTCCACTGAGCGCGTGTACCCCAAACGGCATCACCTTCTACGCCCTCGCTGGTGTGATATAAACCCGTTACACCCGCATTATCCAGAACCGGCACTTTAGTAGCTACTCCCTGGGCATCGGTAAATACCTCCGCTTTGGTAGATGGCTGTTCGAGCTGGCGAGCCATTCGTAAGGCAATCATCCCTTCTTTGTTATCCTTAAAAACAACGTCTTTATCCATGGCCTTGAGCGTTGTTGTACGGTCGATGATCCGATTATTGGTCCCGGCTTTAAACTGGAAAGTTGTCGTTTCCTGGAGCATCACCTTGTTATCTTTATCGAGCCAGTTAGCGGTCACAACGAGTTCGCCCTGCCCCTTTCCGCTTTTCATGGATTTTACGCCCGTATGAACAATCGTACCAAACGGCCCTTTGTGCTCCGGCCCTACATCAATCGAGTTATTCCAGAAATCATGTCCATTCACATCGCCGTAATTGAACCACATGCCCACGTGGTGCGGGTGGTCGATGCGCTCGCCGGGGCGGGGGTCCAATGGCCAGCCACGGGTTATGAAGTTCCCTCCGGCAGACAGAATCGGGTACAGAACCGGCTTTTTCAGTACAGCTGAACCGGGGTAAATATAAGCCGTGAAGGGTTTGCCATCTACCGTAACAGAAACCCGCTTCTGGGCTTCGTCGTGGGTGATACGAACTTGATTTGACTGAGCCTGAACCGATAACATCGAGCCAACAACCAGGCAGGAAAAAAGTAAATAGCGCATTGAATTAGAGGAGTTAATCAGCCGTGCAAGTACTGCTTTGTAGAGCGTAAAACAAATTGCCCCGACCTGAAAAAGCCGGGGCACGCTAAATGCTACTGAATACGCAGATAAGAAAAGCTATGTCAGACTAGTTTCCCAGCAAAATCTTATTCGTTACGTCCTGATCAATGGTAATGTATCCCGGATAGTTGACCTGCTTGCCCAGTAAATCCAGCGTCGGCTTGATTTTGATGGTCAACTTGGACGGTTGCGTTCCCGAGGCACCCGAGAGATTCTGAACCAATTGAGTGAACGCATCGCGGGTTTTGCTATCGGTGAGTAGTTGATACGCATTGGTAGTCAACCGAACGGGCACGCGGGTTTTGCCCCCACCCGGCTGAACTTCGATGCGCTGGTTTAGAAACCCGTTGAACAATTCCTGTCCGGCCAGCATAACGCGGTATTCCAGTTGGTTGATACCAGCCATTTTATTGGTTGGATTCGTAATATCAAGGTTGATTCGGGCATCAAGGGGGATGTTACGCGTAAGTAGTCCGGCCGCCAGTCGTGGAAAACGGGCAGGATTTAAATCCTCCAGCTTGCGCAACTGTCGAACGTCGATGCCTGCCAGGTAGATACTATCGGCCGAGGCTAGTGTATAGCGACAATTACCGAGGGTTTTAGCCTGCGATAGCTGACTATTGGAACTACATTGACTAAATAACAAAGGCAGTGCCAGCAGTAGGCAAAAAAGGCTTTTTTTCATGGTTGCTTTAATCGTTTTTACAATAAACGTTCGACAGGCCCGAAAAGATTTGGTTTAATTGCGTTTAACAAAAACCATCTGGGCCCGGTCTGCTTTAGCCACCTTTTTCCGAAAATCAATCCATTCGCTGTAGGCCGAAGCGGGAAAACGGCCCCGATGCATAGCTATATGACGGATGTAAGTTACCCGGTCACCATTGATCGTCAATTGTGCCTGGTATCTCCCGAACTTCGATTCCACCACCAAGGGCTCCAGGGTAAACTCAGGTGCGTAGCCTTGAGGAATCTGGTAAGTAACCGTGTCGCTATCCGAAAAATCGTAGTTGGGTCCCAGGTTTACCGCTGCCCTGCGGGCTTGCAATACCGGAGGAGCCGGCGAAAGCGCCGACATCAGGTTCAGGGTCAGGAACAGCCGTGTGCCACTTACAGTAGCACATTGACGAACAGCCAGGTTAAGTGTTTCTATAACAGCGGGAATAGGTCCCGGCTGTTCACTGAAGGCAAAGTTTGTTAGTTCGTAAGCCGGAATACGAATCCTTTTTAGCAGCCAGCTACGCTGATCTTCCAGATTCAGCTGATGGATCACGCTGGTATAATCGTCCTGCTGTAAACCGGTGTAGCGGGTCCGGACATTGGCCGTAGCATCGCCCCGTTCGGTAAGGGTAACGACAATCCGGCGCTGCTGAAGGTTATCGGCAGATTGATAGGCGGGTGTTTTGATCAGGTGGCTCCCATCGGGCAAGACGAGCAGTGCATGCCGACTGCCGGTGAAATCGCTGACATAACCGGCCGGGCCATGCCCACTGGTACATTCCAGAAAGAGGGTATCCCTATCATTGGGCACGCACAAAATGACGTGGTTAAATTGAAAGCCGGGAAAGTCGGTTAGAATATCGGGTTCATCGTCACCCGCCCAGACCAGTGCCGGGTAAGCAGGTATTCCCGCTACTTTCAGGAGTGCTTTTGTGTAGTTTGTCAGCGCTTTACAGTCTCCGTATTTACTAACTGCCACTTTATCAGCGCCTATTGTCTGCCAGCCGCCGATGCCTAACTGAATGCTGACATAACGGGTATGCTCCTGTAGATACTGATAGATTTTCCGCACCTTACCTATCGTAGAGGTCTCATTTCTCACTAGCTCAAGCACCCGCTGACGCAGGTCTTCGGGGAGCTGATCGCGTCCATCGTTTAGTTTGTAATAAAATTGCCCGACGTCACTCCAGGTTATCAGATGCCCTTTATAATCGTCTACGTCAAAATCGACGGGGGCCGTGTATACCATTGGAAGCTGCTCCCGGGCCGGTGGCGAGATGGGCTCCAGTTCAATTGCCGGTGCATTGGCCAGTTTCCAGCTATACAACATACCACCACCGGATGACGGGGCTGATCCACCCGCCAGCGGCAAATTCATTTCCTTATACCGCAACGCCAGCCCCTTAGGCATACTCACTGTAAACGTAGCCTGCTCCACCGACAGGTGTTCCTCATTCTGGGGTAACCAGGTCGGGTAAAACATCAGATTACGCTCATTCGTCTCAACGGTGAATTCAACGGTGTACGGATAAACAGGTTGTTTTGGGAAGGATGCCGACTTTAAGCGGTTATCGTCGAAAAGGTTATAATCGGTATAACTGCTGTAATCACCTATATCCGTTTTTTTTAGCTTTTTGATCAGCTTCCCGGAAGCGTCGTATAAAGACCCTTCCAAATTGGTCACTTTGGATAGTTTATTGTAGGCCACGGCCAATTTAGCATGGTCATCGCCCTGCTCATCCAGTACGGTTACAATACTATGTATACGCTGGGTAGCCTCCCCTGCCGACTTGACTGTAAAAAGCGTTTCATGACGACGAACGACCACATGAGCGTTTTCCCGCAACGCCGGGGAGATTGCCTCGGCCTGGTATTCGGTTTGAGCCAGTACCGGCTGACTCAACAGGAGCGGGAGCAAAAGTAATTTCTTCATGACTCTCCTATTTCTTTTCAGCGACTGTCACCCGTTTCAGAACGACCTGCTCAGCATGTTTGGCAACAATTTTACTGAACAGCTCCCGCAGGGGGCCATATTCACCGGCAAAATACTGCGTTCGGCGTAGCGAAATCCGACTTATAACCTGCAGGTTATCGCCATCTGCCACTACCTGGTACAGAAATCGTCCGCCATTCTCGGGCAATACCATCGACACCGCTTTGGGCATCTCCTCAACCTGAAACCCCTTGGGAATTGTATAGGTAGCCGAGAACGTCTCATCGATCAGCACCCCAAAGTCGACCGGGTAAAGCCGCTCCGATTCCCGAAACGGATTGACGCTGCGGCCCTCTGTCAGCATCGGGTGTAAATAGAGTCGATCGCCAGCTTTGGAGCAGGCTTCCGGAATAGTGACCGTATACTCTTCATTGAATATTCCACTCGTTACATCCGTTCCTGAAAAATCGGCTTTCTCGATCTGCCAGGAGCCATGTTCTTTCTGAACCCCCTCCAGGTACTTTGCTTTTCCCTGAGCAGCAAACCGCTTCCGGCTGCTCCAGGCACTATAACCACCGTGTGAGTGCGCCAGTGAGCCCGAGAGGTCACCATTACTGTCGATCACCAGTCTGGTGTTGTACACCTCAACATTACGTTCAGCCGGAAGTAATGAGATGAACCGCGCCTTTGTGGGATGAACAAGCCGCCCTGTACCATTCAGGCAATGGGACGGCAGCATGCCGGGAGGCAAATAAGGATCAGTAGCATCCAGCAAAACATCTTTACCCCCAACCGACACATGGGCAACTACATAATTGAATTTCTTAAGCAAGGCATACGACTCATTGATACGGCCATGCGAACGAGTGCTGAGGATGACCGGGTTTGCATCAATATCCATCTCCCGCAGCAGAGCAATTAACATTAAGTTGATGTCGCCGGCATCACCTTTTTTAGCATCAAAAACCTTTTTGATACTTCGCGACCAGTAAGATGCTTCGTCATTCCACTTAATCGACTGACGGATAAAGTTATACGCAGCCTTAATGCGGCTCAGCGTATCAGTCCCCTGCCCGGTGAGTACTTTAGCTGTTTCCCGCAGAAAACCGGCCCGGTTTATCTGCCCGCCAAAGTCAGGATCATCGAGCAGTGTTTTGTCCATAGCTTCCCAACCAACGGCAATGTTTTTACTAATGAAGCCCGTCACACTGGGTATCTGATAACTGGCCAGTTCAAATTCAATCTTCGCTATATAATCGTCGGCGGTTGTTATGTAAGCTTCATCCCGAAACGCCGGAACATCTTTCATCGCAAATCGATAGGCAGATGCTGACCCACCCATTTGCCCCGGAAATATATTAGTTGTTTTCGACTCCCGTTTGTTAACGGTCATCTCTATGTACCCACTCTGTAATACCTTGTAAAAGAAATAATCTGGAATTGTAATCCGGTATTCACTCCATTTAACGGGTATATCTTGCTGGAACCGCCATGTTTTAGGGTTATAACTCACACCAAACGGTGTACGAATCGTGTATTGGTAATCAATAATCGACCCTTCCCGAACGTTCGGGAGCGTGTATTTCTCTATCCATAACTGATCGGTTGCCTTTTCCGTAAAATGCCCCGTTTTGGTCAACCGATCAATGGAAACACCCTCTTTGGTAAGGTTGTACGTATACCCATCAAAATCATGCACAAACTCGTGCTGCCCCGCATTACCACGCCGGGTCAATAACGCAATCGTGGCCCGATCGTAAGCTGATTTTTTACGGATTTGAATCCGCACGTGGAATCTGCTCACCATCCACAAGTCACTGCTGGAATTTTCGAAGGTTACTTCGCCATAATCGTAAAGCACGATGGCTTCGGCGGTAGAATCGGCCGAAGAGATTGAAAACTGGTCGGGAGAAATCTTGCCGAATTTGACGACAGGAGCCGGATCGGACTCTTTATTAGATTGGGCCAGGCCAACTGACAGGCCAAAGCAAAGGCAAAGAATCATCGGCAATGGGAATTGCCGGTAAGCCAAGAAAGAAAGCATGGTGGATAGACGCGTTTGTATCAGAAAGCAATATATTTATTTATCTAGGCAAGACAAAAGTCCGTTCAGACAAGTCTGACAATTAAGTCGTATTACAGTATCGGTATACAACGTATTAACGTTTACAAATATATGTAAATATACTTAAACTAAATTATCTATAGCCCGTACAATTGGCGTATGGTTTTTCAACTGGGAATCCAACTGGCCCGGAAATAACCAAAAGCCTATAGTTCTGCTTCTGAGCGAAGTTCTTATAAACAGACTGCTACGTTCCACTTTCCTGATTTGGGCTCTGTAAAATAGTGGTTGAATACCTTATATTTGTTGTTCTACACGCATACGAGTTCATGGAGAAGCTAACCGCCGACGACCTTGTTTACGGCTACATTAACGGTATTTTCCCAATGGCCGATGCCGACGGTACACTTTACTGGTACGCGCCGGACCCGCGTGCCATTATCCCCATCGATACCTACAAACCCGCTAAATCACTCCGCCCGGTCCTTAATCGCAACCAGTTTGAGGTTCGCATCAACACCGCATTCAATGAAGTAATGCGCAATTGCTCCATTCCCCGTTCGGACGATGACAGCGTCTGGATTTCGGAAGAAATCATAAATGCCTATACAGAATTACATCACATGGGCCTCGCACACAGCGTTGAAACGTATATAGATAACAGGCTGGTTGGTGGTCTGTACGGGGTAGCTTTGGGGTCTGCTTTTTTTGGTGAGTCGATGTTCAACCGAGTTAGTAATGCCTCGAAAGTAGCGTTTCATAATTTGATTCTCATTCTTCGCCAGCAGCACTACAGCTTGCTCGATACGCAGTTTATCAACGACAATGTACGTCGATATGGGGCCATTGAAATTCCAAAGGCCGATTACCTCAAGCAGCTAAAAGCGGCCCTTCGTCAGAAAGCCCGCTTTACGGATCTTGTGCGGGAGAAGGTGTAGCGGTTAAGTGGAACCTACCTCCGAAGCACTCAGCTCATGATTTAGTCGTCATAAACGATACGTCAAAAACCAGATGCCAAAACGGGAAACCCGTATCTTTACGGCATGACTAAGCCCGTTCTTGTACTCAAATTCGGTACCGCTTCCATCACCAAACCCAACGGTGAGCCGAATGAGCCGGTTATGGTGGACATTGCCCGCCAGGTAGCTGCCCTGCATTCACACTTTCGCATTGTGCTGGTATCATCTGGTGCAGTAGGCGCCGGCAAATCCTTGATTCGGGAATATCGGGGAGACATTACCCAGCGTAAAGCCGCTGCAGCCGTAGGTAACCTGCTCTTACTTAATCAATATTCCCGTTTTTTCTCGATATATGGCGTCTCGATTGCCCAAAGCCTGTGCGAACGTCATCACTTTGCTAACCGTGATCAATTTCTCCAGTTAAAGCAAACGTATGAAGAACTTTGGGCCAACGACCTGATTCCCATTGCCAATGAGAATGACGTTGTAAGCAACCGCGAACTAAAATTTTCGGATAATGACGAGCTCGCTACGCTCATTGCCGTTGGCTTTGGTGCCGAAGCCCTAATGCTCTGCACGTCTGTTGGTGGATTGCTGGATGCCGATGGCACAATTATCAGGGAGGTAAACGACTTCGACGAGCGCATATTCGGCGTTGTGCGGACGGACAAATCTTCGCTGGGACTGGGCGGAATGGCCTCCAAATTAACCTTTGCCAAACTGGCTACCCGCATGGGCATACGGGTCATCATCTTTGGATTAAGCGAGCCAGATAGTATTAGCCGCGCCCTGAACCACGAGGTCGGAACTGAATTCACGCCACAAAGTACCGCCCTTTCGGCCCGAAACCGATGGCTCGGTTCGGGCAGTCTGGCAGCCGGGCGAATACAAATTGACGCGGGCGCCGTTCGGGCACTGCAACAACGACGAAGCTTACTGGCCGTTGGTATCCGAAGTGTAACGGGCGAATTTGCTACGGGCGAAATGGTTGAGATTCTGGACGACGAACAGAAAACGATAGCCGTTGCCCGCGCCCGGATCTCGTCCGAAACGCTGACCCAACAGCTTAATCAGCAAAATGTGGAGGTCGCCAATGCGAATGATATTGTACTTTTGTAATCATGACACCAATTACGCCCCTCCTTCAGGCTACTCAGCAAGCTGCAGCAGCCGTCCGGCGGCTCAGCCCCGCTCAGAAAACCGATCTGCTAAATCGGCTGGCCGATGTACTGGCTAACCATACCGCAACTATCGTGGCCGAGAACCAGAAGGATCTTGACCGCATGGACGCGACAGACCCTAAATACGACCGGCTGAAACTAACCGAAAGTCGGGTTGCTGACCTGTCTAAAAGTTTACGCGAAGTAGCCGTATTACCCGATCCGGCGGGTGAGGTCATTCTGGAGCGAACCATTGAGCAGGGGCTGAAACTCAAAAAGATTGCTGTTCCGCTGGGTGTAGTAGGTGTCATCTACGAAGCACGACCCAATGTAACTGTCGATGTAGCCTCGCTTTGTCTTCGATCGGGCAATGCGTGTGTCCTGAAAGGCGGCAAAGAAGCCGACTCCTCCAATCGCTGCCTGATTGGCCTCATTCAGGGGGTATTGGTTGAGTTTGGCGTACCCAAAGCCGCCGTGACCCTGCTCCCCCCCGACCGGGCCGTGGTCAATGAATTACTCACCGCCACCCGGTACGTAGACATTATTATTCCCCGCGGGTCGGAGTCGCTGATTCAGTTTGTTCGTAAGAACTCACTGGTGCCAACCATTGAAACCGGTGCCGGTGTGTGCCATGCCTATGTCGAGGAAACAGCTGATCTGGACAAAGCTGCCGCCATTGTGGTAAATGCCCGCGTTTCGCGCCCGTCGGTCTGCAACTCCCTCGACTGCGTATTAGTCGACGAAGCCATTGCCGACCGTTTTCTGCCCCTGCTTACCGCCGATTTCAACAAATGGAACGTGGAAGTTTTCGCGGATGAAACCTCGTACACTATTTTCGAGAAAGCCGGTTACACAAACCTGCAACACGCCCGTCCGGAAGATTTTGGTCGTGAGTTTCTGGACTATAAATGTGCCGTTAAAGTGGTAGCCGGACTGGACGAAGCCCTCTCCCACATTCAAACGTACTCATCGCGCCATTCCGAAGCCATTTTATCGAAGAACCAATCGTTTATCGATCAGTTCCTGCGCGAAGTCGACGCGGCTGCCGTATACGCCAACGCATCGACGCGCTTCACGGATGGGGGCGTATTCGGGCTGGGTGCCGAGATTGGCATTTCGACCCAGAAACTCCACGCCCGAGGGCCTTTCGCTCTGGAAAAGCTGGTGACGGAAAAATGGATTGTTGTGGGCGACGGGCAAGTCCGATGGTAGTTATCAGTACCCCTACCTCACGTTATCAAAACAAAGTTTAGGGGTTTGGCCACAAAATTCCCGGTGTATACCATATCTGTTTGTAAAAAGTATGGTACAGACGTTCTTTTGGCTTATTCATTAAAAGAACGTCTGTCTATGAAATGCTGCTTTTTACTTATTCTGTTAAGCACCCACCCCGCCTGGAGCCAGCCAGCCGACTCCACAGAAACAGTCGATTTACCAGTTAAAAGCAATTTTAGATCCAGCACCATGGTGGAGTTTGGTTGTGGTTATGCCTATACCTGGTTGCCCAACATGCGTGCGTGGCTGTTGCACAACTCTGCTTCCAACATCGATTTTTCAGCGGCTGAATTGGCGAATGAGATTTTCTACCATTGTCTACCCTGCTTAGTTGAGAAAAAGCACGCCAAAGCCCAGAAAAGTGTCCC
>NZ_BAAGTO010000006.1:0-132192 GCF_054781875.1 Spirosoma pulveris
CCAGTTTGTAGTTGCCGAAGATGAGGGTAAACTCGCCCTGACCCAGAAACTGCTTATTCTGCCAGCCCGTCACGTCGTTGTAGGCGCAGAGCCGGGGAAACCACTGGGCGATCTCGTAGATGTAGTTACCGTCTTTCGGAAAGTACTCGTAACCCGACCGGGCGTGCGTGGCTTTGGCATCAACGATATTGAAGTTCCAGTCGATGGAGAAGGTGACCGACTTGCCGGGGCCGACGGGCTGGGGCAGGTCGATGCGCATCATGGTCTGGTTGATGGTATGCTTGAGGGCTTTGCCGGCCTGGTCACGAACCGCCGTGATCTTGTGCCCGTAATCTTTACCTGTCAATGCCGAAGCCGGGTCGAGTTGGGCCGCCGTCATACCCCGCTGGGCGTTTATACTGTTGGTTTCGGTTGTGTTACCATCGGCATTGGGGCGAAATAAGTTCTGGTCCAGTTGAAGCCAGAGATACGGAAGGGCATCAGCCGAGTTATTGTGGTAGGTGATGGTTTCGGAGCCCGTTATTTTCTGTTTGGTATCGTCGAGGGTGGCTTTGATGTCGTAATCGGCGCGGTTCTGGAAATAGTCCTTACCGGGGGCGCCGGAAGCCGTACGGAAGGTGTTGGGCGTAGGCAGCTTGGGGCCTAACTGTTCAAAGCGCGTGTTAGCATGCTGTGTTGGTACCTGTGCTTGTGCCAACCCGAAGGGGATGGCCAAACCAGCCAACAGCAAAACTATCTTTTGCATAAGGAAGATTCTAGTTGTTGATAAGAGGGGTAAAAGTACGAAAAAAAGAGGTTATGCGCCGGGCATAATGATGAGCGGAGGGGCTCTGAATGCAAAATTTACCAGCGCAGTCGGATGATGAGCGATTAGTCCAGTAATTCCTTCAGGTACGCGTTGTTGAAGATCAGCGACAGTGCCATTCCCGCTACTATTCCGGATACGACGAGCGTCCAGCGCAGACGGCTGGTTTTGCCAAACTCAATACTAACAAAGGCAACACCCAACACAAGGGCAACAATGAACAACTGACCGATCTCCAGCCCAATATTGAAGGCGAGTAATGGTTTTATTATATCTGCCTCACGACCGAGCAGGCTGCGTAGGTAATTGGAGAACCCCATGCCATGAATAAGGCCAAATAGAAGGGCCAGTAAGTAGCGCCACGAGCGTTTCTGTGGTTTATCGTACGTCAGCCACGATTTAGGTTCCTGAAAAAAGAAGTTGGTAATGGCGGTAATGAGAATGGTGATCGGAATGAGCAGTTCGATCAACGCCGTTTTATAATGGATAATCTGCAGCGTTGCCAGCGCCAGCGTAATAGAGTGCCCAATGGTGAAGGCCGTCACCAGAATAAGCACCTGCCGCCATTGCTGAAGGGTATATACCGCACAAAGGGCAACAACGAACAAAATATGGTCGTACCCGCGCGGGTCTGTGATGTGCTCGAAGCCCAGGCCAAGATAAATTAGAAAGTCATCCATGCTTATTCTTTGAACCAGTCTGCATACATGACATAATTATTTGCCGTACGGCTGAACACGTCTGCCTGTTCGGGCGAAACGGCTTTCAGGAAACGGGCTGGGTTGCCCGCATAAATTGAACCGGGCGGTACCTGAGTATGCTGGGTAACAATGGCACCGGCCGCAATAATACTGCCTTTACCTACCAAGGCCCCATCCATAACGATGGCCCCCATACCAACGAGTACGTCGTCTTCGAGGGTACAGCCATGAACAATGGCATTATGCGCAATCGACACACGACTGCCAATGGTTGTCTTGAATTTCTGGTAAGTGCAGTGAATGACCGCGCCGTCCTGAATGTTGGTTCGGTCGCCAATGACGATGGAGTTGACGTCGCCCCGCACAACCGCGTTGAACCAAACTGTACAATCCTGCCCCATAACTACGTCCCCAACGATTGTTGCATTGTCAGCAAACCAGCAGTTGTCGCCAAAAGTGGGGTGATTACCCCGAACAGCTTTTATTAGTGCCATGTTACAAATATAATCCGAGTGGGATGGTTTGTATTTTTTTCTGCCATTTACGTACAAAAAAAGGGCTGATTCGTCGAATCAGCCCCCATGTAGTAACAACCGGGACGGTCGATACTACAGCGTTATTTCTTCTCCAGTTTATCGGCTGCTTTGTCCAGTGCGCTGCCAATATCATCGACAACCTTACCCGCTTCTTTCTTCACCTTATCAAAGTCGTCCGCGCTGGACCGTTGTACTTTGTAAAATGAATCGGAAAGCTGACGACGTTTATCTTCCAGATCTTTAACCCGATCTTCCCGTTTCCGGCGATCCCGCTTACTTTCGTTCTTCACTTCGGCTTTGGCTTCGTCGAGCTGTTTGTCGACTTTGTCCATCTGCTCCGAAATACGGTCACTCAGTTCGCGTTTGTCACGGTCACTCGATTGATCATTATTGTTGCTGTTTCGGTTGTTATCGCGGTCGTTGTTGCGGCTGTCGCTATTGTTGCTCATCGAGCGGTTGTCGCGGCTGTCGTCGTTCCGGCGATTATCCCGATCGTTATATGAACTGTTGTTGTTCGAACGGTCATCGGAACGGCTGTCCCGGTCGCGGTCATTCGAACGGTCATCGTTGTTGCGGTCACGATTGTCGTACCGCCGATCGTCGTTCATGTTCCGGTTATCCCGATCCCGGTCGTTGTCCCGATTGTCGCGGTCGTTATAGGAATTCCGGTTGTTATTATTATTGCGGTCATCGTTTCGGTCGCGACTATCCCGGTCGTTGTACGAATTCCGGTCATCATAACGGCGGTTGTCCCGATCCCGATCGTTGTAAGCGTCGCGGGAATCCCTGGAATTCCGGTCATCGTAACGATCGTTGTAGGAATTACGATTGCTGTCGTAGCGGTCGTCGTATCGGTCGTTGTAGGAATTGCGATTGCTGCCGTAGCGGTCGTTGTAGGAGTTCCGGTCGCTGCGGTCGCGATCGTCATTGCGGTCGTTGTATGAATCCCGGCGATCGGATGAACGGTCATCGTATGAATTCCGGTCGTTGTTTGACCGATCGTTGTACGAATCGCGTCGGCTATACGAACGATCGTTGTCGTCGCGGTCGTTGTAGGAATCCTGACGGTCGTACGAACGGCTGTTGTACCGGTTGTTGTAGGTATCTCCACCCGACATCCGGCCTGAGCGATTCGAGTCATCGCTACGGTAGCTCATCCGGTCGTTCGACGACTGATAAGGGTTGCGGTACGAACTATTATCGCGTGAGTTATCCCGGCTCATCCGGTCATCATCCCGATCTTTGTCTTTGTTCCGGCGGCTAAAAATACCCCCTTCATCATCGCTATAGGTCCGGTTGCGGGCGTCCCGGCTGTTCTGCGAACTGCTGCGGTCGCCCCGCACGATGTCTTCCCGGCTATTGTCTGAGTTTCCGTAAATCAGGCGTTCTGTCGATGCGCAGGATGATAGCCCAGCCATAGCTATCAGCAACGCACCCACTACCCATGTTTTCCTTTTCATAACGTTGTATCTTTTATTGATATACTAAATCAGCTTGTGTTGAGTATCTATGCTGTTTTGTTCTGTATAACCAATAAGCGACTACAAATGTTAGGAATTTAATGGGATAGCCGGGGCAGACAGGGTCGCTACCGAATGGTTATGGCCCCTGCTCCGTTATAGCTTCGGTACTCCGCATTGTACATGGCATCGGCCGATACGGGTCCCAATACGAA
The DNA here is from genome assembly GCF_054781875.1 of Spirosoma pulveris. Classification (NCBI taxonomy): domain Bacteria; kingdom Pseudomonadati; phylum Bacteroidota; class Cytophagia; order Cytophagales; family Cytophagaceae; genus Spirosoma; species Spirosoma pulveris. The sequence continues at coordinate 3,718 of NZ_BAAGTO010000006.1, forward strand.
TCGACCTTTCGACACGGCCCGCGCCAGATAGTAAAACGTTCGTTCGGTACCCGTGGCTGTGGTATAAAAGTTGATCCGGTCGTCGCGCAGGTCGAAATGGTCGGGTTGGTCTGATACACCGGATTTCGATTTACTGATCCAGGACATGTCGCTGGCTTCGCGGCCCGGCGATCCGGTCAGGCGGGGGTTTTCCACTTCCAGTCCTGCCGGAAGCAGATCCGTGACCACTACATTTTCGACGGTCAAACCATTCTGGCTGGCCAGGGTAATTTTAACAACCACCAGGTCATTCTGCCGGATATCACTCATCGGCTTACCGTCGCGGTTGAGGTACTGCCGACGAACCCGCAGGCCATTGTCTTCGGCAGTCAGTTTGCTACTGGCCGGGATACCTTCACTTTGTGCGTAGTAGTAAACGTTGCCGCTACCGTTGGCGCTCAGGATCAGCGGGGCATTGGTCGGTACCCGCCTGATCGTCAGCGGGGTATTTGTAAGGTTGCCAAGCGGTTTTCCTGCGGCTGTTAACGTGGCGGTTGCTGTACTGCCCGCCGTTTGCCGGGCCAGTTTCCCGAGCGATAGAAAAGCAAAGGCAGCTTCCTGCGTATTCAGGTAAGCGGACTGTTTGAGAGCCGCCGACAGTTGCCTCGCCAGCACTGGAATCTGAATATTATCCCGATCGGTGTCGACAAGAACATCAAGAACGAGGGCCAGGTTGCGCAGGGGCGAGGCATAACTACCGCCCGTTTGCCGCCCGGTCGTGTTGTCACTAAACTGTCTTGGCAGCAGTGAGGCATAGCTCCGGGTGTCGCCCACGCGGAAAAATGTCGATGCCAGCAAATAGCGGCTGTCGTTCGTTAGCAAACCGGCGTTCTGCTTGTAGTAGTTCATGGCCGAGCGGTTCGGTTTGCCGGCTACGGACAACGCGTACAAGGCGTAGAGCGTCGTGCGGCTCGCTACTTTCTTCGCGGTTCGTCCACCAGCTTCATCGAAAGTAACGGCATCTTCGGTGGCAGGGCTATTGGTGAGTGTTGTCAGGTAATCAATTGCCGAACTGACTATCGACGTCCGAACTTCGTAGCCTGCCGCCTGAGCTTCGGCCAGAAAATGCAGCGCATAAGCCGTAGCCCAGGCATCCACATTGGATTTTCCGGACACCGCAGCCATGCCCGGCCACATCGTAAAACCACCGTTTTGCGCTTGTAAACCCTCTACCTGCTGAATCGCCTGCCGGATATTCGTGGTCGGATTCAGGTCGCTTTCGCCCGTTCGGACAAAGTAGGTACTGGTCGATACCTGTTTGGCCAGATCGGCAAAGTACAACTGAGGAAACGCTTTTGAAACCGTTTGCTCCAGACACCCGTGCGGATAGCCCAGCAGGAAGGATAACTCCCGACCATACTGTGCCACCGGCGACCGGCTCAAGGTTACACTGGCCCGCGCGGTTCCGGGTAAGAAGCTACCGGCCAGTCGAAGCGCCTGTGTTTTGCCACCAGCAACCGCGCCAGACAGGGTCGTTTTTTGCAGGGATGCCGCCGGACGAACGGTGATTTCGGTTTTTTCGGTAAACGTTTCGTTCAGGCCGTTGACCATTACCGTAATCGCTCCCGCGCCAATAGCCTGCTGAGCGGTTACCCGGAAGATGGCCCGGCTTTCGCGGCCAGGTTGAATAACGAGATTTTGCGTACTGATACTGTCGGTGGTCAATGGGCCTGTCAAATTCAGGCGGGCTGTAACCCTAGCTACCTGTTTTGTCGTGTTGCTCAGGTTAACGGGTAGCTCAACCCGGTCGCCGGGAGTCAGAAAACGGGGTACGCCCGTACTGATCACGATGGGGTCGGCCACTTTCATGTTGCTGTTGGCCGATCCAAATGCATCGTTCTTGTAAGCAACGGCCATCACGCGTAAATCGCCCGAAAACTGTGGGATGTCTATCGGAAAGTCTACGTTGCCGTCCGAATCCGCTTTCCTGATGCCACTCCAGAGAGCCACCAGCCTGACCCGGCCGTTGCTTAGCGGGTTAACGCGTCGTTCCAGATCATAGCCGTCGCCCCCCACACTCGACTTCGATTGCAGCGAAAGTTCAGGGTACAGCAGGGCGTAAAGGTCGTGGCTGGTCACTTCCAGAGCGCGTTTCTGGTAAAAGAAGCCATGTGGGTCAGGCGTTTTGAAGTTCTTCAATTGCAGGATTCCTTCGTCCACAACGGCAATCGTTACCTGAGCATTGCCGGCTGTTTTAACGCGAATCGTTTGCTTCGTTTTGGAGCGCGACTGCGTAACGGCGGTAAGGGTTACGGGTAGCCGGGTGTAGGCATCCTGAACAACAATGGAGGCAAAGCCATGCGCTACGGTGAGCGGTAGATTCGTTGCATCGATGGCCCGGATCAGGGTTGCCGTCACGTAAACGTTGGGCAGATGCTCGACGCCCGCCGAAAAACTCCACTCGGCCGATTTGTTCGTGGTTGTGAGCCAGTGCTGCTCCAGAACATGGTTGCGCTCTACCGTAACGAGCAGCCTGCCGTCGAAAGGCGCTTTGAACAGAACCTTAACCTTGTTGCCGGTTTGCACGGTAGCCTGCCCTGTTTCGATCAGTACCTGCCCTTCCTGACTGACCTCGAACGAAGAAGCCGACGTACTTCCGAAACCATACGCATAGAAACCCGTCGCTGCGTATTTGTCCGCAGCCGCATCGGGTCGACGAACGCGGACTTCATACTCGCCCGATACTGTAGGTACATAGCGGAACGACGCTTTGCCACCCTTAAACAGCAATGTGTTTGTGTAAACGGATTTCTCCCGTCGCTTGGTGGTGTACTTTACGTTGTTGTCGGCTTTTTCGATAACCGTCTGGTAATCGAACCGGATTACGTCAACGACTGCCGAGGCCGATGAGCGCAGTTGCCCGACCGGGTCCAGCGCGACCAGGTCGACCGCGAGCGGGGCGTTCGTGGCCACGTAGCGGTCGGGTAAGCGCAGACCGTAGAAGGTGTCCTGCGTCAAAACATCCAGCCTGCGGAGCCGGTTGACCGGGCGGCCGTTCTCATCGAATACGGTCACGAACAACTTGGCTTCCAGCAGACCGATGTCCTGGTAGAGTTGAGAAATCGGGAATCGTTCCGTGGTCTGTCCGTTGGCGTTGGTGCGTCCCTGCCGGACTTCTTTGGGGAACAGGTCCATTTTGGCGGTTCCTCCCCCCGGTGAAGCACCATTGGCCATGTCGAAGCTATACTCACCGAAACCCTTGGGCGCGAAGACCTTTCGCTTTAGCTGGAGTTCCATTTCATAGGCCCGGTCGGAAGCGGGTGGCCCGAACAGGTTCGTGGCTGTAGCCGACAGGGTTATAGTCTGGCTCGCTTTGTAGCTCGTCCGGTCGGTGAGCACGTCGACTTTAATGCGGTCGGGAACGAACTCTTCGACGCTGATGGATTCCGATGCCAGCAGTACGTTATTGGCGTTCAGGATTTCGATCGTATAGGAGCCCGTTACGGCGGCCGGGTCGAGGGGAACATCGGTCGTGACTGATCCCTGCGCATCCGTCGTTTTGCGAAACGCCCGAAACTCGCGTCCGTTGGGCATCAGCACCCGAATCACAATGGGAATCTGACCAACGCTTTGCCAGGTTTGTGAGCGAATGATGGTGTTGAAATGAATCGTATCGCCGGGGCGGTATATGTCCCGGTCGCCGTACACAAAGGCATCGAAGCCGGACGGGTTATCGCGTTTGCCGTCTACTTCGAAACGGGATGTTTCGACCTGTGTATCGGGTAAAAACAGGAAGTTGAAGTCGTCCTGGTTCGATTGGCTGGCCGTTGTCGGGGTAGTAGTGCGGGCCGTCAGCAGGGCTATTTTAAACCCCGGCGCTTTCTCACTCACCTTCTCGAATTTCACAAAGCCGGTGCCATCGGTCTTGAGGGTGTATACTGACTGATTATTGCTGCTGATCAGCGTAACCTCTACACTTTGCAGGGGCTCGCCGGTACGGATGGAGTTGGCCCAAACCAGCACTTCATCGTTCGAATGCCGGGCAATCAGGCCAATATCCGACACGGAAACCAGTTGAGAAGCCTGTAGATAGGCTTCGTCCTTGGAGTTGACCGTTACCAGATAGACTCCCCGGAGTGGGTTTTCCCTGGAGTTGTTATTTTGGTCCGGCAGCGCCAGATTCAGGGCCGACACCCCCCGAACTTTGGGCAGGTCGGTTGTTTCAACGGTTTTGTTGACGAGTACATCACTCAAGTCGCCGGTTTCATCGGCACTGTAGTTGAACGAGCCGGACGGCCCCCACTCGCCATTGGCTTTTTCTGAATACTCTTCGTAACGGTTCGACCGCAGGTAATTCAGTATGTTGTTCTCGTAAACCTTTACGATTTTGACCTGTACTTTCGGGACGTTGACAATATTGAGGCCAACGTTGCGCGCGCCCTTTGAGGATAGGTAGAGGGCCTTTTTATTGGCAAACTGAATACTGGCGGGCATCTTTCCGAAAAACAGATCGCGCGTTACGGGCTCGTCCAGTTTAGTACCCAGCACCCCGCGAATCTGGTCGGTGAGGGTCAGTACGTAGGTGTCGGCCTCGTTGAAATCGCCCCGGATAATGAATCCATTCTCGGTTAGCTCGGCGGTTGTTTCTACCGATGGCTGAATGGTGTAATAAGCGCTTAAGTTGCCCGCTGCTCCACCCGACTGCGGCTGAAGTTCCTGGGTGGTGATGACCTTTATGACGCCCCGGTTGTTTTCAAATGTTGTCTGCACATCGGCTATGTCAATGGCAAAACGGGAGGGTAAGGTGCTGGTTTCGTTGATGGCGTCCTTCGTGACGAAAGCCGTTTTGGGGACCTTCACCCCCTTGTCTATTTTTATGGACAGCGGCTGCTCGTTCTTCAGGGTCGGGGCATTGACGAGTGCCAGGGCAACAGAACTGGTCGCATCGCCGGGCGCGCTCTGAACCGTGAGGGCTTTTCCGTCGGCGGCAACGGCCAGCCGGTCAATTACTTCGGCCGACGATACCGGATAGTTAAAGTTAAGGCGGGTTTTGGCAATCGGCTGCCCGGTGCCGCGATCGCGCGACCACCAGTTTTCGACGCTGGTCAATTGCAGATAGGGGGTGTGGAACGCAATGACTTCGTCGGATACTTTCAGGTCTTTCTTGTCGGCGTAACGAACCAGGTCGGCCATTAATTCGGCGCGGTAATCGGTTGCCTGATCGAAAGCCCGGGCGGGCGAAAAGACAAGCTCGTTGGGAGCCGTCCATTTGAATTTACCGCGAACGGCCGGAATGAAACGCACGTATTGGGTCGAATCCCACTCGTCGAGCTGGCCCGCCGGACCAATGTTTTTATTGAATGTAAACGTCAGGTTCTGCGTCTGCTGTACTTCATCGCTGAAATTGCGGCCTACCACAGAGACTTCGTTAAAGGACAGTCGCGAACATTGGGTAAACGCGAACACGAAAAGGAGGCCGGTCAGCAGGCTGGTCAGGTACGGGCGGGTGTACATAGATGTCGTTGTAAGAGGCCGAAGATAGACGAAAAATTTCACTCGGTTTTGGCAGCGGACGGTACCCCGGTAGTGACTTAGTAAACGGTTACCGGCTGACAGGTGTGAACTGAACATGGACGATTTTCCAGATTCCGGCCTGCTTCGCACTCACGACCGAGAACGCAATGGTGTTGTCGAATCCCTGTCCGTCCATACTGCCTTTGGCTTGCCAGGTACCTGTCATCACAGCGGCATCGTTGTTATACTGGCGGGTAACGGCGTCGGAGACGAGGCTGGTTTCGATAGTAAAAAGACCGCCTTCAATGTTCTGGATGAACAAGTCGGTATCGATCGATTGCCCGTCAAAACTGATTAGGTCCAGATCGTCGGAGATAATAGTGCTTAAAACTTTATCGTCTTCGTCGAGCAAAGCCTTGAAAAAGGCGTTACCGATAGCCGTTGGATCCTGAGCGGGCATCACCTTTCGCTGCCCAAAGGCGATGGTTGTCAGTAAGAAAAGAAAAAGGAAGAGAACGACGTTTTTCATAATGAGCAAGGTTGACTTTTCTGACCGGAAGCTGTGAATAAATTTCGAGAGGGCAAAGTCTTTAGCTTTTATTCCGGCCGGATCAGAATTCGTATATCGTTGCTGCCGCCTTTGTCGTCGGCGCAGGAAATTTTCAGCGCACCCGGTCGAGGTTTGAAAAACACGGCTTCGGTAGGTTTTGCCCGGCGGTAGAGCTTGTCATTCAAATACCAGAATACCGTTTGAACATCGGCCGAAGGCTGGCAGCTCAGCTCCATTTCGGCCACCTGTTTAGGGTTGATGAAGTACTCGCTGCCGTCGTTCAGACTTGTGATCCGTGGCCCGGTATGGTTGCCCCCGGTGCGCTCGAATACCCGTTCGCAAGCCGGGTTGTGCGGGGGCGGGGCCTGCATCGGGATATGGTGACTTTGGTAAAACGCCATCACTTCCGGCGCTATATTCGGGTAAGCGCGTCGAACCGCGCCGGTGTCCGGAAGGCAGTAGATACAGTAGGAAATTGTGCCCGCCGTATTGGTGAAGACGGCCTTTTGGTGCTGGCAATGTCTGTACCGCGAAACGCCCATGATGCAGTAATCGGTTACCGGATTGGTGCAGAACTCGCCCGGCACATCGCCCGTTTCGGGGCAGATCAGCCGGGTGCTTAGTTTTGAACCGGCCCCCGGTGCCCTGAACCAGCCGGCGGGCGAGTTGTAATCCTGCACGTTGAAAAGCTGGAACAGCAGGGGCGTGGCCGTATTGGCTCCGCTAAGTTCCGCTACGCCAACGCCCGAAAAATTGCCCACCCATACGCCAATCGTATACCGCTGGTTATAGCCGATACTCCACGCATCCCGCCGACCGTAAGACGTGCCTGTTTTCCAGGCAATGCGGGGTAGGTGGTAACTGTTGTCGAAGTTATTCGGCAGGTCCGGGCGCGTAATTTGCGTGAGCGTATGCGTAACCAGGTAAGCAGCCTCGGGAGAGAGGAGCGGCACCGGGGTGGTCAGGCGATCCGGTAGGGTAGCTGGTGTAAATGTCAATTCCCGAACCATCCCGCCATTGGCCAGCCCCGAATACAGCTTCGTCATTTCTTCCAGCGTAACGCCACACCCGCCCAGAATCATGGACAGTCCCAACGCCTTCGCCTGTTTTTTGATCGTCGAAAAGCCCGCTTTCCGGAGCGTCGCCACGAGGGCTGGCGTACCGACTTCGTTGAGTAACGCTACCGCCGGAATGTTAAGCGAATTAGCCAGAGCGAACTCGGCCGTAACGGGACCATTAAAGCGACGGTCGTAATTGTCGGGTTGGTAACCGCTGAAATTCGTTGGAACATCAGCCAGTTTCGTTTTCGGCGTAATGACGCCCGCATCGAACGCCAGTCCGTACAGAATAGGCTTTAACGCGCTCCCCGGCGACCGCACTGCCTGTACGCCATCGACCTGCCCCCCGTCGAACGTGTTCGTAAAATCGGCCGAGCCTACATAGGCGATCACTTCCCTTGATAAGTTATCCACAATTAGCACCGCTGCATTGTGGATATCGTACGCCCGGATGCGATTGGCGTACTGCTGCACCAGCCGTTCGGTGGTGGCCTGTATGGACGGGCTCAGCGACGAGTGAATGATTGGCGTATTCGGGTTTTCGAGTCGCAGCCGACGGGCCAGGTGTGGCGCCAGTTGGGGCGCTTCCCGTCGGTAGGCCGTAAGCGGTTCGTTGAGGGCATCGGTAATGACCGTTTCATCGAAAAGATGACTCGCCCGGAAGCGGCCCAGCCAGCGGTTGCGTTCCTGAACAACCAGCGCATTATGAACACCCAGCCGCAAACTCGACGGTCGATTCGGGATAATGGTCAGGGTGGTGAGTTCGGCCAGGCTGAGCAGGGTTGGTGCTTTGCCAAAGTAGAGCAGCGAGGCCGATTTTAACCCTTCGATATTGCCGCCATAGGGAACCAGGTTCAGATAAAGCTGGAGAATCTCTTCTTTAGACAGGTGCAGTTCCAGTTGCAGCGCCCGGAACAACTCGATGAATTTGCTGAGGTAGGTTCGTTCGCGGGGTTCGAGCAGACGAACCGTCTGCATCGTAATGGTCGATGCCCCCGACGTTCGCCGACCGGTCAGCAGATTTCGGCCAGCGGCCCGGAGCATGGAAACGGGGTTAAAGCCGGGATGATACCAGAAGTATTTATCTTCCTTGAACAGAATGGCGTCGCGCAGAGTAGGGGTTATTTCGTCCAGTTCCGCGTACATTCGCCACTTGTCGTCGCGGCTCAGAAAGGCGTGCAGAATGGAGCCGTCGCGGGCGGTAACCAGGGTTGAATAGGGAACGCTGGTGCGGAGGGGAAAGGAGAAATCGAGTCCTAAAAAAATCAATATCGCTGCGACAAGCGTTTTTACGAGACGGTATCGCCACAACCGTTTGGCAATGCCGCCAACGTTTCTGAATATTGACCCAGCCTTCATCCTGTTTTTTTTAGAGCTGTGCGGTACTAAACGAACCGTTTGCCGTCGTAAAAATGAATTAAATCCCTTAATCAACGAAATCGCAGGTAGCCAATGACCATTCAATTTTTCGGTGCCGCCCGGACCGTAACCGGCAGCAAACACCTGATCACCACCATCGGAGGAAAACAGATTCTGCTCGACTGCGGACTGTTTCAGGGTATCAATACGGACGAGCTAAACCAGCAGTTTGGGTTCGATCCGGCCCAGGTTGATTACATGGTACTGTCTCATGCCCATATCGACCATACCGGCTTAATTCCGCGGCTGGTGCGGCAGGGGTTCAGCGGGCCAATCTACACGACCGCTTCCACGATTGATCTGTGCGAAGTGATGCTGCTGGACAGCGCCCGTATTCAGGAGCGTGACCTTGAGCGAGTCAACAAACGGCGTATCCGGCGGAATGAACCCGAGCTGGAGGTACTCTATGATGAGAAGGATGTTGAGCAGGCACTGGGCCAGATGCAGGCCGTCGAGTACAACAAGCCGTTTGTTATCTGCGATGAAGTAACGGGTTTACTGACCGATGCGGGCCATCTGCTCGGTAGCGCGTCGGTGAGCTTGACGATTCGAGAGGATACCGTCGAAAAACACCTGTTCTTTAGCGGAGACATTGGTCGCCCCGACGACAAAATTCTGCGGTCGCCCCAACCTTTTCCACAGGCCGACTACATCATTTGTGAATCGACCTACGGCGACCGGCTGCACGAAGCAGAACCCGATATGAAGGCACATTTGCTGCAAATTGTCAAGGAAACCTGCGTCGACGGTCAGGGTAAACTTATTATTCCCGCCTTTGCCGTTGACCGTACCCAGGAGATCATCTACGCACTCGACCAGTTGTCGAGCGAAGGGCATCTACCTCGCCTGCCTGTTTACATCGACAGTCCCATGTCTGTGAAAGCGACCAACGTGATGCGCGACCATGAGGAGGATTTCAACCCGGAGATTCTGGCGTACATCAAAAAAGATGGCGATGCGTTCCAATTCCCTAACCTGCATTACATAACCGACGTTGAGGAGTCGAAAGCCATCAACGACAGTAAAGAACCCTGCATCATCATCGCGCCATCGGGCATGGCCGAAGCCGGACGGATCAAACACCATATTAAAAACAACATTACCAAGCCAAACACAACCATCCTGATGGTTGGCTACGCATCGCCAACGAGCCTGGGCGGGGCGCTGAAACGCGGGGATAAAGAAGTGACAATTTTTGGGGAGCGGTTCCCGGTTGTGGCCAGGGTGGCCATTATGGATTCGTTCTCGGCGCACGCCGATTATAAGGAAATGCTTCAGGTGTTAAGCTGCCAGGATGCTTCGCGGGTTAAGGCGATGTTTCTGGTCCATGGCGAATACGACAAGCAGCTGATCTGGAAAGAACATTTAACCGAAGCCGGGTTCAAACACATTGATATCCCCAATATGCGGCAGAAGGTAACGCTTTGACAATCATGTATAAACACAAAATCCCCCGGTCTTCTCAGCCGGGGGATTTTGTGTCGAAGAAGACGGATACCTTTGTCAGGTAAACCGTACCCGGGCAAAACGACGATTCAAGACAGCACGATACATTTTACCAAACTGGACATAACACCAGCGTTTAAGTTGCTTCAATTCTTTGGGGATGAGCATTTTTATGGCTTTCGCCAGCTCTTTCTCAAAAAGACCTTTATCAAAACTCACCTTCTGAAGGATCGTCTTGATATACTCAAGCATCGAGAGCATAGGTTTAATTTTTTTTTCGTTTAAAGAAGCTCAAGGGTATTAGGAGAGGATAGACGGTTCGTTATTAACTTTGACCTCTCAACTCGTAACGGCTTACCTCAGACTTTTGTTGTCCAAAAATAAGAATGTTCCTTGCAATATTCCGAAATTTTCTTGTATTATTTTATTGTGTCGTTACCATTGGTTTTGCACAATCTGTTGATAATGTTGCCTCTATCGAATTTGGTGAAACCAGTTTTCCGATTGAACGGACCTTTACTATTTCGCTGATCATTCCGAACAGCGAAACCCGTGCTACCATTGCCTTTCCAGACATTCCGGGCTTCATGAAGAAAGGTACCTCCACAAGCGTGACGCCCCTCGAAATAAATGGAAAATCAGTTGTTAATCAGATAATTACGCAGAATTATAAAGCGCGGGCCCCCGGTCGTTTTCGGCTAATGCCATTTTCATTTATTGTCAATGGAGAAACCGTTCACTCCGATGGCGCCGTGCTGACCGTATTGCCAACGCCGGGGCTGACCACGCCCGGTAGCGCCACCCTGAATACGGTCGACATAGCCCCCGCCGGAGCTGCATTCCTGTCTGTCCAGTCCTCAAAACCGTCAATTTATACGGGAGATGGCGTTTCCCTGACTTTATCATTTTTCGTAGCTGACAATTACCCGTACGAACTCAATTTTCAGGCCCTCGACAAGCAGCTTCAGGGCATCACCCGGAAGATCCGTCCGGTCAATTCGTGGGAAGAAAACCTGCCGATCAATGACCTGAAACCCATATCGGTTGTTATCAACAAAAAGAAGTTTCGGGAGTATCGACTCTTCCAGTCCGTCTTCTTCCCCTTGTCGAGTCAAACCATACGGCTGCCTGCCGTGTCACTCCAGCTCAGCCGCCGGCCGGTAGTTGGCCCCCCGGCCTCGCAGCCGGAACTGGTTGTCTTTACCAGCCAGCCGCTCACGGTGACCGTCCGGCCATTACCAGTTCATCCGCTGCGGGGACGTGTAGCTGTGGGTATATTTCAACTGGAAGAAGGGCTGGAAAAGAAAAATGTCGGGGTGGGAAAAAGCGTGCGGTACACGTTTTCCATTACCGGACGCGGGAATATTGCGACCCTTCCGGGCCCGTCGATTCCGGAAGACCGCACCGAATTAGACATATTCCCGCCCGAAGAACGGCACACGGTGAATCACACCGGCGACGAAATTAGGGGCCGTAAAACCTTCACCTATTTCGTTGTTCCTCATCAAAATGGGACCGTTTCGTTGGCAAATCACTTTCAATGGATTTACTTCGACCCGCAAAGAGCCCGCTATGATACCCTCAGGCCCCAGTTGGCACTTAGGGTTGGCGGGACTGAAGAGGCTGTGGTCAATGGCATCAGTCAACCAAATAGCGAAGCGATCGCCAATGGCGAGGCTGTTCCGGGTGCTCCGGTTGGCAATTCGCTGTATACCGGCATCGAATTGATGGACAGCAGCCAGCAACCCATTAGTGTGTCTGCCCTGATTCGATCTGTAGCTAACGTATTAATTATGTTAATGTTAGTGGGGATGGTGTTTGTGTTAATAAAACGATAGCAAAAAATAAAAGGGGATGAGCTTTGGGGATTGTTTCCTCAACAGGTCAGCATTCCGGGCTTAATTAAAAGCGGGGAGGCACTCCCCAGTCACCAGCATGAGTAGCACATACGGAGTTCAGTTTAAGGTTTCTACATTCGGTGAGTCGCACGGGCCAGCCATTGGCGTTGTGATTGATGGTTGTCCGGCGGGATTACCGTTCGATACCGATTTTATTCAGCATGAGTTAGATCGGCGTAAACCCGGTCAGTCGCGCATTACGACCCAACGGCGCGAGGCCGATGAGTTTGAGGTGCTGTCGGGTGTGTTTGACGGGCACACGCAGGGAACACCCATTGCGCTGGTTATCCGCAACACCGATCAGCGCAGCAAGGACTATGGCCACATTTCCGAACAGTTTCGTCCGTCGCACGCGGATTACACCTACCAGGCTAAATACGGCACCCGCGATTATCGGGGTGGCGGACGGTCGTCGGCGCGGGAAACGGCGGCTCGGGTAGCTGCCGGAGCTGTTGCCAAACTGCTGCTTGCTCAACAAGGGGTTCAGATTCAGGCGTATGTTTCGCAGGTGGGGACGCTTAAGCTTGAGAAAAGTTATACTGAGCTAAATCTGGCGATGGCCGAAGAGAACGCCGTACGCTGCCCCGACCCCGAAACGGCCGAGCAGATGTTTCAGTATATCGACGACATCCGGAAGCAGGGCGATTCCATTGGCGGTATTGTCGATTGTGTCATTACGGGCGCACCAGCCGGCTGGGGCGAGCCCGTTTTCGACAAACTCCATGCGGAGCTGGGTAAAGCCATGCTCAGTATCAATGCCGTAAAGGGCTTTGAATACGGCAGCGGATTTGCCGGTGTTGCGTTGCGGGGTTCCCAACACAATGATGAATTTTACACCGACGAGTCGGGGCGGGTACGGACCAAGACCAACCAGTCGGGCGGGATTCAGGGCGGCATCAGCAACGGCGAAGATATCTATTTCCGAACGGCGTTTAAGCCGGTAGCGACCATCATGCAAGATCAGGACAGTGTGGATGTGAATGGTCAGCCGGTAACGGTGTCGGGCAAGGGGCGGCACGATCCCTGTGTGGTTCCCCGCGCTGTGCCCATCGTAGAGTCTATGGCTGCGCTGGTACTGGCCGATATGTATCTGCGCGGTAAAGTGGCTCAGGTATAGGGCTTCTTTGCTTATAATCAGTGTCGGTGGTAAACAGCAACACGCAACATGGAAACAACGGCAATGCCTTCCCACAGAAAACGCCCATCGGCTCCGCAGACGGTTGCTGAGTTTGAGAAATGGCTTTCACGCAAAAAACCGATGCAAACTACGAGTTTGTCCGGGGGCGAATTATCCGAAAGTCATCTATGAAACAGGAGGTGTTGTTTATCGTTGATTTTTTGATTCGGCAATTTGTCAGAACACGAGCATTTGAACAGGGCGATAACCTGCTCACCGAGTTTGATTTCTATGTGGATGCTTACCGAAAGCGGGTGCCTGATCTGGCGTATTTCAGCGTAACGCAAATTGCCGATACACGACTCGGTAAGCGGGTGATGCCCGCTGGTGTGATCGATAGCATCAGCGGGCTATTTCTTCCTGAAAACTGCCTGCATGATGGCAAATCCCAGAAAGCCGAAGCCAATGGCCTGCCCCGAAATGCCAATTGTCAGTAAAGTACCGGTGGAGGTCCACTGATGGCTTTTTCCGTAAGCGCCCAGTAATGTCAGAGCCAGGCCCGATAGCCAGAATGCGGCTGCCAGCAGGATGTATTTATTTTTTATAGTAACCACGGGTAAGTTGGTTAAGTCAGACTGCCCCGCAAAAATACGTTGAATACGCGTTTATCTTCCCGCTTTCTACTCGGTATAATCCTGGTAACGTATCTTCTGCCATCCTGTGCAGTTGCCCAACCGGGTACAACCCGCTTTGTCTTTCGCCGGGGCCTGATGGGCACTCAGTTCAACGTCATCTTCTACGCCCCCGACAGCCTGACCGCGCAACGGGCCTACGGGGCTGTTTCGGTGCGGATGGACTCACTGAACCAGGTAATGAGCGATTATATGGACGGCTCCGAAATCAACCGCCTGTCTGCAACGGCGGGGACTGGACAATGGGTGCCTGTCTCGGCAGACCTGTTCAACGTGCTGAAGAAGGCGCAGACCATTGCCCGACTTTCTAATGGCCGCTTCGACCCAACCGTTGGGCCGTTGTCGCTGCTGTGGCGCCGGGCCGTTCGGCGGAAGGAGTTTCCAACGGATAAAGAACGGCGCCGGGCCAGACGGGCCGTGGGTTATAAGCTTATGGAGCTGGACAGTACAACGCGCACCGTCCGGTTGCGTCGTAAAGGAATGCGGCTGGATGTGGGCGGAATAGGGCAGGGGTTTGCCGTCGACGAAGCGCTAACAGTTTTTCATCGGTTCGGGATTCAGTCGTCGCTGGTTGATATTGGCGGGGACATTTTGGCCGATGAGGCACCGCCCGGTAAACCGGGGTGGCGCGTTGACATCGGCTCGGGCAAAGCCGGAGATACCGACACCACCACGATTCTGCTTAAAAAAGCCGCCATTACTACATCCGGTGATACTTACCGTTTCCTGGAACACAATGGCCGACGCTATTCGCACATTATGGACCCCCGTTCGGGTTTGGGGCTCCGGCATTTTGTTCGCGCTACGGTCTGGGCACCCGACGGCTATCGGGCCGATGCGTTAACCAAAGTGTTCAGCGTAGCGGGTCTCCGAAAAAGCCGCCGACTCATCAGGCGTTTCTCCGGCGTGAAACTGCTGATCCTGGAAAACAGGAATGGAAAGATGCGCAAATGGCAATCCGCTGCGTTTTGATGTAAGGCGAATTAGTTTTTTGTGAGCTATCAAACGGTAAAACGTAACGCATTTTTTGTCATCCCGACGAAAGGAGGGATCTTCGGATAAAACGAAGAAATCTAATCTACCGAAGATCCCTCCTTTCGTCGGGATGACAAAAAACAATCAATTGACTATTTGTTTTTCAATCCTTTAGCTTAGGGTTTGCCCATTATTTACGTTAAGGCTAAATAGTTTTCTAGCAGCGTTAAATACAGTAAAACTCTGTGTGCTCCCTGCCTCTGTGTTTAATTCTCTTTATAAAGATGACGCAACCGAGGCTTTGTCCCGGAAAGATCCGCCTTTAGGTAGCCTGATCTGTTTCGGTTTCAATCCGTACAGGATACGAGTAAGTACAAACGGGCGAATCAGGAAATGAAACAGCCCAAACAGCAGCACAAAGCAGATGCCGATGAGCGCCAGCAGCTTCACCCAGATTGGCTTGTCCCACTGCACAATGTAATAGCCGCTGGCCACAATGATTGTTTGATGCAGAATATAGAATGGATAAACGGCAGTGGTTAGATAGGCCAGTGCCGGATTTGAGATGTTCAGATACCGTCGGGCAAAACCGATAGTGGTTAAAATAATAGCCCAGATGTGCAGCCCATCCATACAGCCATATAAATAAAGACGGCTGTCCTGCTGCGTAGGTAAGGCTACCGGCCAGTAGAACTTCCAGAATAAAACAATCAGGCAGGTTACAGCAACGGCTAAGAAATAACGACGGTACGTTTCGCAGGTAGACCAGAAAGCAGGTAAATCGGCGAGGAAGTAGCCGAAAAAATAGAAAGTGATCGACGAGTTGAACAGATACCAGTCGTCGAGGAGACTTCCCTGACTAGGCCAGCGGATGTAAAACGCAAAATAGTAGCCTATAAAGGGAATGGCCAGTAGCAGGTTTACCAGTGGATACTTGAACGCCGGATTTAGCTTTTGCTTCCATCGGTCTATACCCTTGCGTTTGAACAAAGCAAAAACGGGTAGCAGCAGTATCGTAAAGACAAATAGATAGACAACAAACCATAAGTGGCTCCAGGTAAGTGTGCCCTCGGGGTAAGGCGTCAGCTTCCAGACAGATGGATAAAAATGCCAGTAGCTCTCGTTAATCTGTTTTTGCTGAAGCCGCTCGAAATAAACCTGAAGGGGAATAACGAAGAACATGGCGAACAGTAGCGGTATGAACAAACGAACAATGCGCTCACCAAAGAAGGAAAGCACAGACCGCTTCCGCAGCGAAAAACTGACGCCTACACCAGCAATAAAAAATAGTAAGGGCAATCGCCATTGGTGAAGCCAGATAATGAGCCGGTCGAGAAGAATAGAATGGTCCTCATTTTTTATCTCCCAGCCGAATCGAACAAACGGCATGGAGTAATGGAAAAGAATCAGGATCGTGAAAGCGATCACCCTGATCCAGTCAATGTAATATTCTCGTTGATGCGGTAAAGTAGCCATACAAGCAGGTCGGGTAGGTTGACGTATATACCCAGGATGCAATTGCTGCTCTTTACGTTGCACGAGGTAGTGATCAGTATGTCAGAAACTTACCTGAAACATAAAGAGGCCAGCTGGCAATTGCGCAGCTGGCCTCCAAATCGTACAATGTATATTTTTCGACGACTATACCGTCACGGTTTTGCCCGGTACAGCGATCTGGTACAAGCCGTTGGCATCGGGCAGGCTCTTGGGCATAGCGTCCCAGGCGAGTGTGGTCGGGAAGAGGTCGATTTGTGAGTTCAGGGCTTCGTCCCATTTCACAACTTTGCCGGAGTAGGTAGCCATACGGCCCATGATAGACGTCATCGTACTTTTGGCAACGCGCTCGGCATCGGCAAATTTGTACTGGCCTTTGGCAATCGCATCGAACAATTCGTCGTGTTCGATCTGGTATGGGTTACCATCGTCTTTGGCGTTGTGAGTATACATCGCCTGACCGCTATAGCTCATCAGGGCGCTGCTTTTCTTCTCCATACCCTCAACCTTTCCTTTGGTACCGAGGAACATTTCGTCCACCCGGCTATAGGTGCCTTCGTAGTGGCGGCACTGGCTGTTGATGGTGGTGCCGTCAGCATAAACGAAATCGACAATGTGGTGGTCGAAGATCTCGCCGTAGTCTTTGCCCGTGCGTACCTGACGGCCGCCGGTACCCTGGCAGGAAACCGGGTAACTGTTTTTCACCCAGTTGGCTACGTCGATGTTATGAACGTGCTGCTCCGTGATATGGTCGCCACAAAGCCAGTTAAAGTAATACCAGTTGCGCATCTGGTAGTCCATTTCCGTCTGGCCGGGTTTGCGGGGCTTCTGCCACACGCCACCACTCACCCAATAGACCGATCCGCCCACAATTTCGCCTAACGCGCCATCATGAATACGCTTGATCATGTCGCGGTAGCTGGGCTGGTACCGCCGTTGCAGACCAACGACAACATTCAGTTTTTTCCGCTTGGCTTCTTCAGCAGCGGCCAGTACCCGCCGAACACCCGGCGCATCGGTGGCTACGGGTTTCTCCATGAACACCTGCTTGTTCTGCCGAACGGCCTCTTCGAAGTGGCTGGGCCGGAAACCAGGAGGAGTCGCCAGAATGACGACATCCGCCAGGGCCATCGCCTGCTTGTAGGCATCGAAGCCGACAAACTTATGATCTTCCGGAACGTCTACCTTGGGTGTACCATCGGCCGCTTTCAGTCCTCGTTCGGTCAATGCTTTGTAGGCGTCGTCTAACCGGTCCCGGTACGCATCCGCCAGGGCAACGATTTTTACATTTTGTTTGGTGTTGAGGGCCTGTTGGGCGGCCCCTGTGCCACGACCTCCGCATCCGATGAGTGCCACCTTAATTGTGTCATTCACCGAGAAGTGATAGCCCGGGCCTTTGCTCATGGCCTGTGCCTGAAATGGTAAGCTGCCCAATAAAGCGCTGCCCGTTAGTAGACCGGAAGTTTTTAAGAAATTCCGGCGATCCTGGTTAGATTCCGTTGTCATATAGCAGAAGGATTATTCAGGGAAAGTGGTCTGATTATAAAGTAACTAGGGGGTGTATTTTACTAACTGCATGTCCGTCAATAAACAAAGTCATGTATATAGAGTAAACAGACAATTAATAATTAGGGGAAAAATTTGTACAAAAAGAAGACTTATGCGTAAGTTTATCCCAAGGTAAAAGCCTAAAAAAGATACGTAATTGATAAAAGCAAACCTATGAAACATTTTACTACTTATTTATTTGTATTAATGGGACTATTTTGCGTGATGAGTTTCAGCGCAATAGCTCAAACAAAGGTGGCCGGGAAGGTGATTGCCGACGATAGAAAAGAAGAGTTGGCGGGCATAAGTATCGCCGTAAAAGGGAAGGTCATTGGTACCATTACTGATCAGCAGGGAAACTTCTCCTTCACAACCAATACCCCAACCCCGTTTACCATCGCCATTTCCGGTGTTGGTTTTGAAACGGAGGAATATGTGATCAATGGCAATCGTACCGATTTAAAGGTAAGTCTGAAGGAGCAGGTCACTATTGGCCAGGAGGTGGTTGTTTCGGCCTCACGGGTTGAGGAAAGTGTATTAAAATCGCCGGTATCCGTCGAGAAGATGGACATTCGGTCTATTCAGGCTACTCCTTCCGTTAATTTTTATGATGGTCTGGCCAACGTAAAAGGGGTTGATGTAGCTACGCAGGGGATGTTGTTCAAGTCGATCAACCTGCGGGGCTTCGGCGCAACGGGTAACCCGCGCACGGTTCAGCTGATCGATGGTATGGATAACTCGGCACCGGGCCTGAACTTCCCGGTCGACAATATTGTGGGTGTTCCGGAGCAGGATGTTGAAAGCGTAGAGATTTTGCCCGGTGCAGCTTCTGCTCTTTACGGCCCCAATGCCATTCAGGGCTTAATTCTGATCAACAGCAAAAGCCCTTTTCTGTATCAGGGGTTGAGTGCCAACGTGAAAACGGGTATTATGGATGCGTCGAACCGGACCACATCCACAACGGGTTTTTACGATGCATCAATTCGGTACGCCAAAGCATTCAACAACAAGTTCGCTTTCAAGATGAACCTGTCTTACATAAAGGCGAAGGATTGGGAAGCAACGAATTATACAAACCTGAACGGTGCGGGTAGTTCTGATCCCAACCGGGGGGCGGGTACAGCCGTTAACTACGATGGGGTAAACGTGTATGGCGATGAAAACCAGCAAAACATGCGGACTGTGGGCCAGGCGTTGATTGGGGCGGGCCTTTTACCTGCGTCGGCCTTAAACATCCTGCCTAACGTTAACGTCAGCCGTACGGGTTACCCCGAAGTGAATCTGGTTGATTATAATACCAAGAGCTTCAAGTTCAACGGGGCGTTGCACTACCGGATTACGGATAAGATCGAAGCTATTGGTCAGTTGAATTATGGTACCGGCACTACCGTTTATACGGCTACGGGACGGTATTCGCTGCGGGATTTCAGCATAGCGCAGGCCAAACTCGAACTGCGGGGCGATAATTTTATGGTGCGTGCTTACACAACGCAGGAGCGGTCGGGTAAATCATTCACGGCAGGTTTGGCCAGTATTGGCTTTAACGAAGCCTGGAAACCAAGCGCTACCTGGTTTGGGCAGTACGTTGGAGCGTATGCCGCTGCCCGGGGAGCCGGTCAGGGTGATGATGCGGCCCAACTGGCGGCACGTGGCGTAGCCGATCAGGGTCGCCCGATACCCGGCACCGAAGCGTACACGTCTTTGTACAATAAATTAAACTCAACCCCCATCAGTCAGGGGGGCGGGGCCTTCTCGGATAAGTCGAACCTGTACCACGTTGAAGGGTTGTACAACTTCAAGAATCAGATCAAATTTGCGGATGTACTGGTTGGGGCCAATTACCGGCAGTACCAACTGGCTTCGGAAGGAACGCTCTTTGCCGACCAGGCTGCCGGACGTAACGGTACCATTGGCATTTCTGAATTCGGCGGGTTTGTACAGGCCAGCAAATCGCTGTTCAACGAACACCTGAAACTGACAGCGTCGACCCGCTACGATAAAAACCAGAATTTCGAGGGTCAGTTTACCCCCCGAGTATCAGCCGTGACAACGTTCGGTGAACACAACATCCGGTTGTCGTACCAGACTGGTTTCCGTATTCCAACTACGCAGAATCAGTACATCGACCTGAAAACACCCCTAGCCCGGCTGATTGGTGGTTTGCCGGAGTTTTCGGATCGCTACAACCTGGCCAACTCCTATTCGCGTACGGACGTGACGGCCCTTGGTGCTGCCATCACGGCCAGTGCATCTAACACGGCGGTGCAGCAGGCAGCCGTGCAACTGATTACGCAGCAGGTAACGGCTCAGGTGACAGCCGCCGTTACCGCACAGGTAAATGCCGCCGTAGCGGCTGGTCAGATTCCGGCCAGTGCAGCCGCAGCCGCCATTCAGAGCGGTGTTGCCGCGACCTTGCCAACCGTATTGCCCGGCCAGATAGCCGCCAATATCAACAACGCCGTAACGGCCGTAGCCATTACCAGCAACATTGGTAGCCTGAGACCCTATCAGCGTCAGGCGTTTAAGCCGGAGCGCGTGGCCAGCTATGAAATTGGTTACCGGAGTGTAATCGGGAAGCGTCTGTTTGTCGATGCCTATTATTACTACAGTGTCTACAAAAACTTCATTGGCAGTGTTATTCTCCTGCAGCCAACGGCTCCTGTTGCTGCTGGTCTGCCGCTGGCGTCCGGTGTACTGGGCGGAGGAACCCGGAATGTGTATTCGATGCCCGCCAATAGCAGCGAAAAAATCAATACATCAGGTTGGGCCCTGGGTTTGAATTACCAGTTGCCAAAAGGGTACGGCCTATCGGGTAACCTGGCTAACAACAAGCTCAATAACTTCACGCCAACGGCGGAGTTGCAGACATCTGGCTTTAACACGCCGGAATACCGCTGGAATTTAGGCTTCAGCAAACGGCCGATGACTAATTCGAATATTGGTTTTGCCGTTGCGTTCAAGCATCAGGATTC
Source organism: Spirosoma pulveris (assembly GCF_054781875.1). NCBI lineage: Bacteria > Pseudomonadati > Bacteroidota > Cytophagia > Cytophagales > Cytophagaceae > Spirosoma > Spirosoma pulveris. Next base: position 24,380 of record NZ_BAAGTO010000006.1, read on the forward strand.
GTTCACTTGGGAGGGTTTTGCCGTACCTACCGAACTTGTCCCAAATTTGTACGAGAAAACAATTGTACCGGCTATCAGCAACTTAGATGCGCAGGTTAATTACAAGGTGTCGAGCCTTAAGTCGATTGTGAAGGTGGGTGCAACCAACCTGTTTGGCAAGCCTTACTTCCAGGCTTATGGTAGTGCGTACGTTGGTTCGACCTATTACATTAGCCTGACGTTCGATCAACTAATGAATTAAGTCGGTCTTACCGTACATTATCTGATTCCCCGTGAGTCGTATCGAAGTCAATATCCGGTACACTTACGGGGAATCTTTTGTTTTGGTAGATAATCCATCTCTCGAACTTTTAAAGAGGTTCTAGCCTTTCTTAAACGAATATCAGTTCTTAGGCCTGTAGCCCGTACGCTATTGAGTAACGCACCCTCTACCGATCAACCTTCCGATGCTGCATCGGCTGCTTTACCCCGTCGGCTTACCCTTCTGCAAGGGACGGCCCTGAATATGATCGACATGGTGGGCATTGGCCCCTTTGTTGTGCTGCCGCTGGTTATTAAAACCCTTGGTGGTCCGCTGTTCTTATGGGCCTGGGTATTAGGTGCGTTCGTTTCCCTGATCGACGCGTTTGTCTGGGCGGAACTGGGGGCTTCTTTTCCGCAGGCGGGTGGCAGCTATAACTTTCTGAAGATTTCGTACGGCGAACGGAAATGGGGGCGGTTGCTTTCCTTTCTGTACGTCTGGCAAACGCTTATCCAGGCTCCGCTGGTGATGGCTTCCGGAGCTATTGGCTTTGCGCAGTACGCATCGTACCTGATGCCCCTCGACGAATGGCAGCGAAAAGCCGTTTCCGGTGGGGTTGTGCTGGTGATCATTGTGCTTTTATACCGGAAAATCGACTCGATTGGTAAAATTGGTCTGGTGATGTGGGGCGCTGTTCTGGTAACTCTTGGCTGGATCATCATTGGCGGATTGAGCAACCCACGAATTCCCCTGGCCGAAACGTTTGAGTCCATTGGCTCCGTAAGCGGTGGTTTGCTGGCCGCTGGTCTGGGGCAGGCATCCGTCAAAACCATTTACTGTTACCTGGGGTATTATAACGTCTGCCATTTGGGTGGGGAAATCCAGCGGCCTACCCGTAATATTCCCGCCAGTATGTTTATCTCCATTTTTGGGATTGCGGCTTTGTATTTGCTGATGAATCTGAGCGTCGTAAGCGTAGTGCCCTGGAAAATCGCCCAGAACAGCGAGTTTATCGTCAGCACCTTCGTCGAGACGTTGTACGGCCCTCAGGCGGCCAGGCTGGCAACGATACTTGTTTTGCTGGTGGCATTTTCCTCCTTATTTGCCGTCTTGCTTGGGTACTCGCGAGTGCCTTATGCGGCTGCTGCCGACGGTCAGTTTTTTCGGATTTTCGCCCGGCTGCACCCCACCCGGCAGTTCCCATATATCTCGCTCCTTTTCCTGGGAGGTCTGGGGTTTGTTTTTAGCCTGTTGTTTCGGTTAGGCGATGTTATCACGGCTATTCTGGCCATGCGGATTGTGGTACAGTTTGTTGGTCAGGCCATCGGGCTGATGCTGCTTCATCGCAGGCGGGCGGCTTCGGAGTTTCCTTTTCGGATGCCGCTCTATCCGTTGCCGGTTATTCTGGTCATTGGTATATGGCTGTTCATCTTCTTCTCGACCGGAACGAAGTTCATGCTCTCCGGACTGACCGTCATTGGCCTGGGCGTTATCGCCTTTCTGGTATCGGCCGGAATCCGCAAACAGTGGCCGTTTGAGAAGTAGAAGTTGATTAATCGTTAGTAAGTCAATAAATGGCAGGTATCGTTCTGTATGAAAACTACCAACTCAGTAACGAATAACCCCACTACACTACCATTAACCAGCCAACCCAATCAGCGGACTCTTAAATCAATCCAGGCTGCATCATCCTCCCCGTTCAGGTTATTGGCTGTTGGCGTTGAAGAACCTGGTGTCGAATCGGGATCCGGAACGTTAACAGACCATATTTGTGCCGCGTTCGTTAGGTATCCGGCCTGAGTAGTTGTTCCGGTAAACGTCAGTTGGGCCGATGCGTCCTTTGGCAGTGAGGCAATTGTTCCCTGAATAATTGTATACCCGCTGGTCGCGCTTACAATGCTTATTCCAGCAGGTATGACGCCCAAGGTTAATCCTCTCAGGGTGTCGCGTACAACGATGTTCGTAGCCGCCAGACCTCCCGCATTGCTGACGGTAATGGTAAATAGTACGTTCTGGCCTAGTATGGGCGTGCGTTGATCGACGCTTATGAGGAGCGACAAATCCGCTTTTGCCGGATCGGGTGGGGGCTGAGCGGATAATACCGGTGGTAATGGCGTTTGACCCGGATTTGGTGATGTGTATACGGTGCTGGCTTCTGCTGTCCGCACATCCACTGTGGCGGCATCGTCCTGACCATCGCCTGTACCCGAACCGGGCTGGCTATCCGGGTCGGGCTCGTTACTCGCTGTAATTTGGGCCGCATTGACAAAGGTGCCCTCCCGTCCCGTTTTTAGTCGGTACACGAATGATGCCGACGTGCCGCTCACCAGTGATAAATTACTAACGCCCACGGCAGTACCTGAGCTGACAACACCAGCATCTCCACTAACAAAACTCATATTGGCTGGTAGTGCGTTTTGCCAGCTGATGCCCGTTGCGTCGCTGGGGCCTGCATTTTGAAGCGTCACGGAGTAGCTTACCGGTTGATCGACAACTAGTTTCCGGGCGCTGCTTTGCAGGGATAGGCTAAGGTCGGTGGAGCGAGTCGTATTTATTATATAATCTTCTGTCTCACCATAGGTATAGTTTCCGCAGGGATCAACCGGTAGTATATTGAACACCTGAGTAACCCGAAGAGTGAGGGTGCCTGCCGTCAGGCTGGCTGGTAAGGAGAGCGTACCCGAGAAAGAACTGAGTACGGTAGCGGGTGTTTGATATAAGAGTTCGCCTTTGCTGGTTTCAAAGGCGCCATTCCGGTTTAAATCGGCCCAGATCGTTATGCCCTGCGGTTGTCCGTTTCCTAGGGTTGTACCAGCTACAGAATACGATTGACCGGCCACAAGTGTTGTCGATGCCGCGTTGAATAATCCATAGCCATTGGTCGAGCAGCCTGAGTTCTGACTCAGAAGGGTATTGTTTATTGAAAAGCTTCCCAGGCCATCACCATATAGGCAGGAGTAAGCATACGTTGGCCGACAGGAAGGTGATCGTATACTAATGGTTTGGCTAACGCCTGAAGTTGTGGCGTTAGATGGCCGAATGCGATAGTAATAGATAGTCGAAGCAACGGTTTTTGAATCTGTAAACGTATTCGTATTAGGGCCTACGCCCCCAATGGGTAAAAAGTCCGATACCGGCGACTGGGAGCGTTCAATGAAATACCCCATTTCATTACTGGCATTATCCTGCCAGGTCAGCAAAATGGAACTGCCCGTAGTCGATGCGACCAGATTGGAAGGTGCCGGAACAGCCGTTGGCGGACAGTCCAGGGTGTAGGCCGTATGTGTCTGACGCAATGCCAGACCTGCCTGTATCCGGTCGTACTGGCCCTGAGTGAAATCATGGGTACACGGAAAATAGTACGACATGATATTGCTGATGGATGGCGTGTAGGCCAGCCCATTAGCGTCGCGTGCGGTACTGGTCGGGTCGTATTGCGGGCAACCGTTAATATACAGCAGGTTAGCGCCGACTTTATTATAGGGGTCGGCCGGTGTATCGCAAATGTAGTCGCCTTCGGTTGTACAGTTGGCTCCGGCTCCTCGTGTAACCAGTTCGAGCGTTGTTCCTGACCCTAACGTACCGGTTCCGGGCACTTGACCGAAGGTGTGAACCAGGTTGAAATTATGGCCTAACTCATGAGGAATCAGTCGGTTCCCCATGTCATCTTCATTCCAGGATTCATTCAGAATAAATGAGCGGGTTGTAACCACACTATTACTCGGATAATAGGCATAGCCACCGGCTCCCGAGGCAAAGGAGTTGACATAATACTGATTCATCGCATTTGTCACGTCATGCCCCTGCGTCAGTGCGTTTTCATCATTAAAGCTGTTGTACTGGGTATCATTGTTGATATAGTCCGGTGACGTTCCGCAAAAATAAAATTGGATACCGAACCCATTCTTAAGGTAATAGCTATTCGTAACGGCAATGACATTATTTAGGCTGGCCAGCGACATCCCGCCTGTACCATCGCTTTTACGAAGGATGTGCGGGCGAATGGGTACGTACGTAATGGCCGTAAATACAGCAGTTGATGCGCGTTTTGCGGCCAGCGCCTGTGCGGCCTGGCTATTTAATTCATTACGCTGTGCTTCTGTCAGATCGGTTGTGGCACAAAGCGGCAGAGGATGTGTTGGATGGTCCGGGCGCTGCGCAAGGGTTTTTACCGGTATTAGAACTACTAAACTGATCAGTAGTATAAGGTACTTCATAACAATATATATGGTGTGATTATTTCAATAGAAAGCATACCTCATACGCATGTATGTTGTTAGCTCCACTTCTTGTGCTATAAATATATGCAAAGCAGCCTGATAAAAATGTTACCAGGCTGCTGATTATCAATGAATAAATTGGACTATAAGTATCCCTTAGGTTATTTGTTTACACATCTTTACGCCAGTGCATCGAATAAGATTTCGGCGGGGTGCTGGGCAATACGATTCGTACCATCCTTAATCTGGTGACGGCAGGATGTGCCGGGGGCTGCTATAATTACGCTATCGGGCTGCTGGCGAACCGTAGGGAAGAGGACAAGTTCACCAACTTTCATCGATACGTCGTAGTGCTCGGCTTCGTACCCGAAGGAACCGGCCATGCCGCAACAGCCCGAAGGGATCAACTGCACGGTATAGTTTTTGGGCAATGACAAGGCCTTTTTACCCGGCACCAGCGACGATACCGCTTTCTGCTGGCAATGGCCGTGTAGTTTGATGAGCCGGGTTTCGGTCGTGAACTGCTCCGATTTAATGCGTCCCGCATCCATTTCACGGGCGAGAAATTCTTCGAAGGTTAGCGCGTGTTCGGCAATGCGTTTTGCATCGGCCATAAGCGATTCATCTACCAGATCGGGATATTCGTCTCGGAAAGTCAGGATAGCGGAAGGCTCCAGGCCGACCAATGGCGTTTCGGCCGTAACAATATCCTTAAGCAGACGAACATTTTTCTCAGCCAGCGTCTTTGCGTAATTCAGCATCCCTTTCGACAGAGCCGCCCGGCCGCTTTCGCCATGCTCAGGGATAACCACTTCATAGCCAAGCTTCTCAAATAACTGAATCGCCTTCTGGCCAACCTCTACATCATTGAAGTTTGTAAACTCATCACAAAAAAGGAGGAGTGCGGAGTGAGGAGCGAGCGGCCGGCGTTCCGGGAGTGCGGAGTTGCTGCCAGATAGCTCCTCGCTCCGCAAAGCAACCCATTTCTTCAACGTCGACTTTCCCATTTTTGGCATGGTACGTTCCGGGTGGAAGCCCACCATGCGGTTGGCGATGCGCCGGAGTGCCGGGGTGCCCAGTACGCCATTCCATGCCCAGGGGACCAGGGCTGCGATGCTGGACAAACGGGCAAAATTAGCAATCAATCTGGAACGTATAGGGATACCGTTCGAGTCGTAGTAATGTTGCAGAAACTCAGCTTTCAGCTTGGCTACGTCGACGTTGGAAGGACATTCGTTTTTACACCCCTTGCAGGATAGGCAGAGGTCATAGGTCGCTTTGATTTCTTCGTGATCGAACCGGTTCTCTTTGGTTGAACGCGTCAGCATCTCGCGCAGAATGTTGGCTCGTGCCCGGGTTGTGTCTTTCTCGTCGCGGGTGGCCATGTAGCTTGGGCACATGGTACCGCCCGAAGCCTCCGTTTTGCGGCAATCGCCCGAGCCGTTGCATTGCTCGGCGTGCTGCAATACGTTCTGGTCTTTGTACCGGAAGTACGTTTTGAAATTGGGTGTCTGCTGACCGGCTTCGTACCGCAGAAACGTATCCATGGGGGGAGTCTCCACGATCTTACCAGGATTGAAAATGCCGTCAGGGTCCCAGGTATGCTTGATTTGCCGCATTAGTTCGTAATTGTGCGGCCCAACCATTTGTGGGATAAACTCGCCCCGGAGCCGCCCATCGCCGTGTTCACCCGAGAGCGAACCGTCGTATTTTTTGACGAGTGTGGCAATCTCTTCGGCAATCATCCGGTATTGCCGGTGTCCCTCTTCGGTTTTCAAATTTATGATTGGCCGCAAATGCAACTCTCCCGAACCCGCGTGCGCGTAGTGAACCGAGTGCATGCTGTGTTTCGTCAGAATCTCGTTGAAATCACGAATGTAGTCGGGCAGGTCGTGTACGTCTACAGCCGTATCCTCAATGACGGCTACCGCTTTTTCGTCGCCGGGGAGGTTGCCTAACAGACCTAGTCCGGCTTTGCGGAGTGTCCAGATTTTTTTGGAGTCGTCGCCAAACAGCAATGGGTAATGATACCCCATACCGGCGGCCTGCATGTCGGCTACCATCTCGGCAGCGAGCTGCTCTATTTCGGCGCGTGTATCGCGTGAGAGGTCCACAACCAGAATAATCGGGAAGTGGTCGGTGGGGGTTTTCTGAACAAAAAAGCTGTTTTTACGCTGTTCCGGGTTCGTATCGGCCCGTTCCAGAATGATGTCGTCAATCAGTTCGACAGCATAAGGTTTGTATTTGAGCGCCACCAGGGTAGCCCGCAGCGACTCATCGATGGAGTGGCAATGCACACACACCAGCCCATTTTCTTTGGGCGGCAGCGGCACAATGTTCAGTTTGATCTCGGTCAGGAAGCAAAGTGTCCCTTCCGAACCGGCAATGAACTTGGCCATATTGAATGGCTCACCTTCGGGGGCAAACGGCTGCATGTCGAGCAGCGCATCGAGTGCGTAACCCGTGTTGCGTCGTTCGATGGTTTTCTTCGGAAAATTCCGGCGGATTTCTTCCTGGTTGGCGGGGTCCGACAGAATGGCATTCGTTTTCAGCAGAATCTTGTCGGCCAGGCTTGCTGAGCCGTTTTTACGACTTGCTTCGCCAACCTGTTTGGTAAAATCCCAGCCGTTTATGGGGCCAAATTCCGCTTCAGACCCATCGGCCAGCAATGCTTTTACCGACAGCGTATGTTCTCGGGTGGCCCGATACACTACGGAATTCGATCCGCAGGAGTTGTTGCCGACCATCCCACCAATCATAGCCCGGTTAGCTGTGGAAGTCTCGGGGCCAAAATAGAGCCCGTAGGGTTTCAGAAACTGGTTTAGCTCGTCCCGGATAACACCCGGCTGAACGCGCACCCACCGCTCTTCAGGATTGACTTCCAGTATTTTGGTGAAATGTTTCGATACATCGACGACAATGCCGCTGCCAACCACCTGACCAGCCAGCGATGTGCCGCCCGTCCGGGGAATCAGGGATGTTTTATGCTCTTTGGCGAAGGCAATCAAGGTCTTAAGATCCTCGATTGTTTTAGGAATAGCCACAGCCATTGGCATTTCCCGGTAGGCTGAAGCGTCCGTTGCGTACAGCGTTCGGTAAGTTGTATCGGTAAAAAGGTCACCTTCCAGGCGGACTTTCAATTCATTAAACGGAAGAGAAACAGGTATAGACATGATTGTCAAGCAGGCAAGAATCGGACAGTAAAGATAGCGAAAGTAGCCGATACACGTTCAGCTAATACCCATGTGTTGTAGACCTGGGCACCCCCGTCAAAAGGTTGTATTGTTCTGGTTAAGTGTCGTTTATGCTATTATAAACACTTTTTCATTTAACAACCAATATAAGCTTATTCGTTTCCGGTCATTTGTGAGAAGACGCATAAAAAATAAACTAAATAGGGCTATACGCTCAGAAAATGCAGTAAAAAATAAAAAAATAAACGCCTTGCCGGCCCTTGAGTAGAACTACCTGATAAACAAAAGTCGTATTTAAGTATAACAGCGTTTTACTAATTGTTCATTTCCTCAATTGACTCACCAAATACAATTTTTAATCAATAATAAGCGACTTTATACAGTATAAAAATTTTTGAAATTACACCGTACACCTTACTCACTAAAAAACTTAAGTGGCTATATAGACTTAGTTATAAATACAGAACGGACCTACTTGATGCTTCACAAATGAAAGAATTGTCATTTAAATTGTTAAAATTATATTCTATAAAATAATAATTTATTGAACTTAAGACTATTGCCTGTAAAGATTGATCAATAATTATTAGAATAAGACAATTTCTTGGGTACTTTTTTAAGAAATTTTATGATACAATTTTGACATGAATTACCCTGATTTTAACCTAAAGCCATTTGTATTTTTATTTCAACATGATGTAATTCGCCAACTGGTTTGATTTTAGTACTATAATTTCTCATCAGATTAATACAGTTGGAGATGAATTTTGACCGCTTCAATTCAGCTTCAAATGGGTACAACCATGAGGAAAAAAATAGACCCGAAATGCGACCAGGGATCTATAAAAATTCATTTTTACTGTAAACCTATGATGAATAAATCCTACAAAATTAACCGATCCGGTGACAACGTAGGTCAGGTTGGCGTTCGCCAGCCTCAGTCAGTTAAACAGAATGCTTTTTCGGGCATACTGTCGTTACTGGTGATGGTCTTGTTGTTGAGTCAGTCAACAGCATGGGCACAGGAGCGTACCGTGACGGGGAAAGTAACCGACCCCACCGGTGCCGTTTTGCCGGGTGTGAGTATTCAGGTGAAAGGAACGCAGCGTGGTACGAATACGAACGCCGAAGGCGTATACACGATCACTAATGTGCCGGACAATGCCACGCTTGTGTTGAGTTTCATTGGCTATACAACGCAGGAGGTAGCCGTGGGTAACCGATCAACCGTTGATGTTAAGCTGGCCGACGACACCAAAGCTCTTCAGGAAGTTGTGGTTGTTGGGTATGGTACGCAACGGGCGAAAGACGTTACCGGCTCGGTGGCAACACTGGGTCCAAAAGATTTCAACAAAGGGGTGATTGCTTCGCCGGAACAACTCCTGCAGGGACGCGTGGCCGGTGTGCAGATTACACCCGCCAGTGGTGAGCCAGGCGCAGCCAATAACATTCAGATTCGGGGCGCCGTTTCGCTGCGCGGTGGTAACACGCCGTTGTACGTCATTGACGGGGTGCCGCTCGATGGGGGCGATTTCAGTAATGGTACACCGGATTTCGGTACGGGTACAACCACTGCCCGAAACCCGCTGTCGTTCCTTAACCCAAGTGATATCGAGAACATTTCGGTGTTGAAAGATGCGTCGGCTGCGGCTATCTATGGCGCGCGCGGTGCCAATGGTGTAGTACTGATTACGACCCGGAAAGGTCGTGCCGGTGCACCGCAGTTCAACTTCTCGGCGTCGGGAGCTGTTTCGTCGTCGTTAAAACGGTATGATCTGCTATCAGCTTCCGATTTTCTGGCCGGTGTGAAAGCCGCCGGTGGCGATCCAACCCTCTCGACGGTGAATGCCGGCGCCAATACCAACTGGCAGAATGAGATTCTGCGTACCAGCGTTTCGCAAATTTATAACGCCAGCTTTGGCGGTGGGACAAACGATACGCGGTACCTGTTTTCGCTGGGCTACCAGGATCAACAGGGCCTGGTGAAAGGCACGGGACAGCAACGGGTTACGGGACGTATCAATGCCTCCCAGGATCTGTTCAATAAAAAAGTAACGCTGGCGGTCAATGCAACTACCTCGTCTGTAACCGACCAGTACGCTATGACGGGTAACCAGGCCGGTGCTCTGGGTAACCTGTTTGGGGCTATGATTGGAGCTAACCCAACCTATCCTGTATTTGCAAACACGAGCGATACCGCATCGTACTATCAGTTGCCAGGGGGTTCGTACCGGAATCCACGGGCCATGCTCGATTATTACCACGACAAGGGCGTAACCAACCGGACACTGGCGAACATCAGTGCTACCTGGAACATCCTGACGGGCCTGTCGCTTAAGGCAAACTTTGGTATCGACAACTCGACGTCTACCCGCTCAACGTCCATCGACTCACGTCTGAACGGTCAGTTCACCGTACCCCTGGGTTCGGTAACCAACCAGGTCTACGCCGATGCGACAACGGGACTGGGTGGTGCCGCCTATATCAATTCGCTGAACCGACTGTCTAAACTGGTTGAGTACACGGCCAACTACAACCGGGATCTTGGTCCCGGTAAACTGGAGGCTGTAGCCGGTTTTGCATACCAGACATTTGGGACCCGCACCAGTTATGTAGCAGCCAGCCGTTTCCCATTCGATGAATCGGCGATTTCGTACACGGATAACATCGGGGCGGCCAATACGCTAACCGGAACGGCCATTGGGGGCGGTTCGTCGCGCGGGCAAAATGATTTACAATCCTATTTTGCCCGGGCCAACTATAACTTCAAGGAGAAATACCTGTTGACGGCAACCGTTCGGGTAGATGGTTCATCGCGCTTCGGGGTGAACAATAAGTATGGTACATTCCCATCGGTGGCGGGTGCGTGGCGGATATCGCAGGAAAGCTTTATTCCGAAGAATATCTTCGATGACCTTAAAATTCGGGCCAACTACGGTATCGTGGGTAACCAGGACTTCACGGGGGGCGCATCCAAAATTATTTATACCTACAACAGCTCCGGCTCACAGATTCAGCAGAACAACCCAAACCCGGACTTGAAATGGGAGCAAAACACCACAACCGGTGCGGGGATTGACTTTAGCATTCTAAAAGGCCAACTGTCCGGTTCGATCGACTACTACCACCGGTCTGGTACAAACACCCTGCTTCAGGTGTTCTACGCCCAGCCTGCTCCGGTAAACTACAAATGGATCAACCTGCCCGGTCAGATTGTAAGCCAAGGAATTGAGCTGAACCTGATTTATCAGGTCTTCCAGAAGCCTCAATTTGGCTGGGAAGCTGTATTCAACCTGACTACGCTTGATATCAAGGCGCAGAACATTGGTACAGATCAGGCCGTGGGTGCTATCAGCGGTCAGGGTCTTTCGGGGGCTTATGCCGAACGGATCACCAGCGGTTATCCACCGTTTGCGTTCTTCGTTCCCAAGTTTACGGGCTACGACGCCAATGGTTACTCGACTTATGCGGATGATAGCCGGTCGAGCTATCAGGGCAGCCCATTTGCCAAGTTACGTTTAGGACTGACCAACAACTTTACGTTTGGTGCCTGGACGGCGAGTCTGTTCGTAAACGGTCAGTTTGGCGGTAAAATCTACAATAACACGGCTAATGCTCTGTTCGCGAAAGGTGCCCTCAAAAATGCCCGCAACGTAACCTACGATGTAGCGAACAGTACGGAGAACGGGCTGAATCCGGCATCGGTATCAACCCGCTTCCTGGAGAAAAGTGATTACGTACGGATTACAAACCTGACCATCTCGCGCCGGTTCAACCTGCCGGAGGGCGGATTTGCCAAGTCGCTGTCGCTGTCGCTCACCGGCCAGAACCTGTTCATTTTTACGGGCTATACCGGCCTGAATCCGGATGTAAATACAGTAACGTATAACGGGAATGGAAACGGAATTCCATCGCTGGGTATCGACTACACGCCGTATCCAACGCCCCGCACGGTGACCTTAGGCTTAAATGTTGGGTTCTAATCAACCATCAGGCGTCTTGCCCGTGTTTACACCGTTTCGAGCGTAAACACGGGCCGAAGACAACAGACTACTTACAATTTTCAACGACATGAATTCATTTAATTATAAGACTATTGGCCTATTGACCGCTACGCTGCTGGTGGGTAGTGTGGGCATCAATGGTTGTACCAACCTGGACGATAAAGTGTTCGGGTCGCTCTCATCAACAGATGCTACGCAGGGATCGATCCGGCTCGACCCGGTGGCTACTCTGCAGGGTGCTTACCAGGCCCTTAACCCCATTGCGACTAACCAGGGCCATGCGTACGCCCTGCAGGAACACCCATCCGACGAAATGATGGGTCCGACCCGCGGTACTGACTGGGACGATTTCGGCGTATGGCGTAAGCTGCACCAGCATACCTGGGACTCCCAGCACGTTGAAATTCTGAATGCATGGAATGACCTGAATACGGGTGCTTTCCGGGCCTCGCAGGCCATTTTTGCGGCTGGTTCCAATACGCAGTTGGTCGCTCAGGCACAATTCTTACGCGGTTTCTTTACCTCGCAGATTGTTGACCTGTGGGGTCGGGTACCCGTTCGTCAGGTGACGGATGCGGCCGATGCCAATCCGGCGGTGTTGAGCCGGCAGGCGGCCACCAACTTTGTCATCAGCGATTTACGGGCTGCTTTCAATGTGCTGCCATCTGTTACACCAACAACGGCAAACGTAGCCAGTAAGGAAGCGGCAGCGGCCATGCTGGCGAAAGTGTATCTGAACCGGGCGGTGTATAACCAAACACCAACGACGCCGGCAGGCCCATTTACGTTTGTTAAGACCGATATGGATTCAGCCGTATACTTCGCCAATCAGGTGATTGCTTCCGGCAAATTTGCGCTGACGGCACGAGGCAGCTATTACGACAGCTTTCACTGGGATAACGACCAGCGGTCAAAAGAGTTGATCTTTACTATTCAGAACACCTCAACGGCGCAGCCGGGCAGTGTGCAGAACCGTTATTTCATGACGGAGCACTACAACCAGTACATTGGTGCCTGGAACGGCTTCACGACACTGGCTGATTTCTACAACAGCTTCGAGGCAACGGATGAACGTCGCGGTGCGCAGCCTTCCGATTTAACACCCAAAACGGGTATTACGGCCGGTTTTCAGGTTGGTCAGCAATATGGTCCTACCGGTCCCGCCGGTCCTGTCGCGCTGAAAGACCGCAGTGGTAATCCGCTGGTGTTCACGCCACAGGTTAACCTTGGGCTGGCGAACGAAGTGCAGGGTATCCGGGTGGTTAAATACCTGCCTAACCCGCTAACGTACAACAACCCAACCAACGACTACGTCTTTTTGCGCTATGCGGACGTGCTGCTTATGAAAGCGGAAGCCATTCTACGCGGAGGAACCGATCCACAAAGCCAAACAGCGGCTGCGATCGTCAATAACCTCCGGACAACGCGCGGGGCTTCGACGGCAGCAACAGTTGACCTGCCTGCGGTATTGGCTGAGCGTGGTCGTGAGTTGTACTGGGAAGGCTGGCGCCGGAGTGACGAGATTCGCTTTGGTACATTCCTAAATCCCGTCGATCAGCGCCCAACGACCTCGCCTGCTACGGCTGTACTGTTCCCATTCCCACAGCAGGCTATCGACAGTAACCCGAATCTGCAACCACAAAATCCAGGCTATTAATCTGGTTAGTTGTTAAATGTATTGTCAAACAGCAGCCTTATTGTGGGCTGCTGTTTGCTTTCCTAATGGGATGTTTTACCCCACCCCAATCCCTCCCCTTGAAAAAAGGGGAGGGGCTGAGAGTAAGTGGCTTTTCCGTCGTTTTCAGTGGCTGGTCGAGAACAAACGGCCAATGTTAATGAGAGAAGGTGGCCGTTTAGCTCCCCTCCCTTTTTTCAAGGGGAGGGGCCGGGGGTGGGGTAGATGCTCCTCGTTCAATACCCATGATCAACAAACTCATTCTGCTCATCATCACCCTTTTTGCCCTGATCGCCTGCCACCAACAACCGGACCCGCTGTTCGTGAAGCTGACAGCCGAAGAGACAGGGGTCGATTTTGTGAACCGGAGTCTGGATAAGAAGAACTTCAATATTTTCAACTACCGCAACTTCTACAACGGCGGGGGCGTGGCCATTGGCGATGTGAATAACGATGGCCTGCCCGATCTGTTCCTGACCTCCAATTTTGAGGAAAACAAACTCTATCTGAACAAAGGGGGCATGAAGTTCACCGACATGACGAAGCAGGCGGGTATCATTGGCAAGAAGTTCTGGTCGACGGGTGTCACCTTTGCCGATGTGAACGGCGACGGTTTACTCGATATTTATGTCTGCAATTCGGGTAGTCGCGATGAACGGGGCAATCAGCTGTACATCAATGAGGGCGTCAAAAATGGGGTTCCCGTCTTTGTCGAAAAAGCGAAGGAATATGGTCTGTGGGATGGTGGTTTTTCGACGCACGCGGCTTTTTTTGACTATGACCGTGACGGCGATCTGGACATGTATCTGCTCAACAACAGTTTTACGCCAATGGATCGGCTGGGGTACGCCAATACGCGCGAAACGCGGGATCGGCTGGGGGGGCATAAGTTGTTTAGGAATAGGAGCGAGGAGTTAGGAGCGAGAAGTGAGGGGCCATCCGGTGGTAGTAAGAAGAAAAGGAGTCAGCTTGCCGGGGAAGGGGCTTCTGGGCCGGTGTTTGTGGATGTGTCGGAGGAGGCTGGGATTTACGGGAGTTTGATTGGCTTTGGGCTGGGTATCACCATTGGTGATGTCAACAATGATAACTGGCTGGACATTTATATCTCCAACGATTTCTACGAACGCGATTACCTCTACATCAACCAAAAAGACGGCACGTTTAAGGAAGATATCGAGAATGAGATGGGCCATATTAGTCTGGCCTCTATGGGCGCCGATATTGCCGATGTGAATAACGACGGAAATCTCGATATTTTCGTGACAGACATGCTGCCCGATGACGATTACCGGCTCAAAACCACTACCGCTTTCGAGAGTTATGAGCTGGGTAAGCTGAAGGAATCCCGTGACTTTTTTTACCAGGATTCCCGCAATATGCTGCACCTGAACAACGGCGACGGGACATTCTCGGAAATCGGACGGATGGCGGGTACATCGGCTACCGATTGGAGCTGGGGGGCCTTACTGTTCGATATGGATATGGACGGACGGAAGGATATTTTCGTGGCCAATGGTATCTTGAAAGACCTGACCGATCAGGATTATATGGCATTTCTGGCCAGTAACCCCGATCTACAGCCCATGATCGAAGGCACCAAGAAATTTGACTACAAAGAATACGTCGATAAAATGGGGTCGCGTCCGTTGCCCAATTATGCCTTCCGGAATGAGGGCGACGGGATGAAGTATGAAAACAAAGCTGCCGAGTGGGGACTCGGCGAACCATCGTTTTCCAACGGATCGGCTTATGGTGATCTGGATAATGACGGCGACCTGGACCTGGTTGTCAACAACAACGATTCGCCTGTGTCGATCTTTGCCAATACATCGGTCGAGAAGAACCACAAGAACTTTCTCCGGGTAAAACTCGACGGGTACGGATATAACCGGAACGCCATTGGGGCCAAGGTGTACGTGTACCAGAAAAGCCCCGATGGTAAGCCACAAACGCAGTTTTTGCAACAGATGCCCAACCGGGGCTTCGAATCGTCGGTCGATCTGACGATGGTGTTTGGGCTGGATAAAAGTCCTGCCATTGACTCACTGGTGGTTATCTGGCCGGATGATAAAAAACAACTCATCCGGCAGCCTAAAGGCAATACGACCCTGTTGCTGGCTTACAAAAATGCCGACCAAAGGGCGCTGTTCAACGTACCGGCCACGACACAGAAACGGCTGTTTCAGGATGTAACAGAATCGTCGAAGCTGAACTACGTACACAAGGAGAACGAGTTTGTCGATTATGACCGCGATGGACTTCTAAAGCAGATGTTGTCGCGCGAAGGGCCTGCCATGGCTGTTGGCGATGTCAATGGCGACGGGCTCGATGATGTATTCCTGGGTGGAGCCGTAGATATGCCCCGGTCTTTATACGTTCAGCAAGCGGATGGAACGTTCAATCTGCAAAAACAGCCCTTTTTACTGGATGCCATTTACACAGAAGATGTGGCCGCTACCTTCTTCGATGCCGATGGTGATAAAGATCTGGATTTATACGTAGCCACGGGCGGAAATGAATTTGCTGACTCGACGTATACGGCTGACCGTTTATATCGGAATGACGGAAAAGGGAACCTTACCTGGGATAGAACCCTGCCGCGCACATTAGCCAGTAACTCCTGCGTGGTCGCTGCCGATTTTGACCTCGACGGTGATCAGGACCTGTTTGTGGGCGCACGCATGAATCCCGGTCGATACGGTCAAAACCCGGATCAACTGCTGTTGGTGAACGATGGCAAAGGCAATTTCCGTAAGGCGACCAAAGAACTCATGCCTTTTTCGGGCAGTATTGGCATGGTCACGGATGCCGTTTGGGCGGATATTGATAATGATCGCTATCCTGATCTGGTATTGGTGGGCGATTGGATGCCCATTACCGTCCTCAGGAATAAACGGGGAAAAGGGTTCGAACAACTTACGAACGAAACCCTGACCAACTCGGGCGGCTGGTGGAATACCATACAGGCGGCCGATCTGGACAATGATGGCGATATAGATTTCGTAGCGGGTAACCTGGGCCTAAACAGTCGCATGGTTGCATCCGTAAAAGAACCCGCTCATCTGTACAGCAATGACTTCGATCAGAATGGGTCTTACGATCAAATTATTACCTGTTTCCGACCAACCACCGACGGCCGCGACGGAACCCTGGAAACCCGCGAATGTGTGATGGTGCAAAAACCGGACTTACAGAAACGGATACCATCCATCAAAACCAAATACCTTAAGCATGTCGACTACGCCAAAGCGGGTTTCGAAGATATTTTCTCCGCCCAGCAACGGCAGGGAATGACCGTCAGAACAGTACAAACGGCCGAAACATCGATACTGATCAACGACGGTAAAGGAAACTTCAGCCGAAAGGCGTTACCCGTGCAGGCACAAACCTCGCCGATCCACGCCATTCTCACCAATGACTACAATGGCGATGGTAAACAGGACATTCTGCTGGCCGGTAACTTCTTCGATGTCTTGACCGAAGTAGGGCGTTATGACGCCAATTACGGCTTGCTGTTAACCGGTGATGGGAAGGGAAACTTTGCCGCGACAAAACCGTCTGAGACGGGCTTTTTCGTCCGCGGGCAGGTGCGCCGGATGGAGACTGGCCGTAGTACGAGCGGGAAGCAACTAATCGTACTGGCGAAGAATAATGACAAAGCGCAGGTTTTTATACCCATAAAAAGAAATTAAAACTGATTCATTTAGGTGATATTCTGTTCCACTGTACGCCCGTTAGGAGCAGGTGTAACTATTGTTTTTGCATAGTAAAATAGTACGTTTACACGTTGAGTATCAGTCTAAAACTGACCGCTACGGCGTTTTACTGAAAAATGAATTTTGGTATACATTTGCTCCTATTTAGATTCATAATGGATAAGTACATATATAGTGAGTCTGCGTTAGGAAAACCCTGAAAAAAAAATTGGTGAAAATACTTAAAATAACAGAGGGTGCATATTCGTAGAAAAACACAAAATAAAATTTATTAAAATATATGTTCGCTATTGTTAGTCAATAATATAAAGGATATTCAATATAAGCATAATCCTGTTTATTTTATAATTTTTAACATTATTTATGACTCAATATTAACGTCGCCTGAGCCAATATTGATTACTCAGATTTGTATTTCCGTATTAACATGATGTAATTCGCAGATTGATTAAGGATTAGTTCTATAATTTCTAGTCAAGTTGATAGAAATGGGATGACAAATGCATTTAATGTTCCCGAGTTTATACTACTAACTAAACAGTGTTTATAGAATAGGCTTCTCCTGAATCAGGAATCACAATCCATTCATTTTTTCAAAAAACCTATGATGAACAACTCCTACAAAATGAACCGCTTCGGTGGCAACGTAGGTCAGGTTGGTGAACACCAACCCCAGTCAGTCAAACGGAAGGCGTTGGTTAGCTTTCTGTCGATGCTGGTAATGGTACTGCTGTTGAGCAACTCGGCAGCATGGGCACAGGGCCGTACCATAACGGGTAAAGTGACTGATCCGGCAGGCGCATCGCTGCCAGGTGTAAGCGTACAGCTCAAAGGCACGCAGCGCGGTACCAACACCGATGCTGACGGAAAGTATTCGCTGGCTAACGTGCCAGACAACGCAACGATTGTGTTGAGCTTCATTGGGTATACTTCGCAGGAAGTAGTTGTTGGCAACCGCTCGACGGTTGATGTGAAATTATCGGACGATACCAAAGCACTCGACGAAGTTGTTGTGGTTGGGTATGGTACGGCTAAACGGAAAGACCTGACTGGTTCTGTGGTGCAGGTATCAGCAAAAGATTTTAACGCAGGTGTTAACCCTAACCCACTGCAAGCCATTCAGGGTAAAGTAGCGGGTCTGGTTATTACGGCTCCTTCGGGCGACCCCAACCAGCAGCCAACCGTTCGTTTGCGTGGGTATACCTCGCTGGCGGGTGGTTCGGACCCACTATATGTAGTTGATGGTATGATTGGTGTACCTATCAACACCATCTCTCCTTCCGACATCGAGTCAATGGACGTACTGAAAGACGCTTCAGCAGCCGCTATTTATGGCTCACGGGCGGCTAACGGCGTTATCCTCATCACCACCAAGCGTGGTAAGTCGGGTCGGACAACGGTTGCCTTCAATAACTACGTGGGTGTATCGACCATTTCCCGCCGGTATGAAATGCTGGACGCGCAAGGGTATCGGGATGCCGTTTCTCAAATCAAAGGCGCTGCGTCCCTGAATGATAAACAGCGTTTTCCGGATGGAAACTACAATACCGACTGGACAAAAGAAGTTACGCAGCTTGGTACCGTCAACAACCACGATCTGTCGATTGCAGGTGGTTCGCCAACGTTCAGCTACCGGGGGTCGCTCAACTACATCAACCAGAACGGTATCATCAAGAAAACGGGTCTGGATCGTTTAACGGGTCGTATCAACCTCGACCAGAAGGCATTCGACAACCGCCTGAACGTTCAGTACAACCTGTCGTACTCAGAAACCAATAAGAAGTATGACAGTGGTATCATCGGTCGTGCCGTTACGTTCCTGCCAACCTTGCCTGTACGCAACGCCAATGGTTCCTATTATGAAGTAGGTGGTAGCTTTGACCTCTTCAACCCGGTGGCTATGCTGGAAAATGTCATCAACAACGGCGTACAGCGTTACCTACAGGGTGGTATGAACCTCCGTTACGAGATTCTGGACGGCTTGACGGTGGGCGTTAACGGTCAGATACAGCGGGATAATACCGTCAATAACTTCTACACCAACCCCGCCATTAAAGCGTATGCCGCCAATAATGGCCGGGCTAGCCGGAACTTCTACGAGTCGAATACGAAATTGCTGGAATTAACGGCTAACTACACCAAAGGGTTTGGCAATCAGAACAGCAACTACTCATTGTTGGGAGGCTATTCGTATCAGAACTTCGACAACGATGGTTTTGGTGCCGCTAACTCGGGTTTCGTGACCAGTGATATCAACTATAGCAACCTGGGCCTAGGTTCGGGTACGCTGGTGAACCCCGGTAACAACTATGCTACGTCTTACCGCAACAACTCGAAGCTGATCTCCTTCTTCGGACGGGCTGCGTTGAATCTGAACGATAAATACAACGTAACCGCTACGATTCGCCGGGATGGTAGTTCTAAATTCGGTTCCAATAACAAGTGGGGGGTATTCCCATCGGTGGGCGCAGGCTGGACCATCACCAACGAGTCGTTCTTCCCAAAGGGCAACACACTTAACTTCCTGAAACTGCGTGCCGGTTGGGGACAAACGGGTAACTCGGAAGGTATCGCGGCCTACAACTCCATTCAGTTGTATGGCCAGAAAGGTACCTACTACGACGGTACGCTGGGCGACTTCCTGCCAGGCTATGGTATCACCCAGAATGCTAACCCGAACCTGAAGTGGGAAGTACTGACCACCTCGAACATCGGTCTGGACTTCCAGTTGCTGGGTGGCCGGTTCTCGGGTACGGTTGAATACTACAACAAGCTGACCAAAGACATGCTGTACCCCTACTCGGTACCGGCAGATGGTGTTACCTATTTTACCAACACCATCCTGGCCAACGTAGGCTCGATGCGTAACAGCGGATTTGAATTGTCTTTCGGCGGTGATGTTATCCAGAAGGGTAATTTCTCCTGGAATTCACGGGTTGTAGGTGCCTATAACAAAAACACAATCGTTTCGCTGTCGAATGATCAGTTCAGCAATGGACAGGTTCGTTTCAATGCGTTCAACGGTCGTGGTCTGTCCGACGTGTTTGCATCTTACCTGACACCCGGTCAGTCGCTGGGCGAGTTCAACAACGTGCCTACCTTCACGGGTGCTTACTCGGCTGATGGCCAGCCCCTGCTGAAAGCTGCCTCGGGCGATACACCGGTAACGGACGTGTCGAAAGCCGATGCCGCTGCGGCTGTTGCTGCCGGAAACCCACTCAAGCAGGGTAACCCGCAGCCGTTCCTGAACGCTTCGTTTATCAACACCTTCCGTTACAAAGGATTCGACGTGTACTTCCAGTTGCGCGGTACGTTCGGGAATACGATCCTGAACGCCATCCGGTCCAACCTGCTCATTCCGGGTTCGATTCTGGAAACCAACATGCTGAAAGGCGTAACGGACTATCCTAAAAACTACGGCGTAAACGTATTGTCGACCAACTGGCTGGAAAGCGGTTCATTTGTTCGTTTCGATAACTGGCAGATCGGCTATAACATTCCTCTGCCAGCCAGCAAGTACATCACGAACGCCCGGATTTATGCCGGTGGTAACAACCTGTTCATCATCACCAAATACAAAGGCATCGATCCTGAACTACAGGTTAAAGCTGACTTGCAGAATAACGGTCAGCTTCAGCAGGCGCCTAACTCAGTTGGTATGGATGGGGGTGGTTATGGTAACGTTGTTTACCCAAAAACACGCACGTTCCAGTTAGGCGTTAACCTGACTTTCTAAATCAATCCGTTAATAGACTGGCTGTTAGGCAAAAGAAATGGCCAGTCTATTAAATCTGTTTGCGTAGACTCATCGTTAGTACCTATTCGTATACTGACGCTGTAACTAGTTAACTATCAAAAACTTATATGAAACAAATAAATATAAAATTGCTTCTGGGCTGCTCGGCGCTGATGCTCGCAGGCCAGTCCTGTACGGATTTGACCGAGACAACCTACGACGTTATTCCAACCAGCAGCACCTTCGGTAGCACACCTGCGCAGGCGGCTGCGCTGATCGGTCCGCTGTACAATGGACTGGGTGATTATTACGGAAACATGTCCAACCTGAACACAACCACGGACGAGCAGATCGTGCCAACCCGCGGTGGTGACTGGAAAGATGGTGATAACTGGAAACGCCTGTACCAGCACACCTGGGATCCCATTACCGACAACGGTCAGTTCAACGGCCCCTGGAATTGGTGTTACAACAACATCACCAGTATCAACCAGCAGTTAGGTACCGTTACGGATGCCAACACCAAAGCTGAGTTGCGGGCTCTGCGGGCATTTTTCCATTATCAGGCCATGGACCTGTTTGGTAACGTCATTATTTCTGACGCCGTTGGCGCTGCTACACCGAAGCAAAGCGCACGGGCCGATGTATTCGCCTGGGTCGAAAAAGAACTGCTGGCGGTCTACCCAACCCTGAGCGATGTATCGGGTGGTTCGTATTATGGCCGGATGAACAAGTACGTAGTCGATATGATTCTGGCTAAAATGTACCTGAATGCACAGGTGTACACGGGTACCCCCCGTTGGGCCGATGCCATCACGCGCTGCACGAACATTATTTCGTCGGGTAAATTCCAGATTTCCGGAGACTATCTCAGTAACTTCTCTACCCAGAATCAGAACTCTCAGGAAACGATTCTGGCCACTCCTTTTGATAAATCAAAACGGGGCGGGATGAACGTGCAGATGAAAACGCTTCACTACCTGAACCAGTTGACCTACAACATCGGTACCGCTCCCTGGAACGGCTGGGCAACGGTAACGGAGTTCTACAACTCGTTCGATGATAAGGATGTTCGGAAGAAGCAGTGGATCGTTGGTCAGCAATTTGATGCTGCCGGTAAACCTCTGAAAGATGACGCCCTGGACATGGTATTCCGTCCCGAAATCGAGTCGTTCACGTTCGATGCCGGTGCCAATGGTCGTTTGGCCGGTGCTCGCAGCCAGAAATACGAAATCCAGAAGAACAACTCATTTACCGATCAGGACAACGATTTCGTCGTATACCGCTTAGCTGATGTGTACATGATGCGTGGTGAAGCGAACTTCCGTTTAGGCAATGTGGGCGCTGCGTTACCCGATTTCAATATTGTTCGTAAGCGGGCCGGTATGCCGGATTATACCAGCGCTACCCTGACACTGGACGAAATTCTGGCTGAGCGTGGTCGTGAACTGGCGTGGGAGCAACACCGCCGTCAGGATCTGATCCGTTTCGGACAGTTCACCAAGGCATGGCGCTTCAAACCTGCTTCGCAGGCGTTCCGTCAACTGTTCCCGATTCCAAAGGACCAGCTGTCGCTGAACCCGAACCTGAAGCAGAATCCTGGTTACTAATTGTCCTTATGAGGAATGAAAACGAGCAGGCTCATCTGGGTCTGCTCGTTTTCATTTCTGACTGATTAAAAGCCTATTAATCATATCTATGCCGTGTAAGAACTTCTCCAATTAGTTATCTTTGTAGTCGCGATTTCCTGAACGATAACTTGTCTTAACGATAACTTCCTTATACTTCACTTACCTGTGCTAATGCGCATCAGTTTACTAGTACTGGCAACAGGCCTGCTTGTCGGTTGCCGCTCTGAACAGCAACAACCGGCAGACCCCCTGTTCCGAAAATTACCCGCCGAAGAAACTCACGTTAATTTCAGCAATACCATTACCGACGACAAAGACTTTAACGTCTTTAACTATCGAAATTTTTATAATGGCGGAGGGGTCGCAATCGGCGATGTGAACAACGACGGATTGTCGGACGTGCTCCTGATCGCCAATATGGGCGATAATAAACTGTACCTGAACCGGACAACGACCAACAAAGCGGGTGCAGAACAAACCGGAATCCAGTTCGAAGACGTTACCGCCAAAGCCGGTGTGGCTGGAAAACGGGCCTGGAGCACCGGGGCCACCTTTGCCGATGTAAACGGCGACGGTCGGTTGGATATTTACATCTGTAATGCCGGTAACCGCGATGGCGACGACCGGGCCAATGAACTCTTCATCAACAATGGTAACGACGCCAGCGGTATCCCCACCTTTACCGAGCGGGCCGCCGAATATGGTCTCGACGACCGGGGCTATTCGACCCATGCCGCCTTCTTCGACTACGACCGCGATGGCGATCTGGACATGTACCTGCTCAATAACAGCTTCATGCCCGTTGGGAAACTGCAATACGCCAATTTACGCTCGCAACGCGATTCGCTGGGGGGACATAAGTTATTTGAAAATAGGAGTGAGGAGCGAGGAGCGAGAGGTGAGGAGCCATCCGGCGGTGGTAAGAAGAAAAGGAGTCAGCAGTCCGAAAAGGGAGCCAAGACATTGTTTGTGGATGTGTCGGAGGAGGCTGGGATTTACGGGAGTTTGATTGGTTTTGGGCTGGGCATTACCATTGGCGATGTCAACAATGATAACTGGCTGGATATTTACATTTCCAACGATTTCTACGAACGCGATTACCTCTATATCAATAACCACGACGGCACATTCCGCGAGTCGATCAAAGAGTCGATGCCGCATACAAGTCTGTCGTCGATGGGTGCCGATGTGGCCGATGTGAATAACGACGGTCGACTCGATATTTTCATTACCGATATGCTGCCCGGCAACGATCGGCGGCTGAAGCGTACATCCAGCTACGAAAGCCACGACCTGGAGCAGATTAAAGTGGGCCGGGATTTTCATTACCAGTTCATGCAGAACATGCTGCACCTGAATCAGGGTAATCAGCCGGGAAATGGCGGCCTGCCCGTTTTCAGCGACATTGCCCGCTTTGCCGGGGTTCAGGCCACCGACTGGAGCTGGGGTGCTCTGCTGTTCGACATGGACAACGACGGTCAGAAAGACATATTCGTGGCCAACGGTATTGCCAAAGACGTTACCGATCAGGACTTCGTTAACTTCCTCGCCGACCGTGAGAATATGGAGCAGATTGCCCGGCAGCGGGCATTTAACTTCAAAGAGTTTCTGGACAAAGCGCCGTCGGAAGGGGTGCCGAACTACGCCTTCCGCAACGAAGGAAATTTACAGTTTACCAACAAAGCGTTCGACTGGGGGCTGTCGGAGCCCGATTTCTCCAACGGAGCCGCGTACGGCGATCTGGATAATGATGGCGATCTGGATTTGATTGTCAACAACATGAATGCGCCGGTGGCCATTTACCAGAACCAATCCGTCGAGAAGAACAATACCAACTTTCTGAAAATAAAGCTCGAAGGCACTGGTATGAACCGCAATGCCATTGGGGCTCGTGTGTTTTTATACCAGCCCGGCCAGACGCAGTTGCTTCAGCAAATGCCGAACCGGGGCTTTGAATCATCGGTCGACCTGAACCTGCTCTTTGGATTAGGCACCAGCCCTAAAATTGATTCGCTGGTTGTCATCTGGCCGGACGATAAAATGCAGACGTTGCAAAAGCCGAAAGCCAACCACCTGCTCACACTTCGGCAGCAGGATGCCGTACAGCGCTGGAAACCCACTATCGATAGTCAGTCGCCCTCTTTTCAGGACAATACAGCCGCTTCGGGGCTAACCTACCTGCATCAGGAAAGTGCTTTTGTCGACTACAACCGGGATGCCTTACTCAAGCAGCAGCTATCGACCCAGGGTCCGGCGCTGGCAACTGGCGACGTGAACGGCGACGGGCTGGATGATGTGTTTTTTGGCAGTGCCAGCGGGCACTCAGCCCACCTGTTCGTGCAGCAACCTGCCGGTCGATTTGTCGACAAAACACCGGCTGCCGTGCGGCAGGATACAGCCTACGAAGCCGTCGACGCCGTCCTGTTCGATGCCGATGGCGACAAAGACCTCGATCTGTACGTCGTGTCGGGAAGCAACGAATTTGGCGAAGAAACCGACGAACTGCTGGATCGTTTTTACCTCAACGATGGCAAAGGCAACTTCGTCCGCTCAGAAACGGCATTGCCCAACCTGAAAGCCAATGGCTCCTGCGTAGCGGCCGCCGATTTCGACCGCGACGGGGACATCGATCTGTTCGTCGGCTCCCGAATGATTCCGGGCCAGTACGGTCGCGATCCGGCCAGTTACCTGCTGTCCAATGATGGTACCGGCAATTTCAAAAACTACACCAAACGATCGCTGGCCGACGTGGAGCAACTGGGCATGGTAACCGATGCTACCTGGGCCGACCTTAACGGAGATTCATATCCCGAGCTGGTGGTGGTAAGCGATTGGGGCCCCGTGCGTG
Source organism: Spirosoma pulveris (assembly GCF_054781875.1). Lineage (NCBI taxonomy): Bacteria > Pseudomonadati > Bacteroidota > Cytophagia > Cytophagales > Cytophagaceae > Spirosoma > Spirosoma pulveris. Next base: position 49,645 of record NZ_BAAGTO010000006.1, read on the forward strand.
TATTTGAAAATAAGCGCGGCAAACTGAACCAGAACCCAGAATTTGCCATTAAAAACGCCCAGGGCGACGTTCTGAAAACGAATGGCTGGTGGAACTGCATCACCGCCGGTGACGCCGATGGCGATGGCGATCTGGATCTGGTGATTGGCAACCTGGGCACAAATTCCCGCATCAAAGCCAGTCAGACAATCCCCGCCGAACTGTACACCGGCGACTTCGATCACAACGGCACCGTCGAGCAGATCATTAACTGTGCCGACGAAACGGGCGAACTGTATCCGATGGTACTGAAGCAGGAACTGCAAAAAGCCATGCCGACGATCAAGAAGAAATACGTCAAATATATCGATTACGCGGGCAAGAAAATCACCGATGTGCTGGACGAAGATCAATTGAAGCAGGCGGTTGTGAAACAGTCGTTTATGGGAACAACGGTTATCTTGCTGAACGACGGCAAAGGGAACCTGATGCTGCAGCCTTTACCGGCCGAAGCTCAGTTCTCGCCCGTGTGTGGGGCTCTTTTCACGGATTACGACCACGACGGGCGTACCGATTTGCTGCTGACCGGTAATTTTCTGGATGTACTCCCCGAAATCGGACGCTACGACGCGAGTTACGGCGTTACCCTTCATAACAGGGGAAAAGCGGCCAACGGCACGATCCGGTACGAATTCGTCAACCCATCGGTATCCGGCTTCTTCGTCCGCGGACAGGTTCGGCACATGGCTCAATTAAAGCAGGGCCAGCTCATTCTGGCTAAAAATAACGACAAGGCACAAGTGTTTTTTTTTAAGTAGTTAGGAGTGGGAAGCCATCCGGTTTACTTCGCTCATCGCGCTAGTTGCTCTTCTAATTATTGATAAATGAATATAAAAGGGGTTAGCAGCAAGGAGCCATCTGGCGGCATAACATGCCGGTTAGCCCTCCTCGCTCCTCGCTCCTCACTCCTAATACTATGAACCGCATTTTTCTTTTTGCCTGCGCACTGGCGTTGGCGGGCTGTAACTCCTTCAAATCGGAAAAACCCCTCTTCGAATCGCTTGATTCAACCAAGACGGGCGTTGGCTTTGTGAACAAACTGGTGCCCACCGAAAAACTGAATATTCTGGATTACCTGTATTTCTACAATGGCGGGGGCGTTTCGGCGGGCGATATCAACAACGATGGCCTCACCGATCTGTACTTCGTATCCAATCAGGGGAAGAACAAGCTGTACCTGAATAAAGGAAATTTCAAGTTTGAAGACATAACCGCCAAAGCGGGTGTCGAAGGGTTTGCTGACTGGCAAACGGGCTCCACAATGGCCGATGTAAACGGCGATGGTCTGCTCGATATTTACGTTTGCGCCGTGGGTAACTTCCGGGGGCAGGAAGGCTCCAACGAGTTGTATATTAATAACGGCGACAATACTTTTACCGAAAAAGCCGCCGATTACGGGCTTGATTTCACGGGTTTTTCAACCCAGGCTGCTTTTTTCGATTACGACCACGACGGCGATCTGGATTGTTACCTGCTTAATCACGCCATTCACACCTCCCGCAGCTACGACCGTGTGTCGGCCCGGAATTTACGCAACAACGAATCGGGCGATTACCTGTACGAAAACCAGACGGTTACCAAAGCCGGGAAAGCGCCCGTCGGAAAAATTTCCCGGTTTCAGAACGTAAGTGAGCGGGCGGGTATTTTCGGGGCGGCCATGGGCTACGGACTCGGCATCTCGGTCGCCGATCTGAACAACGATGGCTGGGAAGATATTTACGTCTCCAACGATTTTCACGAAGACGATTACTATTACGTCAATAACCACGACGGGACCTTTACCGAGAGTGTAAAAAAGGCCTTTCAGCACACCAGCCGCTTCTCGATGGGGAACGACATTGGGGATGTGAACAACGACGGTTTTGCCGATGTCGTTACGCTCGACATGTATCCCGAAGATGAAACGGTCGAGAAATCGTCGCTGGGCGAAGACCCGCTGGATATTTACACCTACAAACTGGCGTACGGTTACATGAACCAGTACAGCCGGAACTGCCTTCAGCTGAGTCTTTCGGGGAAGAAATTCATGGACATCGGGGCCATGTCGGGGGTAGCCGCCACCGACTGGAGCTGGTCGCCGTTGCTGGCCGACTACGACAACGATGGCATTAAAGACCTGTTCATTACGAACGGCATTGTTCGTCGGCCAAATAACCTTGAATATGTGAAATTTGCGGCAGATGACTCCCTGCGCTATGCCATGGAAACATCGAAATCGCTCGATGAGCGGGCCACCAAACTTATGCCCGAGGGCAAAGTACACAACTATCTGTACCGGGGAACCCCCTCGCTGCGGTTCGAGGATAAATCATCGGCCTGGGGTTTTGAGCTGCCCAATTACTCGAACGGTTCCGCCTATGCCGACCTCGATAACGACGGCGATCTGGACCTCATTACCAACAACATCAACGATCCGGCCAGTTTGTACCGCAATGAGGCCACAACTTTGTTTCCGGACAATACCCACTTATCCATTAAGCTAAAAGGCGATTCGCCCAACAACTTTGGAGTGGGGGCGAAGGTAATTCTGAGGTACGGCAAAGACAGTTTGATGATGCAGCAACTGATGCCAACGCGGGGCTTCGAGTCGTCGGTGGCGCCGGAGTTGTTGTTTGGCTTGGGCAAGCGGGCCAGCATTGATTCGCTGATCGTTATCTGGCCGAATCAGCAGATGGAAGTGCGTACCAACGTCAAAACCAATCAGTCGATAACTCTGAAACAGGCAGATGCCCGGCTCAATGGCGCCGGATTCGTTTATACCAATCCGCCTATTCAGCCCCTGTTTGCGGATGTATCGACCACCGACTCGATCCCGTATCAACACAAGGAGAATAAAGAGTATTTCGATTTTGTGCGGGAGTCGCTGATGCCCTTCAAAGTGTCGACCGAGGGGCCGCACCTGGCCGTTGGTGACGTAAACGGCGACGGGCTCGACGATCTGTATGCCGGTGGCGCCAAGTGGCAGGCCGGGAGCTTACTCGTGCAGCAAGCGAACGGAACGTTTACCCCATCGGTACAACCGGCTTTTAAGAAAGACTCGACTTATGAAGATGTTGATGCTGTTTTCTTCGATGCCGACGGCGACAAAGACCTGGATTTGTACGTCGTGTCGGGAGGTAACGAGTTCTACAACAAGATGCCGGAGCAGTTCGACCGGCTCTACCTGAACGATGGCAAAGGGAGCTTTACCCGTTCGCCCAATGCACTGCCCGCCATGTACGACAACAAAAGCTGCGTTCGGCCTTTCGACGTGGACAACGACGGCGACCTGGACTTGTTTGTGGGTGGACGCGTGGTGGGTTTTGGTTACGGCAAATCACCTAATTCGTATCTGCTGATCAACAACGGCAAAGGCACATTTACCGACCAGATCAACAAATTGGCACCGGGACTCCGAAATGTCGGCATGGTTACCGACGCCGTCTGGGCCGATTATGACGGCGACAAAGACCAGGACCTCATCGTAGCGGGCGACTGGATGCCGATCCGCATTTTCGCTAACGAGAAAGGGAAATTCTCGGAGATGAAATCCATTGCCCAAACTCCGCTCAATGGGTTCTACCAGCGCGTCATTGCGGCCGATTTTGACCGGGACGGCGATATTGATCTCGTAGCCGGAAACATCGGCACCAACACCAAGTTCCGCAAAACGCCCGATTCGCAGTTGCGGATGCTGGTGAAGGACGTGGACAATAACCAGAGCGTGGAGCAGATCATCGCCTACAATCGCGGGGATGACTGGTATCCGCTCGCCTTCAAAGACGAACTGGGCAAACAAATGCCAAGCATCATCAACAAACGATTTACTGACTATGTCTCCTTCGCCGGGAAGCCGCTGGAAGATGTGTTGAAAGACGATGAGCTGAAAGGGGCCGAAGAGTTTACGGTCAATCAGTTCGCATCCATCTATCTGGAGAACAAAGGCGGTAAGGACGGAGGGGCACAGTTTGTCGTGCATGAACTGCCCATGATGGCACAAGTGTCGAAGTTGTTTGCGCTACAGGCCATCGACATCGATCGGGATGGTGATCTGGACATACTGGGCGGTGGAAACTTCTACGGCGTCAGTACCTACCAGGGGCGATACGACGCCGGTTACGGGCTGGTGCTGCGGAATGATGGCAAAGGAAACTTTGCTGCGCTGTCGCCCGTTGATTCCGGTTTCCTGCTCAACGGTGAAATCCGGGATATTCGTCCGGTGCGTTCGGGGCAGAGCGTTCGAATCCTTGTTACGCGGAATGATGCTGGAATGCAGGTATTCAAACCGCTGTAGTAGACTCTCTAGTAAGCAGTAACTAATAACGTTATAACCAGTAAAAGTCGGTAGAGACGCCTGTGATGATGCGTCTCTACCGACTTATTTTTTGTCAAATAAGCAAGGATAACAGTCTATTGATTAAAATATAATTAACGTAATATTAGTTTGTATTTATTGATAAAATTGGAATATAATATTACTTAACTCATTAATTGCAGTTGGTTGTTGCGTAGTTTTATAGAATAGTTATAGTAGTTCTATTGGCTTTCTATGTAACGCAGCAACTTATGAAACACGTTTTAGCAGATGAATTAAGGCGCTACTTCGGCCTGATAGCGGCCTTTTGGTTACTCGCCACGCTCTCGGGTTGGGCGCAGAGTCCGGGCCGCACGATTACCGGGAAAATTCTATCGAAAACCGATGGGAAAGGCCTTCCCGGTGCCAATGTTCTGGTAAAAGGATCGTCGGTTGGGGCGGTAACGGATGCGGAGGGTAGCTTTTCAATCAACGCACAACCCAATGCCACCCTGGCTGTTTCCTACATTGGTTTTGTGGCTCAGGAAATAGCAATCGGTAACCAGACCGAAGTGGTGATTTCGCTGGCTGAAGATGCGTCGCAACTGAGCGAAGTGGTCGTGACGGCACTCGGCATTTCGCGGGATAAAAAAGCGCTCGGGTATAGTCTTCAGGAGTTGAAGGGAAACGAACTCACGCAGGCGCGTCCAACGAATCTGGTCAATGCGCTATCCGGAAAAATTGCGGGTATTCAGGTTACCGCTACGAATGGGCTGCCCGGCGCATCGTCGCGAATTCTGATTCGCGGGGCCAACTCCATTGGCGGCAACAACCAGCCGCTGTTTGTGGTCGACGGGATTCCGATTGATAATGGCAGCTACAACGTAACACCGGGCAGCACGGGCGGAAACGTCAATAACGTAACAACGGATTATGGAAACGGCGCATCGTCCATCAACCCCGATGATATTGACAATATTTCGGTGTTGAAAGGGGCCAATGCCGCTGCGCTCTACGGTTCGCGGGCGGCCAACGGGGTTATTCTGATTACCACCAAACGAGGATCGGCCAGTAAAAACGTGGGCGTAACGGTCAACACCAACACGACCTTCGAGAACCCGCTGCGGCTGCCCGATTTCCAGAACGAATACGGGCAGGGCCTGAAAGGCCAGTTTTCGTACGTCGATGGCATGGGCGGGGGCGTTAATGACGGCGTCGATGAAAGCTGGGGGCCAAAACTGGACGGTCGGCTGATTCCGCAATACAACTCACCCATTGGGGCCGATGGCAAACGTACGGCCACACCCTGGATTGCCCGGCCCGATAATGTCAAGAACTTTTACGATACAGGCGTTACCACAACGAACAGCATTGCGCTGACCGGCGGCAACGAGAAAGGCGATTTTCGACTGGGTTATACCAATCTCTACCAGAAAGGGATGCTGCCCAATACGAACTATAAACGGCAGAATCTATCATTCAATGCCGGCTGGAATTTTACACCGAAATTCACCGTCCGTACCAGCATCAACTACGTGAAAGACGGCTCCGATAACCGGCAGAACCTGAACCTCTACTGGATCTGGTTCGGTCGTCAGGTCGATCTGGAAGACCTTAAGGCCAATCCGGTCCAGCCCGACACCGACCCGAGCCAGTGGCCCGTACAGCGGAACTGGAACCTGAACTACTGGAACAATCCGGCCTATGCGCTGAAGTACCTGAAATACGCCAACGATAAAGATCGCCTGATTGGCAACATCACCGCTACCTACAAACTGACCGACTGGCTGACGCTGACGGGCCGTACCGGAACCGATTTCTCGAATGACCGGCGCACCACCAAACAGGCCAAAAACGTTGGCGTACCTAACGGCAGCTATGCCGAAGACATCGTTTATGTCAGTGAAACCAACAGCGACTTCCTGCTGACCGCCGACAAACGGTTCAACGAGTTTCACATCGTCGCTTCGGTGGGCGGCAACACGCGCCGGAACTACACCCAGCGCGATTACATGTACGCGTCGGAGTTGACGATTCCCAACCTGTACAACATCGGCAATGCAAAATCGCGCCCGACGGTCTACAACCGAATTACGGACAAGCGGGTGAACAGCTTGTATGGGTCGGCGTCGCTGTCGTTCCGGGACTACCTGTTTGTCGACCTCACGGCCCGCAATGACTGGTCGAGCACCCTGCCCGCCGGTAACCGGAGCTATTTTTACCCGTCTGTATCGGCCAGCGCCATTGTAACGGATATGCTGGGACTCTCTTCCAACGTGTTGACCTACGCCAAGCTGCGGGGCGGCTTTGCGCAGGTGGGTAACGACACCGATCCGTATAACCTGACGCAGGTATATTCGAGCGAAACGGCCTGGGGGAATACCACGACCTTCTCGGAAAATAACCTGATCTATAACAAGAACCTGAAGCCGGAACTGACAACGGCCATTGAGTTTGGCGTTGAGACCCGGCTGTTCCGAAACGCGCTGAACTTCGAGTTTACGTATTATGACAAAAACACAAAAAACCAGATTTTACAGGCTAACGTAGCACAAAGTTCGGGCTATTATAACTCGGTTATCAACGCCGGTCAGATTCGGAACAGCGGCTTCGAGATCGAGTTGTCCGGGGCACCGGTCAAGAATGCGGGCGGCTTCCGCTGGGACGTGGGGATAAACTTCGCCCGGAACCGCTCGGAAGTGGTTGATTTGGGTGGCCTGTCGACCTACCAGATCAATACCGGATCGCTACTGCGCAACGTGATTCTGGAAGCCCGGCCGGGCGATCCTTACGGTAATTTCTACGGTACGTATTACCGGCGCGACCCGAGCGGCAACCTGATCTTCAACAGCCAGGGGTACCCCATCATGGCATCGGACCGGAAAGTGGTTGGAAACATCATGCCGAAATGGACGGGTGGTTTTCAGAACACATTCTCCTACAAATGGGTGTCGCTCAGTTCGCTGATCGATGTACGCTACGGCGGTAATGTGTTCTCGCAGGGCATCAACATTGGCCGGTATACGGGTGTGCTGGCCGAAACGCTGCCCGGTCGCGAGGGCAATATCGTTGGGAAAGGCGTTGTTGAAACGGCGAACGCTGATGGCAGCTTCTCGTATGCGCCCAACACAACGGCGGTGGCATCGGCGGATGATTACTACCACAATTTTTACAACCGCAACGTCAACGAGAATTACATTTTCGATGCGAGTTATGTAAAACTGCGCGAGGTACGATTAGGGTTTGCCCTTCCGCAGCGGTGGCTGGGCAAGACGCCCTTCCGCAGTGCAACGTTTGCTTTGGTAGGACGGAATCTGGCGCTGCTCTATAAAAATATTCCGCACATCGACCCCGAAACCAGCTACTATGGCGATGGTAACGTACAGGGCTTCGAAAACGGCAATACGCCATCGGCTCGCAGCATGGGCTTCAACCTCAACTTCGGACTTTAATATGAAAAAGATATTTCTTCTCTCTTTTACGCTTTCGCTGCTGACGTTGAGCGGCTGCGAAAACAAGTTCAACGAAACCAACGTCAACCCAAATGACCCGACCAGCGTACCGGCCGAACGGCTGATGCCCCACGGGATCTATTCGGCGGTGAGCAACATCATCGGTCCATCGAGTACGGTTTCGCTGGGGCTGGACGCGGGTAACGGCTGGGCGCAGCACACGGCCCGGATTCAGTACACCGAAATCGACCAGTTTAGCTATACCAGCGATTTACAGGATTTACCCTGGCGTTACCTGTATAACGAAGCCCTGGCCGATTTTCAGAAGATCTATGAGCTGGGCAAAACGGCCAACAACGAAAATCTTCAGGCGATAGGGCTGATCATGCGCGCCTGGGTATTCGGCAACCTGACGGATGTGTACGGCGATATTCCCTACTCCGAAGCGCTCAAAGGCACCACCAGCGGCATTGTTGCCCCAAAATTCGATGCTCAGAAAGATGTGTATATCGGATTGGTAAACGACCTGAAAACCGCCAGTGACCTGATCAGCACCAAAACGGTCGATAAAGACGCCGACATTCTATTCGCGGGCGATATGACCAAATGGAAAAAGCTGGCCAATTCGCTAAGTCTGCGGTTGCTGAACCGAATGGTGGGTAAAACGGGTCTGTCCATTGACCCAAAAGCCGAAATGACACGCATTCTGAGCGACCCGACAAAATACCCCGTTATGACCTCGAATACAGATGTCGCGCAACTGGTATACCTGTCTCGTCCGAACAACAACCCCACCAACGAGAACCGGCGCACCCGCGATGATCATCGGATAAGTGCCACCCTGGTTGACAAACTCGTTGCGTTGGGCGATCCGCGTTTGGGCGTTTACGCTAACAAAGCGGTGGCTACGGGCCTGTACAAAGGCGTTCCCAACGGACTCCCCAACTCCGATGCCGGGGCGCTGGGCTTCACCAGTACGTCAAAAATCGGTGATTTCTTTGTGCAGGAAACCACACCGGGCGTGATCATGAGCTATGCCGAGCTGAACTTCATCAAGGCCGAAGCTGCTCTGAAGGGTGTAACGGCCGCCGGTGATGCTGCCAAAGCTTACGAAGAGGGCATCAAAGCGTCCATGGCGTATTACAAGCTGACACTTCCCGCCGATTACCTCACCAAAAATGCGCTTAAAGCCGGTGATGCGGGGCTAACACAGGTGCTGGAACAGAAATGGATTGCGCTGTTCGGGCAGGGCGTTGAAGCATGGACGGAATACCGGCGAACGGGCGTTCCGGCGCTGGTAGTACCTAAAGTCAACTACAACGGGGGCGTAATTCCCACCCGACTGCCTTACCCATCGTCGGAAGAAAACCTCAATAACGCCAATTTTAAAGCCGCCCTCACCGCTATGGGTGGGGCCAACACTATGCAAACCAAACTCTGGTGGGCCAAGTAGACCGCTACAGGTTTTTATTGATTAAGGCTCTGGCTTCTTCGAATGCGCCCGGTAAGGGCGCGTTTCGTTTTATGATCTTACCCGTTCGGTTGAGGATGGTTGCCGAGGTTTCATTATCGGGCCTGAATCGTTCTACAGCATCCATTAGCTGCGTTTCGGTTAACAGCAAGTGATCACCGTAAAGGTTGTAGCGGGTGGCCTGTTCCGGAAACAAATCCATGTCGGAACTCGGCATGGGTATGTAAATCAGCGCGAAGTCGCGCGGGCTGTAGGCGCTCCGCAGACGCTGGGCGTCGAGGGCTACCTGCCGTCCGGCTTCGTCGGAAGGGGAGAAGAGCAGAACATAAATGACTTTCCCGCGATTGGCGGCAATGACCTGGTCGATCAATACCTGACCACCATTGCGTTCTGATTTCGTTATAAACACACCGGGAGCTATTTCTAATCCCTGGGCTATTGTCCCTGATTTTTTCAATACCTGCGTGGCTGCCCGAATGCGTGTGCTGTCTTTCACTTCCAGCCGATACAACTCATCGAGCGATTGACCCAAGGCCGTTTCTTTTATCTGCGGCCGGCCGTAGTCGTAGAGCAGCAGGGCAAAATTAAGTGTCATGGCTGGCAGCGACGTGGCCAGCCAATAAGCGGTCAGGTAATGCAGAGACGAACTGTCGACCTGCGAACGGCTGCGCTCGATCAGGGATTCGTAGCTAACCAGGCGTTGTAGTGTATCGGGGCTGCGTTTGACGAGGCCATCAAAAAAACGCAGGTCGGCGGCACGGGCGGAGTTTTTTATGGCGTAATCATGGAGCCGGATGCGCTCGTCGGCCGTGAGATTCTTGCCGTATCGTTCGAGCAAAGTAGAAAGCATACGAACCGTCAAACCATTGGTACGCCCATTCGCCGACTCGGTAGACACCCGCTGGGTAATGTAATTGGCAAACCGGTTCATAGCCGACGCCCGCGACGCCGTCAGCAACTGGTCGTTGGCGGGCCGCAGGGAGTCGGTCAGGGCAGTTGGAATTTTTTCATTTTCGTAAGTTGCCTTTTCGTACAGGAAGGCGGCTGCGTTGTATCGACTGCTGGACGTGATCCAGCGGGTCACCAGCGGGAACGCCTTTTCCCGCTTCGCAAAGGCGGTGAAGGGCGCTCGGTAAGCCGCCGACAGTATGCCAAAGGCTGACGTAACGGTTTGATCGCTGATCTGTTTGCTTAGCTTCTTGCCATCCGGCTTATCGGCATAGGTTGCTTCAAAGGCTTTGTAACGGGCAAACTGGCTATTGACCTGTGCGTTGACACCCCCAAAGCGGAAGGGAACGGCGGCTGTGAAGAGGGAGTCGGCATCGAGGTCGATGCTGAGTGTACCGGGTGCGGCCAGAAAAGCCGTTGATATGCGGCCGTAGTTAAAGTACATTTCTTCCTGCGCGTATACAAGCGGCATAGATACCCGAAACGTACCATCTATGTTGAGTGGAGCCGGACGAACCAGCTCACGACTGGCTTGCAGGATATTGTTACGACTAACCAGAACCGTGGGCGACTCCCGATAAAGGCGGGCCGTCAGGTTACGAATACGACCCGTTACAATGACTGAATCCGTTTGTGCCTGACTCAGAAAAGGGGCTAGACAAAGAACGGTATACACTACGGCGCGGAGGAGCCGGGAACGATTTTTCATGGGTTTCAGGAATACAGACAAAGCAATAACAAACGAAATTCAGAAACAGTCAACAATCAACTCAAAATGTCGACGGCTTATTTCGTTTTTATGCCATGGTACTGTTCCTCTTCCTGGTAATCGGTACGAAGGGGATGTCCGACCCAATCGGTAGGGAGCAAAATCCGGCGCAGATCGGGGTGGCCGGCGAAGTGAATCCCCACAAGATCGAAGGCTTCGCGCTCGTGCCAGTCGGCGGTGCGCCAGACGTGGGCGAGGCTCGGTACGGATGGCAGCGCTGCCCCGTTCATGTTACGCGGCACAACGACCTTTATCATCAGGTTGTGTTCGTAAGGGATGGAAGTGAGGTTATAAATTACCTCCATGGTGTTGGCACTCACTCCGTTGTCGATGGCTGTTAGGCAGGCCAGCAGGTCGAAGAATAGTCGCTCGTCGTTGCGAAGGAATTGGCAAATGTCGACCAGTTGCTCTGCTGGAACCGTCAGATAAGGTTGTAGGTTCTGGGTGTTGGGCTGGATAGCTGCGCCAAATTGTGTGGCGAGGAGGTCGGAAATTTCGGAGAAAGTCATTAAGTAACTTAGCAAGCAAACGGGTTTTTATCTGGCCCAATTCGTGTGGTCATACTATTTAACAGACGAATGGTATCGTCTTCAATCAGATAGAATCTAAGCGATCTCCTGAAGGCTCATTGCTGTATTCGTTTGTTTATCGAAAGATACAAAAAACTTGCCTGACCCTATGCCAGCCAGGCTAGCCACTGCATCCAGTTTTCAACCCAGAACAGGAACTTGGCGGCAAACTTTGCCGCCGGAGCAGACGACGGCGATAAGGTTAAACTGTTATTGTTCAGGTTGGTATCCATAAAGATTTTCTGCTTCGGGTCTACCTTTGCCCAGAGCACCCGGTCGTTTTCCGTAACCGTAAACTGACGCTGGCGACCCTGGCCATCCCAGAACAGCATCAGCTCCCGCCCATTATCGAAATGCACCAGCACATCGACCGGAATTTTACCATCGCCGTTTCGCTGTACGGTTATCACCGCCTGTCGCCGACCGTTCGGGCGGCTGTTTTTGATCGACACGAGTTCATAGTCCACCACGTTGTCGCCGTAGAGCACCTGGTCGAAGAACCAGTTCATGTTGGTGCCGTACTTGCTGCCGAGCCGCTTCGGTACGATCTCGTTCACGATGTCGATGAAGTTCTGCCCGTTTGGGTGTTTGAATTTCCAGCGGATAAAATATGTCTGCATAATTTCGTCCATCACACGTCGGCCAACGAGTCCTTCCAGCGTTCGCATCCAGGTGGCCGTTTTGGAGTAGGTCAGTACTCCATACTGACCTACGGGCAGTTGCCAGGTGTTGCCGAACGAGGAGCCGATGGCCGGGTTGTCCTGATGAACATAACTATCGCGGGAACTTTCCAGATCGCCCATGCCAAAGCCGAACAGGTCAATCTGCGACGAACGCGGGCCATAGGTTTCGTCCATGACCCGGCCTTCGTAATATTGGTTGAATCCCTCGTCGAGCCAGGCTTCTTCGAACTCGTTGGTCGCCAGCAACTGCATGAAGTACTGATGACCGAACTCATGGATGGTCACTTCTTCGGGAAAACGGGCTCCGGCGGGTAGAAACCACGCGGTTCCGGCCGTGATGAATGTGGGGTACTCCATCCCGAACGAACCCTGGGCGTGAAACGGCGGATCGACGATAGTCAGATTCGGGAAGGGGTATTTGCCAAGGTGTTTGTCGAAGTAAGCCAGCGCAGATCGGGCTGCATCAATATGGCGTTGCGCCTGATGAACGTGTTCCGGCTGCATAACCAGCTCGATACTCACTTCGCCACCGCCGGGGCGTTTCCATTTATCGTTGATCACCTGAAAATGGGGCGAGGCCGTCCAGGCGAAATCGACCACATCTTCGGCATGATAAAACAGTGTCTTGGTGCCGTTGCCATGTATTTTTTCGGATTGATACAGGCCGGTGGCGCTTACCCAATAGTCCTTTGGTGTAGTGATGTTAACATCGTAAACGCCATAATCGGCGTAAAATTCCGAATGGGCATGAAACTGGTGGCAGTTCCACTGGCCCGTTTTGGCATAACGCGTTCCGGCCGGTTCGTACACGCCGATTTTCGGGAACCATTGACCCACCAGAAAGAAGTCCCGGCTAAAACCCGTTCGGGCAAAGATTTTAGGTAATTTGGCCTTGAAGGCAATGTCGAGCACAATTGTCTCGCCCGGCCCGACGGGCTTGCTCAGCGGCACTCGAACAACGGTATGGTCGTCCCGGTTCTGGTCGTCGGGCTGAAAAAACTGGTAGGCCAGCGGCTCGCCGTTCCGCACCTTCATCGACACAATATCAATAGAGCCATACGGGTTTTCCTTTGCGTTCCGGTCAATGCCCTCGCCCCGAAGCTGCCCGCCGGATTCGCGCATGAACGTCGAGTTTTCGTTTCGGAAAGCATTCAGATACAGGTGAAACTGCAACTCCCGGACAACATCGGTTGAGGGGTTCCGCCAGGTGAGCGTTTCCCGGCCGTTCAGTTTTTTGGAGGTCGGGTCCAGTGTCACGTCGATCTGGTAATTCGCCAGGCGTGGGCTCAGCGGAGTCGTGAACATAGGCTTTGCCGACTGGGCAAAGCTGGAGAACGCCACACCCATCAGGAGCAGGAACAAACGTAGTTTCATGGCCGGGATCAATTCGGTAGACGAAGCTAAGTACCGAAAAAGCGGGCTCGATTGCAACTGGGGTCTGGCAGGAGATCAGGAAAATTGGGTCATGGCATCGAGCCGCGTACCGGATGCCATGACTCAGGTTCAGTTTTATAGGTAGCGATCAATTCATGGAATCTGCCGGTTACCAACCTCCGATGGGCTAGCCGAAGAGGGCTGCAGCGTTGGGGCGTTTCTGACGAGCGCGTCGCGTATTTCGGTCAGCAGGACTTCTTCTTTCGTAGGCGCGGGGGGTACGTCTACCGCGTCGGCTTTCACGCGCATCAGGCGATTCATGCCCCGAATAAGAAGAAAAATAATGAAGGCCAGGATAAGAAAGTCGATCACAATTGTCAGGAAGCTGCCATAGGCAAAAACGGGTCCCAGCTTTTTAGCATCTGCCAGCGCCAGGCCCTCTGTGATCTTGTCGGATAGCGGTACGTACAGGTTACTGAAATCGACGTTGCCAATGGCGCGGCCCACCAGCGGCATAATGAGGTCGTTTACAACAGAATCCACAATTTTGCCGAAAGCGGCTCCAATAATTACCCCAACGGCAAGGTCCATAACATTGCCGCGCATGGCAAACTCCTTAAACTCTTTGAACATGGGTGTATGTGTTTAGTAGTTAAAAATAGGAATAGGTGAATTTCTGTTGAAATATAAATTCTATGGGGGTAACAGGCAATCACATCTTATTGTTTATCAGTCTTATTTGTCTGATTAGTATGTCGGAATAAAGAAGAATCGATGCGTTTTACTGGCCTTATTTCATTCGTAACAGAATTACATGGACTTGTAAAATAGCCGGAAAGGCTTTTACTATTTTTAGGCAGATTCATCGGTAAGCCGGGGTTCGCTGGTCTGCACTTTGTTTTGAGCCGAAAAACGACAAGATTGTTAAGGGAATATTATTTGTACCGTCTTGTAAAAAAACTAACTATGCTAAACCGGCTACTCTCATTCTCTATTTGTTTTCTGGTTCCCCTGCTGACGCAGGCGCAACGCTACGACCTGGTTATCAAAAATGGACGGGTTGTGGATGGAACGGGTAACCCCTGGGTTTATGCCGATGTAGCCATACAAAACGGCCGTATCGTTCGGGTGGGGGTGGTGCCTGCCACCGATGCGAAACAGACTATCGATGCCACCGGACTCATTGTTGCCCCCGGTTTTATTGATGTACATACCCACGTAGAAGGTAGTCTGGAAGCTCAGCCCGGTGCCCCCAATTTTATTCATGATGGGGTAACTACCCTGATTACCGGCAACTGCGGAGGGTCCAGTGCGAACCTGCGTACGTACTTTGATACACTTCGTACGCAGGGCATTTCCGTAAATCTTGGTTCGCTGATTGGTCATAATACAGTACGGATGCGCGTGATGAAAATGGCTTTTCGGGAGCCAACCGCCCGCGAGCAAACGGAAATGGAAGCCCTGGTTGAGCAGGCTATGAAAGACGGAGCCGTGGGCCTTTCAACCGGGCTTATTTATACACCCGGTACCTACGCCCGAACGCCCGAAGTAGTGAGCCTGGCTAAAGTGGCCTCTCGCTACGGTGGCGTCTACGCATCGCACATTCGCAACGAAGGGCAAAACGTTAAACAGGCCGTTGAAGAGGCCATTCTGATTAGCCGCGAAGCGCACATACCGGTCGAGATATCTCACTTTAAAGTAGCCAGCAAACCACTTTGGGGTAAAAGTACCGAAACGGTCGAATTGGTCGAGGCTGCCCGGCGCGAAGGACTCGACGTAACGGTAGATCAGTATCCGTACACCGCTTCGAGTACTTCGCTGGAAAGCATTGTGCCTTCGTGGGCGCTGGCAGATGGCGATTCGGCCGTGCTGAACCGGTTTCGCGACCCGGTTACCCGTGCCAAAATAAAAGCCGAAATGCTGGACGGACTGGCAAAGAACCTTCGCAAAAATTATGAATACGCCGTAGTGGCCAGTTATAAACCCGATACGACCTTCAATGGCCTGAGCATTAGTGCCATCAATCAGAAAGTAGGCCGTAAAAAGTCGGCAGCCGCCGAAGCAGATCTGATCCTGGACCTCATGGAGCGCGCAAGCCTGAAACGCATTCAGATGGTGTACCATACCATGTCGGAGACCGATGTTGAAACGATTCTGCGCTACCCCAATACCATGATTGCGTCTGATGCGGGCGTGGCCAAACTGGGGTCGGGCATGCCGCATCCGAGGGCCTACGGCACCAACGCCCGTGTATTGGGCCGCTATGTGCGCGAACGGCACGTTATTCCGCTGGAAGAAGCCATTCGCCGGATGACGTCCTTACCTGCCCAGCGGTTTCGGCTTCAGGATCGGGGACTGTTACGACCGGGCTATGCGGCCGATATTGTGCTGTTTGATGAGAAAACCGTTTCTGACAAGGCCACCTATGACCAACCTCATGCCTACACAACAGGAATTTCGTGGGTACTGGTCAATGGTACACCCGTAGTCGAGAATAACCAGTATACCGGTAAACGGCCCGGTCAGCTGCTTTTGGGCCCCGGTTCTTTAAACTAGTAGATTACAGGATACATCATCCTGCCGTATACATTTATTGCTGAATAATATATTCTCATGTTACCATGATTATGCGTAAATTTCCATTCGCATAATGAGTTTTCCCCTTTGGTGTGTAGCTGTAATGACAACAATTTTAGTTGTAGATGATGAAGTTGATGTTGAACCGCTAATGCAGAACTGGTTCCGACGGAAAATTCAGCAAGAGACGTATCGATTTCATTTTGCCTATACTGGTCGGGAAGCACTCAACTTGCTCCAGGACGAACCGGACATTGATCTGGTGCTACTGGATATCAACATGCCCGAAATGGACGGCCTTACCGTCCTGAATGAGCTGTCGACGCTGGATCGTTTGTTGGGCGTTGTTATGGTATCGGCTTACAGCGACATGAATAACATCCGGATTGCCATGAACCGGGGGGCCTTTGACTTCGTCGTCAAACCCATTGATTTTTCGGATCTGGAGGTTACCATTGAAAAAACAGCCCAGTATATTCGTCAGTTACGCGAATCGCAGCAGCTGAAAGTGATCAACGACCTGAAGACGCGCTTTTACGATAACATTACGCATGAGTTCCGGACACCGCTGACCCTTATCTTATCGCCGGTCGAAAAGCTGCTGCAGAAGCACCGTGAACCCGAAGAACTCCGGGTGGGCCTGAACATGGTTGAGCGCAATGCCCAGCAGTTACTGCGGCTGGTCAATCAGCTTCTTGACCTGGCCAAACTCGAGTCCGGGCACCTGACGTTGTCGCCCCGAACCGGCGATTTAAGCGATTTTATCGGTCAGATTGTCCAGCTCTTCAAGCCAATGGCCGAGGAGCGCGGGCTGACCCTGACCTACGAAAGCGAACTGGTCGGTTTTTACAGCTTCGATACCGAGAAAGTTGAACAGCTTGTTTACAACCTTATTGCCAATGCGTTGAAGTTTACGCCGGCCGGCCAGGTGAAGGTCGAACTAAGAAAGGGCCGGTCTGTACAGATTATCGTTGCCGATACGGGCGTTGGCATTGCTTCAGAAAAGTTACCCTACATCTTCAATCGGTTCTATCAGATCATTCCAACCCAATCCCTCACAGAGCAACATCTGCCTGATACGTCGGATAAAGTGCCGGGATTCCTGAACTCGGGTACGGGTATCGGGCTGGCGCTGGTAAAAGAGCTGACCGAATTAATGAATGGAACCGTAACCGTAGACAGTACGGTGGGTAAAAACCCCGAACAGCCATCAGGAACGGTTTTTACCGTTGAGCTGCCTTTGGTGGCCGTTGAAAGCGCAACCGTTCATGTAATTGACAAACCACTACTGCAGCCGCTTGACTGGTCTGCTCAAAGTGCGGGTGTTCCCGAAGTGCCGGAGCCAGAAGCTGAACCGGTCGATACGACGCTTTTTGGCGTTAATGGTGAAAAACCATTGGTACTGATCGTTGAAGATAATAGTCAGTTACGTACACTTTTAGAGCGGCAGTTATCTCCCCTTTACCGGATAATGCTGGCTACCGATGGGGAGATGGGCTGGCAAATTGCCCAGACCGAACTCCCCGATCTTGTTCTTACCGATATATCCATGCCCAAAATGGACGGGTATGAGTTGACCCGTCGGCTGAAGACATCCCTTATTACCGATCATATCGCGGTTGTGATGCTGACCGCGAAAACGGCCCAGCCCAGTCGTATTCAGGGTTTGCAACAGGGGGCCGACGACTACATCAACAAACCGTTTCACGTCGACGAGCTGCATCTTCGACTGAAAAACCTGTTCATTCGGCAGCAGAAGCTACGCGCCTATTACCAGAATGTATTCTCGCAGCCGGAGGTATCCTTCCAACCCGCCACCGCTACGGATAAGTTCTTGCAGACACTCTATGCCGTCATTGAAGCCCACCTGGATGATAGCCAGTTTGGGGTTGAAGAGCTGGCGTATGAGGTGGGCATGAGCCGCCGGACACTCTACCGGAAATTGCTGGTCGTGACTAACCTCACCATCAATGACTTTATGCGTCAGTATCGGCTAAGGCGGGCGGCTCAGTTTCTGCGGCAAGGCCGTAACGTATCAGAAACAGCGTATCTGGTTGGTTACGAGAGCCCGGCGCATTTTACTACCGTTTTTAAGGAGTTCTACAACAAGACACCTTCCGAGTATACGGATCTATGATTGACAAAAAATAATGGCTGCATTCCGGCTAAATTTTGATCCAGTCAATCCATTGCGCATACTGTAGCTAAACCGCTGCCGGGTAGCACCGGAGCGGCTAAATAATCAGGTAAAAACAGGTTGTCCTAAAAACGATAGTTGTTGTCCTAAATTCGATAGCCTGCCGGTCAGTTATAAACGACCTTTGTTATGGCCGAGAGCAGTGGCTTTTCGCTTTTAACCACACCTACCACTTCCAAGAATAAAGAGTTTGTTCGTGCAGTTTGCAGAAAACACAGGCTCCTACTTTATCCAATAAATTGTGATACCGAGCCAGGTAGTTAACGCTGCCTGGTTTTTCACATTTCCGGCGCCACCGAATCGGCTGCCAAGTTCATAATCCGGTCAACTGCGGAGTCAGTCAAATTAACAGCATATACAGGTCTGGAATCGTAATTTTTAGCTAAGACAGCTGAAGATTCGACATTTTTGCGGTTTATATAAATGACATTGGACCGGCAAGGTCTTTCTCATCCGATCATTTGAACCGATTCACTTATTTTGACCACTTCATCTGCCTCTCCGTCACCCGATCAACTTTTTGGCGATTTGTTCCGTGATGTGCAATTGGGTCACGTTTTCGCCGATTCGAAAACGTTTGTCGACTGTGTACCCAAACAGGCTCCGGCTGCTATCCTTGCCCGGTATAAAGCCGAAAAGACAGCGGCAAACTTTGACTTAAGTGACTTCGTTCACCATAATTTTTGGGTACCCGAGAAAGTAGCCGGTGACTACGTCAGCGATACCTCCGTCAGTACCACCGAGCATATCAATGGGCTGTGGGATCGGCTTTCCCGACCGGCTGATGGCCCACCCGCTGAAGGAAGCTCCCGGGTGCCCCTGCCTTATCCGTATGTAGTGCCGGGCGGACGGTTTCGCGAGATTTTTTACTGGGATAGCTACTTTACCATGCTGGGCCTGCAACGGGCGGAGCGGGTCGATTTGATCCGGAGTATGGTGAACAACTTTGCTCACCTGATCGATACACTCGGGTTTATCCCCAACGGGAACCGGACGTATTTTCTCAGCCGGTCTCAACCGCCTTACTTCGCGCTGATGGTAAAGCTGCTGGCCGATATCGACGGCCCGGAAACGCTGGTCCATTACCAGCCACAGCTACAGCGGGAGTACGACTTCTGGATGCAGAGCAGTAAAGACCTTACCGATGAACAGCCGATAACCAAACGGGTGGTTCGTGTGCCGGGCTGCTCGATCGTAAACCGCCATTGGGATACCAGCCAAACGCCCCGACCGGAGGCCTATCGGCAGGAAGTCGAGCTGGCAAAGGAGGCTGAAACGGGTAGCGTTGTGCCAACCGAATTGTTTACGCACATCCGGGCCGCCTGCGAATCGGGCTGGGATTTTAGCAGTCGCTGGTTCAGCGATCAGCATACAATGGCTAAAATCCATACGACGCAGATTGTACCCGTCGACTTAAACTGCCTGCTCTACTCGCTGGAAACAACGCTGCAGGAAGCTAACCAGTTGACAAATTCAACCGCTGGTCAGGATGAACTTGCCCGGCTGATCGAGGTCCGAAAGCAGGCCATCCAGACGCTTTTCTGGAATGACGAAACGGGATTCTTTCACGATTACGACACAACGCTGCATGAACCAACGCCAGCCCTTACCCTGGCCGGTGTTTTTCCGTTGTTTTTTAAGCTGGCCACCCCTGAGCAGGCTGCCCGGGTTCACGACCGTCTCAAAACCGATTTTTTGCAGGCGGGTGGTTGGGTAACTACCCTTATGCATACCGGGCAGCAGTGGGACTGGCCCAATGGCTGGGCACCGTTGCAATGGATGGTACATCAGGCGTTGTTGAATTACGGCTTTGTCGAAACAGCCGACGAAAGCCGTAAACGATGGCTGGCCCTGAACGATAAAGTGTTTCATGCAACGGGTAAAATGATGGAAAAATATAATGTAGTGGATGCTGCCCTAACGACCGGCGGAGGAGAATATCCCAATCAGGACGGTTTCGGCTGGACCAACGGCGTTTATCTGGCTATGGTGGAGTAGTGGGTAGTGGAATGGTGGAGTAATCTGAGCAGCCAATTTCACCACTACGCTAGTTTCCTGGCACTGTATTTGTAAAGGTGTGCTTATCATCCTTGATACTGCACTCAGCAGTAGTAGGTTAAGCCATGAAAAAGCTCTTCATTACCGTACTGGCGTCGTGTATGACAACCGTAGCGTTTTGCCAGAAAACGTTTATTTTATCACATCAGGATAAGCAGGGATTTTTTGCTGTCTCAGCAGGGGCCAGTCTGCCCGTTGGCCAGTTTGCCCGTTGCTCACCCGTCGACGACCAGGCCTGTATGACTGGCGAGGGGGTAGCGTTTAACGCATCAATGGGTTATCGGGTTGCCGGGCCGGTAGGACTGATGATTCGGGGCGAACAGCACCGTAACACGGTCAATGCCAATGCTATGCTCGATGCGTTGTATCGGAATGATACCGATATATGGACGGCCAGAGCCGATAACTGGTCGGTGTTGAGCGTAATGGCAGGCCCTTACGTCAGCCTACCGATGGGCCGCTTCTTCGTCGATGCCCGTTTGTTGGCGGGTCGTGCACTGGCTGTGTTGCCGAGTACATCGATGGCCGGTAATTTTGGTACAACCGAGATGTCTTTGAATACAACCGGATCGCAAAGCACGGCTTTAGCACTCGGAGGGGGGCTGTCCATCCGGTACCGGCTTGGACGTAGTACCTCCATACTGCTCAACGCCGATTACAGCCGCGCCGATTTCACCTTTCATAACCTGATCTCCACCGCCACCAACGGCACCATTCGCTCGCAGAGCGCAGCCTTCAGCAGCAACCGGGTGGTCAGTGTGGTGAGTGTATCGGCCGGAGTATCGCTGCTGTTCGGCACGAAATACCGTCCGTTTTAATAACCGCTGATTGCTGTTTGCGACGGTTCATCCCTATCGGCTTGTAACCATCGTCCGGGTGCCGTAGTTTAGTAGCTAAACTTATCTATTCAGGCCATGACACCTCTCCGTCGACATGCCGTTCTTCGGCGCGTAAAAGATATTACCCTTAGTGCTACCCTTAGTCTGGCTTTGCTCAATGGTTCGGTTATGTTGCAGAGTTGTGGTAACAGCGGCTCCGACGAGCAGGAAGCACGAACAGAAACTACCTTTAAGCAAGGTGTTCGGACATATATAACCGAAACAGCGCCGGGTAATTTTAAAATCACCGATGAAGTTCAGACAGGTCCAGATAAGGCCGGGGCTATTGTGAGTTATTATGATGGCCATCGGGATACATTAAGCGTTGAAGCCGCCAAACGACTGGTTGAAACCGATAAGTCGACGAGTACCTACCTCAATAATCCGGGTGCCTACCAGTCCTATCACCACAATGGTCTGGCCAATGCGCTGCTTTGGGGGAGTCTGGGGTATATGCTGGGCCGCAACAACTCATCTCAGTTTCGCACCGATCAGCAGCGCTATGGTTCTGGCTTTTATACAAATCCCGGTTTGTTTCAACGGTCAACGCAGGTTGGTGAGAACATTCGCAGCTCGCGGGTAACGCGTACCGTTCGTCCTTCGGGAGGCCGGAGCGGGTTCTTTGGTGGCCGGAGCCGTAGTTTTTCAGGGTAACTGCCCGTTAATACAGGTTAACAAATCTGTTGGTTAACAAATCATTAAGCACGTACTCAGTTACTATACTGCATTACTTAGTGTCGTAATAGTCTTACCTTTGTGTATGAATCGGCAAAAAAACTGGGAGCGGCTGCGGCAGGAAAAATTTGATATTTGTATAATCGGGGCAGGTGCCAGTGGTGCCGGTGCCGCTTTGGATGCCGTGCTGCGCGGGTTTAGCGTGGTGCTTATCGACCGAAGTGATTTTGCCGGTGAAACCTCATCGCGCTCAACGAAATTGATACATGGCGGTGTTCGCTACCTCGAACAGGCCATCAAAAAGCTCGATCTGGCGCAACTTCGTCAGGTCCGGCACGGCCTGGCCGAACGCCGGACGGTTATTCGCAATGCCCCGCATCTGGCCCATCCGCTCGCTATTCTGACGCCCGTGTTCAGCTGGTTTGAAGGGATGTACATGACCGTTGGGCTGACCCTCTATGATTTTATTGCCGGGCATGATGCTTTTCCGAAAGGGAGCTGGCTCAACCGGGTACAGGCACTCGAAAAGAGCCCCCGGCTGACGCAGAAAATGCACAGCGCCGTTCTCTATTACGATGGGCAGTTCAATGATGCCCGCTACGCACTGGCGCTGGCTCACTCCGCCGACGAAGCCGGTGCCGCTGTCGTTAACTATGCCGCTGTTACTGCTTTCGAGCAGGAAAAAGGCCAGATTAAAGCCGCAACGGTGCAAGATCAGCTGACTGGAGAGTTGGTAACGGTTCGGGCGAGTGTGTTTTTAAACTGCACCGGCCCTTATGCCGACAGCATCCGCTTGCTGGCGAACCCCAAACTCAGCCCGCGTATTCGACCCAGTAAGGGTGTTCACATCGTACTGCCGCGCGAAACGCTCCAAAGCGACTACGCTGTTCTGATCCCGAAAACAACGGATGGCCGTGTGGTCTTTGCCATACCGTTTGGCGATAAAGTGTTTGTTGGCACGACCGATAACGATTATTCTGATCTGGCAAAAGAGCCGGTGCTGGAGTCGGATGAAGTCGATTACCTGCTCGAAACCGTGCGGCCCTATCTTGCCAAAATGCCCGTCCGCGCCGATGTACAGTCGGGTTTCGGGGGTATCCGACCCCTAATCGTAAGCAGCCGCGCCGACACCAAAACCCTGCTCCGCGACCATGAAATCGAGCACGACGAAGCGTCGGGACTATTGAGTTTGCTGGGTGGTAAATGGACAACCTACCGGTTAATGGCGCAGGATGCTATTGACCGGGTAGCCGAGGTGTTGAAAAGGACAGTGCCCGGCAGTACGGAAATGCATTACCTGATTGGGGGCGAAGGCTACCGGTTTGCCGATTGGGAGGGGTTACAGCATCAGTACGGATTACCCGCCGATGTGTGCCAGCAACTGATGAAAACGTACGGCAGCCGCGCTGAAAAGGTGGCCAAACTAACGGTTGGTCAGCCCGCGTTGACCCAAAAATTAACACCGCAACAGCCTTACATTCTGGCTGAAGTAATTTATCAGGTACGGGAAGAAATGGCCGTTACTCTCCGCGATGTACTGGCCCGTCGGTGGCGCCTTGAATTGTCCGACTGGCAGTTAACGGCCCAAATTACTCCGCAGGTGGCCGACTTGATGGCTGCAGAACTGGGCTGGAGTGACACCTACCGGCTGGAACAGGTACAGCAGTACCAGAATCTACTGGCGTCATTTGTCCGGCAGGCAGGAATTCCGTCGGGTCATGAAAAGGCTGTAGTAACGGAATAATGTAAAGATTCGTCCGAGATTTGGCTTATGGCCCTTCTTTTTCCCAGGGTACGGCTCCCCCCTGGCGCGTGTGCTCACGCATGAGTTTTTCCAGGCGTCGGAAGTCCTCCGGCCGGTCGGTTGCCCGGTTCGATTTTTCCTGCGGGTCTTCTTTCAGATTGTATAATTCCAGTGGGCTGTAGGGGCTATCCTGAAGCAGTTTCCAGTCGCCAAGCCGAACGGCATCGATCGTTTTACCATTGTATTCGCTGCCACCTTCCCGCCTGATGAAGTACAGCGGGCGTTCGGCAGATAACGGCTGGCTCTTTCCCAGTAGAATAGGTAAAAAGCTTTTCCCGTCAATCGGATGTCTGACCGTTGTGGCCGAAGCCTCGGCCAGCGTCGGGAACAGATCCATCAAGAGAAGCGGTTGCTGCGACTGGCTTTGCGGGGCAACTTTTCCGGGCCAGACCACACAGGCCGGTATGCGAAGGCCGCCCTCATACATATGCCCTTTCCCGCTGCGCAACGGCCCGTTGTTGGCTCCGTCAAACAGTTTTCCACCGTTGTCGCTGACAAATACGATCAACGTATTTTCATAAAGCCCTTTCGCCCGTAAGGTTTGAATGACCTTGCCAATGCCGTCGTCCATGTGTTCGATGAGGGCCACCAGTTTGGCGCGTTTCTCACTGATGCCCGGCTGACGCGCTTTCACCCTGGCCAGCCAGTCGGTGGGGGGCTGAATGGGGTCGTGCGGGGCGTTGTAGGCCAGATACAGGAAAAAAGGACTTGCCTGACTCGCACGCTGCTGAAGATAATCCGTTGCCCATTGGGTAAACAGGTCGGTAGCGTGTCCCTGTGGGTTGATTACCTGCCGATTCAGCCGCATGTAGTTCCGGTCATGGCGCAGATGGGTGTAATAGTCGTCCATCATGTCTCCCGCGAAGCCGTGGAAGAGGTCGAAACCCCGCTCGTTGGGCAAATTGGGTGATTCGAGGCCCAGATGCCACTTGCCGATCAAGGCCGTCTGGTAGCCGTTTTTCTTCAATACCGAGGGGAGGAGGGTAGCCGTTGGCGACAGATACCCCCAGTTGTCATCGGGCATGGTTCGGATAACGCCGGGTACACCTACCTGTTCGGGATAGCGGCCGCTGAGCAGGGCGGCCCGCGATGGGGAGCAAACGGACGAGTTCGCATAGAAATGGCTAAACCGCATCCCAGCGCCAGCCAGCGAATCGATGTGGGGCGTCCGAATATCAGGAGCGCCATAACTGCCTAAATCGCCATAGCCGAGGTCATCCGCCAGTATAAGGAGGATGTTCGGTTTTTTAACCGGAGGCTTCGTTTGACCAGCTACCCAAATCGGTTGGCAGAAGAGAACGAGGAACAGGGTGAGTAAAGGCTTCATACATCCGGGAAAAGCTGACATACCCAGCTTCTACCTATGGAGGCAGACTAACTGTAAGACCGAGCGTCGGCCCGGCGACCGTCTCGCCAACCATCTACTGTGGTGTCAGGTTGAAGAACCTGACACCACGCGCACTACCTGTGGCTGAAATCAAAAAAAAGCACCAAATAAAATTTCGTTTCCTAACAATCTGATTAGACGGCGGTTAAGATGGTGTTAAAGAAAGTTTGAATAGTATTCCCATAGGAATACTTACTTTTGTCCCCCAATTTAAATTTTTACTCAACTATGAAAACACTTGGTTACTTTTTAACAGTAATCTGGCTTGTTGTTTCCGGTAGTGTGCAGGCACAGGATCAGCAGGTTACGGTTACGGGGAAGGTTGTCAACAAAGCGGATAAACAGACTCTTCCGGGCGTCAACGTTTTGGTACGCGGCACAACAACCGGCACGGCTACCGATGTAGAGGGCAATTATCGGATCAATGTTCCTGCTGGCGCCGTGCTTCAGTTCAGCATGATCGGGATGACCACTCAGGAGGTTCCGGTAGGCAATCAAACAACTATCAACGTCGAACTCGCCGATGATGCCCGCGCCTTGCAGGAGGTTGTGGTAGTTGGTTACGGTACGCAGCGCAAGATCGACGTGACCGGCTCGGTGGCGCAGGTAAAGGGTGAAGAACTGGTGCGGCAGCCGGTGCTGTCGGCTACCCAGGCCCTGCAAAGCAAAGTGGCCGGGGTACAGATTATCAACTCAGGCGCACCCGGACAGGCACCCACCGTCCGGATTCGGGGAACGGGTACGCTGCTGGGCGGGGCCGACCCCCTCTACGTGGTCGACGGAATTATTACCGAAGACATTCGCAACATCAATACCTCCGACATTACCTCCGTCGATATTCTGAAAGATGCCTCGGCAACGGCTATTTACGGGGTACGAGCAGCCAATGGCGTCGTGCTGATCACCACCAAACGTGGTAAATCGGGTGCGCCAAGTGTCAACTACGATGCGTACTTTGGTATCCGCACACCCGCCTATCGGGTCAAGATGGCCGATTCCCAGTTGTTCACCCAATACAACAACGAAGCGGTTCGGTACGACGACCCAACGGCCACGCTGCCCTTCGATCCAAACGCTACCAATGCGGCCAACACCGACTGGTTCAAAGCCATTACCCGAACGGGTTTCCAGCAGAACCACTCGCTATCGGTCAGTGGCGGTACTGAAAAAACGACCTATCTGTTCAGTGCGGGTTATTTTACCGAAAAAGGGATTCTGAAAGGAACGGACTATAGTCGTCTGACCCTTCGTCTGAACAACGAGTACACGCTCTCGCCGGTGCTGAAACTGGGGCATAACCTGAGTCTGGCCAATGACAACTCGGACCTGACGGGTACTTCCGACCCGGCCATTCCCAGCACAACGGCCTATTCGGCGTTCACAAATGCCTACAAACAGGCCCCGGTGGTTCCCGTTCGTAACGCCAATGGCACTTATGGCTTTACACCCCGCAACAATGTAGCGAATCCCGTTGCCCAGTTGGATTATACTAATTACAACGCGAAAGGGCTGCGGCTGCAAGGGTCGTTCTACGGTAATCTCACGCTGCTCAAGAAGATCACGGTCTTATCGAACTTCGGGATTGAGAGCAACGCTAACCGGGCCTACAATTACAATCCGGTCTATCAGGTATCGGCCAACCAGCGCAACCTGACTAGTTTATTGAATGTGGGTCGGTCGACCAGTTCGCGTTGGCTCTGGACCAACACCGCCGAGTATACCAATACCTTTGCGAAACAGCATACGGTGAAAATCCTGGGTGGTTACGTAGTCGAACGGTTCCAGAATAACATTCTGCAATCGTCCCGGCAGGATGTGCCGCCCCAGTCGAATTATTATTACCTGAATACGGGCAATGCCTCCTCGGCTACGAATAGCGAAGTAGGTAGTATTCAGACCCGGCAGTCATACATTGGTCGGGTCAACTACAACTTTGCCGATCGCTACCTCTTTACGGGTACGGCGCGGTACGATGGGTCGAGCAAGTTTCCGACCAACAACCGTTGGGGCTTCTTCCCCTCACTGGGGGCGGGCTGGGTCATCAGCGAAGAGCCGTTTCTGCGGGGAAAAACACCCTTCGATCAGTTGAAAGCGCGGGTGAGCTGGGGTAAAACCGGTAACGATCGCATCGACCCAAGTGCCTTCCAGTACACCATTGCCAGCGGCCTCGATTACGCATTCGGACCGAACCAGACGCTGCAACAGGGGCGCACGATTACGAACCTGATCGACCCGAACCTGCATTGGGAGGTGACAACCGGTACGGACATCGGACTGGAATTTGCGTTGGCCAAAAACCGGCTGACAGGAGAATTTACGTACTATAACAAACTGACCAGCGACGCCCTCTTCCAGCGGCCCATCGACGCTATTTTTGGCGATGTCGACGGGGCTTACCTGACCAATGCGGCCAGCGTACGCAATCGGGGTTTTGAATTTGCCCTGAACTGGCGCAACAACTCAAGCAGCGGCTTCAACTACAACATCGGTGCCAACGCGACCATCAACCGCAACCGGTTGGAAGACGTTCAGGGTGGCTTGCCCATCAACGAAGGTGGTATTGGCAATGGCCAGTACACCACCCGCACGGCAGTAGGTCAGCCGGTGGGTAGTTTCTGGGTGTGGCAAACTGATGGTATTTTCCAGACGCAGGAGCAGGTGAACAACACAACGGCTAAAATTCAGGGGACCAAACCCGGCGACTTCCGCTACATAGACCAGAACGGCGATGGCGTAATTGACGACAACGACCGTGTGTTTGTAGGTTCCTATCAGCCTAAACTATACTTCGGTATCAACGGCGGTTTCACCTATGGCGGCTTCGACTTCTCGACCGACTGGTACGCCAACTTCGGTAACAAAGTGTACAACGGGAAGAAGGCGCAGCGTTTTGGAAACGAAAATATCGAAGCCTCCCGCGCTGACCGCTGGACAGCCACCAACCCCAGCAATACCGAGCCACGGGCCAGTAATTCGGTCCCCATTTCATCGACCTATTACGTTGAGTCGGGGTCGTTTTTCCGGATCAACAACGTAACGCTGGGCTATACGCTACCGAAAGAACTGGTATCGTCGCTGAAAGTGAGTCGGGTGCGGTTCTACGTAACGGCGCAAAACGCCCTGACGATCAAAGCATTCTCGGGATACACACCTGAACTGCCCGGCAGCAATCCGCTGAACGCCGGTATCGAGTTGGGCACCTATCCGGTAACATCGGCCTACCTGGCTGGTCTGAACATTGGCTTTTAAGTAAACAACGAGATGAAAACGTTTCAGAAACTCATAACATACACGTGCATTGGCGGTCTGGTGATTGCCAGCGGCTGTTCCAAGTCCTTCCTGGATGTAGCTCCTCAGGGACAGCAAACCCCAACGGATTTCTTTTCGAGTAACGCCGATGCGGCTACGAGCCTTGTCAATGCCATTTATTCCAAAATGGTCGACTGGAATTTCCATTCGTTCTCCTGGAATGGCATTACCAGCATTGCCTCGGATGACGCCGATAAAGGCAGCTCGCCGGGCGATACCGGTACGGATAAGGATCAGCTGGACAACTTTACATTCACGCCTTCCAGCATTTCGTTCAACGAAGTTTGGGGCGGTCAATACGAAGCCATTGCCCGCGCCAATCAGGCTTTGGACAACCTGCCGGCGCTGACCATCAACGATACGCTCAAAAACCGGCTCATCGGCGAAGCCAGTTTCCTGCGGGCCTACTGTTATTTCAACCTCGTACGCTCGTTTGGCGGGGTGCCCCTGATTACGAAAGTGGCCGACCCGACCAATGCCAGCGACATTCAGCAGGGACGGGTACGGGCTACACCGGCGCAGGTGTACACGCAGATCGAAACGGATCTGGCAACGGCCGTTGCTAATCTACCCGAAAAGTCGCAGTATAATTCGGCCGATCTGGGCCGCGCTACGAAGGGGGCGGCAAAAGCCCTGCTGGCCAAAGTGTCCATGTATGAAAAGAAATGGAACATCGTACAGCAACTGACCGATGAGATCATTGCTTCGGGTCAGTATTCGCTGCAGCCTAACTATGCTGAACTCTGGCGCGAATCGGCGGAGAACGGCGTAGAGTCGATTTTCGAGATTCAGGGCCGCGGTGTAACGCCCAATAAAGGGGTTCAGGGCTATTTCGAATCGCAGGGTGCACGGGGTGAAAATGGCTGGGGCTGGGGCTTCAATACGCCGTCCGAGAATCTGGTGAAAGCCTACGAAACCGGCGACACCCGCAAGGATGGGACCATCATCCAGCGCGGTATGACCCTTTGGGATGGCCGTGTCGTGAGTCCCAACGCTGAGAATCCGTATTACAACATGAAAGCGTACGTGAGCTTCACCCGGGAAACGAACAACGGTGACACCTGGGAAACCAGCAAGAACGTTCGTATTCTGCGGTATGCCGAAGTACTGCTGATGAATGCCGAAGCGGCCAACGAACTTGGCCAGCCGACGAAAGCGCTAACGGCTCTAAATCAGGTGCGGGCACGGGCGCGGGGCAGCGTTGCCACCGCATTGCCCAACGTAGCTACAACCGCTCAGGCTGGTTTACGGCAGGCTATCTGGAACGAGCGACGGGTTGAACTGGCGTTCGAACATGACCGCTATTTCGACCTGGTTCGTCAGGGACGGGCAGCGGCCGTGTATCAGGCCCTTGGCAAGAACTTTGTCGTGGGCAAGCATGAGGTTTTTCCCATTCCTCAGCCGCAGATTCAATTGAGCGGTGGGCAGTTGACCCAGAATCCGGGGTATTAACAGACATTTGTGCCCTCTATGAAACAACTCCTCGCTATCCTCCTTACCTGCACCAGTCTCACTATCGTCTGCTGCCAGCCGAAAGCACCGTCTGCGACGCCGGCCTCAACGGCATTCAGTCTTTCGGGCGCCGACAATACGTTTCTGGATAGTCTGCAAAAGGATACATTCCGGTATTTCTGGGAAACGACAAATCCTGAAAATGGGCTGGTACCCGACCGGGCACCGTCTAATTCCTTTGCCAGCATTGCCGCCGTAGGTTTCGGCCTGACGTCGTACCTGGTGGGAGTAGAGCGCGGCTACGTGACGCGGGCACAAGCCGCCGACCGTACGCTGAAAACCCTCCGATTCTTTGCCAATGCACCGCAATCCGATAAGGCAACGGGTGTAACGGGTTACAAAGGTTTTTTCTACCATTTTCTGGATATGAAAACCGGTGAACGTTTCAAGCAGGTCGAACTATCGACTATCGACACGGCCCTGCTGCTGGGCGGTATCCTCAGCGCGCAAAGTTATTTCGACCAAACCAACGCTGTTGAAACGGAAATCCGACAGTTGGCCGACCAGATTTATGGGCGCGTCGACTGGGTCTGGTTTCAGAATAACAATGGTCCGGCGTCCCGGCCGTTTGTATCGATGGGCTGGCACCCGGAGTCGGGCTTTATCAAGAGTAACTGGACCGGCTATAACGAAGGGATGCTGCTGTATGTGCTGGCACTCGGCTCACCCACGCATGCGGTTGGTACCGACGTCTGGCCGGCCTGGACCGAGTCGTACCCCTGGGCCACGTTCTACGACCAGCCGCACGTGAATTTTGACCCGCTTTTCGGGCATCAGTACTCGCACATCTGGATTGATTTTCGGGGCATAAAAGACGAGTACATGCGGGGTCGGGGCATCGACTATTTCGAGAATTCGCGCCGGGCCACCTACGCCAATCGTGCGTATTGCGTAGCCAATCCCGGCAAATGGCAGGACTACGGCCCGACCATCTGGGGGCTGACAGCCTGCGACGGTCCCGCCGACACGCTGGTAAATGGCAGGCAGTTTTTTTCGTACCGGGCGCGGGGGGCTGCCAGTACACAGATCGTGGACGATGGCACCATTGCCCCTACGGCTGCGGGTGGGTCGATGGCGTTTGCGCCGGAGATTTGCGTACCGGCCTTACGGGCGATGAAAGCAAAATACGGATCTAAACTCTACGGTACCTATGGCTTCCGCGATGCGTTCAACCCGACGTACCGCTACCCGGCCCGTGTGGCCAATGGCTCTACGCATAATGGCTGGTTCGATGTAGATTACCTCGGCATCGACCAGGGGCCTATTTTGCTGATGGCCGAAAACATGCGTTCGGAGTTTGTCTGGAAATTGATGCAGAAAAATCCGCATATCAAACGCGGACTGATCAAAGCCGGGTTTACCGGCGGCTGGGTAGCCAGATAGCCAAAGGCAATTTTGTTTTTGAGACTGCTTTTCTAAGCAGTCTCTTTTTTTATTGGTCGGAGTAAAATCTCGCACTATCGTTTCGCAAACGTCTTGATTTACAGAGTTCAGAAACTCATTTGGATACTCTGTAACCGAACATTTAACGCAGGACGGGGTTAGTATAGGAAAAATCGCCAGGCTTCACTGATCGATTTTTTCGGTCAAATCTGTCTTCGTTATGAAACAACTTACGCATTCGCGTCGCCATTTCATGCAGCAAATGGGGGCTGCCTCGATTATACTTCCCGGACTGTCGGTCGTGGGCTTGCAGGGCTGCGGGGGGAAAAACGATAAGTCGACAGCCGAATCGGCCAGTTCGACAACCACCACAGAGGGCTCGACGCGTAAGTTGGGGATTGCATTGGTAGGCCTGGGACAGTACAGTGAAGGCCAACTGGCACCGGCGCTCGAAAAGACGACCAACTGCCGGCTAGCGGGCATCGTGACGGGCACACCCGACAAAGCCGAGAAGTGGAAATCGAAGTACAACATCCCCGATAAGAATGTCTACGATTACAAGACATTCGACAAAATCGTTGATAACCCGGATATCGACATTGTGTACGTGGTGCTGCCCAACTCCATGCATGCCGAATACACGATCCGGGCGGCTAAAGCGGGTAAGCATGTCATCTGCGAAAAGCCCATGGCAATGAATGCCGACGAATGCCAGCAGATGATCGATGCCTGTAAAAAAGCCAATCGGCAGCTATCCATCGGCTACCGGCTGCACTTCGAGCCGCATAATCAGGAAATGATGCGGCTGGGGCAGAAAGAAACGTTCGGGAAAGTCAATAGGATTGTTGCCGAGAACGGCCAGGTGCAGGACGAAAGCTCGCCCTGGCGTTTGGGCCGGGGAGTAGGCGGGGGCGGTCCCCTGCGCGATGTGGGTGTGTACTGCATACAGGGTGCCATCTACACAAAGGGCCAGATTCCCATTGCCGTTACGGCCCGGAAGCACCCGGTTACGGATATCGAAAAGTTCAGCAAGATAGAAGAGGGTATGGATTTCAGTCTGTATTTCCCTGACGGTACCGAAGCTGTCTGCAAAGCCAGCTTCAACGATAAATACAATAAACTTCGCGCCGAGGCTGCAAAAGGCTGGTTCGAGCTCTCTCCCGCCTATGCCTATTCCGGTTTGGAAGGAAAGACGAGCCAGGGAAAAATGGAAATTGAAAACGTGCCCCAACAGGCGCATCAGATGGATGCTTTTGCCAACTGTATCCTGCAAAATAAACCCACAACCGTACCCGGCGAGCTGGGCAAGCGGGATGTTCAACTGATCGAGGCCATTTTCGAAGCCGCCCGAACGAATCAGAAAGTATCGACCAAAGATGTTGTCCAGATACTGGATAAGTCGGCACTGACGGCGAAGGTTTAGTGGGCATAGGGGTTTGTGCCCACCCCACCCTCTGCCTAAACCCCTACGCCACCTGCCCACTAAACCAGCGTTACATTGGCTCCCTTAAACGCTATAAGCAGCCGTTGGAGCAGTTGGCTTTTAAGTGTCACCTCGGCATACACGCTTGTGAGCCATACCTGCACCTTAAGGTCCACACTCGTCCCGCCAATACCCGTGACGGTGACTTCGGCCGGTCTATTCTGAAGGGTTCCTTCCAGTTGACTTACTTCTTTATTGATAATCTCCTGAACGGCCTCCAGGTCGGAGTCCATGCTTACTTTCAACGTAAATTCTGTTTTCAGATAGGTGTCGCCGGAGGTCCAGTTGACTAGCCGGTTGGATAATAAGTCGCCGTTGGGGATGATTACTTCCGAGCCCTGTGGGGTAATCATCCGGCTGGAGCGGATGCCAATATCCCGAATCCGGCCTTTTTTATCGGCCAGTTCCACGTAATCACCAATCTTGAACGGTTTCTCGAAAATTAGGATAATGCCCGATACAAAGTTGCTTACGATGTTCTGCATGCCCAGGCCAATCCCTACGCTGAGGGCGCCCAGCACAACCGTGAATTTATCGACCGATATGCCGGAGGTGGCAATCGCCAGTAATACCCCGGCAATAACGATCACCAGCCGAACCAGCGCCAGCACCGAACTCAGCTGCCCAATCTCTTCGGTTTCGGTGGGGAGCTGACTCTCGCCAAACAGCAACCCGATGTTTTTCTGCAACAGACTCGACAGGTAGATGATAATCGAAAACGACAGCACATTGCTCAACGTGAACGTCAGGCTACCAAACGAACGGGGTCTGGTGAGGATGTGATGGAGTATGTTAAAAACCGTATCGGCCGCGCCGATGTTGATGAAAAAGACGATCAGCCATAACGTAACAGCTATAAAAGAAAGCCCTTTCCGGAACGATCGGCGGATGTGACTGACGTTGACCCGCGAAAAAATCCCCTCCGAACTGGTGCTCACGTTAATCTGTAAATCCAGCGCTTCCAGAATTACTTCGATAAAGGTACCCAGCGCCGTAAGCTGCATCAGTCCGATAACGGCCGTTATACCAAGCGTTTTGGCCAGACTGATGCGCCCAAGACAATTCAGGACGATGGCCAGTACCTGAAACACCATGAATAAAGTGGTAACAAACCGCACCACCCTGGCGCTGATGTGCTGGCGGGGCAACCGGCGGGCAAATACAATGCCTATGTAAAGAAAACCGATGTTCAGAGCGATCAGGCCAAGACGCATGAACAGCAGATCACCAACCAGAGCATTGGCAGTAACCAGCAGCATGTACATCGTGCCAATCAGCAACCACATCCGGAGTTCGTGCCGGGAAAGCCGCGACCTGAATTGTACGGTGAGCACCACAAACAACAGAAATTGGGTAATCTCCACGTATAATGATGGCGATTGCGGTTCGAACAGGGGCGTCAGGTTGAGCAGCACAATCAGCGAGGCCACTACCGGTACCGGTTTCAGGTAGTCGGAACGCAGCGGAGTTATCTTCTCCCGCAGCGGGGACTTTTGGGCTTTTTTGTAATTGAAGAACACCCAGGCAAAGAAAAGTCCGCACAGCATAATGAGCAGAATGCGGTTGTCCCAGGTGGCAGAAACGAAATAGGTGAAAATCTTGCTTTGCCCCTGGAAACTTGATTGAAGAAGAGCGGGCAACTCTGCCAGCGACAGAGAAGCAGGGGCTTCCCACAAATAGGGTGCTTCTTTCTGAAATGTATTTTCCGATGACTTTTGCAACCGGTCGTTGATTGCCGCTTGCAGGTTGCTAATTGTTAAATAAGTGCCTGATACATCGGCCAGTAAGCGACTAACCGTGTCCAGCTGGGCGCTGGTTCGGGTGCCCGCATCCTGCAACTGAAACTTGATACTCCTGATCTGGTCGGCATAGAGCTTCCTGTCGGTTGTGTCGGTCCCGTTTACTGTCAATAATGAATCGGTGCTCAGGGCCAGCACCTGATCCAGATTTGATTGTAAATAGTTATTCGATTTGGATAGGGTTGTACGCCAGTCGGTCAGTTTTTTCAGCCCATCATTCAGAATGAGGCTGTAGTTGACCATATTTTTGGTGTCGACTTCTTTACCATGCGCCCGCATGTCGGTGGCAATAGGAGCCAGATTTGCTTTTACATCCGCCAGCCCCGACCGTATGCGGGAAATGCCGTACTTCCGTTTGTTGGCTGCCTTGATCTGCGAAATGACAGACTGGGCTTTCTGAATCTTAAATAAGAGTGTATCCGGAATCGTTTGTGGCACCGATGTCTCTATCGTTGCAGTGGTATCCTGAGCCACGACGGGAACCGTTGCACTATGAAAAAAGATGAGTACGAGTAGTAGATTACTAAATAGCCTGATAAACATAGAATCGCAAAAGAATAGGCAGGCGAGCAGGTCAGTAAGCCAGCTGCCTTGCCAAGTGTTATCCTTCTGTTAAAACTGCCCGTTGGCGCTTATGTTAGATCGACCCGGCTCAGGCTTTGGGTTGGAACGGATTGCGTACGTTTTACCAATAGCGTCGATGAAGCTATGTCAAAACACGTATGTCATCCCGTGAATGGGTATTGAACTAGTCACTTATCAAGGAAAAAGTTTATTAAATAGTACTGTTTATTGTAATAGTGCTAAAATAGATTTATTGCATCCAAGATTGGTTTATATAATTATTGAAAAATGGTGCTTATTTTACAATGACTTTTCGCGCAAGGTGTAAGGTCTTTACATTACCTGGCTGCTTGTGCTGTTTCCTCTTCGATTACTGGCAACAATCCTTTCCATTCTGTTTTTTTTGTTCCTGCTAACGCTATGGCATCGAACGCCAACGGGCGACGATGCCCGGTTCGCCGAGCAAGCTTACTGGTTACAAAAAGACGGGATAATTCGCTCCGAGTTTTTTAGAGGTACGCTTGGTTGGGAAAATCAATTGCTTGTTAGCCATAAACTGTTTTTGCTTTTCGGCGCAGGACTGATCAAGTTATTTGGCTTTGGCCTGCCAACCGTTCAGTTTGTGGGGTTGATTCCCTTCATCATTATTCTTGCCGAAATCATAGCCTACATCCGTCAGGAAAATAAGTTGAATTCGTCTTACTTCATTTTCCTGGTTCTAATCCTGATCTTCTCAAATCGGTTATTGATCCGGTTGAGTTTTGAAAATCGCCCCGAACTGATGCTGGCGGCATTAGGCTTCGGTTCATTTTTATGTATTAAAGCCAAAAGTCATCCACTGCGCAATGCCGCGCTCGCTGGCTTACTTGCCGGCCTGGCCATGCTGTGCCATCTTAATGGGGTCATCTATTTGATTGCTGGAGCGGGTACCTATTTATACACCCGTCGAATCAAAGAAGCAGTTCTCTTTTCAATTGTCGGCGGGTTGACCCTGTCAGGATACTTCATTGACATTGTGCAGGCAAAAGATGGTTTCTCGGTCTGGTATTATCAATTTCGCCACGATCCTGCTACGCAGACTGCTTTTGGCTGGTACTCCAGGCTGGAGGTCATGCTCACTTTCCCGAGGATGTTTTTTGAATCTCCCGAACAGGCTGCCTTATCCGGACTGCTGTTATTTATGCTTTGGCACCAGCGTCAGTTCATTCAGCGGTTACCCCGCCTGATTAGCATATACCCGGTAATCCTGCTGGTTTCGTTCTGGATTATTACGAAGCATGGTTCCGGGAGCTACATGCCTCTCTTTATGCCGTTTATGCTGGTTGTTCTATATGAACTTTACCACTGCGAGCCTTTCATGAGTTGGGGATTACGAATCGTCCTGGCGGCCTATTTCATCATTGGCCTGTATGGAACCATAGAAATAATCTACAAGAATTATACCCTCGGCAATTTTCCGGTAGCCTACCAGCAACTCCGGCCCTACATTCCCGAAAACGCGACAGGACTAGTGCCGCTTACGTTTTTCTTTGACGAGTACGACCAATATCCCCACTTGTTATGTCACGAGAATTTCACCAATTATTCAACACAACATCAGGATGATTTGCCCGTCTGGGCAAATCATCACAAAGCAGATTTTATTCTTCTGGACTACGTATACAGGCCGGAAGCGTTCTACCCAAAACCGGGCACTACCACGTTGCCTTTCTACAAACTAACGTATTACGACGGCCGATTTGCCGTGTATTTGCATACACGTTAGCAGATACTAGATCAAAGGCCTTCATTCATTAACCAACGCGTTACCGCCAATAGGGCATTTCGGCCGCTGTGAACAGGAGCTTGCGGTTCGAGGATACGCT
This sequence comes from Spirosoma pulveris, assembly GCF_054781875.1. Taxonomy (NCBI): domain Bacteria; kingdom Pseudomonadati; phylum Bacteroidota; class Cytophagia; order Cytophagales; family Cytophagaceae; genus Spirosoma; species Spirosoma pulveris. The sequence continues at coordinate 86,714 of NZ_BAAGTO010000006.1, forward strand.
TTGCCCCGCGCCAAAGCTCAGGTCCAGTGTATAAACGGAGCGTACGCCGTTGCCGGTGTTATCGGTATTTGTAAAGATGATCTGCGCCCCATTGGGTGAAAAACGAGGGTCAAGGTCGTTGGTCCCAGCAGGTTTACCCGACGCAGACGAGCCCGACGAGGTTTGGCTGGATGATAAGCTGACGATTCCGTTTGTACTCAGGTCGAGCAGGTAAAGCCGGGCATCGAGCTGGCGACCCTGTTCATTCATGAAGTTGCTGGAGTCGGCGGAGAAAACCAGTCTGCGACCATCAATCGAAAAGGCTGGATTTCCAACCCGGGCCGACCGCTGACTATAAACCAGCTTGGACCCTGAACCATCGGGCAGGAAGGTCGTAATTTCGTTGTCATACACACCCGTGCCGGTTGTCCGGGCGGCAATCCGATTGCCCTGCGGTGTCCAGTCGCAACCGGCAAACACCCGGCCATTGGTCGCCTGGCTTACCACCCGTAACCCGGTACCATCAGTACGAACGGCATACAGGCGGTCATTGCTTGGGTAAAGCAATTGGGTACCGTCCGGCGACCAGCTGAACGACAGGTCCGTCTGGTATAAACCGGCAATGGGTACTGTAGTGACCTGACGGATATTGGTGCCGTTGGCATTCATAACATACAAGTGCAACTCGGTATTGACATTTGAGATAAATGCAAGCTGTTGCCGGTTCGGGCTGGCAATGGGCCGCCAGTTGCTGCCGTCGCGGGTGAGCTGAACGGTCTGCCCTGTTGCGCTGGCCGAAAAGATCTGGTACTGACCGTTGGTTCGGCGCGCAAAGAAGAAGCTGTAATCGGGTACTTCGCCGATCCTGAATGACCAGATCGGACCATTTACAGTATTGACTTTATCCTTCACGATCACCTGCCACAGATAGGTGGTGTTATACTCCAGAGCCGACACGTTCAGGCTGTCGACGGTGAGCCCTGTAAAGGAAGACGTAGGCGTGGCACTTCCTCCTTTAAACAACAGTACGTCATACGTGAGGCTATCCCGATTGGGGTCGGAGGCACTCCATTTGAGTGTGGCTGTCGTTGACTGGATGGTTGTATTTGTGGCAGGAGACACCAGTGTGGGCGATGTTGGCGGCCTGTTGAGCGCGGCATCTTCCGTCACTAAAATGGTCACCAGGGTAGAGGCATCGGCCGTTGCCGCAACGGTGCCGATCCCCGTTCCATAGTTGGCTTTGGCTACCTGAATGGTGTAGTTGCCCACCAGAACGCTGTCAAACCGAAAATAACCGGACGAGTCCGTTGAAATAACCCGGCTGGTAGGCGACAACGTAACGGTGGCATTTCGAACGGGTTGCTGGGTGGTGTTATAAAGAACCCGTCCCCGAACGCTGGTGAGTTGAACGGGGGTAACGAATGTTTCTTCATTGCAACTCCAGAGGCCAATCAGGGCAGCCGCCAGAATAGTTAAATAGATAAAGTATTTCATTATAAATTTTGAGATCGGTGGCTAAGTGGCAGTAGATGGACTCGTTACTTATTGGTTGCCGGTTGCTGTGGAGTGAGTGGTTTGAGTTTAGGCGGGGAGAACCGGCCAATATGAAAAACCACGCCCAGTGTTCCCCGCAGATAGTAGTCGTTACGGGTGCCAGCCACTTTGTTGTCCAGAACATCCGTAAAGGGCTGATTGTAAGACAGGGTAGTGCGAAATCCGATGACCTTGCTCGGAGAAAACTGCACGCCGGCTCCTCCCTGGGCCTGTAAATAGCTGGCTCCCTGCCACTGAAACGGCGATGCGCCACTTTGCGAAACAGCACCCGCACCCGCAAAGAGCAGGGCCGTCCAGCGTTGATAAGGTGTTAACCGATAAATCAGGTTGCCCTCCAATGAGGTGATGTTCTTCGAAAAAGCACCTTCACTGGCCAGAACGCCGGTAGCTCCGTTTACCTGCACGCCAAAGGCGGGTGTAATATGGAAGTCCAGGGAGGCACCATAGCTGCCTTTGATGGTCCGGCGCGCGTAGTCGCCATAATACCGCATGGCACCGGCATAAGCCTGTACGCTCAGAAACGGCGGGGCTATTTCGGGGCGTATGCCATACACATCCGTTTCGCTCATTACGGTCTTCTCTTTCTCGTACTCTTTAACGACGGCCTGCATGGCGGCAGCCTGGTTGTCGGCTGCGGACCACAATCCGTCCCGTACGCCCTCGATAATGAGTCCCTGAACCGCTTTTTCGATGGCTTCTGTAACGGCCAGCTGGCCCGGTTCGGTAGTGGTTAAGCCAGTTTCGGTTTCGAGGAGCCGTTTGAAAGTCACATAGCGGAACAGACTGGCGTTGACCGTTTGCGACAGAATGGTTTTGGAGGTGTATATCGTCTTGAGAATCTTTCCTGATTTGGTCGATACAGCCCGTAAATAGACCGTTACCCGATCCTGCCGGTACTGCGTTGATCCCCCGGCGCTGAAATACTGAAGGCCGCCACCACCGGTTATGATATTGGCATCGTACGAAACAACGCCCCCTTCCAGAATTATACCGGCAAACAGCAGAGGAGGCAGGTTTTCGCCCTCTTTATACTGGGCAACGCTGGAGCGGACAATCTTTCGCTCATTAAGCAGGTTGCTAACGTTCTCGCGTTCAATGGGCAAAAACCAGCCACTCTCTTCGAGGGCTTTGAGAAGTATATTGGTCGTTCCCTGGGTAACCGCGGTCGAGAAGGTAGAACCCGCTTCTATTTGTTTGTATTGGCCCGTTAAGTCCCGAAATTTATAAACGGCAGTAATGATTTTTTCTTTGGCAACGGGCAATCGGTGTAAGTCCGCCGTAACAGGTGTTTCTTCTCCCAAACGAGCGCGACGAGCCTTCGTTGGTTGAAAGAAAAAAGCGGTACACCCCGATAAAACCCCTACCAAGCCAGTCAGCAAAAAAAGCTGGATAGCTTTGGATAAAAGTACGTTCATTGTGTGAGGTAAAAAGGAAAAAGAGGAAGTAATGCAAGACTATACAGTTGTCGGGCTCAACTGCTCAACCGATCAATAATAGGGTATGGTGATAGAGGTTTCTCCGCCCTTTCCGTCAACGATCCGGACAACAACGCCACCGGAGCCATTGCTGATGTCAACCTGGTATTCCCCAAATTTATACGTACCGGGTTTAAGGGTTCCTTCCCCAAACTGAGAGCCAACCAAACTACTGGTAATGCGACTCAGTAACTGGCTCTGGAGAGACTGGGCAAATGAGTTCAGGGAGCCGGTCTGCGTGGTTCCATTCGCAGTACGGACTGTTGCCGTTGGGTCGGTGTTGCGGTCCTGCGCCTGAGCAGAACTCAACATCCACGAATAGTTAAATGTATTACCCCCGAAATTTGGATTGTTAGGATGGTATACAAACGACTGAGCCGAGGAGTAACCGGCCAGACAGATCACGAAAAGAACAGTAAATAGATGTGTTTTCATGTTGGGTTTGAGGAATGTAATTCGTTAAAATATGCCGGTTCCTTTTTGATCATCGTTTTCAAGAGATCGTTGAACTTCCTGATAATTAAGAACATATTGATTGATCACTTCGGCGGCATTGAACGCATATAGCTCAAGTACTTCCTGCCGAATCTGAACATAGTTCTGCCAAACCATCTGGTCGTTCAGCGATACGGAAATAATGCTTGTGCCAGCGCCTAAAGCGGGTAGTTCATCAATGGTAACCACAAAGGCATTAATATCCAGTTCTACGTTTGGCGTTATTTTAAGGGTAGTGTCGGCCGGGAAAATGGGTGCAATGGTTTTTGGCAGCTCGGCGTAATGGCGGAAGAACGCTTCGTAAAAATCACGACCGATTTTCGAACGGGTATTATCCAGCAACAGCGTTTCGGTGCCTTCTTCTGTAATCACGGCTTCGTCCATGGTTCCTTCTTCCAGCTTCCCTTCCAGATCGGGGTCCTGTGCCCAGCCGGCAAAACTGACCAATGTCAAACAAAGCAGTAGTATTTCCTTTAATCGTTTCATACGGTCTGGTACTTAGTACGGTTAGGGATACACGTTTGTGTTTAGCTAATTGGCTGAATTGTATTCTAATCTAGACCTTTACGGGCGTGAAAGGACTGCAAGAGTTTACTAATATATGGTAACTGTAAGATAAAAATACCAAGTCTTTTTTAATTAGTCACATATCGGCTAATTAAATGCAGGATGAATCGATTAAATGGTAGCTTAGATGTAAAGGTCTAAAATAGGTGACTTATAAGTCCTGTAGGATCAGGCACGTCGGTCAATGCGTGTGTATCGGGTGATTGCTATAAATTGTGCATTTTCTGATTTCTTAATTACACGTAAGCCGCTCTAAATGGAGCGGCTTACGTGTTTAACTGTCCTTATGAATGCGGGTGGCCTATTAAGGAGCAACACCAGTCTGAACGATAGAGGCACTATTGCCATTACCGAGCTGAGAAATGGTTAACATATTCGGCGTGCCCGACTGGGTTACGCTCAGCGTGTTCATATTTCCACTCTGAACAACAATGGCTGTCTGGTTATTATCGCTTTGAGCTATTGTTAGTGCGTTGTCATCGCCTATTTGCCGCATCGTAACCAGATTGGCGTTACCTGTCTGGGTAATGTCAATCGAGTTGCGCATGCCATACTGTGGAGGCAAAACATAGCCGCCACTGGCCAGAATCTGGTTGTTATTTCCCGTTTGAACAGTGCTGAAGGAATTGTCGCTACCACCATCGCGGAACACACCCGATTTGTTTTGGTTACCCACTTGGATGATACTAGCCGTATTTCCATTGCTGAAGTAATCCTGAATCTGAGCGTCGTTGCTCTCGCCTGTCTGAGAAATAGTACTGTTATTATTGTTTCCTATCTCCTGAATAAAGGCATTGTTCGAGATGCCGGACTGTGATATGGAGGCTATGTTGTTGTCACCGATCTGCTGAAGACCTACTGGGCCAGATCCGTTGTCATTATTACCGATAACGTTATTATCACCTAACTGAGTAACAGTTGCGAAGTTGGCGTCACCATTCTGATTTGCCAGAAAGGTATTCTCTGAACCCCCCGCTTGAGCCATTTTAATGGTGTTGGTATTACCTGTCTGGGCAATTGTGGCTACGTTAAACGTACCATATTGTGGAGGTAATATATATAAATCGGTAGCCAGAACCTTGTTGCCGTCACCGGTCTGCGTTGTTGTAAAGGTATTGTTCGAACTGTTTGACGTGTGGAACACACCTGATTTGTTGTTATTCCCAATCTGGGTTATGGTCGAGGTGTTGTTGTTCGATGAGGAGAAGTCAACCGCCTGTCCATCGTTGCCATTACCCGTTTGCGTAACAGTCGTTACGTTCATATTACCCCGCTGGTAAATGAAGCCGTTGTTATTACTTCCAACCTGGGTAATTGTGCCTTCATTGGACATTCCATACTGCTGAAGTCCACTGCTTCCAAGGCCGTTGTCGCTGTTGCCAATAGTATTACCATTGCCATTCTGGGTAATGATACCGGCGTTTGCGCTGCCGGATTGGATTGTTCCTGCACTATTACCGTTCCCCGATTGGGTTAGGGACATAGAGTTTTGGGCAAAAGAGGCTGTTGCTAATGCAAACAGCGCAAAACCTGATAAAATATACTTTTTCATGGTTTGAGAGGTAATGGTTAAAATTAAGAATTGGTAAAGGTCTTAGTGCTCCAGACGCTGTATTTCGTAGTGGTGCGGATATCTTAAAGGATTCGGTTTTAGGTCTGAATCTGTTTTGGTCAAGGTTGTGAATAGTTGAGTATACCTTCTGAAAAAAGTTAAATCAGATTGTGCTGCCAGCGAGCTGTTTTTAGCAACATAATCAAAAAATAAACTGACATTAGTGATGAGGTTTAGACGCAGTTAAAGTCAATAAGACACAAAAAAAATCGCAATAAAAAGAGTTTTAATTCATCGGTCAATCAGTTTAACTAAATCCATAAATCGCTTGTTTGCCGATGTCTTGATAAAGTTTTTTTTGATGAGTCAAAGCTAACAGCAACCTTATTAAAAATCAATATTCTTTTTCAGTGAAAAGTACAATACAGAACATGAAAATGAGTTTCTTTATAAACGATTTGATTTGAATATTGCTAATGAGTTATAAATCTCATCTTTGTGCAACTGCCTGTTTTACAGTAATTTAATGTATATATTAGGAGTTCGGTTTATTTTATTTTTATGATTTTTCTTAGAAAGAAATTAATTTAAAGTGGTGAAATAGCCGTTTTTTATAATTCTTATATTTAGCGAATGGTAGTGAATAATGTGCTTTATATTTCTAAAAAATGAATTATAAAATATTTATATACTTAAAATTAATTTTGAATAATAATTGGTGTATTTAATGATATTTGTGACAATATATTTGTTTCATTTTTCTTAAAATGTATATTAATTATATGTCTCATAGATTCAAAATTAGTGTTTTGTCGTTACATCAGCTGTAGAAGTGTTGCTTATCAACTTACATATAGGTATGTTAGTTCATGAATAATGATAAGAGGCCAAGTTTTTTCTGATTCGTATTTATATTATTCGGTCAGAGATATTAAGTGAAAATGCACATTTGCGGCCTGAATAAATTTGAAAAAATCTATTTGGACGATTGGTTTTTTTAGGCATGTTCTACTGAAAAAACAAAACGTCTTTCCATTGCAGATTTTCTCGTGCAACAGAAAGACGTTATATAATGGTGTGGTATTTTGCTGTAATTTGTTTTTAAAAAGAACGCCTATTTTTGCTTATTCTTCTTTTTTTCTTTCCTGTTACTTAAAGCTGGCCCCTGATAAACGCTTATTGTGTTGCCATCATTTGATTGGTTTATGATTGTTTCACTTGTACCTGACTGGCTGGCGTTTACCGAATTTTGCGGTCCGGTTGTATTTGGGCTGCCGCTCCCCTGATTAATAGTGACCACATTACCATTGCCCGACTGCGTAACGGTAGCCTGGTTACCAGTATTGATGGACGACTGGTTAATAACCGATGTATTTCCTGAACCCTGCTGCACAACGGTTACTTCATGAGCAGTTCCTTCCTGCGTAATGGTCGCTTTGTTCTGCGCGCCGGCCGTTGCTCCACTGAGAGCGGCAAGTCCTAGTAAAAAGAAGTTTTTCATAAGGAAGGTATCGTTTAAGCGTAAGTTAGAGGGAGCCCTGGTTTGTAAAAGCACCCTGAACGGTATAAAACTAATTGCCAGTCATACCGATGACTGCCGAATTGCCATTACCAATCTGTGCAACAGCAATGGTATGGCCATTACCAACTTCCGACAAAGTGATCATATTGTCAGAACCATTCTGCAGCAGATTGGCAATGTTATCTAGACCAATCTGTGCTACATTGACGATGTTGCCAGAGCTGCCGGCTATCTGCTCTGTGGTCAGCTTGTTGTTTGTGCCTAACTGAAGAGCCGCCGAGTTAAGGGATGCATCCAGGTTGCGAACTATATTGCCATTACCGGTCTGTGTGAACGTCGCCACGTTTAAGTCGCCGGTCTGTTGCAAACGGGCCTTGTTTGAACTGCCTTCCTGATTTATGGTTGCCGTATTGGCATTCGAGTTCGTCGAAGAGGATAAAACTCCCTGAACAATGGATGCACTATTATTCATCCCCTTGGCTTTCAGGTTTTGACTGATGCTCGCTGTATTTCCGCCCAATGATTCCTCCGGCGCAGACTGTTGCTGCGTGATTGAAGCATTGTTACCGCCATTGCTAAAAATCCCCTGGTTAATTGTTGCGGTGTTGCCTATCGAGTTAATCGATTGGGTGATAGTCGCTACATCACTAACCCCGTTTTGATTAATACTTGCCTGATTGAAGGCGCTTAAATCTTTCTGGACAACAAAGGCCTGATTCAGTGAATTGGACTGGCTGACGTTTGCCGTGTTATTGTAGCTGTTTCCCTGACCATCATTGTTTGAATCTTCACCTGCCTGACGAATATCCGCATTATTGCCTTTCCCGGTTTGGTTAACCTGTGCCGTATTGTTGTAGCTGCTAAAGGTAGTATTGCCATCCTGACTAACATAAGCCGTATGCTGACCCTCACCAGCTTGGTTGATAACTGTGGAGTTATTTTGGGCATAGTTGCTCTGGCTTACATTCGCATTGGAACCAAATTTTCCTGACTGACTAATGGTAGCGTCGTTCCCCAACCCATCGAGACCACCACTGAAGTTGTTCTGAAGAACTTTTGCAACGTTAGACCCCTGGCCGACTTGGGTTATGGTGGCCTCGTTGCCTGAGGAACTACCCAGCGCCCCTCCATTTTGTTCAACAGTTGCCTTAGCATTAGATGTGTTGCTACCTGTGTTAACACCGCCCCCTCCTCCTTGCTTTATTGTGGCAATGTTGTTGTCGGAATTAGTAGACTGGCTGATGCTTAGGGTATTATTGTTACCAAGCTGGGTGGCTGTGGCCCGGTTTTTTGTGGATGAATTATTTTGATTGACAGTTGCTGTCTGAATAGTTCCAAAGTTCTCCTGTCGTATACTGGCCTGGTTAGCAATTGAATTGTCGTTCTGATTGACCGTTATTACCTGGTTGAGTCCTCTTTGGAACGCTGTCACGACATTGCCATCTCCGCTGGAACCGGCATTGTTGTTCTTCTGATTGATCGTCGACAGGTTATTGATCCCTTCCTGCTCGATAGTGGCCGAGTTATACCTCGTTCCTAACTGATTGATGAAAGCCTGGTTTTTATCCGATGGATAGGAAGCCGGTTTCTGAATAGTTCGGGCAACGTTGCCAATGTTGGCAATGGTGCTGCTTGAGGTTTGTACAATAGCAGACACCAGGTTTTTACCCTTCTGCATGGCACTAGCAGTTTGCTGAGTACCAGATTGTGTAATTGTTGACGTATTATTTTGGGCGAAGCACGCTGCTGCCAAAGCTAGTATAGCTGTACCGGTGAGGATAATTTTTTTCATGACATGATGGGAATACAATACCTATGAAAAAACGGATATATACACTCTCTAAAAACTGGTCAGTGAGATCCCAATCTGGGGAAATGCACTTGCTTAATTCAGTTACTTTGGCGCGACAAAACGTCATTTTTTACTGATGAGTCAAAGGTATACGCAAGTTGTAAAAAAGCAATAACTGTTTTGTTTTCTAATAATTTCATTTGTATACAAATATTTGAGTTTTTATTTGTTTATTAAGCGTTCTTGATTTCAATAAATTGTAAAACAATTTATTGATTTTCAGCTATTTAGGCTTTAGTATAAAATTTCGTAATTAAGCATTTGTATTAAACTATTAGTTTGTCATTTTTATATTTTGTATAGTTAATTTCATTTTTACTGTAATTATTTAGCAAGCGGTAGCATATGCAGAGATATGATTAAAAAAATAAAGAATTAGTAATAAACAATTTATGCTGCCTGTGCGGAAGCCCGAAAAGTAAGTAAGCAGCATTCGTAAAAAGATGAGGATTTGATCCTTATTTTTCATCAAACAAATGTTAAAAAAACGTGTATGCCGGCCGCAAATTCAAGCACTTGCCTACTGGTTTTTTATACTAAAAAAGAAGTAATTAACCCATTTAATCTATATATTAAAAGTCAATAGGCTCCGCAAAAAATAAAGGGTTATAGAAAAAAACAGCCCCCTAAAATAAGGAGGCTGTTCTGCTAAAGAAAACTACCATGTTCGTTTGCTCATGACTTTATCCAGCTCGGGTCTGGTCATGGTACCTAACTCCGGGTGCTTCTTGAGCCAGTTCAGGAAATCTACTTTGATTTCGTCTGTCCACTGGCTGTCGATCTGGCCCGTGGTGTACTTACCCGACTTAACCGTTTCGAAGCCAAATTGATCCTTGCGTACCACGAACTCGGCCGTACTTACCACCTGTTCGGCCATGTGGGCCGGCACAAACAGGACGCCTTCCCGCTGGGCAATCACCAGGTCGCCGGGCATGACCATCACGTTGCCAATACGAATGGGCGCATTTAGACCCATCAGTACCATCTCTTCCAGAAAAGAGGGGTGGAAATCGCGTACAAACGCGTTGAAGCCTTTGATATTCTGTAGTTCCTGCAAGTCGCGGGCGGCTCCGTTAAAAACAACACCATTGCCGGTTTTGCTGAAGATAGCATTGCCCAAGGTGGCCCCCATCAGTGTACCACCACCAATTTTCCCAAAGCCATCAGCCACGTATACATCCCCTTTGGTTAGGGTTTCAATGGGCCAGGTGTTGGTGTTGCCCTTCCGGCCCTGTTTGCTGATGCCCCGATCCTTAATGAGCTTTTCGACATCCGGCCGACTTGGCATGTAAGCCGCCGTAACGGCCCGCCCGGTTACCGGTACATCGTTATGAATCAGTTTCCAGTTACCCTCAAACTGATTGACGTAGCCTTCGTTTTTAAGTACCGTCCAGGCGTCGTCAATGCCAATGTATTTAGCTCGTTCGAGCAGACCATCCGGAATTTTGGGCCGTCCATCCGGGAAGCGCTCCCCTTTCCATTCAGATGTTAAAAAAGTCAGTTCGTCTTTCGGTATGGTTTGGGCAAGTGAAGCGCTATTAAAGCAGAAACTCGCAACAGCCGTCAACAAAACGGCAATCCTGGGTGTCATCATTTTTATAAGTTAATGGTATAAGGTCAGACAGGATTAGCAAGGATTTCGTAAGCAACAATCCGCTTAATCCTGTCTAAAGTATAGGGACAATCAATGACCTTCTTTGGCCAGGTAACTGTCAATATCTTTCTGCGTGATGGCGAGTTTCTTGGGATACTTGCCAACCCAGGTTCTAAACTCGCCTTTGATTTTCTCTGACCAGTCGCCGTGAATTTCGCCGGATGGGTATTTCCCCTGCTGAAGAAGCACCCGTTCGAACTCGTCGCGCAGGGCGGTCATTTCCGAAGCCGATACCAGTCCCTCAACCAGGTGAGCCGGGATAAACACGGTTCCGTATTCATTGGCGAATACGGCATCGCCGGGCAGTACCGTCACGTCGCCAATGCGAATAGGCGCATTGATAGAGGTTGGCGTCATGTCTTTAATGTACGAGGGATCGTGCCCTTTTACCCAGGCATTGAACCCTTTCGTATCTTTCAACTCCTGCATGTCGCGTACCGATCCGTAAAAGATGACGCCTTTACCGGTTTTACCGTAAATAGCGTTGCCCAGGCTGGACCCGATCAGGGTGCCATCTTTAATTTTGCCGAAGCCATCCGCTACATAAATGTCTCCTTTCGTCAATATGTCGATTGGCCAGATGTTGATTCCTCCTTTTTGGGAGCGGCCTTCGGCTTTCCCCTGCGCCCGGACCAAGCTGTCGAGGTCGGGTCGCATAGGCATGAATTGAGCCGTAACGGCGCGGCCGGTCATGGTTTCGCCGGGCTTAAGGATGATCCAGTTTTTTTCGACCTGATTCCGGTATCCTTTTTTGCCCAGATAGCCCCATATCTGCTCCAGTGTACAATTGGCCAGACGCTCCATAACGATATCCGGGATCTTCGGACGGCCATCCGCCAAACGCTCGCCTTTCCAGTCGGCAGTTAAGGCTTTGACGTATTCGGGCGAAGAGCCCACGCGTTGGGCGCTGGCGGCAAGGCCACCTGAAAGGGTGATAATCGATAAGATGAAAAGTGTTCTTTTTATCATTGCTTTAATGTCGTGCTGACTATTTGGTAAGGGTTCTACAGGAAGTTTAGGGACATAAGTGGCTCTGTTACAAGGCGAGTCTCAAGGGGGCATGGTTAAATGCAGGTCTTAAGGTAATTCTCCCTAAAAAGACGATTGCATAAGTAAAATACTGGCATTTGCCTACTTATATGATAACAGGGCACTATACCTGAACAGGCTATTCGTTTACTGCTTTTTGACAGTATAGGTTGGCTCAAAACTAAAATCTGTGTTAACCAGACATAAACCCTATTGTCTTTTTTACCATGAAAAACATCTTCTCCCGATTGACATCTTCGGGAAAATCTTCCGACCGACGTGACTTTTTGCGGAATGCCGGTTTAGGTGGCCTTTCGCTTGGTTTGGCATTCGATGGTCAGCATGACCAGGAAATGGAGTTTATTACCCAGAAAGTAAGCCGCGATTCAAAGCCATCGGACTTGCGCATTACCGACATGCGGGTTGCCGTGCTGAACGGTGTGCCTTTCAGCAGTCCGATTATCCGGATCGACACCAACCAGGGTCTTGTTGGCTGGGGTGAGGTTCGGGATGGGGCCAGCGCCAATTACGCGCTGATGCTTAAAAGCCGGTTGCTGGGTAAAAACCCCTGCAACGTAGAGCAGATTTTTAAGCAGATCAAGCAGTTCGGCGGTCAGAGCCGGGCGGCAGGTGGTGTTTGTGGGGTAGAAATGGCCCTGTGGGATTTAGCTGGTAAGGCGTACAATGTGCCCGCTTACCAGTTGCTGGGCGGTAAATACCGCGACTTTATCCGGTTGTATGCCGATACGCCGGAATCCAATACCTACGAAGGCTTTGCCGAGAACATGAAGAAGCGCCGGGATCAGGGATATACGTTCCTGAAAATGGACTTCGGTATCGGTATGCTGGCCGATCAGCCCGGTATGCTCGTCAATGCCAACAACTGGAGCGTGAAGCAGCAGTGGAACGACCGGGAGTCGGGTAAGCTGGGCAACTACGCCAACACAAAACACCCGTTTACCCGTATTCAGGTTACGAAGAAAGGACTCGACCGGCTGGTTGAGCACGTGGGTAAAGTGCGGGATATTGTCGGTTACGATACGCCACTGGCTGCCGATCACTTCGGCCACTTCGATGTGAACACGGCTATCCAGATCGGTAAGGCCATGGAGCCGTTCCGCCTGGCCTGGCTGGAAGATCTGGTCCCCTGGTTCTACACCGACCAATGGAAGCAAATCACCGACGCCATTGAAACGCCAACGCTGACGGGCGAAGATATCTACCTGAAAGAAGGGTTTATCAAGCTCATTGATGCCAAAGCAATCGACATGATTCACCCGGATCTGGCCAGTTCGGGCGGCTTATTGGAAACCAAGAAAATAGGCGATTATGCCGAAGAAAAAGGGATTCCGATGGCCATGCACTTTGCCGGTTCGCCTATTTCGATGATGGCCAACGTGCACTGCGCGGCTGCCACCGAGAATTTCGTAGCCCTCGAACACCACGGAGTCGATGTGGCAGGTTGGGAGGATTTGATCACCGGCATGAGGCCTATTGTCGAAAAAGGCTTTGTCCGCGTGCCCGAAAAACCAGGCCTCGGCGTAGAGCTGAATGAAGACGTAGCCAAGAAATTCCTGAAAAAAGGAGCCACTTGGTTTGCCCCAACCGATACCTGGAATACGAAAGACTCCGCCGACCGGGAGTGGAGTTAATGTTTTCTGGCGCGGGCAAACGCCCGCGCCAGAAAATTTATACTAACAGATTCTCCAGCGCTCTGGTCAAATCATCGAACTGATACTGAAAGTCAGTCTCGTCGGCTATGCGTTTGTTGAGTACGTAATTGCCGCCCGTAACGACGATGGCCATCTCGCCGTACATCAGCTTTATAACAAAGGCCGGAATGTTGGGCAGTAAGATAGGCCGGTGCACTACCTGAGCGATAGCCCGCGTAAGGGTTTCGTTAGTAACCGGGGTAGGCGCCACGGCATTGTAAACACCCTGCCACTTCGTATTTGACAGCCCTTCAATAAACAACCGACACATATCGTCGAGGTGAATCCACGAGATATACTGCTGCCCCGACCCAATAGGCGCTCCTGCTCCCAACCGAATAGGCTGCACTAACTTGGGCAATGCTCCGCCCTCGGCCATGAGCACAACACCAATCCGGAATTTTACCGTTCGAATACCCAAAGACGCTACCTGCTCCTCCGACCGCTCCCAGGCGCGTACCACCTGAGCCAGAAAATCGGAACCACCCTGACTGTTCTCTGTGAGGGGACGGTCGTCTGTATTACCGCCGTAATACCCAATGGCCGACGCACCCACAAACGATTTGACATGATGTGAATTGGTCTTCAAGGCCTGTACCAGTAAATCCGTCGATTGCGTTCGGCTATTGAGAATGGCCTCTTTTCGTTGGTCGGTCCAGCGTTCATCGGCAATGCCCTCGCCGGCCAGGTGAATAATATGATCGGCGGTAGCGATGGCCTGCGGGTCAATGTGCCCTTTCTTTATGTCCCATTGATAGACCCTGACGTCGGGTATGGATTTGGGCGATCTGCTCAGCAAGGCCACCTGATAGCCAGCCTGTTGAAGCAATTGGGTCAGGCGACGGCCAATGGAGCCGGTACCGCCTGTGATTAAAACTGTTTCGCTCATGTGTGATTGAGTTTATTGGTGGGTGTAAGTCTATAACACACAAAACAGCCGAGTGTTCGCCGGTGTAAAACGAAGCCTAAAGGGATACTATGATGGCCAGATCAATAGCTTATTCGCTGGTAAGTCCTTATGTTTGGTTCACCCAAACCGCTTCTCAGGAGCAGACTCAACCTTAAAAACATGAACACGATCAGACAACCCCAACCGCTTCCGGGTGATTATTACGGAGTGGTGTACAAAGGCAGTCTTGTTCTGCCAGTCTTGTTTATCATTGTTTTTGCCGTAGCCCTATGGTGGTTTCTAAAGAAGCGAAGATGAATAAAAACTATTATACCAGCCACTCCTTAGGCAAGCTCAACTGCCGGGCGTAGTGTGCCGAAGCGGTAGACGTTACCCAGCCGAGCAATTTGTTGATATCATCGACAAACTCGACGTAATAGTCGGGGTCGAGTTTAGCGGCTTTCTTTACTACCTGCTCGGTTCGTTTGGCCACGTATTCGGCGGCTTTGTCGGTGCGGGAGTTGTACTTCTGAAGCAGGTGGGCGTTGTTATCGTAGAAGGTGTTGAGCATGTACAACATCAGCTCCACCTCGCCGTATTTGTCTTTAGTGACTTTTAAATGGCGGCTGATGTATCCGCTCGCCGTTCGCATATCCATCATAAGCCAGCCGGGCGTGTCGGCATGAAGCCTGGCTGTGCGGTCGATAAAATCGCGGATGAGCCCCCGCCGTTCGTCGATGGTCTTGCCCTCTTCTACCAGCTCGAACTGAAGCCGCTCGGTAAGTACGGCATCTTTGGCAATCAGGCGCAGCAGCAGTTTGTCTTTCTCCGCGCCGGGCATCCGGACAATGGCTTTCTTAAGTTCAGAATCGAGAGCTGGCATTTCTTAAGGAATAATGTAGAATGAAAAATGTAGAATGCTGGATAGAGACTGGTAAAATTATTCATTCTACACCATTCATTCTACATTCGTCATTTAAACCCCTACCGTGTCGCCCTCGTCGGTGCGAATCTTGTCTTCGATATAGGCGATGACTTCGGCGGCAATATCGACACCCGTTGCTTTTTCAATACCTTCCAGGCCGGGCGACGAGTTTACCTCCAGCACCAGCGGCCCGCGGTCGGAGGGGAGCATATCCACACCAGCCACTTTAAGGCCGAGGGCGCGGGCTGCATCAACCGCCGTCTGCTCTTCGTCGGGGGTGAGGGTTACCGTCACGGCATTGCCGCCCCGGTGAATGTTGGACCGGAATTCACCTTCAAGGCCCTGCCGTTTTATGGCCCCCACAACGCGGCCCCCTATCACAAACGCCCGAATGTCGGACCCTTTGGCTTCGGCAACGAACTCCTGCACCAGCACGTGTTTTTTCAGGCCGTAAAAAGCCTCGATGGTCGATTTGGCCGCTTTGGTCGTTTCGGCCAGCACAACCCCGATGCCCTGCGTGCCTTCCAGTAGTTTGATAACCACCGGCGGGCCACCCACCAGCTTGATCAGTTGCGTGACATCGCCGTTTTTGGGGTGATTGGCGAAGATCGTTTTGGGTAAACCAACCCCTGCTTTGGAAAGCACCTGTAAGCTGCGCAGCTTATTGCGCGAACGCATGATGGCCTGCGATTTGCCCGTTGTGAAAACGTTCATCATCTCAAACTGCCGGACAACGGCACAGCCGTAATCCGTTACGGAGGCTCCAATGCGGGGTACAATGGCATCGAAGGAATCCAGTTCCTGCCCTTCGTACAGCACCGTTGGCTTTCCGCCTTCGATCATAACCTGGCAGTTCAAATGGTTGATCAACACACCTTCATGACCACGCTGATTGGCGGCTTCCAGGAGTCGTTGAGTAGAATATAAATTCGGATTGGCCGATAAAATGGCAATTCGCATTGATTCAGTGTTCAGTTGTGTGTAAGATGTTGTTTGTAGACGAGCTTACTCGTCTTCCGAATCGATCGATGAAACGCAGGCCTGGTCTGCGTTTTTGGCTTCGTAAGACAGATTCTTCTGGGATACATCGACGATGAAGCGGTTCCGAAGGAGTTTTCGGCCCAACAGGACAGGGTTTTTGAGTTGCTCGCGGTCGGCCAGAGTAAATTCGGCCCGTATGGTACGGCCGAAGAGAACGATACGCGTTTGAATGACATACCGCAGTTCGGCCACGCCGAACGAGTTACGAATCATACGCTGGCTAAACTGGTCGCTGCGAAATTTGCGCGCGGGGAGTCCGGTCTTGTCGATCAGCCAGAAGCTTAGTTTACGTTTACCACCCGACTTGATCAGCCGGATATCTTTACAATGCAGGGCCGACGTAAATGCGCCTGTATCGACTTTAGCCTGTATATCGTAAAGCCCCAGATCCGGAAAATCGACCAGGTCTGTCATGCCAATGATCTGCTTGGGCTTGGGCGTTCGGGCTTTCATAGCAACGTCACCTGATTAACCGGCTAAAGGTAAGCGACATGTCCAGCATAATCATTTTGGCACGGGCGTTTCGTTCGAGGTGATAAGCGGCTTGGTTAAGGTCGTGAACGATACGTTCAATATGGTCGATGGTCAGTACTTTAGCGAAGTTTTTAACAAAAGCCAGTTCATCATCGGGCAGCCGCAACAGTTCAGCAGCTCCCTGCTGCCAGAGGAATAAATCGCGGTACAGCCGAATGCTGTAATCGAGTAAGCCCTTTTGCTTTTCCTTACTGAAACCATCAAACTGGTCGGCCTGTTTAACGAGGCTGATTAAATCCTGCCGGTAGCAGGTACGCATCCAGTCGGCAAACCAGATGTGCTGTCCAGGTCCGGCGTTTCCGGTTGAAACGCTATCCTGCTGGCTTAGCCGAAGGGCCTCGGCCAGATTGCCATCCGCCAGGTACGCAAACCGTCGGGCGATGGTTTCGTCGAGATTCTGGTGCTGGCGCAGATAAGTCGCCACTTCCTCATCCGTAAACGCCCGAATGGCCACCCGCTGCGTTCGCGACAGAATGGTGATCAGCAGTTTGTCGGACTGGTTGGTAACGAGCAGAAAGAGCGTTTGTGCAGGGGGCTCTTCCAGCACTTTCAGCAGGGCATTGGCGGAGGTGACGTTCATCAGCTCCGGGAGCCAGATGAGCATGATCTTGTAAGCACCTTCGTATGATTTCAGCGATAGCTTCTGCAGAATATTCCGGGCTTCTTCGGCCGAAATGTTTCCCTGTTTATTATCGGCTCCCATCGTTTCCAGCCAGTCGGGGAGAGTTCGATAGGGGGTAGCGAGCAGAAATTTACGCCAGTCGGCCAGGTAGGCTTCCGATGTTTTTCCCTTCGACAGATTCGCTACCGGAAAAACCATGTGCAAATCGGGATGCACGAGTTTCTGAATTTTTATGCACGACGCGCACCGGCCACAGGCATCGTCTGCCTGCTTGTCTTCGCAGTTGACATACTGCGCCAGCGCCAGCGCCAGCGCGAGGTTGGCGCTTCCCGTTGGACCGTCGAACAACAGGGCATGCGCGAGGTGGTTCCGTTGTACCGCCTGCAGCAGAAACTGCTTCGTTTCGTCCAGACCGATTATTTCGTTAAACAGCATAAGAGAGGGAGGAGGGGGAGGAGGGGGAGAAAAGGGGACGAGAGGGGGAAGAGATGCACGCGAGCTTTTTCCTCCCTCCCTTTCGTCCCTCTCCTCCCTTTATTCCCTTTCCTCCTTTTTATAAATATTTCTTAAAATTCCTTCTTCAACCTCGTCAAATTCCTTGCCACGCCGGATAAAGGCTTCGCGGGCTACCTGTATGGCTTTGTCGATTCGGTAAGGGGTGAAGCCATCGGACACGCCCCCCCACGAAAAGGAGGGAATGTGCTTCGGCTGGAAACCACCCCCGAACACGTTGGCGCTAACGCCCACCACCGTTCCCGTATTGAACATGGTACTGATACCGGCTTTCGTGAAATCGCCCATCGTCAGTCCGCAGAAAATCCGGCCCGTGTCTTCCAGTTGGCCGGTGGCGTAGGAATGGATCTTCACATTGGTGTAATCGTTCTTCAGGTTCGAGTTGTTGACATTGGCGCCCAGATTGCACCATTCGCCAATGACCGAATTACCCAGAAAACCGTCGTGTGCTTTGTTGCTGTACCCGATAAAAACGGAGTTGCCTACCTCGCCACCTACTTTACAGAATGGGCCGATGGTGGTGTTGCTGCGCATTTTGCCGCCCCAGTTTACGGTTGAGCCTTCGCCCAGGGAAAAGGGGCCAATCATAACCGTTCCTTCGCTGATGGTTGCGTTTTTGCCGATGTAAATAGGGCCACTTTCTGCATTGAGAACGGCCGCCCGAATAGTAGCGCCGGGTTCGACAAATATGTTCTCGGGGGCGTAACAGCGGGTAAACGGATCGGTAATGGGCGCCGAGGTACGTCCGGCGGTCAGACTGGCAAAGTCGGCCCGGATCTGATCGCCGTTCTCCACGAAAATATCCCACAAATGGCGGACAATGGTGAGCGGTTCGGTAAAGGTTCGCAGCGGATAATCGTCGTTCAGGACCGGAGCCTCCGTCAATAGGGCGTTGGTGTGAATCGCCAGAATCAGGCCGTCGTGGGTAATGAGGCCCGTGTTTTGCGGCAGGTTATGAATTGCTTCCGCCAGGGCCTCCGTGGGGCAAACGGCCCCATTAACGTACCAGCTATCGGTACCACTCTGCTGCGGAAACTTTGTCTGTAAATAAGGTTCGACTAAGTACGATGGCGTATGATTCAGCCGATTGGCCCATTTTTCGGCCAGCGTTAAAATGCCAATACGGATACCCGCCACCGGCCGGGTAAACGTTAGCGGCAGTAGGGCTGTACGGATAAGCGGGTCATCGAATAAGACTAAATTGGGCATTGATTGTAAGAGGAAAATCAGGCGGCAAATATCTAACCTTAATCTGTAAAAAGAGAACGTATGGAAAGGTACTTTTACGAAAAATATGGACGCTTTATCTATCGACGCTATTACTCAACGGATTGCTGATTTACAGGACGAAACAGGCCTGTTCGCGTCATCCCGACACAATAAATTAATTTTTTACCGACGTCCGGATACCAATGTTTTCTTTACGGCCGTGACGGTCTTTACGTTGCAAAATCTGCGGCCCAAATTACCCGCCCGAAGCCGGGAACGGGTTGACCGCATAACCGAAAGGGCCAGGGCAGCTTACCCTGTTTTTAAGAACAAAGATGGGTTGAATACATACAACTTTTGGCCTACGCGTCCTTCGCAGCATTTCTCCAACGGCTATATTTTTCGTCACTTCGACCATTTTCGCATTCCCGACGATATCGACGATACGGCGATGGTGTACCTGACAACCACGCCTGCACCCGCCAACGGGCGTTGGCTGAAAGCAAAGCTGGCGCAGCACGCCAACGGCAGCCAGGGGCAGCAGATCGTAAACACCTATCCCGACTACCGGCCGCTGCGGGCTTATTCAACCTGGTTCGGGAAGAATATGGGCATCGACTTCGACGCCTGTGCGCTATCCAACATCCTGTATTGCGTCTACCGGTACAACTTACCTCGCGATCAGCACGACGCCGATTCCCTGACGTATCTGCGTGGTATTGTGGAATCGGGTCGGTACGTGGCGGACCCGTTCCAGTGTGCGCCCCACTACGCCCGAACGTCGCTGATCAGTTACCACCTCGCCCGGCTCATGTCGGCATTCGACATTCCCGAGCTGGAGCTTATTCGTCCGCGCCTGGTTGAAGACACCAAACAACTGCTGAGCAGGGCGCACAATCGACTGGAGAAGATTCTGCTGGCAACGGCCCTGTTTCGATTGGGTGAGCCACTGCCAACCGTGAATCTGGACGGTATCGAGCGCGATTTCGACACTTTTCATTTTTTCATTGCGGGTCTGTTAACGGCCTACCAGCAACCCTGGCTGCGTCGCTTCGCCAACCGATCGCTTATGCAAATGCGCTGGCAGTGCGAAGCCCACTGCTGGGCGCTGGTAGCAGAATACGTTGTTATGTATGAGGTATGATGTAGGATGTATGAACGTGGGCCGTTGGAGTGCCGTGGGGTAGATGGAATAGGCGAACAGGGCGTAAAGACGTAACTTTACGAACGCATAAATGAGCAATTCATGAAAACACACGGTCAGTCGGTTTTACGGACTCTATCTAAAAATAAGGTCTCTACAGCCGGTTTGGTTGCGGCTGTTCTACTATCGACCTGTATTCAGAGAACAGCCGCGCAGCAACCGCTTCAGGGGCTTATGAAGCAGGTCGAGTCTATTTCCGGTAAGAAAGAATACCTGGCATCGCCCTTTGTAACGGCTGGTAACCGGTTGTACATGGTTGGTCATCAGGACAGTAAGTTCCCGGATCTGGGCTGGCACATTACCGGCGAGATGGGCGGCATCTGGGACCATCCAATCAAATTAATGGATGGATTTACGGCGGCTGTATCCATCAATCAACAATCGGTTTGCCTCGATAAAGCCGATACGTTCATCAACTACCCCTTTGCCAACAAGCACCTGTACCAGCGGGTTGCCGACGGGCTGGACATGGAGCGATTTCAGTTTGTGCCCGACAATAAAGAGGGCATGGTGGTTGAATACACCTTTATCAACAGGCAATCCAGACCGCTCACGCTTCAGTTTACCTGGACAGCCCATACGGACCTGCGTCCAACCTGGCTGGGCGAACGGACCAACATGATCGATGCACCGGATCAGGCAACCTGGGATACAAAAATGCAGGCCTGGGTCGCCAAAGATCAGAAAAACGACTGGTTCGTGGTGTTCGGGGCCAATGTGCCCGCCCGCCAGCACCATCAGCATAAATCCTGCGAATTTGTATCGGCAGGACAGGGGTGTGCGGCTTCGCTGGTGTACACGATCACGGTGCCCGCCAATGGCAAAACACAGTTGCCGATTACCATTGCCGGTTCATACAAATCGGCGGAGGTAGCCAATCGGACCTTTGCCGACGTTCAGAAAAATGCCTATGCGTATCTGGCAAGCAAGAAAACCCGCTACGCCACCATCGACCAACTGGCATCGGTAAAAGTGCCGGACAAAAAGCTGGAACAGGCCTTTCGCTGGGTGAAATACAATACCGATTGGCTGATTCGGGAAGTGCCCGAAATCGGTCGGGGATTGTCGGCGGGCTTGCCCGATTATCCGTGGTGGTTTGGGGCTGATGGCTGTTATACCCTGACAGGCCTGATCACAACGGGAAATCGGCAACTGGTGTATGATTCCGTCGACCTGCTGAATAAAATCTCCGAAAAGGAAAACGGCAACGGCCGGATCATCCACGAAGTATCGACGAACGGTGCGGTTTTCAACCCCGGTAATTTGAACGAAGTGCCTCAGTTTGCCAGCATGATTGCTGAGGTTTATCGGTGGACCGGCGACAAAAGCTTTCTTCAAAAGTACTTCCCGACGGTAAAAAAGGGGATGGCCTGGTTGCTGGCCGAAAATGACAAAGACAAAAACCTGCTCCCCGACGGCTTCGGGATGATGGAAATACACGGCATGAACAGCGAGATGATCGATGTAGCGGTGTACACGCAGGATGCCTTTGCCAGTGCGGCCTACATGGCGGCAGAACTTGGCGATAAAACGCTGGCGATGGATTACCAGCGTAAAGCGGATCAGCTAAAGACGAAAATAAACACCGATTTCTGGGTGCCCGAAAGTGGTTCCTATGCCGATTTTATCGGGACAAAAGCCGAGGCTTTGCAGCTTGTAGAAGGGGCCATTGTTCGGGCGGATACACTACACAAACCATGGGCTGTTGAGGAGCTGAAAGCCACTCAACGCAAACTTCGGACGTTATCCGACGATACCAAAAAAGGGTTCGTGCTCCACCATAACTGGGTGGTCAACACCCCCATGGAAACGGGTGTCGCCGATCCCGATAAAGCCGCTATTGCGCTTCGGACGGCCAGCAAGTTTACCAACCCGTTTGGCCTGTTTGTAACGGGTATCGACCGCGACGAATCGGCCGGCACCGACGAGGGGTCGTTCAACCTGAACAAAAAAGTATTTACGTACACCGGAGCAGTAATGACCTTGCCAACGGGTGTAGCAACGATTGGAGAGAACAACTATGGCCACCCCGACGAAGCGCTGGGCTACCTGAAACGAATGACCAAAACGTTCAGCTATGCCTTTCCGGGTTCTATTTACGAAGTATCGCCGGATTACGGCATGGTCACGCAGGCCTGGAATATGTACAGTTATGCCGTCCCGATCGTTAAACAGTTTTTCGGTATTCGTCCGGAAGCGTCCCGAAAACTAGTCGTTGTTCAGCCGCAAATGCCTGATGCCTGGAACAACGCCAGCGTTGAGAAAGTGGCAATGGGCGATAACATGGTATCGCTGAACTATGCCAAAGCGGACGGGCAGTTGACATTGTCGATTACCCAAAAACAACCAAACTGGACCGTACGGCTGGCCTTTCCCAAAGGCAAATACCAAAACTGGCAGGTAAATGGTAAAAAAGTGCCCGTACAGCATAATGCCGATTCTGATTTTGTGGAGCTAAACGGCAGTTTACTACGCGTGCGTTTGCAGTAAATTTGATCATCACACCCGATTCATCATGGAAACCGTTTCAGTAACAACAATCGATGCCTATATCGCAGGATTCCCGGAGAACGTACAGGAACTGCTGCAACGGGTACGGGCAACCCTACGCGAAGCGGCACCCGATGCTGAAGAAACCATTGGATATGGCATTCCAACGCTAAAACTGAATGGCAATCTGGTTCATTTTGCCGCTTTCAAAAGCCATATCGGCTTCTACCCGGCACCGCAGGGACTGGACGCGTTCAAGGAAGAACTGGCCGGTTATAAAGGCGCGAAAGGCTCCGTGCAGTTTCCACTTGATCAACCGCTGCCGCTCGATTTAATCGCCCGAATTACAAAATACAGGGTTGAGCAAAATTGGGTAAAAGGTAAAAAAAAGAAACCATTGGCAAAGTCCCGTTGATGTATGACATCATCTAATACGTCTTCGTCATATCGGCGGGGATGGCCAGTACGAAATTGGCAAGGTTCCGGTTGTCGGTATCGGGTTTGTCAATGTCCGACAACTCGACAGACGAGAGGGTCAGAATTTTTAAATCGGGCTGTTTCTGCCGCAGGTACCAGACAATACCTTCAAAGTTCTTGGAGTGATAGTCGCCGTTGAAGTGGAGCAGCGTTTGGCCCGGTTTCCAGTTTTGCAGGATAAAATAAGCCATTGTCGCATCTTTGGTTGCCTGCGCACGGGCAAAATTGGCCATCATGTCGGTTTGGCCGCCGTGTGGATTTGCCGTGCCATGCCCCTCGTTGCCACCCATCATATCCATCATGGCTTTGTAGCCGGGCAGCGTCAGGTCGACGTTTATGGGCAGGGGGGCCAGCTGGCGTTTGGCATCGGCAGTGATCGTGTCAAGAGCCGTTAATCCCTGTCTGGAAACCAGCCGGGCATACCGCCGGGGCACGTTTGTGGCGATAAACGGAATGTGCTGCTCCCGGGCGAAATCGGTAATGGGTTTGTAATCTGTATCGAAATTGGGCCACAGACGAGCCTGCGAAGCCAGTTCTTTGGCCGTAGTTCGTCCCTGTACGTAATCGGTAAGGGCGGACTGGTTATCCGTCTCAAACATTTCGGCGCCGAGCACCAGGCCGCCTTTTTTAGCCGCCTGAAGGTCTTTTGTCAGTTGAAACTCAAGCCAGTGGCAAATCGGGTTGTTGTGGAGTTCGCCGAACAGCACCACATCGGCTTCCGCAGCCTGCCGAAGCAACTGGGTGTAAGTGGTCGTTTTAAGCTTTGGTGTATAAAGGCGGTAGGCAGGCTTATCGGCCCGGAAAGCAAAGCCCAGAAAACAGAGAAACAGCAGAGTGAAGCGCATCAGGCAGGAAGTTCTTTGGCATTGCTGTAACCAATTTGAGCGGCAATTAGTTACCCGTCTGACCAGTAACACCTTCGCTCCCATGAATTTATTAGAAACACTGCAACAGTTCCCTGCTTTTGCGAATGTTCCCGATGAGCAGCTCCAGTGGGTTATCGACCGGGCCGATCAAGAGTCGTACCCGGAAGAAACCGTACTTTATAATCCTAACGAATCGATTCATCACCTGATTCTGCTGCTCGAAGGCCGGGTTCGAATTGATGGCGGGGTCAACGGGGCCGCCGATGAAATATTGACGTACGAACCGCATTCGCTGCTGGGTCTGCTTCCGTTCTCGCGCATGCAAAGCATCTCCAATCGGCTGATTTCGGTAACGCCTATACATGTTCTCAAACTCCACCGCGATAAGCTGCCCGAGTTGATTCATGCGTGTTATGAGCTGACCGAAGCCATGGTGCATCAGATGACCACCCGCGTTCGGGATTATACCAAACTGACGCAGCAGAACGAGAAAATGGCGTCGCTGGGGCGCTTATCGGCGGGGCTGGCGCATGAGTTGAACAACCCCGTAGCCGCCGTGGTGCGCTCGGCCGATACGCTCAAAGTACACATGCGGGCTACTCCCGAGGCTTTCAAGGCCATCATGCACCTCAACCTCACCGATGAGCAGGTCGACTCGGTCAATACGGTCTTCTTCAAAAAGGTTGACCAGCAGCGCGCTGCCGATGCCCGCACCTTAACCCTGCTCGAACGAACCAGCCTGGAAGACGAAGTGACCGACTGGCTGGATGACAACGGCGTGGATGACAGCATGGACCTCGCCAGCCCTTTGGTCGATTACGGGTTTACGGTCGACGATCTGGACTGGATTCTGGAGAAGATCGGGGATGAAAATCTCGTGGGCGTTATCAACTGGCTGGTCAATAACCTGGTCACGGAAAAGCTGGTTTCCGACATCAGCGAAGCCTCCAAGCGCATCTCGACACTCACTGGCTCTATCAAGAATTATACGCACATGGATCGGGGCGTGGGAAAACAGCAGATTCCGCTTGCCGAAGGATTGAAAAGTACGCTTGTTTTGCTGGATCATAAGGTTAAAAGCAAGCATATTCAATTAAATTTGACTATCGCCGACGATCTGCCGCCCGTTTGCGGCTGGCCCGGCGAGCTGAACCAGGTTTGGACGAACCTGATCGACAACGCCATCGATGCGTTGCCCGACGGGGGAACGCTCGACATCATTAGTCAACCCGACCGGCGGTCCGATGGGTCGGAGTTTGTTGTGACGAAAGTAATTGACAACGGAAGTGGCATTCCGGAGGATATAAAAGACAAAATCTTTGAGCCTTTTTTTACCACCAAAGAGATTGGAAAAGGTACGGGTCTGGGTCTCGATATTGTGCAGGGAATCATTAAGCACCACAATGGCTCCATCAAGCTACAATCAGAACCAGGGCATACCGAATTTAGTGTTTGTTTACCGGTTTAAAGAGTGCAGGAGCGAACGAGTCAATGGGCGCTTTCCTTACTCTTTTCTTCTCTCGCTCTCTCATTCTTTCACTCTTTCGACTTTATGAAGCTACCCATCATTTTTTCCATTGACGACGACCCACAGGTGTTGCAGGCCATTCAGCACGATTTGCGCCAGCAATACCGAAAAAAATACCGGATCGTGTGTACCAGCTCGTCGCAGGAGGCACTGGCTACCCTGCCCGAATTAAAGAAAAAAGGGGAGGAGGTTGCCTTGTTTTTGTCGGACCAGCGCATGCCGAGTATGACGGGCGTGGAGTTTCTGATGCAGGCCCGGCAACTGTTCCCGAATGCCAAACGGGTGCTGCTAACAGCCTACTCGGACATCGACGCAGCTGTACGGGCCATCAACGAGGTACAACTCGATTATTACATTGCCAAACCCTGGGACCCGCCCGAAGAAAAGCTGTACCCCGTTCTGGACGATCTGCTGAGCGACTGGCAGTCGAACTACCGTCCGCCGTTTGAGGGGCTGAAACTGATCGGCTATCAGTTCTCACCCCGTTCGCACGAGTTAAAGGATTTTCTGGCGGGCAACCTGTTCCCCTATCAATGGCTCGACATTGAAAGTGACCCGGCGGCACAGGAAATGCTCGACCTCCACCGCCTGAGTACTACTGACCTGCCCGCTATTTTGCTCGGCGATGGCTCGGTACTTACCCAACCCTCTCTGGCCGATTTGGGCGGAAAGCTGGGGCTGCAGCCCAAAGCCTCCGAAGGACTCTACGACCTGGCGATTATCGGGGCCGGTCCGGCCGGTCTGGCCGCTGCCGTGTATGGTGGCTCAGAAGGACTAAAAACGATCCTGATCGACAAACGCGCCCCCGGCGGACAGGCGGGAACCAGTTCCCGGATTGAAAACTACCTGGGTTTTCCCAATGGTCTGAGTGGTGCCGACCTCACCCGGCGGGCCATTACCCAGGCCCAGCGCTTTGGCGTGGAGTTTTTGGCTCCGCAGGAGGTGATGTCGATCACGTCGCAGGGACAGTACAAACACATTCGGCTGGGTGACGGCAATGAGGTGGTGGCGCGGTCCATTATTCTGAGCACCGGCGTGTCGTACCACCAGTTAGACAATGAGAGCCTGCATAAATATACCGGAGCGGGCGTGTACTACGGAGCCGCTACTACAGAGGCCTTCGCGTTCAAAGGCAAGCCCGTTTACATTGTCGGGGGAGGTAATTCGGCCGGGCAGGGCGCCATGTATTTATCCCGGACGGCCTCCGAAGTGTGCATCTGCGTTCGTCGCCCCGATCTATCCGAAACGATGTCGCAGTACCTGATCGACCAGATTGCCCAGACGCCCAACATCACCGTGCTCGGCTGTACGGAAGTGGTAGAAGGACTGGGTAACGAGCGGCTGGAATGCCTGGTGGTGGAAAATATGGATACCAAGGAACGCCGGACGGTAAAAGCCGCCGGGTTGTTCATCTTCATCGGCACCAAGCCCCTCACCGACTGGATCGAGATGGACATCATCAAAGACCCTAAAGGATTCATTGCCACCGGTCGGGATCTGGCCAAATACGCCGATTTCAAAAAGGTATGGCGGTACAACCGGGAGCCGTTCTCCCTCGAAACCTGCAGCGCGGGCATCTTTGCTGCTGGCGACGTGCGGGCCGGGGCTATGAACCGTGTCGCATCGGCCGTAGGCGAAGGCGCTATGGCCGTAAGCTTTGTCCATAAATACCTGGCAGAAAACTGATTGACTGTATGATGTATGATGTAGGATATAGGATGTATAATGTGGTCAATTATATCCTACATCCTATATCCTAAATAACACCTTCCATGCTGAAACCAACCATTTGCCAACACCTCTCCTCTATAACGGAGCTTCGCACGGCTGCTGAGTACGTCTGCGAAGAATGTATCAAAACGGGTGCTTCGTGGGTGCATCTGCGCACCTGCCAAACCTGTGGTACTACACTTTGCTGCGATTCATCGCCCAACAAACACGCCACAAAGCATTTTCACGCGAGTAGTCATCCGGTGGTGGCCTCGGCCGAGCCGGGCGAACGCTGGCTCTGGTGCTTTGTGGACGAACAAATGGTTGGGTATTGAACAACAACGTTCATATCCTGTTACAAGTCTATAGGGTTTTGCTGATCGGCTTCGGCTAACCCTTGCCGTCCTTGTATGCCGAAATTCAACTACCGCACACCTGAATGATTGCCGAACAAACGCTTACCGAATACTATTTCCGCGTACGGCTGCATTCCGAAGCCATCTGTCGCGGCCTCGAAACCGAGGACTATGTTGTGCAGCCCGTTGTGGATGTAAGTCCGCCCAAGTGGCACCTGGGCCATACCACCTGGTTTTGGGAGACCTTCGTGCTTGTTCCCAATGCCCCCGGTTACCGCATCTTTCACGAAGATTTCAGCTACGTTTTCAATAGCTATTACGAAACGGTTGGCAGGCGCGTACTGCGTACCGACCGGGGTAACCTGAGCCGTCCTACGGTGGCTGGCGTGTATGCCTATCGAGCCTATGTCGATGAGCAGATGGGGCGGTTTCTGGATACAGCAGACCTCTCGCCCGATCTGCACGCGCTGATCCTGCTGGGACTGAACCACGAGCAGCAACACCAGGAATTGCTTATCACTGATATCAAATACATTCTTGGGCATAACCCGTTGCTGCCCGCCGTCGAAATGCCTTTTCCGGAGCACCAGCCACAGCAGAGCGGATCGCCGGTGTTCATTAAGGAAGGTGTTTACACCGTTGGTTTTCAACCAATAGATGGGCAGGCCGATAATGCATTCCATTTTGATAATGAAGTAGGCGCACACAAAGTGTACCTAACTAATACGACCCTGGCCGGTAAGCTGGTCACCAACGGGGATTATATGGCGTTTATCGAAGCCGGTGGCTACCGTAACTTCCGGTACTGGCTCTCCGATGGCTGGGCCTGGGTAAACGCAAACAGCATTCAGGCACCTTTGTACTGGCATCTGGTCGATGGCACGTGGTGGTACTACACCTTCGACGGCCTCAAACCGGTCGATCCGGATGCACCCGTTTGCCACGTGAGCCAGTACGAAGCCGATGCTTACGCCCGCTGGAAAGGGCAGCGGCTACCCACCGAATTTGAATGGGAAGTCGCCGTGTCTACGGTGGCTCCCGCACTCAACTGGGGCGCCCGGTGGGAGTGGACCAATTCGGCTTACCTGCCTTACCCCGGTTTCCAGACCGCCGAAGGGGCCGTAGGCGAGTACAACGGTAAATTTATGAGCGGACAGATGGTGCTTCGGGGTGCTTCCGTGGCTACACCCGACGGGCATTCCCGACCAACGTACCGCAATTTCTTTCAACCCGACAAAC
Organism: Spirosoma pulveris; assembly: GCF_054781875.1. Taxonomy (NCBI): domain Bacteria; kingdom Pseudomonadati; phylum Bacteroidota; class Cytophagia; order Cytophagales; family Cytophagaceae; genus Spirosoma; species Spirosoma pulveris. Next base: position 115,708 of record NZ_BAAGTO010000006.1, read on the forward strand.
GATGGCAGTATACCGGAATACGTTTAGTGACGGAAGCATAGCGCTTGGAGCAGGAGGGACGGAGTCTGGCGTAGACGACGTTGAGGGCATGATCCACGATCCGGACGCCGATGCGCTGGCCGAAGAAGTACGAACAGGCTTGCAGAAAACCCCCAAGGCCCTGTCGTCACGATTCTTTTACGATGCCGAAGGAAGCAGGCTTTTTGCCGAGATCATGCGTTCGCCGGAGTATTACCTGACGCGGTCGGAATACGAAGTGCTGGATACATACAAAGCGGATCTGCTGCAACTGATTACCCCCGATCACCGCCCGTTCGAATTGGTAGAGCTAGGGGCAGGAGACGGACTAAAAACAAAAATTCTGCTTGGTTTCTTCGAAAGCCAGCACGCCGACTTTACCTATGCGCCGGTCGATATTTCGGCGGATGCGCTCGAAGGGCTGGTGGTCGATGTACGGAAGCAGTGGCCGGACTTGCCGCTGAATCCACGCCACGACGATTATTTTAGTGCGTTAGAGCATTTGTCAAGCGAAACCGACAGTCGGAAAGTTGTTCTTTTTCTAGGCTCCAATATTGGCAACTTTGCCCCCAACGATGCCATTGGGTTTTATCAGCAACTGCACGACCGGCTCAAACCCGGCGACATTGTCCTGACGGGCTTTGATTTACAGAAAAACCCGGCCGTTGTTCATGCGGCTTACAACGATCGACAGGGGTTGACGCGGGCGTTTAACCTGAATTTACTGCGTCGCATCAACCGCGACCTCGACGCTGATTTTGACCTTGCCGCGTTCGACCATTACGAGACTTACAGTCCCGAAACAGGTGAGGCCCGCTCGTATCTGGTTAGCCAGAAGGCACAGGTTGTAGGTATTAAAGCGCTCGACATGCAGGTGCCTTTTCAGGAAGGCGAGATCATCCATACTGAAATCTCCCGCAAATTCAACCGGGGCCAGATCGAGAATCTGGCGCAGCAAACCGGCTTTTCGCTGACGGGCTGGTTCACCGATAGTAAAGGCTACTTTGCTGACGTCATTTTTACCCGGTAGAATGACAATTACTGGCTGAATGGTAAGAATGGACTACCGAAAGAAAACTGCTTACGCCGGTTACATTAGACTGCGCTAACCGGTTCTTCAACGCGTTTGGGGGCTTCCCGACGGGGAATATAGTGCCGGAAGAAACTGCTGATTTTCATCTGTAGTACTCCGAAAACGGCTTCCTTGAAGATTTTGGAGGACATTTTAGAAACGCCCCGCGTACGATCGGTGAAAATAATGGGCACCTCCTTAATTCGAAAACCGTATTTCCAGCAGGTGAACTTCATCTCGATCTGAAACGCGTAGCCTACGAATTTAATTGGGTTGTGCAGAATAACTTCCAGCACTTCGGCCCGGTAGCACACAAACCCCGCAGTTGGGTCCATAATGGTCATGCCCGTAATGAACCGCACGTAGACCCCCGCAAAGTAAGACATCAGCACCCGACCCATAGGCCAGTTCACTACATTAACCCCCCGAATATACCGGGAACCCACGGCTACATCGGCCCGCTCGGGTCCTTCGTCGGCGCAGGCGTGGTAAAGCTTGATCAGGTCGTCGGGGTTGTGCGAAAAATCAGCGTCCATCTCGAACAGGTACTGATACCCACGCGACAAAGCCCACTTGAACCCGTCAATATAAGCGGTGCCTAACCCAAGTTTACCCCGTCGTTCGAGGAGGTGAAGACGGGCTGCCGACCCCCGCTGAGCCGTATCCATAACTGCAAACTCCTCCTGTATATCACGGACGCGCTGAGCCGTTCCGTCGGGGGAGCCGTCGTCTACGATGAGGACATCGAAAGGCTCCGGCAGGCTGAACACCTTTCGGATAATTGCTTCGATGTTTTCAATTTCGTTATAGGTTGGGATTACGACTAAGCGCTCTTTCACAGGCTATTGAGTGAGTTAAATCAGGGTTACTTCTATAACAGCAAAGTACTCCAATTTTGTCTAATAAAATCATTAAAAATTCTTAATATCTTGCCTGACAGACAGTTCACCCGCCAATTTTCGGGCTTTCCCAATGCAGTCAGACAGAGACACGCCCCCATACCAGTTGGCACAAACAAACAGTTGGTCAGCTTCAGCGGCCCTAATCGGTTCTTTGGCCGAGGCAATTGTCGCGTCATACTGCGGGATGGCCCGCTCCCACCGGAAGAGGGACTGGTAAATAGGTTTAGCAACTGTGATGCCAAAACCATCGACCAGTTCTTTATGTACGTTTTCAGCCAGTACGCTATCCGGCTGTTGGGTGTTGCGCGCGCCGGTTTGGCCGCCTACGAACGTGGTAAAAAGAACTTCATCGTCCGGGCAACGACCGGTAAAGATCGAACTGCTCCAGATGTGTCCGGCGGCAAAACGCCCTTCAATGGCTGGATTCAATCCCCCAAAGCCATTGAGTGGATGCCGGACATCGGCGCGTTTGTAAGCCGAATGAACGGCCGTCATGGGTGGGTACGTGATGGCTTGAAGCGTACGGGCCAGGTCGGGGTAGCGCTGGTCCAGCAACCGGGCAGCCGCATCGGTTCCAACCGCGAGTACCAGTTTGTCGACCACTGTACTGCCGGTTTTTGTTTCAACCTGCCAGCCATCTGCGGTTAGGCTGATCCGGCTGACGGCCTCGTTTAACGAAAGGCCGGTTAGTTTGGCGGCCAGCGCGTCAGGCAGCATCTGCATCCCTTCCCGGAAACTGAACGACTGCCTACGGCCAACAGCTGACCCACCGGCCGACTGGCTCTTGATCAGGCCACGCAGCACCGAGCCATATTCTTTTTCGTACTGAAGCAGGCTGGGAAACGTTTCGGAAACCAGCAGTTGTTCGGGATCTCCGGCGTAGATGCCCGCCACAAAGGGTCCAAGGGCATAATCGACGATCTCGCTGGAAAAACGGCGTCTGAAAAACTGACCCAGCGTTTCGCCGGGGGGCGACACCGTTTTGTTGTTCCGTTCGCGGAGGATGGCCAGCTTGGTTTTCCAGCTAAAAAAACTACCGAACAGCAGCGACGGAGGCCCCAACGGTAGCTGCCGATATTTTCCGTCGCGAAAGATAAACCGGGCTTTGCTCACGGGCTGGCTGAACGTCAGGTCAGGCGTCAGGCCCAGTTCATCGAGCCAGTCCAGTAAAGTAGCATCGCCAAGGAGGGAGTTTGGGCCAAGTTCACGCAGGTAACTACGTCCGGCCGGGCCGTCGGGCCAGTCCCGCTGCGAGCGGATGTAGCCCCCGGCCCGATCGGATGCTTCCCATAGATGATAGGCCGTACCCCGCCGTTGTAGTTCATAGGCTAGCGTGAGCCCCGAAATACCGGCCCCTATAATACCAACTGTCATGAAGTTTTTGGGGTATTCGCGTCCACTTTTTTCTTCAACCGTTCCGTAACCCGTTGGTAAATGGATTCCATGTCGGCGGGATGCGACGAATAAAAGATATAGCTTTTTCGATACGTGGCGGTGTCGACGCCGTTCTTCTTGAAAATAGCGCTCTCCAAGTGTTTATAGACAATATTCGATGAGTCGATGGAGCGCAGATTGATCCGGCTGATTTTAGCTTCGGCCAGATGTACCTCGGTCAGAATACTAGCCATTTGCTCCTCCGTGAGTAAGTTTTCCGGGGGCTCGTTTTCGGGAGCTGTGCAGGCTACGATCAGCCAGCCGCTTAGCAGCATACTCCACAGATGCCGTTGATATTGGTTTCGAAGCATACGCTTAAATGGGTAGCTTTGTAAGGCAATCCCTCGTAGCAAAGTTCGGGATTGGCTGTTAAAAAAATATAACGCCCGTTTATATGGACGAGTTCTTGGCCCGGCTCCGTAATTTCGATATTCGCATTCGCAAGGCGGTGAACTCGCAGATGCGCGGCAGCTTTCGGTCCATTTTTAAAGGAACGGGTCTGGAGTTCAGTGATTTGCGTACCTATCAGTATGGCGATGATGTACGGGCGATCGACTGGAACGTGTCGTCGAAAGGACACGGAACGTTTGTGAAAGTTTTTCGGGAAGAGAAAGACCAAACCGTTTTCTTCGTTGTCGATGTGAGTGCCTCGCAGGAGGTTGGCCCCCGGCAGCGTAATAAACTGGACACCACAAAAGAGGTATGCGGGGTGCTCGCGCTGTCGGCCATTCGCGAAGCCAGCCACGTAGGCATGTATTGTTTTTCGGATCAGAAAGAGAAATACATCAAGCCGGGCAATGGACTGAAAACCGGGTATCAGCTCATTATGAGCCTGTTTAAGCTGCAGCCCGAATCGACCCGAACCAGTATTGCCGATGCCCTGCTGTTTACGCTCAACGCCCTCAAACGCCGGAGTGTTGTCATTCTGTTGTCTGACTTTATTGACCTCAATTATGAGCACAACCTTAAAGCGCTGGCCAAAAAGCACGATTTAGTGGTCATTCACCTGTACGACCAGCGCGAGGTGAAGCTACCGAGACTGGGCATTATTCCGGTTCTTGATACCGAAACCGGGCGGACGGTCTGGGTCAACACGTCGTCTGTTTCGTTTCGAAGCGGGTTGTATAATACGTTTAAACAGAATCAGGAACGGTTGGAGCGGCTTTGCAAACAATACAATGCCAATTACCTCGCGCTCGATTCGCAGGAGGATTTTGTGCCGAAACTTGTCGAATTGTTCAGGGTCAGAAAATACTAATGAAGCAAGTTATCCGGCTCTTTCTTGTTGGTTTCTGTTTGTTCTCCGGCTCGGGCCGGGGGCAGATGCCGCCCCGTCAGTTTCCGCCAAAGGGGTACTTCTTAACCGACAGTATCGAAATTGGCCGTCCGTTCCGCTATTCGCTGACCTATCATCATGCGCCAACCGTCGATGTGCTGTTTCCGGATACGGCCCTTGCCTTTACGCCTTATCGGGTGCAGAAAGTGGCTGTTTTTGCGACACAAACAACCGGCAATGGACCAAAAGCACTGAGCCGGGATAGTGCCGTTTACACTCTGGTATCCTTCGAAACAGATTCGGTGCAGCTACTGAGGGTGCCGGTGCGGACTATCAATGCCGTTGACTGCACGGCGCAGTGGACGCTGACCGATACGGTTTTCCTCCGGTCGAAGCTAACCCGGTCGTTATCGGATTCGCTTGCCCCGCGTTCGCTTACACTGGCTACCGAAACGACACTGGCTCCCCTGCAGCAGCAGTTCAATTACGGGGCATTGCTCATCGGTTTTTTAGGCGTTAGCCTGGTTGTTGGCGCCTTGTACCTGTTGTTTGGCAGTCTGGCCCGCCAACAGTGGCGATTATATATCCTGAATCGGCGGCATGCGCGGTTTTTACGAGAGTATACACGGTTAAACGAGCGGATCAGTCCGCTAACGGCGGCCGAAATAGCCAACCAGGCCGTGGTGATGTGGAAAATGTATCTGGAGCAACTGGACCCTCAACCGTACAGCTCCCTAACCACGTCCGAACTCGCCGACCGGTTTCACGACGAACGCGTGACGAACGCGCTCCGGGATGCCGATCAGATGATTTACGGCGGCACTTTTACGGCGCAGTCGCAATCGGCACTGCTGGTGTTAAGAGATGTGGCCACGGAGATGTACATTCGTAGCCGGGCTACCTTACGTCCCGACAGCCCGCAGAACGAGGTAAACACTAATTCGGCTACGTCTTCTGAATCAGCTTCTTCCTGACCATATGAAACCCTGGTACTCACTTCATTGGTTTAGCCCATCGCAATGGCAGCAGTTTCAACTGGCGCACCCGCTGGCGCTTTGGCTGATTCCGGTTGTATTGTTATTGATCGCCATCCGTTATTCCCTATCCAGAAAGTCGCGGCAACAACTGAAAATGTCGATTGGGCAGATGTCCGCCGATGCGGGGGGCAGGCAAACGGCTCAGTCGTTGCTCAGCCTGGGGCGCTACCTGTTGCCATTGACTATGTTTCTGGGAATGACCTGCCTGCTCATTGCGCTGGCTCGCCCGCAGATTATCCGGGAGCTACGCGAAGAGCAGTCCGAAGGGATCGATATTATGCTGGCGATGGACGTATCGGTTTCGATGAGCGAGTCGGATATTCCGCCGACCCGGTTGGCTGCCGCCCGACGAGTGGCCCAGGCCTTTGTCAATGGCCGTAAGAACGACCGGATTGGCCTGGTTATTTTTGCCGGAGAAGCGTTTTCCCTTTGCCCGCTCACAACGGATTATAATCTGGTGAACCAATACCTGAGCGACCTGAACGATCACATGATCCGAACATCGGGCACGGCCATTGGCGATGCGCTGGCCCGCTGCATAAACCGCATGCGCGACCGTTCCGCAACCTCCGCAGATACGACCCAGCCGGAAGCGGAACCGTGGAAGCTCGCGCGCAGCAAAGTGATTATTCTATTGAGCGATGGCGATAATACAGCGGGTAATCTGGACCCGATTACGGCCGCAAGTCTGGCAAAGGCATTCAATATCAAAGTATATACCATTGCCGTTGGGCGGCCGGTGGTATCCGCATCGGAAGCGGCTACCGTGGATGAGGGCGTGCTGAAGAAGATCGCTACGATTGGTAAGGGAAGTTTTTTCCGGGCCGTAGACAGCGGCCGGCTCAAGACCGTTTTTGCGCAGATCAGTCAGCTTGAAAAAGCGCCGGTCCGCGTACGGGTGTATGAGGATATTCAGGATTACTACCGGATTTATATGTATTGGGGTATCACCTTCCTGTTGAGTACACTGCTGTTGAAAAACACAATTTTTGGTAACGTACTGGAAGATTAATGGGTTGTGGTAACTCATTGATCAGCCACCAGCGACTTGCATACCTATGCTGAAATCGTATTATAATGCTGATGTTCTCGAAGCCGGACTGGACGAAGTTGGGCGCGGATGTCTGGCCGGACCGGTGGTAGCGGCTGCGGTTATTTTACCGAAAAACTATACCCATCCAATCCTGAACGACTCCAAACAGTTGTCGTACCGGCAGCGGGAAGTATTAAAAAAAGATATTGAGCGCGATGCCATAGCCTGGGCCGTAGCCGAGGTATCGCACGAGGATATTGACCGGATCAATATTCTGAAGGCGAGTTTTCTGGCGATGCACCGGGCCATCGATGCGCTGACCGTCAAGCCGGAGCATTTGCTGGTCGATGGCAATCGGTTTGTGCCGTACCCAATGACGCCACACACCTGCATCATCAAAGGCGATGCCCATTATCTGTCTATTGCAGCCGCGTCGGTGCTGGCCAAAACGTACCGCGATGACCTGATGACGCAACTAGGGCTGGAGTTTCCGGCCTATGGATGGGCGCAGAATGTAGGCTATCCCACGCCCATTCACCGGGCCGCCATCCGGCAGTTTGGCCCAACCAAATACCACCGAATGAGCTTTCGGCTGCTTTAGGCGCAATCTGGCGCGAATAAATACCCGCGCCAGATTGCGCCCATTTATACCAATGCCTTTAGTTGTGCCCGTTCCCGCAGGGCTGTCGTTGGGCGGAAGCGTTCGCCGTACTGGTCGGCCAGGCGATCCAGCGTTTGGACGAACGTTTCGACGCCCACGAAATCTACGAACGAGACGGCTCCACCCGTGTAGGCCGGGAAACCCCAGGCCAGAATAGAACCGAGGTCGGCATCCAGCTTTGTTCGAACCACGTTTTCCTCAAAGCAGCGCACCGCTTCAATGGCCTGCCGGTAAAGCAAACGCGTTTTTACCTCAGCGAGCGTAGGCTGCTGGTCGGCTTTGGGGAATAGGTCCTGTAAACCCGGCCATAATTTTTTGCTTCGGTCATCGGCGTACTCGTAAAAACCGGCTTTGGCTTTCTTACCAAATCGGCCCAGCTCAACGAACTGCTTCGCCACTGCGTAACTGGTATCGTCTTCGCGAACAGCACCGTCTTTAATGCCCTGCCCGGCAATTTTATAAACCAGATCAAGGGCCACTTCATCCGTTACAGCGAGTGGGCCAACGGGCATCCCGGCATCTTTTCCGGCGTTTTCGATCAGGATGGGGTTGACGCCCTCTTTCAGCAACTCCATCCCCTCCGACGAATACGTGCTGAAACAGCGGGAGGTGTAGAACCCACGCGAATCATTGACGACAATGGGCGTTTTGCGAATCTTTCGCGTAAAGTCGATGGCAACAGCCAGTGCATAATCCGACGTTTGTTTGCCCACGATAATCTCCACGAGCATCATCTTGTCGACGGGCGAGAAGAAGTGAATGCCAATGAAGTTTTCGGGTTTTGCTGATGCCTGCGCCAGTCCGCTGATGGGCAGGGTAGAGGTGTTGGAGCCGAACACACGGAGGCCTTCCGGTGCCAGCATGGGTTCGGCTTCTCGGGTTACCTGCGCTTTTAGCTCCCGGTTTTCAAAAACGGCTTCGATGATCAGGTCGCAGCCCTGCAAATCCAGTACATCGGCTGTGGGTTTGATCAGGTTCAGGATGCCGTCTGCTTTGGCTGGATCAATTTTGCCGCGTTCAACGCCTTTCTGAAGCAGGTTGCGGGTGTAGTCTTTCCCTTTTTCGGCGGCCTCGACCGATGTGTCTTTCAGAACAACCTCAATACCGGCCTGCGCCGATACGTAAGCGATACCCGCGCCCATCATGCCCGCGCCCAGAATGCCAAGCTTTTTGACATCGGTCTTGCCCTGGTCCTTCGGGCGGCTGGCGCCTTTGTTGGCCTCGTTCATGCCCAGAAACATGGTCTGGATGAGGTTCTTTGCCACGTTCGAGGTCGCCACTTTCACGAAGTGTCGTGCCTCGATTATCAGTGCCCGGTCGATGTTGACCTGCAAGCCTTCGTAGACACAGGCCATAATCTCGAGCGGGGCAGGGTAGTTGCCTTTGGTTTTATCCATGACCATAGCCGTTCCTGCGGCAAACGTTTGCGCCCCCACCGGACTCTGTACGTTACCGCCCGGTACCTTGAAATTGTCTTTGCCGACAATCTTCCCGGTTTTCCGGTCTATCTCGTCCCAGGGTTTGAGGGGCTTTGACCCGGCAGACGTTCCGTTGGCCTCAATCCAGGCGCGGGCTTTGACCATCATCTCATCGGGACTCTCCGCGATGTCGTCGATCATGCCGAGGTTCTTTGCCTCCTGAACGCCCACTTTTTTGCCTTCCAGAATAAGCGGTAATGCGGCCTGAATACCAATCATACGGGGCAGTCGCTGGGTTCCCCCGGCTCCCGGCAGCAAGCCAATGGTTACTTCGACCAGGCCAATCTGGGTCTTTGGATTATTGAGAGCGATGCGATGATGACAGGCCAGACAGATTTCGTAGCCGCCCCCCAGCGCGGTGCCGTTGATGGCCGCCACCGTCGGTTTTCCCGAGGTTTCGATACTCCGGAATACCCGGTTCAATTCCGATGAGACCTTCAGCATCTCGGCGGGGGGCTTATCATTCGCGCGAAGGATCATTTTCAGGTCGGCACCCGCTACGAATTCAGGCTTGGCGGAGGTAATAATCAGGCCCTTAACCGACTCATCGGCAAAGGCACGTTGCAGAGCCGCGTCAAATGCCGGAATCGACTCGTCGTTGAGGACGTTCATGGGAGAGGTGGTCATCGCCCACGAAATAATGGCTATATTCTGGTCAACGGTGTAGGTGATCATGCAAGAAGAGTTTGTTGTATTTTTACCAAAAACAAAGATGACATGGGCGCTATCAGACTGATTCAAAAGTCGAAGAACGGCCAGATTACCTTCAACGTGCCGGACGAAATGCGCGATAAGCCCATTATTATTGAGTTTAGACCGGCTAAAGAAGAGTCACAACCTACCGAAGAGTCTCAGACAAAGGAAACAACATTAGCAGAGGCTGCCCAGGCATTCTTTGCGAAACTTAACCGGGTTAAGACTGACTTCACGGAAGGCGATTATAATGTTTATGAGCAGTAGGATCTTCCTGGACAGTTCTATTCCGGTTGAAAGCACTAAAGGAACACAGACAGACTTATTCGATTATCTAATTTTAAACGATAAGTATGAGACATGTATCAATCAGATTGTTCTAAGCGAGTACATATTCTACCTACTTATCGTTGAAGGTGGCAAGGCGCCACTGACGTTGAAACGGGACAAAACAATTCCTGCTATCATTGGGCAGCACAACCCGGCCGATTTTTTAAGCTACATGACCTTTCTTGAGCCCGGTTCGGCCGTCATTCCCCTTTACCTCAGTTATACGGAACAGTACAATCCACTTCCTAACGACTTCCTTGTTCTCGCTACCTGTAAACTCAACGGAATTGAGAGAATCGCCAGTTACGATGCTGACTTTTCGCCCGCTTGTTTAGGCGAAGGCATTCAGCTTTTTCGCTCGGTTGATGATATAGCTCCTTAATTGACCCGTTCAAAAATGGTGGCTATGCCCATGCCGCCCCCGATGCAAAGCGTCGACAGGCCAAATTGCTTCCCCGAACGCTCCAGCTCATCGATCAACGTTGCCGAGATGATGGCACCCGTAGCGCCCAGCGGATGACCCAGCGCAATAGCTCCCCCATTTACGTTCAGCTTACTGTGATTTACGCCAAACTCTTCCATGAAGAGCAGGGGCACGGCGGCAAAGGCTTCGTTTACCTCGAAGAGATCAATATCGCTGATGGTCATGCCCGCCCGTTTGAGGACTTTGCGCGTGGCTGGAACTGGCCCCGTGAGCATGATCGTGGGTTCAGAACCGACAATGGCAAACGCTTTGATTCGGGCGCGGGGTTTGAGCCCCGACTGCTCGCCGAACGCCCGGCTGCCAACCAGCACCCCGGCGGCTCCGTCGACAATCTGTGAAGAGTTGCCCGCATGGTGAACGTGGTTGATTTTATCGTATTGGGCGTATTTAAGGAGCGCCAGGGCATCTAAACCCATCTGCCCCATCGCTTCAAAAGCGGGTTTGAGTTTCCCCAGACTCTCAACAGTGGTGCCGGGACGGACACCTTCGTCGCGGTCGAGCAGCGTCATACCGATCTCGTCTTTGAGGGGGACGAGTGTTTTGTGGAACCGATTGTCGGCTTGCGCATCCACGGCCCGGCGGTACGATTCTGCCGCGAACGTATCCACATCCGACCGGGAATAGCCGTATTTGGTCGCGATCAGATCCGCCGAAATACCTTGTGGAACGATGTTATGACGGGCCACAATCTGTGGATTCATGAAAATAGCACCCCCATCGGAACCCATCGGCACCCGCGACATAGATTCGACCCCACCGGCTACTATGGCATCGACCTGCCCCGACATCACGTAGGCAGCCGCCATGTTGATGGCCTCAAGCCCCGACGAGCAGAACCGGTTAAGTTGCACCCCCGCCACCGATTCGTCGTAACCGGCTTCGAGTGCGGCTGTGCGGGCAATGTCGGCCCCCTGTTCGCCAATGGGCGTTACGCAACCCATAATCACATCGTCCACAAGAGAAGTGTCGAGCTGGTTACGGTCGCGGAGTTCGCGCAGGACACTGGTGAGGAGTTGAATGGGCTGCACATCATGCAGCGAGCCGTCGCTTTTACCCCGGCCCCGAGGGGTGCGAACGGCATCATAAATGAAGGCTTCAGCCATAATTCTGTCGAAAAATTAGTATGCGTGCATACGGTTTTCAATCAAGCAAAAGTACGGGAAAAGCTGAATGTCACAAGGTGAATAGGGCTAAATTGATAATTTCATTGGCAGAAAGAAGAAATTCCTGGCTTCTGTTGACGGAAAGCTTACCGCTGTGGTCGCTCCCGTAAGAAATAGATCATCAGGCCTCCAACCACCACCAGCAAAACCAGCAGCGTCAGGCACATATACGAGTACTGAGTCGGACTTAGATACATACCTTTTCCCGCTTAAAAGCTTTGTTCGACCTGCGCATGCAACTGATTGTAGAGCAAACGCGCCCGCGAGCGGGCGCGTTTGATGCGCATCTTGACGGCACTCAGCGTCAACTTCTGCTTACGGGCAATACTTTTGAGCGTCACGCTGTCGCCATACTTGATGGCCAGTAACTCCCGCTCGGACGCCGAGAGTTGGCGCATCACCCGCTGCATGAGCTGAAAGGCGGTTTCATCGGCCTCGCTGGGCCAGATACTGGGCTGGGCCATCTCATCGGCATAGCGTTGGTAGAGGGTCAATCGCTGCTGACGCTCCCGCAACTGATCGATGCAGTAGTTGGTAGCGACTCGGTTGAGCCAGGTGGTGAACTGGGCGTTGCCGCTGAAGGAGCCGATTTTGTGGGTGAGTCGGATAAAGATGTCCTGGGTGAAGTCGTCGGCCTCGTGGGGGTCGTGACAAAAGCAGAGGCAGAGTTGATAGACCCGGAGTCGATGGCGGTTATAAAGCTGGGCGAAGTATCGTTTGTTGTGGGTGGTCAGGTAGAGGGCAATCAGGGCCTGATCGGAGAGGGGGGCCATAGTGTGATGTGTGGGTAAGTGTGAAGAATACGTATCAGGAAACGGTGGTTAGTAGAAACGAGTTGTCGTCTAAAAGCCAGCCTCAAGCTGGGCGATTGCGTGCTGGACGGCGTGGAGCCGTCGTCGGGCAATCTTGAGTTGTGCCTGGTCGGTCATGGTGATGAAGCTGGTCAGGCTGGCCTTGGGGGCGGGCTGGAAGGTGGCCAGATAGGCGGGGTTGATGAGGGTTGTTTTATGGACTCGAATAAAGTGGGGCCACTTGGTGGCAAACCATTTGAGGGTGCCACAGGCCAGAATAACCTCGTTGGTAGTTAAATGGACAAAGCAGTAGTTGACACGCCCCGTCAGGTAAAGGATCTGCTGGGGATCATACTGATAATGGGCGCGTTTGGTGGTCAGTCGTTTCATGGGTTGCGAATAGGGAAGTGGTTTGAGCAAAGCAGGTCAGGGCGCAGGCTAACTTGCCGGATGCGCCCTGACCCTGTTTATTCACAACGTTGACAACTCACTGAAAGGCGGATGGACTTAGCCAAAGGAGCCAAAGCCATCGGTGGCTGAGCCAGTCTTGAGGGTGAGTTTTTTAACGTTACCCAGCGTTTTGAGTTTGGGTGATTTATAAGCCCGCTTGGGCTTGGGCGTCGCGGTGGACGGTTGTTTCCTGGTGTTCATAGACGGGAAAAATGAAAGGATAAAACGAACTCGACTATTGGACTACCAACCGGTGCTGGCGAATCTGGCCGCGCTCCTGGACGGTGAGCAGGTAGATACCGGCGGGCAAGGGGCCACTGGTTTTTAGCAGCAGATTCCCCGACTGAACACCCGTTTTCTGCAACGGCAGGGCACGACCCTGGGGGCTGTAGAAGCCTAGTACGGCCGTTTGGGGTTCATCCAGCCGCAGCACAAAGCCGCCCTCACTGGCCACCGGGTTGGGGAAGACCCCATAAGCCTCATCGCGAATCACCACCGAAACGGCGGGGAAGACGGTAGCCTTGCCCGAGAGGTCGGTTTGGGTGAGCCGGTAGTAGGAGGTGCCCAGAAAAGGGGTCGAATCGGTGAGGCCGTACTTAGTGAGGCCGGTGCTGTTGGGGGCCACTTCGGTCAGTTCACCGACGGTCTCGAAGGTGATCAGGTCTTTGGAGCGCTCGATGCGGTACCCTTTGTTGTTGGTTTCCCAGGCGGTGGTCCAGGCCAGGGCAACACGTTTGTCGGGCTGAGCCTGAGCGGTGAAGCTCACCAGGGCCACGGGCAGGGGGCCGGTGACGGTGATGGTGGTGCTGGCATTGTCGTTGCCGCTGATGTTGGTGCCCACGGCGGGGCTGGAGGAGGCATTGATGCTGATGGGGGCATCGGTGCCGGGGGCTACGCCAATGACGTTGAGGGTGAGGGTGTAGTTGGCGTTGCCGGGCACGGCCCCCAGGTTGCTGACCAGGGTGACGATGGTGCCGGTGATGGCGCTGTAGGTGCCCACGGTCACGGCGATGTTGCTAGCGGTAGGGCTGATGCTGTTACCGGTGACGCCGATGTTGGGGGGCAGGTTGATAGTCCAGGTGGCGTTGTTGGCCTGGGGGATGGGGGTAGAGGAGCCGTTGAGGATGTTGACCTTAACGGTACCGGCGGCATTGGTGGCCAGGGGCGAGGAGACGATGAATCCGCCGACGCCGGGGTCCTGGGCCTGGGCCTGGTAGAGGCTACCCAGGGTGAGCAGGGTAATGAGTAAACGTTTACGAAACATAGAGGTATTAATTAAACGTGAAAAAAAATGGTAATTCCGTCGCTAGGGTGCTGGTCTGGCGACGGGATGGGTGATTTAGAGGGCGTTGATGACACGGGCGAAAATGTTATTGGCTGTGTTGACATCGTAGGTCTGGCCCGCATCGTCGTTGACATTGACGGTGATGTTGGCGCTGCCCTTGCTGGCTCCTGAGCGGGTGATGGTGAAGCCCAGGGTGGACTGGCCGCTGGCCCCGATGCTTTGTCCCGGTTTCATGGTCAGGGTGAGCTGGAGGTCTGAGGAGGTGGTCAGATTCCAGTTGGCGTTGTTGACCGTGGTGGTGGTTCCGCCGGTGACGGCGATACTGGTGGCGGCACTGTTGAAGGCGATAGCATAGCCCAGGGGAATGGTGATGGTGATCACGGTGGCTCCGGTGGCGGTGGGTTGCCCGCCGGTTTCGACCAGACTGATCGTGAAGTTTCGGATAGCTTCAGCCCCGGTGGCGGCAAAGTTAGCCTGGGGCAGAGTGAGCGAAGGGGTCAGGTCGACGGTGGGGGCGGCCTGGGTCACGCTCACGGCCGCGCTGGCCGTCGCCGAACATCCACCCGTTACACCCGTGACCGAGAACGTTGTGGCGCTGGTGATGTTGTTCACTACCAGTGGATTGGCCGTACTGCCGTTGCTCCAGGTGTAGGTGGCCCCGCCCGATGCGGTCAGCGTGACGCTGCCGCCCGAAGCAATGGTTTGCGAGGATGGACTGATGCTCACGGTAGGGCAAACAATCGTTAAACCCTGGCTGTCTTTGTAATGGCTGAAATCGGTATTCGTTACCTCCAGAATACGGCCACTCCCCACGGCTCCCCCGGCAAACGTCACGTAGATTTGTCCCGAACTCATCCCCGGCATCCAGCGCAGGGCATTGCCATTTTGCTGACTCGTTCCCTGCGACAGCAGCGAAGCCGTCAGGTCGTTGGTGTAACTGGCATCATCGAAAAGCAGCGGGGAATAAACCTCCCCAACTATACCCCCCGTCACATTCAGGGTCAGGCTCTGGCCCACTGTGTACGTGGGCGTGCTGGGCGAAAACGTTACCGATAAGGCAGGCTTGGGTAAAATCTGAATTGGTGGCGTATCGGCATACTCGGTGGCCGTTTGATTTGAAATATCGAACAGACGGCCACTGCCTTCAGAGCCAGCCCGTAAGCGAACCGCAAACCAGGCGGTTGTCTGGCCCGCCTGCCACGTAATGGTGTTGTTGGTCACACTACCTTCACTGTTAATGATCGGGTCTACCCCCAATGCATTGGTCGTGTTGGGGTCCCCTTCGTAGAGCAGGAGCGAATAGGCAGTGCCTGTAGTACCGCCCGTGATGGTGAGCGTAACACTTTGCCCGACGGTGTAGGTCGCCGATGCGGGCGTAATACTAATCGACAAAGAAGTCAGATTCGTAGTAATTGAATGATTGGCCTTCGCGGGGGCAGACTTATTGATGGCCTTTCCCGCGAGGGGGAGTAATGCCCACATCAGCAGGCAGCACCAGATTGACTGTTTCATAGAGTTATTGGGGATTGATTATGGACAAGATTGACCGGTTACGGTAAAGGTTTGACAAACGGGTGTCTGGGCAGCATTGCCTACGGCGCAGACGGTGTACTGCCCGGTTGTTTTGATGCCACTGAAGGAAAGTGTTCGATTGACGGCCCCACCCCGCACGGGATAGCTGGAGTTAAACTGAGGCCCGACTAGGGTGAAGCTCAGCCCCGATCCGGTGAAGTTCATGATAGCCGGGCAGTTGCCGGGCCCCAGTACCGGCGGCACGATAGAGCCAATGCTGAGGACAGGGCCACTTAGGGCGGTCACACTGACGGTAGCGGTAGCCGTGGCCGAGCAAGTACCCGTCGTGCCCGTTACCGAGAGGGCGGTTGTGCTGGTGACGTTGGACAACACCAGCGGGTTGGCCGTACTGCCGTTGCTCCAGGTGTACGAAGTTGCTCCCGATGCAGTGAGGGTAACACTGCTACCGCTGGTGATGGTTTGCGAAGAGGGGGCAATGCTGACCGATGGTCCTCCTGACGAGGTCATCACCTGGTTGGTACCATTAGAAGCCACGGCCACAAACTGCCCACTTCCGTAAGTCACCCCATTCCACTGGTTATTTTCCGATGCGGTGCGGGCCGTCCAGGTGATACCATCCGGCGAGGTCATCACCCGCTTGGTACCATCACCAGCCACCGCCACAAACTGCCCGTTACCGTAAGTTACCGAGTACCAGCTATTATTCTCAGCCGCGGTACGGGCCGTCCAGGTGATACCATCTGGCGAGGTCATCACCCGGTTGGTACCATCACCAGCCACCGCCACAAACAACCCGTTGCCATAGGTCACCGAGTACCAGCTATTATTCTCAGCCGCGGAACGGG
>NZ_BAAGTO010000006.1:132289-400616 GCF_054781875.1 Spirosoma pulveris
GGGCCGTCCAGGTGATGCCATCGGGGCTGGTCATCACCCGGTTGCCGGTGCCATCGACTGATACAGCGACAAAGAGGCCATTACCGTAGGTGATGGATGTCCATTGATTATCGGTGGCTGCTGTGCGGGACGTCCAGGTAATGCCATCGGGACTGGTCATGACCCGGTTGCCGGTGCCATCGACTGATACAGCGACAAATACGCCATTGCCATAAGTGACGGAGTACCAGGTATTATCGGCGGCTGATGTGCGGGCCGTCCAGGTGATGCCATCGGGGCTGGTCATCACCCGGTTGCCGGTGCCATCGACTGATACAGCGACAAAGAGGCCATTGCCATAGGTGATGGATGTCCATTCATTATCGGCGGCTGCTGTGCGGGCCGTCCAGGTGATACCATCGGGCGAGGTCATCACCGGGTTACCACTGGCATTGGCTGCCACGGCCACAAACAGGCCATTGCCGTAGGTGACAGAGGTCCATTGATTATCGGCGGCTGACGTCCGGCTGGTCCAGATGGTGCCGGGTTGAGCTTGAGTGGCTGGGGCCAGGACTAGCCAACAGACAAGCACATAAAACGCCCGGAGAATGCGGCTGATGTATTGATGCGTCATAATACGTGAAAAATGAGTAGGAGAAAACGATGAACCAGGCTTAGGCAAAGGTGCCAAAAGCCACAGCAATAGGCCAGATAAACGACGAGAGCCAGCGGGGATCAACTGGCCCGGAAAGAAACGGGAGTAGATTGTATGCATCTGTAATTGGGTTATTGAATTTATACCCGCAAAGCACCCTAATTTTCCGGTCCTAATCCTGCCAATCGTATCCCTCAATCGGCAAACCACATCCCCAATTCTGCCAATCGTATCCCCAATCCTGCCAAACCGCATTTTTGTCGGCTTTGACTGCTATTTTAGCTACATGTTAGCGCTCAAACTGCTTATTCCGTTTTCTGCCGGCTCTTAGTTGGGTGGATAGAAGCTACCAGAGCGACTACTTTTATCGTAACTTGATATGCGTTACCAGTGCTTTTGCAACGCCCTCAGCCGTTGCCTGAAAGTCAGTCTGCTACTTAGCTGGCTGGTGGGGGCTGGGTCCGGTATTGTTGTTTGTGGTCAGGCTCCGGTTCCCAAATCGCCGTTCCTGTTCAGTTCACGCCACCTCACCGTTGAACAGGGATTACCCAACCGGTATGTGTTTACCGTTGGGCAGGACAAAAAAGGCTTTGTCTGGATTGGTACCCTCGACAATGCGTATCGGTTCGATGGGCAACGGTTTCATGCCCTCCCCACGAAGGCCAACACCCCCCAAAACAAGCGGTATGTGCCGATGGTAAACCACATCCTGACCGATCCGGTTGGTAATTTGTGGCTAACGGGCTACCTCAACACGGAATATGATAAACTCCTGATTTTGCCGCCTGGCAAAACTACCCCGCTGCCGGTGGAGGTTGCCTTTAAACAAGCCTCGCTGTTTCGCAACGACCCCATTACGGCCTTCGTCGAAAAAAACGGTCAGTCGTTTCAGTTCCTGCTTACTCTGGGCGGCCAACTCATTCACTGTACGAAAAAGGGTCGTTTTGTGTCGATTGGGCGGTATGCTGAATCCGGCAAACCAGTCAAGTTGCTGGGGCAGCTCGAAACCCCGCAGGGCAACCTGATGCTGTCGATGGCGACACCCCAAACCCCGCAACGCAGCCTGTTGCTCGAAGTAGATGCGAGAGGGCAAACCATCCGTCGGCGAGTGCTGCCCCATCGGCTCAAGCCCATCTGGTGCGAACCTGATGGGACCGTTTATTTGCAGGCCAGCCCGCCCCCCGCAGGAGCCCCTGCGCTGCCCCGCCTGTCGGCCCATCTACTCGATCAGTTTCTGTTTCGGCTGGCCCCCGATGGCACTCTCAGTCCGTTACCGATTCCGTTTGCGGCCAGCCCCTTTGCCGACAACGACCCTACTTTGCTGAATGG
Organism: Spirosoma pulveris; assembly: GCF_054781875.1. Taxonomy (NCBI): domain Bacteria; kingdom Pseudomonadati; phylum Bacteroidota; class Cytophagia; order Cytophagales; family Cytophagaceae; genus Spirosoma; species Spirosoma pulveris. The sequence goes on from NZ_BAAGTO010000006.1 coordinate 134,253, forward strand.
AGCCCAGGCGCGGTACGACCCGATCCGAAAGCTGTTCTGGATCAGCGGTAAACGAACCTGTTTTGCCTGGCATCCCACCCACGGCGTCATCTTCGACCTGCGCAAAACCGACCTGTTCACCAACAGTATGCAGCTTTTCTGGCCTGCCTTTATCGACCGGACGGGTGCGGTCTGGTTTGGTACCGAAGATGGCGTAGTGCTGATCACGGTAGAAGCCGACCGGTTTAAGCGGTATTTATATCAGGCCGATCCGAAATCGGATGCGGCCCGTTTTTCGATTCGGGGCATGGTGCCGCAGGGCAACCGGATGTGGGTCAATACTACCACCAGCCAATGGCTCCAGTTAGAAACGGGGCGGAGCGAGCCGTTAGCCTCCCCCACCGACTCAGTCCAACAGTATCTAAAAGGCCTTTACCCGGCCATAGGCACGAGCCGGGGCGATATCTGGGCGGCCGAAACCTACCTGATTCACCGCGACGGTGCCACCAACCGGTTTCGTGTTTATCCCTTCGTCCGCAATTGGACCGACAATTTTGGCAGTGCTCTCTGGCACGATGGCAGGCATCGGGTCTGGATCGGTCACGAGCATGGGATTTCGGTATTCGATGAGCGCCAGAAACAGGTTCGGGCCTTTGACGGGTACAATGGGTTTAGCGAACTGGCCCAAAACCGCATCAATGGCTTCTTTCCTGATGACAGGGAGGGGGGCGGTCGGTATGCCGCATCACCCGCATCGGCGAACCGGTCGTCACAGATTTGGGTGGCGGCCTCATCGGGACTGTATCTGCTCGACAGCCTGCGGGGCATTACGGCCCGCTACAGCACCCACAACAACACCTTACCCTTCGACCATATCATGTTTGTGCATCCCGATCCTGAACAGGCGGGGGTGTACTGGCTGGCCACGCGGGGGGGCGGGCTGGTTCGCTGGAATCGCCGTACGGGTCAGTATCAGCAATTCACCCAGAAAGATGGCCTGTCGGACAATACGCTGTATGCCATTTATGAAGACCACGCGCACCGGCTCTGGCTCCCCAGCAATTATGGCCTCATGGCGTTTCACCGACAAACGCATCAGGTACGAATTTTTCATGTCCGAAACGGGATTGCCGACGAGGAATTTAACCGAACCAGCTTTTGCCGCACCGCTGATGGGCAATTGTTTTTTGGGGGACTGAATGGCATTACGGCCTTCTACCCCGATCAGATTCAGTTCGAGAAACCAGCCCAGGCCCCCATGCTGATTACGGGGTACCATAAGTTAAACGTCAATACCGGTCAAACGGTCGACTACCTGGCGGACTATCAAAAACAGGGTGAGATTGAGCTTACCGCCAACGATCGACTAATTTCGCTGTCGTTTTCTGTGCTCGATTACCGATTTCTGAACAAAACCCGGCTGTGGTATCGCATTGTCGGCTGGCAGGACAAATGGGATATACAACCCCAGATGGACCTGCGCATGAACGGCCTGCCCGCTGGCAGTTATACACTGAAGGTAAGGGCTCAGACCATAAACGGCGACTGGGTATCGCCGGTGCTTAGTATTCCCATCCGCATTGCGAAACCGTTTTACCTGCAAACCTGGTTCGTCTTGCTGATGTTACTGCTGGTGTTGAGCCTTTTTCTGGTTGAAATTAACCGCCGAAACCAGCGATTTGTGCTTGAACGGGCAAAGCTGGAAGAAGAAGTGGCCCGACGAACGGCCCAAATTGAGCGCGATAAGTCTATAATCGAACAGCAGGCGGCCGATTTGCGGGCCAATGCCACCCTTAAAACCCGGTTTTTTGCCAACGTATCCCACGAGTTTCGTACTCCGCTGACTCTGATTCTGGGACCTATCCAGTATTTGGCCAAACGGATTTCTGACGTCGGCACCCTTCAACTGCTACAGGCTATGGAACGCAATACCCAGCAGATGCTGGGACTGGTAACGGACCTGCTTAACATGACCCGGTTCGACAGTGGGCAGTTTGGCCTTAATGAGCAACCTGCCGAACTTACCCAAACGATCCGGCAACTGGTGGATACGTTCAGACCACAAGCCCAGTTTAACGGGGTTGACCTTTGGGTGACGGGTCTCGATACCCCTCTGACGCTCCCGTTAGATACGGAAAAATTCGAGACTGTTTTACGCAACGTAGTTGCTAATGCCATACACTATACGTCGTTGGGCGACAGTATCATTGTTCGCTTAACCCGTACGGATGGTCATGCCCTAATCGACGTTATCGACACGGGCCTGGGTATTCACCCCGACGACCTGCCTCATATTTTTGAGCGGTACTTTCAATCCAACCAACCCGACAAACCCCTGCGCGGAGGAACGGGAATCGGGCTGGCCCTTTGTCAGGAATATTGTGCACTCTGGGGCGGCACCATCACAGTGAGCAGTGAGATTGGCAAAGGCTGTACGTTCAGGATCGCCTATCCGATACGGCCATTTGAACAGGGCCTTGTTCAGCACTCAACCACAACAGCGGCTGTCCTGTCGCCGGACTGCTCCCCCACGCTTGGTACTAACCTTGGTAGTGATAACCCATTGTTTATCAACCCGCCCGGTATCGCTGACGAAATTCCGGGCGTCAGCCAGCCCTCTATTTTGCTGATCGACGACAATCCCGATATTATTCTTTACGTACAAACACTGCTACGTCCGTATTACCGGGTCAGCACGGTACAAAACGGCCGGGAGGCCCTTAGTATATTAAGCTTGTGTCCGCAGAATCAGCTACCCCAGTTGATTATATCCGATATTATGATGCCCGAAGTGGATGGGTTGGCGCTCGTCAGTGAACTCCGGTCGAATGCTCTGCTCCGCTCAATTCCGGTTATTCTGCTTACGGCACGGGCCGATCTGGAGGTTCGATTACAGGCCCTTCAGCTGGGCGTAGCCGACTACCTGACAAAGCCTTTCAGTGAATCAGAATTGCTGACCCGTGTGCAAAATCTACTGGATCGCTTCGACGAGCAACGCGTCTGGCAACAGGCCGAGGGTGCCGGTGAGGTGATCGCGCTGGCAACGATGAACGATGCTGACTGGCTTCAGTTTGTTCAGTTTATTATTCGTAAAAATTTGATTAATAGTCAGTTAACTATTAAGTCGCTGTCCGAAATTGCCAACGTGAGCGAGCGGCAACTGTACCGTCGTACTAAAACTCTGACGGGCTTATCGCCCAATCAGCTTATTCAGGAAATCAGGCTACAGGTCGCGCATGAACTGTTCGAACTGCACCCCGAAGCCATGATTAAAACGATTGCCCTACAGGTAGGTTATCAAAAAGCCTCGTATTTCTCCCGGCTCTACCGCGACCGGTTTGGCCATGAACCCGGCAAGCGATATGAACAGGAAACCGCCCTGTAGGCTGTCATCCTGATGGAGTCAACCCGTTGCCAATGACAGCCAGAGCTTACAGGACCGGGCCTGGCGCGGAGGCAATTGAGTGTGAGTAGCCAAAATTCACCGTCTGCGCGTACAATCCCAGTCTAAACCGCTTTTTGGTCTCGTTGCGTCTAAAATAATACGAGAAAACTAGTGGTCGCCCTGATGTGTATTGGGATGCTGTATACCCAGTTTTTCGCCCAAAACGGGGGTAAAGGGCGTTTCCGTATGGTAGTCCGTTGGTAACTGGTTTACGACGATTCGCAAAGTGAGTCTTGCCGAACTTGGGAAATCCTATGTAATTATAGATTTCGGTGCACTGGCAGACAGTACCCTCGTGCAGACCGGCGCGATTCAGAAAGCTATCGATGCGGCCGCTCAGCAGAGTGGGGCTTCGACGTTGCCATATCCGAACATGACCGTCTATTCAATTTTAAGTTCGAAGATATTATCGTCGATAGTAAAAACGCGGCTATTAATAAAAAAGCAGTGAACGGGATAACGCTCAAAAACGTGAAAATCAATCAAACCATCGTAAAGTAACTGACGGTCGTTACCATAATTTGGTAAAATAGCTACTCAAACAAAATGCCCTCTGAATGATTCAGAGGGCATTTTGTTTGAGGGAAATTCGCTTTGCAGGGACTACTTATCCAGCACCACCGTTTCGCCGATCAGGTAAGCACCCGACTCGGTCGCCAGGTTGTAGACGGCCTTCACCGACCGGATGGTGGCTTCTGTCCGAACGACTTTATAGCCAACAACGCTGTTAGTTGTTGCTTCATAGCGGTACAGTACCTCTCCGGCCTGTACGTCGCCCAAAGCCTTGCGACCGGTTGCGGTCAGGACGGGATGGTTACCCGTTGCTTCCAGTAACATAGGGGCCACAAGGGTATTACGAGTACCGGCGGTTAGTTCGTCTGCTGAAGCCAGCCACACGCCAGCCAGGTTGAATTCGGCGTTTTTGTGAACGGTCACGTTCGTAACGCGGGTTGGGGTCAGGGTTTTCGTTTTAGCATTATACCCGAGTACTATATCGCCCGTTTTTACGTCGCTGATGGCTTTGGATGAACCATCGGCCAGTGTAACCGGCGCATCGGCAGCAAAGCAGAAGTTATACTCTTCTTTTTTCTTGCCACCCTCTTCCGTCTTGCCCGCGCCACCTGACAGCAGATTCGCCATCTCGCGCGACAGTACGAACGTCAGTGTTGACATCAGGCCGGGTTCTTTCTCCCCAACATATTTGAGGTCATCGATGTAGGCATCCCACGCTTTCCGGTCGCCCGTAGCACCGGGGATCACGAACGGCTTCACCTCGTTGGTTTTGGTATTCTGGTAAATGGCTAGTAAACCAAGTTCCTTGGTGTCTTCCACGGTGAATACCTTGTACAGATAAATTTTGCGCGTTACCCCGTCGCTGTATGTGAACACATAGGCCGGGCGCTCTTCGTAGCGATCCAGAATAAAGCCGCCCGATTTGAAATAGGTGTCTTTGTCGAGGTTAGCCACTTTAATGGCTTTGATTGCTTTTAATTGCTCAGCGGTCATGCTGGCACTGGCCGTTGCTGTTTGTGCCGAAACACGCTGGCTGAGTAGCTGTGTTGCCAGGGCGCAACACAGAAAGATCACAATAGAGAGCAGGTTGTTTTTCATAGTATTTTCTGTCATGCTGACGAAGGAAGCATCTTCGGACAGGACACATTTATAATATTGATGAAGATGCTTCCTTCGTCAGCATGACAAACGTAAAACTTATTATTTCTTTGTGTATTCACCAACTCGGGCATGGAGTGCTTCGACCGTTCGTCGGGCCGATGTGAACGCACCCGCCATCCAGGCAGTCAGGTAGGTTGTGTGTTCTCCCGCGAAATAGATGTTACCATCCGGTTCGAGTAAAGTTGCGTAATATTTTTTACGGGTGGCATCATCGTAGGTAGCCCAGCCGCCACCGCTGTACGGCAGTCGATGCCAAGCCAGCGAGAAGGAATTTTCAAATTCGGATGGGTACTGCGGGTGAATTTTACCCCCCTGGGCCAGCGCGATTTTCTCGCGCTCGGCAACCGGTAAAGCGCCAATGGCTTCGGCTCGGCTGTAAAAATTATAGTAGCCAATTAACACGCCCTTTTTGCCTTGTAAGCCAAACGATGGGTACCAGATCTGGTTTATGTCCATGTTGGTTCGGGAAATGCCGCCATAGATACCGTCATCCTCTTCCCAAAAACGACGCTTAAACTGAAGCCCGATCTTGCCGGTTTTCATGTAGGGAATAAAGTCGGCCGCTCGTTTTACCGTCCCTGAGAGGTCGGATTCGAGGTTTTTAAGCATAGGCAAGGGCAGCGTGCAGACGCAAAACTCGCCGGTAATCTCGACAGGCTTACCGTCTTTCTGGTACACCACCCGAACGCCGTTTTCGGTCTTCCGAAGCTCACTGACCGGCGCATTGAAAAAGATTTTACCGGCCAGCTTTTTTTCGAGTGCTCTGGGAATTGCATCCATACCGCCAACGGGCTGCAAGAGCGTCGACTGCTGTTCGTAGGCATAGTCTCCCACGTTATAGAAAACGGGCTGCATAAATCCCGAGCGAAGTAAATCTGTCAGGCCGTAAGGGTCGGTTAGGGTGCCGGGTGTGTGGCCTGCACCGGGATCGCTCTTTGCTTTGTAACCCCGGCGGTTAGTGCCTTTATAAAGATGGGCAGTGTTCAGGTCACCTTCATTCTTGAGAAAATCAATTAGCTTTTCAACGTCTTCTTTGGTGAGTTGCTGATCCAGCGACGATTGGTCGAGGGCTTTGGCCAGTAGTTCGGCTGTGTAACCGCGCATATCGAAGTGATAGTCACTAATGCGCATACGCCGGTTGGCTAGATCGCCGGTACCGCCCTCATTGTAGAGGTAGGCCGATTCGTTAGCCCCATTGAAGATTTCGAGGGGTACGCCCAGTTCGCGGCAGTATTGCAGCGTAATCTGGTGGTGGTGCGGAATGCGGGCGGCTCCGCCGTTAAAATAAAGACCGTTTTCGAACGAACAGGTTTGTGGCGTTCCGCCCGCCAATTCGGTTTCTTTGGTACCCCCGCGAACGGTCCAGACGCGTCCACCGGAGCGAGATCGGGCTTCCAGAACGGTACAGTCGTAGCCCAGTTTACCGAGTTCATAAGCGGTGGTCATACCGGCCAGGCCGGCCCCTAAAATAATGACTTTCCGACCTTTGCCGTCACTCGTCTTCCCGTTGGCGGGTAAGTCGAGGGCCGATGCCGGTGCGGGATGCAACATTCCCCAAGCCAGGAGGCTGGCGTAACTGGCACTTGTTGAATTAATAAAGTCTCTTCGTGTCATTCCTTTTCAGTAATAGGAGCGAGGAGTCGGGAGCGAGAATAAGAACCTGCTTTGGCAAAACTCCTGACTTCTCGCTCCTCGCTCCTACCTCCTTTTTTAGCCAACTACCTTTTTGAATCCATCAATGAACATGGCCATTTCGTCCATGGTACCCACGCTGACCCGGCAATAGGGCTGCCCGTTGAAGTCGCGTGTCTGGATGCCGATGCCCTGCGCAAACATCTGATTGCTGAAAGCCCCCGTTTTCATGCGAATTGGGAACAGGATAAAATTGGTGTACGACGGAATGACCTCATATCCCATGTTCGTCAGGGCTTTGGTCGTATAATCGCGTGCTTTTGCGTTTTCGGTCCGGCAATGGTCCTGCCAGGCTACGTCTTTGTAACTGGCGATACCGGCCATCAGGGTCGTTATGCTGACATTACCTTCGGCACCGATGTACTGGTGCAGTGTTTTCAACATTTCAGGCTGAGCCATAGCATAACCTAAACGCAAACCGGCAAAGCCATGGATTTTTGAGAAAGTACGTGCCTGGATAATATTCAGCCCTTCGGCCACCAGCTTGCCGAGCATGGGCCGGTCTGTAGGCGACAAAAAGTCAATGTAGGCTTCGTCGAGGAAGACGGGGACTTTGGGAGCCACTTCCCGACAGAACGCTTCGAGTTCGGCCGGCGACAGGATGGTGCCCGTCGGGTTGTTGGGGTTCACAATGTACACCAGCTTCACGTCGGGCGTGAGGGCGGCCTTTAGCGCGGGCAGATCAAACTTATAATCTTTCGTTAAAGGGATGGGCTTGATAGTGGCGCCGAATTTGGTGGTTTTATCCAGCAGGTCGTCGTAGGTAGGGCGGCAGGTAAGAATGGTGCCTCCCCCCTTTGCGAAGTGTTCGGCGGCAGCGAGCAGGATATCCGATGACCCCGGCGACATCAGAATGTTCTGAGGTTTTACCCCTTCATTGTCACTGATCAACTTCTTCATTGGGCCAAACTCCATCCAGGCATAGCGGTTGCCAATTTCGGCTGCTTTCATGATGGCATCTTTCGCACTTTGAGCGATACCCAGTGGGTTTTCGTTGGCAAGCAGGCGAACCTTCAGTTTGGACATCTTCTCAAATGGGTCGTCCGTAAAGGCAAACTCATTCGTAAATCCGGAAGCTAAAGGGGCATTAGGACTACCGGCGGCAGCTGGTGTAAACCGGCTCAAACCAAGGCCAGCAGTGAGAAGGCCGCTGGCGCGAAGCCAGTCCCGACGAGATAGTTGTGATGACATATTTGTGTGTTTTTGTACTTATCAGGGATAAAATAAAAGTAAAACAAAATCTAACTCATTAGTAGATAGGGTTTTGTGAAAGTACGAATTAATGTCAATAAAAGAGTTTTTTTCGTAAGAATACCTTTTAAAAAATTTTGGCTATTCTGCTTATTTCAAAATTATCAGGGATTGATAAAGACTTTAATAGAATTAAAGATGCCCATTTGATCAAATTTCATTTGTTAGGCTATCATTGGTAGATCATGTATTAACGAGATCCTGTTGAACTCAGATGGCACATAAAAAAGGACAGTGTTTTGATACACTGTCCTTTTCTAAAAAGACTAATCAGGTGTACCGGGCGTCTTATTTCCGGTAAATCAACTGAACTTTACCAACAGCCGTGGCCGTCGACGATACCGGGAGGGTATAGCTAACAGGAACTGATGCGGCAAGCTCTTCAATATTCTTGGTTTTAGAATAGGTATATGTTTCCTGACTACCAGCGTCGTACTTCAGCGTAAGTGTGTTGTTGGTAAAGTCCCAGGTACCACCCGCATCATCAACCGTTACACTTTTATAGTTTTCATTGAAGGTATTGTCTGAATAAACATCGATAGTCGACCCAAACGATTCGAAATAATATAAGTCGAGGGCTGCTCCGTTGATGTTAGCGGTGGCTGGAAAGCCACTCAGTAAACCTCGGTTCAATTCCCAGCGCCCTACAACGGCCGGTGGTGGTGCCGGATCACTGTTTTTATTACAGGATGTCAGCCCTACGAACGAGACGACCAGGCAGAACACATATACATAATGCTTCATAAACAATTGATTTTCAGTAAAGTCAAAACGAAACAGGGACAAGTGATGGTAAGCTACAAAAAATAATAATAGAGCACTACCGTAAATACGCTAAAAACACACTTATTGATGCAATGAACACTTACATTGTTTTTGGCTTCAGGTATTTATCGAACCATTGCAGATACCGGTCAATCCGATCTTTCTGATAGCTGGGAACGGAGATGCCGTGGAACTGGCCCGGATAGATAATTAACTGGGTTGGTATGCCCAGCGACCGGAGTGCCTGAAACATTTGCTCACTGCCCGCCGTCGGTACGTTGAAGTCTTTCTCGCCCGCCATAAATAACGTTGGGGTTTTGATACGGTCCGCTTTCAGGAACGGGTAGGATAATTTCAACCATTTATCCGTGTTCTTCCACGGAGCACCCAGTTCCGTTTCGTACTGATTTGTATATTGGTCGATGCCGTACATGGATAGTTGCAGGGAGCTACCGGCTCCGCTGGCAGCGGCCTTAAATCGGGTGTCGGTGGCGATGGTGTAATTGGTTAGGATACCGCCGTAACTCCATCCGCCAATGCCTAGTCGGTCGGGGTCGGCAATGCCTTTTTCAACGACGTAATCCGTTGCTCCCAGAATATCCAGCACTTCTTTGTTGCCCCAGTCAGCGTAAATGGCTTTGGTGTAATCAAGTCCCCGCCCATTACTGCCCCGGTAGTTGACCGCTACCACCGCATAGCCCCCGGCCGCCAGCAGTTGCCGGGTTATGTCGAACGAGAATTCGTCCTGTGATACGGGTCCGCCGTGAATGAAGAAGATGGTGGGTAATTTCTTACCAACGGGTGCATTGGCGGGTTTGAACAATAGGTTGGATACCTGCGCCCCATCTTTACTTTTCGATGTAAATCCTTCTACGGTTGCCAGTTCGAGCGGGGCCATAAATGCATCGTGTGTATGCGTAAGCCGGCGTGTTGCGCCGTTCTCGATGGCGTATAGTTCACCGGGTAGTTGTGGCTCGCTCATGAGCGTGACCCAAGTGCCAGCGGCTACGGGCTCTAACTCGCCAAAAGCCCGGTTACCGCTAATGAGCTTAGTGAATTTCCCGTCCAGCGTATACTGACCTACGTAGGCCTGCCGGTCGTCCTGTACCAGTACGCCAATCGTTTGCCCATCTTTGGCCCAGCGCGGGTTACGAATGGGGCGGTCCATTGCTTTCGAGAGAAGTGTAGGCTCGCCCCCATCACGGCTGATAACGGCCAGAACGGGCTGATCATACATCAGGAAATTGCCCGATGCCGTAGAGCGCGTGTAGGCAATGCGTTTGCCGTCGGGACTCCATTCGGGGTTGTTGTCGGAGCCCGGCCAGGAGGTCAGCTGTTTCATTTTGGCCCCCTTTTTGGCGTCGATGATGTAAATGTCGGTGTTCTGATTCCGGTCGGGGTCTTCGGTGCGGTTACTCACAAACGCCAGCTGCGAACCATCCGGCGACCAGACCGGCGAGGATTCGTCATAGTCGCCCGTTGTGAGCGTATCCAGTTTTTTGGTTGCTATATCAAATACATAGAGGTGTGAAGACCCTTTTTCGAGATACCCTTTCACATCGGCCTTGAAGTGGTAGCGGTCCAGTACGTAGGGTTTGCGGACTTTGGTCTTGGCCGAATCGGCATAATCGGGGTCGCGAAGGACCATCGCGATCTTTTTTCCATCCGGCGACCAGACGTATTCTTCCAGATCGGTTTTCAGATCAGTGAGTTTTTTGGCTTCGCCACCCCGGCGGTCCATCAGCCAGATCTGCCCTTTGGTAGCCCCCTGCCGCGAGGAGATGAACGACAGGTATTTGCCATCGGGGCTGAACCGCGCCCTCGATTCGGGATCGGGGCTGTTGGTTACCTGAATGGACTCCTTCCCGTCGTAACTCACCATCCAGACATCGGAGCTACGTTTGTCTTTGGTCGTATCGACTGTTGATAGGCCATATGCAATCCATTTACCATCGGGTGATACCTGCGGATCGCTCAGCGTTTGTAGTCGGTAAATATCCTTTGAGTTGATTGGCCGTTTTTTTACCGGCGTCTGGGCCATACTCACAAGCGATGAGAGGGCAAAAAGAGAAAAGAGGATCGAGCGGTTCATAGGGTAATTGATTAAATGTATTCCTGGACCGGGCCGCGTTCGGCTTTAGTCCTTGTTTTGATCGTATTAGTAGTTTATCGTAGTGGATAAATCAGGGGCTAAAGCCGAACGCGGCCCGGCCCGTGGGTACGTTACCCCGCCAACTCCTGTAGCGCCTTCACAAAAGCGTCGAGTTCGGCGGTGGTAGTGTATACATGGGGAGTGACGCGCACACCCTGCACCGGGGGCGAGTCGATGGCGACGGTGAATATCTTGTACTTGTCGAGCAGTACTTTTGCCAGCTCGGCGGGTGTTTTCCCGGCTACCCCTACGTTGGCGATGGCGCAGGAGCGGGCGGGTGCTTCGGGCGTGTTCAGGATAATCTTCGGGTTGTGCCGTACCTGATCTGTCCAGTAGCGTTGCAGGTAGCGAAGTCGGGCTTCCTTGCGTTCGATGCCAATACTTTCGTGAAATTTGATGGCGTCCTGAATAGCCAGATCGGTAGCAACGGGGTGCGTTCCGGTATGGTTGAGTTTCCGGATGTCGGTATCGGGAACGCTGCTATCAGCAAACATGGGCCAGATACCGGCAATCTTATCCTTGCGAACATAGAGCATGCCGGCTCCCAGTGGTGTGCCGAGCCATTTGTGCAGGCTACTCGCGTAGTAATCGCAGCCACCGAGATCGGCCAGTTTGAAGTTCAGCTGAGCAAAGGCGTGGGCGCCATCCACCAGCACCTCAACCCCGTGTTTATGCGCCATCTCGGTAATCTGACGGATCGGCAAAATCTGCCCGGTGATGTTCACCATATGGCACACCATCAAGAGCCGGGTTTTGGGCGTAATCGCCCTCTCGTACAGACTTACGATCTCCGCATCGGATTTGGGGTGGTTGGGTAACGAAAGCGTTCGGTTCACAATCCCGTGCCGCCGGGCCTGAAGCTTGAACATATCCTGCATGGCCCCATAATCCTGCTGCGCCATGATGGTTTCGTCGCCCGCTTTCCAGCTCAGTCCGCCAATGACCGTATCCAGCGATTCGGTGGTGTTTCGGGTGATGATCAGTTCGTCGGGGGAACAGCCCAGCAATCGGGCCAGCTGCGTTTGGGATTCCCGTTTATCATCGAACTGGCGCGTCCGCATGTAGTAAGACGACACCGAGTTGATCCGCTGAATGTGTTTCAGGTAACTGTCCATCACGGGCTGTGCCGCCAGCGAGTAATACCCGTTTTCGAGCTGTATAAAGTCCTTCGTAACGGGGTAAGCCGCCCGAATGTCGGTCCAGAAGTCTTCGGTTTGGGCTAGTGTTGCCGAGGGTACATGCGCCACCTTCGCCAGCGTTTCATCCAGACCTGCCCAAGTCGATAAGGCGGCTGTTCCGGCAAGGGATTTCAGGAATTGACGTTTGGAGAGGTTGGACATGGGGATTTGACGTAGATTAAGCGTTTGATGTACGACAAGAAAGAGACCGTCTGCGTGGTGTCAGGTTCTCAAACCTGACAGACAAGGGTGTTTCGATTCTCAAGATCTCGATAAAGACGAGCGTTAGGTTTTGAGAAGCCTAACGCTCGTCTTTATCACCTCTATCGCAAATTCGGAACCGGCAAAACGGGTAGGCTTTCGTTGCCATCTTCGCTGACGGCCTGCACGGCAAAATAATAGTTGTCCTTTGAATAGGGGAGGGTCATGCCGAGTTTGGTCGTGAAGAATTTCTTCTGCCAGAATGGCCAGTAGGTTTCCCGCATCAATACATAATACCCCTTCACTTTGCCTGTCTGTGGTGCCTGCCAGTATAGTACCGTTGCGTTAGTGAGGTTCCGAACATCGACCGTTACTTTCTGGGGGACCGCCGGGGCCTTCGCCAGGTTGGCGAGTGTAGCCAGGTTGATCGCGGTGTTTTTGCGGAGGTATTCGAAATCCATGAACTTGGGGTAGTCGCCGTATTCAATGCCGTTTTCGGTGCGTAGATCCTGGTGCTGATGTTCGTAGTTCTCGTTCATCTCGGTCAGACGAACGGCGGCAAAACCACGCTGTACGTAGGGCGTATGGTCGCCCCCGCGCAGGTACCGGTCATTGCGGTACACCATGACGACCTCCAGATTTTCGACGTACCGCTCTCCGACTTCTTTCAGGTAACGGGCCAGGGTGCGGGCTTTACCATCGTTTTCATTGCCAAACTGCCGGATTTGTCCGATACGTCCGGTCGTGTCTTTCATTAGATTGCCCGGTAACCCTTCGCTGAATACCCGGATGCGAGTGTTGTCGATGATGCGGGTGTCGCTGCTGTTGTTGCTGCCCATAATGTCGTTATTGAGCACCGCTTCGAGGTTCCATTTCTCCTTGATGGCTCGCTCCGACAAGTGTTCCGCACCTAATAAGCCCTGCTCTTCACCCGTCAGCGTGACGAAAATGACTGTGGCCGGAAAGGATGATTTGCTCATGACCCGGCACAGTTCAATGACGGCGGCCGTGCCTGAGCCATCGTCGTTGGCACCCGGCGCGTCCGATTCGCGGTTCATCACGTTCGTGACGCGGCTGTCCATGTGGCCCTGCACAATGAAAACGCGGGTGTCGGTGGGGTCGGTACCTTTCAGGGTGGCCATCACGTTGCCCATGTTGGCGGGCTTGTCCACGCGCCGACCGTCGGGCTGGAGTGTCCAGGTGTCGAGGGTAGCGGTCATGCGCCCACCCGACTGTTTGGCGTACTGGTTGAATTTGCCAAGAATCCACTGGCGGGCGGCACCAAGGCCTTTCTTCGCGACGGGGGCGTTAGCATCGGTTGGAACGCTCAGCGTATGGCGGGTACCAAAACTAACGAGGCCATTGATATGAGCCCGCAGGCTATCGGCCGAAATCTGGCTAATGAGATCTGCGATTTGGGGGTCGCGGTTAACAATGGTTTGTGCGTTGAGTAAGGGTGAAAAAAGAAGGAAAGCGATAAAAAGGAGACGCGATGTACCTGTTTGCATGAGTTTGCTGATTGAATCAGCGAAACTACTAAAAAAGCACAACCCAGCCTAGTTCGCGCTTTTTAGAATGGCTGGGCCAATGAATATTTTGATAAGTAATGTCTGCGCCGAATAATGATGAGCCTTTTTCGGCATCGTTTGCTGCGTATCGTCTCGTGTTTAGTACTATCAGTGCATAACGGGTAAACAGCTTTTGACCGACGTAAGCCCATAAGCCCGTTTATTCCGGATGGTGTAGTTGGCTATCAATTTGCCGTCTTTGTCCCACACGCGTTGGGGGCCGTCCTGTTCACCAAGGGTATAACGGCTTTCTTCCCGTTTCTTACCATCCGGAAAAAAGACGAGCTGCGGTCCATCATATTGATCGTGGCGGTAGTGGAACACGTACCGGGGCTGGCCGTTGGGCCACCACTGTTTATAAATCCCTTCTTTTTTTTCGTTCACGAATCGGCGTTCCAGTAGTTTCTCGCCCGTATTATACCAGCCTTTTGCCAGTCCGTTCTCCCGACCATCCACGATGGGTAATCGGTAAACGATCAGGCCATCTTTTTCCTTCTCGACCATGTAGCCTGAAAACAACGCTCCTTTGTAGTACCAGCCGCTATCGGTTTTTTGCAGCAACGGATCATAATTGACAACCTCTACTGGCGGTGGGTTTCGGGAGTTGTTCAGCCAGAGAAACAAACACGCCCCAAACGAAAGCAGCAGACCGGCGAGCAACCATTTTTTCATACGACGAGCTTAAGAAACGAATAGGTTTATTGAACAACCAGGAACTGGCCCATCATGCCGCCGTCTTCGTGGTTCGAGAAGTGGCAATGGTACATAAAGGCGTTGGTGCTGCTGGCGAAATCATCAAACTTGGCGATCACCGAAACGCTTTCGCCAACGGGTACAAAAACCGTGTCTTTCCAGCCCGATTCGTGCGTACCCACAGCCCCCGAACTTCTCGAAATAATCTTGAACTGAATGTCGTGAATATGGAAGGAGTGCCCGAAAATGTTGTTGTTGGTGATCGTCCATTTTTCAATGGCATTCAGCTTGATCGTGTGGTTAATCCTCGTTTCGCCGTAGAGGTTGTTGTCGAACGAAAAGGCCGTGGCACCCTGTCCGCCGGTGATGGTGATGGTTCGGCTGTTGGTCACGTCGGCATTTGTCCAGTATGTGTTTGTGGTCAACTTGGCCGGAAGGGCCGTGATGCCGGTTGGTGTAGAGGCCTTCACATTAACATGCAGCACGGCAAAATCCTTGTTGTTCAGTAAACTTCCGAAATCCCCGCTGGTACTGGGCTCGCCACCCGGAAAGCCAAAGGCCTGCCCGGCGTTGTACGCCATCAGGTCCAGACTCGACCCAACGGCATCGTTGCCAAGGTTGACCAAAATCTCGACGCGCTCGCCTACCATCATTTTTACCCGCGTTACCGGTACCGGCGTATCCAGTAGTCCACCATCGTTGGTAATAATGTAAAACGTTCGGTTGTCGCTGAAACCCAGGCTGTACCCGCGTTCGATTTCGGCGTTGAGAATGCGCAGCCGCACAAATTGCTTTGGTAAACTCACTTGGGCATTGGCAGTGCCGTTGGTCAACTGATAGTCGCCATAGGCACGATTGGAGAGGTCGAAGGCGTTGGTTGAGGTGTAGTTCCGGCTGGTGAGGATGAGTGGAATATCGTCTTCGCCATAGGTGCGGGGCAGGGCCAGCGCCGATTCAACGGGGTCTTTGATGATGATCAGGCCACCGGCCCCGTAGGTTAGCTGCTCCTTGGTTTTTTCGTGCAGATGCGGGTGATACCAGTAGGTACCCGCATTGTTCTTCACCTCAAACGACGGCGACCAGGTGGTACCAGCGTCGATCATCTGGTGCGGGCCACCGTCCATAACGGCCGGGATATGGAAACCATGCCAGTGGGTGGTTGTTGCTTCCGCCAGGTTGTTGGTCACGTTCAGCTTCACCAGATCGCCCTTATTCATGATCAGCGTAGGACCCCAGAACGACGTGTTGTTATAGCTGTAAGTGTTGGTCACCGAACCCGACCGCAGTTGTTTAGTCGATTTGGCGAGCGTCAGGTTAAAGGTTGTGCCCGATAGCGTAGGCGGAATCCAGAGGTCATTATAGGTCGATGTGCCCGTCGTGGTCGTGGTACTAGTCGTTCCCGTCGTTGATGGCGTAACGGTGTCGTCGGCCTGTTTACTGCAACTGATAACAAACAGGAAGCCCAGAGATACGGTGAGCGTGAGGATTTTTTGCATGGTAGGGCGGTAAAATGAACACTTGGGCAGTGCCGAAACAGGTTGCCAAGGTTCAGATTAGACGACACGACATGCGTATTCCTATGGGTGAGGGTTGAATTTTGGGCGGGGTGAATTTTTTGGGTATTAAACAACATCATTTTATTAAAACCCCAACGAAACCCCTACCCCTGCGGCCAGTTGCCCCGTTACCGGAACAGGAGCCAGGGACATGCCCACGCGGGGTTGACGCAGCAGTTCATTATAGCGCGTGACGGCCTTATTGACCTGCCCGTTCCCGATAATCGAAAGCGTTAACGATGCCGCAATCGAACCTCCGTAAACCGTCCAGTACGTGCCCCCCGTGCGGTTACTGCTCAGTAAAATATACGCCAGCGGTAAGAGTGCCGTCAGGCGACTCAGGGTCGTTACAGTGCGAAATACCTGAAAACGGTGCGACACATCGGGGTCGTTAAGCTCATAGAACGGAATCTCCAGCGAATAGGGCGACGAGAGTTTTTTACCACCGTAGAAGTATACGCTTCCCAATGACGATGAGCCATATGCCCGTTCAATGGGCAGCAGGTGGGCCGGTATGGGCACGGTCCGGTAATGAGCGGTGTCTTCGTCGCGTCGACGCTGGGCGTTGACACTGATCGAAATAGTAAGCAGTAGTAAAGTGAGTAAGGTAACTGTTCGCATAGGGATAGAACGAAAAAAAGTGCCGGTGAGCAGTTATGACCTGTAAAAATAATGACGCTCCCATAGAAAGCGTCATTAGAAAAGGATAAGCAGCAACGTTTACTTTACCACCTTCAGCGTTCCCTGCATCAGCGACGAGTGGCCGGGGAAGGAGCATACGAACTGGTAATCGCCCGGCTCGGTTGGCGCCAGGAAATAGATCGTTTCGGAGGTTTCGGGCTGTAAAATGTTGGTGTGATACAGCACGTTAGACGTAGCGGGTACGTAGTTCATCTTTGGGCCGTTCAGATTAAGCCGAAGAGCCGCATCGCCAACGGCGTTGGCCGCACCGGGTTTCGTGATCACGAAGTTGTGCAGCATGTCGTCGTTGTTGTTGAAGACGAGTTTGATCCGGCTGCCTGCTTTTACCTCCAGTTTATCCGTGTCGAATTTCAGGCCGGGTTTCGTGCCCACCGTCAGCGTTTGATCGGCACCGTTGGCCCAGTCGGCGGGCATGGTTACCGTCCGTTTGGCGTTCACCGATTTTACGTTTTTGCTGGTGGTAACGGCCGCTTTCTTTTCGGCCGCCATCATCTCGGCATGGTCGTGTTTGGCCATGGCAACGGCGCGGGCGGGTAGCGTCAGTTTCTCACCCGGCGCAATGGCGTTGAGCGTGTAATAACCAACCGAGTGCAGCAGCGGCATACCCGACGCCGACCGGACGCCCTCTGCTTTCACTTCATGAATGTAGCCTTCGCGCAGAACGGTGTCGGCCACGATCCGGGCGCTCATCCCATCGGGCGCTACCACAACACCCCGGATGGGTACCGGACGGGCATTTTCAATGGGACTTCCGTAGGTTCTGTGGTATTTGTAAGTGAAGCTGTTCAGGCTGTAGCTTTCGGGACTTTCGGCGGTTTTCCGGTCGACGGGGGCGGTGAAGGTCACTTCAAAGCCATCAGGTTTGGAGGTGATGGTCTTCATCTCGAATGGCATTTTACCCGTCCAGACCAGCCGCTGGATACCATACGGGTCTTTGCCCGTAGCGGCCCAGCCCCGGCTCGTCATACCGACAAACATGGAGCCATCCTGACCCCAAACGGTGCGGATGATACCCGACTGAAACCCTTCGCGGAAGGGGAAACAGGCTCCCTGCCACTCCCCGTTAACTTTTTCAAGCGCCACGCGCATGATTTTGCTGTGGCCCTGATCACCCACGAACAGTTGCCCGGCAAACGGTCCGAAAGCGCCTTTGGTGGTATCTTCCTTGAAGTCGGAGGTCGAAATGCCCATCAGCGTGTGCGGAAACCAGACGGCGGGTACTTTCAGCTCTTTAACGGTTTTTGCCACCTCAAACATGGGCTTGCCTGTGCTGGGGACCTCTTCCGGCTTGAGCGATAAAGGCGAACCCGGCTCACCCGACCAGCGCAGACCGGCGGGATTCCCGGCAAAAGCGCCTTTGGTCAGGTTCGTCATCCGGCCTGAGCCAACCCAGTCGCCCTGATTCTCGGTGTAGAAAATGCTGCCATCGTGCAGAATACCGAACCCGGCGGGCGACCGAAGACCCGTTGCCCAGGGTGTCATTTCGCCTTTTTCGGTTAGTTTGAGCATCCAGCCGCGCCATTTGGCCAGGCTGGCTCCGTACCCGATCCAGTCGAGGTTGAGGGTAATGATCATGTCGCCATCGGGCAGCAGCACGGGACCGTAGCTGTATTCATGGTAATTGCCCGACAGAGGCCATTTGTAAAATGAGCGATACTCGTCCGCTACGTCGTCGCCGTCGTTATCGACCAGTTTCGTGACTTCGCCCCGCTGCGTGCAGAGGAAGTACCCTTTTGGGTGCCACATCAGGCCCAACGGCTCGTGCAAACCCGACGCAAACTTTTTATAGGTTGGTACGCGGCTGCCTTGCATGTAGGGGTTGCTGATGATCCAGACCTCGCCCCGGCGGGTACAAGCGGCCAGACGGCCATCGGGCAGGGGAGCCAGGCCACCCACTTCGAGTTTTATCGTTTCCGGAATCGGTAAGGTCACGATTCGGTAGTAATCCTCTTCCGTAGCCGGGCGCTGAGCCAGTGCAGTCGAGAGGGGGAGTAAAAGAGCAAGAAGAAGACCGGGTAGGGGCATTAATTTTTTCATAGTCTGATTAAGTTCAGGACGTATACTATAAAAGCGGAGAAGAGCGAAACGTCAGGCAATTCGTAAGCCATTCGGCGTTGGCCGTTCGGTTTGGAGCAGGGTTACGGTACCATCGTCGGCAACGGCACCCAGCACCAGGCATTCGCTCATGAAGGTGGCAATTTGTTTGGGTGGGAAATTCACCACGGCCACCACCTGTTTGCCGATCAGGTTGTCGGGTTGATAAAGTTTCGTGAGTTGTGCCGAAGTCCGTTTGGTGCCTAATTCGCCGAAATCAATGGTCAGTTTATAGGCCGGTTTGCGTGCCTGCGGGAACGCTTCAACCGCTACGACGGTACCCGCTCGAATGTCTACTTTCTCGAAGTCAGCCCAGGTGATACTCTCATTCATCAACATTCACGAAAACATTAAAAAACAATCGAATACTGCACCGATCCTGCCCCGTTTTTCACATCGACGGGTAGCAATACTTCCTGCTTTCCGTTGCTCTGCCGCACTTTTACTTTGGCTTTGGGATCGAAACGTATGTAGTAACTGCGGTCGTTGATGGCATAAACACCCTTGCTCACTTCGTCGACGGTGGTTCCGGCGGCTACCCGGCAGTAGGGCGTACCATCCGGCGAACCTTTTAGGGTCAGTGTCCGCACCAGGGCGTTACCTTCCGGGCGGATCGCATCGGTAACGGCGGCACCGGCCAGTGTATACTCCATGGTAGGTATGCCCTGTTTATCGACCGTCAGGCCTTTGTATTGCAGAATGTTTTCGCCGAGACTGTCGGGCCAGGCCGTAGCGTCGTTCGTCAGCACCATCAGGGGCGACTGAGCCGGTAGCCGGACAGGTACGCCCATCGGGCTCAGCAGCTGCGGTTCGCCCCGCTCATACCACATTTCAGTTACGTCGGCAAAATCGCCTTTCCAAGTTTGTATCAGCGCCATCTGGTTCAGGTCGACAGTATAGTGTACCCCTTCCGGCGAACCAACGGACAGGCTGTGGGTGCGTTTGGTCTTTTCGCCCGGCAACTGCACGAAGGAGCGAACCAGTTCCGCTTTTGTGGTCGGTTTAACGCTTACCACTGCCACGGGATCAGGCTCGGGGAGCGACGATAAGGAGTGAAGCGGTTGTGGGCGGGTACCCACCTGCGATACAAATAAACCCAGTCCGGGCCGGAACCAGGACCTCGAAAAATAGACGTCTACCGTGTGTGGACCCGCTGTGAGGGTCGTGGTGCCGAAGCTGGACTGCCCTAGTTCCCGGTGGTCGGTTGGAATAACTTCTTTGCCATCAATCCACACGCCCCCAACGCCACCCCGGTTTAGCTCAAATTGATAGTCTCCGGCCTGAAGGGCATTCAGTTTGCCCGAAAACAGGATGGAATACTGGCGAGGCTGGCCATACGACACTTCGTAGGTGAGCAGGGTGGTGGTGTCCTGTTTCAGAACCTTTTTACTGCGGGCCTCATCGCGGCTGGTCACGTAGCCGCCTTCAACGATGGTGTAGCTAACCGGGCCGCTCCACTGCGCTACCGTTCGGGGCGACATGACCCGGTAACCAACGTTACGGATCGCTACTGAACCAGTTTTGGTCATGATCGTCAGCGGCCCCAGTTTGGTATTGTTGAGCGTTTGGCTTTCGCGCACCGTTACGCCGTTAAGAGCCAGTTTTTCGAGCAGAGCGGGCCGGTTGGCACTGCCGGTTTTGTACCATACATCAACGGTTTGCCACAAACCGGGGGCTTTGGTCAGCCGGGCAAGTTCCTGGGTACCGGCAAACGAAATTGCCTGACCCGTGGGCAACGTCAGCACCAGATCGGCGTTGGCGGATAGCAGCACATCGAAGCGAAGCCGAAAATCATCGGTGGGCGTCAACAGCGTCAGCGGTTCTGTAGAACCGGTCAGGATGGTGCTGCCGGGCTGTGTTCGCATGGACGTCACGTCGGCCGTTGGGGATACCGAACCGACCAGCTGCCAGCCAGCGGGCCGTGTTAGTTGAGCCAGCGAAACGGTTGGTAACTCTTTCTGTGCGTAAAGCGGCAGGGCCAGAAGCCAACTTAACAGCAGAAGTGTACTCTGATTAAAAAACAAGGTAATCCGTTTAGTCATATATCTATTCATGTAGAAATGGCTACTATTGTAGTCATCAAAAATACACAAACAAGCTGGTCTACTTACAGACCACAAAAACTTTTGTCCGCTACCTCCCGTTTACCGGGTGTTGACGCGTGCAATGCGTAACCCAAGCAACTTTTTACCATGAAAGCAATCGTACTTTTAGTTACGGCAACAACGACCTTAGCACTGGCTGGTCCTGGCACTATGAGGCCCGGTAAGGCAACAAAATCAGTTCCTGCAAAGCCTCACACGGTGTCGGCGACCCGCGCGGCCATAGCGCCTGATCCTGATAATGGCGGCCTTAAACTAACGAATGGATTTCGGGCCCTCGTCTTTGCCGATAACCTCGGTAAAGCCCGCCACCTTGCGGTCGACAATGCCGGAACGGTGTTTGTGAAACTTGAAAAACTCAATGAAGGCAAAGGCATCGTTGAGCTGATCGACGCCAATGGCGATGGACGCGCCGACGAGACCATTAAGTTCAGTGACAATACCGGCACGGGGATGGCTATTTACAATGGCTACATGTATGCCTCGTCCGACACGTCGGTATATCGGTACAAACTGACGAATGGCAAGGTGATGGAGACGACACCCATGGAGCCGATCATTACGGGCCTGACGCTGCAACGTCAGCACGCCAGCAAGTCGCTGGCCATCTCGCCGGATGGCAAGTTGTTCGTTAATTTCGGTGCCCCCTCAAACGCCTGCCAGGAAAAAGACCGGCAGAAGGGTTCTAAAGGCATGGACCCCTGCCCGATTCTGGAAGAGTACGGCGGCATCTGGCAGTTCGACGCCAACAAATTGAATCAGCATAAAGCCGATGGAAAGCGCTACGCTACCGGTATTCGTAACGCGGTTGCCCTGGACTGGAATACCGCCAACAATACACTCTACGCCATGCAGCACGGCCGCGACAACCTGAACAACTGGGGCGGAATCTTCACCGACGAGTACAGTGCCGAGTTTCCTTCCGAAGAGATGCTGATGGTGAAAGAGGGGTCGGACTTTGGCTGGCCATACTGCTTCAACAACCACGAGAAGAACCAGAAACTGCTGGCCCCTGAATACGGTGGCGATGGCTCGAAAGTAGACCGTTGTGCCGGAAAAGATAAGCCCATTATGGCATTTCCGGGACACTGGGCACCCAATGACCTGCTGTTCTACACCGGAAACGCTTTCCCGGCGCGGTACAAAAACGGTGCATTTGTGTGTTTTCACGGGTCCTGGAACCGCGCTCCGCTGAAACAGGGCGGCTATTTTGTGGCGTTTATTCCATTTGGAAAAGACGGACGGCCATCGGGTAAGTACGAAGTATTTGCCGAAAACTTTGCCGGTGTAGCCGAAGAAGGTAAACCTGGTACCAATGTCAACGCGGGTAAGCTGGACCTGGCCAGCCCCGGTGATGCGAAAGCCCGGCCGGTTGGTCTGGCTCAGGGACCCGACGGCTCCTTATACATTTCCGACTCGGTAAAAGGTAAGGTGTGGCGGGTGATGTATATGGCCAAAAAATAACTATATGCCTCATAGTCGATTGATTGGGGTAAGTAGTTGATAATAAGCCTCCTGATATCTGTTTTCTCTTTGAAAAGCGTACTCTCTGTGTAGGGTACGCTTTTTTTATGCAGGCTGGAGCCGGTCCATAAACCTGGTTTTTATCCAGATCGCTACACCTTAATTGGTCATGATTCGCTGAAGTAAGCCGTACCTACAGGGCCGTTGCTACGACGGTAACGTAATAAAATCCCCCCACAGCGGGCCCGGCAGTGAAGGTGGTATAGGGCCGGTTAAGCAGATTGGTACCGCCCACTTTAAACGACAGCGAATTGACCGATTGGCCAAGGTTAGGGAGGGCGTAGCTAAGTTGCGCGTCGAAAGTGTTTATGGCCGGGACAACGCCCGTTGCCAGTGACGACTGCCACAGGAAGGAGCTTTGGTATTTGTAGTTTACCGAAAACCCGAGGTTTTGCCAGAGTGTCGGATTCGAAACGCCCACGTTCGTGATCCATCTTGGCGTATTAAAGGCTTCTTCCAGCCCATCGCCCTGGTCGGTGCGATCCAGTTTGGCCAGCGAGGCATTGCCCGAAATCACCCAGTCTCGACCCGCTGCATACCGAAGCCCCAGGCTCGATCCGTAGTTATACACTTTCGTTTTCGAGTTGGTCCATAGGCGGTAGCGGTCCTGCTGATTCCGGTCGGAGAGGTAATAGGCCAGCGAATCGGGGTTCTTGCCCTTGGGAATGTTGGCCTCTACCTGCGCGATGAAATTACGGTAAACGTTAAAATAGAAATCAACGTCCACGTACAGCTTTTTGTCGGAAAACAGCCCTTTGTATCCCACTTCGATGCTGTTTACCTGCTCGGGTTTCAGGTAAGTATAGGTGTTGGGCCTCAACAGCCCTTTGTTCTTTTGAATCGCCTGTTCGGTCGTCAGTTTATTGATGTTGACATCCGTATTGAGAGCCGCCTGAAACGCATCGATAGAGGTACGCAGATACGAGTTCTCGAAAATGCCCTGCGACATGATCTTCAGCCCGCCAACGCGCTTCACCCCACCGGAGTTGACATTGGAAAATGCCTCGAACAACGACGGAAACCGGTAGCCGGTCTGGTACGATGCCCGGAACGTATGGTTTTCGGCGGGCGAAAATACCGCTGATATCCGGGGGTTGACTTTCGGGTCAAAATAGGTGTTTTTGTCGACGCGGATCGACCCGCTGAGTTTTAGTTTATCGCCGAAAAAGGAGCGTGATGCCTGCACAAAACCCCCGGTTTTGCCATAGATCAGGTTATTGCTGGTCTTGTCCGGGTTGATAAAGTAATTACCGTCGGGGAAGACCACGTAGCGCCGGAAGTCCAGACCCGCCAGCAGGTCGATGCCGGTTTTCTGCCGGAAACTCGCCCACAAGACACGGGTTGGCTCTACCTGCGCTTCGGCATGGTATAGCCACGATTTCACCCGCAGAGCCGCGCCAACATCCCAGTTGTTGATGTCGCGGAGTTTATCCACTTGCTGGTTAAAGGTTTCCGAACCCGGTTGCGGACGGCCTGCATCGGCCGTGGTTCGGGCGGTGCGGAGGGCGTCGGCTATGGATTGGCCGGTTGTGGTACGGCTCATGAACTGGTTCGAAAAGTCGGTAAACCACTGGTTGTCGGATTTAAACGACTTATCTATATTTTCGGCCATCGATCGGATGTTGTAGGAGTCGCCCGTGTTTTCGCGCGTTCGGTAGGCCCGGATCTGCACCGAGGGTGATGTGAGCGTAAGGCCGTGCTGGTCGAGCAGGTAGTTCTCCAGCCGGAAGCGGTTCGTGCGTTGATACACGTTGTTGAGCGTAGCGGCTTTATACTGGTAGGAGAGAGTCAGGTTCGGACGAATTCGCCAGTATAAACCTACATCACCCCGGAGATTTCGGAGGCTCAGATCCGTGATGTCGTTCTCAAAATAACCCGTTCGGGATACCACATATTTTTTCCCGCCCAGCGTCAGTGTTCGCCGGTTGGCCGACTCATCGCCGTAGTTGTTGACCAGGTCGCTGCCCGGATTGTTCGCACCCGTCAGGCCCAGTGAGGTGTTGGCGTTAGGGTTCAGGTCCAACTGGTCGCGGGCAATCCAGTCGTAGCCGCTCTGGTAGGTAAGGTTAATTTTGACCGCCACCCGCGACCCCACCGTCCGGGCATACCGCAGACTGGTCTCGCTGTAAACTGTGGCCGTAACCAGCGGATCATTAACATGATTGACTGCTGTTTTCTGGCTCATACTCAGGCCCGGCGACGAAAAAGGATCTTTGGTTATCAGTTGCGCCAGACCATTGAGGGCGTTGAGGCCGTAAAGTGCCGAAGCCGCACCGGGTACAATCTCCACCCGTTGAATATCCAGATCGGAGGGGGCGAGTGCGTTGGCGATCGGCGCTCCAATATGCGGTGCCTGGTTGTCCATACCATCCACCAACTGCACGAAGCGCACATTGGTCGGGTTGGCAAAGCCGCGCGTGTTGTACACCTTGAACCCTAAGCTTGATGTCAGTAATTGAACGCCTTTGAGGTTTTCAATTGCGTCGAAATAGGAGGGCTGAGCCGACAGTCGAATCTGCCGGGCGTCGAGTAATTCAATGCTTACGGGCGATTTAAGGACATTTTCGGGAATGCGTGAAGCCGTAATAACAATCTCGTTGAGCTGAATTTTGCGCAGCGAATCCTTCGGGCTGATCGTGCTGTCGGGTAGCATATCGGCCTGTGCGTATGAACAGATCAGCAAAAGAACCAGTAAAAGGTAGCGCATAAATCGTTATTTCCGTCGAAATATAACGACCGATATGTTTTGACGGAAATAACGGGTGTCTCTTTACATCGAAAAGTGATGGAGCGGCCTGGCTGATAGATGGTGTTACTACCGTAAAATGAGTATACCTTTACACCTTTATAATAGACAATAAGTAGGTCGATTTATGGAAAAGATCCCACCAATAGATGTATTACTAGAAAACTATATATTACACATCGGTGCCAGATACATCGCACTACTATCTCCGGAGGATCAGACCAGTTTAATAAATCTGGTAAATCAAGTTGGAAAATCTCCTTCTGACGACTGCCCAACAGCTTATCAGCCACTTAAAAAGCCTGACAAATCATTGGCTAACAGTCCTTTCGGTCGTTTGGAGCAGCAGTGGCAGGAAGCTTTAGTCGGCTCTCCGGTAAAAGAACCATGTTCAACGGAATCGTCGAGGATGTTTTTTCAGCGAGCACTCTTAGTTAACCAACGGGAGATCGAGTCTACGCTGTCATCCATTAAACGAATGGATAAACTCATTGCCCGAGCTGAAACGACTTGTCATAGGTCTGACCAACAAGACAAACTAATTGAGCATTACCGGTCTGTTCAAGTCAGTTTTACAACACGTTTAGAACAACTGAAATCGTTTCGGGAAAGACGGATGGGTTCGCGCTTTGCCAGTAGCGAAATAGAGTAACCCCTAACTGGCATAGGCATTGGCTCGTGCCAGCCTTCTCAGGGTAAATTCGCTAGTTCGTCGGCCAGGAATTTCTGAAATCGCTCCTGTAGGCCCCGGTAGTGATTGAGGTACTTTTCGCCTTCGGGCGTTATGATCGTGCCACCGCCTTTTTCACCTCCGGTTTGCGTTACCACCAGTGGCGTGCTGGCCTGGGTATTCATCGAATGAACCATTTCCCAGGCCCGTTTATACGACATGTTCATGGCTTTGGCGGCCTGATTGATGGAGCCGGTACGCTGGATGTGGCCCAGTAATTCCAGGCGACCAATGCCCATGAATCGGTCGGCGGTATCGTTCGACAGTGTTTCAAGCCAGATGCGGCCGTTGATGCGGAGGTTCATGCCGGAAACAAACGTTTGTTTGAGAGGCTAAAGTACGACGGATTCACTAGTTCACGGCTCGTTTCACACCCAACCGCCCGAACGTGCCTTTTAATCGAACCAGCTCTCTATTCTTCAGACTGATCGAATCTTTGGCCTGCTGGCTGATGTTCCGGGCTACACTGTCGGACATGAACCAGCCGAGAGGATATTTCTCGTTGTAGGCTAGTCGGAGGGTCAGGTAGTTGGTTTTTGGGTTGGTGAACCGGTCCATGAAGGAGTTGAACATATTGTCGCGGGTAACGGAGCCGTTGTCCCAGGCATTTAGAAACGCCAGCAACGGAATCTGGATCTCCTGCAGAATAGACCGCTTGTGTGGCAGATTGCCAATACTATTACTATTCTGAATGAAGAGCACGTAGGGAATAACCGTGACCCGCTCGGTCGTGTCGAGCCGACGAATGGACGGAACGAGGTTGTTCAATAGCTGAATGCAGGTTTCCACACCCGAATTATCGAAGTAGCCGCCATCAACCACGTGTCCGCCATATGGCTGTATGCGACCTTTACCAACGGCAGTATCTTTCTGAATCAGCCCGCCGTTGGTCACAATGGGAAATCGACTGCATAACGAAGCCGCCGTCTTGAGGGGAATATCCGTTTCCAGCACATCCAGGGTAGAGACCACATTTTTGAAATAACGTGCGTCGAGATTCAGGTTCGAGGTGATAGTTTTCTGCCCCGATTCGGCCAGAGTGCCGTTGAGCAGCAGTGAGGGCAGGTTATAATTATAACCCGCCCGTGTCTGGTACAACTGCGTCAGCGACGAATCGAGGGTAGACAACGCCAGGTTGTTGTAGTAGGAAGCCGCCCACGAGTCTTCGAGCCATTTGGCACGCTCCAGCGAGGGCACCGGCGCCGGAATAAGCCGCTGCACGGATTCGGGAAAGAGCAGCGCCGACGATACGCCCGATAAATAATCATCCCGAATCACTTTCCGAAACTGCTCGAAGGTGCGGGTGCGGTCGGCTTCAGCAAAATCGCGCAGGAAGGCCGTGTAAAAAACCGTGCCCACGCCCCCGCCTGATACGCCACTCAGCGCGTACACATGCCGACTGAAGCCCGGAATGATGGAGTCGAGCCGGATGAGCGTCTCGGCGGTCCAGTTCAATGCACGAATGCCTCCGCCTTCGGCTGCTACCAGTACCAGCGGAATGGTATCGCCATCCTCCTGCCGACGGGCCGCTACCCATTGGGCAAAATGGGCTTCGACGGTCGGGCGTTGCGAAATGGGCGGCACTGTATTGTCCGTGGCCTGCCGAACCGCCGTATTATCGTTAAATGCACTGATGATAACCAGGTAGCCCACCGTTATCAGCACCAGCGGACGGTAGCGGTAGTCATTGAAGTATACCACCACACTGCCCCAGAAGGTGTACATCGTAATACCGAAAATAATAATAGCCGTGGGGCGCAGCCGCTGGGCCAGCCCCCATTGGACCGGCAGGCTAAAGAACGCAATCAAAAACAGGGTCAGCACAACGCCCGTCCGGATCACCAGCCGCCCCAGGGGATGCCGCCACAACCCCCGGATATCCTGCTTAAAATTGGTGTACCGGTCCGAAAAACGCCAGTGATCGGGTAATTCAAAAACAGAGACGTTGCGTTCTACCCAAAGGAATTGGACGAGCATCGAGCCGCTTTCCAACAGGAGCAGATACGGTTGCCAGCGGTCGGGTTTCCAGAACGCGTACGCCAGAATCAGGGCCGGAATAACTCCCCCGACTTTAGGAAGCCATCGGAGCAACACGTCACATTCTTTATTGATGCGAAGGCCAACGGGTGAAATATGCAGAATCATACGCGTACAGCCATACACGAGCCAGCTCCAGACCAGTGTGCTAAGCAATATGTACTGGAATAGCCGATGAAAAACGCCATCGTCGATCACGGCATTGATCATGTCGCCTGCCTGATCGGGAACGGTCAGGATATAGAGCGAGAGTAGGAGGGTAATGATAATGATAAAGGCATTGCGCTGCGTCTGGTAAAACGCGATGGTGTAATTTCTAAGGTGCTCTGTAAACGACGGTGGTGTACTGGGCTGCACAGGAAATAGGATTGAATCGTCAATGAATTGAATGTACTCCTTTGCCGTTTCCCGGCGATCAAATCATTCGTTAAGTTCTAACAAAATCTATTCATATAACGTCTGCAGTCTCAATTCCAGTCATACTTTCCGGTCGATAGTTTCTTCGCCCGGTGCATCTACAGACCCCGCCATTTTCTTTTGCGTACCTTTGCGGAAAACCACCAGCTATATAACCTAAATGGACGTAAAAGACAGCAACGGGACAATCCTCGCCGAAGGAGATTCGGTTAAGTTGATCAAAGACTTGAAAGTAAGAGGATCATCGGCCACCCTGAAGCGGGGAACCGTCGTAAAAAACATTCGGCTTACCGACGATGCGGAGGAAATTGAAGGCAAGGTCGAGAAAACGGTAATGGTGCTGAAAACGATGTTTTTGCAGAAGGTGTAACCGCCAGAACTATTGCTTAAATCCCTGCCACGGTTATCCTGTAACGCACCAGGTAACCGTGGCAGGGGTCTAAAAAAAAGGCTACCCTTCAGCCTAAATCCGGCCGTTCGCCCCGCCGGATCGCATTCACCAGATTGTGCGCCCGGCGGGTGGGCTCTGGAATACGGTAGCCACCGTTGCAGGCCAGCGTCAGCGAAATGGCCGTTTCGAGGTCGATCAGATTGCCCGGCGACACATACACCGGATTGACCTTGTTCTTCGTGCGCAATGCCGCCCCGATCACTTCATTATAATGCCGCATCGGCGACCAGTTGCCGCGTTCCGGTGCCGGTTCGTCATACTTGCCTACCAGCACCGATTTGCCGCAGCCAAACGTCGGTCGGTTCAGGAACAGGCCTGCGTGGGAGGCAATCCCGATCCGGCGCGGATGGGCCGTCCCATGACCGTCGAACATCACCACATCGGGTTCGGTCTTGAGTTTTTGCCAGGCCAGCAGCAGCGACGGAATCTCGCGAAACGAAAGCAATCCCGGAATGTAAGGGAACGGTGCCATGCTCACCACGCCCGTTTCTTCGATGGTTTCGAGCGTATCGAGCCGCAGCACCACAATACCAGCATACACCGTCTCCTCGAACTTGTTGAACGAAATATCGCAGCCCGCAATGGTTTCGGCTGGTTTGGTCAGGGGTTCGATGCGAATCTGGCCGCGTAACTGATTTTGCAGGACGACAGCTTCGGTGGGCGATACATTCCAGTCGTGTAAGGGTTGGTAAGTGGCCATAGGCAGATATGATTCGTGTCTATCTAACTCACCGGATTGTACAAGGGTTTGCTTTTCAGAACTTCATTGAGGCTGCTTCCGGATTAAGGTCACGACAAAATCAAATTGTGAATCGGTATGCATCAGCAAATCATTTATGGTTACGGGCACGTCGTAATCCGGCAGTGTGCCGCGCCCTTTCTGCTTTGGTTCAGGCACGGCATTGTTGTAATAAACCAGCGGTGTTGTTACCTGTATGCCTGACTTGGGGAGTCCAAGGGTAATAAAACTACCCCCATTGCCCCCTTCATAGGCACCGCCGGATTCCGTACCGATAAAAACGCCCACTTTATTGGCATGGGCAACCGCCAGAAACTCCGACGCTGTCGAGGCACTTTCGCCATTCATGAGCACATAAACCTGTCCCCTGAACCGATTTGGTTTAGGAGCATACCGTTTGGGGGTTCGACCCGTCGAATCAATGCCGCTGTCTTGTTTGAGCGTAAACGTACCGTCATGTTCAGCGGTCAACTCATTTTTTATATTTTTCCGGTTGGCTTCGGAGAGATCCGAAAAGACAAGAAACTCGCTCCCGGTGGTGCCATCGCTGATACTGTGTTGGCGTTTGTAATAGGGTACCGCCGAATCCGTCTTCATCAGATACGTGAGCAACTCAATCCCCTGACTGTCCCACCCACCCGTATTGCCTCTGACATCAACGATCAAGTGCTGAATTCGTTGCTTTTCCATTTTAGCCAGGCTTTTATCCATAAATGTCCGAAAGACGGTCACGGCTTCAGTACTGTTTCTGGCCCCCTCGCCCCCAAAGCCATCGAATCGAAGAATAGCAGTGTTTGCCAGTGTATCAGGGAAAGACAAGCGCCAGGGGTGTTTCTGCTTTTTGTTGACATACCAGGCGACTATTTGCTTATTGATGGGATTTTTGATCATTTGCCGAAGCGACATGCGGTATGGTTGCGCCGGCGTATTCACCTCAATCGTATCGCCCGTCAGGCTGCGGAATCTGAGCAAAAATGTATCCGGCTGGCCGACGAACCAATAATAGAACAAGTTGAAAAGTTCACCCCGCATCTGACTCTTTGACGATTGGATATAGCCATCGGCCCAGTGGTGTCGGTCCATTTGCCGCCGGATATCGTCCATCGGCTGGCCGTTGATGCTAAGTAGCTCGAAGCCGGGTTTGATGGTTTGGTCGGTCGTACCGTTCATCAGGACGAAGAAGCGTTGTTGAGTGGTCCAGATAAAAAATGGATTGGTTTTCAGTACTTTATTGAACTTATTGCGCCAGTTTTTCTCTGGTAATGCATGCGTATGTGCGCAGCGAATGTCGGCCATGAGGGCTTCAACGGTGCGGTAAAAATCGTAGAACGGAAGTGGCTTGGTCAGCGTACCGGCAAGGCTGTCCAGTTTTGCCTGCATGATGGCTTTGGGCGTGTAGCGGTACAAACCCGGATGCGTTTCTTCGAGCAGCCTGCGGAGGTAACCGAAGTCGGTCTGCATGTCGGAGGGTTGCAGGGTTCTGGTTTTTAGTGAGTCGATGGCTGGCTGGGCGTGGCCACCCAACGAAAACAGGAATGAAAGGAAAAGGCAACCGATAGTTTTCATGGTGCATTGATTTTAGGCCAAAACAGGCCATAATCAATGCAGTAGTCCACTCAAATCCAGATTTGAGCAGTGATTTTCAGGATTCCGTGGCCTGATGCCCGATATACTGTTTAGGCGACTGACCCGTTGCCTGCCGGAAGGCCCGTTGAAAGGTAGCCTGTGAGTTGAACCCGCACTCGAAGGCAATACCGGTTAGGGTCAGATGCTGGTTGGCGGGGTTGGTCAACTGCCGCTTGACAGCCTCAATCCGGTAGTCGTTGACAAACGCATTGAAGCTTTTCCGGAGGTGCTGATTCAAGACAAAAGACACTGTCTTTGATGGCAGCTGCACGTGCCGCCCAACCTTGTCAACGGTCAGTTCCGGGTCGAGGTAGAGTTTGTCCGTTTGCATGGCATGTGTCAACAGGCTAATGGCCTTGTCAACGGTTTCGGCGGGGATAACCGTGGCATTGGCTTTGAAAGGAGCCTCTTCGACCGGGCTATACCGGGCATGCAGATAACCTTTCAGCCCCAGCCAGTAAATTAAAACGGCAATGGGAATATAAATCGGGTACCAGCCAAACTGATCCAGCCAGGCCGACCGGGTATCCGGAATAATGTAGGGTACCAGGTGCACGAGCCATACGACCTGAAAACCCAAAAAAATGTTGATAAACTGCCAGAGCCATCGCAGCGTCTGGGCCTGAGTACCTGTTTTCTGGTCTTCATTGGCTTGTTTGTACTGGTTGAGCCAGCGTCTTGTCAGAATAAGATAAGTAGTTACAGAGAGCCAGCGTGGAATATCAGCGTAGGTGTCATATTCATTCATGACATGTCCCCAGAGCGGGCCATCCGATGCCGGAACCAGGCCAAGAAGCAATCCCCCCAGAAAAATCCAGCCAATTAGTTTGGCACCCCAATCCACCACAACGGGGTAAAAATGCCGCCGTTGCCGACGACCCAGCCGAAAAGCCGGGTCCAGCATGGCTTTCGTGTAAAAGTAAATAAGCGGCCCCAGCGGCATGGCCATGATGAGGGGCAGGAAATCCAACGCGAAGATTACCCAGCGATTAGAAAGAGGTACGGCTATGGCCAGGCTCATCAGCGCCAGCAAACCGATCAGCGCACCCAGCAGCCGATTCGAAAGCCGGTGTCCTTTTGGGGTTGTCCATAACAACGTCGACAGGATAAATCCCTGTAAAGCACCCAGCAGTAAAATCAGGTCGAACGGAGAGATGGTCATAGACAAACGTGCGTTTACTTAGTCTAGTCGACAACCTGCGCCACATTTGGGTTCAGGTTGGTCGGGTTAACGTCAAAATAAATACAATGCCCTATCAATTCGACCATTGAGCGAGGAGGATTTTCGCTCATCTACTTAGTTGGTTGTCTTACAAGGATATATGAAATAAATTACACCTTCCGTTCGTAAAGTTTTTCAAAAAGAGCGTGCAACCTTTTTGTATCTTTCCACATCATTTCGCTGTTAAACCACTTTATCCATTCCTATGGAATCGGCATTTCCTTCTTCGTTTGAATCCGGTCGGGAGCAAACGGCTGCTCGCTCCGGTAGCTGGCGGCTGGGTATACCTACTTACGTTTACGCCGTTGTTTTTTCGTCCCTTTGTGTACTCATAGGCCTGCTCTGGGATATTATGTGGCACATGAGTATCGGGCGCGATGGGCTACTGGCTCCACCCCACGTGGTTATTTATGTAGGTGCTATTGTATCGGGGCTGTTTTCGGCTTACCAGATTTTAAGCCTTACATTAACAAAAAACCATCCCGGCCGCGCACAGGCCGTTCCCTTCTGGGGTGTCTTCTATGGTCCGCTAGGCGCGATGTTCTGTGTGTGGGGCGCATTGGCCATGCTTACATCGGCTCCGTTCGATGATTGGTGGCACAACACCTACGGGCTCGACGTTCAGATCCTGACACCCCCGCATACGATTCTGGCTATCGGCATCATGACGGTGCAGTTTGGCGCAATTGTGGGCGTACTGGCCCTGCAAAACAAATACCGAAATCCGGTACAATCACTTCAAGAGTCTACAGAAGCGGCTCAGCGGGGTATCCGACTCAAGTGGCTGTTTGCTATTTCGGCCGGGTTGCTGCTAACAATGCTATACACGCTGCTTTCGGAGTCGCTGGGTATGCGCGAATCGCACGAGTCCGGCTTTTACGCGACGGCCGCCATCATTCTGCCCTTCTATCTGCTGGCCGTTGGTCGGGCTTCGCTCTTGCGCTGGCCCATTACCACCATTGCGGCCATCTACATGCTCAGCATGCTGATTCCGAGCTGGGTCTTGCAGAACTTCCCGGCAACACCCCGTCTTGGCCCGGTTCTGAATCCCATCACGCACTATCAGCCATTTGTATTCCCGCTGGTATTGATTATTCCGGGCCTTGTTCTCGACTGGCTCATGCATCGGTTCGAAGCCCCGGCAGGAGGCAAACGCAAGATGAACGACTGGGTATTGTCGGTTGTCTATGCCGTTGGATTTATGCTTGTTTTACTCGCCGTTCAATGGCCGTTTGGCGAATTTCTGCTGACGTCGCCGTACGCCCAGAACGGCATTTTCCTTTCGTATTCCTGGACCTACGACAGTTCCCCCGATTGGGAGTATCGCCACGCGTTTGCACCCTGGAACATACAGTCGGCTGCCGATTTCAGCATTGGCTTCGCGAAAGCACTGGTATATGCTACCCTCTCAACGCGTATTGGCTTGCTGTGGGGTAACTGGATGAAACGGGTCGTTCGATAAGCCACATTATAAGTATAAAGAAATCAGGCACATGCAAGCCCAAACCTATAAAAGGCAAAGTCGAATAAAGTGGTTTATTATTCTTTATTCATTCATCCTGGCATTCGGTCATTCACTTATTGTATCTGCCCACGTGGGCAGTTCGGGTGTAATTGTGCAGAAACAGGCGGGTAAATACCAGTTGTTGATCAGTGTGCAACCGCCGGATGTTGTACCCGGAACGGCTAAAGTTACGGTGTATGTAGAGCAGGGGCGGGTGAACAGCATTGGTGCACGCCCCATCTACTTCCGCTCGGGCAATAAAGGTGCCCCCACGCACGATGAACTGGTCCTGATGGCCGATAACCGCTACGAAGCCGATTTATGGCTGATGGGTTCCGGCTCATCCAGCATCGAACTCACAATCGACGGCCCTGATGGCAAACAGCAGGTTGTTGTACCCGTTATGGCCATTGCCACAGCTTTACGCGACATGCCTGCCGAAACAGGCTGGGGGCTGGCTGCTATGGGGCTGTTGCTGGTGGTCATGCTGGTCACCATCATTGGGGCCAGTAATTCGGATGGCGTAGTGCTGCCGGGGCAACCCGCTCCGCCTAAACTCGGTCGTCGGCGATTGGTTGGTATGGGGGCTGGTCTGGTTGCCATCGCGCTGATCCTGACGGGCTGGCGAACCTGGTGGAACAGCACGGCTGAGGAGTACAGGAACCAGCAGTTGTACAAGCCCGCGCCCATCCAAGCCTCGGTCCGCGTAGCCGATGCACAGCGGGTGCTATCGATTCAATTCGATACGACCGGTTCCGGCAAAGATCGTCGGCAACGCCGGATGGTAAGCTACATACTGCCCGACCACGGCAAACTGATGCACGCGTTTCTGGTGCGTATGCCGGGGCTGGATGCCTTTGCACACCTCCATCCTAACCGGCGGGATACGTTGAATTTCGAAGCGGCCCTGCCAGCTCTGCCGGGGGGTAAATACCTGCTTTACGCCGATGTCGTTTATCGAAATGGTTTTGCCGAAACGCTGACGGATACCGTCGACGTACCTTCGCTTAAAATCCCGGCGGAGTCGGCAGTCGCTGCCAAGTCTACGGATCCGGACGATAGCTGGCTCCTAACCGAGCCGATGGGTGTGAAAGCGGGGGCCGTCAACGTACCGCACCTGGATAACGACATGGTGGTTTGTGGAAAACCGGGTGCCAGCATGAAGCTGGACGATGGCTCTTCCATGCTCTGGATGGACAAGCCGGGCGCGGTACTGGAGGCCGGTAAGTTATACACCCTGAAATTTGCCGTTGCCGATGCTCAGGGAAAAGCAACAGTTCTGGAGCCCTATCTGGGTATGGCCGGACACGCGGCTATTCTGCGTTCTGATGGCTCCGTGTATATTCACCTTCATCCGGTGGGTACCTACTCTATGGCCGCAGAAGAGTCCCTGTCCAGTCGAATCGCTGATACATCCCGGACATTTCGTTACCCGGATGCCGTTCGTTTCCGCGACAGCATTGATGCCTATGTCAATAAGCTGAAGACATTGCCTGAAGCCGATAAAAATAAAGTACTATCCGCATCTATGTCGGGTATGAGTCATTCCATGAAAACGAACAACATGGTTGAGTTTCCGTATGCTTTTCCAAGGGCTGGTCACTACCGCATCTGGGTACAGGTAAAACGGAATGGCCGGGTTTTAACGGGGGTATTCGATACGCAGGTTAAAGAGCCTTTACTCTAAAAAGTGGTCCTAACTCGTTCAGAATCAGTTTTTGGGCGAGTTAGGGTAAAATTTTATAGATTTTTTTTGGGCAGAGGACTTGACAAGCGTCAAAAAACGCCTACCTTTGCATCCACAATTCGCCGATTGGCAGGCGAAGTTGATAATGCGAAAGTAGCTCAGCTGGTAGAGCGCGACCTTGCCAAGGTCGAGGTCGCGGGTTCGAACCCCGTCTTTCGCTCCACAAAAAGGCACCGAAACCGGTGCTTTTTTTGTAAAGACCGCTTCGCTTTAGTGAAGCATGGAATGCCGGGATGGTGGAATTGGTAGACACGCCGGACTTAAAATCCTGTGGGCCTCAAGCCCGTGCGGGTTCGACTCCCGCTCCTGGTACAAAAACAGAAAAGCCGCTGATAGTCAGCGGCTTTTCTGTTTTTGTACCGGCTGTTTTCTATAAGATAGATACGTTGTCCAGTCCGCCGGTATCTTCTCTTGCTTTAAACTCTCCCCGTATCCGTACCTCGGTTAGGTTGCTTAAAACACGCTCAATATCTGCTTTCGTCGCTTTTTTGTGATTGATCTCCCATCCACTGAACTCATTCAATGGGATACGATAGCTCGTCCAGGTGATGCCGGGGTTATAGGCCGTATTAAACGTGAGCTTGTCTTTTCCGTCCGTCAGGATAACATCATCGGCGTCGTACTGACTGGCAATGCTCGACTGCATGAGATCAAACCGCAGTACTTTCCCGTATCCCTTTTGTACCTTTTGGGTAAAGCCGGGTGAGGCAATGAAGTACCAGGCCGTTTCGAGTCGGTCGATGGCATAGATGTATCCATCCGGGTTACCGCCATGAGCACTATAATGCGGTGCCGTACTTTCCGCAATGTCCGAAACACGCCAGCCCTGATCACCTCCATCAAAAGTGTCTATGTTAGACGGGGGCGGACTCTGCTCACTGAAACGGACACAGTTTACCAGCAAGACCGGTGAAAAACCAATTAAAAAAGTGAGGATAAGAGCTATGGACTTGCCCGGCTTCACTGACATTGTAACAAATGAAGAATTTTCTATATAGTCAAATATAGTAACTTTTAGTTTTCTATAAATATAATTTGTTAATAAATGTAAAAAGCCAGACTCAACTTGGTCTGGCTTTTCTTTTACTTAACCTTATAGATAAACAGTCTTACTAAGGCTGGTTAGACCATGCGCTGGAATCGGTATCCGATCAGTCACGAAAATTAAGGACTGAACAGGGGAGGTGTTTGCGGTTAGAATCCATATCGGGCACCGAGTTGAAACTGGTACGGGTTGCCGCTTAAGCCAGATACCCCCGCGTTAGTGTTGACTGCGTATTTATAGTTGTTTGTGGCAGGATCGAAGCCCGCTCTGGACAACAGCGTAGTGGCACCTAGCGCGTGGTTAATACCCCAAGACTTATTGATCAGGTTAGCGGTGTTGAACAAGTCGCCGGACAGTTCGAGGTACTGCTTTTTGAACGTTTTAACTTTATAAGTCAGGCGCAGGTCAACCGTTCCGTAAAAAGGATTCACCCCGCCATTCCGTTCGGCAACTTTCCCGAAGCTATTACGGATGTAATCTTTCGCGCTTTTTTCGACGTTGGGGTTGTTCAGAATGGCATTGATACCGTCTCGCAGATACTGGGGCGTTTCGGGGCTATTAGGGTCGAAAACAAAAGCCAGATCGTTTGTTTCCACGAAATCGCCGTTGATGTTGCCATTCACAATCATTGAATAGCGGGTACCGCTTAACCCTGAAAACCGGAAGCCCAAATTGAACCCGTAGAAGGTAGGCGTATTCCCGTAAACCACAATTTTATTCTGGAAATGGTTATCGGAGTAGTTCATCTGATTCAGGATGCGGGGATCGCCAGCCGTATACTGAACCAATGTTGCCGTGTTGGCTACGTTGCCGTTGTAAGACGTATTGTCTTTCGTCTGGTTCCAGGTGTATGAAGCCGCAATTTCGCCATCCCGGAAATACCGGTAGTTGGCATCCACAACAACGGCCGCCTGATTTACTTTACCCAGACTTTCCAGTTCGAGCACGCGGCCTACTTCGGTCGTTTTACGGCCAAGGGTCCAGTTCTGTGAGCCATTAGACGTTAAAATCGATGAGGCAGGGACGTAAACAGGGCGGTTGGCCTCCTGCGATAAGGTGAAAAAAGGCTGATCGACCATGTTCTTATCGATATACGTGTA
The DNA here is from genome assembly GCF_054781875.1 of Spirosoma pulveris. Classification (NCBI taxonomy): domain Bacteria; kingdom Pseudomonadati; phylum Bacteroidota; class Cytophagia; order Cytophagales; family Cytophagaceae; genus Spirosoma; species Spirosoma pulveris. The sequence continues at coordinate 172,193 of NZ_BAAGTO010000006.1, forward strand.
GTTGTTCCGGGCAAATGACATATATCCCGCAACGCTCATCCTGAAATTGGGGCTGAAGAAGTGGCTGTACGACCCATTGAGCTTATAAACGGTAGGGACTTTGGCGTCCTTGCCATTCATGTTGATGGTGTACAGTTTCGGCACGTTAGGGTTATTCACCAGATCCAGGCCCGGAGCAGCGGCCGGATTGGCACGGTAGGCCGGGAAGTTTGGCGCAGGCACCAGATTACCGGTTACATCAATGCTGGCAATGTGGCTACCGTCAAACAGCATGTTGTTGATCATCGAATAGGGGTTCAGGGCCGAGCCCAGAATGCCACCACCTAACCGAACAATATCTTTTCCATCCTGACGAACATCCCAGGTGAGCTGCACCCGTGGCTGTATCTGAAGGGTAGCCAGCTTGTTGTCGGTGCGCAAGCCCAGCGTGTTGAAGACGGTCTGGTTAAAATTCGGTTTGGTCAGGTAATCGGTATAATCGATACGAATACCCCCCGTCACGTTCAGACCCGGTGCCACCGTCGTTTGCGCCTGTGCGTAGACGGTCGGAATAAGCACGTTGAATTTAACATTGGGCGTGTTGCTCAGGTACACATCCCGTGTGAACCGATACGGAGCCAGGTTGTTGAACGCGTCCAGGCCGGTATACCAGAAACGGCCGTTGGTTTCACTTCCGTAAATGGAGTTCTGGTTGCTGAACGTCACACCGGCGCCAAAGGTGAAGTTGAATTTATTGGTATTTACGTACAGGTTGTCAACCAACTGAACGAGGTTATTATTGAAATAGTCTCCGCCGTAGCGCTGGCCGCCCAACTGGATACTCGTAAACAGCGTCTTGGTCGAATCCGTTGGGTTTACAGAGGCCACATTGGCCACCGTTGCCCGTGGGATATTGGCTTCCGGCAATTGCGGATTGGCGTACATTTTATTGTACTCCCAAAAGTGCTGAAGTTTCAGTTCATTGGTCACTTTCGGACTGATGGTTGTCCGCAACGAAGCCAGCAGGCTGTTATTGGAACTCTTGCGAGTGCTGTACACCTCATACATGTTGATGGCTGTATTATCGCCGTCCGACTGGTTGTCCAGATCATAGATGTAGTTATCACGGATCGTCAGGAGGTTCTTCGCATTGATTTGCCAGTCGATACGGGCAAAAAGGGCCTGCGTATTTTTAAAACGCGTAAACTGACCAAACTGCGGAGCGCTGCCCACCCCATACTTGCTGCGGGCAATACTCAGAAACTTGTCTTCGGTGGCCTGGGTCACGTTGTAGCGCAGGACATCGGCCGTCGATTGAATCGGGGCGATCAGCAGCGGTTGGGTGCTGGCCTGACGGTCCCAGGCGACAAAAAAGTGCAGTTTATCTTTGATGATGGGGCCACCCAGCGAAAAGCCGTACTGCGCCGTGTTAAAGGGAAGGTTTCTTTTCTGCTGATTTAAGCCGTAGGGGCTCGACAGCCAGTTGGTGCGCAGGAAGGTGAAGGCGCTGCCGCTCAGTTTGTTGGTTCCCGACTTCGTTACGGTACTGATGGTACCTCCACCGGCATTGCCGTAGGTGACGTCATACTGGTTGGTTACCACCTGAAACTCCCGAACGGCCTCCATCGTAATCGAATAAGCCCCCGTAGGCTGTCCACCGGCAATGGTGCTGCGGGCGGCCATGCCATCGATGGTAAAATTAGTGGCCGAACCCAACTGCCCGCCCAGACTATTGCCGGTGCTCAATGGCGACAGGTCGGCCAGGGTTGAAAAGTTTCGCCCGTTTACCGGCAGCCGGTTGATGTCTTTGGCCGTAATAGCGGTTGCCGTGCCTATATTTTCGATCTTGTTAGTCAGCGATGTTGACGTAATCACGACCGTTTCCAGCTCCTGGGTGTTCTCGACCATTTTGAAGGATACCTGCAAGAGATCACCCTGGTTGAGCGCAAAGCCGGTTTGTGACTGAGTCGCCATACCGACGAACTGAACCGTTATGGAATAAGGGGCTCCGAGGGGCAACTCCTTCAGCCGGAATTCACCTTTCTCATTGGATACGGTATTCGCCTTGAAGCCGGTAGATTCATTTTTGACCTGGACGGTAGCCATCTCCAGTGGTTTGCCAGCCTGATCGATTATTTTTCCGGAGATGCCCGCCAGATTAGTTTGGGCGTTTGAAAGATGAGTTATAAAAAGAAAAAGTATAAAAAAAAGCTTTGAAAAGTTAACCATTGCTTGGGGATTTGGGTACCTGCAAATATCCCCAGCCAATATTGCCCAGTTATGACGTGTGCGTTATCATACTTTGAACAAATGCGTGTCTGATGAGTCACAGCCGTCACTTACCAGTAATTTGACAACTCTCGCCGGAACACCCGCTACGACGGTATTTGCGGGTACATCCCGACTCACCACGGCCCCGGCAGCTACAACGGCATTCTCCCCCACAGTAACGCCGGGCAAAATCGTAGCGCCCGCACCAAGCCAGGCATTGCGTTTGATCACGATCGGTCGGGGAATCAGCGTAGTGCGGTCTGCCGGGTCCAGCGGGTGATTCTCGGAGGTTAGGTTGACGCGTGGGCCAACCTGAACGTCATCCTCAATGGTGATGCCCCCAATGTCCAGAAAGGAGCAGGCATGATTAATAAAGATATTTTTGCCAAGCCGAATGAACCGGCCAAAGTTGGTGTGAAAGGGCGGGAAGATCGTTGTCGACTCGTCAATCTCGGTACCGATGATGGTACTTAACTGACGGCGTACCTGATCAACGTCCGTTGCCGTAGCATTCATCTGGACGCATAATCGGATGGCGCGGCCAACGACTTCGCCAAATTTGCTGTACTCCGGATCGTCTTTTCGTAAAAGTTCGCCAGCCTGTAGCCGTTGAAAAATATCGGTATTGTGAGATTGACTCGTCATTCGCTGTAGTTTTATTGTCCTTAAATTGGGTTGCGCTTCCGGCTGAAAGCGATACAGGTACTTTCTGCCGGAAGTGAACGATCGTTACTCGGGCGTAATTCGCAGCAGGGCATCCGGGGCATTGGTGAGTACATAAAGAGCCCCGTCCGGGCCGATCTTTAAATCCCGTACTCGCCCATAGCCTTTCAGCAGCACTTCCTGTTTGAGCACTTTATCGCCGTCGATCACCAGGCGTCGGATTTCTTCAAATTTGAGCGCTGTGACCAGCAAATTGTTTTTCCAGCGCGGAAATCGCTGACCGGTTACGAAGGCAATGGCACTGACGGCGATCGAGGGCGTCCAGTAGGTAATTGGCTGCTCCATGCCATCCCGCTGTGTTTCTGTGGTGATAATGCTGCCGTTGTAGTCAATGCCATAGGTGATGACCGGCCACCCGTAATTGGCGCCCTTCTTCAGAATATTCAGTTCGTCACCGCCCTGCGGCCCGTGTTCGCTGGCGTAGATCACGCCCGTTACCGGGTGCTGCGCCAGTCCCTGTGCGTTGCGATTCCCCCAACTGTAAATAGCCTGTAAGGTGTTCGCTTTGCCGTAGAGGGGATTGTCTTTCGGGATAGTCCCGTCGGGATTGATGCGATAGATTTTACCGGAAGGTCTCGATAAAATCTGGGCGTCATTGGCGCGGTTCATATCGCCAATGGTAAAATACAGATACCCCTGTTTATCGAACAGAAACCGACAACCCCACCGTGTTCCGCCGGTCACCAGGAGCGAGTCGTGGACCTGAAACAAGGTCTGCTCCTCTACCCACTGATGCTCCCGAACCTTACCACGGACAATTTTGGTCATTCCCGCCGTTTTTTTGTCCGGGCTATTTTGCGGATTGTGGCTGAAACCGATGTAAATCCATCCGTTTGTTTTGTAGGCCGGGTCGAGCGCCAGATCCATCATGCCGCCAACCAGATCCGTGCCGTAGGTTTTGGGCAGGCCGGTAATTTTCTGAGGGTCCAGCTTACCGTTAGTCAGTGCGTAAAGCTCTCCGTTTTTGCCGGTAATCAACGCCTGGTTCGCGTCGACAAACTCAATTCCCCAGGGGCTTTCCAAGCCTTCCGTGACCAGTTTTTCGATCCTGAGTTTGTACAGTTCGGTATCGACGCGAAGAGGTAAGTCGGACTTTTTTACCAGCTCCGGGGAGGATTGCACATTAAGAATGAAGTCGGTGACGGCCTCAATCTCCTTTGCCGAAAGAACGCCCTCGAATTTGATCATCTCGGTCGATGGAATCCCATTTCGAATCGTTTTCAACAGAGAAGTACGGTCGCCACCGTGTTTCCATTCTTTTTTGATGAGCGCTGGTCCCGCGCTGCCCTGCAACTGGGCACCGTGGCAACCGGCACAGTAGGTTTTATAAACGACCTGACCGTTTTGCGCTACCGACTGACCAATACCCGCCAACAACAGAACAACGCTGACAAACAATCTACCACGCAATGACATAACCGTTAACGACGTATTCATTATTTATCCGATTAGGGCTGAAGCTTTTTCTGATTGGCAATTTACACGCCGGGCGTCAGTTCTTTCAGCCCGGCCGCCCTGTCATTTTCAGACATTGGTGAACGCTGGGCGGATGGCTGGAAGTCGGGTCGATTTCCAGCTATATTCAAACAGCCCGCAGCAGCTTGTCCGGCGTAATGGGCAAGTCACGAACGCGCTGGCCTGTAGCGTTGAAAACGGCGTTCGCAACGGCTGCGGCAAATCCGATCAGAGCAATCTCGCCCATGCCTTTGGCGCCCATCGGATTGATGATCGGGTCAGGCTTGTCGATCATGATCGTTTCAATGGCCGGCACATCGGCGTGAACTGCTACGTGATAATCGGCCAGGTTGTTGTTGACGAAGCGGCCGAAGCGGTGGTCGATGACCGCTTCTTCGGTCAGGGCCATGCCGATGCCGCCCGCTACTCCGCCAATCATCTGACTGGCGGCCGTTTTGGGACTCACGATACGGCCCGAATCGGCCACGCTCACGGCTTTAGCCACGCGCACGACCCCCGTTAGCGGGTTGACACGTACCTGCACGAAATGAACCGAAAAGGAGTACATTGAATACTTTGCGTGTTCCGGTCCACCCTTCGAGTCTTTCGTTTTGTCGATCACCGTCAGTTTATTTGCCTGCATCAGCTCGCTGACGGCTACCTTTTTCCCCGGCTCTTTTTCGACGGAAAGTATACCATCGGCCATCGTTAATTCACTGGCCTGTCGGCCAGCCAATGGGCCACCCGCTTTGAGGGCCAGTTCCATCAGCTCATTTTTAACGCTCGTGCAGGCATCGAACACCGCCGACCCCACCGCCGAGACAATGGCTGAACCACCCTGTGTGGGCGCTTTGGGCAAGGATGTATCGCCATACTCGACCTTAATGCGATTCATGGGTACGCCCAGTACGTTGTGCGCGATCATGGTCAGGGCCGTTCCGGTGCCGGGTCCAATGTCGGTCACGGCACTTTGAATAGTTAGTGATCCATCGGCTTTCAGCAGGGCACGGGCACTGGCCTCCCAACGGAACGCATTGAACGTACCGGTGCTCATGCCATAGCCTACCAGCCAGTCGCCCTCCCGCGTACTACCCGGCTGGAGTTTGCGGTTGTTCCAGCCAATGGCCTCGGCCCCGCGCTGATACGCTTCTTTCAGGTGTTTGCTCGAATAGGGGCGGTTGCGTTCCGGGTCGGTTTCGGTGTAATTGCGGAGCCGGAATTCGATGGGGTCGAGGTTCAGCTTATGGGCCATCTCGTCCATCGCTGATTCCAGTGCAAAGGCGCCCGTGGCTTCGCCGGGACCCCGCATCCAAATCGGTACGCTCCGGTCGAGTCGTACAATGCGGTAGCGGGTGCTCACGTTGGGGCAGGCATACAGAAACTTCGTCATGTTGACGGTGGCTTCGGTGAAGTCCTCATAACTGGCCGTTTCGGCGGTAGCCGCGTGGGCAAGCCCAATTAGTTTGCCGTCCTGATCGGCACCCATGTTGATCGTTTGTACCGTATAGGGCCGGTGGCCAACCAGGGTAAACATCTGACTCCGGTTTACCACCAGCTTTATAGGCCGGTTGATTTTTCGGGCAATAGCGACGACCGCCGTTTCCTGCGGCCAGGTACGTAAACCCATACCAAAACCGCCCCCCATGAACTCCGTATGTACATGGATGTTCTTTGGGTCGATCTTGAACGCTTCGGCCATTGCCTGCTGTGTCGCATTTACGCCCTGCGTTTTGGCGTAGATCATCAACGAGTTTGCTCCCGTCCAGTGAGCCAGAATACCGTGCAGCTCCATTGGATTATGGACTTCTACCGGAATCGTGTAGTTCGCTTCCAGCGTAACCGGAGCCGTTTTGTAGCCGTCGGCTGTGCCCCGCACGTAGTTGCCTCCCTCTTCGCCCCTGGGCGCGACACCTTCTGACAGGTGCTTCTGTAAGTCGGTGCGGGCCGGTTGCTTGGTGTAGGTCGCTTTGACGAGTGAGGCCGCGTAGGTGGCTCGCTCAAAACTGTCGGCAACGACCATAGCGATGGGTTGCCCGTCAAACAAAATTTTAGGACTGCTCAGTATTCGGTAGGTCTCCTCGGTTTTCGGTTTGGGGGCCGGGCCGTCGGCTTCACCGCCAACGGGGGCGTCCCAGCCCGGAATAGGCGGCATGTTCTGGTGCGTAAATACGCCCAGCACACCTGGTGCGCTCAGCGCTTTTTTTGTGTCCAGACTGGCAATGGTCCCCCTAGCGATCTCGCTGCCAACGATGACGCAATAGGCCATGTTAGGTACCTCAAAATCGGCGAAGTACTTGCCCCCGCCGGTCACTTTCATCCGTCCATCGATCCGATCAATGGGCGGATTTTTTAAGTCTTTGGTCATGATCAGGCGTTTTTAGTGGCGGTTTTGAGCGCGTCAACAATTGAGTTAGGGGCTAGTGTCAGCTTGAAATCATTTTCACCATAGCCCTTTGCGCCCTGCATAGCCAGTGTGGCCGCCTGTTTGAAATTGGCTTCGGTAGCGGGTTTGCCTTTTAGAAATTCCTCAGCCGCCGTTAGTCGCCACGGTTTGTGAGCAACCCCACCCATTGCCAGCCGAACATCCTGAATCGTGTTCCGTTTAATATCCAGCCCGACGCCTACTGAGACCAGGGCAAAGGCATACGACGCCCGATCCCGCACTTTCAGGTAGTGCGAATTGTCGGCAAACCGGTTCGTTGGCAAATCCACCGACATGATCAGTTCGCCGGGTTGCAGGGTATTGTCTTTCTCCGGCATGTCGCCGGGAAGCCGATGGAAATTGCTGAACGGAATGGTACGGTCGCCTTTGGGTCCCGACACGTTCACTGTCGCGTCCAGTGCTACAAGTGCAATACACATATCGCTGGGGTGAACGGCAATGCATTTTTCGGATCGACCGGATTGCCCCGTTTCGGTTCCAAAGATGGCGTGCATTCGGTTGTGTCCGCCAATGGCTCCACAACCGGACGGCCCGTTAGCACGTCCTTTATCGGGTCCGGCCTGAACCGGACTTCGCTTGTTGCAGGGCATCGACGTATCATATAAATACGGGCACCGGGTGCGCTGCATCATGTTGCCGCCCACTGTGGCCATATTCCGGAGCTGCGCCGAGGCACCCGCATTAAGGGCTTGCGACAACAGCGGAAAGTGTTTCTTCACCAGCTCGTTATCGGCCACTGTTGAGTTTTTGGCCATGGCCCCGATCCGTAAACCAGTTGCTGTTTTTTCAATCGTTGCCAGTGGCAGCTTATTGATATCGACCAGCCGTTCAGGAATGATGACCTCGCGTTTCATCAGGTCGATGAGGTTGGTGCCACCGGCCAGAAAGTACGTGCCGCTCTCTTTGGTGATCGCCGAAATGGCGGCTTTGGGGGTCGTGACCCGCGTAAACTGAAACGGATTCATACCTTGGTTCCTCCCTTTTTTACATCCATGATGGCATCGACAATGTTCGCATACGCTCCGCATCGGCAGATGTTGCCGCTCATGTATTCCCGAATCTCGTCCGGGCTATTGGCGTGCCCTTCGCGGATGCAAGCCACTGCCGACATGATCTGGCCGGGCGTGCAGTAACCACACTGAAAACCGTCGTGTTTGATAAAGGCTTCCTGCATGGGGTGTAATTGGGCAGTTGCCGGGTCGCCATTCGTGAGGCCTTCAATGGTTGTTACCTGGCAGCCTTCGGTGGTCATGGCCAGTGTCAGGCAGGCGTTAACGCGGGTACCGTCGACGTGAACCGTACAGGCTCCGCATTGGCCGTGGTCGCACCCTTTTTTGGTGCCGGTCAGGTGAAGTTGTTCGCGCAGGAGGTCGAGCAGGGTGACCCTTGGCTCAATGGACAACTGCTGCATCGTGCCGTTGATGTTGACCTGAAGCGGCATCTGCTCGAAAGCCACCGCCATTTTTTCATCAAGGCCGTGGTCAACTGCGGCTATTGCGGTTGGTGGCGTCAGTGCCAGCGCAGCCAGCGCCGAGGATTGCTTTAAAAAGTTTCGTCGGGATGAATCAGAAGAGTCTAATTCACCAAAATGTTCGTGTTCAGGCATAACGTCAGTTGGTTTAAAAACCAGTCCTGAAATCCGTAAGTCCTTTCCAAAGGATTTATGGATTTCAGGACTGGTAAAAACTATTTTCAGGCAGTCTTAAGCGATCAAAACGATCCGTATTAACCTACATTTTTCGTTAACGGCAACGGGTTCACTCCACCGCATAGGTTACTGTTACATTGCCGGAACCCAGGGCGGCAGCAAGCCCCGCCGGGTTATCGATTCGTCCCATCTTTGTATAACTGTAGGATGTAGAAAAGGATTTATAGAAAAGGACCAGCGTGTTCGATCCATACAGCATCAGGTCGCCCGTTTGGATCGTTCCGGGGTTCGATGCGTTAGTCGGCAGCGGTCCCGCGTCCGGGTCTTTTGAGAAATTGAAATACTTCTCATTACCGTTTAGGTCAAGCATGGAAACGCTCAGTGGCAACCGGGCTTTGAACGCCGTAACGGTTGGTTTATCGAGAAGCGTGGCGTTGAACGTTTGAGACCCAATCCTGATCTTTATCGTACTGCCAATGGGTTTATCGCTCATTGTAGTGTCCGTTTGTTGTGTATCGGCCGCTTTGGAAAAGGAGTTTTCGTCCGGTTTACAAGCCATGATACCTATGAAAAACAGGATGAGCGGCAGTGGGGTAGAAGCAGCCATCTTTTTCTCAATGAAGGGCGTTGTATTCTTCCTCTGTAACGGGCTGTAACCAGTCGACGGCGCCCCCTTTGCTCACGTTGGGGTTGATGGCAATGTGTGTAAACTTCCCGCTTGGGCCCGCGCCATGCCAGTGTTCCACCCCGGATGCTATAGTGACCGACTGACCTTCGTGAAAAACCTGAAGGGGCTGCCCTTTTTCCTGATAATAACCTGTGCCGTGGGTCGCCAGCAGTATCTGGCCGTTGGGATGCGTATGCCAAACCGTTTTCGCTTTTGGCTCAAAAGTGACCTGGCTGACAACACAATCGGTTTGGGCGTTGGGACCCGCTAGTGTTGTTACCCGTACGGTACCGGTAAAGTTGGCCGCAGGCCCCTGTGTTGGCGCCTGCGGGCTGATTGGTTTCGCTGACTGTGCCATAACTGGATGTGTAAGTTGTAAGAGTAACGTACCTAAAAGGAAGTAGGTGACGAATTGTCCCAACGTTCTACTTTGTGTTTTCATACGGTTGAGTTTTAAGGCAAAGCTATCCAAACCGTGTGGGCGATCTTATAGCGAAACCAGTGCATTTTTTATGAAAATCGCACTTTTGCGATAAAATATGAGTTGCCGGGATTTGGTGTATCAAAGGCTTTGTTCCGGCGTTATAGCCTGTGAGTCCGACGAATAGAGCTACTGCCCTGACACGTGTTCATCGAGAGATAAGCCCCTTACTGTTATGAAAACACGACCGCACCGGAAGATCGGTGACCCGCAGCCCATTACGATGGTGTACGATATGCCATCGCTGCTGCCCCCTGGCACAACGCCCGTAAGCAGACTGTACTATGAAGACTGGAACATAAAGATCGTTGATCGGGAGAAAAGCGGCTGCGACAACTATCTGTCGCCTAATCGGCGCGATTTCTACAAGATCATGCTCATGACCAGCGGCACCGGGCTAAAAACAATGGGCAAACATCAATATTTCATTGACGAGCGGACTATTCTTTTTTTGCACCCGAATGAAATAGTGTGCTGGCGCAACGCGAGCCCTACGGTGGGCGGAGGGATTTTCTGCATGTTTAAAAAGCGGTACCTCGATCAGCACCCTTCACTGAAACTGATCATCGATCGGTATCGGTTTTTCACCGAGAAGAAAATACTGAGGCTTTCCGAGCAATCGACCCGGATGATTCACGGTCTGTTAACTCAGATGAGGGCCGAAGCGGCCACGGGCGACCCACTAGCCGAAGAAGCCATGCAGGCCTATGTCCAGCTTATTATGGTTGAAAGTCTTAAGGGGACGGATTACGCGCCCACCGGCGAAATAACCAGCGATTACCACCATGTCTACGCATTCTTCGAACTGCTCGAAAAAGAAACGAACCTGGCCAATCTGGATAATCCGATCCGGATGCGCTCGGCCAAAGACTACGCCGAGAAACTGAACCTTAATCCGAGTTACCTGAATGGGCTGGTGAAAAAGCATACCGGGCAACCCATCAGTTCACTCATTAAAAATCGCCTGTTAGAGGAAAGTAAGGCACTACTGGTCCAGACAGACTGGACCTTACAGGCAATCAGCCAAATCATTGGCTTTGCCGACCAGCCTAATTTCAGCCAGTTTTTCAAAAAGTACGTGGGCGTAACGCCTAACGAGTTCCGGCGCTCCCCCATTTCCCCGGACTATGAAGGCGTAGCGCAGCCCGGCAAGCCCGAATTAATTGTGTTCTGAAGCGTTAAGCCTGGTTTATTGGAGAGGGTTTTCGGCGCGCTCCCAGCCATGAGGTGGGAAAACAGCAGCGGTGTTACGAAGGTATCGGCTTATAAACCGGACTCCTCGGTAACACCGCTGCTGTTTTATTGTGGAGTCAGTTTCTTAAAGATGACAAGCCAGGCTTGTCATCTTTAAGAAACTGACTCCACGCCTTAATGGGCACGATTCATTAAAACTTAGCCTTTCCCGAATCCAGGAATGCTACGAAATGCGAAATGTCGCGGTCGTAATTTTTGGGGGATACCAGCAATTTGCCGTCGCTGTTGACCAGGCAATAGTGGGGCTGGGCGTTGTTATTGAACTTCGTGATTTGCAGATCGGCGTTTTGGGCACCAATCGTCTTCTTTACCTTCTGGTCGTAAGTCGAGGTGTACCAATCTGCTTCGGGTAGTTCGGTTTTATCGTCTACGTACAAGGCCACTACCACAAAGTCGTTCTGCAAGCGCGACATCACCGCCGGATCCGACCAGACGCGGGATTCCATTTCGCGGCAGTTGACGCAGCCATGGCCGGTGAAGTCAATAAATATGGGTTTATTGACTTTTTTGGAATAGGCCAGTGCCTGTTTGTAATCGAAGAAGCCCTGCAAGCCGTGGGGCAGGTGAAACAGGTTCGCGTATTTAGGCGTCTCGGTCAGGGCATTGGCCGGATTTGCCGCTATTTGTCGATTCGTCAGATTAAAATCCTGCGATGTTTCGGGCGGCAGATAACCGGACAACGCTTTGAGCGGAGCGCCCCAGAGGCCGGGAATCATGTATACCACGAACGAGAGGGTGATAATCGCCAGCAGCAATTTCTGCACGCTGATGTACTTGGTCTCGCTGTCGTGAGGTAAGCGGAGTTTGCCGAGGAAGTAAAAGCCAATCAGGGCAAAAATCACAATCCAGAGCGACAGGAACACCTCCCGGTCGAGTAATCCCCAGTGATATACCTGATCGGCAATGCTCAGGAACTTCAATGCCAGGGCCAGTTCCAGAAATCCAAGCACCACTTTCACCGAGTTGAGCCAGCCACCCGACCGGGGCAGGTTCTTCAGCCATTGCGGGAAGGCTGCAAATAAAGTAAACGGAATCGCAAATGCTGAGGAGAAAGCGGCCATTCCTAAAATAGGTTTCACCACTTCGCCACCCGCCGAAGCAACCAGCAAACTACCGACGATAGGCCCTGTGCAGGAGAACGATACCAGCACGAGCGTAAATGCCATAAAGAAGATGCCGGCAATGCCGCCCTGCTCCGATTTAGCATCGGCTTTATTGATGAGCGAGTTGGGCAATACAATTTCGAACAGACCCAGGAAGGAAAGACCGAAGATGAAGAAGATGGCGAAAAACAGAATGTTTGGCAGCCAGTGCGTACTGACGAAGTTGGCGAATGCCGGGCCGTTGAACCGGGATACTACCGTACCGATCAGCACGTAAATGCCAATGATAAACGCCCCATAGAGCAACGCTTTCCACTGACCACCCTGCTGGTTGGTGAAGAAGCTAACCGTAGCCGGAATGATCGGGAACACACAGGGCGTGAGCAACGCGACTAAACCCGACAGGAATGCGGCCAGCATAAAACTCCATAGGGAGCCATTGGCGGCCGGTGTACCTTCTTCGACGCTTGCTTCCGGTTGCGTGAGCACTTTTGAAACGCTTGAGTCAGCCTGAGCATCCGTTAAGGCTGCCGTCTTCGTTTCGGTTTCGGTGGGTGTAGTGGCCGCAACGGCTGTTTCGGAGGTTGGTGGCGTAACCGTCGATGCGGCTGCCGGGGCTGATGCCGTTGTCGCAGTCGCTGGTGCTGTAGCCGCCGACGATGCGTTGATTGCTACGGAAAAGTCGGCTTCTGCCGGAGGGAGGCAGGTGCCATCTTTCGATGAGCAGGACATGTATTCGGCTGTGCCGGAGAATGTGGCTGTTGGCTTAAGCAATTTAACTTTCTGAATGAAAACGGCTTTGTTTTCAAATTGACGCACTTTAGCTCCCCAAACTTCCTCATAAACCTCCTGAACACCCACGGGTGTTACCTTACCAACAAGGGTATAGGCATCGGACGCCGGAAACTTGAACGTAGTGGGCAGTGGACCAATATTGGGATCGAGGTCATTGGAGTAAACATGCCAGTTTTGGTCAATACTGACCTGAATCCGGACACTGACAACATCGCCAACCTGAGCAGGCTGCTTATCGACTTTGGCTGACCAACTGGTTGGGTCTTTACGTATTTGCGCCAGTGCAGTTAGACTGATGAACAGCCACACAACAAGCGTACTAAATGATTTCATACCGCTTTGGGTAAGTGATGGTTTTGGTGAGTGAACAGCAATTGAACGAAAATATTTCCATTTCGGGTGTAACTACACAAGAAAACCCCGATGCGGGCCGGGGTTTTCGGGAGAAAGCACAAAAATTTATACTCAATAGCTGAATAGCACCGGATTCAGTTCGTCCTGCGGATGGCTGCCCACCGCCACATTATCGAGCCATTTGGCGTGGTCGGCTACCTGGAATTTATTGCGGGGCTGCATAATGACCTGATCTTTATCCATATAAATCATGGTCATCACTTTGCGCGGCCGATCAGAGACGTTCGGACCGGCACGGTGGAAGGTCCAGCCCGCGTGGTAACTCACCTCGCCGAGGTCGAACGGGGTGTCGTGAACGTTGAAGTTTTGCCGGGCGAGTTCTTCGGCCAGGATTTTCTCGCTGGCATCGCTGATTTCTACATCGCGGCCTATTTCGACAATCTGGCTGCCTTCGGCAAAGGCCAGCGGCCCCATTTCCATGGGTGTTTCCTGTAACGGAATCCAGACGGTAACGGTATTGGGTGATGCCAGCGGCCAGTAAAACTGGTCGGCATGCCAGGGCGTAATGCCGCCCGATGGTTCTTTATAGAGCGCCTGGTCGTGGTAGATACGAACCCCCTGTACGCCCATCAGATCGGTAGCGATCCGGGCCAGACGTTTCGAGAAAACGAATTCTTTCGCCTGCTCATCTTCGCGCCACAGATTCATAATCTGGAGAAAAGCCCGCTCGTAAGTCGTGCGTTCCTCCATCGGTTTAATGAGCGTGTTGAGCTTAAAGACCAGATCGGTTATGATGGTGCCATAATAGTCGAGTACAGCCGGACTGAGTACATCTTTCAACTTCACATAGCCCTTCTCCTGGTAGAACGCAATGGCGTCCTGACTAACCGAATAAGGAATATCCAGCTCCTTCAGTAATGTCTCTTTGTCAATGATTGCTTCCATACATTAAGGTTTAAGAATTTTGATAGAACAAATGTAAAAAACATATCCCGGCCATCAAGACAGCGTTTTTACGAATTAATGTCTAATTTTGACAAGATTTTCTTTGATTGTTTTTCTTTGATGTTAAAATAGCGTGGTTTATGAAAGCCCTTTTTGAAAAGGTGATGTTCAACGAGCAAAGCTCATTGCTTGTGCGGCACTTTCAAATACCTTATTTCGATGCGCCCTGGCACTACCATCCTGAGTACGAACTAACCTATATTGCCAAAAGCCACGGACGTCGGTTTGTGGGCGACCATGTCGAGTCATTTCAGGCGGGTGATCTGGTATTGCTCGGCCCCGATCTGCCGCATTTCTGGCGAAATGATGATGACTATTACCAGGCTGATTCCGTACAGAAGGCCGTATCCATCGTTGTGCAGTTTCCGGCTACGTTTCCTGAGCGGGGGTTGGCAATGGTACCTGAAGCGGAGTCGGTGCGCAACCTACTCGAACGATCCCGGTATGGCCTATGCTTTAGTCCGGGCATGAGCCAGTCCGTCAGTGTACTGTTGGAGCAGTTGCCGCAGCAGACGGGCTTGCCTCAGGTACTGAGTTTACTAACCATATTGAACGAACTCTCAACCGATCAGGAAGCATACCTACTGGCCAGCGACGGCTATCAACTGGCTCCCGGTGTGGCCGAAACGGAACGAATGAAGCGGGTGCTGGAATATGTTCTGCTGCATTTTCGGGAAGAGATTCGCATAGAAACCATTGCTTCGATTGCCGGCATGGCTCCGGCGGCTTTCTGCCGGTACTTTAAAAATCGTACCCGGAAGACGTTTGTCGAGTACTTAAATGAATTGCGCATCAGTCACGCCCGTAAGCTACTCACCGCAAGCGATCTAAGTGTGAGCCAGGTGAGTCTTGACTGCGGGTATAACAACAGCTCTCACTTTCACCGACAGTTTAAGCTCTACACCAGCATGACCCCTTTTCAATACCAGGCGCTGGCAAAAGGAAAAGGATAATTTACTCGTTGGATTTCCCGCAAATTCTACCATTTTCTACCGTACCTTTGTATCCTACTAAGTTGGTTGTTTGCCGGTTCGCCGGAACAACCGTCCGGAATCAAAAGAACCGAATACAAAAACGCTCGTAGCATGACGACCGCCACCACCACCCGCGATACGCAGGTATTTGACCTAATTGCTAAAGAACAACACCGGCAGGAGTCGGGTATTGAATTAATAGCTTCCGAAAACTTCGTGTCGCCCGCCGTTATGGAAGCGGCAGGAAGTGTCCTGACCAACAAATACGCCGAAGGCCTGCCCGGCAAACGGTATTATGGCGGTTGCGAAGTGGTCGATCAGGTTGAGCAGATCGCCATTGACCGCGCTAAAGAACTGTTCGGTGCCAGCTGGGTTAACGTACAGCCGCACTCGGGTGCCAACGCCAACACAGCCGTATTCCTGGCCTGTCTACATCCCGGCGATACCATTCTGGGTTTCGACCTCTCGCATGGTGGTCACCTTACCCATGGATCGTCGGTAAATATTTCGGGTAAATATTTCCGCCCGACGTTCTACGGGGTCGAAAAAGAAACCGGTGTTATCAACTACGATGTGGTTGAAGAAACCGCCAAGCGCGAGCGCCCAAAGCTTTTGATCTGCGGTGCCTCGGCCTACAGCCGCGATTGGGATTACGCCCGTCTGCGTGCCATTGCCGACGAAATTGGTGCCCTGTTGCTGGCCGACGTATCGCACCCGGCCGGTCTGATCGCCAAAGGTCTGCTGAACGATCCGCTGGCCCATGCGCACATCGTTACCACCACAACGCACAAAACACTGCGCGGCACACGGGGTGGTATCATCATGATGCGGAATGATTTCGAGAACCCATTCGGTATTAAAACCATTAAGGGCGAAACCCGTCTGATGTCGTCGCTGCTGGATTCGGGGGTATTTCCGGGTACGCAGGGTGGACCGTTAGAACATATTATTGCGGCTAAAGCTGTTGCCTTCGGCGAAGCACTGAGCGACGATTTTTATGATTATGCCGTTCAGGTGAAAGCCAACGCGCAGGCTATGGCCAACGCTTTCCTGAGCCGGGGCTACGAAATTATTTCGGGCGGTACAGATAACCACCTGATGCTGATCGACCTGCGTTCGAAAGGTCTGACGGGTAAATTGGCCGAGAATACGCTGATCAAAGCCGATATCACCATCAACAAAAACATGGTGCCCTTCGACGATAAGTCGCCGATGGTAACGTCGGGCATGCGGGTTGGTACAGCCGCGATGACTACGCGTGGTCTGAAAGAATCGGACATGGAGCAAATTGTCGTATATATCGACAAGGTGTTGATGAACCACGACGACGCAGCAACACTGGCAACCGTTAAAGAAGAAATCAACGAGTGGATGAAAGCATTTCCGCTCTATGCTTAGTTTAAGGAGTTAGAAGCGAGGAGTCAGGAGCGGGGAGTTGTCCACGCTCAGCTCCTCACTCCTAACTTCTCGCTCCTAACTACTAATACCAATGCCTCTCGATCAACTGACTGACGAAGAAATCGACTCCGAAGGGAAAGAAATGTCCTTCCTGGATCATCTGGAAGAACTACGCTGGCACATTATCCGTGCGGTCGCTTCTATTTTTGTGTTTGCCATCATTGCTTTCGTTTACATTGAGGAAATTTTCGACGTCGTGATTATGGGGCCTAAGAACCCCAACTTCTGGACGTACCGGATGATGTGTAAGCTGGCCGACACAACGGGTTATACCGACCTGTGCGTGAAGAAGCTCAATTTTGAGTTGCAGTCGCTGGGCGTATCCGATCAGTTTACGATGGCCATGACCTCATCGGCAATTATTGGTCTTTGTTTCGCTTTCCCGTATGCTTTCTGGGAATTGTGGCGGTTTATCAAACCGGGTCTGCGTAATGTCGAACGGGACGCTGCTCGGGGTGCGGTATTTTTTGTTTCCCTGCTGTTCACGATGGGGCTTCTGTTTGGCTATTTCATCGTGTCGCCCCTGGCGATCAACTTCCTGGCTAACTTCCAGATTACGCCGGAAATCAAGAACCAGTTCGACATCACGTCCTACATTGGCATACTTGTTACCCTTTCGCTGGGTTGCGCCCTGATCTTTCAGATGCCGATGATCGCCTACGTATTGTCGAAAGTGGGTGTTCTGACGCCAAAGTACATGCGCGAGTATCGTAAACACGCCTGGATCGTAATTCTGGTTGTGGCGGGTATCATCACCCCATCGCCGGATATTTACAGTCAGGTCTTAGTGGCACTCCCATTAACCTTGTTGTACGAAGTAAGTATTCTGGTATCGGCACGGATTGAGAAGGCGCGGCTGAAAGCACAGCGAGAGCTGGAAAAAGCCCAATAAGCAGCTTATACTGAGAGGCCCTTTCCTGGTGGAAGGGCCTTTTTGTTTTGACGGATTCGTATATTTACTAATGAAAAAGCCCGCCGAACCGATAAAGGTTGACGGGTTTCAGCTTCCATTACTGGCAGTGTTTGCCGATCTGCCAGCGTAAAAAGTAGTAAACGATGCCACAGTACGATTTCAAAAAATACCATTACCGTTCCATTAACGCGGCTACCGACGCCGAACGGGCGGCCATCAATCAGGAACTGAAAGACTTGTATAACTCGCTGCCTGATGCCGAAAAAGACGATTTCAACAGTCAGCTTCAATCATTCCTGGCAAAAGAAATGGGCCGACTAAAATCCAATTACGAATCGGTGAAGGGCAATCTAGGCGATAATTAGTTCTTGATGGAGTCGTTGATTGTTGAATTAGTTGTTCTGCAAACGGCCACTACACAACCAGTCTACTACTGCACCACAATCTAAATCATGCCTCGCGCTTTCAACTCCAGGTACTTGTTCACGGTGTTGGCGGTCAGGTTCTGCGGGGCTGTCAGGATGGTTTGAATACCGTATTGGCCCAATTCCTTTACAATCTGTTTCTTCTCGAAGGTGAATTTCTCACCAATCGTTTTCAGGTAAATCTGTTCCGTATCGGCTGCGGGCTGGTCGAGGAGGGTGCGAAGTTCGGTGTTTTCGAAGAAGATGACCAGCAGCAGGTGATCTTTGGCTAACCGGCGCAGATAGGGCAACTGCCGATGCATGGCATTGACCGTTTCGAAATTTGTGAACAATAACAACAGGCTCCGCTGGCGGATATTGGCTCGAACGCTGGCATACAGACTCTCATAGTCCGTTTCCAGAAAGCGCGTTTTCTGCCGATAGAGCAATTCCAGAATTCTCAGCATGTGCCCTGTCCGGCGGTCGGCGGGAAGGAGTTGGCCGACGTGATTGGAGAAGGTTAAAATACCGGCCCGATCCTGCTTCATAAGCGCGATATTGCTGAGTACCAAACTGGCGTTGATAGCGTAATCGAGCAGCGTCAGCCCATCAAACGGCGACTGCATCACGCGGCCTTTGTCGATCAGGCAGTAAACGGGTTGCGAACGTTCGTCCTGATAGGCGTTAATCATCAACGCCGTTCCCTGAGAATCACTTCGGCGGGAGGTCGCTTTCCAGTTAATAGTCCGGACATCGTCGCCGGTCGCGTAGGGGCGGACCTGTTCAAATTCCATGCTGTGGCCAATCCGCCGAATTCGTTTCACGCCCACCTCATTGAGCCGGTTGGTAGCTGCCAGAAGTTCGTATTGCCGCATTTGCAGGTAAGACGGGTACACGGCCACGAGTTTGCCCTGCTCGAACTGATACCGTCGCTTCAGTAACCCCAACGGCGACAGCGCATAGACGTTAACCGCGCCAAAACTGTATTCGCCCCGCCGGGTTGGCCGGAGTTCGTAGCGGATAGCCCGTGTTTCGCGCGGATTCAAACGAGCGCGAAACAGCACGTCGCGCCGTTGAAACTGAAACGGAATCTCGTCGATCACTTCCAGATGGGCCGCGAACGTGTATTGATTTTCGAGGTAGATCGTAATCGGGTTCTCGTCGCCGTTCGACAGCCGATCCGGCACTTCCCGACGGGCAAAAATACCGGGGCGCGGGCCAAGTCGGAACAACAGCCACCCATCAATGCCAATCAATAGAACAAAGACCGCAAAGGCCACCTGAACCAGCGGGAGTAGAATGGGGAATGCATAGGCCGCCACGAAAAGCAGGATCAGCGCGATAAGGAAAAACCACAGGCGCGTGGCAACGAAAAGCGGATGGAATACTTTCATTCGGTTTGACGGTTTTGGGCCAGTAGCCGTTTGTCGCGTTCAATTTCGGCCATTAACTCCTCTTCGGTAGGGAGGTACAGCCTATACTTCGACGCGAACAGCTGCTGGCTTCCATTCAGGACAGAATACTTCGCTACGGTTTCATTCTTCTCCGTACACAGAATCAAGCCGATGGTCGGATTGTCGTCGGGTTGTTTGTGTTGCTCTTCGTACATACGAACGTACATATCCATCTGGCCAACTTCCTGGTGAGTCAATTTTCCCATTTTAAGGTCAACCAGTACAAAGCATCGGAGCATATAATTGTAGAAAACCAGATCGACCCGAAAACTATCGTCGCCCTCAACCATACGCTGCTGTCGGGCTACAAACGCAAAGCCTTTACCCAGTTCCAGCATGAACGTTTGTAGGTTATCCAATAAAGCCTGTTCCAGGTCTTTTTCATACACCTTCCAGTTGGGCTTCAAATCCAGAAATTCCAGAATGTAAGGGTCTTTCAAAATGTCTTTGGGCTCCAGCTTGAGGGGGCGGGTTTTTTCATCGGCTTCGCGTTTGATATCGGGTCGGTCGGCCTCACGTGTGGCTAGCAAACGTTCGTAATAGAACGAATTGATCTGCCTTTCCAGCGCCCGGCTACTCCATTGCTGCTGAGCCGTTTCGGCCATGTACCACGCCCGGGCATCGGGGTTGTCGACTTTCAACAACAAGCGATAATGAGTCCAGCTCAATTCGGGACGCACTGCGTCCCGAATTGGAAAGGTTGAATAGAATTGTCGAATTCGTCGCATCTCACGTTCATCAAATCCCTTTCCAAAATCGGTGGTCAATCGTTGGGCGAGGTATTTGAGCAGACCGCTGCCATATTCGGCCCGGTTGTTACCCTGCTGTTCTTCTTCAACAATCAACTGGCCGATCTGCCAATAGGATTCAACCATGGCGAAATTAACGGCTCTGTAAGCATTTTGGCGGGCACTGTCCAGAACAGTCCGAATGCTTTCGTAAAAGGTTTTCATCAAGTCTTACGGTTAAGACCATAAGTTACGGTTTTAATTGTTTTAGTTTACTTAAGGCCTCGTCTATTTCTTCTTCATAGATAGGATTTGTGTCATCTTCCTGATAATCGCCGGTGCGCTCAGCGCGTAACGCTTTATAAAAGAAAGACGCATCCTGAAAGGCCGTTCGGGCTTCGGTGAGTCGGTTTAGCTGTAAATAAGCTATGCCTTTGTGGTAGGCCACCAACGCACTCTTGGGATAATTCTTGGCCGCTTTATCGAGGTCGCTTAACGCTTTATCGGCCTGATTGATGGCGATATAGCTGACTGCGCGGCTGACAAAATGCCGGTAGTTGACCCATTCCGCCCCGTGCTTGGTTGCCAGTGAATCAATGCCGACGCTGAAATGATAGAGTGCTTTCGAATGGTTTCCAAGGCCGCGGTACGCTAGCCCCAGCAGGTAACTGACCGGGTTATTCCCGATCATGTCGTCGAAGTTGGCCGTTAGTGCATCGTAGGCTTGCAAATGGGACAGGGCGCGGGGGTAGTCGTGCAGCCGGGAGAGATAGTTTTCGCCAATGAACCCGTGTTCTTTCGGGTAGCTGCCGGTCATCTTCTCCATCCATACTGTGGCTTCTTCGTAGTTTTTCTGTGTCAGACAGGTGAAAACCTGGCTGCGGTACTGTTGCACCGAGGTTTCGGTCGTTTCCGGTTTATCTACTACCATACCTCGACGTCCACCCATGAAAAATGGAATGCCCATCGCCTGGCGGTTATTCGCCAGCATGATCGAGGTCCACCTTACAGACTGCCCGCCATCCTGGGCCAGGGCCAACCCTGCCAGAAGGCAAAGGACGAGAATGTTTGGTATAAGGTACTTCATGGCAGAATATCGGTTATGGCTCCGTCTTTGAGCCGGAGCGTGAGCGACACCGCTGTGTCGTAGGTGAGTTCGGCCGGGTCTTTGCCGGGGTGTAGAAATGAGTTGGTTGTCAGGTAGTTCCGGCAGATGGTCAGTAGTTGATCCGTTAGCTGGCTATCGAACGCTTTCGGGCAGTAATCATCACCAAACCCTTTTACGTTAAACAAGCCGCTTTGCCCGGCGCAGTTCACCACAAATGTTATGTTCAGTAAACCGGACTGTTCTCTTTGACTGACGGGTCGATAGTACTTGGTCAGCAACTGGTGAAGTTGATACTGCCGGGATGTATGGCTCACCTGCGTTGTTTGCCATAAAGGTTGAAAACAGACTGAACACGTTTGAAAACCCACGGGCTGGAGGGGTTCATCAGGCGACAGGTTGCGTACCAGCCGAAATGTCTCCGTTGCAACCGAACAACTATTCCAGCCAATCGCCTGCACCTGTTTCGGCAGAAGGCTCGTGATCTGCCACAGCGGTTTATAGCCTCCCTCGCTATTGTGTTGATTACCGAAAATCACCAGAAAGACGGAGTTGCCAAACGCTGCCAGTCGCCAGAAATGAGCCGTACGCTGCTTCGTCGCCGGGTTTTCCAGACTTACCCGGCCATTGGCGTACAGGTAAACGGTTAGGTTATTCGATTGCCAGACGCGTCCGCTCAGCTGCCGGTATGTACTGGCCGAGTCGACAGGAATGTCCGTAAATCGGCGAAAAACCATCGGAAACGTTGTTCCGATACGGAGCAGATCGTCTTGTGCCGTTACCAACCGGGGGGCAAAATGAATGGTGTCGAGCCGTACCCGTTCGCCCTCAATCGCCCAGGTCGATGTCAATGCGTTGGCCGAACCGTCTACCACGCCCAACTGATAGGTACTGTCCGTATTCAGCTTGATATAGGTTGGTAAGGGGCAGGTAAAATCAGTGCCCATTTCGGTGTGGAGGCCGATCCAGGTACCGGTTAGCTGCTCCCGCGTTTGCCCCTTGATCAGTGAAGCGTGCAGAATGAGCAGTGAAAAATAGAGACCAGTCAGACACCATCGACCCGCTCTCAACCAACGGGGTGACTGGATAGGGTGGAGGGTATGTCGACTGCTTTTCATGGATTACGCATCTGTACTGCATCTGCCCGGGACTGCATCTGCCCCGGATTGCATCCGGGGTTATCAATAGTCAACCCTTTCAGGGTTGTTTGTATGAGGGATAGTCATCGGGGTACGTCAATTTTCTGGACGAGCTGGGTAATGACCTCATCGGCGGTGCCGCCTTCCATTTCGCGCTCGGGGGTGAGCAGTACGCGGTGGCGCAATACCGACGGAGCTAATTCCTGAACATCTTCGGGCGTGATAAAATCGCGCCCCCGAAGGGTAGCCAGTGCTTTGGCGCTGTTGAGCAATGCAACCGACGCGCGGGGCGACGCACCCAGATACAGTGACTTGTTGGTTCGGGTCGACTGTACGATCTGCGCAATGTAATCGAACAATTTATCTTCTACATGCACCTGATGTACCAGTCCGCGCAGGGTGGCCAGCTGGTCGGCGGTTAACACGGGCTGAACGGCATCCAATGCGTCGTTCAGGTTGCGCCGACCGGCACTTTGCCGCTGGTGATGCCCCCGCAAAATGTCCGTTTCCTCGTTGCCGACCGGATAGCCCACAACGATCTTGAACAGAAACCGGTCCAACTGAGCTTCGGGCAGTCGATACGTACCTTCCTGCTCAATGGGATTTTGGGTGGCCAGCACCATAAACGGTTCGTCGAGTGGGTAGGTCGTGCCATCATTCGTCACCTGCCGCTCTTCCATCACTTCGAACAGGGCCGCCTGCGTTTTGGCGGGAGCCCGGTTGATCTCGTCGATTAGCACCAGATTAGAAAAAATTGGCCCCTGCCGAAACATGAAATCGCCTGTTTTGGGGACAAAGACGGAGTTGCCCAGCACATCGGACGGCATCAAATCGGGCGTGAACTGAATCCGGCTGAAGCCCACCGACATGGTTTTAGCCAGCAGCTTAGCGGTCAATGTTTTGGCGACACCCGGTACGCCCTCAATAAGCACGTGGCCGTCGGCGAGCAGGGCCGTCAGGAGCAGGTCAATGGTTTGATGCTGGCCAACAATAACCTTTCCGACTTCGGCGCGGATAGCGTCGACAGAGGCAGTCAGGGAAGTAAGATCGATACGCGTTTGAAAGGAGTCCATAGGGCGTCAGAACCGGGATTTTTATGATTTTTTTGACTGACTATGATTTCTGTAAGAAGCTTTCTATGAAAGCAAAATCATAGTCAGTCAGAAAAATCATAGAAATCCCGGTTCAGATAGTTTGTTTAAAATGTTCCATTGCCTGATTTAACGTAATCAAATTGTATTCCGACAGCGAAATACTCTTCTGGGCCTCGCGCAGGAGCCTCACCAGATAAGCGGTTTCGTCTGGTGAGGCTCCACTTTTCTGCGCCAGTGCTTCGGCAAAGTCTTTGTCCAGAACCGTCGTGTTTAACCCGTATCGTTCGCGAATGTCGGCGAGAAAATACTGGATCTTCTTCCGGGCCAGGTTTTCATGATCACCCTGCTGAAAATACAGCTGGCCGATGGTCTTCACGAAATCCAGCGACGTATTCCGGGGTGGTTCGACAACGGGAATAATTCGCTGGGTCCGCTTTCCGGCGAAAATCGCGTAAAAAATAAGACCAAACACCACCAGATAATACGCCCAGTTAAGGGCTGTCTGCGAGCGGATATACCGGAAGATAGACTGCTGGTCTTCATCGAATCGCCCCTGTTTCTGGAATTCATCCCAGTAAGTTGGCTGAGTGGGTAGATACGATAACGCTTTAAACGCATAATCCGACGTTTTCTGCCCCAGCACGTAATAATTGGTAAAAGCCAACGGTAAGTTATGAATGAAAAACTGTCCCTTCCCAAGCTGTACCCGAATAAAAACCGGTTCTTTACGAGCATTTCGGCCCAGTACGGTTATCTGGCCGGGTTTGGTTATTCGCAGAAAATTTCGCCCGTCATCGTACGTAAAATTATATCCGGCAGCCTTTTGTAAGGCTGGGTTGACAAAGTACTGGCGCAGAGTTGAATCGGCCCTGGTCGGCTCTTTTACCTCGGCTCTGAACCCCAGTACTTTACCCAACGAATCGGGCAGGTCATAGGCCGAGATAAATACATTGTTCCCCCGCCTGACGTAGCTGAACAACTGTTTCAGATCATTCCGGTCGGCGTTGAAGTTCTGGCATATAAGCAGATAATTACTATGTCCGGGTAGTTTCGTTTCGGTCAGGAAATTATAGACCGGTAAACGTGTCTCGTGTATTGCCGAGGGTTTTATGACATCGGGCAGCAGTTCGAACAACGCCTGTGTGCCAAACGGAATTTTGTCGTCGTTCTCGTAGGTTGGCCGCCAGTCAATGGGTTTCGGACGGTAGTACTCGAAGAGTGAGTAAGCCGTTATCGTAGCCAGCAGAATAAGCAGATATTTATTTGGTTTTAGCAAAAGCTCGGGTGCCGGATGGCCGGTCAGTTCTTACGTTGTTACTTGTTTATTAGCCCGATTGAACGAGTTGAAGCTGGTTCGTAAGGCTGCAAACTGAGTTTCGTCAATGGGGAAATCGCCGTACCAGGTAAACTCGAATTGCCGGGTGAGGCTTTCAAAATCTGACTGAAGCGATGAGTTCGCCAACTCATAGACATACTGCCGGTTGGTTTTATTGGGCTTGTACTGAATACGGCCCGTATCGCTCAGCTGCTTGAGTGTTTGCAGATACAGTAAGCGAACGGCCAGTCTGAAATTACGCTGGCCAACGGCTTCATCAACGGCGGTGTCGAAGTTGATCTCATGAATGTTCTCAGCCAGATTCTCGTATGCCAGATCGACCGACTGTGCTTTCTTCGAAAACAGAAAACCCAGCACTTCGGCCTTCATGAGCAGGTAAATTGCCGTACCGGCAATGGCTGTGAGAATAACGTACTGCCATACGTTCTGATAAGCCTCGCTAGCCAGAAAACGGCCTATTTTGCTTAGGAGCCATACCCAAAAACGGGCCAGTGGATTTTCGGGGGGAGGGGCTTCATTGGCGTATTGATAGTCGTGATCGGTTTGTTTGTCGCGCAGATGGTCCGGGTCCGGGTAGCGCACACGCATCGGAACCCGGTCGTCGCGGGCATTAATTACGGCGGGTTTCACTGCCGTTGAATCAGCTCGTTTCGTCTGCGCCCAGACTCCTGCCGACGTTCCCGGCAGGAGTAGACAAAGCCAGCACACTACCAGCCAGACCGTTCGTACATCAATACGCTCCTTCATCCGTTGCACGGGGTTGGGTTGTTGACGTGCCAATGGAGTCGATGGCCGAGAACAGCCCCCTTCCTTCCTGCTGTTCTATCAAATTTGTGTACTGAAAGCCAATGGCTACGTAGAGTATAACGTTCAGAAGAGTTCGACCTACGATGTTGATCACATTGCCGAGAATAAGCCATACAACGGATACATCAGGCAGCAGTTTGGCCCCCGTAAAAAAGGCGATAATGGCGGTAGGTGCGGCAAAGAGAAAGCCAATGATGGTTACAATGATACCCATCACCAGAATCAGCCCAAAGGTAGACCACCACTTGTCGCGGATGAGCTTGAAACAACGGTTCCAGGTGGTGCCGAAATCCGCTCCTTCAAACACCGTAACGGCCAGAGATAACGACAGAACGATGGCCACGTAGACACCCGGTATAAAAAGAAACATGAATCCAACACCGATGATGATTGAGTTCAGCAGCGAAATAACCAGCGCCCGCCCGATTACCGGCTGAACTTCTGCCCAAATTTCGGGAACGCTTATGTCCGTACTTTTTGTCCGGTTGTAAAGTTTCATGTGGGTGTAAGTTGTCAGAATAACCGCTACGTTGGCCAGCAGACTGAACAGCATAGCTACCCAGAAGGTTGGCGAAAAGACCTGGCCCATCATCCGAAAAGCAGCCATTGGATCGGTGGGATTGGCGTTGTCCGGGTCGTCCATCAGATGCAGCATATTCGACTGCATCACACCTGATGCAATACCCGCCACCAGGGCTACCGGTCCTACAATGTAAAGCAGCGCCAGTCCAAGGCTGCGCATATTCTGAATAACGTACTGAAACGTGGCATTGATCTTATTGCCGAAATCGCGTTGTTCGAAGAGTTCAATCATGGTTTATCGTACGGTTAAGGGAGATAGGATACAGAACAAAATACCAGATAATGAAAGCGGCTGACACCATAATGATACTTCCGCTCACAAGGGGCGGCAGGGTTAGCCGCGTGACAAAACTCTCCAGGAAGCCCGCCATGATGAAAACCGGCACCAACCCGACGGCAATCTTCAACCCCTGTTTGATGCCCCGTTTGAACGACTCCAGCCGGGAGAAGGTGCCCGGAAACAACAGGCTGTTACCCACCGTGAGGCCCGCGCACCCGGCAATGATAATAGCCGAAATCTCGAGCGTACCGTGAATCCAGATTTTCAGGACGGAGTCGAGGAGGAGCCCGCGTTCATAGAAAAAGTATTGAAAAGCCCCCAGCATAACCCCGTTGTAAAAAAGCATCGCCATGGTGCCAAACGAAGCAAACAGACCAAAAATAAACGTTCGAAAGGCCACGTAAATGTTGTTCAGGGTGATCTGAACAAACATCGTCGACTGATCGCTGCTGTTGTAAACGCCCAGCGGATCACCTTTGCTGATGTTTTCCAGCGTCATGTTCACGTACGCGTCGCCCAGAATGAGCCGAACAAACGTGTTGTCGTGTGCGGCAGACAGCCAGCCGAGGATGCCCGCTGCCAGAAAGATACCCGCCGATACCACCAGCAATTTATGCGACTGTTTAAACAGAAGTGGTAGTTCGTATTTCCAGAACGTGATGAACCGGCTGCGGTCGTCGCGTCGGTTCTGCATCAGGCCCCGGTGCATCTGAGCCGCAAGTCCGTTGAGGTAGCGCGTTACGTTCGAGTCGGGGTAGAAGGTGCGGGCGTAGGACAGGTCGTCGGTCAGTTCCACGAAGCGGGCTGTTAGCTCATCGGGGTCGCGAGTGGGGTTTTGCTCGATGTCGCGCCATTTGTCCGTATTGCGTTTAACGAAAAGAGCTTCGCGCATAAGAGTCGTACCGGGTTAGTGATTGGTATGGAGCAGCAGGCGGTAAAAACAGGAGAGGGTCATCAGCTAAGTTAGCAAATGCAATGTAGCCATAAGCAGGTTTTTTGTGAAAAGTTTTTGATGCAAGGGCCTTACTAACGACTTTTGGTCTTTGACTCACGACTCCTGCGCATGTCTGTTGCCATCCACACCTCCCAGAACGTTTTACTGGAATACGAACCGGCCAGTGTTGGCGAGCGAATTCTGGCTGCCATGCTCGACTACCTGGTTATTTTTGGGTGGATCCTGCTGGTCTTTGGCATTCCTGCCAGGCTGAGTGTAACGCCCGGTACGTTCTATTCGATTCTGGTGATGGCTCCCGTTTTATTCTACGATCTGCTGTCCGAATGGCTGCTGAACGGACGGAGTGTTGGCAAGATTGCGCTGGGTATCCGGGTGGTCATGCTGGATGGGTCGCAGCCCGGTATAGGTGCTTATCTGCTCCGGTGGGTGCTGCGCATCGTTGAATCCGTAGGCTTTCTCGGCGGTGTGGTGCCCATTATTACGGTGGCTGCCAACGGAAGAGGGCAACGGCTGGGCGACATTGCTGCCGGAACCACTGTCGTGAAACTTAAACCGGCCGTTTCGCTGGATGATGTGCTGATGCAGCCCTTACCCGAAACCTACGAAGTCCGGTTTCCTGATGTACGGTTATTGTCGGACCGGGATATGGGCATTATCCGGCATATCCTTCGTCAGGGCGATGAACTGGCCATCCAGCGAACGGCCGATAAAATTAAAGAGGTAACCGGTATCCGGAGCGATTTGCCAAATTGGACTTTTCTGGAAACGGTTGTTTCCGATTATCAGTTTATAACCATGCAGTAACGCGGCTGGAAAGCCGCATTGATGAACAATTACGGCGGCTTTTCGGCCGCGCTACTTATGCTCGATTCGATCAAATCCCTTGCCCGCCAGTACGCGGCCGATATTGTCCAGACCCGCCGACACCTGCACGCGCATCCCGAACTTTCTTTCCATGAGCGGAATACGGCCCGCTTTGTGGCCGATCAACTCAAAGCCATTGGCATTACTCCACAGGAGGGTGTGGCTGATACCGGTCTTGTCGCCATCATTGAAGGGCGTAATGCCGGCAGTCGGGTTGTTGCGCTTCGGGCCGATATGGATGCCTTGCCCATTCATGAAGCCAATGATGTGCCGTATAAATCGACCGTTGACGGTGTTATGCATGCCTGCGGGCACGATGCACATACGGCCAGTCTGCTCGGCGTGGCCCGTATTCTGCACGTGCTGCGCGACCAGTTCGACGGGACGGTGAAGCTCGTTTTTCAGCCGGGCGAAGAGAAAGCACCGGGTGGCGCATCGCTCATGATTAAAGAAGGGGTGCTCGAAAATCCGGCCCCCATAAGTATGATCGGTCAGCACGTAGCACCGAATATCCCGGTGGGCAAAATCGGCTTCCGCGAAGGCATGTATATGGCCAGTACGGATGAGCTGTACCTGACCGTTCGCGGAAAAGGAGGCCATGCGGCCATGCCCGATAACCTGGTCGACCCGGTGCTGATCGCTTCTCATATTATTGTTGCTTTACAGCAGATCATCAGCCGCAACCGGCCACCGGCGAGCCCGTCGGTATTGTCGTTTGGTCGGTTCATTGCCGATGGTGTCACGAATGTTATTCCGAATGAAGTGACCATTCAGGGCACGTTCCGGTGCATGAATGAAGAGTGGCGCGAAGAGGGTAAAAAACGTATGGTCAAGCTGGCCGAAGGTATCGCCGAAGCCATGGGCGGCTCCTGCGAGTTTACCATCGTTCACGGTTACCCATTCCTGAAAAACCACCCCGAACTAACCCGGCGCGTGCGTTCGCAGGCGGTCGAGTACATGGGTGCCGAAAACATCGTCGACCTCGATCTATGGATGGCGGGCGAAGATTTTGCCTTCTATTCACAAGTTGTCGATTCGTGTTTTTATCGGCTCGGCACCCGCAACGAAGCGCGCGGTATCGTCTCGGGGGTTCACACGCCCACGTTCGACATCGATGAAGCCTCATTGGAAACCGGCGCGGGCCTGATGAGCTGGCTGGCGGTGCAGGAGTTGCGGGTTGTGTAGGTAGAGCTGGGCCTCCCAATTAGGGGCTGATAAACAATTCGCTTAACGCAGAGTTAAAATCCGGACCTGGACGAAGCACAGACTTATAACTCGTTCATCGTACCAAAAATGAAAATAGGAATCATTGGCGCCGGCTTCATCGGCAGTGCCCTTGCCGTTCGGCTCACGAGCCTCGGCCATTCAGTAGCTATTGCCAACTCCCGTGGCCCTGAAACACTGGGTGAGGTGGCCCAAAAAACCGGCGCTACTCCCGTTACCTCCCAGGAAGCGGCTCACTACGGCGAAATCATCGTGGTGACCATTCCACTGAAAAATATTCCCGATCTACCCAAAGACTTGTTCGTGGGTGTACCCGCTGAAGTGCCCGTTATTGATACCAGCAACTACTATCCCTTGTTGCGGGATGGACACATCGCCGAACTAGAGCAGGGGGAGCTGACTGAAAGCGAATGGGTACAGCAACACCTTGGCCGGCCTGTTATAAAGGTGTTTAACAATATCCTGGCTGACCATCTTGAAAATTTGGGACAGCCCGCTGGTACACCCGGCCGTATCGGTCTGCCGGTGGCCGGCGATGATCCCACAGCCAAGCAAAAAGTAATGGCCCTGGTGGAGGAGTTGGGCTTTGATGCGGTGGATAATGGTCGTCTGCATGAATCATGGCGGCAACAGCCCGGCACACCCTGCTACGCAGCCGATCTTTCCGCCAGTGAGCTACGGCAACAATTAGAAAGCCTGGGTTCAGAGCGCACGGAGCAGCAACACGCGCAGTTTTTGGCCAACCATGCTGCGCTTGAAAAGCAAATGGAAGCGCAGGGTATCCAGCTGAAATAGCCAACAACCAATCCCGCTTTCCTTCAAACCACAGACTTTCACGGAAAGCCGCACTCGGTTCTTACCGGTGCGGCTTTCTCTTTTTTTATCTTAGATCGTGCCAGCCGTAATCGGACCCTAAAAATGCATTGGCTGGACAATATTGATCAGTCACTAATGATGCCCCTAATAGCTAACAGTCTCTTTCTTCTTCACTCAAAAACCATGAGTAGGGGAAAAATCGTGGACTAGTTAAATGAAAGGTTTCAGGCCTTTTCTCTCCTGATCAGTCGCCGTTCAAAAAAAACGTCCGGTTTATTTTTAAATAAGGTAGAGTGCTGGGGGTAACGTGGTCAGATGGCCCGAACATTGGGCATACCAGGTCGATCAGCTTTTCGAAGTCTTTAAATATTCATCATTTGGAGAAAGAAATCAGTCCTTATTGAACCCGGATCAGCTGAACGCCCAGCACCGGACGACCATCGGCCGTAACACCCTGAATCACCACACGCACCGTTCGCACAACGTCCGACAGTGGAAAGCGTAGCTGGCTGCGTCCCTGACTGTCGGTTTGCATCAACGGTTTCCAGTATAGTACATCCCGGCGATCGACGGGGCCGGAAATGGCGCTGGCAGCTACCTCCGCATCATAGCGCGGGACGTAAAACTCACGCTGCACCGACGGGTAGCCAATAAATTGAATTGGCGTCATACCTTCTCCGGGTTTTGCACTTCCCTGCATGGATCGATATCTTTTTGTGTAAAATGCAATGACTCCGTTGGCTCCCCGAGCCCCGTAAGTACCCGTCGTAGTTGCACTTTTCAGCACTTCGATCCGTTCAATATCGGTTGGGCTGAAGAGCATCAATGCATTTCCATTGGGATCCTCTATGGGTATGCC
Organism: Spirosoma pulveris; assembly: GCF_054781875.1. Taxonomy (NCBI): domain Bacteria; kingdom Pseudomonadati; phylum Bacteroidota; class Cytophagia; order Cytophagales; family Cytophagaceae; genus Spirosoma; species Spirosoma pulveris. Next base: position 203,363 of record NZ_BAAGTO010000006.1, read on the forward strand.
ATCCATCAAATACAAAGGGTATGAACCCATGTTAAAACTATCCGATCCCCGAATCGATACAAAGTAGGCAACTGCTTGCGCGGCCCCCACTCGTTTGACCCGAACACCTGCCAATCGTCCCTGGATCATTTCGTATAGATTCTGGTAGGATGATGATTTTTCATCGACCACCAGAACAGCATCGGCCTCATTGTGCAAACTACGCAGTTGAATATCGTCGGGCCTTTTATCGAATTTTTGCGCTCGAACGGTCACCTCTTTCAGCACTTTTGCTGTTTTATCGCGATAAAGATCGGCGTTTGCTTCCTGCCGAGTGCGGGCCGCTTCCAGCTGGGCTCGCAACGTCGACCCGTTTGGCGCAACGGCCGGTTTGCCAGATTCCCACAACGTACCCGGCCTTTCCTGAACCAGAAAGGCTTCTTTAGCCGACATGTTTTTTAACTGACGATCGGTGATTTGCGTCACTAGCCGTACCGTGTCGGCAATGGCCAGCCCCGCCAGCCGAAAACGTCCCTGGTCGTCAGTACCCGCCGATTTTATGGACGATTGCCCGGCTATCGGCACCACCATGAGCTGCGCACCGGGGATGGGTTGGTTTTTCGCATTGACAATACGTCCCCTGAGTGATACACCCCCCAGCCGTTCCGTTTCGGGCGTGCCCGTCACCCGTCGCCAGCCTTGGGTTAACAATAGGTCGTCCAGCGCCCGACGGGTTTCGGCCGTGTGATTCACAATGTATTGATTGGGGTTTTCGATACGGCCCCGAAGCTCTCCCGTGAGCAGCAGATGAGCTGGCAAGGTAGCGTCGGCTGTATCGTCCGGCACCTGGTCGGCATCGGTAATCGAGGCTGATAAAGCAGCCAGTGCCGGTAATTCTTTATCCGTCAGACTAAGACTCAGGATAGCCTGCTCGCGGGGTTGGTATCGGGTTTTATTGACCCCCATCTGCACACGTACCGGTGCCACGAATTCGGGTACAAACACCAATCGCTCGGCTTGCGGTTTGGCGATGGCATCGTACAGGGTGATTTGGGCCAAACCCGGCAACCAGCTCATCATGGGTAAGCTTAGCTTCGCCACCCCATTTTGAAGGAGAATTTTTCGCTGATCGACCACCCGGCCGTGCTGCTGAATCAGGATATACACCGAGTCGCTAATGGTCCGGTTAGCACTCCCTATAGTCAACATCAGACGGGTGGTATCACTGAGGACATCGGCTGAAAGCAACAGCCCTTCCGTTTCAGGTTTGGGCAATGGAATGCGCTTCGGCTGGTTGTTATACGATAGGTCGGCATAATACGTCCGCTGCGGCTTTGGTTCCATCAACACGCTGGTCATCCCCTGCCGATTGGTTTGGAAACGAACAACTTCAGCACCCTGGTCGTCGATAATACGCCCGGCGATGGGCAGGCCATGTCCGTTAGGCTGTACGATCTTTACGCCCAGACGTGCGGCCAAGCCCGTAATCCATCGACCACCTTCCGGCAAAATCTGAACGTCTGGTAGCTGAGCGAGAGAATCACTTCGTAGGGATGTCTCATTCCGAAACAGATTGTAGATCACCACCGATCGTTCGAAAGCCGGGCGTCGCTGAGCGTCATCTTCGTCGGTGTAGGCACGTAAGCGATACGTTCCCGTCATGAGGGTATCTGACAGGCGAAAATTGCCTTCGCCCCGGCCGTCGACGATACGTACCCACTGGTGCTGCACAAGCTTGCCGGTTGATGAAAGCAAGTCGACGTGCAGGGCCGTTTCGCCACTGGCTCGCTGGTGATTGGCCGCGTCGAGTAGGTAGGTACTCATCCAGAGTCGGTCGCCCGTGGCGTAAACTGGTTTGTCGATGTGTACGAACAGGCTGGGAGACAGCCACTTGAATTGATCGTTGAAGGCCGTCGTGATACGCTCCATTCGGGCGTCGGGTGGGGCGAGTTTCCCCTGGGTAGCCAAGGGGTCGTTCGTGAGCGTCCCCTTTTCACTGCCTCCGGGTTTCCAGTCGGCGGGTAATAGGGTCGATAGCCGGTCATTGCCCATCGAGCCTTTTGCTTCCATACCTTCCGGCTTCGTAATAACGCCATCGACGGTCATTTGCAGATGACCGTTAGGCAGTTTCATTTCTGTATAGGCATAACGTGCATCAGGATAGGGCGAGTAACCCGAGACTGCATTCGTATAGAACACAATTAGTTTCATGGGCGAAACCAGCTGTCGTTCGGTCGGTAATCGACCGGGTTGAATCAAGGTAGATACCTTAATGGGAACCAGACGCTTGTAATCATTAACCGCAGCGGTCAGGGTAATCGACCGACCTTCGAGGGAGAGCGGCTTCGTTACATCTTCCTGGTAGACCAGAAAACCGGCCTCTTTGAACGTATTATCCGTCAGGCTGGCCATCAGGTGTCGGATTGAGCCTTTGTAAGCAATCAGCCGGTTACGCCGAAACCGGCTGGCTTGCCGTTCGTTCTCGGGCTTTAATTCTTCAAAACGGGCCGTACCTGCCGAATAAACCTCTCCTGAGGCCGTCGCGTCGAAGTGCTGCAATGCGTAGATCAGTCGATAACCTAGCGCCTGGTTTTCAATGACCAGCGGCTCTGTAGCCGTTGCATACAGATGCTCTTTATCTTCTTTGAAATGGAGAACTTCGCTGTTTACCAGCAAACACTGCCCGCCAAACGGCTCGCCGAAGAGTTGCTTTTTGAACTGACGTAAATGCCGTTCCAAATTCTTCGGGTTTCCCCGAACGGTTACCGCATCCAGCGTTTGTTCGCTCTGTTTCAGCCGGAAATCTGCTTTCTGCGGTGCCGTATTATCGAATCGGATCGTTTGCGTGGCAGGCTGGTAGCCAACGAACGAAGCGGCTATTTCGACCGTGCCCAGTGGGACACCTGGCAATGTGTAAAAGCCTTTTTCGTTGGTGACGGCCCCCCGCGTTGATCCATTGACGTAGACATTGGCAAACGGCATGGGTTTTCCCGTCGTGGCATCCAGTACATAGCCAGTCAGTACGGTTGTCGTTTGCCCATAAGCCAGCCAAGTCGATCCCCATAGTAGAACGACGGTTAACCAACCGATAATGAACGAGCCACGCATAATTCGTAAATTTCCCGCTCTAAAAAGACTACGCTACGCAATTATACCCGTAGCTGTACTATCGAGAGCCCTGCTATGAATGCACCATCCCTCTCTACATCCGTTCATGCCGAAAGTCCGGAGGCCTGGCGGCAATGGCTCGCGGAGAACCATGCGACCGAAACGAGCGTCTGGCTGGCTATTTACAAGAAGGCGAGCGGCAGACCCAGCGTTACGTATGACCAGGCCGTAGATGAAGCCCTATGCTTCGGCTGGATCGATAGTTCAGCCCGAAAAGGGGATACCGATCATTACTTTCAGTTCTTTGCCCGCCGTAATCCGAAAAGCAATTGGAGTGGCGTCAACAAGGCTAAAGTCGCCAAGTTGATACATGCTGGCAAAATGACCGAAGCGGGTATGGCGATGGTGGATCTGGCGAAACAAACCGGTACCTGGACGGCACTGGACGAGGTCGAAAACCTAATCTGTCCGCCGGATCTGGCCGAAGAACTCAGGCAAAATCCAACCGCTAAGGGATATTTCGACGCGTTCCCGAAATCTGTGAAACGCGGTATTCTGGAATGGCTGCTCAATGCAAAAACGGCCGCAACACGAGCCAAACGTATCCGGGAAATTGTAACACGGGCCGAGCAAAACGAACGCGCCAATCAATATGTGCCGAAGTCAATATAAGCCAATCATGTACTTAGCTTAATGATATGTTTACAGGAGCAGGCGGTTTATTCATAATCACGTAATACCTGAGGTCGACTTTTGCAGGATTAATCCTGCAAAAGTCGACCTCACTTTATGACCAATTTCTCTCTACGCTCAACAATCAGTATCGTTACCGCCATTTCTCTGATTGCGGTCGCCTGTGAAGACCACCGTTTAGTTTCCGTACCCGATTTTCCGGCTGCTGTCGATGCGACAAATCCCGGTACGTTCCTGCCAGCTATTTTGGCGGACGTTAACGGTGTCAACGTGTATAATGGGGGCTTTGGATCGGCTATCGTAGCTGATCCGAACGACCCCGGTGCGTTTTATATGCTGACGGACCGGGGGCCAAATATTGACGGTACCACGGCGAACTCCAAAGTTTTTGCCAAACCGGATTTTACTCCTCAAATCGGGAAGTTTCGGGTTAAAAACGGGCTCATGACGCTGGAGAAAATCATTGAACTTAAAAATAGTGCCGGTGGAAAGCTGAATGGGTTGCCTAATCCGGCTAATTCCGGGGGAACCGGCGAAACCGCACTGGATATAAATGGGAATAACCTAGGGACAAGCGTTGACGGAATCGACTCCGAAGGTCTCGCTGTTGCGTCGGACGGGACGTTCTGGGTGAGTGACGAATACGGCCCGCACATTGTTCATTTCGACGCCAATGGGCAGACCATCGAGCGGATCAATCCCTTCGGATCGGGCACGGGTGGTCGTAAAATTCCCCTCGTTTTAGCCACTCGTCGACCCAATCGGGGCATGGAAGGGCTGACCCTAACGCCCGATGGAAAAACACTGGTGGGTATTATGCAATATCCTTTATACAACCCATCGTCGGCCGCTGTCTCGGGTTCGCTGGTGACGCGGATACTCACGTTTGATGTAGCGACCGGCGCAACCAAACAGTTTGTGTACCTGATCGAACGATCGAATTTACAGGCCGTCAGTGAGATTGCTGCGGTTACGAATACCACATTTCTGGTGCTCGAACGGGACGGAGAATACGGTACGGATGCCAACAAGTCTACCCTGTTCAAGCGTGTTTATAAAATCGATCTGACCGGTGCAACGGACATATCTGATCCGGCTAATGGGGCAAATGGCAAATTGTATGGCGGAAAAACCGTTGAGGAACTTAAAACGGCCGCCATGTTACAGACAAATGGTATCGTACCGGTCAGCAAAACGCTTGTTCTGGACCTGGCAACCGAAACGAACCCGGTTTATCCGCACGACAAGGCCGAAGGAATCGCACTCATCAGCCCGACGCTACTGGCGCTATCAAACGATGATGATTTCGGGGTTACAGGCACGGGAACTTATACCGCTAAAATTCTCCCTGCCACCAACACAATCGACAAAAATCGGGTCTATTTCATCACGTTAAAAGCACCTGTGAAATAAGCAGGCTGATTGCCGACCCGTTTGTTTATTGCTTACTCTTTCTTTTGTCCACTGTTCACCCTGGGAGGTCTGCAACCGATGTTGCAGACCTCTTTCTGTTGAGGTCTGTATTGCAACATTCTAAATTACGGCTATCGGCAAAAGAGGGTCTCCAAATTGCACAAACCATTCCTTGATTGTTATACATTTGTACTTCCTTATATCGTTCTATTTGAAAGTTAAATTCGCTCTACGCACATGAACAGAAGAGACGCCCTCATGCGGGTGGCCGCCCTGGCTGGCGCAACAATGTCGCTGCCCGCCATGGCTGATACGCTCGAAGCTTCGGCTGCCCGACGCGCCCTAACCGGCAAACCGCTTTTCTTCACGGCCGACCAGGATGCGACCGTTGCTGAACTCGCTGATACCATAATTCCAACGACCAAAACACCGGGTGCCAAAGCGGCCAAGGTGAATGAAGTAATCGATATTATCCTGAAAGACTGCTATAAGGCAGACGATCAGCAACGCTTCGTTGAAGGATTGACCCATACCAACAAACTAAGCCAGGATGCTTATGGTAAGGCGTTTGTTCAACTCGACCCAACCCAGCGAATTGCAATCGTAACAAAACTACAAACGGAGGCTAAAGATCAGTTGGCGCAGATGAATTCGAACAAGGCTGCTGCCAAAGTCGAAAACTCCCAGGCCGATCTGCAAATGCCGGATGCGAAGAAGCGGTACACGCCATTCTTCACCATGCTGAAAGACCTGACCTTAACCGGCTACTTCACCTCGGAGATCGGCTGTACGCAGGCGCTCGAATACGTGGCTGTTCCCGGTCGTTACGATGGCTGCGTTACGCTCAAACCCGGCCAAAAGGCGTGGGCCATTTAAATTAGTACGTAGGCGTTAGGAGCGAGGACGGGGCCGCCCGGCGGTGAGGAGTTGCTGACGCAAGCCAGGAACGCGCCAGCCCTTCTATCTCCTGACTCCTGATGAATAAACCAGTATGCAGGAACGAGTTGTATGACGCGTCAGCCCTCCTGACTCCTCGCTCCGAACTACTAACTCCTTTAAAAAACTCATGAATCTTAATATAGACGCAAAAAAAGATATGACCTACGACGCGATTGTCGTTGGGTCGGGTATTTCGGGTGGCTGGGCTGCCAAAGAACTTACCCAGAAAGGATTGAAAGTGCTGATGCTGGAGCGGGGCCGCGATGTAAAACACATCGAAGGCTACCCAACGGCTACCAATAACCCATGGGATTTCCCACACCGGGGGCGTATCACGACGATGGCTGCCGAAGAGTACTGGGCCAATATGCGGACCGGCTACACCGCCAACGAAGAGTGGCGCCACTTCTTCGAGAACGATAAAGAAAACCCATACCTCGAAAAGGAAAACCGTAAAGTAGACTGGATTCGGGGGTATCACGTAGGCGGTCGGTCGCTGATGTGGGGTCGGCAGAGTTACCGCTGGAACAAGGAAGACTTCATGGCCAACGGCAAGGAGGGCATTGGCGTCGACTGGCCAATCCGTTACGAAGATCTGGCTCCCTGGTATAGCTATGTGGAGACGTTTGTAGGCGTATCGGGCAGTAAAGATGGTCTGGATGTATTGCCCGATGGTAACTTCCTGCCCGCTATGCAGATGAACTGCCTGGAAAAAGAAGCAAAAAAGAAAATTGAAAAAGCCTTCCCGGCGCGTATGGTTACCATGGGTCGTACGGCCCACCTGACAGCCCCCAAACAATTGCACTACGACCTCGGACGGGCGGCCTGCCAGTTCCGTAACCAGTGTATGCGGGGTTGCCCATACGGCGCTTACTTCAGCACGCAGTCGGCTACGCTGCCAGCGGCCATGAAGACCGGTAAACTCACACTCCGTCCCGATTCTATTGTATCGGAAGTACTGTACGATGAGAAAAAAGGCAAGGCAACCGGCGTTCGGGTGATCGACCAGAATACCAAAGAAGTTCGTGAATACTACGCCCGGGTCATCTTCCTGAACGCGTCGGCTTTTGCCAGCACGTCTATCCTGATGAACTCGAAATCGCACCGGTTCCCGAACGGAATGGGGAACGAATCCGATCAGCTTGGCCGCAACATCATGGACCACCACCTGGCTGCGGGTGCTGCCGGAACATTTGACGGTATGGAAGATCAGTACTACTACGGTCGGCGGGCCAATGGTGTGTACATTCCACGCTACCGGAACTGGCATGGCGACAAGCGCGATTACGTTCGTGGCTTTGGCTACCAGGGTGGTGCCGGTCGTGGCGGCTGGAACCGGGGTAACGGCCAGGAAGGATTTGGTGCCGACTTTAAAGAAAGCCTGACGACACCCGGCCAATGGACCATGAGCCTGGGTGGATTTGGTGAGATGATCGCCAACCCCAACAACCGGATGACCCTCTCGCCCGACCAGAAAGACAAATGGGGGCTGCCGCTGATCGTGTTCGACGCAGCCTACGGCGAGAACGAAAAGAAAATGCGTATCGACATGATGAACGACGCGGCCGAGATGCTCGAAGCCGCCGGTCTGAAAAACGTAACGCCTTATAACGACGAATCGAAAAACCCCGGTATCGGTATCCACGAAATGGGTACCGCCCGCATGGGCCGTGATCCCAAAACATCGGTGCTGAATGCGCATAACCAACTGCACGCCGTTAAGAACGTATTCAATACGGACGGTGCATGTATGACATCTGCATCCTGCGTAAATCCATCATTGACTTATATGGCCCTGACAGCCCGCGCGGCTGACTTCGCCGTTAAGGAAATGAAAAAGGGAACGTTGTAAGTCGTTGCTGCTAACGAAAAAGCGGGTAGCTGGCCTTTAGGGCTGGTTACCCGCTTTTTGTATACAATACGCCAACCAGAGAGTAGCCAGACTTATAGGCTGGAAAGATGGCTTAAGTTAACGACTGCAAATGCTGAATCAGAGTGCTCGTGCGATGGGTCTCTTTTTATTGCGGATTTACCTTCGGCATGGTTAACCCTGAGAAGCTTCTCGGGTGACGCAAATGAATGAAGCGTAAAGTATAGCAAAAAAAATAAAGGAAAATATAAACACTCTTTCTATTAGACTAGTTATGCTATAGATTAAACAGTTAAATCTTGTTTAAACTTAACTCAGCGATGAAAAAAATAATGATAATGGGTTGGATGCTGGTAGCTGGCTTGGCCCTAAATGCAACTGCACAGACAACGAATACAACGACGAACTCCGGTTCGACGGGTACCACAGGTACTGGCACGACAGGGACAACAGGTACCGGAACAACCCGCACGGGTACGACCGGAACGATGGGAACCGGTACAACTGGTACGGGTACCACTGGAACAATGGGTACGGGTACTACCGGTACAGGTACCTATAGCAACGGCACGAACACGGGTACCAACTCAGGTACTTACCAGACGCAACCCCCAACCAATTCCAATCAGGGTACATCGACCGGTACCTATTCGAATGGAACGGGCGTAAATACGGGTACTAATGTACCACCAACCGGTACCGGATCAATGGGAACGGGCACTACAGGCACGGGTACCACCGGAACGATGGGTACGGGTACAACTGGTACGATGGGAACCGGCACTACAGGTACGGGTACAATGAGTTCGGGCTCAACGAGCGGTACGAACTCATCGACCGGCACCAGCGACCGGATGAATAACGGTTCAACGGGTAATGGTAGCCGCCGGACACGTAGCAGCAACAGCTCAACTACAACGACGCCTACAACACCGCCAACAACAACGACTACGCCCCCTGAAAAGTAAGGGTGTAGATGGTTAAAACGTAGATGGGGTCATACCTTTGTAAGGGTATGACCCTTTTTTTTATGTCTGAGCAGCCTTCTTTACTTTCCGTAACTGAGTTAACCGTCCGGCGCGGTGGTCGGATTATTCTTCATAATTTGCATTTTGATATAAAGTCCGGAGAATACTGGACCATTACAGGGCCAATGGGAAGTGGTAAAAGTACTTTCCTGCAGGCATTGGCGGGTCAGTTTCATGCTCCACTCGGTAGTCTGGAGCGCCGTGTTCCCGTCGAGTTTGTATCGTTCAAAGAAGAATCCAGCCGCTTTTCGTACAGCAGCTACTTTTACCAACAGCGGTATCAGGCTACCATGAGCGACAGGGCCGACGACGGATATACCGCTATTCCCTTGCTACGCGATTTTTTACAGGCGACAGATTCGCCGGAAGACAGCGCATTGCTTGATCGGCTCGGCCTGACTCCGCTGCTCGATCGCTCGTTTATCAAGCTATCCAACGGACAGACCCGCAAGGCCCGGATTGGGAAAGCCCTGCTGAAACATCCGTCCGTTTTACTGTTGGATAACCCTTTCGTTGGCCTGGACAGTACCTTCCGAAAAGACCTGACCAACTGGCTGGGCGAGCTAACCAACCACGGATTGACCCTTGTGCTGGTCAACGACTCCACCGATCTGCCCGCCTTTAGTACCCATGTTGCCGTACTAAGCAAAGGAAAGCTTAGCTGGTCGGGACCCAAAGAGGCCTACCAACCAGAACAGTACGCCAAAGATGCCATGTCTGCACCACCTGTTCTGCAAACAAAAGCACAGCAAACAGATTTTACCGAAGCCTTCCGTTTACAGGCTGTATCGGTCCGCTATGGCGAAACCATTATTCTGGACGGTCTCGACTGGGTCGTGAAGGCGAGGGAGCGGTGGGCCTTATTTGGTCCTAACGGGGCTGGAAAAAGCGTTTTACTGAGCCTTCTCTATGGCGATCATCCGCAGGCCTATTCAAATAACGTAAGCGTTTTTGGCTATCGGCGGGGCAAATCAGGTGAGAGCATCTGGGATGTAAAACGCCGGATCGGGTTTGTGTCGCCGGAGCTTCACCTTTACTTCCCTCCGCATCTGACGGCTCGGCAGGTAGCGTTATCAGGCCTGACGGATACGCTGACACCGCCAAATCGGGTCTCGCCCGAAACAGAAATTGATTTGGCTAATTTGCTGACCTACTTTGGTTTATCCGGTATTGATAACCGCTCTTTCGGTACATTATCGGCGGGCGAGCAGCGGGTTGTGCTGTTGATCAGAGCCTTCCTGAAAAATCCGGCCGTTCTGCTACTCGATGAGCCTTTTCAGGCCATCGATAGCCACCATGTCGATTTGGCTCGCCGGTTAATTGACAGCTTTAGCGATAAAACGATTTTGTTTGTTACACATAACCGTAACGAACTGCCGGAAAGTATCAATCAACTATATACACTCGATACAAATACGGGCAAGGAAGAAGAGGATAAGTAACTGCCAGCTCTGGCTGATAGGGGTTAGTACAGGCTGAAATACATTTTTGATCTGTCGACCAACAGTCGATAACCGGGAAAGGGTTGATTATTGGCATGGTTTATGATGAATTGGCTCGTTTTTGCAGACTCCTTAGTCGATGAGATGCTAAGTCGGTAAATAGGGTGCCAAACCCTGTAAATTATACGAAAAAGTAGCTTGTGGCGAAGCTGGATAGGCAAAGAGAAGGTTGGCATGATATTCGTCTTCATATGGCGTAATTGATACGCCGGATGAATAAACAGGTACTAACTAATTTTAGCGGTTACTTCAGATGGTTGGCAGTGTTGTTATTGGTTATACAGGCGATTCCGACTTTTTCGCAGCCCGTAGTCGATACATGCCAGCATCCCGACCCACCCGTAATCACAGGTTCGGCAACGCTTGTCTGTCGGAATGAACCTGTTACGCTAACAGCAACTGGCTGTGTCGGTACGGTTGTGTGGTCGAATGGAGAAACCGGATTCAGTATCCGGGTAAAGCCCCAGCAAACAACTAAATACACCGCTATTTGCCGGGTCGGAATGGGTTGCATCAGTTGCTTCGCCAACGTGTGGAAGGTTAAGGTGAACACCCCCGAAGCTCCTCTTGTTACCCCCTCCGCCAACGTGGTTTGCCCCGGTTCGTCAGTAACATTGACGGCAACAAACTGCGCGGGTACCGTTCGCTGGTCCGACATGACTACCGGCCCTGTCTGGATAGGAAAGCTGGTTCAAACGGCCACCTTTCAGGCAACTTGTGAGCAGAATAATTGTGTAAGTAATCCGTCAAGAGCGGTTTCCGTGCAGGTGGCTACACCCACTGTCCCCATACTTTCGGTCAGTAATCCCGAAATATGCATGGGGCAGCCGGTTCAGCTTTTGGCATCCGGTTGCGTAGGCACTGTTCGCTGGACAGACGGTGGTAAGGGAGCATTCAGAACCGTGATGCCCGAACAAACCGGCAACTACCGGGCCGTTTGTGAGCTTGGTTCATGCCAGAGTGATAGCTCAGGGCCGGTGTCTGTACGGGTGCGGCCAATGAACTCCCAACTAACATTGAAAACCAGTCTTATCAATGGCTGCCCGTTTCAAACAGTTGATTTGTCAAAGGCGCTGGCGGATGCCGCGTTAGTTGAATACACATCCTATCACTTTCGAACGGGACCAGCGCTTACTTCGCCGACGGTACAATCTCCCGGTGCCGTCGGTACAGGAACCTATTTTGTTTCTGCCCGTACTGCCGATGGTTGTTACACGAACCCCGTGGCCGTAACGGTCAACATTACGGATTGCCCCAATGCTATTCCGGCCTGTTTGAGCAATCCGCCCACGCTGGCGCTTCGGGTCGATTCGCTCGACTGGGCGAAAGGAGTTGTGCGGATGACGGCATTACCCGGTGGTTCAGCGCAGGTGATCAACTGGCAGAGTGATGGGGGCGGGTTGTTTACGGATACCGGACTGGCTGCTCGCTACCTGTTATCGGACACCGACCTGCAGCGTGGCAAGGCCCAGTTTACCCTTTCTGCTCCTGATCCTGATGGGGATGGACCTTGCAGAGGTGCCATGGTACAGCAAACGGTCATGGCCCCTTCCCTCGAATCAATTGCCTTGACTAAAAAGGCGAAGGAGTCAATCTCACTAACCGGTAACGAAACGACGCAGTTTATGCTCCATTCACAGGAGTCGGAACAGGACCTGGGTTTATTTATTCCGGAAGGTTTTTCACCCAATGGTGACGGGGTCAATGATCGCTTCGTCATTAAGCTATTGCCCGCATCAGTAACGATTCAACTGGAGATTTTTAATCGTTGGGGGCAACTTGTTTATCAGAAGACAAACTACCAGAATGATTGGGATGGTACAACCAATCAGGGAATCGGTGCAGCGGATGCAAAAAACGAACTGCCCGACGGAACGTATTATTATCAAATACGTCTGAGCGATGGACGTGAGTATGTTCGTTTTTTAACGTTGGCGCGGTAAGGTTCAGTACTGAAGGAAGGGCCGCTTGATTGGCCATTAAATAAGAGATTAAAGGCCGTAAGGCATGACGACGCGTCGAAAATGGGTACGAATTGGAAACTATTGATAGGGGGCGTGCTACTGTGGCTAAGCTGTTTAACCGCCTGCGCACAGTCGGATTCATTGATTCGACAAGCCGATCGTTTGTTGAGTTATAAAGCCTATGGACGTGCGATAGAGGCTTATGCCGAACTGTTAACGGGTTATGATAAACAACTGAGTGCCGCCCAAAAATCGGCTGTTCAAGGTCATTTGGCTTTTGCCTATCAGCAGGTGGGCGACAGTCAGAAAGCGGAGCGCTATTACTTTGAGGCCATCGCTTCCAATCCGAAAGAAGATGCGCAGCAGGCGTTGGAATATGCCAAGACACTAGCTGGTAACGGTAAGTTTCAGGAGTCCCAGAAACAGTATGAACGCTATTTACAGCTGAAAGACAAACAACCGGCACGGGCGCAGCCAATGGCTCCGGTAACTGGCTTCCACAAAGACGCAATCCGGTATCGGCTGGAGTATCTGGACTTAAATTCGAAGGGGGAGGAGTTTAGTCCGGCTTTTTATCGGGACGGCCTCGTGTACGTTGCCGGTCAAAAAGGCGGAGCAACTATTGAAACGATGAGTGGTGGCGGTTCTGGCTATCTCGACCTGTTTTATGTACCGAATCGCAACAACCTGAAAGTCGCCAGTATCATCAATGCTGATGGCAGTATCCGTAAAGCAACGGATAACCGCCCGAAAAGTCGTCAGACAATCGGCGGGGATGGTTATTCCCGGCCAACGGCTAACGATTCGCGAACGGTGCCGAATTTTAATGACGGAACGTCAATTGCGGAAGGCCTGGGCTATGACGGCTCCAAAGATGATCCGGTACGACGCTTCAGCCGGACCATCAACACGAAGTACCACGAAGGTCCGGCAACGTTCTCGAGGGATGGCCTGCGCATCATATTTACGCGTAACAACTACAACAATGGCCGGACCAGCAAGAGCGTCGAAGGGGTCACAAAACTGAAACTATACACTGCTGTTCAGCAAAACGGTGCCTGGTCATCTATCGAAGAGCTACCGTTTAATAGTGACGAATATTCCGTTGGGCATCCAACGCTGAGCCAGGATGAACAATGGCTGTATTTCGCTTCTGATATGCCCGGTGGTTTGGGCGGTACAGATCTGTACGTTAGCCGATACGCAGATGGGCAGTGGGGGCGTCCTGTCAACCTGGGCCCCATGATCAATACCAAAGGGAATGAACTGTTCCCGTTCATCGACGAAGCCGGCAACCTCTATTTTTCGTCCGATGGCCGTAAAGGGCTGGGCGGACTGGATATTTTTGTTACCAGTCTGATCAATGGCCAGTCTGCCGGGAGCGTTGAGCATCTCAATGCCCCCATCAACTCCGTTAAGGACGATTTCGGCCTGATTACGGATGGTGACCGCAGGGGTGGGTATTTCAGCAGTAATCGGCGCGATGGCAATGACGACATCTACCGGTTTGTCCGGGAAAGCTCCCTCTTCGAATGCCGGGACCTGACCATTCGTTTGTATGATACCAATACGGGACAGCCCCTGGACAGCGTAAATGTGTTGATAAAAGCCAAGGGCGAAGGCCAGCCCGATCGTACCTTAGTGAGCGACGCCAACGGGTTTCTGCGCATCTGTCTGGAAGGGAGTAATTCATTTATCTTTCAGGCGAGCCGTGATGGTTACATCAATGGCATAGTGGGCTTTACCACGCGCTCCCTCACCGATGACCAGCCCAGCCGGCTGGAAATCGGTTTAATAAAACCAACGGTTGTCATCGATACGATTGCCGTATCCAATAACAACCTTGTGCTGACTGCCACCCCGTTGACCCACTCACGTGTTCATGGCGTGATTATGGGCGCCCGCGACCATAAACCTATAGAAGGAGTTACCGTCAGAATTCGGAATGAATGCGACCGCAGCCAGCGCGAGTACATTACCGGACCGGATGGCAAATATATGTTCGATGTAATTGAAGGGTGCGACTATACGCTGGTAGCATCGAAACCTGCCTTTGGTACGAATACCAACCGAATCAAGCGGCTTCCCAAAAAGACAAAGCCAAAAGAAGTTTCTGCCGATTTACGCATGCTAAGCGTTGGCGACGTTGTTACAATTGACAATATCTATTACGACCTGGATCGCTCCAGCCTTCGGGACGATGCCGCCCGTGAGCTGGATAAAGTGGTGGCCACCATGCGTAAATACCCGTCGCTCATTATTGAAATTCGCTCGCACACCGACAGCCGGGGCGATGCCGAACGCAACAAGGCACTATCCTTACAGCGAGCCAAAGCCGTAGCCGCTTACCTGGCCTCGAAGGGCATCAGCCGCAAGCGGATGGCAACGCTGGGTATGGGGGAGTCGCAGTTAGTGAACAACTGCACAGACGGCGTCATCTGCACCGAGGCCGAACACCAGCGTAACCGCCGTACAGAATTCAGGGTTGTGGAGATAAAGTGATGGATGAGTGATATTTTTGCCCCGGCTATTCATCATTCTAATTCTTCACTTAGTTAGTGCTTACGTTCCCAACCAGTAAAATCAACCTGGGCCTCCGTATTACGGAAAAGCGGCCGGATGGGTTTCATAACTTACAATCGTGCTTCTATCCCGTGGGCTGGGGGGATATTCTGGAGGTGGTACCTGCGGCCGCTAGGGAGGTCAGCTTTACCAGCAGTGGACTGCCTATTCCGGGTAGCCCGGATCATAACCTCTGCTTACGCGCCTATAATCTGCTAAAAGCTGATTTTGCACTGCCTCCGGTTCAGATGCACCTGCATAAGCTGGTGCCTATTGGGGCCGGATTAGGCGGGGGATCGGCCGATGCGGCCTTCGCCCTGAAGCTGCTGAATGAGCAGTTTGCGCTCGGGTTAACAAATCCGCAACTGGAAGACTATGCCCGGCAACTGGGGAGTGACTGTGCATTTTTTATCCAGAACCGGCCGTTGTACTGTACCCAAAAAGGGGATGTGTTTTCGGATATTGCCGTTGATCTGAACGGCTATTTCATTGTGCTGGTG
This sequence comes from Spirosoma pulveris, assembly GCF_054781875.1. NCBI lineage: Bacteria > Pseudomonadati > Bacteroidota > Cytophagia > Cytophagales > Cytophagaceae > Spirosoma > Spirosoma pulveris. The sequence goes on from NZ_BAAGTO010000006.1 coordinate 218,921, forward strand.
TATCCTAATCTGGCCATTTCAACCGCAGAAGCCTACGCCGGAATAAAACCCCGCCAACCGGAAGCCAATCTCTATGAACAGTTGCTGGAACCGGTTGCCAACTGGCGGGATACCATCCATAATGACTTTGAAGACAGCCTGTTCCCGCGCTACCCCATACTACCCCAACTGAAAGCTCAACTTTACGAATCCGGGGCTGTTTATGCCAGCATGAGTGGCTCTGGGTCAACCGTCTACGGCATTTTTAATGCACCTGTCGATATGCCAAACCAATTTTCAGATTACCGCGTTTGGAAAGGAAAGTTGTAACCCGGCGTTGCTATCAACTAAACCGTAACCCGACTATTGTACCCTGAGTAGATGAGCAATTTGATAACGAAACGGCGTGAGCCGTTCCGCTTTATGGTTTGGATGGGCATTGCCAGTAGTATCATACTATTTACGATGCTACTCGTTGCCTACGTGGTTCGCAGAACAGCACCCGGCTGGAGTGACATAAAGCTACCGAACGTATTTCTAGTAAGTACGGGTGTTATTTTGCTAAGCAGCCTGACACTGAAAAACGCCATTCAGGCATTCAGGCACGAACGGTTTGGCAGCTACCGAACCAACATTGCCACCACCTTTGGATTGGGCGTATTATTTATCATCTTACAAGCCTGGGGCTGGCGGCAGATGGCACGGGCAGGTGTCGGTCTGGAGGGTAACCCGGCGGGTGGCTTCGTCTACATTATCTCCGGCATTCACTTGTTGCATATATTAGTCGGGCTCATATTTCTGGCTATTCTCCTGGCCGAAGCCCTCCGCAGACGGCTCTACATCGACTCATTCGTTTACAGTGTAAATCCGCCTAACTCGCTCAAGATCAAATTAATATCTCTATACTGGCATTTCGTTGATATTCTCTGGATTGGCCTGTTCATCTTTTTAGTGATTCACCACGGCCTCGATTTACGGCTCTCGCTTTAATAGCTAAGGGCTTTCTATCGTTATTTGTTTAGTACTACGTTCGTATCTCTATTTTTCATGAAAAAAATCGCTCTCTGGGCAGGGTTATGGGCATTAAGCCTGGCATCATTTGCTCAAACTGCACCTCCGTCAACGCCGGGTTCAAAATACGACCCGCTGGCGCTCTTTCACCCGCTCTTCAATATGCAGCCCGGCAATGATTACCGCAACGGAAGTGGGGCTCCGGGACCGCGTTACTGGCAAAATCGCTCAGATTATCAGATTAACGTCACGCTCGATGATCAGCAGAATACAATCACCGGCGAAGTGACGATCACCTATAAGAACAATTCGCCCGAAACACTGCCTTACCTGTGGCTGCAACTGGATCAGAACGCGTTTAGCGATACATCACGGGCCTCTAAAACGACCCCTATTTCGGGCGGGCGCTTTGGTAACCTGGGCTTTTCGGGCGGACTGACCATCACCAGCGTGACGGTTGATGAGGGAAAAGGCAAATTCACGACCATGCCTTATACCATCACTGATACCCGGATGCAGGTACGGCTAACTGAGCCCGTAAAGGCCAATGGCGACGTGGTGAAAGTGAAGGTGGCTTATTCCTTTAAAATCCCCGAATACGGCTCCGATCGCATGGGCCAGTTGAAGCGTAAGGACGGGATCATCTACGAAATAGCCCAGTGGTACCCCCGCATGTGCGTTTATGACGACATCGAAGGCTGGAACGTGTTACCTTATCTGGGCGCCGGTGAGTTTTACCTCGATTATGGTGATTATGAATACACCGTTACGGCCCCCTGGAATCATATCGTAGTGGGTTCGGGCGAGTTGCTCAACCCGAATGACGTGCTCACCGCCGAACAACTGAAACGACTCGATCAGGCGCGTAAAAGCGATAAGACAGTTATTATCCGGGGAAAAGATGAAGTAAATAACCCCGATACACGGCCTAAGCGGACAGGTACACTGACCTGGAAATTCCGTTGCCTCAACACCCGCGATGTGGCCTGGGCGTCGTCCAAAGCGTTTGTGTGGGATGCTGCTAAAATGAACCTGCCAAGTGGTAAGCCAGCACTGGCACAGTCGGTATATCCGGCCGAAAGTGCCACGAACGACTCCTGGAATCGCTCGACCGAATACGTAAAAGGCTGCCTTGAGTTTTACTCGAAATACCTCTATGAGTTCAGCTATCCGGTAGCTACTAACGTAGCGGGTATCGTGGGCGGAATGGAATACCCCGGTATTGTTTTCTGCGACCATAAAGACAAGAAAGATGCGCTTTGGGGTGTAACCGATCACGAGTTCGGCCACAACTGGTTCCCGATGATCGTGGGCAACAACGAACGGAAATTTCCGTGGATGGACGAAGGGTTCAATACCTTTATCAACACGCTGTCGACGGCTAATTTCAATAAAGGCGAGTACGACCGCGAGCGGGGTACCATGCACGACATTGCGCCTGCGCTGTTTTACCCGGCTGAACCTATCATGACTATTCCGGATGTTCAGCAGTCGCGGGCACTGGGCATTCTGGCGTATTATAAACCGGGCATGGGCCTCAAGCTCCTCCGCGATGTAATTCTTGGAGCTGATCGATTCGATTTTGCCTTTAAAAATTACGTAAGCCGCTGGGCCTTCAAGCACCCGACCCCGTATGATTTCTTCCGTACGATGGAAGACGGTGCGGGTGAAGACCTGGGCTGGTTCTGGCGCGGGTATTTCTACGAAACGTGGAAGCTCGACCAGAGCGTAAGAGAAGTAAAATACGTGGATGGTGCTGCCGACAAAGGCTCGCTGATCTCCATTGAAAACCTCGATAAGCTGGCAATGCCGGTGACCATCGAAGTGACCGAATCGAACGGTAAAAAAGGCCGCGTCAATCTGCCCATCGAAGTATGGCAGCGGGGCGGCACCTGGACGTTCAAATACAACTCGACGTCGCCCCTAAAGACGGTCGTTGTTGACCCCGACCAGAAACTGCCGGACATTAACAGCAAAAACAACGTATGGCGCGCAGAAGCGCAATAGGAAAAAAGTAAGTGGCGGCCTGGTATCAGGCCGCCACTTACTTTTTTATACCTCTACCAGCATGGCACCGAAGGAGTAACCGCCACCAAAGACGGTGATTACGATCCGCTGGCCTTTCTGGAACGTATCCCATTGCTCAGACAGGGCAATGGCACAACCAGCACAACCGGTGTTTCCGTAGCGTTGTATGTTGGAGATGAGCTTTTCTTCGGGCAGCCCCAGGGTTTTCATAACGTTTCGCGAGATACGCAGATTTGCCTGGTGAGGCAGAATATAATCTATATCGGCGAGAGTCAGGCCACATTGCTCAATGACCTGTAAACTGGCCTTTGGCATGTACAGGCAGGCATTAATGAATACATCCCGTCCATGCGGCATGGTAACACCCCCATCGGCCGGTTTCATCATCACCCCCGTCGTGGCTTTAGGCGTATGAGCCGCCCCGCCGGTAGTCAATGCTTTTATAACAAAGTCGCCCTCGTGCTGGCGCTCTTTTGTGATGAGCAGCGCAGCCGCACCATCACCCCATAAATGCCCCGAGATCGTATCGGTCTCATTATAGTAAAGCGTGTTGTGCTCCGATACGATGACGAGCGCACGGGTTGCTTTATTCAGGGCAAAATACCCCTCTACTACTTCAATAGCGTTTAACAGAGACGAACAGGCTGTCGAGATCGAAATAACAGGAATATCGGCAATGCCCAGATAGTGCTGAGCTTCGTGAGCCAGAGAAACAATGGTGTCGTAAGGCGTGTAGGTACCCCCAACAATTAAATCGACGTTGGTCAGGTCAGCTTTTTCGCTGAGCCGCTGAACAACCTCAATGGTCATGGTATTCGTATTCTCACCGGGGCCGGCTTTGCGTCGCTCCGCAATACCCGTCCGTTCAATAATCCACTCGCTGGATAAGCCATTGAGCTTGGTAAAATGTTCATTGCCAACTACCTGCGAAGGCAGATAATGGCTTACTGCATGTATGTACATCAGGCCAAATAAATAGGGCTAATTCGTATATAACCCAAATTAGTACTTAAAGTTAAATCCTTCCGGGAAAACGTGGTATTGAACATTAGAACAATACAATAATGTATTGATTATGTCTATTTTTTAGTGCCTTTTTGCGTCATCAGGTGGTCGTAAGAACGAACGAATAAAAGTGAAGCAACTTATCTGCTTCCGTGGTCCAGTTGTAGAACTGTTCGACCGCCTGCCGTCCGCGCTGGCCCATACGGCGGGCTTCGGCTGGGTTTTCGATCAAATAGGCTAGTGCCTCAGTGACTTGTTCCGTATCGTAGGGAGAAACGCAGAAGCCGCACTGGTGGCGGTCAACGATATCGCGGTAAAGTGGAAAGTCGGATGTAATAACGGGTAGGCCAAGGGCCATATATTCGAACAATTTTGTTGTATAAGATTCTGGGTAATCACCAACGGGCTTTAGCAGGGCTAGTCCGGCTGTGGCACCACGAGCATACGGAAAAGCAAGACGCTGGTCTGTATACCCATTGAAGTGGAGATGATCCCGAACCCGGTCGTAGCCAGGCAGGTTTTCCAGATTTGTGTCCGTAAAGGTACGCCGACCAAACAGATGCACAATGAACCGGGGATATGTTATTCCTAATTTGGCGAAGCTATTAACCAATGTATCAATGGCTCGGTCGAAGCTGAGCAAGCCTATATAAAAGAAAGAGGGCGTTTCGGAGCTTGGGTTATACGGTGTATAAAAGGGGGCCAGGAAGGAGAGAAGCGGGTAATTATAGATGACCGCATGAGGTTTGGCCAGCTGCGTGTATGTGCTCAAATACCCGTGTTCTGTGAAAATGAGGTAGAAATGCCGCTGGGCCAGCCGGTCGAACAGGCGGAACATCTGCCGAAGCAAAGTCCCGTTATTGCTGGTCTTTAGCTGTATCTTTTTATGGAGGTTTTCCTGTACTTCATAAATGACCTCAGCCCCCAACAGTCGAAATAGGTACGAAAAGGGCAAAAACTCCGGTGAGTAAACATGCACAAGCCGCGGACGTAGCCAGATGCAGCGCAGTACAATAAAAGGGCAGGTAATCAGCAACCGCCAGATAATCCGACTAAAATAGGGGAGTTGAACGAAACGAATAACCGGCGAAACCGCCGGATCGGCATGGGGGAGGGCGCAGAAGACTTCATAAACCGCAGCGAGCGTCTGACATTGCTTGAATACCACGCGCGGGTCCTGTGGCGGGTGCGCGGTGCTGATGTGTAGGACGCGGGTTTTCTTCATGAAGGCGTTTGCTACTTAATAACGCCAAACGTACGCAGTTCTGCGTCGATCTTTTCATTCCATCGTTCCTGAGCAACCTGGTTAAGGCTGTGATTGGTTTCATCATCATACTGGCTTTGCATGCGACTCATCTCTCGAAAGGATTCCAGAAACTGGTATTGTGTAAGACTGTTATAATCCTCCATCGTCAGGTTTTCGGGCTGAATTTTCCGCTTAAAGCGCTCTACAATGATCTTCACAATATCGAAGTGGCGTTGTTCGTGGTTGAGCGCGTATGCATTGCGGGCATCGGCCCGGCCCCAGGAAGACTGTTTCAGCATATACGCCTTGGCCGACAGGTTGAGGATGATAACGCCGTCTTTTACACTGCTTTTTCCCTCATAGGCAAAGCTGGTAAACACTTCGGCAGCATAATGACTACCCTGGCGCGGGGGTGCCTTGAAGTCGTTCCAGGTGAGCTTCCGGGCCGGATTGTAATGAACCGTGTCGTCGTCGGTGATTCGGGTATCGTCGGTGAAAATAACCTTGAGGCTTAGGGCTAATTTTTCGTTGTTGCCGCTTTCCCGTTTCATGTACTCGTTCAGGCTTCGCAGAGACGATACTACGGCCTGTCGAATAGTCGGTTCGATAACTGATGGGTCGCTCAACGGGCGGGTGTAGGTGGCACTGCCCTGGTAATCGGTCAGGCGGGTGCTGGTCGCGTTGCCGTCGTCATCTTTCCCCAGTAGCTCGAAGGTAACGGCAAAGGTGAACTTACCCGACACCCGGTTCCCGGAAGCCGTTTCACTAACCCGGCACTGGCGGATACGCATGGCAATGGGCCGCAACGATTTATTTTGTTTGAGCCCCTGGTCGATGAACTTCATGAAACTACTGGCTACGCCCTTGTCCAGGTCAACGGGTTGGGGGGGCTGGTTCAGTACCAGGGCCAAATGCGCCACCGGACCCCGGTCTGAACGTTGGTCGGTAACGGCAGCGATATAAAATTCCTTTGGGGTAAACGGCAGCGACTCGGGGCGGAGCCGGATTGGATCCGGGGCTGAAAAAAGCGCGAGTGACCCAACTATAAACAGCGCAAAAAAAGCTTTATTCATCCTGCCTAATTAACGACTTGTTCAGGTAAAAAGTGCTCGCTTATACACACAAAAACGCCCTTCGAATGTAGCATCCGAAGGGCGTTTTATCAAGCGTTAACGTCTGTTAATCAATGAGCATCGCCTTGCCGCTCACCACGTCGTTTTCAACCGTTTTGAACTTCACATCGCGCTTCACCGAGCCATCGACATACTGAACGTTAACGCGGGCGTTACGGTCCAGTTTGGCTACCCGTACCGGCGCCTGACGAGGTGGCATGGGTGGCGCTCCCGCGCCCATGGCGTTGTTCTCAGCCATCCGCCGGGCGTATTCTTCGGGCCCCGTTGCCAGGTGGTCGTCGTCAAAGTCTTCCATATTGGTATGGAGCTGTGGCTGCGGCTGTGGCCTTTGCTGCGCCGGTGCCTGACGAATTTCCTGCTGCACTTCTTCCGCGTCCTGCGCCGGAATATCGGCTTTGGTCAGGAAGTTAATCGTATCGAAATTGACCTTGTTCAGGAAGCGTTTGAACAACTCGACAGACTCGAACTTGTAGACAAGCAACGGATCTTTTTGTTCGAATACCGCATTCTGAACCGACTGTTTCAGATCGTCCATTTCGCGGAGGTGTTCCTTCCACTCCTGATCGATGACCGACAGGGTTACGGCTTTCTCCATCTCCGTTACGATATCGCGCGCGCCCGATTCAACCGCTTTTCGCAAGTCGGTAACGACCGTTAGTTCGTGCATACCGTCGGAGAAAGGCACTACGATATTTTTGATCTGATGGCCCTGCTCGGTCAGAACCTGCGTTAGTACGGGCAACGCTTTGTCGGCAATCGCCTGGTTCTTGGCCTGGTAATTGGCTTCGGCTTCTTCGTATAACCGGCGCGTCTGATCCGGCTTTTTCAGGCGGTTGAATTCCTCGGCCGTCAGCGCAGGGGAAAGGCCAAGGGTAGTCAGCAACTGAAGTTTGATCTCTTCGTAGTTGCCTTCGGCGTTGTTCACCGTTTCTTCAACCACGTCGTACATGGTGTTGGCAATATCCAGTGGCAGACGATCGCCGAACAGCGCGTTTCGACGGCGTTTGTAAATAGCCTCACGCTGGTAGTTCATTACGTCGTCGTACTCAAGCAGCCGCTTCCGGATGCCGAAGTTATTCTCTTCCACTTTCTTCTGTGCCCGCTCGATGGACTTGGTGATCATCGAGTGCTGAATCACTTCGCCCTCTTCCAGACCCATGCGGTCCATGACTTTCGCAATCCGCTCGGAACCGAACAAACGCATCAGGCTGTCTTCCAGCGAGACGAAGAACTGCGAGGTACCTGGATCGCCCTGACGACCGGCCCGACCACGCAACTGCCGGTCGACCCGGCGGGATTCGTGACGCTCTGTGCCGATAATGGCCAGACCGCCCGCTGCCCGCGACTCGGGGGTCAGTTTAATATCCGTACCCCGACCAGCCATGTTGGTGGCAATCGTAACGGTACCGGGTAAACCGGCCGAAGCTACGATTTCGGCTTCGCGCTGGTGGTATTTAGCGTTCAGTACCTGGTGTTGAATTTTACGCAGCGTCAGCAGACGGCTCAGTAATTCGGAGTTTTCGACCGAGGTTGTACCCACAAGTACCGGCCGTCCTTTCTCAACGAGACTAGTAATCTCGTCGACAACGGCATTGTATTTCTCGCGCACCGACCGATATACTTTGTCTTCTTCATCGGCTCGGCTAATGGCCCGGTTCGTTGGAATAACGACCACGTCCATTTTGTAGATCTGCCAGAATTCGGAGGCTTCCGTTTCAGCCGTACCAGTCATACCCGCCCGCTTGTGGTACATCCGGAAATAGTTCTGGAGCGTAACTGTGGCGTAAGTCTGGGTAGCGTCTTCAACTTTTACATTCTCTTTGGCTTCAACCGCCTGGTGCAGACCGTCCGACCACCGGCGACCTTCCATGATCCGGCCCGTTTGCTCATCCACAATCTTCACCTTGCCGTCCATGATCACGTACTCGGTGTCTTTTTCGAATAAGCAATAGGCTTTCAGCAACTGGTTGACGGTGTTGATACGCTGGGTTTTTACGGCGTAATCCCGAACAACGGCTTCTTTGTGCAGAATTTTTTCCTGCTCCGAGAAGTCACCGCTTTTATCGATGGCATTGAGGTCGATGGACAGGTCGGGCAGGATGAAGAAGTTGGGATCTTCGCCCGAGCCGGTGATGTAGTCAATTCCCTTTTCGGTCAGATCAATGCCGTTATGCCGCTCGTCGATGGTAAAATACAGCGGAGCGTCGGCTTCGGGCATCAGCTTCTGGTTTTCGGCCAGGTAGATCGATTCCGTTTTCTGAAGCAGGGCCTTGTTGCCGGTTTCACTCAAAAACTTGATCAGTGGCTTATGCTTTGGCAAACCGCGGTATGCTCGGAATAAAGACAGGCCTCCTTCTTTTTCGTCGCCAGCGGCAATCTTTTTCTTGGCGTCGTTCAGGTAATCGTAAACCAGCTTGCGCTGGGCCTCTACCAATCGCGATACGCGGGGCTTCAGCTCGATATAATCCTGTTCGTCGCCACGCGGAACGGGTCCGCTGATGATGAGCGGTGTCCGGGCATCGTCGATCAGTACGGAGTCGACCTCATCGACCATGGCGTAATGGTGTTTCCGCTGAACCAGTTCACTCGGTTCGCGGGCCATGTTGTCGCGCAGGTAGTCGAAACCAAATTCGTTGTTGGTACCGTAGGTGATATCGGCCAGGTAGGCCATCTTCCGCTGTTCCGAGTTCGGCTGGTGCTTATCGATGCAATCGACCCGCATGCTGTGAAACTCGAAAAGCGGAGCCATCCATTCGGAGTCACGCTTGGCCAGGTAATCGTTGACCGTAACGATGTGCACACCCCGACCGGCAAGGCCGTTGAGAAAGGCAGGGAAAGTAGCCACGAGGGTTTTACCTTCGCCCGTTGCCATCTCGGCAATTTTACCCTGGTGAAGCACAACCCCACCAATGATCTGGACATTGTAATGCACCATGTCCCACTTGATGGGTGTTCCGGCGGCATCCCAGGTGTTGGACCAATGGGCCAGATCGCCGTCAATCTGTACGTTGCGTTTGCGGGTAGCAATCTCGCGGTCGAAATCAGTGGCCGTAACGGTCAGCTGCTCATTCTCCGTAAACCGGCGGGCTGTTTCTTTAACAACGGCAAACGCACGAGGAAGAATATCAAGCAGAACACGCTCCAGTTCGGTGTTGCGGTCGGCTTCGAGTTTATCAATTCGATTAAAGAGCCGCTCTTTTTCGTTGACATCCACATCAGGATGACTGACATGCTCGTTAATCTCACTGATCTGGTTGTCGATGTCGGCCAGTTCGGCAGCAATTTGAGCTTTAAGGTCAGCGGATACCCGACGCAGTTCGTCGTTGGAAAGGGCTTTCAACTGAGCAAATTCGGCATTGACCTTTTCAACGTAGGGAAGCAATTCCTTGATATCCCGTTGTGATTTAGTCCCGAAAAATTTAGCTATCAGGTTAATCATGTTATCTTTATTAAATAGTCGTTATCGGTCTATTGTAGCGGTCAATAGTTGTTAATCATTAGTTATCAATGACTAATGGCAGCAAAAGCAGTACATATTGACTGACCAACCGACTTTTAGCCACAAATTTAGTGCATTACAGCGGTACTACAATCGAAGAGGCCGTTGGATAGGTACTCAATGATTATATGGAACGTTGTTTAAAAGGAATCCATTACTTTTGCAGTTCAAATTTTGGCCCAACAGCCATTGTTTATGTTTATTAAAGACAAATTGTCATATTTTCTTCATCGTTCACGCTCGTTTCACGCTATTTTACTGGTTTTTCTACTGGCAGGCGCTTTCCAGGCGGTAGCTCAGCGGCCCCGCTCGCGGGTAGACCAGTTGAGTGACGAAGACGTACAGAACTTCTATCGGAAAGCACAGGCGAGTGGCTTGAGCGAGGTGCAAATCGAACAGGCAGCCATGTCTCAGGGATATACGCTCGATGACATCGCTAAAATGCGGAAGCGCATGGCGCAGATCCGTACGTTAACCTCCCTGCCGCAGAACCAACTTCCTAAAGAAAGCTTTAAGGGTAGCCGGGAGGTTCCATCTGATTTGTCCATGCGCTCAGACACCCTCGAGGTGGATAGCGTTCGCAAAGACACGACCAAAAAGCTTCGAGTCTTTGGGGCTTCTTTATTTGAAAATGCCAAAATGTCATTTGAGCCTAATTTACGGATCGCGACGCCCCGTAATTACATTGTAGGGCCTGATGACGAAATAAGAGTTGACATTTCGGGAGCCTCAACCGGCGATTTTCAGTTGAAAGTCAGTCCCGATGGAACGGTGAAAGTGCCGGATCTGGCTCCGATCTTTGTGAGTGGATTAACCATTGAACAGGCCGAACAGCGTATTATTGCTCGTTTACGCCAAGGGGGTTATCAGGGGCTGGGTAAGCCCGGAAGTGGTACCAGCGCCAACGTTACCCTGACGAACATCCGTAGTATTCGGGTTATTCTAGTCGGGGAGGTCGTTCGGCCGGGAACCTATACCATCTCTTCCCTGGGCTCCGTCATGAATGCGCTTTATCTGGCGGGTGGGCCGAACCCGGAAACCGGATCATTCCGGAAAATCAATGTTGTTCGGGGTAACCGCATTGTCAGGACCCTCGACTTATACGACTTCATTTTACGAGCCGACCAGCGCGATAACATTCGCCTGCAGGATCAGGACGTCATTCGCGTAGCCGATTACGAAGCACACGTTGAACTCACCGGACAGGTTCGTCGGCCCGCTATTTTTGAAATACTACCCGGCGAAACCTTGAAAACAGTGCTGGCTTTTGCCGGTGGTTTTGGCGATGACGCTTATCGGGCTTCCATTACACTCCGGCGTAACACCGCCCGCGAACGCCGGATCGTTACGATAACGGAAGAGCAGATTGCCACCTTCGTTCCGAAAGCCGGTGATAAGTACAACGTCGGCAAAATTTTGGAGCGTTACGAAAACCGGGTACAGGTAGCAGGGGCCGTCATGCGTCCCGGCGATTACTCCCTCGAACCGGGCTTGGAAACCGTCCGTCAGTTGATTACCCGGGCCGATGGTCTGCGTAAAGACGCGTTTACCAATCGCGCTACCATTGTTCGTGAACGCGCAGATATGGATCGGGAGAACCTGTCTTTCGATCTGGGTAAACTCATGCGTGGCGAAGTAGCTGATATACCGCTGCAAAGCCAGGACAGCCTGACGGTTCTATCCATTCGCGAGCTTCGGGAGCCGTACTACGTGACTATTGAGGGGGCGGTGAACATGCCCGACACCATCGACTTTATTACAAACATGAGCGTTGCCGATCTGATCGCTCATGCGGGGGGCTTCCAGGAAGGAGCCAAACCCAATTTAATTGAAGTGGCCCGGCGCATTCGTCAGGACTCGGCGGGGGTACGAAAAACGATGATGGAGATATATCGATTCGCCATTGACCGCAACCTCCAGATTACGCCTATGGAAGCTAATCCCGGCAGCTCGCCGGAATTCCGGCTACAACCATTCGATATAGTCTATGTTCGAACCTCTCCAAACTATGAAGCGCAACGTCAGGTTATGGTGTACGGTGAAGTCATGCAACCCGGTAACTATGCAATAGCCAACCGACAGGAGCGGATAGGGGATGTTATAAAGCGGGCTGGTGGACTCAAACCGGAAGCTTACATGGCCGGAGCGCAGTTTCGTCGGAATGGGCAGTTAATTGGGAACGACCTGCGTGATCTGATCGCCAACCCGAATGTGGAGGAAAATTTATTACTTCAGGATAAGGATACGTTATACATCCCACGCCGGTCAGAAATTATTACCGTTCAGGGAGCCGTATTAAATCCGTCCTCAATTAGTTATAAAGAAGACTTCAAGTTCGACGACTACATAAGTGAAGCGGGTGGCTTTACGGACAATGCCCGGCAAAGGAAAGCTTATATAGTCTACCCAAACGGTCGAAAGGATCGTTCCCATTCATTTCTGTTTTTTGTCTCCCGCCCCCGTATTGATCCTGGATCAACCATTAATGTTCCCTTTAAGCCAATTGATTCAAATCGGCTAAGTCCGGGAGAACGAATAGGTATCTTTTCACTACTGGCAACGGTATCCATTGCGCTCATCAATGTTCTGCTTCGTTAACTAAATCGTTTATTGTTACTATGTCAGTTACGGAGGCTAAAAAGCAGGAAAATACGGAGGAAAACGAAATTGAAATTCGGCTGAGCGATGTTGTGCGGTTTTTAGGAGCTAGTCGTAAAGCCGCTTTCACAGGAGGAGTTATAATGCTTCTAATAGGCGCATTGTATGCATTCTCCAAACCAAACCAGTATGATGCCTCCGTAACAGTTATGCCCGAGATTCAGTCAAAAACTGGTGGATTAGGGGGGTTAAGTTCATTAGCTGGTTTAGCTGGTATTGATATTGGTGGCGGTTCAATAGGTGGTAGTATGGATGCTATCCGACCAGATGTATATCCTAACGTTTTGCAAAGTGTCCCGTTTGCTTTACACCTTTTACAGCAACCTGTTTATTCACAGCTTTTAAAGAAAGAAACATCACTACAGACTTTTTTTGAAGAGCAAGGCGGGCATTCGTGGTTTAGTAAGTCTTCAGCAGAAGGTGATGACGAGAAGCTAATTACACTTGATCCAAACAATCGAAGCAAGACATTGCAGATTACAAAAAAGCAGGAGGAGCTTATTCTGCAAATACATGAGTCTGTGTCAGCTACTTTTGATAAGAAAACGGCCATTATCACTGTATCTGCTTCGCTGCCTGATCCGGTTGTGGCAGCAACGGTTGCTCGTTTGTCATTAGAATATCTGACAAATTATATTGTTAGTTATCGGACAGAAAAAGCGAGGAATCAAGTTGAATTCTTGAGTAATCAGGTTAATGATGCAAAAAGCCGCTATCAACGAGCAGAGTATGCGTTATCGAGCTACAGAGATCGTAACCGAAATATCTTCTTAGAGACAGCAAAGATTGAGGAGCAGCGTATCCAAGCAGAGTTTTTGCTGACTCAGAGTGTATACACGGATCTCTCAAAACAACTGGAGCAGGCGAAAATTAAAGTTGCTGAAGAATCCCCTGTTTTTAAAGTTCTTGAACCAGCAAGAATACCTTTGAAAAAAAGCGGACCAAAACGTACGGTTATTATGCTGGGCTTTGCCATAGTAGGAGCTTTGTTAGGAATATTTACACATGGAATAAGCAGACTTCGTAACTCGAAAAAATAATCTTGTGAAGACAGCCTTAATATGTGGTATATCGGGCCAAGACGGTGCGTATCTGGCAAAATTCCTAATAAAAAAAGGATATAAAGTTTTTGGTGGGTCACGCGATGCACAAATGTCCTCTTTTGGCAATTTAAAGCAATTAGGTATCCGTGCAGAAGTAGAGACCATATCAATCAGCATCAATGACTTTAGGTCTGTTTTACAGACATTACAGCGCACAAAACCAACAGAAGTGTATAATCTGGCCGGTCAAAGCTCAGTAGGACTTTCTTTTGAGCAGCCCGTTGAGACATTGGAGAGCATCAGTGTGGGTACGCTTAATCTTTTGGAGGCTATTCGTTTTACAGGGAGCGATATTCGATTCTACAATGCTGGTTCAAGTGAATGCTTTGGAGATACGGGTAGCATTGCGGCCGATGAGCTAACCCCTTTTAGACCAAGAAGCCCTTATGGAGTAGCAAAAGCTGCTGCCTTCTGGCAAGTTGCCAACTACCGAGAAGCATATGAGCTACATGCTAGTACGGGTATTCTCTTTAATCATGAATCGCCACTCCGGCCAGAACGTTTTGTAACACAGAAGATTGTATCTGCCGCTTGTCGTATTGCCAGTGGAAGCGCTGAATCACTGGTTTTAGGAAACATTGATGTAGCTCGCGACTGGGGATGGGCCCCTGATTATGTTGAAGCTATGTGGTCAATGCTTCAACAGAATAATGCGGATGATTATGTGATTGCTACAGGGCATACATACAAACTAAAAGACTTTATTGATGTAGTATTTAAAACCGTCGGATTAAACTGGCAAGACCATGTACAGATAGATTCATCGTTTTTCAGACCTACCGACATTGCTGAGGGACATGCTAATCCAACAAAAGCAAAAACTCAATTAAACTGGAAAGCAAGTCATACAATGGAAGATGTTGCCAGAATGATGGTTGAGGAAAAGTTAATAATGTAGTAAAATGATATTGTATCAAAATTAATATGAAAACAATATCACTCTCTTATTTAAGAAGCCGAATCATAAATACTCACCCTCGAACCCGCAAAGCCCAACTGAATACCTTGTTAGGCCTGCTTGTTAAAGGAGGAGGTATGTTAATTTCATTATTATTAGTACCACTAACAATCGATTATCTTTCAAAAGAAACCTATGGTACCTGGTTAACTATCAGTTCGATTGTGACGATGTTAGTGTTTTTAGATATAGGTATAGGAAATGGTTTACGTAACAAGTTTTCAGAAGCCGTTGCTAATCAAGATGTAATGCTTGCTCGCACTTACATTAGTACTGCTTATGCCATCTTTAGTGTTATCCAGTTTGTATTCCTAACTATATTTCTTCTTGCATTACCTTATATTCCTTTACAGAAAATATTTAATACGCATATCGATCTAAAACAATTACAATTCATCGTTCTTGTAACAGTTGTTGCAATGGCAATGAAGTTAGTGCTTGATATTATTTCATATGTATTATTTGCTCTTCAGGAATCAAGCCGAGTTGGCTTGATAACATTTCTTTCTAATGCGCTTATTCTTGTTGGAACATATGGATTAATACATTTTTCGTCAGGCAATCTAATTTATATAGCTGTATTATCAGCCTTTAGTCCAATTATTGTATTACTGTTGAGCGGTATCTTATTATATAAGAACAAACTCAGCCAATATAAACCTGCTTTCCACCTAATTAACTGGTATTATGCAAAAAGCCTGTTATCCTTAGGTTATAAATTTTTTGTTATCCAGATAGCTGTAGTAGTCTTGTTCTATTCGGATAATCTTATTATCACCCATTTATTTGGCCCATCAGAAGTAACACCTTACAATGTTTCTTTTCGGTATTTTAATGCCATAACAACAATTTTCACTATTATCATTGCTCCTTACTGGTCAGCCTTTACAGAGGCATTTGTGAAAAAAGATAATGAATGGATAAAGAAGACGTACAATTCCTTACAGAAAATGTGGTTACTGTTCATAGTCGCAGTTTTTATGATGGTAATACTAGCAAAACCAATTTATGCTGTTTGGGTAGGTAACAGGATAGAGGTACCAACTACGCTCAATATGGCAATGGGATTAAGTGTACTAATTATCTGTTGGAATAATATCACTGTATCCGTTATAAATGGTTTAGGGAAAGTAAAACTACAGCTTATATGTTCCGTAATGGCTAGTATACTTAACATTCCTCTGGCTGTTTATTTAGGAAGAGAGTTGGGCCTTGGCACTACCGGCGTTATACTTTCTACCTGTTTATCTTTATTACCTGCAACTATTACAGGTACATTACAGGCCCGGAAATTAATTAACGGAAATGCTTATGGTATATGGGCCGCATAACCAGTGTAACTATGAAGTTTTTTGACAAGATTAAAGAATTAATGGCTCTTGTAAAGCGGATCAGGCGAGACAATGAAGAGCAACGGTTTATACTTGGTTCTTTGTTAGCCAAAAATATTGCACAGTCAAAGTCAATTCAAGAGGCTGAGTTTAAAGTTTTCTCTCAGTTTGGTGATGACGGAATTATCCAATTTTTAGTAAATAATATACGACCTGCTTCTACCAAATTTGTTGAATTTGGCGTTGAAAATTACGAAGAATCCAATACGCGATTTCTGTTAATGTTTAATAATTGGCAGGGGTTGATAATTGATGGATCAAATTCTAATATAGAATATATCAAGAATAGTTCTATTTACTGGCAATATGAACTGACAGCTGTAAATTCGTTTATTACTGCTGAAAATATCAATCATATTCTTGCTGAGAATGGTTTTAATGGAAACATAGGTCTTCTTAGTATAGACATAGATGGTAATGACTACTGGGTTTGGCAAGCCATAACCGTTACAGAGGCAGATATTGTTGTAGCTGAATACAATAGTTTGTTTGGGTGGGAACGAGCGATTACTGTCCCTTATAAGGCAGACTTTTTTAGAGGAGCAGCTCATTACTCTTATTTGTACTTCGGCGCTTCATTAGCTGCCCTTTGTGAACTTGCTGAAGCGAAGGGGTATGCATTTGTAGGTTGTAATCAGGCTGGAAACAACGCTTACTTTGTTAAAAAGCACTTAGTTGGGTCTTTACCCATACCCAGTATCGAAAAGGGCTATGTGGCTGCACGTTTCAGGGAAGGACGTGACAAGGATAAAAAGCTGACATTTGATAACGAAGCATCCAGGCTAAACACGATCAAAGGCTTACCCGTTTTTAATACTAGGACTGGACTGATGGAAACAATTTAAACGATGAATATCTTTTTTGATCATCAAACGTTCTCATTACAGTCATACGGCGGAATTTCACGCTATTATGCTGAATTGATTTCTGGTATTAACAGTACGATTAACGACCATGCGTACCTTCCACTAGTCTTTTCAAATAATACACATTTAAGTGAATGTGGTATACCCATAAGAGATCTATTCCCCGGTAAGGCTTTCTATAAAAAATCGCAGCTGATATATAAAGTTAACCAAGCATACACAATAGCTCAGCTTAAAAACAAAAAATTCGATATTTTTCATGCTACTTATTATGATTCGTATTTTGTTCCTTATTTAAAACGAAAACCTTTTGTGATAACTTTTCTGGATATGATCCATGAAAGGTTTGCTACTCAGTTCTCTGGGTTACCAGGTAATGATTTGGTTACTAAACAGAAACAATTAATTGCTAACCACGCTGATCGAATAATCGCAATTTCTGAAAGTACAAAACGTGATATTGTGGAAATACTAAATGTAGATCCAGCGAAGATTGATGTGATCTATCTGGGAAGTTCGTTGAAGCTGCTTGAGAGAGATAATAAAAGATTAAGTATTGATTCTCCCTATCTATTATTTGTAGGACGTAGAGAAAGGTACAAGAACTTTGAAGGGTTACTTAGTGCAATCTACCCATTATTGAAGAAATATAATTTAAAACTTTTATGCGCAGGGGGGGGAGAATTCACGCAAAAAGAGCGTCTGTTAATTCATTCGTATGGTGTAGATGCCTTAGTTGAGCAATGCCCAATAATAAATGATTCTACATTACAGGACCTTTATAGCCAAGCTACTGCTTTTCTTTTCCCAACTATGTATGAAGGTTTTGGAATTCCTGTTTTAGAGGCATTTGCTTGTAATTGCCCATGCATAGTGAGTAACCTCAGTTCACTACCTGAAGTGGCAGGAGATGCTGCATTGTACATCGATCCTTCCCGGCCAGAATCAATAGGATATGCCATTGAGCAAATTCTTCACAACTCAAATCTCCGGCAAATCTTAATTGAGAAGGGGAGACAACAGTTGAGCCATTTCTCATGGCAAAAAACTGTGAACGAGACATTATCGTTATACAATTCTTTAGTTTAAGTGTCAAACAACAGTCACTCTGGGCAAATATTATCAAGATAGCTGTTCTAATAATCAATCACCTCCAATAATTACCCAGTCTCAAGCACTGCTAGGATCAAGCCAAATAGTGTGGAAAGTATCAACCAACGATTCGGCAGTTGTTATATTCGGTCTAAAATATCCTGCCGTCGTGAGAGCCAAACCCCGAGCCACAAATAAAATAAATAGGCTAAGATAGCTAGGTTGTGTCGCTGCTCAATCCAGTTTAGATGGATATTAATATATTAGAATAAGTAAAGCAGGTCTATAACCCAGCCAAATAACTAACCAGAAAGCAGAGATAAAAATAACAACCTAAATCTTATCTTGCACGAATTCAGGTGTGAGGATGTCAATATTATAACGGCCAATCAGTAAGCCGTATAATCCCAAATGCTTTAATAATAATAATCTCGAAGCAATTGCAAACGGAACTCCAATTACTTAGAGTATCTACCTTATAGTAAGACCATGGTGAATCTTTAAGTGATAAATGCTTATCTACTAAGTAACCTAATATTGCAAAAAAAAGTATATTTTGAAAAATTTCATTGGCTGCACTATCCCAGGCATCGCTAACGCTTGGCTAATACTCTTTACACAAAAAGCATTTGCATTAATTTTCTATGATACGTTATCTGGAATGACTAAATCAAGACTAGGCTCATGTACTACTCATAGCATAGCGACAAATCTTGTCCAATTGACAAATGAATAATTTGATTTAAACCGGTTAGCACTTTGTGTTTGGATTTGTAGTACAATTATTAGATTCAAAAGACTTCAAGTTAAGCGTGCAATGCAATTTGCTTGCTACTCTTGTGATTAAATAGAAAACGAAAAATTAAGCAGATATTGCTGACTATCTAATAGGTTCTATTAAATATATATAAAATTGCTATGGGATGCTTAATCGTATAGTAAAATATAAATATCGTTACTTGTGCATTCAAATTTAATGAAGTTCAGATGAAAAATCATATATATAATAGTAATTAAAATTAAAGCAGCAAAATGCTATGAATATACTCTTAAGGAATTATAGTGTGTTTAGTAATTAGATAAAGCAGAATTATTGCAAATTATTACTGTTAAGTTTATTACTATGCTTTCAAGTCACAAGGCCTTCCATAGAGTTTACATAAAAATTGTAAACTATTATTCGTATTTCAACTTATTCAAACTACAAATAATAGTTGAGTCGCTGTTTAATATACAAGTGAAATCATGCGCAATCTGTATCTTAACTATTAAGCTTTAAAATGAGTAAAATATTATCGGCATTAAAAATACAAAATGTCATTTTAATTAATATTCGTTCCAGTGGTTGAGAGTGATCTAAAGCTAACCACAATATTCACTATGAGTGCATAAGTGTTAGTCTAAATAGGTTAAGACTAAACCAGCAAACAATGATTAATGATGAAATATACATCCCTTTTTCATTAGAGCTAGTTGTATGGATAAATTTATTTGTAGCCAATCAGTTCTGCTTTTGTATCGATGTATAAGTGAACAAATAAGTTAATAAATAGCTTTTGTTAACGTTATTTCTATTAACAGAACTAAGTGAGTCGCAGTATATTAAAGAATAGATAAACAGATAGTTCTTACTATGGTATATCTAACAGAAATTAGTGTGTTATCCATTTTATATATAATTTCGAAGCTAAATGTAAGTAATACTTACATTCAATAATTAAATCAATGAAATTGATGACGGTAGTCATCAATAAGAAAGTGTGGTTATGAAACTCCAGGGAAGTCCTTTAATATCTGTGATTACAGTTGTGTTTAATGCCAATTCAACTGTAGAGGCCTCTATGAAGAGCGTATTGAACCAGGATAAAGATCTTTTTGAATACCTGATCATTGATGGAGGTAGTACAGATGGAACATTGGATGTTATTCAGAAGTATGAAAAATACCTGACAGATTGGGTTAGCGAACCTGATAAGGGAATTTACGATGCTATGAACAAGGGGATCGATCGGGCTAAAGGTCAATGGATATACTTTTTAGGGGCGGATGATATGTTATGTGAAGGTATTCTGGCTAGAATAAAAAATTATTTAACATCTGGTGTAAAGGTGGTCTATGGAAATGTAAAATTTGATAATGGTCATATTATGCGTTCTCATATTGGTATAAGATGCTTATTCGAAAACAGGCTTCATCATCAAAGTGCTTTTTATCATCGAAGTTTGTTCAACAACTTTCGATATGATCAACACTTTCGAATATGTGCTGATTATGAACTAACCCTACGAATATACCTTCAGAAGCAACCTTTTTTATATATTCCTTATGAGATCGCCTTTTTTGCCTCTGGAGGAGCCAGTGATGAGTTAACAAGTAATGATATTAACCGTATAAGAGCAAAATACATTAATTATCCTCTAGTTAACTCAATAATGAGTTTAATGATTGATACATATTATTTCTATTTCAGAACGAAGTTGAAAGCCAAGAAGCATCTACAAAATGCACTAATCGGCAGGTGATTAATGGCATTTTAAAGATAATGAAATGGACGTTTCTAATAAGATTCCACTAATGACAAAAGAAAATGTAGCTGGTGTTGTCGTTTTATATAATAGCCCGAATTCCACGATTGATAATATTTTAACGTATATCGATCAGGTAAAAAAGCTTTATGTTGTTGATAATTCAAGCGTACCAAATGCAGAATTAGTAAAATCGCTGCAATTGTACAATAGTATACACTATCATTCATTAAACGGAAATAAAGGCATTGCAACGGCTTTAAACTGGGCTGCCAAACAAGCAATTAAAGATGACTTTTCTGCGCTTTTAACAATGGATGATGATACTCGGACACCTTCATCTATGGTTCAGGATATGCTTGATTTCTGGCTTAAGTACCCTGATCCAATCGGTATTATATCAGGGATACATCACAATAAACCTGTTGATGCACCCTTTAGAAAACTAGATTATACGTTAACTTCTGGTAATATATTAAACTTAGAAGCGTATAAAATGATAGGGCCCTTCAGGGATGATTTTTTTATAGACCATGTTGATCATGACTACGGATTACGCTTAAATCAAAATGGTTATAAAGTAATCGAACTACCCGGTATTCGATTGGAACATCAATTGGGAGATACGAATTTGTTAATAATTAGCGGATATACGATAGGTTCATATGGTAGTCACTCACCTACTCGATTATATTATTTCGCTCGCAATGGGATTTATATGGCATGTAAGTACTTTTTTAGCTATCCATCATTCTCTTGGATGGTGTTTAAAGAACTATTGAAAAGATGGGTCAAAGCTTTTTTAATGCAAAAGGATCAAAGGTTACGTACAAAAATGTTGTACAGAGGAATTTCAGATGGATTTAAGGGTAAATTAGGGGAGCTTGATTAAAACCAGCGAATTAGTATTTTGATCATGTAAAAATGCCTATAAGGTTTATAGATATGGATCCTATATTTGGAAATTATACTTTAAGAGTTAAAAAGTATAATTTAATTTTATTATTATATATCGTCTTGGCTACATTATGTTTTGTATTTGTAGCTTATGATGACATATATAATGCTACAGAGCAAGTATATACTTCATCATCATTGAGGTTTTATGCTGATCATCCTACCTATGTTAATGATTATAGAAACTATAAAGATAACTTATTACTATTTTTGGCTTTTAGACCAAACTATGTAGGCCCCTTTTTTGTAATTTGGCTTATAGGCGATAATTTGCTGAGAGTCTTTATTTTCAATATTTTTTGTTTAATATTGTCTATTAGAATTATCTTTCTTACTAAGTATTTTAAGGAAAATTTGTTCTTATTATTACTACTAATTAACCCTATTACCTTTCTATCACTGTTTTCAATAAATAAAGAAATACTTGCTCTACTCTCTATGAGTTTCTTTATATATTCTCTTATACAACCTAAATTTCCTTATATTTTTATTGGATTATTATTTAGCTTTTTGGCAAAAAAAGAATTGACCTTTTTTATTGTCATATTATACGGAATTTTTTACTTAATACCGCGCTGGAATCAATATAAATATTATATATATATCCTATTTATATCACTTATTTCGGTTGGTAGCTATTTCATAAATAAGAATTTTAATGCTATTAGTGAGTATGCAGTCGAAACGCAAACTGCTGTCACAAATGCAGGAAGTGGTGGAACGATTTTAGTTTTAAATGAACTACAAAATAGATATGGATACTTTTTAGTCATAATACCTAAAGTATTTTTAAACCTTTATGGAAGTGTACTATCTAGGACTGGTCAAATGATAGATTTCAAAGATGTGTATAACGATGTTGTTGTCTGGGGACAATCATTTTTATTTCTGTTCGTTCTGCCATTTAGCATATATATACAGTGGAAAAAGAGTAATCTCGTTGCTAGTAAGCTTTTCTTTTCATTCATTATATCATGTATCTTGTTCTCTTATATACCTGTTGTCCAAAATAGATATTTTTATAGCTCATATATAATACTTGTCGCATTAATTTCTATAAAAAAATCGAATTTTTGGGGAAATAAAAGCTCACAAAGTATTGGTATATCTTTAAAAGATCAGAAATAGAAATGATTAGTTTTTAAATTTGTTTTAATGAATTTGAAGTGTACCGTGTAAAATACGAAAGGTATAATATAGTATTTTATATAGTTTATTCATTTGTTAATGAAGTAGTAAGGTTTAACATAAATATTTGCTATGATGGTTAGTGTTTGTATGGCAACTTATAATGGTGAAAAATACATTGCCCGTCAGCTAGAATCTATTTTGTGTCAGTTAGATTCTTCTGATGAAATAATCATATCTGATGATAATTCAACGGATAGTACTTTATTAATAATTAAAATGATATCAGATGCTCGCATTAAAGTGTTTATTAATGAAGGAGTATCCGGTCCAATGGGCAATTTTGAACAGGCATTTTTGCGCGCTTCTGGTGATTATATTTTATTAGCAGATCAAGATGATTATTGGCTTCCTCAGAAAGTACATATATTGAGTAATATATTAAAGTATAATGATTTAGTGCTTTCAAACTGTCAAGTTGTTGATAAGCAAGGTACTATACTTTATCCGTCTTTCTTTACTTATAGGAAAAGTAAACCTGGATTTTGGCGAAATCTTTATAGAAACTCTTATATAGGTTGTTGCATGGCGTTTCGCCGTGAGGTGTTGAGCTACGCCTTACCTATCCCGCCAAAAGTGCATATGCATGATTGGTGGATTGGTTTACTAGCAGAAGCAAAAGGCAAAGTATGCTTTTACCCTCAACCGCTTATTCAATATGTCCGTCATGGAGAGAATGCCTCTCCAACTGGTGAAGTAGGTTACAATTTAACTAAGCGAATAGAAAATCGTTTAACTATGTTGTGGTACGTGACTAAACGTTTAGTAATTCAGTTTATTAAGAAATATTGATTAATGTAGCAAATATGGTTTCAGTAGTTATTCCTACGTACAATGCCGAAAATTACTTGCCTAGTTTGTTTGATAGTTTGCAAAGACAAACTCAAGCTCATGAACTAATTTGTATAGATTCAGAGTCAAATTATGCGACTCAAGCGTTATTGCAGAGGGAAGGGGTCAGGGTAGTACCCATTAAGAAAAATAAGTTTAATCATGGCACTACGCGTAATTTGGGAGTTGAACTATCTACTTATGACACAATTATTTTTTTAA
Source organism: Spirosoma pulveris (assembly GCF_054781875.1). Lineage (NCBI taxonomy): Bacteria > Pseudomonadati > Bacteroidota > Cytophagia > Cytophagales > Cytophagaceae > Spirosoma > Spirosoma pulveris. The sequence goes on from NZ_BAAGTO010000006.1 coordinate 242,613, forward strand.
CCCAAGACGCTTTGCCCGCTTCACCCTATACTTTGCAAACTATTGTGGAGAACTTATATAGCCGAGACGACATTGCAATGGCTTATGGTAGACAGTTACCATATACTCATACAGGACCTTTTGGTAAACTTGCCCGTTATATAAATTATCCGGATAAAAGTATAATTAAAACAAGTGCATTGATTCCAGAGATGGGAATTCGTGCCTGTTCATGTTCCAATTCTTTTGCTGCATATCGAAAATCTGATTTATTAACGATTGGTGGTTTTCCAGAGAATATAATTTTAGGTGAAGATGTAACGGTTGCTGCACACTATATTCTGCATGGCAAAGCAGTATCTTACTGTGCTGAGGCTGAAGTGTTTCATTCGCATGACTACTCTTTGAGTGAAGAATTTAAACGATACTTTGATATAGGAGTTTTTCACAATGAGCAAAGAGATGTTTTAAAATATTTTAAGCAAACTGAATCTGAAGGTTTTAAATATTTTATTACAGAATTTAATTATTTGAAAGATAATAATTACTTACATTTAGTAATTCCACAAGTTGTCCGTACCTTAAGTAAATATATAGGTTACAAACTAGGTACAATGGACAGTATAATTCCGCTTGATATGAAGCGTAAATTAAGTATGCATAAATCTTACTGGATATAGATATATATAATATTATAGATAGTTCATTATCAAGGAGTTAATTATAGGATTGTATGTACTTATATTCAAACTGAAGAGGGGGTAATCCTTGTAATCTCCTATTCTTATGAATATAAGTAATAACACAAGCGTATTCAGACCTAACATACAGTTGTACAACTACTTTCTATGAATGTTTTCCACTTTTATTAATACAAAAGATTTATATAGTGAAAACAAAGTGTTTTTGGTGTTATTTTTGTTTAAAGTTGTCAAGAAAGGTCTAGTTAATTATTTCAATATAAATTAAATTCTATGAAATTCACTTTTACTGCATTGTTGCTGATACTTGTTTCGAAGAATATATTAGCACAAACGAATTATGTAGCAACAACTCCTTCTTCTACAACGCCTGGTTCAGATAATACGCTTGTTGGCATTGGAGCTGGTAATTTAAACATGAGTGGAGCAAGCAACCTTTTTATTGGGAAAGGAACAGGTACATTAAATATGGCCGGAACTCAAAATGTTTTTCTAGGTGCTTCTTCTGGAACTCAAAATTCGTCTGGGCAGCAAAATTCCTTCCTAGGTTTTAGTACAGGTTTCAATACTACCACTGGTAATAATAATACCTTTTTGGGAGCCAAAAGTGGTTATACTAATACTACTGGATATAATAACGTTTTTACTGGTGATAAATCCGGTTTTTTTAACTTAACAGGTTATAATAATGCCTTCTATGGCTCTGGAGCGGGATATGCAAATTCGCAAGGTAGTAACAATACTTTTTTGGGAGCAGACGCAGGTGGCGGTAACAATACGGGTTCGGAAAATGTATTTATAGGATCGTTATCTGGATCATCAAATGGTGCTGCTATACAAAATACATTTGTCGGCGTTAACACAGGGGTAAGTAACACAGGTCAATTTAACACCTTCATTGGCTACGGGTCAGGTCTTAACAATCAGACTGGAAGTAATAACGTGTTCGTTGGCTTTCAAGCTGGCAAAAATAATGTAACAGGTCTAGGTAATATGTTTCTTGGACAATTGGCAGGTGCAAGTAACAGTGCCGGAAACTATAACTTATTTATGGGTAATTCTTCTGGAGAATTAAATACTCTTGGAATAGGTAACACATTTATAGGAGATGGGGCAGGGCGTGGCAACATTACAGGTAACAAAAATGTGTATATAGGACAATACTCTGGATTTAGTGCGAATTCTCAAAGCTCAAGTAATGTTTTTATAGGATATGGGTCAGGAAGTGTTAGCACAGTCCTTAATAATGCTATTGCTATTGGTGCAGACGCTCAGGTTACCATCTCTAACGCTCTCGTACTGGGTAGTAATGTAAACGTGGGCATTGGAACATCGGCACCTGCTGCCAAATTAGAAGTCGTGTCCAGCACTACGGGTACATCCGGGCTACGCTTAACAAACCTTACCAGTGCGGTTAGTACAACAGCTACATCAAGTAAATTCCTGACAGTAAACGCAACTGGTGATGTAATTATAGCGACGGCCGCTGCGGGTAGTGGACGTGTAGCAGCTTCTGAAACCGACGCTTTGTGGTCTTTAGATGGGAAAAACCTTCAAAATACAAACGCGGGAGGGGTGATCATCGGGCCGGGGGTAGGGCAAACGCCGGCTGGATACCGCTTGTATGTAGCGGATGGTGTATTAACCGAAAAGGTGAAAGTAGCCGTTAAAAGCTCCAATGATTGGTCCGACCGGGTATTCGAGAAAGGATATTACCTCCGGGGCTTAAAAGAGGTTGAAGCGTATATTAATCGCGAAAAACATCTTCCCGGCATACCCTCAGCTGAGGAAGTGGTTAAAGAAGGTGTAGACGTCGGCAAAATGCAGGCTAAACTGCTCGAGAAGGTCGAAGAACTTACGCTGTATGTGATTGAATTGAAAAAGCAGAATGAGGCTTTAACACAGAAAAGTAAACAACTAGAGAATCGAGTAAATAAACTACAGTCAAAAGCACGCAAGTAATATGAGAGCGATACTAACATTGGCGGTATGCTGTTTATCCTTACTTACGTTTGCGCAGACTGTGCCTCAATCGCTGCGAATTCAGGTAAGTTACGATAAAGGCGGTCAACACCTGGAGCAGGCAGTAGAAACAATAGTGGCCGTCAACACAGTAGGCAAAGCGAGCGCTGTTGCCTACCAGGCAGGTCGCTCGATAACCCTGCTGCCCGGCTTTCAGGCTAACCAGGGTAGCTTATTCACCGCAGATATCAAGCCTGTCGTCAGCGCAGGTAACGAATTGTCGTTACAGGTAAAAGCTTACCCGAACCCTTTTGATGAGTCGACAATGATTGATTATTATTTGCCGGCAGATGGGAAAGTGACGATCGTAATTATAGATGCTCAGGGTAAAATTGTCAGTCAACTGGTAAAAGATGAAAATCAGTCGGTGGGCAAACATCAGATAGAATGGAATGCAGCGACCTTAAAAGCTGGAATGTATATACCCGTTATTGAGCATAATCAGAAGAAAGTAGTAGGGAGGCTGGTGAAGAAATAGGTTGCCGGTTTAATAAATCGTTCAAAAAGAGACCCGTTAATAGCAAACGGGTCTCTTTTTATGTACGCTTCATTAGTTTTGTGTTTCCATTCCGGTAAGAAATAGAAATCAATTCGTAGAAAGAGGTGCGTACAATCACCTTTAGGGCCCTTCTTTTCTACCTTATATCAATCGCTCGATGCCTATTTGTGAAAAGTCAAGACTGTTTAGCGTATTCTTTTTTTTGACGACTGTCTCCTTTGTCCGGGCACAGCCGGTTCGAACTCCAACACAGTATACTGCTGAACTTGGTACTTACCTTTCTTCATCGACGGAAACGCCTTTCTGGCTACGGGCGAACCAGTATGGTATTGTTCCTAATCAATCTCCCACGGCAACATTTCGGGTGGGCTTATATAGCGAGTACGATGCAAAACGCCAAAGTACGGGTCAGTGGCGTAGGTCGAAGTACGATGTTGGTTACGGCTTCAATGTTGTAGCAAACGCCAGTCAAAACCAACTGCCCTATGAGCGAAAGGTATTGTTGCCCGAAGCCTACGTGAAAGCAAGGCGGGGGATATGGGAATTGTATGTTGGGCGACGACGTGAAAAGTTCGGGCTGGCTGATTCAACGCTATCGACCGGCTCTTACGCCTGGTCGGGCAATGCCATGCCTATTCCCAAAATTCAAATTTCCATCCCAACATTTACACCTATCGGTTTTACAAAAGGCTGGGTGGCGGTGCAGGGATCGTTCGCGCATGGCTACATGGATGCCAATGGCTACATCAAAAATGCCATGATGCATCAAAAATCGCTGTATCTGCGCTTCGGTCGGGCGCAGGATGTGGTGCGGGTTTACGGAGGCTTGAATCATCAGGCTGTGTGGGGCGGAAAGATTGCAGATCCCGCTAATATTCCGCCGTCGATTCAGAGCGACGGGAAACTGCCATCCGGTTTTCGTAATTACCTGTACGTTGTATCAACCCTCTATCCCCGTCAGACAGATACAAGCCAGTATAACTACTTTGATTTGACCAACCGGGTTGGTAACCACCTCGGATCGATCGACATGGCCATAGAGTTCGATCTGGTTCGGCATACCTTATATATATACCGTCAGAATATTTATGAGGATGGCTCACTGTTTTACCTGATAAACATTGCCGATGGGCTCAACGGCCTACGTATTCGCCGAAATAACCCGAAAGCAATTATCCGTGATATTCTATTCGAGTTTTTAAACACGACCAGCCAGGGCGGGCCGGAGTTTATCATTGATGACCCAAACAAAAGGGGTAAAGACGATTATTTCAATCATCAACAGTTTCGTGATGGCTGGGCATATCGGCAGCATACAATAGGTACCCCTTTTATCCCGCCTGCGTTGGGGCCGCAAGACCAGTACCCGACAGGTACGTTTACGGCCAATAACCGGGTATATGTGTTTCATACCGGAATCGCCGGAAGTTTGCCTGGGCACGGACGGGCATTGGCCGGGCCGTTGTCGTACCAGCTTAAACTTTCGTTTAGTCGAAATCTGGGAACCTATAATAATCCTTTTCAAACGGTACGTGATCAGTTTTCGGGCTACGCCAGTGTGGTGGCTCCTTTGTCTATACTAGGCGGAATACAGCTCTCGGCCAGCGTTGCAACAGACGCAGGAACCCTGTATCAGAATAGTGTTGGCACGTACATCAGTTTACGAAAGGTGTGGCAAAGCAGGCCGTCGGAGAAGTGAGCTTAAAATAAGTAATGGCATTTTGGATTTTTTTAAGCTGGCATTTCGCCTTAATTTGCGACCCGGTGGATGAGCCGTAAGATAATATTCATGTCAACACATCAACTGTATGCTCTAATTTAGCGTAACATAGTAGTAAAAGCCCTTGGCCTAGAAGAGTTGAGAGTAAATTCAGTAAGTATGAGGCACCGGTATTCCATACTATTTTTTCCGCTTCATGTAATCGTTGATTTCCTGAGCCTGAATGTAGCCTTTGTTGGGGCATACATTCTTAAATTCCAGGCCGTCGAACCGGTTGCAGAGCCTCCCTATGCGTCTCTTTGGGTCATATTTAACTTAGTGTGGTTAATTGAAATACTAATTCTCAAGCCCTACATATTCCCCCGCCAACTCTTTAAGGCAGACCATCTAATAAAAAAATTATTAATTCTGATGGCTATTCATATGGCTGTCATTGCTATTTACTGGGTAGCGGTAAAAGGCTATTATTTTTCACGCGAACATCTGCTTATTACCTACTTGTTGTTCACCGGTCTGGCTGTTGTGTTTCGATTGGGCGGACTGGTCTTTTTAAAAGAATACCGGGCCAGAGGGTACAATAATCGTCGGTATGTAATTGTTGGCTATGGTAAACTAGCCGTATCGATCCAGCGGTTTTATGAAGCTCATCCCGAAATGGGATTCCGTTTTCATGGTTACTTCGATGAGCCATCAATTGAAAATCGGCATTTACTCAAGGGGAGTTATGACGACTTACCCGCCCATATTCAGTTGGAGGGAATTGATTGTGTATACTGCTGTATGCCCTACATTGATAATGGACGGTTAAAAACGATTGTTGAAGAAGCCGAGTCGGTCGATTATCAGGTAAAGTTATTGGTTGATTTTCGTGGGTTTATGGCGCGTGGCGCATCTGTTGAGTACCATGATTTTTTGCCGGTACTCAATGTGTCGTCGCAGATGCTGGCAAATTTTCAGGTAAATACGCTCAAACGGTTATTCGATATTTTGTTCTCATTGGCCGCGCTGGGCTTAGGTATGCCTATGTTGATCATTTTGGCTGCTATAACCAAGCTTACGTCGTCTGGCCCGATCTTTTATGCCCAGGAGCGTATTGGGCAGGGCGGTAAGCCATTTAAGATTTTTAAGTTCCGCAGCATGTATGTCGATTCGGAACGGTCGGGACCGGTGTTGTCGGGAGGCTTGCTCGATGATCGCATTACGCCCTGGGGGCGGTTTATGCGAAAAACCCGGCTCGACGAAATGCCTCAGTTTTACAATGTACTGATAGGGGATATGTCTGTAGTAGGCCCCCGGCCGGAACGCCAGTACTTCATTGATCAAATTGTTGAAATCGCCCCAGAGTACCGGTCTCTGCTAAAAGTAAAACCGGGGATCACGTCTATCGGACAAATTAAATATGGCTATGCAGCCAATATTGACGAAATGGTACAACGGTTGCGGTACGACCTGTTGTATCCCCGACGTCGCTCTTTTTTGTTTGATATGTGGATCATCGCCCAAACGCTTCGGGTAATGGCCCAGGGCCGTGGCAAATAATGGCTACTGTTCGATCAGGAGTATAACCGGCCTGTTTCCTATGAGATTTTTGTTGGTGTGGATTGCGTATGGAACCCTTATTTGCTTTGGCAGCGAGTTAGTCTATGGACAACGTATTAATCAGTATCAACTCGAAGTAGGGGGACTGGGCTCGTCTGATCAGACGCCCTTCTGGTTGCGAGCTAATCAATATGGTACTGTACCACTATCAAATCCAGCTTTACGATTCAATGCTGGTATTCAGGCAGGGTATCGTCCTGCCGATAGTACGGGCCATCGGCCGAAAGCCGATTGGGGATACGGCCTCAGCGTAGTGGCCAATGTAGGCTCGACAAGCCAGTTTCTACTTCCGGAAGCGTACATCAAAGGGCGCGTAGGGGCATTTGAACTCTACGTCGGCCGACGCAAGGAAGTTATCGGCCTTGTGGATACGCTGCTGACGAGTGGCTCATACATATGGTCGGGAAATGCGCTGCCTTTCCCGAAAATTCAACTGGCACTCCCGATTTTTACATCTATTCCGTTTACCAAAGGCGTAATTTCGGTAATGGGGACTTTCTCGCACGGCTGGTTCGAGAATGGTGACCGATTAGTGAAGGATTCTTACCTTCATCAGTCTTCATTTTATGGTCGTTTGGGTAAGCCGTCGTGGCGGGTTCGGTTGTATGGGGGATTCAATCACCAAGTTATGTGGGCAGGCCATTCCGATTACCTGGACCCAACTGTAGCTACAAACGGCAAGCTTCCCTCAAATATTAAATATTATCCGGCGGTCGTGTTAGGCACCCGAAACCCGTTTCCGGACGATCAGAATATTCAGACAATCAGTCATTTTGAAGAGAATAGAATTGGTAATCACTTAGGTTCTGTTGACTTTGCCGCTGAGCTAAATTTGAATCACTGGAATTTGTTTGTTTATCGTCAATTTATGTACGACGACGGCTCCCTGTTTTATGGTACAAATCTGGACGATGGGTTAAATGGCTTACGCATTCGAACCCGCGATCAGCCAACAGGGGCCGCTTTTTTTCTTAAGCAGATCACCTTTGAATATATGTTTACAGGAAGTCAGGGTGGTGACCTGTTTATTCTCGACAATCCACAAAAGCGGGGACGGGACGATTATTTTACTAATAGTCAGTACCAAGATGGCTGGACCTATTTTGGCCGTACGATTGGTACCCCATTCATTACGCCCCAAATTGAAGTGCGGTCGACGTTACCTGCACGCTATGGTATTGCCAATAATCGGGTAAGTCTTTTTCATGTTGGACTGAGTGCCCTGGTGCTGAATAAAGTGGACATAACAACCCGGTTGTCTTTCAGTCGAAACGCGGGCTCTTATCCTATCCCTTATCTAACGATCCCGGCCCAGTTTTCCGGTTTAATTACGGCATCAGTACCTACGAATCTATTGGGAGGAACCACCCTGAACGGGTCGATCGCGGTTGACTCCGGCGAGTTACTACCAAATAGTGTGGGCGCGTATGTAGCCATACGGAAAACCGGCCTGCTTGGTGGAAGTCGACGAGTAACCGGCTCAACTCGTAGAGCTTATTAGGATAGATTTGGGAGTTTAGAAAGATAGGTCGTAAACTTTCAGGGAATTTTAATGTACCATTGAAAACGGTAAAGCCTACTTTTGCCGGAACTTGGTTTTTAAAGTAATAGTAGCGTAAACATGTGGGTTTGGATGGTGCGGATAAATAAACTTTTGAACTGGTTTAGCTTTGTCGTCTTAATTGGACTGGGTGTGTCCTGTGGGCAGAATCAAACAAATCTCAAGCAGTCAGCACGGGCATTGCGAAATTGTTCCGATGAGCAGATTCTTACAGAAGCTCAGCAGGCAGCGATTCGGCAGCAAATCAATGCAGATGAGAAGTCCCGCCAGATTGCTGAGATTTTTCGACAGAAAGTACGGGGTGGTCTGAACGGAAATGTGCTGGTGGCCCAAAAAGGCATGATTCTGTATAAGAATTGCTTTGGCCTGGGCCATTTTGAACGGAGCCAGCGCGATACGCTGGTCGAAGATTCCAAATTTCAGTTAGCCTCGCTCTCAAAGACCTTTACGGCTGTGGGCACGCTAAAGCTGATTGAAGCCGGAAAACTTACGTTTGAAGATACCATCCAGAAATTCTACCCTGATTTTCCATACCATGGCATCACCGTTCGGGAGCTATTGAGCCATCGCAGCGGCCTGCCCAATTACCAATACGCCTTCGACGACAGCATGAAGGTGAACTTCTACAAGAAAGAAAAACCTTATCCGACCAACGCAACCATTATGCACTGGTTTGCTACGGTTAAGCCAACCCCCAGGCCCTACAATATTCCGGGCCGCGGGTTTAGCTACAGCAATACCAACTACATGGTGCTGGCGTCAATAATCGAGAAGGTAACCGGCCAAACCTACGAAGCGTTTATTCATAAGAATATCTTCGAGCCGCTGGGGATGCACCATACGTTCGTGGCAACAACAAAGAACGATTCCATCAACTATCATCGAACTGCCGGTTATCAATGGAATCGACGTATTCCCAAAGATTATTACGACGATGTGGTGGGCGATAAGGGAATCTATTCAACCACGGGTGATTTATTCCGCTGGTATCGGGCACTGAACGCCGATTGTCTGCTGCCCAAAAAGATGCTTGCCGAAGCGTTTATTCCGCGAAGTTTCGAACGGAAAGGGGCAAAAAATTACGGCTACGGTTTCCGGATGATGCTGAACGATACCAAGCAGCCCGAATACATTTATCATTCCGGCTGGTGGAAAGGCTACAATACCATGTTCTGGTTCAGCCCTAAAGATGAATACGTAATCATCATTCTGGGTAACCGCTACAACACTACGGTATACCGGGTCAAAGAACTGATCGATGTCCTCCATGGGGGAGCCAACAACAAGGTTTCGTCAGAAGAGAGCGAGGTAGAAATATGAGTAGAGCCGACCTAACGGTCGGCTTTTTGCGATTTATGTCTAACCCGGCTCAGGGAGCCGTACTCTTTTTATGCGTTTTGTACTGCTTTGTATGCTTTCGGCCACTTTGTTACCCCAACTCGCCCAGTCGCAGGATATTGTCAAGTTATGGCCCGACGGCGCCATCCCTAATGCCATAGCCGGCGCCCAGCTAACGGAAAAATCGGAAACGGACGCCAATGGTATTCTGCGGATCAGTAATGTCACAGTACCTACACTAACCGTTTTTCTGCCTGCTAAAGAGAAAGCGACCGGTGCAGCCGTCATGATTTGCCCCGGCGGTGGGTACGGAATTCTGGCGGCCAGTCATGAAGGGTCAGATATTGCCAAATGGTTCAATGAGATGGGCGTTGCTGCCTTCGTATTGAAATACCGGCTTCCCAATCCGACCATTATGACCAACCAGCAGGAGGTGCCGTTACTCGACGCCATGCAGGGGATGACACTCATTCGGCAGAATGCATCCCGGTATGCTATTGACCCTAACAAGATTGGTGTCATGGGTTTTTCGGCGGGAGGACATTTGGCGTCTACCCTCGCCACCCATTATGACAAAGGCCCGAAAGCCAGCGAGCAGGCAAAGCCGAACTTTGCGATTTTGCTGTACCCTGTCGTTACATTTGGGGAGAAAGCACACGCGGGTTCGCGCAATAATCTGTTAGGAAAGCTGGCCAGTTCGCCTGAACTGATTGCTTATTACTCCAACGAATTACAGGTGAGCAGTAAAACGCCCCCCACATTTCTGGTTCATGCAGAAGATGACAAAGCCGTTCCTGTTGAAAATAGCATCAGCTTTTATCTGGCCTGCCTGAAAAACGGCGTTCCAGCCGAAATGCACTTGTATCCAACTGGCGGACATGGCTTTGGGATGCGCACAGCCAAATTCGGCTCACTCAATATGTGGCCGGAAGCCTGCAAAGCCTGGCTGACAACGCTGACCGCAGCGAAATAGAGCTTGAAAAGTTTGTTGAGCACAGAGTACACACAGATTAAAAGTCAGTAGTATCATCTCTGTGTGCTCTGTGCCTCTGTGTTCAACAAATTTTGCTCAGTTACTTCTCATTAAGGATCAGCGGGACATTGCCGCGTCCACCCATAATGACAATCTTGGCGTTTGGCGATGCTGCCAGCTCCCGCTGTGCCTTGATTTGTTCATACTGTAGCTGCTTATCACTTAGACCCGTAGACAGGATCTTTTGATAATCGGCGATACCCTGCGCTTCCACCCGTTTCCGCTCGGCTTCCTGACGCTCTTTTTGTAGAACGAACTGCATCTTTTGAGCGTCCTGCTCGGCGTTGATCTTGGATTCGATGGTTTTCTTAACGGACGCTGGTAAGTCAATATTCCGGATCAACAGCTGTTCCAGCGACAAGCCCCGCTTTCTAAAATCAACTTCAATTGTCTTGTAAATTCGCGACTGGAACTCATCGCGTCGGCTGGAGTACAGGGCTACCGCATCATAGTAGACGGCGTTGTCCCGAATCCGGGTTCGGGTAATGGGACGGACAATCTTGTCCATGTAGTCCGGTCCAATTTCCCGATAGATTTTGGGTGCCTGCGTCGGCATGACCCGGTACAGAACCGTTAAGTCTATAACGACTTCCAGTCCATCGGCAGTCAGTACACGAATAGCATCGTCGCCCTGCTTCTGGCCTTCATCGTGCGCGGCCGACATCGTGTAATTCTGCGTTTTTATATCGAACTCAGTCACCGAAGCCAGTGGATTGACAAAGTTTAAGCCCGAGTTGAGGGTTCGGTCACTGACATTGCCGAAGAGCGAAATGACGCCCACCTGTCCGGCGTCGATTTGACGGACACTGGCAGAAAGCAGTCCGAAGAGTAACAGAATTATGCCGATAACCTTGGCGGGTCTGGAGTAACGGGAGAACGTTAGGGCAGGTGTATTGATGGCAAATCCGGCGATAAGCACCAGAATGCCAAGAGTGATAAAAAACATAGTTTTAGGTGAAGATAAGGCAACGGTCTGCTCAAAGAGCAAAAAGGTAGCCGGGTAAAGAGATAAGTAAAAAGTACGGAGTGAGAGGAGAGATCGCCTACCGGCGTTGGGGCGGAGCCATATACATTTGAGGTCTAAAGACGGGTCAAATGTAGGTGATAATCAGCTTGTAAAGAAGCGAAGCGGGAGGAACGGACGGGGAGAATGCCAGTCGGCTGCGGGCTGGGATGACCACTAAGCAGGGATACAAAAAAAGGCATCCGGTAGACTACCAGATGCCTTTCTTAACCACACTATTAACCCTTCAGTAGATTAGCGTGAAGTTTTCGTACTTTTCTTCTTGTCTTTAGCTGCAGGAGCGGTAGCAGGTGTAGCCGCCGTTTCAACAGCAGCACCAGCTGCTACAACTTCGCCTTTCAGATAAAGCACCGTTTGACCTGCTTCAGCGTTGCTCGTTACCGTTACCGATTTGTTGAATGGACCGGCAGCAGCAGCATTGTAGGTTGCAGAGATCGACCCCGTTTTGCCCGGCATGATTGGTTCACGTGAGAAACTTGGTTTCGTGCAACCGCAGGAAGCTTGAGCGTCGTTGATAACGACAGGATCCGTACCCGTGTTCTTGAACTCAAATACGTGCGTAACAGGCTTACCTTGCTCAACTTTGCCGAAATCATGAGTTTCTTTCGCAAATTTCAGAACCCCTTTCTGGGCGTAGCTAACTGCGACAAACACAAACAAAGCTACGAAAAGTGAAAAAATCTTTTTCATTGGACTAAACGGAATTATGGTTTGGTTTTAAAATACTAAGCCTTATAATCAGCACCTAGAGCAAACTGTTTGCCAAACACGCTGTTGATTTCATTCGGTCAACAAATAAACTCAAAAAATCGTTTTTTTGAAAGCTGACTTGTTTTGCCTTACTTTTACTTTCACTTGGTAACTGACTTATTTTTTAGGTCAGCTACTTCATCGATAAATTGATTGTTAGACGATTTCAATCCGTGGCTCTGTTGTGATAGCAAACGAACAACTCCGCTCGACTGATATTATAAGTCGTGAAAAAATCCTGTCAGATTACCTATTGGCTTGCGAAAGCCGACAGGTGAGTTTGTTGGGTCGGCGTGATGTGATGGGAGGGAGGGCTAAATTCGGCATATTTGGCGACGGCAAAGAATTGGCGCAACTGGCCGCAGCCAGTGCATTTAACCGGGGTGATTTCCGGTCCGGCTATTACCGGGACCAAACGTTCGTAGCCGCGCTGGGCGAGCTACGCTGGACGGAGTTTTTTGCGCAACTTTATGCCCACACCGATTTGGATGCCGAGCCTAATACCGCTGGCCGGTCAATGAATGGACACTTTGCTACCCGCTGGCTCGATGAACAGGGGTTGTGGCGAAACCAAACCGAACTCTATAATTCCGTCTGTGATATTGCGCCTACCGCCGGGCAGGTGCCCCGCTCGCTTGGGCTGGCGTATGCCTCCAAACTGTTTCGTAATAACCCCGAACTGAGCGACCTGACCAGTTTTTCGCACAATGGTAACGAAATCGTTTTCTCAACCATTGGCGATGCATCTACCTCGCAGGGTATGTTCTGGGAAGCCATGAACGCGGCCGGTGTGTTGCAAGTGCCGCTCCTGATGTCGGTATGGGACGATGGGTATGGTATATCTGTGCCGGTCGAATATCAGACCGTTAAAGGCAGCATTTCCAAAGCCCTGGCCGGTTTTCAGCGCGACAGCGAAGACAAGGGTATCGAACTATTTACCGTAAAAGGATGGGATTATCCGGCATTGCTGGAAACGTATCAGCAGGCCGCTCATATCTGTCGGACAGAGCATGTGCCCGTACTGGTTCACGTACAGGAGTTGACGCAGCCACAGGGCCACTCAACCTCGGGCTCGCACGAACGGTATAAATCAAAACAGCGCCTTGCCTGGGAAGCGGAGCATGATTGCAATGTACTGTTTCGGCGCTGGATTCTGGAGAATGGTTACGCCACCAGCGAAGAACTCGAAGCCATTGAAGCAGAAGCTAAGCAAATTGCCAAAAACGCGCGAATTGAAGCTTGGGACGCCTATCAGGCATCTATGAAAGGGGATTTCACGGAAGCCCTCGATCTGCTGCAGCAAACGGCCCGCCACCACCCGAAAGCTGCCGAATTAATGGCTATTCGGGAAGAACTTCGGAAAACGTTCTCCCCCGTACGTCGGGATGCAGTGTCGGCGGTTCGAAAAGCTCTTCGGTTGTTACGGACCGATACCGGTGCCGGGCGGCACCGGCTGAAAGCCTGGCTCGACCGGACAAACGCCGAAAACAACGACCGCTTCAGTTCCCATTTATACAGCCAGTCGCCCGATTCGCCGATGCTGGTACAGGGGGTTCCTGCTCAGTATGATGAGGAGGGGACCGTACTCGACGGGTATCAGCTGCTTCAACATTATTTCGACAGCCTGTTCAGCCGCGACCCGCGCGTTGTGGCGCTGGGTGAAGACGTTGGACACATTGGCGATGTAAATCAGGGCTTTGCGGGCTTGCAGGAAAAATTTGGCGAGATACGTATTACCGATACCGGCATTCGCGAAACCACCATTATCGGGCAGGGCATCGGTATGGCCATGCGCGGACTTCGGCCCATCGTTGAAATTCAGTATTTCGACTACGTTTATTATACGCTGGCCACCCTGACAGACGATCTGGCTACGCTGCAATACCGGACTAAAGGTGGGCAGAAAGCACCGCTTATCGTCCGGACGCGCGGCCACCGACTGGAGGGCATCTGGCATTCGGGTTCGCCCATGGGCACGATGCTGAGCAGTTTGCGCGGGCTTCATGTACTGGTTCCCCGCAACATGACGCAGGCCGTTGGCTTCTATAACACCCTCATGAAAGGCGATGACCCCGCCCTGCTGATCGAATCCCTGAACGGCTATCGCCTGAAAGAGCAGTTGCCCACGAACCTGAACGAATTCTGTGTACCGTTGGGTGTACCGGAGGTATTGCAGTCTGGCTCCGACGTGACGGTCGTAACCTACGGCTCCATGTGCCGGATTGTGCTGGAAGCCGCCGGACAGCTGGCCGGTATGGGAATCAGCATGGAGGTGATTGACGTACAAACCTTGTTGCCGTTCGACGTGAATCACCAGATTGTCGAATCAATTAAGAAAACGAACCGGGTCCTGTTCGCCGATGAAGATGTGCCCGGTGGTGCATCGGCTTACATGATGCAGCAGGTTGTCGAATGCCAGAATGCCTACCGCTATCTGGATTCGGCCCCGATGACCTTATCGGCCAAAGCCCATAGACCTCCTTATGGCTCCGATGGAGATTATTTCTCCAAGCCAAACGTTGATGATGTAATCGAAACTGTTTACGCCATCATGAGCGAAGCCGAACCAGAGCGGTTTCCAAAAATATAGCGAAAGAATGAAAGAGTGAAAGAACGAAACTGGTCCGCCGAAGCGGAGTGATCTTCGATAGTAATCTTGCACTCTTTCGCTCTTCTACTCTTTCACTTTTTAAAATGTCATACTTCAAGGACATACAATCGGGTATCCGGACAACGCTGAAGGGACTGAGCTTGACCTTAAGGCACTTGCGCAACGCAACGAAGCGCCGAACGGCGGAAGGAATAGCCAGCGATTCGTACTTCGATTTGCAGAATGGCCTGGTTACGCTTCAATATCCGTACGAACAATTACCCATTCCCGACAATGGGCGTTACCGGCTTCGGAATGAGATTGAGGACTGCATCGTCTGCGACAAATGCGCAAAAGTCTGCCCTGTCGATTGCATTACCATTGATGCCATCAAAGCCACCGAAGAGGTTGGTCGGGCATCCGACGGATCGCCAATACGCCTGTATGCGGCAAAATTTGACATCGACATGGCCAAGTGCTGCTATTGCGGCCTGTGCACGGTGGTATGCCCCACCGAATGTCTGACCATGGATAAGAAATTCGATTACAGTGAATTCGAACTCGGCAAGCTAACGTATAATTTCTCGAACCTGACTCCCGATCAGGCCGATGAGAAACGTGCCTTGTATGAGCAGTTTCTGCGGGAGAAAGAAGAAGCGAAAGCGGCTCAGATAGCTGCCAAAGCCGTAACCTCTCCGGCTCCCGAGCCAAGTGTGAGTGCCGCGCCTAAACGCCCGGTATTCAAGCCAACCGCTAAACCAGCGGCTCCGCCAGCCGAACCGCATATACCGGCTAACTCAGAAGGATCATCTATCGAGCACCCGCTTACCGACGCCACGCCGGACGAGATGCAGCAAATTGCCCAGGGTGGGCTGGAAGTCGCGAAACATCCCGTGTTCCGGCCAACGAAAAAGCCGGTCGTAAACGTGACTGACGTTCCGGCCGACGATGCGCCCGCATCACAACCTACCTCTGCTGAAACGCCGGAAACACCGAAACCCGCAGCCAAAACAGCCGGTTTCCGGCCGACGATGAAGCCGCCCGTCGCCAAATCGACCGAGCCAAAAACGGAAGATCAACCAGAAGCGGCAGCACCGGTGGAAGCCACGAAGCCTACACCGGCATTCCGACCGACGATGAAGCCGCCCGTTGCGAAAACTGCCGAACCGCAAATAGACGTTCAACCGGAGGAAAAGGCCGAACCGCCTAAACCGAAACCGGCTTTCCGGCCAACGATGAAGCCCCCAACGGTTGCCAAATCGGAGCCGGATGCGCCACAGGCCGGTTCGTCTGAGCCCGAATTGCCTAAAGCAAAACCGGCTGCTTTTAAGCCAACGATGAAGCCGCCTAAACCCGCCGAACCGGAATCGGCAACACCGGCAGAAGCACCGAAGCCTACACCGGCTTTCCGACCAACGATGAAGCCTGCGACTGTTCCGCAGCCACCAGGCGAGGAAAGTCCGGCCCCTGCGCCAGCAACTGTAGTAAAGGCGGAGGAGCCAATACTACCGGATAGCGAACCCGTCAAACCGAAGCCAGCCGCCTTTCGGCCAACGATGAAGCCTAAGCCCAAAGCCGACGACGCATCGGATACCCCTCTTCCATCAGACCTATAAACCCAGTGGTTCAATTTGCTTTTTATTTTTTTGCTGTGTTGACGTTAGGCGGAGCGTTGGCTGTTTTGCTGACGCGTAATGTGCTTTACGCGGCTTTCTTTCTATTGCTTACGCTCTTTGGCGTGGCCGGGTTGTTCGTCCTGGCCGGTGCCGATTTTCTGGCCATCGCTCAGATCATGATTTACGTTGGGGGGGTACTGGTGCTGGTTATTTTCGGTGTGATGCTCACCCACAAACCCGAACGTCCGGCAGATGCGAACAGCCAGCAGCCCAACCGCATTCTATCGGCCAACCGGTTTGCAAAGGGAGCCGGGTGGATCATTCCGATTCTGGTGGTTGGAGCTCTGTTTATGGCTTTACAAACGTTGCTGGCTCGGGCAAACTTCACGTTGCTCGATCAACCGGCTGGCTGGCAGAATACGACAACCATTATCGGTAAACAGCTGATGACCGAATACGTTGTTCCTTTCGAAATTGCCGGAGTTTTATTGCTGGCGGCTCTCGTTGGTGCCACGTATCTGGCTGCTTTCCATACTAAATCCTCCCGACATGCAACCCGTTAACAGCCATCTTTTTTTACTGGTAGGCGCTGGTCTTTTTAGCATTGGACTGGCCGTGGTGCTGCTCAAACGGCATGCTATCGTGGTGCTGATGGGTGTTGAACTGATGCTCAACGCCGTTAACATTAACCTCGTGGCGTTCAGTCAGTACGACCCCGACCGCTTACAAGGTCAGATGTTAAGTTTATTCGTCATGGTTGTAGCCGCTGCTGAGTCGGCCGTTGCGCTGGCCATCGTGATGCAGGTTTACCGCCATTTCCGTACGGCGCAGTTGGATGAATTGAACGAACTGAAGCAGTGAGCGATTTATTTGAGCCGATCATAGACGGTATCCTCAACGAAGGCTACGGCCTGATCGATAATTTTCTGACGGCCGATGAAGTAGCTGCGTTGGCTTCCCGGCTTCGGCAACGGCGCGCAGCGGGGCAATTTAAAGCAGCTGGTATCGGTAATCAGCAGGTAACGATCGAGCAGACCATTCGGGGTGACGAAATTATGTGGCTGGATGAAGCCAGCGCAACCGCTGACGAAGCCACTTTCCTGCAACGCGTCGGTTCGTTTGTGGACTATGTCAATCAAACCTGCTACCTCGGCCTGCGCGATTACGAGTTTCACTATGCACTCTATCCGCCCGGTACGTTCTACAAACGCCACCTGGACCAGTTTCGCAGTGATTCACGCCGGAAGCTATCCGTCATCTGCTACCTCAATTCCGATTGGCAGGAGGCCGATGGCGGGCAACTGGACCTTTATCTGCCCGATGCCGAAAATATGACCGAACATCAGGTTACAGTCTCGCCAATTGGGGGCAGATTAGTGTGTTTTGAGAGCGCACGACTCGAACATGAGGTGCTGCCCGCCACCCGCGAACGCCTAAGCGTGACGGGCTGGTTAAAAACGAATTACTAGACGTTTGTTTCCATAGAGCAGAATCGGGATATTTGCGGCCAATTCTGATGAACGACGAATGCCCGCCAACCCCTTCCAACTGCCTCACCTCTTAACGGCTATTATACTTCTGTTACCCTTTGCCGGGTTTCTGGTGTTGACAATGGCCAGTCGGCGGGTGGCGCAGTTCATCGCCATTTTACTGACGGGAACGGGCTTGATATTGTCTGTTTTGCTGGCCTTAAACCTGCCCGAACAGGCGGTTGTGCTCCAAACCGATTGGGCCATTTTATCCGGGGCTTCCTTTTCGGTTACGTTTCGGGTCGATGCGCTGGCAGCGTTAATGCTTCTGCTGGTGCATTTCGTCGCGTTGCTGGTACAAGTTTATTCCATTGCCTACCTGCACGACGAGCCGAAGCTGCGTCGTTATTTCTCGTACTTACAGGTGTTTGTGGGGGCTATGCTGGGCATCATTCTCGCCGGAAATCTACTGGTGATGTATGGTTTCTGGGAACTGGTTGGGCTGGCGTCTTACCTGCTGATCGGGTTTTATGCCGAGCGCCCTGCCGCGTCTCAGGCAGCCAAGAAGGCATTTCTGATGAACCGCGTGGGTGATATTGGCTTCCTGATTGGTATTTTTCTGACCTATTATTATTTCGACACGCTCGATTTTACGGCTCTGGCCGACAAAGGGGCCGACGGCATTGCACCCACTGCCCTTGGCCTTTGCTTATTCATGGGTTGTGTCGGTAAATCAGCGCAGTTTCCGTTACTCACCTGGCTTCCCGATGCCATGGAAGGCCCCACACCGGTATCGGCGTTGCTTCACGCGGCCACGATGGTTGCTGCGGGCATCTTTCTGCTAGCCCGTATTCATCCGCTTCTGTCGCCTGATGCGCTGGTTGTTATTACCCTTATTGGTACTATAACTACGCTTTGGGGAGGGTATGCGGCCGTTTTTCAAACCGATATCAAGAAAGTCCTCGCCTTCTCAACCGTGTCGCAGCTGGGGCTGATGGTCGTGGGGATGGGAACGGGGAATGTTGCCGGGGCTATGTTCCATCTGCTGACCCATGCCTTTTTTAAAGCAGGCTTGTTCCTCAGTGCCGGGGCCATCATTCACGCTGTACACAGCCAGGATATGCGGCAGATGGGCGGTTTACGTAAGGTATTACCGATAACATTCGTTGCCTATACCGTTTGTGCGGCAGCCCTGTCCGGCTTACCATTTTTATCGGGCTTTCTATCGAAAGAGGCTATTCTGGGCGGGGCGTTTGGCTGGGCGGAAACGCAAGGGGCCGGTCTGTTCACCAGTGTACCGATACTCCTGTTGCTATCCTCAGGTCTGACGGCTTTTTACATGGCCCGGCAATGGCGGCTGGTATTCTTTGGTGCGTACCGAAGCGAAATAACCCCTTTGTCAACAGCACACGAACCCGGTTGGCTGATGCGTGGACCAGTCGTCATTCTGGCTGCTTTATCACTCTGGGTCTGGTTCTCCATAAATCCTCTGTCCGGCCAGGATAGCTGGTTTTTCCGGCTGTTACCCCCGGCAGATGAACCGCATTTCTGGTGGCTGGCTCCCGTTTCTGTTGCCCTCGTTTTACTGGGAGGCTGGACTGGCTTTCGCTTACAGGAGCCCGGTGAAGACCGCAGTTATGTTCGATTTTCGGTTAACTATGGTTTTCTGGATGTCTTTTACGACCGAATCGCTATCCGGCCAACGGTTCGGCTGGCAACGTTCCTTAACCGTACCGACCAGCGTGCGATTGATGGGGTCGTCAACGGGGCGGGTATCGCTACCGTTGTGTTGGCGCATCTGACCAGCTTGCTGGACCGGATGGGTGTGGATGGCCTGGTAAATGGTGCCGCCTGGCTGGCGGGCCGGTTGGGGCAGTTGACCCGGTCGGTGCAGAACGGCCGGGTACAGTCGTACATTACGGCGGCTGTAATGGGCTTGCTGGTAATACTTTGGTGGTTGCTTTAACGTCTGGGCCAGGCCATTGCCTGATCTCTGGTAAATACGGGTCAAACAGGATGTTGGCCCAGTTAGCTATATGATTCTTTCGTTACTCATTTTTATTCCCTTAATCGGCTCGCTCGTGGTGGCGCTGCTGCCCGAACGTCAGACCAGTCTGTTTCGATGGATTGCGCTGGCCGTAACGCTGGTCGAAGTCGTGCTGGCGGGTATGGCCTGGGCCGGATTTGACAAAGCCACAGCCGGATATCAATTTCTTCAACAGGCGGATTGGATTACACTGCCATTAGGAAATCTGGGCGTTGTGTCCATCGATTATCTGGTTGGCGTAGATGGGATTAGCCTGCCGTTGGTCGTCTTGTCGGCGGTGGTGATGCTCATTGGGGTAGTATCCTCCTGGCCCATGACGCACCGGCAAAAAGCGTATTATTCGCTCTATCTGTTACTCACGGGCACCATTATGGGCTGCTTCGTGGCGCTTGACTTCTTTTTGTTCTTCCTGTTTTTTGAGTTTATGCTCCTGCCGATGTACTTCCTGATCGGTTTATGGGGCGGACCGCGACGGGAGTACGCGTCCATCAAGTTCTTTCTTTACACACTGCTCGGCTCGCTGCTGATTCTGCTGGTCATGATTGCCCTGTATCTGTCCGTTATGGACCCGGTCAGTACGGCGGTAGTGGCCGGCATCGTTTCGGATTCATCGGAAGTAACGGATGAGGTGATCCGCAGCATTCAGTCGTTTCTTCAGAATGGGCAGCTGAGCACCTCGCAGGTGGTGCATACGTTCGACATGCGGTATCTGGCCGACGGCCGTAATTACCTGCCCAATACGTTTCTCAATCCCGCTGCCGAGCCACTTGTTCTGGGGCTTCCGGCGCGAATGCTGGCCTTCTGGGCCATCTTTATCGGGTTTGCTATCAAATTACCCATTGTTCCGTTACACACCTGGCTCCCCGATGCCCACGTAGAAGCACCAACACCTGTCTCGGTTATTCTGGCCGGGGTGCTGCTCAAAATTGGTGGCTATGGGTTTATCCGAATTGCCTGGGATTTCTTCCCCGATGGAGCCGCCCAATATGCACAGGTATTGGCCGGACTCGGTGTGCTGTCAATCGTGTATGGTGGCCTGAATGCGCTGGCCCAGGCTGATCTCAAAAAGATGATCGCATATTCGTCGGTGTCGCACATGGGTTTTGTGTTGTTGGGGGTGGCCTCGTTAACCGCCGAGGGTATCAACGGAGCTATTTACCAGATGGTAAGCCATGGTATTCTGTCGGCTATGCTTTTCCTGATTGTGGGTGTTGTATATGACCGTACCCACGACCGGCGGATCGAGTCGTACCGGGGCCTGTTGCAACTGATGCCGCAATATGCCACACTCACCGCAATCGCCTTTTTTGGTTCGCTGGGATTACCCGGCTTTTCGGGTTTTGTGGGGGAGTTGTTTACCCTGATGGGTAGCTTTCAGTCGGAGTGGTTGCCCGGCTGGTTCACGGCGGTGGCTACCCTGGGTATTTTGCTGGCGGCAGCTTACTTTCTCTGGACGTTCCAGCGCATGTTTTTCGGTTCGCCCTGGCTTGGCCCTTTTGAATCGAAATCCGGCATCGCACCTGTTATTACCGATCTGACCTTTCGGGAAAAGTTAATGCTGGTACCGCTGGGAGCCATTGCGCTGATACTGGGTTTATTCCCCAATCTGGTCTTCAACCTCACGAACGCTACCGTAACCCAGTGGCTGGTGAAGTTTGCCGTGGAGTAAAGCAGGTTGGCTTGCGCTTATTTTCCGTACTTCCGACGTCGAACCGCTTGCCAGATAAAGCCGACCAGACCAACCAGCGCCAGCGGACCCAGTAGATTGAGAAGCTGCCAGCCCGTTCGATTGGCATCAACTTTTATCTTGTCTAACGGACGAAGCGTAATGGTCCGGGCACGAGCCGCGATCACGCCCGTTGGATCGACCAGGTAGTCAATGGCGTTCAGGGCAAAATCTTTGTTGCCGAACGTAGTGCGGGTAAAACGATCGAAACCCAGCGGATAGGGCGCATTACGTTTGTAATCGACATCGTTGACGATCAAATCGCCATCCGAGCAAATGAGCACCCGCGATGGTACACCCTCAGGCCGGAACCCGTTGGCGCGAGGATCGCCGGGCAGAATCCGGTTGGCAAATAGCGACTGAAACCGACCTTCGAGCAAACAGCCGATAAGCTTTATTCCTTCGTTATAGGTTTTAGGGTCGGGTTGTTGCCGGGCTTCGTTGTACGAAATCAGGGCAGGAGCTTTGAGTACCTTTGTGTAAGGCGATGTCAGCAGCAAGGGCGTTTTACGGATGCCCGGAGCCCTTACCGTATCCAGCGTGCTGGTAAATCGGGCCAGCACGGCGTCGAGGTTGCGCACGATGGGATTTCCCGATGTTCCGAAATTGTTAAGCAGCGGATAAAACCGCCAGGGGAGGAGTTGAATATTGGGTTTATCGCCCAGGTTGCCTACGTTGAGCGGGATGGGTGCGCAATAGTAATCCTTCACTACATCCCGATTAAGCCGGATACCCCAGCGAAAAAACAGATCATCCAGGTTCAGGCTGAGGGGCTGTGCGTAGGTTCCTTCATTGCTGACGCTGTCGACGCGCTGCCCATCCACAAAAAACAAAGCCCGTCCGCCATTCACCACATATTGATCGATCTTGAAAATCTCTTCTTCCGTAAAGGGTTTATCCGGTTTAGGTACCAGCATGACATCAAGCCCGGCAATAGGACCGGGTTTGCTCATGTCGATAAAAAAAAGGTCGTAGTTCTGCTGAACCGATGCCAGTAAGTCGGCGAAGCGGGAGGGAGGCACCTGCGTATGGTCGTAGAGCAAACCTACCCGTCGGCGGTTTTCGGCCGTTTGAGTTAGCCGGCGGATGGTCGATGCCAGTTGAAATTCGACCCCTTCGTACGATTGGTTGAGCTGTTCTGCCGGCGATGCCGTCTTGTTGCCTTTCAAAAAAAGAGCCGCTGTTTCCTGACCTTTGTAGGAGACGATAGCGCCCGGGAAAACCAGTTTTTCGGTTCGTTTGCCTCCTTCATTATCGAACAAATTTGTGGGCAGCAAACCCCGCTGTTGTAGCTTGTCGATGAATTTATTCTTCTCCTGAGGATTGCTGATCTGGTCCGGGTCAATGAACCGATACGTAATGGTCTTACCGGCGCGGGCCTGAAACTCGTCCAGCGTTTCGCGAACGGCATTTTCAAGCCGTTTGAAACCCGGCGGCAAATCGCCCGTCAGGTAGACATCAACGTGAATGTCATCGGGTAGGTCGGCCAGGAGCGTTTGCGTGGCCTCCGACAGGGTAAAGCGTTTTTCCTGCGTTAGATCGATCCGAAAAAATACGAATGCCGACAGAACATTGATGGCGATTAATGCGGCAAGAAGCAGGACTGTGCGCAGTGAAGGGGATTTCATACGGGACTTTAACGAACAACGAAACTGAAATGGTCTTTCGGATAGTGTCGGAAGGCCGGTTTCTCAGTTTTTAATTTAAGCGCTGCTCCGGGATAACGGTTAGGTTAATCGTTTTTGCATCATCCTGAGCTGTTTGCGGGGTATCCAGCTTGTCCGGGGCGATACCTAATTCTTTCATCAACCGATACTGTTTTGCTTCCAGATAAGCAAGCCGGGAGAGTATCTGGCTCATCCGGGCATCCTGTTCGTCCTGCCGCTGAAGCAGGTAAGCCGTCTTTACTTCCAGCTCATCAAGGCGTTGTTTATCGCGCTCACTCATAATGGTTTCCGGTGAGAATTACGAGGCAAGATACAGATTTTAACGGTGAAAGTGTGAAAGAGCGATTCGCTGAAATTTTCGCTCTTTCACGCTTTAAAATCCTCCCCGGTCGTAGAAGCTCCGGCGACGGCTGAGCTTAAGTTCCTGCAAAATAGAGGATCGGGCCCGTAAATCGAACGAGTAGTTCCCCGACCGGAAGTTATTGCCCGAATAAGGCGTCCAGTTAAAGGCCATTTCCCAGCAGTGCAGATCCCGGTTGATACCGATGGTCGTGAGCGTCGGGCTTTTAAAGGCAAAGTCATAACCCGTGTTGACCGTTACTTTCCATTTTGGCGTCAGGCTCAGGTCGCCTGTTAAGGTTAGCGCCTGGATCACCTGTGAATTTTCCGGCGTTAACTTGGTCAGGCCAAATGTGTAGCTTACGTTCATGGACCAGGGGACGTTGAAGTCGACGTACAACTCCGGGTTGTTATTAATCGCCTTGAGCGTTGCATCGGAGGCATTTGGGCTGCTTTTCTTTTTGTCGGCCTGTTTTGGCGCAAACCGGGCGCTAACGTACGCCTGTAAATTTGTCATGCGCAGCAACCCCTGCCCCGCCTGGAACGCATAGAGGCTAGGCACCCGAATGTATTCCTGATTTGCGTAGTCCCGTATGGTCAGGATTGAAGGCGAATATGAAAGCGGGGTTACAGTTGTTGTTGGGAAATAATACTGGGCCGTTCCACCATAAGCGCGATACGCGTAGGGGTCGAAGGTAGAGGAAAGGTTGAAACTGATATTCTTAAAAACCTGCGTGTTGGCGTTCAGCGAGATCGGCGACAGTTTGTAATCGGGAGCCAGCAGGTTATAACTGCCGTTTATGCTCAGGTTATCGAAGATCGGGATCTTCTTGAATTCCTGTCCGGATGAATCGCTGCGGGTCCGCACTTTCATCTCCAGCTGGTTTACGATACCAAACGTGATGAACGCCGACTGCGTGCTCGATGCACTGCCTGCACTACCCCCCAGTCCCCGGAACACGGATAGCGTCCGGCGGTATTCCGGCAAACCGGCCAGCGTACCCACGGCCGGTAGTACCTGAAACTGCCCAAAGGCGGGGTTGGTAAAGTCAGGAACGTAGCTGAACGATATGGATGGTGCCACTGTATGACGGATGGCCTCAATGCGCTTGCTGCGGATGAAGAACGTGCCGTAAAAGCGTGTGTTCATGCTGGCATTGACCGAGAAGTTATAGGAGGGAAAAAATCCCTTCGTCGTATCCACCCGTACGCCGTTCTTCTCGGCATCGTAATTATAGCTCAGGCGTTTGGTGTAGATATCACCCTGTATGGAAAAACCGGGTGTCAGGTTAATGTACCGGAGGAGTTTGACGTTGGGCAGCGAAATAGGAATACTGTACCGCGCCTGAACGACCCGGTTGTTCCAGATTCGATTGGCGTTTTGCATATTGAAGGCAATCAGGTTCGGATCGGCCTCGACAATGCCGAACCGGATGTTGTTGGCCCGCCGGATACTGTCTTCAATACGCTGGAGGGTGCTTACCGTGGCTATGTTGGATATAACCGTAAAGCCCAGCCCGGTGGTGTCGATCTGTCGGCGAATGGTGTTGCTCACCGTAATCGACCCGCTCACATCGAGGCCCACCCGGAAGCTTTCGTACCAGCGGCCGGTGCCGCCTTTCAGAGCGAAGGGCGAAATCTGGTTGATGCCGAAGTTGAAATCCGAGGATACGTCGGTTTTGCCGTTCTCCCGAACCCCCGTCTTCTGGTTTACCTGACCAAACTGCTGGTTGACCCGGAAGTTGGCCCCCGCCCGGGCGTACTGCCCGAAACTGCGGCTATACTGTACCGATGAACCTGCCACGTTGGAAATGTACTGGCTGGTACTGTACGAGTTGAACTGGTTATAGCTGTTGCTGCTTACGTTTACGTTGGCCGAGAAGCTGCCCCGTCCGCGCGGAACCGGCGAGTGCGACCAGGTAAAGGAAAAGTCATTCCGGGGTGTCTGCGTCGTATCGACCCGGTCGCCGGAGCGGTTGCGGTTAAATTGCAGGTTCAGGCTTCCGCTGTAGCGATACCGTTTGTTGTAGGCCGACGAAAGGCCCAGTCCCCAGCTACCCCGCGAATAGATCTGGCCTTTGAACTGTAACCCTAGGTTTTCGCTCACCGCCCAGTAATAACCACCATCGCGCAGGTAGAACCCTCGTCCATTGGGCTCTTCGCCATACTGTGGCACAATAATGCCTGATACCCCAATCTCTTTTCGCTTTGGAAACGGGAAGAATCCAAACGGCAGCCCGATGGGCAGCGGAATCTGATTGATGACCAGATTGAACGGTCCAGCCACGACCTGCGTGTTATGAATTACCTTTAGTTTGCTGGCGTTGATGTGGAAGTGCGGTGTAGCCAGATTACAGGTTGTGTAAATTGCTTTACCAATGTACAGATTGTCTTCATCGTCTTTCTTGACGGTCTGCCCCCGAATGTTGCCTTCACCCTGCTGGGTAATAACGCCCTGAATCCGGCCTTTTCGGGATTTGAAATTATAGCGAATCTCTTTGGCGTCATATTTCCCCTCGCCGTCCTGGAAAATAGGGCGTCCGATCAGTTTTTTCGCTGTTGAATCGTAACGGCCTATCGCGTAAACCTCGTTCGTTAAGTAATTGAGTCGGATATAGGCCGCTTTGAGCGAAATGTCGCCGTAAACAACGCTGGCATCACCAAACAACTCGACCGTTCGACCATCGGCCGAATAAAAAGTGGAGTCTTTGGCCTGGTATTTAACCGTTGTCTTGAACGAGTCGGAGCTTTGCAGCGAGTCTTTGGCAATCGAATCGCGCACGGCCATCTGCAACGAATCCGTTTTCGCGGACACGGCATTGATAACCGTCTGGCTCTCCGGCCGAACAACGTTTGGCGATACCAGTCCGGGTTGAACCGGCGCTTGACTAATTGATGCTTTTTGCTGGGCAAGAGCCTCCTGCTGTCGGAGCTTAGCCGCACGAGCCCGCTTTCGGGCCGATAAACGGACGGGTGGCTGTGGTGAGATTGCCCTGGCAACCGCAACGCCTTTGCCAGTTGCAATGCCCGCAACCGGTAATCGGCCGGATGGAGTTTGTACCAGACGGATTGGTTTGGGCTGTAAAGACCGCAGGGAGTCGAGCCGAACGGGTGCAAGTTTCGATGGCGCAACAGCCGTAACTACCCGTTTGGACGGGCGCGAACGGACGGAATCCCGACTGGCGGGGCGGGCAGCGGACGAAGGCAGTGGAGTGCTTAGTCGCTTTGTGTCGCTACCGAGCCGGTTCGGGGCCGAATAGTTGTTGTTAAGCTGGCGCTCCAGATCGCTCTCCTGATTTGTTCCAGCCGAACCTGTTGGCAGATTGGGCAGCGTTGCCGTACCGGACGAAGGGCCGGTAACGACCCGACCGGCGGGTTTTTTCTGACCGGAAGCCGGGGTGGGCGTGCTATCGGTTACCGTTTCGAAGGTAGCATCAGGTACCCGCTGCGCTGGTGTGCCAGCGGGGGGTAAGCCGCCTTTGGATGGCTGCCGGGGCGTTTCTTTGCGCTGTCCCAACGCGGTCAACGTCCAGAGTAGACAGATAAGAAAGCACGATGCTTTTATCCATGTTGGTCGTATCAGCGAGGGCCGCAAAATAAAGTATACTTTTTTCAGGATTATTAAAAAAATTATATTTGCCAAAAGGCCGTTAAGTCTATGGCTTACAAAGGTATTCACGAACAGTTATTCCGCTACCGCATTGAAACGTTTTTGGTCGTTAAAAATTATTAAATCAACCGGTATCCGTATTTCGGCAACATCTCCCGGAATAATGACAACAGCGGTCTTATTGATCCTGCCCTTGCTGGCTCTTACCACATCCAGCGAATTATCGCCCGATTTGACACAAGATACGACCCGTCGGGCCGGGTCGCAGGAGCTGGAAACCGCCCCTAACGACGGGCCAAACCAGGTTCGAACGGTTGTGCTCGATGCCGGCCACGGCGGCAAAGACCCCGGCACGCATGGTCGGTATGTAAAGGAAAAGGCCGTCAACCTGTCTCTAATTCTTCAATTAGGCCGGAAAATTAAGAATAAGCATCCAAATGTTCGGGTTATTTATACCCGCTCGTCCGATCATTTCGTCGATTTGATTGAGCGGGGGGCCATCGCCAATCGTAACCGGGCCGACCTGTTCATCTCTATTCACTGCAATGCCAGCCCCTCCAGCAGCCAGGTGTATGGCACAGAAACCTACACCCTTGGCTTACACAGAACCCAGCGTAATCTGGACGTGGCACGTCGGGAAAACGCGGTTATCTTACAGGAAAAAAATTACCAGCAAACGTACAAAGGTTTCGATCCTAACTCACCACTGGCTACCATCATGCTGGCGAACTACCAGCATGCCTTTATGGGAAGTAGCATCAATTTCGCCGAAAAGATTGAACGGAGTTTTCGCCACAATGCCGATCGGAAAAGCAACGGGGTCAAACAGGCCGGTTTTATCGTCCTCTGGAAAGCGACAATGCCCAGTGTGCTGATTGAAACGGGCTACCTGACGAACCCGACTGAAGAAGATTATCTTCGGTCGGATGAAGGGCAGGATGAAATATCGACCGCGATCTACAAGGCTTTCCTGCAATACAAACAGGAAATAGAAGCCGGTGAGTAAGTAAACAGCCAGCTATCCTACTACCCTTGCCTTCACCTTTGGCGCTTTTTCCTGTTTTTACGGGACAAACACTCACCAAAGTTGGTTATAGGATCAATCAACCGGATAGGTCCGTGAGCACAGACCATCCCCCTTTATACACACATGAAAGTTTCCAAGGAAGTAAGAGTAGGGTTGTTAGCTGTCATCTCATTGATGATGCTCTACTTTGGATTTAGGTTTTTGAAAGGCTCCGATTTCTTCTCCTCTACGCATAAATATCAGGTTATTTATAGTAACATTGATGGTCTGGTTGCCTCTAATCCGGTTAGCATCAATGGTTTAACAGTAGGGCAGGTTAAGAGTATAGAGATTTTACAAGACCAGAAAAACAAGCTGTTAGTAACGCTTGAGGTTAAAAAAGGAATTGTCGTTACCCAGGGTACACGGGCTGTTCTGGCCGACGACGGTCTGCTGGGCGGTAAACTTATCCGGCTGGGCATTAACTACGGAAAGCCGGAGCTTGCCGATGGAGGTATGTTGATCGCGGCCAACGAATCGGGGCTGTCGGCGCTGATTCGCGAAAAAACCCTGCCCGTTTTGAATAACGTTGATTCGCTGACCTATCAGCTCAACCGCGTTGTTGCTCAGTTCGACCAGACGGGCGTTGTGCTTAACCAGACGCTGCGCAGTGCTAATGCGGCAGTGGGAACACTTGGTTTAACGATTTCTGAAAATCGGGCGGGCCTTCAGGCAACGCTGGCTAATGTAAATAAGCTGTCGTCGTCGCTGATCGAAACAGAAAAACAACTTAAGCCAATTTTAGCCAAGGCCGATACGTTCGCCGACTCGCTCCAGGGACTCCAACTGAAACAAACGCTGGGTAGCGTCAACAAAACGGTCGACAATTTGCAAAAGATTTTGGGGGCGATCAACAAAGGCGAGGGATCGCTGGGCAAACTAGCGTCGGACGAAGCCCTGTACCGTAACGTCAATGCCACGACGGCCAGTCTCGAAAAACTCCTGACCGACCTTCGGGAGAACCCAAAACGATACGTTCATTTCTCGCTCTTCGGCCGTAAAGAAAAACCCGCTTCCACCACCGAAACGGCGCCAGTCAGTACGACGGGTATGACCAGCCGGGTCGATTCGACGAAGTAATAATTACCACCAACCCCCTAAAGGATGCTTTGCCTATTCTGGAGCAAAGCCCCTTTAGGGGGTTGGGAGCATATAAGCTTAACTATCCTAATTCACTAGCACAACCCCTTTGTCTTTGGCCATCTGGTTGATTCGCATTAGATTAGTTTCGATTGTCATTTTCAGTTTCCCCAATTGGGCATCAACTTCCTGCGTTAACTTACTGCGTACTTCTTCACCCTGTTTCGTTGGCCGGAAGTCGCCCTGGGCCTGCTCGCTCATGAGGTGGGCCAGCCGGTTGTTGAGTTTGATACCGTAGTTGAGCGGGTCCTGAACGCTCATGTTTTTGGTTTGGTGAATATCGTTCTCAATGGTTTTTAGTTCATCTTCAAACGTTTTGATGACATCGTTGATGTCCCTGTTCTTCTCGTCAGACCCCATCTTGTTCTTCAGGTACGTTAGGTCCTCTTTTATCTTGCGCAGGTTGACAATGCCTTCGTTAGCCTCGGTTACCTTGTTGCGTACCTTTATCAGGAAGTCGAACTGGGCCTGGTAATCTTCCGGCGTTGTTTTCAGGCGCGGGTCTTTGAGTATCTCGAACGGTTGTGTCTGCGATTGACCATTTACCGTTAATCTAACCTGGTATTTTCCCGGTACGGCTTTAGGTCCGAGGTTGGGCGAGCCGTAGAACACCATACCGGGGAAGATTTTGTAGCCGGGGTAACGCATATCCCACACAAAGCGGTCGCCCCCGGACTTCACTTTCAGGAGGTCCGCTTTTTCTTTGGCTTTGCTGCTGAAGGAGCGGATCAGGTTGCCGTTGCTTTCCAGAATTTCCAGTTTCACCTCCGAAGCCGGATCGGCTTTTTTAATGAAGTAATGAATCATCACGCCATTGGGGTGATTTTCGCCTTCCAGAGCAGCCTCGCGTTTGTCGGAACCAGCCATGCGGTAGGTTGCCATTGGCTGATATAGGACAACTTCTTTCGTCGCTACATCGCTCTTGAGCTGGTGAAGCGGAGTTAGGTCGTCGATCAGCCAGAAACTACGCCCGTGCGTAGCCGCTATGAGGTTATCGTTCTTGACAGCCAGATCGTGAATGGGAACCGGCGGCAGGTTGAGCTGAAGTTTCGACCAGTTCTCGCCATCGTCGAACGATACCCAGACGCCCCGCTCGGTGCCCGCATAAAGCAACCCTTTTCGTTTTGGATCGGCCCGTACAACCCGCACAAACTCATCTTTAGGAATGCCCTTGGTCATCACCGTCCAGGTTTTGCCGTAATCCAGCGTCTTGTAGATGTAGGGCGTATAATCGCCAAACTTGTACGATGTTGCTGCAATGTAAGCGCCCCCTTTTACGAAGGGGCTGACCTCCACCGAGTTCATCATGTTGTACTTCGGCGAGGTAGGCGGGGTGACGTTTTTCCAGTTCTTGCCGCCGTCTGTGGTTACATGCACCAGCCCATCATCCGAACCCGTCCAGATTTCGCCTTCGGTGTAGGGCGACTCAGCAGCCGCAAAGACGTTGGCGTAGTATTCGGCTCCGGTATTGTCCTGCGTAATCGGCCCGCCCGACGACTTGATGGTTTCGGGTTCTCCTCTCGACAGATCGGGGCTGATCACTTCCCAGCTTTCGCCCCCCGTGTAACTCACATGCAGGTGGTTTGAGCCAGCGTAGAGTTTCTTAGGGTTATGCGGACTGAAAAAGACCGGATAATTCCAGTTAAAGCGGTACTTCATCGCGTCGGCACCGGAACCGGCGGGCAGATCGGGGTAAATGTTGGTGGAGCGTTCCTGGCCCGTGGCAATGTCCTGCATGGTCATGTACCCTTTGTAATCACCCCCGAAGACGACCTCACTGTTCAGCGGGTCGGGAGCCAGATGAGCACTCTCACCAATGGCCAGGGCTACCCAGTCTTTTTCGGTAACGGACGTGCTGCCCGTCCGGTGCGAAATTCGCACACTGGTGTTGTCCTGCTGTGCGCCATAGATACGATAAGGGAAATGGTTATCGGTCGAAACGCGGTAGAACTGGGCGGTGGGCTGATTGTGGTAGGTTGTCCAGTTGTTGCCGCCATCGGTCGAAATTTGCGCGCCCCCATCATCGGCAATGGCCATCCGTTTGTTGTTGTTCGGGTCGATCCAGAGGTCGTGGTGATCGCCGTGGGGCGCGTTCTTCAACTCAAAGGTTTTGCCGCCATCTTTCGAGACGCCATAACTTACGTTCATCACATACACAATGTCCTCGTTTTGCGAGTCGGCGTAAATACGGCAGTAGTACCAGGCCCGTTGCAGCAACGCACGATCCTGATTGATTTTGGCCCAGGTTTTCCCAGCATCATCTGAGCGGTAAACGCCACCGGCGTCTTTGTTTTCGATGATAGCCCAAACGCGACTGGAGTTTTTCGGCGAAACAGTCACACCGATGATGCCGTTGGTACCCGATGGCATCCCCGACTTATCCGACAGGTTTTCCCAGGTGTCGCCCCCATCGGTGCTTTTCCACAGCTTGGAGTCGGGGCCACCGCTATCCATCCGGTAGCCGTTGCGCTTCATGTTCCAGGTGCTGGCATATATGATGCGCGGGTTGTTGGGGTCGAGGACCAGATCGGCGGCACCCGCCTGATCGTTGATGTACAGCACCTTTTTCCAGGTTTGCCCGCCATCGGTACTGCGGAAAACACCCCGCATCTCATTGGGTTTCCAGAGGTTGCCCATTGCCGCGACATAAACCACATCGGGATTTTTGGGATGGATGCGAATGCGGGCGATGTGTTTGGAATCGGTCAGCCCGATGCGTTTCCAGCTTGTGCCCGCATCGGTCGAACGCCACATGCCGGTGCCTGAGGCTACGTTGTTGCGTAAGGTCTGCTCGCCTTCGCCTACATAAATGACGTTGGGGTCACTTTCGGCAACGGCTACCGCGCCAATCGTTCCGCCAAAGTAATTGTCGGTGATGCTGCCCCAGGTCTGCCCGCCATCGGTTGTGCGCCAGACGCCCCCGCCCACGGTGCCCATGTAATAGAGGTTGGGGTTGTCTTTCACACCCGTTACCGTACAGGAGCGCCCGCCACGAAAGGGTCCCAGTTCGCGCCAGCGCAGCCCTTCGTAAGTAGCGGGCTCAAAGGTGACGGTTGCCGGTGCTTTCTGCGCCTGACCCATGGCGAGATGGCTAACCACCAGCGTGAGAACAATGTAAAGAAAAGACGTATGCATGGGAGAATTGGATTTTTAGCTTATCAGCTGGCTGAAACCCGGTAAAAGGCTGATTTTATAATTTTATCAAACTTAGCAAATGGTTATAATTTTACTGCCGTCAATGGTTTCATTTCATTATAAAATTTTGGAAAATGTTGAAATATCCAAATATACTTGTTGATATGTGTGTGCTCAGTACTACGACTGTTCTAACTAGTTTTGACGATTGCATTTTTGGGATGGCAACAACTCCCTTACTTTAGGGTTTTCCACTTGCCCATAGTAAGTACACTTCGCCTTCATTTATGCAGACGCTTCTCGACGAACTCGCCCAACGCACCACGAAAACTCAACTTGGTGGCGGACAAAAAAAAATTGACGACCAGCATAAAAAAGGTAAGCTGACGGCCCGCGAACGCATCCACTACCTGACCGATGCCGATAAGCCGTTCGTCGAAATCGGCCTCTTCACGGGCGAGGGTATGTATGCCGAACATGGTGGTTGCCCGTCGGGTGGGGTGGTTGTGGGGATTGGCTACGTATCGGGACGGCAGTGCGTCATTGTGGCGAACGATGCTACTGTGAAAGCCGGTGCCTGGTTCCCGATTACGGCCAAGAAAAACCTCCGGGCACAGGAAATTGCCATGGAGAATCAATTACCCATTATCTATCTGGTCGACAGCGCGGGTGTTTACCTGCCGTTGCAGGACGAAGTATTTGCCGATAAAGAACACTTTGGCCGCACGTTTCGGAACAACGCCCATCTCTCGGCGATGGGTGTTCTCCAGGTGGCAGCGGTTATGGGCAGCTGCGTTGCCGGAGGGGCGTATCTGCCCATTATGTCCGACGAAGCGCTGATCGTGGAAGGAACCGGCTCCATATTTCTGGCGGGGCCGTATCTGGTCAAAGCGTCGATTGGCGAAGATGTCGACGCCGAAACGCTGGGCGGGGCCGTTACGCACACCGATATTTCGGGCGTGATCGACAACCGGTACCCGGACGATAAAAGCTGTCTGGATGCCATTAAGCGTATCCTCGATAAAACGGGTCATCAGCCAACCGCCGGCTTCGACCGGATTGAACCGGTACTGCCCGCTAAAAATCCCGCCGACATCTACCAGATTCTCCCCGCCGACCGGGTAAAACCCTACGATATGCAGGAGATTGTGGATAGACTTGTGGATAACTCGGCCTTCGATGCGTATAAACCCGGTTACGGGCAATCGCTCATTTGCGGGTACGCCCGAATTGACGGCT
Organism: Spirosoma pulveris; assembly: GCF_054781875.1. Lineage (NCBI taxonomy): Bacteria > Pseudomonadati > Bacteroidota > Cytophagia > Cytophagales > Cytophagaceae > Spirosoma > Spirosoma pulveris. Next base: position 276,483 of record NZ_BAAGTO010000006.1, read on the forward strand.
GGGCGGTGGGTATCGTGGCCAATCAGCGGAAAGTAGTGAAAGCCAAAGGAAAAACCGGGCAACCAACGGAAATGCAGATGGGAGGGGTTATTTACGGCGATGCCGCCGACAAAGCCGCCCGGTTTATCATGAACTGCAACCAGAAACGGATTCCGCTGGTGTTTTTACAGGATGTGTCAGGCTTTATGGTCGGGAGTCGGGCCGAGCAGGGCGGGATCATTAAAGACGGTGCCAAAATGGTCAGCGCGATGGCCAATTCGGTCGTGCCCAAGTTTACGGTCGTGGTCGGCAATAGTTATGGAGCGGGTAATTATGCCATGTGCGGTAAAGCCTACGACCCCCGGCTGATGCTGGCCTGGCCAACGGCACAAATGGCGGTGATGAGTGGGGCCTCGGCTGCTAAAACGTTACTCCAGATTCAGGTGGCGGCTCAGAAAGCCAAAGGCCAGCCCATGACCGCCGAAGAAGAACAGGCTCAACTCGATAAGATAACGGATCAGTACAACGCCCAGCTTTCGCCCTATTACGCAGCTGCCCGCTTGTGGGTCGACGCTGTCATTGACCCACTCGACACGCGAAAAATTCTGTCAGAAGGTATTTCGGCGGCTAATCACGCGCCTATTACAAAACGATTTTCAGTAGGGGTGATTCAAACGTAGAGCCTGTTTTAAACTTTTATTCTCAAAGGTAAATTGGGCATTTTTGTCATCCCGACGCAGGAGGGATCTTCGGTAGAAAAAACAATTCTCCTACCGAAGATCCCTCCTGCGTCGGGATGACAAAAAGCACTTATTGCCAACTTACTTATGAAAGTTAAAACTGTCTTTCTGTGATAGAAGGATTAACCACGGAGCCCACAGAGGATTCAACTAAAGAAACTCTGTGGGCTCCGTGCCGCTGTGGTTCAATTATTTACTTCGCAGTCCGCAATGCCTTCACCTCGTCAGCCGTTACGGCGTCGGCTTTGTTGCCAAAATTGCTGCGGATATAGGTGAGCACATCGGCAATCTGGGTGTCGTTGAGGAAGTCGTGGGCGGGCATGGCGTTATCATACATATCACCTTCAATCTCCTGTCCCTGCAAGCCTTTCAGCAACACATTGATCAGCCGGGTTTTATCGCCCAATACCCACTCTGTTCCGCGTAAAGGTGGATTTAAGTTGGGTACGCCGGAGCCATTGGCCTGATGGCAGGTCAGGCAGTTTTGTTCGTAAATAAGCTGCCCTGACGATTTGGTAGCCGCAACAGCTGGTTTAGCCGCCGTTTTGGTGGCTGGCTTCTTCGTTTGAGCGATGGCAACGGAAAGCGAGAGACAGAGGAATAAGGTGGCGATTGATTTCATCAGGATAACGTTTTCTGAATAACGGGTTGGGGTAACGAATGGTTGTCAAGGCGACTCCTGCCTGACGGTTTATTTACGCCATTTCAGTGTATTTAGCATGTGCATGATATCCTTGCGAATGTACTGAATAACGGGTTGCAGGGAATCGTTTTCAGTTGCCGTGTTAAAGTACAAAGCCCCCCGTAGGAAATGCGTCGTTGAATCGGTCGTAACAAACTGTACCTGGCTGGGTACCTCACCTGCCAGATCAATAACGCTGGCTTCCAGACCGGACTTTAGCCGGATTTTGCGCTGCTCGATGGCGTACGCTTTAATATTATGCCGGGCTGCCAGTTTATAGGAATCTTCGAGCATAGCCCGCAGCCGGTTTACGTCGTTGTTTACCGGCTTGTACGTCAGCTGAACGCTGGCCTTAAACATGGGATAGCTGATGAAAATCCAGTGCGGCTCCGACCGGGCAAAGGTATCGGGCAGAATTTTAGCAATTGAGTTGTATTCGAACTGATAGGGATGGGTAGGGGCGAGCAACTTGTAGCTTGGCGTGGGTAGGTCGAAACGGGGAAACCCCTTTGGTTTCGGTACGTAATTCTCCGACGAGTCGCTGCCGCAAGCGGCTAAAAACAGCCCCGAAAATAGAATGAGTGCGTATTTTATCACAGATGTATGTAGCCTGGACGGCCACGTCCGGGTAGCTAGATTCATGACTTTCATCCCGGACGTGGCCGTCCAGGCTACATCAAAACGCAAAAGCCCGGCGGTTTCGTGCCGGGCTGTGCGTAAAGTCTATACGACGATCAATTAAGCATTTACATCTTCCAGTTCTTCCTTCATAACCGGCTGGCCCATCAGGGTAGCAAACCGGTTGATGTTGAAGGTAGGCTCAAACCAGACTTCGCCCATAACCGGGTGTTTTACCGGTACATCGGGGTTTTTGATTTCGTTCAATAACACGCCCGTGTCGCCGGTCGTATGGCGTTTTACCTGCCGGATCGTGTACATCTGGTCACGCTTTGGCGTTTGTATGCCAAACTCAGCATAGAAAGCCAGCACAGGGGCCGGAAAATTGTCGTTTGTGCAAATAACTTCCATAGTCGTCTGAACCTGGATTTAGCAGATTTTTATGATTTACCTGATTGCAGGAGAAACCTCCTGAAAATCCAGACTGATTTTGTTGTTTAACACTAGTTTGATTAAAAATGTCCTGCTAGGCAGACAAATTTAATCTTTTGGTGATAAGTAGGAAAATCCTTTGGATCACCGAACAGTCAGCTAAATATCCTGATACGTAATTGCTATTCTTCGTAGCGATAATCAAGAAAATCATTTAAACCCTGAAAACCCCGCGGGGCCGCCCGTGCGGTTCGGATTAGCCTTCAAACAGATTCCCTAACTGCCCCAGTACGGAGCCGCTTTCTTTGTGGGCTTGTCCGCCCCCCGGCGACAGGCGCTGTACAAGTTTAGAAATTGGCATCGACTGAATCCAGACCTTCCCGGAGCCGCGCAGTGTAGCTAAAAACAAACCTTCACCACCAAAAACCATACTGCGAAGGCCACCCGCTCGCTGAACATCGAAAGCGATACTTGGCTCGAAACCAACGACACAACCCGTATCGACACGCAGGGTTTCGTTGTTCAGCGTACGTTCAACGACCACACCGCCCGCATGAATGAAGGCCATACCGTCGCTCTGCACTTTCTCCAGAATAAAGCCTTCGCCCCCGAAGAAGCCTGCTCCTAAACGCTGGTTAAAGTGAATGCTTAGTCTCGTACCCAGCGCTGCGCATAAAAAGGCATCCTTCTGAACAATAAGTGTATTTCCATACACATTGGCCATGTTAATAGGCATGATCGTGCCGGGATAAGGCGCCGAGAAAGCGACCTTCCGTTTGCCAACACCCCGGTTGGTAAAGTGCGTCATGAAGAGCGACTCGCCCATAACCATCCGCGAACCGGCCTGAAGGAGCTTGCCCAGGAAGCCCTGGTCGGGCTGTGAACCGTCGCCCATTTTAGTTTCAAAGGTGATGCCGTCTTCCATATAAAGCATTGAGCCTGCTTCGGCAATGACGGTTTCGTTGGGGTCCAGTTCTATTTCAACGATCTGGATGTCTTCGCCAATAATCTTGTAGTCGATTTCGTGAGCGTACATAGTCAGCTTTGGTTAAACTAAACAAGTAATGATGGGCGAAAACTAATGAATGGTACGCAGTTTACTGATAAATTATCTGACGAACGGCCCAAAAAAAGCCCGACCGGGCTTTTTGGCAGGTCGGGCTTTTAGCGTTGATTGATGTCGTCGGGTAAATCGTTGTCCGTCTCATCGAAGAGGTGATCATCATCGGACTCCTCATCTTTCTCATCTTCATCCGGCTCGCCTTTTAGATTCAGGTCGGTACGGTGACGAAGTTTTTTGTCATCAACCGTTTTGTTCAGAAACTGATTGATCCGGTCAATGTCAAAACTCGTCGTGATCTCGCCGAATGAGTTTATCTGAATGTCGAAACCTTCAAGTTCTTTATGAACGCGGGGCTTATCATTCTCGTCAGGATTAGTTTTTTTCTTTGCCATGAGCTTCGTGGTTTAGGACAAACCTATAAGGTCTCAAAGACCGAAACCCCGGTTTGGCGTATAAGTTTAAAAAATTAAATGGATTCTGGTGCAGGTGGCAGGCTGGCGCGAGTATTTACTCGTGCCTTTAATTATGCAAGCATTCGCTTGCGTCAGTGAATACTGACTTCATAAAAAGGCACGGGCGAATGCCCGCGCCAGCTCAACCTTACCCCAGCGTCGACAGTGCTTTCTCCAGCCGGGCTACGGTTTCATCTTTACCAATGATTTCCATGGTTAGCATCAGGTCCGGACCCGCGCCGGAACCCGTGAGGGCAAGGCGCATAGCCTGCATGATTTTGCCCTGCTTGATACCCGCCTGCTGCATGGCATCGCCAAGGGTATGCTTGATGTTATCGGCCAGAAAATCGCCGGAAAAGGTTTGCAGTGCATCCCGGAAAACGGCTACTGCTTTCCGGGCATCGTCATTCCATTTGGCGGTTACGATGGCTTCGTCGTAAGTCGTTGGCGCGTTGAAGATTGTACCGGCTTCGGTAAAGATTTCGTGCGCGAAGTTGACGCGTCCTTTGAGCAGGGCCGTAATCTTCTCCGCCTTCTCCAAAGAACAGCTAAACCCCGCGGCTTCGGCCTGTTGCTGAACGGCAGGGGCCAGGTCGGCATCGGGTTGCAGACGAATGTACTGGTGGTTGAACCACTGCGCTTTCTGAATATCGAAACGCGCGCCCGCTTTGTGCACCTGCGCAATATCGAAGCTGGCAATCAACTCATCCATCGTAAACAGTTCCTGTTCTGTGCCGGGGTTCCAGCCCAGCAACGCCAGGAAGTTGATGGTAGCTTCGGGCAGGTAGCCATCTTCCCGAAATCCACGCGCCGTTACGCCCGTAAAGGGGTCGGTCCACTGGAGCGGGAAGATCGGAAAGCCGCCAAGGTCGGCATCGCGTTTGCTGAGTTTGCCATTGCCTTCGGGCTTCAGAAGCAAGGGCAGGTGAGCAAACTGCGGCATGGTATCTTCCCAGCCCAGATAACGGTACAATAACACGTGCAAGGGGGCCGAGGGCAACCACTCTTCACCCCGGATCACGTGCGTGATTTCCATCAGATGGTCGTCCACAATATTGGCGAGGTGGTAAGTTGGCAAGCCGTCAGATTTCAGCAGCACTTTATCATCGATGGCCGACGAATGTACATTTACCCAGCCCCGAATCATGTCGTTGAGCCGAACCTCCTCTTTGCGGGGTGTTTTCAGCCGGATTACAAACGGGTCGCCCGCGTCCATGCGTGCCTTCACGTCCTCGGGCTTCATGGTGAGGGAGTTGCGCATCTGCATCCGCGTGATGGCGTTGTACTGCGCTGCCGGTGCATTGGCTTCTTCGAGCCGTTTGCGCATGGCGTCCAGTTCTTCGGCCGTATCGAAGGCATAATAGGCTTTGCCCTCATCGACTAGCCGCTGGGCTTCTTTCTGGTAAATCGCCCTGCGTTCCGACTGGCGGTAAGGTGCGTGGGGGCCACCGGTACCCTGGCCCTCGTCAATTTCAATGCCTACCCATTTCAGGGATTCCAGAATGTACTCTTCGGCACCCGGTACGAAGCGGTTCTGGTCGGTATCTTCGATACGCAGGAGCATTTTGCCGCCCATTTTTCGGGCAAACAGGTAATTATAAAGCGCAGTACGCACTCCGCCAATGTGCAGCGGGCCGGTAGGGCTGGGCGCGAAACGAACGCGAACGGGTCTTGACATGAGAGTATGTAAAGAGTGAACGAGTGAACGAGCGAATAGCGCACCAGATCGCTGACGCGTCAGCCATTCTTTGGCTCTGTCGCCATTCGCTCGTTCACTATTGGACAGCTATTACTGAAATTTCAACGTTAACATCTTTAGGTAGCCGGGCTACTTCTACGGTTTCGCGGGCGGGTGGGTTTTCGGTGAAGAACCGGCCGTATACCTCGTTGATGGCCGCGAAGTTGTTCATGTCCTTCACGAAAATACTGCTCTTGACCACGTCGGGGTAATCCATCCCGGCGGCTTTCAGTATCGCACCGATATTTTCCATTACCTTTTGGGTCTCGGCCTGAATATTGCCGTTAGGGGCCAACTCAATGGCCACCTGACCCGATACGAAGAGGGTTCCGTTAATTTTAACGGCCTGACTGTATGGACCGATGGGAGCCGGGGCATCGTCGGTATAAACAATTTGTTTGCTCATGGTTTTTAATGATGAGTAGTCTACGCAGGGCAAATCGTGTAGTTACAGGAAAGATAACTGCTTGCTGGCTGCAGACTGACAAGTAAATTGGCTGCAAGTTATCACTAAACCCCCGGATGGCCGAAAATCGGACAGGCATCTTCGCAAAAACGATTCCCGGCACCGCAAAACCCCTTGATCAACTACAGAATATGGCTTTTTGGGATGATTTTCTAGAAAACGCATCAGCTGATGCTGAATCTCAGTTTGACCGGCTCAAGAGTCGGCTTTTTGGACGGCTTGATGCCAGTAAACCTTACCGCATTATTTATTACCGAGGGTTCGGCAGTCCAACGGCAGTCTGGCTGACGGGCCGCGTTTTACGTCAGCGGGATCTCAGTACACCCAGCGACCGGGACACATTTCTGCAAAATCTTCTGGCCACATACCAACGATTTGGTAGCCGGGAAGTGGCTGGCATACCTGTGCGTATTGAGGCTTTCGGGCAAACTCATACGGCTGTAACCAATGAAGACGGTTTCTTTGCGGTGACAATCAACCCACCTAATGATCTGCCACCAGGCCGGGCGTGGTTTCCGGTCCGCTATTCGCTGGACGGTGTTGAACAACCGGCAACTGATCTGAGTGAAGAACGCATGCCTGACGTGGCTCGGCCCAATATGGCCCAACCCGTTATGAAAGAAGGTCATTTGATGATTTCGCCCCCTTACAGCCAGTTTGGCGTTATTTCGGATATTGACGATACCGTACTTGTAACGGATGCGACCAATCTGTTGCAAACCGCCAGACTTACGTTTCTCGGAAATGCCTACACCCGGTTGCCGTTTGAGGGAATAGCCGCTTTTTATCGGGCGTTGCAGAGCGGGCCGGTTACGACCCTGTTCAATCCAATTTATTTCGTATCGAGCAGCCCCTGGAATCTGTACGATCTGCTGGTCGACTTTTTCCGCATCCAGGGTATTCCCAAAGGGCCTATTCTGCTGAGGGAGCTGGATCTCGGGGCTAAGTTGTTTTCATCTCAGGGTCATCATACGCACAAACTGTCCATGATTCGGAAAGTGCTGGACGTAAATCCTCAGTTGCCCTTTGTACTCATTGGCGATAGTGGACAGCAGGACCCCGAGATCTATGCACAAGTGGTGCGCGAAAATCCCGGCCGCATTCTGGCGGTGTACATTCGCGACGTAACCCCCGACCAGCGCGACGCGTCTGTACGCGAACTGATCCGAACCACCGAAGCGAGCAAGGTGCCCATGCTGCTGGTTGCCGATACCGTTGCTGCTGCCGAACATGCTGCGTCGCTGGGACTGATTGATCCCGACACCATCCCCGAAATCCGGGCCGATCGACGCGCCGACAAGGAAAGTTGATTTTTTTCGCAATCGACGCAACCTGTTTGGCAAACCGACCGTATTGACGAACGAACCGGTTCAACTGTTCTTTTTCCACCTTTTAACACAGTTGATAACATGAAACGAATCGTTTACGTCAACCCCTCCCTGGTTGCAGCGCTCCTATTGATCGTGGTCCTTTTTTCCTGTAAAGAAGAAAATCCGGCGGTTGTATCACCAGCTATTTCCCTGGCAACATCGTCCGTTGGCACCGTCATGACGGGCGAAGGAGGAAAAACGCTCTATTTCTACGCCGGTGATGCAGCCGGAGATGGCACCTGTACCGGCACTTGTAAGGATAACTGGCCCATTTTTTACAAAGAAGGGACAGATCTTACGCTGGGCACAGGTTTGAAAGTGAGTGATTTTGCTACGATTACGCGAGTGGATGGTAGTAAACAAACGACGTTCAAAGGCTGGCCGCTCTACTACTTTAAAAACGACGCCAAAGCTGGTGACGTCAGCGGTGATAAAGTAGGTAACGTATGGATGGCGGCAAAGACAAATTACACCGTCATGCTGGCTTCCCGGCAGTTGGTAGGTAATGATGGGAAAAATTATACATTTGATACCAAAGAGGGCGTCGGCAACTCGCTATTTTTAGTCGACAGTGTTGGACGAACTTTATATGCATTCGCTTTTGATAAGAAAAACGTAAATAAATACACCAAGGCAGATTTGAGTAACGATGCCACCTGGCCCATATTTGTGACGTCCACGATTGGCGAAGTTCCCTCAGTACTGGATAAAAACGACTTTAAAATCATCACCGCAGTAGGCAAATCACAGCTAACGTATAAAGGCTGGCCACTCTATTATTTTGGACCGGATCAGGGCATCAGAGGTAAAACTCTGGGCGTAAGTGTGCCGAGACCGGGTGTCTGGCCAGTGGTGAACAATACGTCGCCCGTTGCTCCGGATTAAGTGAGTTAAAGTAGTGCCATCCTCCTCACCGATTTACCAGTTGCCATTAGCCAAAAACTAAACTTTTTAATAGGTTACTTTGTCCAACGCACCTAACATACTTGCCTTGAATGACCTTCTGGCTGGCTGCTTGCGCAACCAGCGGAAAAGTCAGGAATTGCTCTACAAGCAGTTCTACGGCTATGCTATGAGTGTTTGTCTGCGCTACGCCCCCACTCGTGAGGGAGCGCTGGAAGTATTGAATGATGGATTTTTGAAGGTATTCACGCGATTGGACCAGTACGATTCTACGCAGCCGTTTAAAGGATGGCTTCGGCGAATTTTGATTAACGCGGCCATTGATCACTACCGACAGGAGGTGCGGCATCATAACCATGAAGCTGTAGAACAGGTTGAACAGACCGTAGCGACCGAATCGGCCGATGCCTTTGGGCAGCTGGCCCACGAAGAGCTGATGGGTCTTGTTCAGCGGCTGTCACCTGCCTATCGCCTAGTATTTAATTTGTATGTTATGGATGGATTCACGCACGAGGAAATTGCCGGTCAACTCGGTATTTCTGTAGGAGCGTCGAAGTCGAACCTGGCCCGGGCACGGGAAAACCTGCGCACGTTAGTAAAGCGCTTAAACAACGATGAGTATGTCAGAGCTAACCGATGACCAATTGGACGGGCTCTTCAGAAAGTCGGCTGAAGAGTTTGATCCACCATTTGACCCGGCGGCCTGGCAGGATATGAAAAGCCGGCTGGATGAGTACGATGGGACTGTGCCCGGTAAAACGCCACTTTGGAAGAATATTCTCCGATGGGGGGCGGCCGTTTCGCTGCTTTTATTGTTGATGTTTGGTAGTTACTATACCTACGATAGCGTTACCAATGGCCGGGATTCTTCATCGGTTGTGGCCGTTGTGCTGCCGCCCATGAATACCAGTGCGCCATTGGCTGGAACAATGCCGCCCACGCAGCAGCGATCTGTAAAGAGTAAAGTTTCGGAAGTCGGCTCCGAACAACGTCAATCGCCGGGTGTTTCGGGGCCGTCGGTTGAGAAGGATGATCAACCGGCTGCGCCGGAAACGTTGAAAACGCCGACCGCTTCCGGAGAAGCAAATGCAACGAAAGAGGAAAACCCTGCGTACGAAGTAAACAGCAGACGAGTCGGAGCGAACCGTGAAGAAACTACCCGCAACCGAACTATGCCTGCTGAGCGTATCCCGGCCACGGCAGTTGATACAAAACGGAGGAAACAGCGCACCGGAAAACCAGTAATTGAGTCGGTTTTCATCGGTAAGCGGCCTAAGTCGGGTCGTATTGACAACAACGCAAGCACTATCGTTGCCAACTCAAACTACCCGAAGATCACTTTGGGAGCATCATTGGAAACGAAACGGTCATCCGAACGCAATCGAACATTGGTATCTGTTGGTGTTGCAAGCACTAGTGAGTCTATTAACCAACCTAATGGAGTTCAAGCAGAAGCAGCCGGATTGTCAGTTATTAACGAATTGGCAATCCGGCCTGCAAACTGGCCTAAAGCGCTGCCTTTTACGGGTCGTGATCTGGTCGTTGCTTCTCCACCACCTTTGGCCGAGCCGAGTGTAGTACCTAAACCACCCGTAACGCACGAATTTAGTGTTCGATTTGCCGTAGCGCCCGATTTGAGTTCGGTAGGGTTGAAAAACTTCAGTCGGCCCGGTACAAACGTGGGGTTACTGCTGGAGTACCGGCTGGCTTCCCGCTGGAGTGTACAGGCCGGACTTATTCAAAGTACAAAAATCTACCAGGCGAAAGGGTCGGAATATACAGCTCCACCCGGTTCGTATGTAGACATGGTGAAGGCGAAACTAGGCAGTGTCGACGGTCGATGCAACATGTTCGACATCCCGATTAACCTTCGTTATGACGTGCTCTTACGGCCGAGAGAAACCGGACTATCGCCAACTCGCTGGTTTATAAGTGGTGGTGTAACAAGCTATTACATTAAACAGGAAGACTATGTATATAACTATACCGGCTATGTGCATAATGCGGTTTCGGAATGGAGTACCAAAACCGGCGGCTATGGCTTCAGTCAGTTAAACTTGTCTGTTGGCTATGAGCGGGCATTAACAAAACGCCTTTCGTGGCAGATAGAGCCTTTTATGAAAATGCCCCTAAAGGGTGTTGGCTTTTTCAAAATCGATTTGCTGAGCACCGGTACGTTTTTCTCAATCCGTTACAAACTTTAAAAGCGCACGCCCGATCAAAGCCTGACACGGCTGGTAATTATTGTTACTACACGAAATAAACCAAAGGACAACCCAATGAAAAGCAATCCAACAGCCGACCAAATGAATCGTGGTGAATTTCTGCGCAGCCTGGGCATGAGTAGTGCCGCCCTGATGGCGTTTTACTGCATGGGAACCACATTGAGTTCCTGCTCGTCGAAGGGCAGCGATGACCCTGCGCCGTCAACTCCTGTACCCAGCACGGGCATAACCGGTAATGCTGAGGTATCTAAGGGGGCTATCAACTTCACCTTGAGCCTGGGCGACACAAATTTCAGTAAGCTCAAAACCGCCGGGCAATATGTGCTGGTGGGAAGCCTGATCGTGGCCAGAACAGCCGCCGGGCAGTATGTTGCGCTGTCCAAAACCTGCACCCACGAAGGGACCGACGTACAGTACCGGTCGACCCAAAATGATTTTTACTGCACAAACCACGGCTCCGAGTTCAGCACTACGGGCGCTGTAGAGGTAGGCCCCGCTTCCCGGCCGCTAACGCAGTACAAAACCGCCCTGAGTACAGACGGAAACTCACTCACCGTTACCGCTTAACCGGTCTGATCACAAACGTAACCAACTTCTGAAAACCGGGTTGTCCGGTTTTCAGACCAATTACTAACTGATAAATCGTATCGGATGAGATATGTTTGTTTTGCCTTGCTGATGTGCCTCGGGGCAAGTACCCTGCGTGCTCAGGACTCGACAGCCATTCGGCGGGATACAACGATAACGCCCGCAACAGATGCTTCGGCGACTGATTTGCTGGCCGGTTTAAGCGACTCAACACAGTCGCAGCCTGAGCTGCTCCCCCATAAAATGATATTCACCCAGCGGGTATTCTGGGGACCCAGGGGATTGCTGCGTTCGATGAATGTGGCGCCCCTCTCGCCCGAAGGCCGCGCCCATGAATTGAAAATAAGGCGGACGATGCTCGTGGCGCACCAGATTGGCGGTTTTGTCACGCTGGCGGGTTTCATTGCGCAGGGCCTATTGGGAGCCAAACTCTACAATGCCAAAGGGCAGGACTATGTCGACACAAAAAAATGGCATGAGCGGTCGGCTACGTTTATCAATGTCACTTACGGTACAACGCTATTGCTCTCACTAACGGCCCCACCGCCGGTAATAGGTGCCCGGAAAGGGTTTACCTCCATCAAACTGCATAAATACCTGGCTATTGTTCACCTGACGGGTATGGTAGCTACCAATATTCTGGCGGGCATGATTCAGGATAATTCATCGCTTAAACCCTATCACCGGGCGGCTGCCTATACCACCTTTGGTGCGTATGCGGCTTCGGTTCTTGCCCTAACTTTCTAAGATCATGAATAATACAATCAAGTATAGCTGCTGGCTGGCTATCGGGCTTCTGTGTGCCTTTGTCAGTCCCATGGCCAAACGAAAGCTGGTGGCAGATAAAGCGTTGTCGACTGTGACTTACTCGGCCAAACACCCGCTGCACAAATGGGATGGAGTAAGCCACGACGTCAATTGCGCCGTTATTTACAACGACGAGACCAAGCAGCCCGAAACCGTGGCCGTCTCGCTGAAAGTGGCTTCGTTCGATAGTGACAACAACAATCGGGATTCGCACGCCATGGAGGTACTTGACGGGCTAAAGTTTCCGAATGTGACCTTTGTCAGTTCCGATATAAAGCCCGGTGAGAACGGGGCGCTGATTGCCAAAGGTACACTGACTTTCCATGGCGTAGCCAAACCCGCTACCTTGCAGGCAAGCCGGAAAGACGCGGGCGGAAAAATGACGTTGACGGGTGAATTTCCCGTAAACATGAGCGATCATAACATTGAGCGGCCATCCCTTATGGGCTTAAAAACCGAGGATGCGATGATTCTTAAGTTCAATGTCGTATTTGCTTTGTGAATATATTGCGTAGTCGGGGTTGGTTAGTTCATGTAAGCCCTCTTCGACTACGCACGCTATTCCGGGCTTTTTATGAGAAACCTACTTCTACTGTTTTTTGCCAGTACCGCGTTTACTGCTTTGGCGCAAAAGCAGCTCTCTCCCCAGCAGATTCAGGCATTCGATGCCTACGTAGAAGCCGCCCGTAAGGCCTGGCAAGTGCCGGGATTGTCCATTACGGTCGTTAAAGACAACAAGGTCATTTTCAAGAAAGGGTATGGCGTGCGGGAGCTTGGTAAGCCCGAACGCGTGGATACCCAAACGTTATTCGCCTGCGCATCGACCACTAAAGCCATGACCGTTGCGCTCATGGGGATACTGGTCGATGAAGGTAAACTTGCCTGGGATGACCCTGTTTCCAGATACCTGCCCGAACTCAAACTCTACGACCCCTACGTAACAAAATCGCTGCGTATCCGGGATTTGCTCATTCACGATACCGGCGTTGGCAGTACAGATTTCATGACCGGTGCCATGACCATTCCGGTCAATGAGATGTTCCGGCGGATGGAACTGGTGAAGCCAAGCTACCCCTTCCGGGCCGGATTTGTGTATCAGAACACCTTCTACTCGGCCGCTGGTCGAATCATTGAGCGGATCGAGGGGAAAACCTGGGCCGAAGCCATCCGGGAGCGTATCTTCCTGCCACTGGGCATGACCCGAACGGCACCCAAACGCGGATACATCACGGATAGCAACCTCACTAAACCTCATTTCAACATCAATGACACCATTACCGTAATCGATTACGGTGCCGATAGTGAAGTCGGCTCGGCGGGGGCGGTCTGGTCTTCGGCCGACGACATCAGCAAGTGGGTCATCTGCATGCTCGACAGTAGCAAGTACAAGGGTGGCCGTTTGTTGAAGCCCCAAACCTGGGCTGAAATTTTTACGCCCCAAACCTTTTTTCCGGAAGATGAATACCCAACCATGCAACTGCTGAAACCCAACTGGCGAACCTATGGGCTAGGCTGGTACCAGCATGACTACAAGGGACGGAAAGTGAATTTTCATACCGGTAGCCTCTCGGGACTGACGGCCATAACGGGGCAGCTACCGGACGAGAAACTGGGCGTTTTCGTCTTCGGAAATTACGACCATGCTGAACTTCGGCACGCGCTGATGTACAAAGCGTTCGACTGGTTCGCACTGGGCGGCACCCGCGACTGGAGCGCTGAATTCAAAAAGCTGTATTCAAAAATTAAACAGGAAGATAAGCAGGCGCGGGCGAATGCCGATGCCAGACGGGTATTGAATACAACCCCAACTTTACCGCTAGACCAGTATGCCGGAATATACAGCAGTCCCCTTTATGGAAACGCCGATGTCAGCGTTTCGGGTAATCGGTTAATGGTGAATATCAATGATAATGCTCTGAATGCCAGCCTTTCACATTGGCAATACGATGTGTTTTCTGGTCCCTATCAGAAAGCCTGGTATGGAAAAGCCAAAGCGAGGTTTAACGTAAGTGCATCGGGCCGGGTCGAATCGCTGACCTTTGACGGAATGGAGTTTAAGAAGCCGTGATGTTAAAAGTTAAAAATAGCAACCGTGGCACGCCTGCTATTCGCTTTTACAGTTAGTTGCTGGCAGCCAGACTGCGGTTTAACCCACGCCGGGACAGGATCGCGCTGATAACAACCAGTACCGACGCCAGGTAAAAGGGAGCACCCGGCAGGTAGACAGGCGCGGCTGGCGAGGTAAAGAAGGAGAATAGGTTCGTCATGATGAGCGGCCCGAAGATAGAGGTCGTGCTGGTCAGGCTGGTCAGTGCTCCCTGCAATTCGCCCTGTTCGTTGGCGGGCACCTGATTGGAGATAATACCCTGAATGGAAGGCCCGGCAATGCCGCCCATGGCATACACCATCATAAAGGCAAACATCATCCAGCTTTGCGTAGCAATGGCAAACAGCAAAAAACCAATGGCGCTGAACGTAAGGCCAATGTACACCGAACGCTGCGGTCCAAGTTTAGGGATGATAATTCGACTTAGTCCACCCTGTACGATGGCAAAAGAGAGACCGATGGCCGCCAGCGAGAGGCCAACGGTTTTTTCATCCCACTTGAATTTTTCCATGGAATAGAACGTCCAGGTACCCTGCACGGCAAATCCGGCAATGTACACCAGCACCAGCGAGGCTACCAGACCGAGGATAACGGGATACTTACCCAGCCGCATGAGTGAGCCAATGGGGTTGGCGCGTCGCCAGTCGAAAGGCCGCCGGTTTTCGGGGGCGAGCGATTCGGGCAGGATAAACAGGCCGTACAGAAAGTTGACCATGGTGAGGCCAGCGGCTACGAAGAACGGAACCCTGGGGCCATATTGGCCTAAGAAACCACCCGCTGCCGGGCCAAGAATGAAGCCAACGCCAAAGGCGGCTCCAATGAGACCGAAATTCTGTGCCCGCTTTTCCGGTGTGCTGATGTCGGCAATGTAAGCCGTTGCCGTCGTGAAGCTGGCTCCGGTAACCCCTGCCAGCAACCGCCCGATGAAGAGCCATTCGATGGTAGGTGCAAAACCCTGGAGAATGTAATCGAGCCCAAATCCAAATAACGAGAACAACAACACCGGTCTACGCCCGAAGCGATCACTCAGCCCGCCCAGTATCGGCGAAAAGAGAAACTGCATGGCGGCATACGAAAAGGACAGCCAGCCGCCCCAGCTTGCCGCCTGACTAATGTTGCCGTGAATGAGTTGTTCAATCAGTTTCGGAAAAACCGGAATGATAATGCCCAGCCCTGTAACATCAATGAGGAGCGTAATGAAAATGAAAACTAAGGCGGGAGCCGTGCGTTTGGAGGACATAGAAGTGTTAGGAGTGAGGAGTTAGGAGCGAGGAGTGAGGAGTTGCTGACGCATGCAAACAGACGCGTCAGTCCTCCTCACTCCTCGCTCCTAACTCCTCACTCCTTAAAAAAACTAAGCGTATGTGTTCAGCATTACTGGCATTACCAGCATCAGAATGTCTTCGTTTTCTTCTTTGTCGGCTGGGATGAGCAGACCGGCGCGGTTCGGTGCCGACATTTCGAGCGAGATCATTTTGGCGCTCAGGTTGCTCAGCACTTCGGCCATTAGCTTGGCGTTGAAACCGATTTCCATGGCGTCGCCTTCGTAGTCGCAGAGGAGCTTCTCGTTGGCTTCGTTGGAATAGTCGAGATCTTCGGCCGAGATGGTCAGCGAGTTGGCTTTGAGCGACAGCCGAATCTGGTGCGTGGTGCGGTTGGCGTAAATCATGATCCGCTTCAGCGAGTTGAGCAGATCCGTACGGCCAATGGTCATCACGTTCGGGTTGTTGGTCGGAATGGCGTTTTCGTAGTCGGGGAAACGCTCGTCGATCAGGCGGCAGATCAACTGTGTCGGACCGAACGTGAACGACGCATTCGCCTGACTGAACTCGGCCGTAACGGGTACGTTTTCGGGCAGCGATGCCTTCAGCAGTTGCAGAGCTTTGCGGGGAATAATGATCGACGTGCTGGCCGATGCGTTCAGGTCGGTTCGGCGGTAGCGAATGAGCCGGTGGCCG
This sequence comes from Spirosoma pulveris, assembly GCF_054781875.1. NCBI lineage: Bacteria > Pseudomonadati > Bacteroidota > Cytophagia > Cytophagales > Cytophagaceae > Spirosoma > Spirosoma pulveris. Next base: position 292,611 of record NZ_BAAGTO010000006.1, read on the forward strand.
TCTGTGGCTACAAAGGTGGCGTTATCGTCGTTCAGTTGCAGGAGTACGCCCGTCATAGCCGGACGCAGGTCGTCGGTGCTGGTGGCGAAAACCGTGTTATTGATGGCGCTGAGCAACACATCCGACGTCATATCGACCGACATGTTTTTGTTCACCGTCGGCAGTTTCGGGAAGTCGATCGGGTTTTCGCCGGAGAGCTTATAGCGGCCGTTGTCGGTGAGGATTTCGGTACCGAAGGTATCGGTGTCGATATTCACGGTAACGGGCTGCTCGGGCAGGCTGCGGAGCGTATCCAGCAATAATTTGGCCGGAATGGCAATGGAGCCGCTCTCGCTGGCTTCAACCGGAATCTGCGTGGTCATGGTTGTTTGCAGATCCGACGCCGTTACGGTGAGTGTGCCCCCCGTTAAGCCATCCCCAACGTCGATACGAAAGAGGAAGTTTTCGAGGATAGGGACAATCGGATTCGTTGCCACGACGCCGTTGATATGCTGCAGATTTTTTAGCAGGACAGACGAGGAAACTATAAATTTCATGTACGAAATGTCTAAAGGATGTGTTGTCTATATGAGAACAAAAGTAGCAAAAATTACCGAGTCTTAAGGTGGTTATTTTCAAACGGTAGGTAGCGTGGAACGGCTGGCTACGAACGACTGTTTACGGGGTATTATCGGTAAAACTATGGAAGCTGAAATTGTTAATCGCGTCGCTAACAGCGGCCTTGTCACGCTTGATTTAGAGGAGTATTATCACCCTGGCGAGCGGGTCGTCTACGATTTGAAAGACAACCTGTTTATGGGGTTAATTCTGAAAGAGAAAGACTTTCGGGCTTTCTTGAAAGAGCACGACTGGAGCCAGTATACGGGCAAAAACGTGGCCATCACCTGTACGGAAGATGCCATTGTACCTACCTGGGCGTATATGTTGCTGACCTTGCAGTTACAGCCGTTCGCCAATACGATCGTGTTCGGTAATCTGGCTGATCTGGAGGAAAAGCTGTATTACGACGCCATTGCAAAAATCAATCCTGAAGATTACCGGGATGTGCGTGTGGTCATAAAAGGATGCTCCAAAGTACCCGTGCCTACCGCGGCCTACGTAGAGATCACGCGGATACTTCGCCCCGTTGCCCAGAGCCTGCTCTTCGGCGAGCCATGTAGCACGGTGCCGTTGTATAAGCGCCCGAAAGTGTAGGGTAGTTGAGTTGGCGCGGGCGTTTACCCGTGCCTTTACATGAAGTCAGTATGCACAGACGTCAGCGAATGCTGACTTAATAAGAGGCACGGGTCAATGCCCGCGCCAGTAGATCGACTCGCGTCAGCCTAAACATTAAAGCTACATTAAAACAAAGTACGTGCCGTTCTTAGTTTATGGGAAGTATACTATTAATTCGCGTGGGATTACCATGTGAATGCGTAAGCCATCTTCACCTAAATTTCACTACGAATGAGTACAACATCTTTTTCTTACCGTTTTTACTTACTGATTGCCTTGGTTATCGCTTCCGGTTGCGCCCGGAATCCGGTTACGGGGAAGCGCGAAATAAGCCTGATGTCGACCGAGCAGGAAATTGCTCTTGGGAAAGAATCACACCCTTCGGTCGTCTCGACGATGGGGTTGTATGAGAACAAGAACCTTCAGGCATTTATGAATGAGAAGGGTAAGGCTATGGCTAAGATTTCACATCGGCCTGATCTGCCTTACCAGTTTTACATCGTCGATTCGCCCATTGTCAATGCCTTTGCTGTGCCGGGCGGATATGTCTATTTCACACGCGGTATTCTGGCTCACTTCAACAACGAAGCGGAGTTTGCCGGGGTTCTTGGCCACGAGATAGGCCATATCACCGCCCGCCATGCCGCCCGCTCGCAGAAAAGCCAGTTGCTGAGCACCATTGCACTGATTGGCGGGGCCGTTCTGGCTCCTCAGGTCGTTGGTCAGAACATGGAAGCCCTTCAGCAGGGATTAGGCCTGTTATCCCTCAAGTACAGTCGCGATCATGAGTCGGAGTCCGATAAACTCGGCGTCGAATATTCCAGCAAAATTGGCTACGACGCCAACCAGATGGCGGATTTCTTTAACACACTCAAACGCATTTCGGAGAGTTCGGGACAGGCCGTGCCGCAGTTTATGTCGACCCACCCTGATCCCGGTAATCGCTACACGCGGGTACATGAACTGGCCAAAGAGTATCAGGCTAAAAACCCGGCTAATTACCAGGTTGATCGTGACCGATACCTGCGGCTGATCGACGGAATCATGTATGGCGAAGACCCTAAACAGGGCTTTGTCGAGAATGGACAGTTTTACCATCCCGAGCTACGGTTTCAGTTTCCGGTACCCAGCGGCTGGCAGTCTCAGAATTCACCCAGCCAGTTTCAGATGGCCGCTAAAGACGGAAAATCGGCTATGATCCTGATGTTGGCGAAAGGCAATTCGCTGGATGAAGCGGCCCAGAATCTGGTGAAAGAATTAAGTTTGAATGTGTTGGAGAACAGTAAAACGACTATCAACGGCAACCCGGCCTACGTGCTTATTTCCCGGCAGCAGCAACAACAGCAACAGGGCCAGCCGCAGCAACAGCAGGACCCCAAAACGGCCCTCCAGATCGGTACCTGGCTGATTCAGTACAACAATGCCGTTTACGCGCTGCATGGCCTGTCCAGCGGAGCCGATTTCAACAGTTCGTTCGGGACGTTCAAGCAGGTTGCCGGAAATTTTCGTTCACTCACCGATTCGGATAAGCTCAATCGGAAACCGGAACGTGTTTTCGTTAAAACGGCACCACGCGATGGTTCCTTTCGGGATGTCGTAACGGCTTTGGGCATGCCCACCAGTCGGGTTGACGAACTCGGTGTACTTAACGGGCTCAAAGCAGATGATCGGGTAGCACGAGGGACTTTGGTTAAGGTTATCAGCCGATAAGAGAAGACAATCGATAGCTTTATTGAGCTACCTATAGACCGGACGGATTCAGCCCGTCAACAAGAAAGCTTCACTCACGGGTGAGGCTTTTTTGTTTCCTTTTAGCCCTAATACTAACCGTCTTCAACTGTTTGGTTTTGGGTTTTGATTGCTTTTAACTTATTTGGTAACTATTCCTTTGAACCAATTAGTTAGCCCCCTTTCCGTATGCAACTCGAAATCAGAGACCTTACAAAAACATATTCTAACGGTGTACGGGCGTTGAAAGGCGTCAACCTGACTATCTCGCAGGGGATGTTTGGCTTGCTGGGTCCCAACGGGGCCGGAAAATCGAGCCTTATGCGTACCATTGCCACCTTACAGGAGGCCGACAGCGGTTCTGTTCACTTGACCGGCGTTACGGGTGAAGACCTGAATGTGTTGACCCAAAAAGATGCCGTGCGCCGTGTACTAGGCTATCTGCCGCAGGAGTTTGGCGTATACCCGAGGGTAACGGCCGAAACCATGCTCGACCATATTGCCACACTAAAAGGAGTTGCCAACGGCCGCGAGCGTAAAGCTATTGTGGAAGGGTTGCTGCAAAAAGTGAACCTGTATCAGGTGCGCAAGAAGAATCTCGGTACTTTTTCGGGTGGGATGAAACAACGTTTTGGTATTGCCCAGGCCCTGATCGGTAATCCCCGGCTCATCATCGTCGATGAACCCACCGCCGGGCTGGACCCCGCCGAGCGCAACCGCTTTCATAACCTGTTGTCCGAAATTGGGGAGAATACCATCGTGATCCTGTCGACGCATATCGTGGAGGATGTCACGAACCTGTGCTCCGACATGGCCATTATCTGCCTCGGCGAAGTGGTGGCCGCCGGGAACCCGAATGATTTGGTCAATGATCTGAAAGGGAAAATCTGGCAAACCTCCGTCGAAAAATCGGAGATAGAAACGTACCGCCAGCAGCACCGCATTATTTCCGCCCAGCTCAAAGGCGGGAAAACGCGGCTCCATGCGTACAGTGATCTCCCGTTGTCCGGCTTCGACCCCGTCACGCCCGATCTTGAAGATGTGTACTTCGCCAAGATTACGGAGAAGATGGAAGCGGTTACCGTTTAGGAGTTGGGAGGTAGGAGTGAGGAGTTAGGAGGGAGTGCAACTCTAATCACTCGCGTATCAGGTAACCGTATATGATCCACCTTTTAAAACTTGTATTCACATGGAAAAAACAAAGCATTTCAACGAGTTGGTCGTTTGGCAAAAGTCGCACCAATTTGTTCTGGATATATATAAACTGACAAAGCAGTTTCCCAAAGAAGAGGTATTCGGGTTGACGTCCCAACTCAGGCGTAGTGCGGTATCGGTACCCGGTAATATTGCTGAAGGTTATCGCAAGCGGACAATTCCGGATAAGGCAAAATTCCTGAATACGGCACAGGGGTCGCTGGATGAGTCGCTGTACTACCTTATTTTGGCTCATGATCTGGAGTACGCTGACACTAACGCTCTTCAGGCTGATTTGGAAGAAATAGCACGTATGTTAAACGCCTATTACACGGCTATAAATAACCAGCGTTAGGTACCGGGGAGACAACTCCTCTCTTCTCGCTCCTACCTCCTAACTCCTTGTAATCCCCATGTTCCCCGCAATCTTCAAATTCGAACTGGCGTACCGGCTCAAGCGACCTGCTACGTACTTGTATGCCCTGATTTTATTCCTATTTACGTTCCTTTTCGTCATCTATGGCAGTGGTCCCGCATCGGAGAAAACGAATGTCAATTCGCCATATGCCGTCAGTCAGTTTGTTGTCGTGATGACCATTTTTGGGATGCTCATCGCGTCGGCTATTATGGGCGTACCCGTTTACCGCGACATTGAGCACAACACGAAGAACTACTTTTTTACCTTCCCTATCACCGAAAAAGGCTACGTGCTGGGGCGGTACATGGGGTCTTTTGTGGTGCTGCTGGGCGTTATGGCCGTTGGGTTACTGGGTATCGTGATCGGATCCATGCTGGGGCCAGTCTTTAATCTGGCTAACAATACCGAACGCTTCGGACCCATTCGGTTTCGCGATTATGTTTACCCCTTTCTGGTGTTCGTCGTGCCGAATATGTTCCTGGTTGGTAGTATCTTCTTTGCGCTCGTAGCCTTCTCGCGGCAAGTGTTTTCGACCTATGCAGGGAGTATCTTACTCTTTATTGCCTACTTGCTGGGGTCGACGCTATCGCAGGATATTGATAACAAACAGCTCGTTAATCTTATGGACCCCTTCGGTACCTTTGCCTACGATGCCGCTACCAAATACTGGTCGCCGGTGGAGCAAAATACATTGCTGGCTCCGTTGGAGGGCGATCTGCTGACTAACCGGCTCATCTGGTTCGGGGTGGCACTGCTCGTCTTTCTGGTAACCCTGTTCCGGTTTGACTTCTCGCGTTTTCTGGCCGTCAAACTAGGCAAAGCTTCGAAAGACGATGTCGCGACGAAAGGTGCTCCCTCACTGGCGAGTCTGCCCGTTGTTACGCCCGTTTTTCAGGTAGGCACCTACGTTCGGCAGATGTTCCGGCAGGCGCGTATCGAATTCGCCAACATCGTTCGCGATCCGTACTTCATTGCTATTTTGCTGGGAGCCGTGCTGTTTTTATTTCTGGACGGCTGGTTCGGCACTGAAATTTACGGCACCCCCTCGCTGCCAACAACCTACTCTATGCTTGAAGCGCGAAACGGCACGTTCTTCTTCTTCGTGCTGGTTGTCATCATCTTCTACACGGGCGAGGTGGTTCACCGCGATAAGGTGGTTCATTACGATACCATCGCCGATGCACTGCCCGTGCCCGACTGGATGAATTACGGAGCCAAATTGCTGTCGATGACCTATATATGCCTGCTGCTCTGTGGCCTTATTCTGGTGTCGGGTGTGTTGAACCAGACGGTGAAAGGGTATTTTAATTACGAATTTTCGCTCTACCTCCGAGACTTGCTGGGTATCGCCTTCACGCAATACTTCCAACTGGTGATGCTGGCATTTTTTGTGCATACCATGGTCAACCAGAAGTTTGTGGGGCATATCGTTACGCTGGCGGTGTATATCGTTATCTGGGCGGTACCTCTGTTTGCTGATTTCAATTACCGGCTGGCCATTCCCTTTTCGGGCGGGAGCGTTCAAATTTCGGACATGAACGGATTTGGGCATTACCTGGCCAGCATTGGCTCATTCCGCCTGTACTGGTATGCGTTTGGCGGCTTGCTGCTGGTGCTGGCCCTGTGGTTCTGGAACCGGGGTGCCGACACCAGTTTCAAAGCCCGATGGCAACTGGCCCGACAGCGCATGGGGCGCGGCTCGATGGTGTTATTCGCGGTACTCCTGCTCGCCTTCGTGAGCATGGGAGCCTGGATTTATACCAACGTGAGCGTGAAGAACAAGTATTACTCCATTGACGAGCAACGGGAACAGCAGGCCACTTTTGAAAAAGTATATCACAAGTTTGCTAATGTGCTGCAACCAAAAATTACCAGTGCGAAGGTGAACGTCGATATCTATCCAGAAGAGTTTAAAGCCGTGGCGACGGGACGTTTTTTGATGGTTAATAAAGGGGATAAACCCATCGACTCGCTGCATCTAACCATCCCGACGGATAACTTCCATCGGCAACTGACGAGGTTTACGGTCGATGGCAAAGCGCCCAAACAGGTGTTAAACGACGCGAAGTTGGGGTACTTTATCTATCAGTTGCCCAAGCGGATGAATCCAGGCGATACGGCGCACCTCGATATGGCGGTATCCGGCGAATACGTCGGTTTTACCAATAGTGGCGACCAGCGCGGTGTGATAGCCAACGGTACATTCTTCAACGTGGGTATATTTCCCTCCTTTGGCTACGATCAGGATGGCGAATTGAGCAGCGATAAATACCGGAAGAAATATGGCCTGCCCATAAAACAATGGGCCTTACCAGCACAAAATGACCCGGCTGGCCTGCGTGACTTCCTGTTTACGGACGATGCCGACTGGGTCACGTTTGAAGGCACCATCTCGACCTCGCCCGACCAGACGGCCATCATGCCCGGCGAACTGCTGAAAACCTGGACGAAGAACGACTCGAATGGCAAACCGCGTAAATACTTCCAGTACAAGCTCCCCGGCTTCTCCGATTATTTTTTCAGTATGTGTTCCGCCCGATATGGTGTTATGCGCGACAAATGGACTGGAGCCGATGGGAAGACTGTCACCCTGGAAATCTATCATCATCCCGGCCACAATAGAAACCTTAACCGGTTTATGGCCAGTATGAAGGCGTCGTTGGCCTACTATACAAAAAACTACGCGCCATATCCGTATCCGGTATTGCGGGTACTGGAGTTTCCGCGTTATGCTAGTTTCGCCCAGTCCTATCCAACCACAGTTCCCTATTCGGAAGAGTTTGGCTGGGTGGGTGACTTCCACGATCCAAACAAAACGGATTACGCTTTTTTTGTAACGGCTCATGAAGTGGCCCACCAGTGGTGGGGCCACCAGATCATGCCCAGCCGGACACGCGGAGCCAACCAGATATCCGAAACCATGGCTGAATATTCGGCGCTGATGGTGATGAAGCAGCGATATGGTGCTGATGCCATGCCGAAATTTCTAAAGTATAGCCTGGATCAGTATCTGCGTGGTCGGGCCAATGAAGACAAGTTTGAAGCGAACGTACTCGATAACGATACCCGCGCCTATATCTGGTATCAGAAAGCCTCGATTCTGATGTACGCCCTGCAAGACTACATTGGTGAAGATCGGGTCAACAAGGCCATGAACGACTACATGAAAGCGGCCCGTTTCCGGCAGAAAGCCCCATTCACCACCTCACTCGAATGGTACAGTTTCCTCAAAGCCGCTACTCCTGATTCGCTCAAACCCTGGCTGACGGATAACTTCGAGAAGCTCACGCTCTACGACAACCGCATCACCAAAGCCGAAGCCAGGTCCATTGGCTTCGGCCAGTATAAAGTTACCCTGCACGTACGAACGGCCACCGAATACTACGACAAAGCAGGTAAGGAGATCAGTAAAGGGAAAGGCCCCGTCATTGCCGATATTGCCGTGCTGACCGACGATAGCAAGAACAAAGATGGACTAACCACCAAAGTGCCGCTCCTGCTCCAGAAACGCAGCTTAACCCCCGGCGAACACGTGATTGAGGTAACCGTTAAAGGCAAACCTGTGAAGGCGGGCATCGACCCGTACAACAAATTGATCGACCGCGTTTCGGACGATAACCTGGTAAACGTAGAGATGCTGTAAGTCTCGGCAGACCGGTCGTCTATAAGGTACTGGTGTTGTCATGCTCAATTGCCCGTGACCCTATCGGTAACGGGCAATTTTGGTTAATGCCTATATAAACGCGTATTTTGGCATACGTTAAACAAGCTGTTATGTTACGCTCGCTCGAAATCCGAAACTACCGCAACTTCCGCCAAAGCCTATGGGAACAGCTTTAACGAAAACCTATCTCGATCACAACGCCGACCTCTGCCTCCGTTTCGTAAGCTGGCTTACCTTGTTATTCAACGCCCAATAGCCATGCTCGACTTTCGTCTCAACGTTTTTTATACCGTTGCCAAACGGCTTAGTTTCACCAAAGCCGCTGCGGAACTGTACGTGACGCAGCCCGCCGTAACCAAACACATTCAGGAACTCGAACACCAGTTCGGGACAGCCCTCTTCGACAGGCGGGGGAATCAGATCAGCCTGACCACCGCCGGAGCCGTGCTGCTTCGTCATGCCGAAACCATCATGGCGACCTACCGCCAACTGGAGTTCGACATGAACGCCCTCAAAGGCGAATCGGGGGGGACATTGCGGGTGGGGGCTAGTACCACCGTGGCGCAATACGTGATTCCGCCGGTACTGGCCCGCTTTCGGGAACAGTCGGCCGATGTGGCGATTTCACTGGTGTCAGGAAATACCGAGCAGATCGAGCAGCTGCTGCTGAATAACGACATCGACCTGGGGCTGGTGGAAGGCCGGACGCACCACAGCGACATTCGCTATACCTCTTTCGTCAAAGACGAACTCGTGCTCATCTGCCGCGCCGACCATCCGCTGGCCGACCGCGATGAGATCACGCTGGATGAACTGCGTTTAATTCCCATCGTACTCCGCGAACGGGGGTCCGGTTCGCTGGAAGTGATCGAGCACGCACTTCGGGGAGCGGGTCTGAAACTCACCGACCTGACCATCGACATGCACCTGGGTAATACCGAAAGCATAAAGTCCTATCTGGGCAGTTCGCGCTGTATGGCGTTTGTGTCGGTCTTTGCGGTACAGCATGAGCTTCAGGCCGGAAGCCTTAAAATCCTCGACGTCCAGAATCTGTCCATTCAACGGGACTTGTATTCTATTCAGCTACAGGGCGTAAGCGAAGGACTCGCCGATACGTTTATGCGGTTTGCCCGACAGCATTACAAACGTCGATAAGGATACGTGCCTAACCCGCTATGACCGCCAGCTCTTTTTTTACTTTTTCGTAAAAGACCGGCACTTTCAGGCGAGGGTCGCCTTTGCCAAGCGTTTCGATGGGTAGATAGCCCCGATAGCCGGAGTCGTGTACGATATGCATGATTTTGCTAAGATCGGTTGCTTCTTCTTTGCCGTTAACAAACAGGTTTTCCTTCAGTTGCCAGGTGGCAGCATAGGGCGCCACACGTGCGATCTGCTCGTAGGGGTCGCCAATTTTGAAGCTGCCGATGTCCAGGTTGACGGCCAGCCATTCGGAGTTGACCCGTTGCACAATGTCCAGAACATGGTCTGCCGTTTCAATGAAATCGGCATGATTCTGTAGTACGATCATGACGCCCTGCTTGGCCGCATAGTCCGCACATTCCCGAATGGCCTCGACAACCCGGGCCGTGACGGCATCCCGATTGTAGCCCGTTGGCAGTTCTTTGCCCGTACCCGAAAAGATACGAATGACCGGTGCGCCCAGACGGGCGGCTACACCCGTCCATTTTTTCACCAGTTCGATTTCTCCTTTCCGGCGGTTGGCGTCGGGTAAGGTGAAGTCATTCCGGACGCCCGTTCCACTAATATCGAGCCCCATTCGGAAAGCTTTTCGCTTGATCTGGTACACATAGCTATCGTCGGGTAAGGCCGGGTACTTTGGGAAGTAATACCCCGTTGGGTCGACGGCATCGAAGCCCAAATCGGCGCAGAATGCCAGCACCTGTTCGAGGGTCATCTGCCCGTTCATCAGCGGCTCATTGAACGAATAGAGGTTACAGCTTAGCCGGATGGGATTTACTTTAGTCGCTGCCCCGCTGCTTTTACCCGGAGCATAGGTCATTCCGGTTGAGGCAACAAAAGGCAGACTGGCCGCAGCGGTCCTGAGAAAGGTTCGTCGGTCTGAAGTGAGCATAGGCATACGGTCTGGAAGGCTAGGGTTATCGGCTAACGTTTTTCCCGAAAACAGGAATAAGTTTTCGTATAAGGAAGTGAAATTAGGCGATCTACTTGCTTTGCAGGATGGGCATAACAACGCTGGTCGGCAGCTCCCCGACCCTGGCCGTGTAATCAGAGAAGTTGCTGGTCGTTGGACGGAAATCGCGAAGCAGTTGAACTTGCTGTTATGACACTTCATCCCCTATTTAGTACAACTCATGCATTATCCAGTGGTACAGGTGCCCTTCACGACTAACTTAATGACGTTGGACTACAAGGGTGCTGGCAGAAAGTGTCAGCTTGAGACCAATTATAGAAACGAATGGCCCGGCCGATACCATGCAGCAGTTAAATGACAAATGGATGCGCATCATCGGCGTCCCGGTGCTGTCTCTGGCCGGGCAGTGGATGATGTACGGTTATACCGGCATTCCGTATCCCGACGATTGGCGCATTCCGTTTTTCTTCATTTTGGGGGCTATTCTGGTCTGGGAAACGAATCGTCTGGGAATACTACTTTCCCGGAAGCGCTACCCCGAACTGGCGCAAACCCTCAAACGGGTACTTTATCAACTCGCCTGGTTTATTTTTTTCTGTAGCCTTATCCGCATCGCACAAACGTATTTTTATCAGGTTATTGGCCTTTGGCACTCCACGGATGTGTTTGAAGTAAAGCCGTATTTTTTCAATACCCTCGTCTCCGTCGTCGGGACGGTTCAGGCAGCGGCTGTTTTCGAAGGCATTTACCTGTACCAACGCTGGCAGGTGTCGTATGCCGAAGCGCAGGAGTTAAAGAAAGTAAACCTGCAAAGTCAGCTCGATTCCTTAAAAACGCAGATCAATCCCCATTTCCTGTTCAATAACCTGAATTCCCTGTCGGCTCTGATTACAACCGATGCGCATCAGGCGGAGCGCTTTCTGGATGAGTTATCGTCGGTATACCGCTATTTGCTCCAGCAGAATAACCGGGATCTGTGCCCCCTTACGGACGAGATGAACTTTATCGGCGCCTATTTCCACCTGCTCAAGACCCGGTATAACGATGGCATTTTTCTAGAAACGGCTATCGAAACGCGGTACATGACCTACCTCATTCCGCCACTCACGCTGCAGATTTTATTCGAAAACGCCATCAAACACAATGTCATTGCCGTCAATTATCCGTTAACGATACGGCTCTATACCCAAAATGGCATGCTGTATGTCGAGAATAATATTCAGAAAAAGAAGATCGTTGTGCCATCGAATAAAATTGGCTTGCAGAACATCCTGATGAAGTACAAACTACTCGATCAGTCAACCGTTCTGGTATACAACGACGACGACAGATTCCTGGTTGGCCTGCCGCTCATTATGCCCTGATGTTGAATACCCGTTGGCATCACCTTATACAGCCACACCTTCCAGTAGCTCTCCGTATTGGTGAAGATACTTTCGAGATGAAGCTGGTTTTCGGCTGCATTGTCGATAGGAACCGCCGAGATCACGTACTCACCACCCAACGCCATCAGGGCGTTCGTGTCGATCTGTAAATGCTTTAGATGCGGTTGCTGCGTTTTGCCGAACAGGTAATGCAGGCCCAGCTCTGCCGTGTAGAGGTAAGCCCGGCAGGCGTAGGCATCGTAATAAGCGCGCATCTTCGGGGTACCCTTCGCCAATTCTGCAGCGATGATCTTTCGAAAAGCGTGCTTGTAGGGCAGGGGGTAATTATTCTGGTAGCTATCCAGCGTATAAAAGCCGTTGAATTGCGCCACAGACGGGTGCATGCCGAGGCAAATGACACGATAGTCGGCCTGTGGCTTGCCAATATAATTCCGCAGCTGCGCGAACTGTTTTTCGGCGAAAAAAGCCCGGAAGGAGGGATGCTCGGCTTCGGTAACGTAGCCGAGCATTTTGCCTGTGTTGATTTTCCACTCTTTGTTGGCGATGATCATGGTTATGAACTGAGCCGCCAGAAAGAGCTTCACCCACCGGCCTCGGGCCTCGAACTGGCGCAGTGCCAGCGCAAACAGAATAAACCAGAGCGTTGGCAGCAGGAAATAGAACCGGTCGAACTGAAACACCCGGAACTTCATGCCCAGCGGACTATCGCCCAGCCACATGACCAGGTAATGGTAAAACGCATGGATCAGGCAGATGAGCAGCGCCAGAAGCGGTAGGCCGATCAGCCACTTGGCCGACCGGAAATCCCGCTTCCGTAACGCCTGATACGCACCCGCTATCGCTACGGCCAGGATACCCCGTGTTAGAAAGGCGCCGGTGTTGAACATCGGCCAGAGGAACAGATCACGGGCCCGGTACCAGCTGTTGAGGAGCCGCATAGACCGCAGCCGACCGTAATTGAACTCAACCCGATGAGATATATACGTCTCATTGACAAACCCGTAGATCAACTCCCACTCGCTGGCCAGATAGAGGAGCGAAAGCAGAAACAAGCCACTGAAGTAATCCCAGTTCATCTGTCGGTCCCGAAGCACGACCACTACGCCAAGAAGGCCCAGTGCCACGCAGATGAACAGACCCGCCCAAACGAAGAAAGAATAGAAGGGAAAAAGTACGATAATAAGCCAGTTGGTCCAGTGGCCCTGCCGGTTCAGCAAATTCAGAAAGGCAAACAGCAGCAACGGCTGGCCCGTTACCGATGCCCCGTGCACGATGTAACAAGGTACCAGCGCGAACAGAAACGCGATGCCTACCCGCGCCAGTCCCCACGGCGATTCGGGCAGTAAATACGTTTTAAGCAAGAGGTACATGCCCAGAAAGCCAATACCATGAACGGCAACAAAATTGATGACGTGCGCGGTATAGGGCGCTGCCAGGTAAAACGAGAGAACTTCAACGTTCAGCCCCGTCCGGAAGGCCGATCGCGGAATGCCGCTAAAGGATGTAGCGGCATGGGGGCCGCTGCTCATCATATTCGGAATGACCGTACTGAGGTCGAAGTCGAAGGCTGTATTGGTGATTTTTAGCAGGTACAGATACAGGAAATCGCTGTCCAGATTATCGTGTACGGTGAGGTGTGCCCCTTCGCCGAGCCATACGTATGGAAAAACGTACAGCAGTAGCAACCCGACGGCAATGAGCAGATACGTTTTTTCAGAATTTGTCGTAGCGAAGCGAGGAGGCATACCGGATTGAAATGAACCGCGAAACTACTGAAATTCGCTGAGATGGCCGGAAGGTCAGGAAGCCGTTCTGGTTTTTTGTACTTTTACGCCGTCAACTCATTCATCATGCAATCACTCTCTATCCTTGGTTTCCTGACCGCTCTGTCACTAACGACGGTGTCAGTACAGGCGCAGAATCGACCCGCCAAATCACCCTCTTCCCGTTCGGCAGTAGCGACGCCAACGACCAAACTACCTGAGTTCAGCCTGTCTCGTGCGGAGGTCGAAGCACACATGCGGTTTCTAGCATCCGACGAACTGGAAGGTCGCCGAACGGGTGAGCAGGGCAACCGGGTTGCTGCCCGTTACATAGCCGAGCAGTTTCGGCAGTTGGGCCTCAAACCGGCGGGCAATGTAGCCGGTAAGCCGGATTACTTTCAGCCCATCAGCTTCGAGCGCGTCAAAGCGGCCAGCAGCGGCACCATGCTCATTGGTAAAGATACGCTGCACCTGGGTAAAGAACTGGTGGTCATGGCAGGTGGTCCAACAAACCTGTCGGGCGAGGTTGTTTATGTCGGTTACGGCCTGACAGATGGTGAGGATGGTTATAAAGGCCGCGATGTGAAAGGCCGGATTCTGGTGGCGCAGGGTGGCTCGCCCGATGCCAAAGGCCCCCGCGAAATCTTCAATGCATCGGCTGCCAAGCGCAAGCTGGCCTCCGAAAAAGGCGCTGCTGCCCTGATCGAACTGTATAGCGAATCCATTCCCTGGGGCTTCGTAAATCAGTATTTCAACCGCGAACAGTTATCCGTTGCCAGTACGCCGGAGGGCGCTATGCCCGTCACCCACCTGTGGATCAACAACGCCAACAACCAGTATAAACAGCTCAAAGAAGCGGGTCAATCGGTCAGCATTCGTACATCCGGCCGGCCGCGTACCATGACGATGTCGGCGAATGTGGCGGGTATTATTGAGGGAACCGATCCTGCCCTTAAAAGTGAATATGTGTTGCTGTCAGCCCATTTTGATCACATCGGCGTAGGCAAACAAAGTGGCACGCCCTATCAGCCCGGCGACAGTATTTTTAATGGTGCGCGGGATAACGCCATGGGTACGGTGGCTATTTTAGAAGCGGCCAAGGCGCTGTCGCAGCAACGGCCCAAACGGTCGGTGCTGGTGGTTGCGCTGACGGGCGAGGAGGTGGGTTTGCTGGGCAGCCGTTATTATGCCGAACACCCGCTGGTACCTTTGAAACAGACTGTTTTCGATATGAATATTGATGGGGCCGGTTATAGTGATACGACCATTATATCGGTAATTGGGCTGGAACGAACAGGGGCTAAATCAGAAATTGAGACAGCCGCTAACGCGTTTGGCCTTGGCGTATTTGCCGAACCGGCGCCCGAGCAGGGCCTGTTTGACCGCTCCGACAACGTAAGTTTTGCCGCCAAAGGGATTCCCGCCCCTACGTTCTCGCCCGGCTTTAAATCGTTCGACGAGGCTATCCAGAAATATTATCACCAGGCCATCGACAACCCCGAGTCGCTGGATTTTGGGTATACGCAGAAGTTCTGTCAGGCTTATGCCTATGCGGCCCGCCTGGTAGCCGACCGGGCTACACGCCCCCAATGGTCGGCGGGGGATAAGTACGAAGCCGCCGGGAAAGCGCTGTATGGCCAATAGTAGAGTTTGCAAAAATCAGCTTTTCAGTAGGATGGCTGATTGGCAGTTCATCCACCACATGAACCGATTATCACACCGGAAAACTAAACGAGTCGTCGCAGCGTTTATTTACTGATAAAGACACCCAGACATGTTATTCAAATATCTGTTCATCATCACCCTTATTATTCTGTTTGTGCCGCCCGTACGCCGGTTTGTATTTTACCTGCTCGTTGGCCGACAGTTGGTTAAGCAGCAAAAGCAACAGACGTCAGCGTCCGGCAGGAGTCGGGAAGGTGAAGTACGGGTAAACACAGCGCCCAAGAAAGGAGATTCTTCTTTCACAGGTGGGGAGTATGTCGACTACGAAGAAGTTAAATAGATTGTAACAGCATGACAAAATCATGCTGGCAAAATAAAGAAGCCCGGCAACGTCCATCACGTTGCCGGGCTTCCTCTTTTTATGGCGGCTACTGCTCTATTTCCTTTTTGTACTTGACGGCCAGCCCGGTCATTACATACCCGTTGTCGGTCATGGACGTGTAGTACGTGTAACGGACAGCAACCAGCGCATCGGCACCGAGTTTCTTTGCCTGTAGCGTCAGTCGGGTAAGCATCAGTTCTTTCTGCTGCATGTCGTTGCCCCGGCTAAGCATTCGCCTGTTTCCCGATTGCCGGGTTTCCAGAGGTACCTCGCCTTTTATTTCCAGGTCCTGCAAGGGGGCAAAAGGACGTTCGGGTCGTTGCGTGTCATAAAACACATCGACCGGATAGGTTGGCTTGTTTTGCAGATAAACCGCGGGCCTGAAACAGCCGGTCAGGCTAAGTAAACACAGTACAAACGCCAGCTTTTTCATGGTTGGGTGGTCATTGATGTCAAAACGTCGGCTACAACGCGCGGGTAATGGGCGTGTTCCAGAGCCTGCACTTTCCGGGCGATGTCGTCGGGCGTATCGGTGGGTACTACCGGGCAACTCGCCTGAAAAATAATCTGTCCTTCGTCGTATCGTTCGTTCACGTAGTGAATTGTAATGCCCGACTCGGTTTCTCGGGTGGCTGCAACAGCCTCGTGTACGAAGTGGCCATACATACCCTTACCACCAAATTTAGGCAATAACGCCGGATGAATGTTAACTATTTTATTCGGAAACGCCCGTACCAGATCAGCAGGCATCAGCCACATGAAACCAGCCAGTACAATCAGGTCAATCTCTTGGTTAAGAAGAAGTTGCGTGATCTTGTCGGTATCGTAGAACGTCTTCCGGTCGAAGAGAAGTACCGGGATATGCAGACGCCGACTGCGTTCGATAACACCCGCCTTGGGATTGTTCGTAACAACCAGCGCGACATTCACGTCGGCGTTATCGGTAAAATAGTCGGCAATTTTTTCGGCATTGGAGCCGGAACCGGAAGCAAACAGGGCGATGCGTTTCAAAATAGGTGAATTGTGGAGTTGGTAAGTCGTGATGTCGGGTTCTTAACCCGACATCACATGACACCGTCAAAATTACAACTTTTACCTATTTTTGTGGGTACTCGCTCTATTCCAATGCTGGCAACTCATCAACTTAGGTTTGACTACGGCCCTACCAAACAGTTCACATTTCCCGATGTTCACTGCGCTGACCGCGAAGCCCTGCTGGTTTTAGGGCAGTCGGGTACGGGCAAAACGACGTTTCTGCATTTACTGGCCTTACTCTTGACGCCTAAAAGCGGGTCTGTACTGATCAACCAGACGGATTTGACGAAGCTGAATGCGGCTGAAACCGCAGCTTTTCGGGCCAAGAATCTGGGGATCGTCTACCAAAAGCCTCACTTCGTCAGCTCACTGTCGGTAATGGATAACCTGCTGATGGCGAACTACCTGGCCAACAAACCCCAGGACAAAGCCCGCGCCCGGGAGTTGGCCGCTCAGTTGGGGTTTGGCGATCATCTGTCGAAAAAAACCAATCAGCTAAGCCAGGGAGAACAGCAACGGGTAAGCATTGCCCGTGCGGTAATGAATCAGCCCAATGTCATTCTGGCCGATGAGCCAACTTCCAGCCTCGACGACGAAAACACCAGTCGGGTAGTTTCGCTGCTACGGCAGCAGTCGGAGCAGATAGGAGCCAGTTTACTGGTCGTAACGCACGACCAGCGGTTAAAAGATGCCTTCGAGAATCGAGTCAATCTGTAGTGTCTATCCGGCATCAACTGATACGCCAAAAACGGTATGTATAAATTTCTCCTATTGTTTCTATTGATTCCGGCGCTTGCCATTGGGCAAAATCGGAAGAAGAAAGATTACCTCGTTTCGCTCAATACGCAGTACGGCACCATGCGGCTGGTGCTCTACGACCAAACGCCGAAGCATAAGGAAAACTTCATTAAGCTCGTCAATCAGAAGTTCTACGACAGTCTGCTGTTTCACCGGGTCATTCCGATGTTCATGATTCAGGGGGGCGATCCAAACTCGCGGAAAGCCCAGGCAGACCAGCCCCTCGGTAATGGCGATATCGGCTATAAAGTCCCGGCCGAATTCGTTCCGGCCCTGTTCCATAAGAAAGGAGCCCTGGCAGCCGCCCGCGACGGTAATCCCGAGAAAGCATCGAGTGGTTGCCAGTTCTACATTGTACAGGGGCGCGTTTGGGACGATGCCGGGTTGCAGACGCAGCTAAAGCGCATCGAAGCCATGAAAGGACATGTCCCGACCGATGAACAGCAACAAGTTTATAAGACTCTTGGCGGGTCACCTCATCTGGATGGCAATTACACGGTTTTTGGAGAGGTTATCGACGGGTTGGCTATTATTGACAGTGTAGCCAAGCAACCGCGAAACGAAATGGACCGCCCCGAAAAGGACGTCCGCATGTCTATGACCGGTCAATGGGTAAAGAAAAAGAAAATCACGAAACAGTATAATTATAGGTATTAGGAGCGCGGAGTGAGGAGGGTTGACGCCAGCATTCTATCTTGCGTCAGCCCTCCTCACTCCGCGCTCCTGGTACTGCTTCCTTTATGAAAAAAATCCTCATCACTGGCGCCAATGGGTTGCTGGGCCAAAAATTGGTTGGGCTGATAACGCAGCAATCGGATGTTGAACTGATTGCCACCGCACGGGGCGAAAACCGCTTGCCTTTTTCAGAAGGGTACACCTACCGGTCAATGGATATAACTGATCGCCAGCAGGTGCTGGATGTGATTGGCGAAGTACAGCCGGACGTCGTTATCCACGGGGCAGCCATGACCGATGTGGATAAGTGCGAAGTGCAGAAAGATGCCTGCTGGGCGCAGAACGTACACGCTGTTGAATACATCATTGAGGCCTGTCGGCCCATCAACGCGTTTCTGGTTCATGTATCGACCGACTTTATTTTTGATGGGGCCGCCGGTCCCTACGACGAAACCGCCGAAGCGAATCCCATCAGTTTCTACGGATGGAGCAAGCAGGCGGGAGAATCGGCCGTGCGGCATTCAGACATCCGCTGGGCCATTGCCCGAACGGTGCTCGTGTATGGTATTGCGCACGATATGAGCCGCAGCAACATCATTCTTTGGGTTAAAAAGTCACTGGAAGATGGAAAAAATATCAAAGTCGTAACCGATCAATGGCGAAGCCCGACCCTGGCCGAAGATCTGGCAATGGGCTGCTTCCTCATCGCTGACCAGGAAGCGGAAGGCATTTTCAACATCTCCGGTAAAGAGGTACTGACGCCCTATGAAATGGCCATCCAGACAGCCGATTATTTTGGCCTCGACAAATCCCTGATTGCGCAGGCCGATGCATCGACCTTTACGCAGGTGGCCCGTCGCCCGCCCCGCACCGGCTTTATTCTGGACAAAGCCCGGACGGTACTGGGTTACGAACCCCACAGCTTCGCCGAAGGCATCGCCGTATTGGCGGAGCAACTTCGTTAGTTATTAGTTATTAAGTTTTGGCTATTAGGGCTCTATCTTTCAATGGCTGATAGTTAAATACCCGGTAACTCACTAACGAAAAGCAATGACGCTCCATCTGAAAGCAAAGCCCGGCAGCAAGGTTGATCAACTGTTCTACGATGCCGCCGGGCAGCTTAACGCAAAGATCAGGGCACCGGCGCAGGACGGGAAGGCCAACGCCTACCTGATCGAATTTCTGGCGAAGCAACTCGGTATTCCCAAATCCGGAGTAACTATTGTGGCCGGGTTCACCAATCCGCACAAACGCATTGAGGTAGCTGTATCAGAAGAGGTCCTTGTACGCTTCCTGAAGCAGTTACAGTAACTATTACTATACTAAAAAGAAGGCCCGACTACGTGTAGCCGGGCCTTGTCATTAGATTAGATTGGTCAATAGCTTACTTTTTATCCCACCAAACACGGGTGTCCAGATCATCGGCTCCCTGCCGCGAAACGGCTTCCTGCCGGTTAGCGGTGTTCACCGCAATTTCAGAGTCCGGATACGATAACCGATTGATAAAGCTGCCTTTGATCTCCTTACCCGGATAGGGGTTAGGCGTTAGAGTCGGGAACCCACTCCGCCGGAAATTGGCGAACACTTCGGGTCCGTTCAGGAAAGACGCCACCCAGTATTGGGTATTGATCAGTTCCAGGCCTTTTGCCGCGCTGTACGGATTTTTGGCCAGATAAGCTGCAATGTCGGCATCGGCAACCAGCGATGTGGCGGCATAATCACCCAACTGTTTCATGTGTGCCGTGATCCCGGCATTGTAAAAGTCGGCAGCATTGCCGGTTGTCCAGGTGCGCTGGGCCGCTTCGGCCAGCAGGAGCTGCGTTTGGGCGTAGGTAACCAGGTAGCAGGGTGCAAACTGGCTTCCCATGCGGGTACGGTCCAACTGGCTGTAATCGTAAAAGCTGGCCAGACCATCCTGCGTGGCTCTGGCAGTAATCGTGCCATTATCGAAGCCAAGGGGCATGCCTATTTGGGGGGCTATGTCACGACTGGCTCTGGCGGCCGTCTGCTCCGGACCACTTTTGGCACCTACATAGCGAACGGCGATCGATACAAGACGTGGATCGGATGTCGATTTCAGGTAATCGACAAACATTTTGGTCAGGTAGTAGTTGGCCGCTTCGGTCGAGTTAAGCGTAGCACCTACGCCGTTGGTATAGTTGGCATTGTTCCGAATAACGGCATTATCGGCGTTGGTTTGCATCAGGCCACCGGCAACGGCTTTCTGAACGGTCGACTGGGCCAGCGTGGGGTTTACTTTCGACAAACGCATGCCCACCCGAAGCAGGAGCGAATTGCCAAACCGTTTCCACTTCGTAATGTCGCCACCATAGGTAACCTCACCAGCCTCGGTTGCTTTCGACGCATCGAGAGCGGCCGTCGCTTCGGTCAGTTCCTTAATCAGGTCATTATAAATGCTCTCCTGCGTATCGTACTTGGGGGTTACATTATTCGAGATGTAGCCAACACCAGCCTGGCTGTATGGAATGTCACCATACGTATCCGTCAGTACAGAAAACGTATAGGCTTTCCAGATGCGGGCCATATTGTAGAGGTTGGCCCGGTTAGGGTCGGCTTTGGTCTGGTTGATTACGTCGACCAGATACCGAACGACGTTCTGGTAATACTGCCGCCAGATACCTCCGTTGACGCCCGAGGGGCCTCTGTTGTCGATATTATAATTGCCACCGGCAACGATACCTGAGTTTGGCGTGAACATCTGCTGAACGATAGGCTCCTCGAAGGTCAGTATACTGCCCGGAAACGAGGTGCTAATCATAGCATTGTTAAACGTGAATACCGGGTTGAGAGCCGTGGCCGCTGTTGGGTTGACGTTTAGCTCATCGAACCCTTTGTCGCAACTGCTTGTCGAAAAAAGCAGGGCAACCAGGGGTATATATAAGAGTATCTTTTTCATAAAAATCTGTCTGTCAGATCAACAAGGTTCAAAAGGCGGCTACGGCGGCCCGGCTTATCGATCTTTATAGATTTTGGTTAAAATTTAACATTCAGGTTAAACCCAATGCTGCGGGTAGTTGGCAAACCGGTCGATTCCAGACCAATCAGGTTGTCTGAGCTGAAGCCAAACTGCTCGGGGTCGATGTTGGGTACCCATTTTTTGATGATGGCTACGTTGTTGGCTACGGCACTCAACCGAATACCTTTGATGAACAGCGTCTTTGGGAGCAGCTTGGTGAAATCGTAGCCCAGGCTGATCTGGCGGAGCTTCCACAAACCGGCATCATAGACGACCTGCTCGCCCAGGCTCTTGGAACGGCCTACCGAGTAGTAATCCTGCACAAAGGCCCGAACAGCATTCACTTCACCTTTATCGTTCACGCCAACACCCACCATTTTGTTATCGGCATCGCCCCGGCCTACCAGTGTTTCTTTATGTAGTCCGTGACGGAATGCGTTCAGGTTCGTACCCGAAATCATTTTACCGCCCAGTTTGAAGTCGATCAGGAACGACAGGTTAATGCCTTTGTAGTTGACCGTATTGGTGATACCACCGGTATACTTGGGCAAGGCCGATCCAAACGAAATGGGAGCCGGTGTACGGACGGGTAGCCCATCGCCCCCGTGAACGATTTGGCCCGCAGCATTCCGTACATAACCAAAACTGTATAACTGACCGAGTTCTTCACCCACAACCTGCCGGAGATCACCTACGTAAATACCGTTACCAACCACGATCTGTTCGCCCGGTTTGTCGGTCAACAGTTTGAGCAGTTTGGTTTTGTTATAGGCTCCGTTCAGCGTAATATCCCAGAAGAAATCCTTGGTACGAATGGGGGAGAGGTTAAGCAATACTTCGATACCCTGGTTCTGGCTCTGCCCGTTGTTGATCAGTGTGCTGGTGTAGCCTGAAGCATCAGACGACTGGGCCTGAACAATCTGGTCGCTGGTGATTTTACGGTAAACGGCCATGTCCAGTCCAACCCGGTTATTAAACAACTTCAACTCCAGACCCACTTCGGTTTCCGCCGTACGGCTGGGTTTGAGGGTAGCGCTGGGTACCGTACTGGAGGTAATGTTGCCCACCGGCTGTCCCAGACCTGCCGGATTGGGGAACAGGTTGGCGTTGACGGAGTAGAACAGGTTGTTCGAGTAAGGTGCTACGTCGCCGTCACTACCCACTTCCGCATACGCTGCCCGGATCTTACCGAAGTTGATGAAGGAGGGCAGGTTGTCGAAGGCCTGCGAGAAGACGAAGCTACCCGTTAACGAAGGGTAAAGGATGCTTCGATTTGCTGGCGAAAGGGTAGAGAACCAGTCGTTCCGTACCGTTCCATTCAGGAAGAGGACATCTTTGAATGAGAACTCAGCGGCCGTGTATAACGAATTCACTTTCCGCTCGCTCAGGCCATAGGTTGGGTCTTTCACCCGTCCGTTCTGTGGAACATAAAGGCCCCGCACAATGAAATCCGTTACCTGTACGCTGTTGAGGTCACTGCGACGGTACAACTGGTTGCCGCCAACGGTGAGGTCAACACCAAACGCACCAAATTTATGATTGGCACCAATCAGGAAGTCGGCGTTGATTTCGCGGAAACGGCGGGCGTCCTGTACGTACGCACCGTTTACAAAACCGGCCGGTGCAGCTGCCAGTGAGGCCTGCCCCGTCGGGAAGTTATAATCCTGATCGCGCGACCAGTAATCCTGTCCAACACGGCCCTGCACATACAGCCAGTCGGTTACGTTGTAGCGGGCTGTAACGTTGCCGAACAGGCGATCCCGGCGGATATTCTCAAATTTGTTGTTAAGGACAAAATAAGGGTTTGTGCGGTTCATGAAACGCGAGTACACAAACTCGTTGCCCGTAGCTGGGTTGATCTGGTTGGCTTCCAGCACGTCCAGCGGCATGGAGTTGGCCAGCGTGTAAATAACCGTTGGCGTACTGTTGTCCTGCTGGGCAATCTGGGGCGGGTTCTTATTATACTCGTTTGAGTAGTTGAGCGTTCCCGTAACCGTTAACCGTGGCGACAGGTTGTAGCTGAAACCCAGGTTGATCGTTTTGCGGCTAAAGGTGTTGTTCCGCGTAATGCCTTTGTTGTCCAGGTTGGCGATAGACAGGTTGAATCCACCTTTTTCGCTGCCCGACGATACGGCAACCGAATTGGTCCAGGTCGAACCGTCGCGGTAGAAGGTATTGATCCGGTTACGAACGGGCGCATAAGGCACCGTTACACCCCCAAACAGCACCTGTGTCTGACCGGCAAACTTCTCTCCAAAGCTCCATACACCCGATGTTGGGTTGGGGGCTGTTGGCCGAACACCGTACTCACCCTGCCCGTAATCGTACTGGTAGTCGGTAAAGTCCATTGGGTGATCTGTTGTAAAGTTGCTATTGAACGTTACACCAATACCCTGGCCGGTGCCTTTGGTTTTGGTCGTGATCAGGATAGCACCGTCTTTGGCGCGGGAGCCATACAGAGCCGCTGCCGTACCCCCTTTCAATACCGTCATTCCCTCAATGTCGTCGGGGTTGATAGACGAAAGACCGTCACCACCGTCGGAGTAGTTCCGGTCGCGGTTACCGATCGAGTTGTCGCCACCGGTATTGCCATTATTCTGGCCAAAGTTGGTATTGTCGATAGGAACGCCGTTCACAACAATAAGCGGGCTGTTTTGACCCGAGAAGGACGACTGGCCTCGAATACGAATTTTACTCGTTCCGGCGGCTCCCGTACCCAGGCTGCTGATGTTAACCCCCGCAATTTTACCCTGAAGGGCGTTGATGAAGTTGACCGTACGGTTGGTAGTTACCTGTTCGGGGTTGACGATTGCGGTAGCGTACCCCAACCGTTTGGCTTCTTTCTTAATACCCAGCGCTGTTACGACGACTTCGCCCAGGTTCTGCTCCGCTTCCTGAAGCGTTACCGTTAACTGAGTCTGGTTCCCAATGGTTAGTGTTTGCCCGGCAAAGCCAATGGCGCTGAATACCAGCGTGGCATTGGCCGGTACGTTAAGGTTGAAGGACCCGTTTGCGTCGGTAGTGGTACCCAACTGAGTATTTCTGACTAATATTGTTACACCCGGAATTGGCTGTTGGTCCTTGCCAGCTATAACCCGACCCGTAACGCGCCGGTCTTGGGCCAGTGCGGTATGGCTAATCAGGAAAGTGACCCATACGGCTAGTATACAGGTACTAATCCTCGTTCGTAAATTGTGTGCCATTTTAAATTAGATTGGTTTTAAGTTTTGAATTCAGATTAATCCAAAATTTTCTTTTTTTAATTACAGAATAACAAAGGTAATGATTTGCTGTATTTACCGCAGAATTTTTATGCTTAAAACATGAGTTTTTAAGCCGTAAATAAAAATTTTGGAAATTGTAAAATATGTATTCACCTTTGTCTACCAGATAAGGGGGGTATTGGCTCCTTTTAAATTCGGCAATGTTATGAAAATGACCCGGCAACACACTCAGTTTCGCGTAAATGCCCATTCTGTGTATTTCACCTCAACCAGAGCGGTGAATATGTGTTGTTGTTAAACGCTGATAAGCCCTCTACATTTCTCTGGATAGAATCCCCTTTTTTTTCAACTGTCTCTAAATCGTTTTTTATTAACTGCATTACTATACCTAATCTGTATAGTAAATAGGAATAAAGTAAATTAATTTGAATTACACCAATAATGATTCCCATGGTAGCTATATCTGATAATCTGATTACCACACAACCAACGCAGCTGTTAACAGCCGCCGAGCGGGCCTTCTTCGAAAAGAATGGATTTCTCCACATCAAAAATTTTGTGAGCCGGAAAACGGTGCAGCTTTTTTTGCATGAATTGCAAGAGGTGGAGGCTGGTTGGCTAGCTGAAGAGGTCGATAAAATCAACGGTACGCCCATCAAATACGGTCGGGATGAGAACGGTCGGCGCATTGTTCAACGGTTTGCATTTGCTTCGCTTTTCAGTCCGGTATTACATGAATTTTTGCAGGATGAGCGTCTGGAGGAATTGACTCAGCTGTTACAGCCCTACAGCGGCCGTATTGGCGAGGAAGAGAAGGATGGGCTGGTTGTTAATCACTACGTCCGCACACCAGAGAGCAATTTTTCCCGTATGGGCTGGCATACCGATAGCCCGCGCGATTTGTTTCTGGGGCATCGAATCCGGCCCATGCTCAACGTGGGATTGCACCTCGATGACTGCCCGATGAGTAACGGCGGTTTACGGGTGTTACCGGGTACGCATAAGCAAAATACCCTGCTCACGCTGTTCCGTAAACGTCAGTTCATCGACCACCGCCCCGACCCGCGCGAAGTTGGGTTCGATATTGAAGCGGGCGATCTGACCATCCACAACGGCAGTTTGTGGCATCGCGTCGAGCAGTCGCCCAATATTGGGGCCGCCAGCCGTCGCCGGGTCATGTATATTCCACTGGTAACGGGCGAATACCAGCCCAAAAATGCCGCCAGTAAGACGCCCTTCTATCACCGGCTCGGTGCTAAAATCTTTCGGTAGGAAAGGTAGTGTGGCTTGACTCTCATCCGTAAACGTAACTAGATATGACACTCGAATTTCAGAATGAACTAGGCGATATTCGCTCGGTAACGACCCAGGCCCGCGATAAATCTATTTTGGTTGAGCCTCTGCTTACGGGCGATCTGGCTCCTTTTTTTAGCCTTGCCGGTGCGCCAACGAATTGGCGAGCCTCGATCTTTAATCAGAAAGTGCCCGAATCTGCTACGTCCATTCTGGATCTGGTGAACGCCCGCCCACTGGTGGTGAGCTTTTATTGCCCCTGCTGGGGGCGATACGCCCGGCCGTATCTTGATTCACTGGTTCGGTTGAACCAGGTATTGATGGACGCTGATGCGGAACTGGTGGTGTTTTCCAATGAATCACCGAGTATATTGGCTCGTCAGGTGGGTGAGCTGGATTTTCGGGTGGCGTACGATGCCGAATCGACGGTTGCCCGGCGTTTTGGCGTCTACAGTGAAGACCATCCCGTTTGGGAGCGTATTTCGGGAATCTCGGAAGACGCCTTCACACCCGCCTTGTACGTAATTGGGCAGGACCGCCGGATTGCTTATCATTTTCTGGATGAGAATTTCGACCGGTCGCTCGATGCCGAATCCATCGTTTCTGTTGTTCATCGTCTTAACCAGTTGCATCATGAAGTTTATTAATCAGCCTGTCGGCCCTTTAAATAACTACTCAAGGTGTTTTTTCGGCTTATGGTTTCTGGCCATGGCAGCCTCCGTAGGCTGGCGTACTACCGATGGCCCATCGTACAAAGAACAGATTGACGCCTGGCACCAGACGCGTGTAAACGCCCTCAAAAGTGAAACCGGCTGGCTGAATCTTGCCGGACTATTCTGGCTCAGCAACGGGAAAAACTCGCTCGGGCGCGGCACCAACTTCGATCTGGCTTTTCCGGCTGCCGATGCGCCCGCCGATTTGGGTGCGCTTTATTTAGAGAAAGAGTCGGTTCGGTTTGTGCCCAAAGCTGGGGCGGATGTCCTGGCCGATGGCAAACCCGTTACCGGACCATTGCTTATCTTTGCGCCCGATCAGAAGCCGGTTGTGCTGGCAAGTGGTTCCCTGCGCTGGTTTATCATCAAGCGGGGACCTAAATACGGTGTTCGGCTCCGGGATTTGGACAACCCGAACTTAAAGGTTTTTCAAACCATCGACCGGTATCCTGTCGATGAAAGCTGGCGGGTAAAGGCACGGCTCGAAACGCCCGCGACGCCTACAACTATACCCATCATTGATGTGCTGGGCCTGACGTCGCAGCAACCCCTGGCAGGGACGCTGGTCTTTGAACGGGCCGGCAAAACGTATCGGCTGGATGCCGTTGAAGAGGGCGACAAGCTTTTTATCCTCTTCGGCGATCCAACTAATGAACACGAAACCTACGGTGCCGGTCGGTTCCTCTATGCCGACAGACCTGTTTCCAGCGCCGGACCGGACAGGAAAGGATTGGTTGTTCTTGATTTTAACCAGTCCATTAATCCGCCCTGCGCGTTTACAGCCTACGCTACATGCCCCATTCCGCCGAAGCAGAATAAACTGGCAGTAGCGGTAACGGCGGGCGAAAAACGATATGGTGAGCATTAAGTGTTGAGTCTAGGAAGAGGCACGGGTGAATACCCGCGCCAGCCTGGAAGTCAATAACCTTCTATGAATTGATTCGTGTAGTAATTGACTTATAATGAGTACACCGACAATAACAAGGGCAGGGCTTGTTTCCAAACTGCCCAACGTAGGCACCACCATTTTTACGGTCATGTCGAAGCTGGCGGCCGAGACCGGTGCTATCAACCTATCGCAGGGCTTTCCCGGCTTCGACTGCTCGCCCGAACTGGTATCGCTGGTTGAAAAGTACCTCCGGAATGGCTTCAATCAATATGCTCCCATGACCGGCGTTCCGGCCCTTCGGGAAGCACTCGCTCAGAAAACGTTTGCCGAATACAACGTCGCCTACGACCCCGAAACGGAAGTGACGATCACCTCGGGGGCTACCGAAGCCATCTTTGCGGCCATTACCGCCGTTGTGCGTCCCGGTCAGAGCGCCGGACCGGACGAAGTGATCGTACTGGAACCGGCTTACGATAGTTACGTACCCGCTATCGAACTCAACGGAGGTGTTCCCATTTATGTGACATTGACCCCGTCCAGCCGGTCTGCCGGTGCGGTAGATTCGCCGGATTACGCCATCAATTGGCAACAGGTTCGTGACAAGATCACGGACAGGACCCGGCTGATCCTGGTCAACACGCCCCATAATCCTACCGGCTATGTCTGGACCGCCGACGACCTGAACCAACTGGCCGATCTGATCCGCAATCGCAACATCTGGATTGTGAGCGATGAAGTGTATGAACACATCCTGTTCGATGGGCGGAAGCACCACTCGCTTATGACCCATCCCGAACTTCAGGAATGCACCTTTGTGGTGGGGTCTTTCGGTAAAACCTTTCACATTACGGGTTGGAAAATAGGGTACTGCCTGGCCCCCAAAGAACTCAGTGCCGAGTTTCGGAAAGTTCATCAGTATCTGACGTTCAGCACCGTAACCCCCATTCAGTACGCTCTGGCCGATTACCTGCAGGAACCGTCGCACTATCGGCAGCTGTCGGATTTTTACCAGCGTAAACGCGATTTGTTTCTGGCTGGTTTACAGGGCTCCCGGTTTACTGCCAGGCCCGCCGAGGGAAGCTTCTTTCAGACCGTTTCGTATGCCGCTATCACCGATGAGCCGGATTATGACCTGGCCATCCGACTAACCAAAGAGATCGGAGTAGCGTCAATTCCGGTTTCGGTGTTTTACAATCAGAAGAACGATTACAAGACGTTACGGTTCTGCTTTGCCAAAGACGACAGTGTTTTGCAGGAAGCCGCCGAACGACTGAGTAAATTGTAACGCTTCAAACTGCCCGGCCCCATAACAGGCAACCTAGTACACCGCTCCCGGCGACCCGATCCAAAGAGCGTGGCTGGTAGCCAAACGGGTAATTCCCACCCTAATTCGGCCTGATAAATTGCAGGCTATCGATCAGGTTCATACGTAACCGATTCACCGCTTAGGCTGAACGCTGTGTTGACAACATGGTGAAGCTGGGCCTATGCACAAATTCACTAAGTGTATATTTTTGTATAAATAGTAATAATAAATTATAATTTTATAAAATTAATATACTTAATTATTGTGTAATATAGCCTACTAAGTCTTATTATTGAAGCTAAATACCCAATACGTAACTAACTTCATGAATAAGTTTTATAATAAACCCAATTTCTCAATTGGGCGATGGCTGCTATTTAGCCTTGTGGTTTCAATCACGCTGGGCTTTGCCTTGTACACGAACCACGCCTGGGAGGACTGGTATATCACGTTTCGAGCCAGTAAAAACCTGGCAATGGGAAATGGTCTTGTTTTTACGCCTGGCGAACATCTTCATACATTCACTTCTCCACTGGGAACCCTCATCCCGGCGCTCCTGAGCTATGGGGTTGGCCCCAGCAACGATGAGTTAGTTCTTTGGCTGTTTCGGCTTGTCAGTGCTACTCTATTAGGCTTTTCGGCCATGCTGTTACTCCGGTGTGCCCGCAAGTCGGTTCAGTATGCGCTTCCCGTATTTATGGTAGTGGCCGTTTTAGCGCTCGATGCCAAAATCATCGATTACTCCATAAACGGGATGGAAACGGCATTCATGGTTTTTTTTCTGTCGTTATTAATCTATGCACTTATCGTTCCGCTTCATAATTCGGTGTACTGGCTGGCACTCGCCATTGCTGGTTTGATGTGGAGCCGCCCCGACAGTTTTGTGTACATCGGGTCTGTTATGACCGGTATTTTTCTGTTTAATCCCCAAAGTCGACTAGCTCGGTCGCGGGCTGAGTGGCTCTCTCATTTTGTACGCGCCGGGTTGCTGGGCCTGCTTATGTACCTGCCGTGGGTAGCGTGCGCGTGGTGGTATTATGGCACACCTATACCCAATACCATTACCGCAAAGGGACTCGGTTACTTTGATACGGTAGCGCTGGCAAAAGAATTTATCCTGTTCCCGATTACATCGTTTTTTTCGATAAATAACAGCCTGCAATCAACATACGGCCCTGCTTACATGAGTTTTGGCGGCTGGAACCTGCTCATCCCGTTGTTCAGCAAACTGCTTACGTTTGTTGGGATCAGCTACTGGATGCTGCCGTTTGCCCGGCGGGCTGTTCGTCCATGGTCATTCGCTGCGTACCTGGCGCAGTTTTATCTGAGTCATGTTATACCAACGCCCTATCCCTGGTACGTCCCCAGTGTTACCGTGCTTTGTACATGGGCGCTGGCACTGGAGTTTAATCATTTCATTGATTGGGTATGTCAGAAGCGCCCGACGCTTATCCCCGCTATCAAGAGCATCACAGTAACCGTAATTGGATTTCAATTGGTCGTTCTTGTATGTGTAGCCTATCAAATGCGGGTTCAGCAGCAGCTTATTGAAACGTCCAATCGAAAGAATATTGGTTTATGGCTGAGTGAACACGCCAAGCCGGGTAGTACCGTTTATCTGGAATGTCTCGGTTATATCGGCTTCTACTCCAATATGAAAATGTACGATTTTCCGGGCCTCTCTTCAAAAGAGGTGGTCGAAGCACGTAAAACGTTGAAAAGTAACGACCTGAATAAACTCGTTCCGTATTTAAAGCCGGACTACCTGGTACTGCGGCCGGTCGATCAGATCAATACAAGCCTGAAAGAACAGTATGTACAGGTAAAGCGGTTCGACGTATCAAACCTCGTGAATAGCTATTCTTTTTTACCTGGTCGGGGTTATCTCCAGTTTGACCAGACGTTTACCGTCTACAAACGAAAACTCCAGACAGATCAAATACTTACGCTCAAGTAGCTGAATAAAGTGTTCAACACAACTAGCCGTATGGCCGGAGTACTTGTATAAATTATGGTTTAACCGCTCAACCACAGAACTTAATTGCTTAGTTTTGACAATGCTAATATTAATTTAGTATTAAAAAATCATTACTAAATTGTTAAGTCTATGGAAAGAACTCTTCGTTTATTTTTAATCAAAAGGCTATTCATAACGATGATAGCCTTTTTGTTTTACGGATCACTATGGGCTCAGACACCCATTCAGGGAACGGTGCTCGATGCCAAGAAAGAGCCGCTCGTCGGTATAAATGTGCTGGTAAAAGGAACTACGCGCGGAACGGTTACGGACGTGAACGGCAAGTTTACT
Source organism: Spirosoma pulveris (assembly GCF_054781875.1). Taxonomy (NCBI): domain Bacteria; kingdom Pseudomonadati; phylum Bacteroidota; class Cytophagia; order Cytophagales; family Cytophagaceae; genus Spirosoma; species Spirosoma pulveris. The sequence goes on from NZ_BAAGTO010000006.1 coordinate 323,356, forward strand.
GTCAATGCCGACCCGGCCGCAACGCTGATTTTCTCGGGCGTCGGTTTTGTTCGGCAGGAAGTGCCCGTGGGGAGCCGGACGGATGTGTCGGTGACGCTTGCCGAAGATAATGCCGTGTTGAGCGAAGTAGTGGTTACCGCGCTGGGTATCAAACGGGACAAGCGTTCATTAGGGTACTCCATTCAGGAACTAAACGGGCAGGATATTTCGGCGGCTAAAGAAGCCAATGTAGCCACAACGCTGGCCGGTAAAATGGCCGGTGTGCAGGTGACCCGCTCGGCCAACGGTGCCGGGGGCTCGTCGCGGGTGATTATCCGGGGGGCTAACTCGCTCGTGGGAAACAGCCAGCCGCTGTATGTGATTGACGGCATCCCGATGGATAACCAGAACCCGCGCGCTCCCGGCAGCTCGGGTGGTATCGACTACGGCGACGGTATTTCGAACATCAATTCCGAAGATATCGAGACAATTTCTGTCCTGAAAGGCCCCAATGCGGCTGCGCTATACGGGCAGCGGGGTAGTAACGGCGTGGTACTGATTACAACTAAATCGGGTAAGAACCGCAAAGGAATTGGGGTTAAATACGGCATCGACTATTCATTGGGTGATGCGCTGGTGCTGCCCGATTTCCAGGACGAATACGGCCAGGGTCTGGATGGTACATTTACTAACTTCCGGGGCAACGACGGTAAAATCTACACCTGGGCCGCAGCACAGGCCGCCAATATCCAGGGAGTTCCCAAAATGAGCGGTGGCCGTGACCGATTTACCCGCTCAAGCTGGGGCGCTCGTATGGAGGGGCAGCCTTACGAAGACCAGTGGGGTAATCTGCTGAACCTGACCCCGCAGCCCAATACGTTCCAGAAGTTTTTCAATACCGAAAAGCAGATGGTTAACAACCTGAGTCTGGAGGGTGGCAATGATGCCGTGAACTACCGGGTGGCGTATTCCAACACAAATATCAATGGCTATGTACCGACCAATACCCTCAACCGGAACAACATCAGCCTACGAACAGTGGCTAAAGTTACCTCGAAGTTAGAGGCTGATGTGAAGGTTAATTACATTGCCCAGCAGGGCGTGAACCGGCCAACGGTTTCAGACGCGGCCGATAACCCGGCGTATATCTTTATCAGCCAGCCCCGCAGCATGCCAATGGATATTCTGGCTAATTCGGCCTGGACGGCGGCTGATATTTCCAAACAACTTGGCTATGGTACAACCCCGTTCGTAGGCCTCGAAAAAACCTACGCCACCAACTCGTCAACGGCCAATCCTTACTGGACAATGTCCCGAACCCGCAATTCCGACGAGCGGCAGCGGATTATCGGACTGGTCAGACTGAGTTATCAGTTCAACGACTGGATTCGGCTGACGGCTCGCACCGGTACGGATTTCTATACCGATCAGCGGTTCCGCTACCGCGACAAGGGTACCTACGTGACGGCCAATAAAAATGGGGATATCACCGAAGAAGTGACCCGCACCCGCGAAGATAACAGCGACGTTCTGCTGTCTCTTACGCCCAAAGTTTCAGAAGATATTTCGTTCTCGTTCAACCTGGGGGCCAACCACCAGCGTTATTACTCACGCACAACAGGAAATACCGGAAATGAATTTATTGCCCCTAATCTGTTCATCATTAACAATACGCTAACCAATTCGTACGTCTTCGGCCTGACAGAATCGGCCATCAATTCGGTTTATGGGTCGGGTTCGGTTGGGTATAAGGAGATGGCGTTCATTGATTTCTCGGCCCGGAATGACTGGTCGTCGACGCTGTCGCCCAAAAACAACTCGTTTTTTTACCCGGCCATTAGCGGTAGCCTTATTTTGACGGATGCGCTGCGGCTGCAAAGTCCTACGCTGAGTTTCCTGAAAGTGAGAGCTTCCTGGGCACAGGCGGGTAGCTCGGGCAGTCCCTACCAGCTCAACGGCAATTACTCGCTGGACCAGTATACCCAGGGCGGTATTCCGCTGGCTTCGTTTGCGTCGACCATTCCCGATCCTAACCTGAAAAATGAGCTGACCACGTCCAACGAGTTTGGGCTGGAAGCGCGTCTGTTCAAAAATCGGGTGGGCGTAACGATTGCGTATTACAACGCCAGCACCAAAAATCAGATTCTGAACGTACCGCTGCCCCCGTCGAGCACATTTACCTCCCGGCTGATCAATGCGGGTGAAATTCGTAACCACGGTATCGAGCTGTCGGTTAATGCCACGCCCGTTAAACTGGCTTCGGGTTTCTCCTGGGATGCTACGCTGAACTACTCGCACAACCGCAACGAAGTGGTTTCGCTGGCAGAAGGCGTATCTACTTATATCCTCGGCAGCGACCGGGGGGTGCAGGTCATTGCCACACCCGGCAAGCCGTTCGGTACGATTTTGGGCAACGGATTTCAGTGGCTTCGCGATGGTGCCGGGAATCGGATCATCGACCCCGCTACGGGACTTCCGGTCAAAACAAATTCCAAGATTCTGTACGAAATGGGTAACGCGCTGCCGAAGTGGATTGGCGGTTTTAACAACGTATTCCGGTACAAAGGCATCACCCTGTCGGGGCTGATCGACGTTAGCCAGGGCGGTAAAGTGTACTCGCAGAGCTTGCGTGAGGAGCTGGTGTACGGCACGATCAAAAAGACGCTGCCCGGCCGTGATGGAAGTTACATAGCTGAAGGCGTTGTCGGGTCGAAATCGGCCGATGGAAGCTGGACCGGCACCGGACAGGCGAATACCAAAACGGTGCGGGCGCAGGACTACTGGAACGTAGTGGCACCGGACAAGGATAACGTTGTGTCGGAAGAGTTGCTGAACGATGCCAGCTACGTCATCCTGCGGGAAATGACGCTTAACTACAGCTTGCCCGCGAAACTGGTAAGCCGCACGCCCTTCCGCAATATCCGGGCCGGGGTATATGGCCGGAATCTGTTCTACTTACAGCGGAAGACAGACGGCTTTGCGCCGGAAGCTTCAGCATTCAACGTCAACAACTCGTCGCTGGGCCTGGAATCGACCGCGCTGCCACTGCTGCGGTATTTCGGCGTTAGCCTGAATGTAGAATTGTAAATCGTATTGCGAGTCGATACGATTCGTTACTCAAACCTTCATGAATCAATGAAAAAAATACTGAAACCCATATACATCGCCGTTGCTCTGCTGATTGCGCAGGGATGTACGGATGATTTTGAAAAAATAAATACCCCGCCTACATCGGTCACGACCATCGACCCCGGCCTGGTGTTATCGAAAGTACAGCGCGACGCGGCTTTTTCGGAGGGGTTCGAATATCCTAATAACCAGTTCGGCTCCTGGGTACAGCAGTGGGCGGGTGGTGTGCTGATTTCGAGTTCGCGCTACGTACAGCAGGCCGACACCGATCTTTGGGCCAGCCATTACGTTTACCTGCGTAACATCAGCCAGATTCGAAACCAGCTGCTGAAGGGCCTCGAAAATGACCCGAAAGGCCGCACCAAGATTGCTATTGCCCGCATTGTGGAAATTTCGATCTGGCAGCGTCTGACGGATTTATTTGGCGATGTGCCTTATTCGCAAAGTGCGCTGGGCGTCGAAAATGTGAACAACCAGCCGGTGTTCGACACGCAGGAGGCTATTTACAAGTCCCTGATTACGGAGCTGGATGCGGCCATCGCCAAGCTTACGGTTGGGGATGAAAGCTACGGCAACGCTGATTTTTATTACAAAGGCGATGTGGCTAAATGGAAGAAGTACGGCAATTCGCTGAAGCTGCGGCTGGGTATGCGTATCCGGTATGCGAACCCTACGCTGGCCCAGAAAACCGTTACCGAAGCCATGGGACAGCCTTTACTGGAGTCGAACGCCGATAATGCTGTTATCCCGACTTATAATGATGCTACCAACGCCAACGTCCACCCGGTGCTGAACCACTGGCTGGCCGGAAGCCCCGACTTGAAATACCTGGCGGATACGTTTGTCAATCAGCTTGTTGCTACAAGCGACCCACGGCTGCCCGCGCTGGTTCAGCCAACGGTTAACTCGGTAAAAGCCGGGAAGCCTGCCTACAAAGGCATCGGGGTAGCCCTCACGGATGCGTTGTTAAAAACGATCATCAAAGACGATTACTCCACAGCTTCGCAAACAACCTTTTTCAATAAAGCCTATTCGCCCGCCATTCCCTGCGCGCACATGACCTTTGCGGACGTGAGTTTCTATAAGTCCGAGGCCGCTCTGGAAGGCTGGGGCGCCACCACCGATCAGGCCGAGAAGTTCTATCAGGACGGGGTCAAAGCGGCTATGGCAATGGCTCCCTACAACGTAACGGCTATTCCGGCAACTTACACAGAACTGTCGTTTATGGGACTGACGAAAGAGCAGAAGCTCGAAAAGATCGGGACGCAGAAATGGATTCAGCTGTTCGGTCGCTCGTACGAAGCCTTTATTGAGTGGCGCCGAATGGGCTACCCCAAACTGACGCCGGGGCCAAATGCCGGTTCGACCAACGGGCAAATTCCCCGCCGGTCGGTGTATTCGACCCAGGAGGCTCTGCTTAATAAAGCTAATTACGATGCTGCCGTAGCCCGATTCTCCAGCGGGGACTCGTACCTGAGCAAAGTGTGGTGGGATAAGCGGTAACAACACCCGTCTGAAACGGGCAAGGGGCAGCATAATCTTAAACGATCATGCTGCCCCTTGCCCGTTTCAGACAACTATGTTTATTGGCTATCGGTATCGGTAGGACTGGCAATTTTGGCTAGATCCTTATTTTCAGGAAACAGGGCCAGTCCTTTGGTAAGCCACTCGTTGCGGGCTGTTTCATCTTTCGTAACCAGTTCGTTGTACGAAATCAGGTATTTGAACGCCAGAACGAGGTCTTTTTTGTATCGGTTTCGTTCTTCTTCCTTGTCGGCCACCATGCTGATAAACTGCTCGAAGTACGGTTTGGCTTTGCCCTTCATCACCGCTTCTTCGGGGGCGTAGGCGTAATAATTGGCTTTAGCCCGGTAGAGTACCGTTGGGGCGTAATCGGGTGAGCCTTGCTGGGCCAGTGCCAGGGCCGAATCGGCCAGGGCGAACCGGAGGGTATCGCGTTCGAGTTTACCGGAACTGTCGCGTTTGAAGCCGAGGGTGTAGTTGCTCATGCCGTATCGGAACAGATCCTGTACATCGGCTTTGAAGCCATGCTTAGCCGCCGAATCCAGAATAGCGACCGCTTCGGGGTGTTTTTTTGCCCGGTAGTAATACTTGGCGATGTCGCTGTACAGGTTATCTGTGGTGTCGAAGGGGGCGGCTTTGGCGAGGTAAATCGCGCCCAGGGAGTCATCACTGGCGCTGTCGGTCGCCATGTACGCCCGGCCCAGGTACTTGTAATCGTCCGGCATGGCTTTGTCCGGCGCTTTTTCCAGGAATGTATTGATATTCTCGATGGCCTTGTCGGGCTGTTTGAGCGACGAGTAGGCCCAGCCTTTTATGCGGTATACAATCGGGTTCTGACCCAGGGCCGTCCGGTTGCTGTCGATCAGGGTAACAGCCCGCTGGAAGTCGTTGGCCAGAAAGTGAAATTGTGCCTGACGCAGCAGCGTTTCCTGCCGGGCATCGTGCGCCACCCGAACGTACTGGTCCATGTAGCTGGCTGCTTCTTTGTAGCGGTTGACCAGAAAATACAGTTCGGCGAGCTGGTTGTAGGCCGGGGCATACGACGCATTAGCTTCAATGGCTTTTTTATAGTTCTCGACGGCCAGGTTCAGGTTGCGTCCCTGCCAGTAAATATCGCCGATGCGCTGGTACACCCGCGATGGGTTCATGCCCAGTTCGAGGGCACTTTCGTAGCGGGTAACGGCCGTACCGGCATCCTTGTTCAGGTAGTGGGCATCGCCCAAGGCCAGCTGAATCGATGCGTTTTTCTTGTCGCGTTCGGTGGCCTGATTCAGGTAGTCAATGGCTTTGGCGGCATTGACCGCTTTGGCGTAAACGGGTTTTATGGACCCATTGCCGGGCGTCAGGTAGCCCGTATAAGCTTCCCCGATTCGGTATAGAATATCAGCGTTTTTGCTTTTGCTCTTTTTTAGCACCTCAGCCAGTTTAGGCTCCGCATTGGCTGCGTTATTTTCGACCAGATAGCTGATAGCCAGTCCCGTTTCGTTGAGTGGCGTGCGCTTTTCATCCATCGACAGGCCTTTGTTAAACCAGATACGGGCCGAATCGGGCTGACCCGAGCGCAGGTATCCGTAGCCCGCGTCGAACAGGCTTTGCATCGACGGACTTTGCTGCGCATTTCGGTTCAGCAGTTGCTTGGCCTCTGTAAACTGGCCAAGGTTCATCAGGGTGTTGGCATCGGGAGCGGGGGCTTGTGCCAGCGCTCCTACGGACAATCCTGACAGAAGTAAGGTTTTTATGTGCGTTCTCATGTTGCGTTTAGGTTTAGCCTCCCTGTCATGATTCGTCTTCTGGAGAAGGCATAAGCAAGGTGCAACACAGAACTAAGAGAGGGCTTAAGGATTTCTTAGAATTGCCTTAGAAGCCGATATTCTGGTTAGGCATCTACCTGCTCAGCCTGATACCCCGCCTTTTGAACTGCTTTCATGACCAGGTCGGCAATGCGGTTATCGGTGGTTTGTACGGTGAGGAGGTTATCGGGTGCTTCGGTAGCGATGTTCCAGCCATCAACTTGCTCAATGTCGTTGAGGTTCAGCGTAACGGCGGCAACATCGTCGCTCGATTTAATGTTGGTCTTGAAATTTAGTGTTTCCATATTGTTGAGTTAATTATGTATTCAATAGTCTCTGGCTGTTTAGTATATAACTAGAAAAAGAGAAAGCTGTCCCGAAACTGGAAGGTCACAGCGCCCAGGTACGCATTTTTGGTGAATACCGCTGCCCGATAGCTACCGGGTTTAAGCGTTTTTATCGGGCTAAGGCTAAACGAAATTCGCTGTGGCTTTCGGCTAAAATTCACGTTCTGCACCGCGTGGACGGGTATCACTTCATTGACATCGGCCAGAGAAACCGTTATGTCGCGCAGCGGTTCAGGCATGGCATTTTGCTGGCTGTCCGTCAGGCTTAAATACACATCCTGTACGCCATCCAGGTGCAATTCGGCCGGTATGTCCAACGAAATAGTAAGCGCATTTACTTTTTTAGCTTTCGCCGTTTCTTTTCGGTTGGCTTTGGTAGCTACAACGAGAAACGCATCGCCCGTAACGGCCGATTCCGGTACTTTCGTGAGCAGCGAAGAGTTGAGGGTGTTCAGCTGTTGCTGTAGTTCCTTATTCTGACTAAGGAGCAGACTGTTCGAATCTGTAAGCCAGTTCAGTTTATCCTGAATGGCGCCCATCTGATTTTCCAGACTGTCGCGCAGGGTGGTGAGTGTACTTACGTTTTGGCCGAGCTGCCGGATCGTGTTGCCGGAGCTGGCAGCTTGCTGCCGTAGTCCGTTCAGTTGCTGGTTGCGGGACGCTACCTGCCCATGCACGGCAGTGAGCCGTTTATTGAGCCATCCGTTTTCGTCGGTAGCCGTTTCTAACTGGCTTTCCAGACTGCGTACGTCGCCCTCCAGCCGCAGTTTGGCGGATAACAGGGAGTCGGCTCGTTGTTCGTTCAGGTCGTTTTCTTTATTGAGCGTTTGGGTACTCTGCCAATAGTAAAAACCAAAGGCTACAAGAAACGCAGTCAGCGTGGCGAGTATGCCGGTTAACAGGTTATTTCGTTGTGCCATAGCCTTGTTTGTCAATAGTGTTTGTCAATCTTATTGCTTGTGTAAAGCTGGCAGAATTGTGTTATAGGCTGCTTAAGGAAAACTTAAAATCTGCTTAGAGACTATTCTCTACCAATGAGATGCCACGGATACTTGTCTGTATAGCGTCACGGGCCGAAGCCTGTAGGTACGTTGTGAGCTATCGCGTAGAGTAAATAAGTCCACTAAAACGAATGGAATTTGGCAGTTTGCACTAATATTCGTGTAGAAAACCGGATAGCCGGTTACATTTTCCTGACCTTTTCTCAACTGATATGCTCGTTAATGACCCTAATGTGCGTCGCACCAAACGTCCGGACACCATAGCGCAGATTGGCACTTTTCTGCGCGAACGGTTCAGTCTGGAAGAAGATAAAGACGATCAGACCGGTGTGGTTCAGGCAATCAGCCGGGGTATTGAGTTTAGGGGTATTAACCTCTGGACGCTCATTTTTGCCATTTTTATTGCGTCCATTGGTCTTAATGTCAACTCAACGGCTGTCATTATCGGGGCCATGCTTATTTCGCCGTTGATGGGGCCTATTATGGGTATCGGGCTGGGGGTGGGAATCAATGATCTGGCCATGATTCTGCAATCATTGAAAAATCTTAGCATTGCCGTGGTTATCAGCCTGATTACCTCAACGGTCTACTTCCTGATTAGCCCTTTACATATTGCTCAGTCCGAATTGCTGGCTCGCACATCGCCCACCGTCTGGGATGCGTTCATTGCTTTCTTTGGTGGGCTGGCAGGTATTGTGGCGGGTTCACGGCGTGAGAAGATCACCAACGTCATACCGGGCGTTGCCATTGCTACGGCGCTGATGCCGCCCATCTGTACGGCGGGTTATGGACTCTCCATCGGCAACCTCTATTATTTTGCCGGGGCCTTTTACCTGTTTCTTATCAATAGCGTCTGCATCAGCCTGGCTACTTTCCTGATCGTTCGGTTTCTGGGCTACGATCAGAAAGAATACCCGACACCGGAAGTAGAACGGCGGGTTCGGCACACGATATGGATGGCGGTTTTAATTGTTGTCGTACCCAGTACGTACCTCGGCTACCAGATTGTCCGGAAAACGATCTTTGAACAGTCTGCCAAGCGTTTCATCGCCAACGAATGCAATTTTCAGTTTCGACAGGTCATCAAATACGATGCCCACTTTAACCGAAAGCAGAGCCGGCTGGAGCTAACGCTGGTTGGTGAGCCCTTGCCCAAAGATTCGATCAACCTGTTAACCTCAAAGATGCCTGCTTATGGGCTGAACGATGCTAAGCTAATAGTACGCCAGGGGAGTATTAAAGATGCATCTGTGGATGTCGATGCGATCACTACCTCCGTCACCGACCAGGTGGTTCGGTATAATCAGGCGTCGATTGCCGTAAAAGAACAGACTATCGATTCGCTGCGCCGGTACATAGAGCAAACCCAGTCCGAAAAATTGCCGATAGCTGATCTACGCGACGAGCTAAAAACGCTCATGCCCGATGTTCGGACGTTTACCGCAGCACGCTCGCTGGTGATGTCGGGCAATAGTTCGAAACCGGATACGGTCATGCTGGTGTATGCCCGGTTCTCCCGCCGACATACGACGGCTGAACGGAAGCGTGTTGAAAAGTGGCTTCAGACGCGTACAAAAAGTAAGCGGATCAAGCTATTGATCGAGTAAGTAGCTTATTGTCGCAGCAAGCTCGGCACATCGACCAGCCACACAATCAGGAGGGAAATCAGAAAGAGCACAATCACGAAGAGTAATAGCCAGTCGGGCTGCCGGGTAGGTTTGCTCTCTGCGAACTGATCTGATTTGGTGTGTAGGTTATTCGTATCCGTCCCGGATGACCGAAGAGAGGAAACCTCCCGGTTGAGCGTGTTTTTTTTGGGCATAGACAGGCTGTTTTCAGTACGGTCGGGCTTGGTGAACACCATACAGCCAAAGTTGATGTACCCAACTTAATATTCCCTGATAAATTCCTTAGAATCTCCTTAGAGTGAAATTAGTGAATGGTTAGCTTTAGCGAGTAAGGGAACAGCGAATAGCCAACGATCATTGAGGAATACGGATGGAGAAAACGGTGGGTTGGCCAGGGGTTGAGTCAACGGCCAATTGTCCGCCGTGCAGGCGGATAATCCGAGAAACCAGCGATAACCCGACGCCATAACCCCGAACATCGGCTGTCTGACGGCTGCGATAAAACGGCTCGAAAATGTAAGGCAGGTCATCTGCCGGGATGGAGGCTCCTGTGTTTTTTACGCTCACTATTAAGGTGTTGGGCTCCGTGCTGACATGTACCTGCGCCCGGCCATCGTCGGCAAATTTGCAGGCATTTTCCACCAGATTTTTTAGGGCCGTAGCCAGCAGCGTTCGGTTGCCGTTCAGCGTCAGCTGATCGGGGTCGTCGGGGAGCGCGCCCATACTGACCGTTACCTGATAACGGGGGTTAAGGACCGTTACTTCATCGCGGATATCCCATACAAGCTCGTCGAGCCGCACCACATCCGTCAGCATCCCGGTGGCATTGTCCTTGTTTACCTGCGAAAGTTGGAGCAGTTCGTGGGTGAGGGTTGCCAGCTCGCGCACATCGTCGAGTACCGAACGGATCGTTTGGCTATACGCTTCCGGCTCCCGCTGTTTCAGTAAACTCACTTCCAGCTGCGAACTGATTTGCGTGAGCGGGTTTTTGAGCTCGTGCGAGACGTTGGCGACAAACATACGCTGTAACCGAAACGATTCCGCAACCCGGTCCAGCAATTGGTTGATCGTTGCCGACAAGCGACTGATTTCATCATCGTCTTTGGTAACGGCTAGTCGTTCATTCCGGTTTTGCGGAAAAATGGCACTCAGCGTGTAGTCAATTTGCTGCATGGGTTGTAACGCATCGCCCGCGAAAAACCAGCCGGAAATCGCCGTAATGGCGGCAATTAGCGCAAAAAGACCCGATAGCGCCCAGATCAGACGCCGTAAAAATTCATCGCCATAAAGGTTTTTTGCGCTGGCGATAACGACGTACTGGCCGGAAGCCGTCATGAATCGAATGCCGGAAATGTAATAGCCGTTTTGTTGAAAGTCTTTCTTTTTCGATTGGCGAATGGTAATCCGGGTCGGCTTATCGATCTGCAACGTCAGGGATTCATTCGTGACGAAAATTACAGAGTCCCGGTTATCAAAAATGATAATCTTTTGCTCGGGCAACTGGTCTTTCCGAATCCGGTTCAACTGCTGAATCAGTTGCGCATCCAGCCGATGCCGAATAAGCATATCGCCCGCCGTATTGGCCTTCCGGTCGAGCCGCCGGTAAAAATCGGACGAGATAAAATACCAGCAAAAGGCATAGATACTCACGAAGGCAAGCAGCATAATACTGGATACCAAGCCCGTAAATCGTATCGTAAGCCGCTTGCGGATAGTCATATCTTATTTTAGGCGTGAGGAGTTAGAAGCGAGGAGTGAGGAATCAGCTTCGAGCTAATACTCGCTCCTCACTCCTCTTTAAACATGTAGCCCATGCCGAAATGAGTGTGGATGAGTTTCTTGTCGAAGCCCTTATCGATCTTTTTGCGGAGGTAGTTGATGTACACCTCCACGACATTGGTGCCCGTATCGAAGTTTAAATCCCAGACGTGCTCGGCAATGGAGGGTTTGGATAGCACACGTCCCTGATTCCGCATCAGAAACTCCAGTAGGGCAAACTCGCGGGCGGTCAGTTCGATTGGCTGACCATCGCGCGTAACGGTCTTGGCGTCCAGATTGATCTCGATACCGCCATACCGCAGCATCTGCGCCGTCATGGTAACCTGCGTACCCCGCTTGGTCAGGGAACGCACCCGCGCCAGAAGTTCGGCAAACTGAAAGGGTTTGGCCAGATACTGATCCGCACCGGCGTCGAAGCCCTGAATCCGATCTTCGGTTTCGTCCAGCGCCGTTAGCATCAGAATGGGTGTACTGACGCCCTCGGCCCGGAGCTGACGGCAGAGTTCATAGCCGTTTAGCCCCGGCAAAATAAGGTCGGTAATGATGGCGGCATAGGTATTTTTAAGCGCCAGCCGTTTGGCAAGCAGGCCATCATAGGCAATGTCGACCTCAAACTGGCTTTCTTCCAGCCCCTGCTGAATGGCTTGCAGGGTTTTGGGTTCGTCTTCAACGACCAGAAGTTTCATAACGCAAGTGTGTAGGGCAGGGCAAATTGGCCTGCCCTACACTACTAACTTATTTTAGGCGGGTATGTCCTGAAAAGAAGCAGATACAGGGAAGAAATCTCGGCCTATCAGGCTTCGACCAGTACGTCGCTCATGCGCTGGAGTAAGGTTTCGACGTCGCGCTGCCGGGCCAGATGGTAGCGGGCGAAAGACGTTCCCGGACCTACCTTTACGGTATAGGCCCAGTTTGGCAACTGCCGGAACATGTCTTCGTCCGTTGTGTCGTCGCCAATACTAACAATAAAATCATAAGGTGTCTGCTCGAAGATCGAGAGTGCCACCGTGCCTTTGCTATGCAGGGCGGGCTTCACTTCCACCACTTTACTACCCTGAATGACCGTGAGCGGAATGGACGAATCGGCCCGTCGGAGTTGACTGGCCAGGTCATTGGCCTGGGCTTCAATATCGTCCGTTTCGGCCATTCGGTAGTGCCACGCAATGGCAGTTTCCTTCTCTTCGATGAATGAGCCGGGAAAACGTGCCACAAACGTCTCCATCGTTGTGCGAACCGTATCGACCCAGTCGCCGGTCGATAGGTCGAGACGTTCCCAGGGCTGGTCAGGTTTTTTCAGAAAAGCGCCGTGTTCGGCCACCAGATGCACCGGAATACCCGCGAAGGTTTTCTCCAGAAAGGCCCTGTTTCGGCCACTGATCACGACCAGGTCGCTGTTTTCGGCCAGGTTGTACAGCGATTTCTTTATTTCTTCCGATGGTTTCGCCTGTGCCGGGTCGTTAATGAGCGGGGCCAGTGTGCCGTCGAAGTCAAAGAGTAAGAGCCGTTGGCGGGCGTCGCTCAGGGCGTTGATGAACGGCTGGATCGGGAGGTCGGTTTCCAAAGTTGATTGAGTCGTTTTAAGGTTGTCAAAAGCCGTAAGGAAATCGCTGCTCCAGCGGAACACATTATGGTTTTGTAAATGGGTACGCATCTTGATCAACCGCGCTTCCTGCTCGGCTGCGGGCATGAGCAGACCCTGTTTGATGGCGTCGGCTACTTCCTGTTTGTCGGTTGGGTTGATAATCAGCGCTTCGGGCAACTCCTGTGCGGCTCCCGCCAGTTCGCTCAGAATCAGCACCCCTCTGTTGTCATATCGGCTGGCCACAAACTCTTTGCAAACCAGGTTCATGCCATCCCGAACGGGGGTAATGAGGGCAACGTCGCAGGCGGTATAGAGCGCCATCAGTTCCGGGAAGCTCAGCGAATTGTACGAATAGACGATGGGGCGCCAGCCAATCGTGCCGAACAGCCCGTTGATCCGGCCAACGGCTTCTTCGATTTCGCGCTTTATTTCCTGATATTGGGGGATGGTATCGCGGGAGGGAACCACCGTGATCACAAACGTTACTTTGTCGTGCCAGTCGGGATTTTGCTCCAGAAAGCGTTCGTAGCCCAGCAGTCGGTAAGTAATGCCTTTGGTGTAATCGAGCCGGTCGACCGAGAAGATGATTTTGTTCTGGCGAAGCAGGTTCTGGTAATGCTGCCGGGTGTTGGCCACGGTTGTATCCTGCCCGCTGGTATTGAATTTGTTGAAGTCGATACTGATCGGGAAGTCTTTCACAACTACCGAGCGGTCGGGCAGAACGACCCGCTGCTCAATGATGGGCAGAGCCAGTACTTCCGTCACACTCCCCAGAAAATGCTGTACATAATCGTTGGTGTGAAAGCCAACGACATCGGCCCCCAGTAGTCCTTTTATCAGGGCCTGGCGCCAACTGCGGGGCAGCAGTTTAACGATTTCGTAGGTAGGGAAGGGGATATGGAAAAAGTAGCCAATGGTGGCATCGGGCACGGACTGCCGAACCATTTCGGGCAGGAGCATCAACTGGAAATCGTGTATCCAGATCAGATCGCCCGGTTGGACCAGGGCGGTCAGCTCTTCCAGAAAGCGGATGTTGGCCTGTTGGTAATGCTGGAAATCAGCTTCGTTGAACGATGCGTACGAAGGAAAATAGTGAAACAGCGGCCAGATCAGGTCGTTGCTAAACCCTTCGTAAAAGCCCTTGTGAACGGCCTCGTCCATAAAAACAGGGTGCGCAACGAACGTCTCATTCTCGAGAGCCGGTGCGTTGTCCTGCTGCATGGCCGCATCGCCATGGCCCACCCAGTGGATTTTGGTTGACTGGTCGCCCTGATTCTGGCCCATCTGCTCTGCCATAGATAACACCGCCGAAACCAGACCGCCCGAGTTCTGCTTCAGCTCGGGGCCGTCGTCTGTTTGCTGAATGGTAAATGGTAATCGGTAAGAAACAATTAGTAAACGTTTATAGGACGACTTAGAAGTTTTCATCAGGTTGTGGTGCGTTACTGAACGCGCAGTGTCTTACCATAAAGTTCGTAGCAGCAACTTAGAGGAGCCTTAAGCAAATCTTAGAAACTGCTTAGAAGTAGGTAAGCGGTTGACTGTTTATCTAAACTTTATGTTTCGCCCAAGGTTTCAACTAAAACCGCAAAAGCAGACCGGCGGTCCGCTGCCAACTGGTTTCAGAAGATCTTAATCGACTCAACAGGTATGATAAACGATAATGTAGAACAACAGAGTAATCTCCGCTGGTATAAAGACGCCATCATCTATGAATTGCACATCAAAGCGTTTTGCGATGGAAATGGCGATGGTATCGGCGATTTTGAGGGGCTGCTTGGCAAGCTGGATTATTTGCAGGAACTGGGCGTAACGGCCATCTGGCTGCTGCCTTTCTACCCGTCGCCCCTGCGCGATGATGGGTACGACATTGCCGATTACTACACCATCAACCCGTCGTACGGTACCATCGAGCAGTTTAAAATACTCCTTAAGGAAGCGCACCTGCGTAATCTTAAGGTAATTACCGAGCTGGTTATTAATCACTCCTCCGACCAGCACCCCTGGTTTCAACGCGCCCGGCGTGCCCCCAAAGGCTCACCCGAACGCGACTACTACGTCTGGACCGACGACCCGACGCAGTTTAGGGATGTACGCATCATTTTCCAGGATTTCGAAACTTCCAACTGGACCTGGGATCAGGAAGCGCAGCAGTATTACTGGCACCGCTTTTTCCACCACCAGCCCGACCTGAACTACGACAATCCGCTGGTACAGGACGAGGTGTTCAAAATGATCGACTATTGGTGCGAACTCGGTGTGGATGGCTTCCGACTCGATGCCGTTCCCTATCTATTTGAGCGGGAGGGTACCAATGGCGAGAACCTGCCCGAAACACACGCCTTCCTGAAGAAACTGCGCAAACACGTCGACGACCATTTTCCCGGCGTCGTCTTTCTGGCCGAAGCCAACATGTGGCCGGAGGATTCGGCTTCGTATTTTGGCGATGGCGACGAGTGCCACATGAACTACCATTTTCCGGTCATGCCCCGCATGTTCATGTCGCTGCAAATGGAAGACCGGTACCCCATTACCGATATTTTCGACCAGACGCCCGCCATTCCGGAAAGCTGTCAGTGGGCTATTTTCCTGCGTAACCACGACGAGCTGACTCTCGAAATGGTGACCGACGAAGAGCGGGATTACATGTATAAGACCTACGCCAAAGACCCGAAAGCGAAGATCAATCTTGGCATTCGGCACCGGCTGGCCCCGCTCATGGGTAACAACCGGAAGCGTATCGAGCTGCTGAACAGCCTGCTGTTTTCGTTGCCCGGTACGCCCGTGATCTACTACGGCGACGAAATCGGGATGGGCGACAATGTCTACCTGGGCGACCGGGATGGGGTGCGAACTCCTATGCAGTGGTCGCCGGACCGCAACGCGGGTTTCTCGGCTACCAACCCGCAGAAGCTGTATCTGCCCACTATTCTTGATCCGGAATATCATTACGAAGCCGTGAACGTGGAGAATCAGCGGGCCAATACCTCATCGCTGTTCTGGTTCATGAAGCGGATGATCAACCTGCGTAAACAATACAAGGCGTTTGGGCGGGGCGATATGAAATTCATGAACGTCGAAAACCCGAAAGTGCTGGCTTTTACCCGCACGTATGAAGAACAGACGCTGCTGATTGTCGTCAACTTATCCAAGTACGCCCAACCGGCGGAGGTGGAGTTGAGTGGTTTTTCGGGCTACGTGCCGGTAGAAGCGTTCAGTAAAAACGCCTTTCCGACCATTTCGAGCACCGAAACCTACTTCTTTACGCTGGCTCCGCACGATTACCAGTGGTTTGTGCTGGAGAAAGCTCCCTCCGAAGCGGCCCGCGTATTCCAGCTGCCCGGCGTGCGCGTCGACGACTGGAATGAACTGATGAGCCGAAACACGCGCACCCTGCTGGAAACGAAAGTGCTGCCGGATTACCTCCTCCGCGCAGACTGGTTCGACGATAAAAAGCAGACCATGCGGGGCATCACCATCCTGAAAAACGGAATCCTTCCGCTGGCAAACAGCACGGCCCACGTGCTGCTGCTTGAGGTGTCGTACGAGCGGGGGTTGCCGGAGTTGTTCCAGTTGATCGTTGCCTTCGTTCGGGAAACCTCAGCGGAGAAGCTACTGGCCAATTGCCCTCAGGCCGTGCTGGCGGATATGGAAGTCGGCGCCGAAACCGGCATCCTCTGCGACGGTATCTACCTGACAGAGGTTCAGTTGGCTCTGCTGCAGAACGTGGGTGGGGCAAAACAGGATGGGGTACGCAATCTTACGTTCCAGCGGACACCAAAACTGGAGGAATACCTGCGGGAGCACAGCGAGATAAAACCTAAACTGATGCCCGCCAATCCGGGATACGTATCCATCAGCTACGATCAGTGCTATTTGCTGAAGCTCTACCGACAGGTAGAAATGTCGGTCAACCCCGACACCGAACTGACGCGGTTCCTATCCGAAACGGCCAATTTCGAGTATGTACCTGCCTTTGCCGGTTCCATCGAATTGAGTACCACTGAAAAGCCCGTTATGCTCGGCACCCTGCAGGAGCAGGTAGCCAGTCACGGCGATGGGAAACGGTATGTGCTGGAGCGGATCAACAATTTCATCGAACGGATTCTGGCCCGCGACAAAACCCAGCTGGCCGCTGCCATGAACGTGCCGGTGAGCAGGTTGAGTGACCCCATTCCATTTGAGGATCTGCCGGTTGAGACAAGAGAGTTAATTGGTCAGCGGTCGGCCGATCAGTCCAGCTTGCTGGGCACCCGCATTGGCCAGATGCACCTCGCCCTGGCTTCCAATACCAGTCTGAAAGAGTTTGCGCCGGAAGAGTTTTCGCTGCACTACCAGCGGTCGCTTTTTTCGGGTTTGCAGTCGCTGGTGCGGGAAAGCTACCAGACGCAGAGACGGAATGTGCAGCGACTTCCGGAGGGGGTTCGGCAGGATGTAGAGCAGATGCTGGAACGCAAAGAGGATGTGCTGAACACCCTCAGACGGATCTATGCCCATAAGCTGGAAACCACCAAAATTCGGAACCACGGCGATCTGCAACTGGAAAAGATCCTGCTCACCGGTAAGGATCTGGCTATTCAGGATTTCGGCGGTGACCCGAGCCGGAGTTACAGCGAACGTCGGCTAAAACGGTCGCCCCTGCGCGATGTAGCGGCCATGATTCGATCGTTCTATTATGTTGGCTATCAGGGATTTCTGGAGAATAACCAGGTGCCGAAAGAAGAAACGATCAAACTGCTGCCCTACGCCGGATTCTGGGCACACTCCATGAGCAGCTTCTTCATGAAGGCGTATCTGGAAACGGTCCAGGGTAGTTCGTTTATTCCGAAAAGCACCGACGAACTGCAAATGATGCTTGAAACGTATTTGCTCGAAAAGGCTATTTCAGACTTCAATCACGAGTTAAGCTACCGTCCCGACTGGGTGCATGTGCCCCTGCAAATCATCAAGTCGATCGTCGTGTCGCCCGAAGTTGCCGTGCCGGAACTGGTATAATACAGACCGACGGTGGTGATCGTCACGCATCACCACCGTCGGATTTTGTGTCCGTAGACTGCGTAAAAAATCAGGTAGCTATAACAGACCGGCAGCAGCCAGTAGGCCTGCTTTGTGCCGAACACGTCGGCAAAGTGACCGTATACGAGCGGCATCAGGGCATTGCCGCACAGGCCCATAATCAGTAAAGACGCCCCCACTTTGGTGAAGCGGCCCAGTCCGTCGAGGGCCAGCGGCCAGATACCCGCCCAGATCAACGAGTTTGCCAGCCCCAGACTGATCAGAAACCAGAGCGAAACATCGGTCGTGTGCCCGAGCAGGGTGACGCGCCCGCTTGTGGTCAGCAGCAACAGGCTGAACGTCAGGCCGAGTAGCGTGCAAATTCGAAAGGCGTTCACCTGCCGAATCCATTTAGGAATGGCGCTGATGCCGATGATATAGCCCGTAATGGTGGCGGTGAGGATATAGGACGGAAAGACTTTGGCTTCGAGGATGGAAAGCCCCATGGAGGTGGCGTATCCAATTACGGTGTCGATGGCAACAACCTGTGCCCCCACGTGGAAAAAGATAGCGACGGCCCCCAGAACGGCCTGCGGAAATTGCAGGATACTCGTTTTGTCGGCGTTGGCGATGGCCAGTTCATCGCTTTCCTGCTCCGTGTCGATTTCGGGTAGGGGCGACCGCCAGATCAACAAGCCCAATCCCATCAAGACCACGCTGACTACCGAATACGGCACGATCACCCGCCGAATCAATGCATCCAGCGCGGCTGCCCGAACAGCGGGTTCCATAGTGGGCAACTGCTTGAACAGATCGCTGTCCGTGGGGCGCAGAATGGCAGCTGCAAACAGGAGGGGGGCCAGAATACCTGCCATTTTGTTACAGATGCCCATGATGCTGATGCGCTGGGCGGCCCGGTCGTGCGGACCCAGCACGGTGATGTACGGGTTGGCGGCTGTTTGCAGGATCGCCAGACCAACGCCGATGGTGAACAGGCCCGTCAGGAAAATCAGGTATGCCCGGCTCAACGCGGCCGGTATAAAAATCATAGCCCCCAGCGACATAGTAAAAAAGCCCACCATCATCCCGCGCTTGAACCCGACTTTCCTGAGTAGCCGCGATGCCGGAACCGACATGACGAGGTAGGAAATGTAGAACGCAAAAGCAACTAGGTACGACTGAAAATTGGTCAGTTCACAGGCGATCTTGAAATACGGGATCAGGATGGCGTTTACCCAGGTGACAAACCCGAATACAAAAAACAGCACGCCAATAATGCCGATCGAAATCGTTGTATCGCGTGGGCTAAGGGTTTTTGAGTCCATAGTTTTTAAGGGGCTTGCCACAAAGATTCATAGAGGTTGCACGGAGATACACTAAGTTATTTTTCTCTGCGCATCGCTGTGTAATAACCGTTTTTAGTAATCCCATCAACAAAAAGCCCTAACTCATCCTGCCTGAACAATACCAGATCGGCGGGGGCACCAATGGTCAAGCCGCCCTGCTGGGGCAAATTCAGCAATCGGCTGGCGTTGATTGATGCCATCTCCCAGGCTTGAGTTAGCGAAGACAACTGTAAGCGAACCAACTGGTTGACGCCCCACAAAAGTGGTTGTGCCGATCCGGCCAGTACCGTGGGTTTACCCGCCAGATGCAGCTTGCCTTCGTCGGTCAGCGTAACCTCACCGCCAACCGGCGAGTGGTAGTTTCCGGCGGGCATACCGCCCAGGCTAACGCTGTCGCTGATCAGTATGGCCTTTTCTGCTTTCATGCGGACGATAACTTTTAGCACAGAGGGCGGCAAATGAAACCCATCGGCAATGACCGTCGCGGCCAGTTCATCCTGCGCCAGTTGCTCCCAGATGTAATTCGGGTGGCGGGGTAAAAGCTGATGGGCGGCATTGCCAAGGTGAGTCGATAACCGCGCTCCCGCATCGACCGCTTCCTGAATCTGAGCCGAACTTGCCGCCGTATGCCCAATGGCCACCAGCAAGCCGTTCTCAACACACCGCCGGATGAAATCAGCCGAACCGGGCCACTCCGGCGACAGGGTAATCAAGCGTGAACGCCCACCCGACGCTTCGATAAATGAGTTTAGCAGCGACCAGTCGGGGGGCTTGACATGGGCTTTGGGATGCGCCCCGAGCGGCCCTTCTTCCGGCGAGATAAACGGCCCTTCCAGATGGATACCGCCGATGCAGGACGCCACCAGCGCAGAGGTTTCGCAGGCCCGATCAAGGGTTCGCAGAATCGTTCGAATCGCTTCGTCGGCGTTTGTGATGACCGTGGGGTAGAACGTAGTAACGCCAAGCCGCAGCAGCGAATTCGTGATTTGTATGACCTCATCGACCGTCAGGGCGGTCGTATTGAAATCAATTCCGGCGAAGCCATTTACCTGAATATCCACCAGACCGGGGCCGATGAATGGCAAGGTTTCGTCAGGCGCTTGCTCCCTTTTCTGGACGTCCGTAATGAGGCCAGCTTTGATCGTGACATCGACCGGTTCGTTCGTCTGGTAGTGAATTCCGGATAGAATCAGTGGGTCCGTATGTTGGTCGAAACGCATCATAGAAGCGCGTTGCCGAAAGACGCTTCGTCGACGTAAAGGGTGCAGTTAGGATGCGTTCGGAGAATGGACGCGGGACAGGCTGTTGCGATCGGCCCGGTCAGCATCTGGTACACCGCATCGCGTTTCGTAGGGCCGGGGACCACACAAAAAAGGCTTTCTCCGGCCATCAGCGTAGGAACGGTCAACGTGAGGGCTTCATGCGGCACATCATCCAGCGTAGGAAAACAGCCATCGTTGACCTGCTGCTGCCGACAAATATCATCCAGTTGAACCCGCTTGATAACGGCTGAATCCGCAAAATCGGCTACGGGCGGGTCGTTGAAGGCGATGTGCCCGTTTTCGCCGATGCCCAGACAGATTATGTCAATCGGGGCTTCAGTCAAACGTTTAGTGTAGGTCTGAGCGGCATTGTCCGCACGGCTGTCGATCAGATTCACCGTTCGGGGTTTGACCCGGTCGAACAGGTGTTCGCGCAGGAACATACCGAATCGTTGGGGGGCGTTTTCGGATAACCCCACGTATTCGTCCATGTGGAAAACGTCGATGCGCGACCAGTCGATGTCGGTACTTTCGGCCAGATAAGCCAGCAGTTCATTTTGCGAAGGAGCCGCAGCGAAAATTATCCGGATCGTTGGCTTTCCAGTCAGTAGGGCGTTGATTTTCTCAACAACAGCCTGCCCCGCCGATGCGCCCATCTCCTGTCGGGTTGGGTAAACATTGACCCGGAGGGCGTCGACCAGTGCTGTTTTTATGAGTTGACTCATGGGGTTTTAGGTTGCAGCGTGGACGGGGTCGCCCGAGCGATGGTACTCCGCGTTACGGAAACGTCCAGCTAAATTCAATTTCAACTAACTCGCAACATCGAACAGAATGCTTTCATTTTTCTTTCGCCAGTTTCTGTGCTTTCTGCCGTACCGTTTTCAGTAGCACCGGCACACCGCCGAGTCGTTTGCTTTCGTCGGTGGCTTCCATAAACGTGTAGATTTCCAGCGTTTCCTCTGCACTGACGGGCGATACGCCGGTCTTGAAGAACTCAATAATCTGAACGAGCAGGGGGCGGTATCCGTCATAGGGGCCAAGGGGGGCGTTGCCTTTTTCGCCGTAGGCCGTACCGCCGTATTCATTTTTGCCCGTCCGCGTTCCCCGAAAGGTACCAATCCGCCCATCGGCCCAGGTGCCCACTACGACATCGGTGCCATCGGTCTGCACCCGAACGACCTGCTTGCAGCCGGTCCCCATTGCGGTATACAGCGTTTCGACGCCGTGAATGCCGTACCAGAACAGGTCGGGGTGAGTTTTCTCCAGATGGGCCGGGCTAAAAGCATCGGCACCCAGCACGGCCCCAATCGACCCTTTGGCAACCGCCTGGGCACTGGCCGAATACCGCAGGGAGGAGGCCGAAAAAATAGGAACGTTCATCCGTTTGGCCTGCTCAAAAATAAGCAGAGCATCGGGAAGCGTACCGGCAACGGGTTTGTCGATAAAGAGCCGTTTTCCGGCTTTCAGTACCTGCATAGCCTGTTGCAGATGCGGCCGACCGTCGTTGGTTTCCAACAGAACAACGTCAACTTTCTTCAGCAAGTCGGGGATAGAGCCGACAATCTCCACGCCCATCTTTTTTACCTCTTCGGTATAGCCGGGAATGCGCTTCGTGCTGGATTCAATGTCGGCGCTCCCTTGCGGGTAGGCTGCCACCACGGTAAATCCCGCCAGGTCCGGTCCCGAATTCGGGTCGTTGAGGAGTTTCGTAAACGCGGTACTGTGCGATGTGTCCAGCCCAATGATACCAACCCGACCTTTGTCGGCTGTTGGTGTACGGGTAAAATCTGTCAGATCTGAGAAGCCAGCCGCCAAACCCAGGGTGGCAGCAGACTGAATGAAGGTTCGTCGTGTGTGCATGAGTAGGGGATTATCAAACCACTGGCATCCAGGCCGGATTATACTCCCGACCCCAGAGCTTCATGGCTTCGGGGTCGTTTTTGATCCGTCCGGTGGCGGGGTCGCAGCTTAGTGAGCGGCCTACGCGCTGGGCAATGTTGCCCAACTGGCATAGCAGCACACTTTTGTTGGCGTCCTCGATGGACGAAACCGGCCGTACGCCCGTCCGGATGGCATCGCGGAAGTTAGCGAAATGGTCGACGTCCATGTCGAAGCCCGGTCCCGATGCGGTGATCTGGTTCGAGTCGCCCGTCACCTTTTTAAGTTCTTTGTTCTTGTTGTCGTAGAGGGTGTAGCCGTTACCCTGGATAGCCATAGTGCCTTTTTCTCCGTAGAAATCGACGCCACCCGAAATGCCTTCTATGTTGCGCCCATTGCAGCTCCGGCCTTCCCAGGAAATGCTCTTCCGATTGGCGAAGGCAAAGTTGGTGAGCTGCGTATCGGGTGTTTCCCAGTCGTCCTCAAAGGCGTAACGACCTCCTACCGAGTTCACTTCCGTAGGGTAGTCGACTTCCAGACCCCAGCGGCATAAGTCGATAAAGTGCGTGCCGTTGTTGAGCAGTTCGCCGGTACCCCAGTGCCAGAACCAGTGCCAGTTGTAAGGGTGAATGTTGTCGCGGTAGTCCCGACGCGGGGCCGGTCCCTGCCAGAGGTCGAAGTTGAACCCGGCGGGAACGGGGGCGGGTTTACCATGGCCGATACTCACGCGGGTGTTGGCGTACCAGGCTTTGGCAAAGTACGCCCGGCCAATAGCGCCCTCTTTTACCATATTGATGGCTTCGACCACCTTGGGCCACGACCGGCGCTGGTTGCCCATCTGCACCACTTTCTTGTATTTATGAGCCGCTTCGACCAGCCATTCGCCTTCGCGTGGGTTGTGGCTGCACGGCTTTTCGACGTACACATGCTTCCCGGCTTTCAGGGCCAGAATAGCAGCAGGGGCGTGCCAATGATCAGGGGCGGCAATGACCAGCGCATCGATGGCTTTGTCGTCGAGAATCTGCCGGAAATCGGTAACGGTTTTTGGGGCTTTCTTCTGTCCACCGGCCAGTACGGCTTTTACACCTTTGGTAACGGCCTGATCGTCCACATCGCAGATATAGCCCACTTCGGCACCTGGTAGTTTGGCAAATCCCTGCGCCAGGGCCTCACCCCGCCCATTGGTGCCCATAATGCCGATAACCACTTTCTCGGCCGCCGAGCCGTTGGTTTGAATAAGCGGGCCGGGAGCGCTCAGGAAACCCATACTGACACTCGCTGCGGTGGCCTGTTTGATAAATTCTCTGCGGGGAACGATGCTTGCCATGAGACGGATATGGTTGGAAAAGGGGAGGGGTTGGGGTGGGGTAGCTACTTTTACTGGTAAGTAAAGAAATTTGAGAACCTCTTTTACCCTGATACAAGGGCATTAGTACGCGGCTTTTCTCTTTCGTAAATACCCGGGAAATCATTTCATAACACACCAATTTACTTCAATCCTGATACAACCCCCTATATTTATCCGCCAGACAGGTTCTGGCTACGGCACATTATGAAAATCAATTTACGGTCTATTACTTCCGGACTCTATGTACTTGCCAGTGTTTCGTTACTGAGCAGCTGTCATCAGTTTGGACCTGCCAGCGGTGGTCGGTCGGCGGTGTCGTCGGCTTATCGAACGGCTACCGATGATAGCACGCTTACCAACACATCTCCTTTTTTGATGCCGTACAACCGGGTTATCGACGGGGCGGGGGAGTCGGTGAGTTTTGGCGAGGCCAATGTCGAAAACCATAGCCTGGATGCCGTACTGCTGCCCGATAAAAAAACGCTGGTGGTGGAAGATCGCTACGGCATCGCGTTCTTCGACGTGAAAAGTCATAAGCTGGTTTCGCGTTGGGATTACAACAAAGGGTCGAGACTGAAGGGAGGCATGAGTTCCTTTTCGGGGATCAAAGCCATCGTTCACCACGATTCAACCTATATTTTCTGGGGTGCCGGTGGTCGTGATGTCGCGAACTCACACGTGATGCAGGTCGTTTGGGACGGCTCCCGTGCCCGGCTCATTCGGGCCATTCCGTTCGAACCCATTGCACCGGCTACCATCGCCCTGCCCAATGAAGTAGCGCTAAGAGAGGAATCAGGCGAACTGATGCTCTACACTGTGCTGAACGGGAATAACCAACTGGTGAAAGTCCGGGTCAACGACCAGCGGGTAATCTGGACGGCCCCCACCGGGGTGGCACCTTTTGGCCTGACACTCCTCGGCAACCGCGCCTACGTAACCAACTGGGCCGGGCCGGTTCCTGATGCTGCCAACGGCTTGGAAACGGCCGGTATTCCCTGGGGCAGCGCTTACATCGATCCAAAAACGGGCGCTATGGCCCGAGGAACGGTGTCCATCATCGACATTACCCAGGGCAAACCGGAGCGGGAGCTGTCCGTCGGGCTGCACCCCAACGCCATCATCAGCAGCCCCGATCAGCAGTTTTTGTACGTGGCCAACGGGAACAGTGATTACGTGTCGGTTATCAGCGCCAAAACCCAGCAGGTGACGGATTCCATCTTTGTGGGACTGTTCAACCGGGGGAATGGCTACATCGGCAGTACGCCTAATGGACTGACCATCAATCCGCAGGGAACTACGCTCTATGTGGCCAATGGAATGGATAACGCCCTTTGCGTGGTGGCTCTTGGCGAGAAAGCGTCGGCTACCGGGAAAGGGGCTTCGGTTATCAAAGGCTATATTCCCACGCAGGCCTATCCGTCGGGTATTGTGCTGAACGACAACGAACTGTACGTGACGAATCTGGAAGCCATCGGCGCCCGAATTGCCAACCCGGTCGATCAGGGGAGCCAGGGCAAAAATCCGTCGAAGGAATTAAAAGCCTACAACTCGCACAAACAACTGGCCTCTATTTCCTTTATTCCCGTTCCTGCTCAGGCACAACTGGATACGTATACCGACAAGGTAAAACGCATGAGTCAGCAGTTTCGGCTGGCGTTAACGGAGCAGGCACCCCGGCCAAATGTGGCGCCTAAACCCGTGCCCGAGCGCATCGGCGAGCCGTCGGTATTCAAGCACGTGCTGTATATTATCAAGGAAAATCGCACTTACGACCAGGTTCTGGGCGATATGCCGCAGGGCAACGGCGCCCCCGAACTGTGCATCTTCGGCGATAGCATCACACCCAACCAGCACCGGCTGGCGCAGGATTATCTGCTGATGGACAACTACCACGTGTCGGGTAAATCGTCGGCCGAGGGACACCATTGGGCGAGTGCGGCCATGGTAACGGATTATACCGAAAAGAGCGTTCGGGCGTGGTTCCGCAGTTACCCGCACGTGCTGTATGATGCCATGGTGTACAACAAAAAAGGGCTGATCTGGAACAACGCCCTCGACCACGGCAAAACAGTACGCATGTACGGCGAAGCCTGTTCCTGCACCTTCGACAAAAAAGCCTACGACTGGAGCAAGTTGTATCAGCTTCGGCAGGAGAGCAAACCCTTCTCGTTTACCAATACGTCGACCATCTCGCGGGTGCGGCCCATTCTGGCCATGGATTTTCCGGGCTGCGACGACGAAACCATCAGCGACCAGATGCGCGCCGATGCGTTTATCAAGGAGCTGAACGAAATAGCCGCCAACCCCAACGCCGACCTGCCAAACCTGATGGTGATGTCGCTGCCTAACGATCACACCTCGGGCATGAGCCCCGGCTTTCCAGTGCCCCGCGCTATGGTGGCCGATAACGACCTGGCCGTGGGGCGCATTGTCGATGCCATCACGCACAGCCGGTTTGCGGCTTCAACGGTCATATTCATTACCGAAGATGATTCGCAGGCGGGTTGGGACCATGTGTCGGCCTACCGAACAACGGGTTTTGTCATCAGCCCGTACTCGCGGTTGCAGAAAACGGTGCGTACCAATTACAACCAGACCTCCGTGGTGCGGACGATGGAGCAGATTCTGGGTTTGCCGCCCATGAATGTCATCGACGCCACCGCCCTGCCCATGTTCGACTGCTTCACGGATAAACCGGACTTCTCGTTTGCCTACACCGCCCTGCCCAACCGGGTATCGCTCACCGAAATGAATGCGTTGCCGGCAGGACAGAAAGGTGCGTCACTGCGCTTCACGAACCAGTCGATTCGCTTTGGTTTCCATCAGATCGACCGGGGGCACGACGACCTCCTCAACCGGATTCTGTGGTTCACGGCCAAAGGCAAAAAGAAATACCCCGCCCATCTGGCAGGTGCTGAAGATGATGACGACGACGACGACGATTAATGGTTTCTCTACGGTAGCACTGTGGTGTCAGTTTTAAGAAACTGACACGGTGAGGTTTCTCAAAACTTCGTTCGCCTGGTTTTCAAACCCGACACCACGGAAAATATAGCAATCTCGTAAAACGCATTTACTGACTCTATTAACCCTCTTAATCGAATGAAAACCTTTTCGACAGTACTCTGCGGCATTAGTCTGATGCTGGCCGTAGTGGCGGGCTGCCACCGGGCGGGCAACACGACCGCGTCTTCGGAAGAAGCTGAGACGTACCAGGAACTGGCCGCTAAACGGGTCAACCTACCCAACGGATGGGCCCTGACACCGCCGGGCCGGAGCCTCGACCTCGACGATCTTCCCCTGAATCTGGTGGTTTCGCCCTCCAGAAAATACCTGGCTGTAACCAACAATGGGCAGAGTACCCAAAGTATTACGCTGATCGATGCCGGTACGGAGCAGATTGTTGATACCGCCAAAGTCGGTAAGTCGTACCTGGGGCTGGCCTTCAGCCAGGACGAAACACGGCTCTACGCGTCGGGTGGGAACGACAACCGGATTCTGGTCTATAAAATCGAGAATAAACAACTGGTGCCCGACGAGCCGATTGTCCTGGGAAAACCCTGGCCGGTTAAAATTTCACCGACGGGCCTGTGCATTGATGATGCGAAGAATAGAATTTACATCGTCACGAAAGAAGATAGCTCGCTGTACATCGCCGATACCAAAACCCGGCAGGTACTCAACAAACTGAACATCGGCGCTGCAGCTTACACCTGTAAGCTGTCGCCGGATAAGAATGAGTTGTTTATTTCGTCCTGGGGTGGGGCCAGCGTGCTGGTCGTGGATGTTAACAAGCAGACGATAACCGCTAAGATTCCGACGAACAAGAATCCCAACGACCTGCTGCTTACCAAAGACGGTAAATACCTCTACGTTGCGAATGGCAACGACAATACCGTGGCGCTCATCGACGTCGCGAAGCGGCAGGTGATTGAAACGCTCACGACCTCGCTCTTTCCCAATGCCCCCGTTGGTACTACGCCTAACGGTCTGGCTCTGAGCGACGACGAGAATACGCTCTACATCGCCAACGCTGATAATAACTGTCTGGCGGTGTTCGATGTCGCCCGTAAAGGGCATAGCCAATCCAGCGGCTTCATCCCGACGGGCTGGTACCCAACGGCGGTAAAGGTGATCGGTTCCAAACTTTACGTGACCAACGGCAAAGGGTTTTCCTCGAAAGCCAATCCAAAAGGGCCCAATCCGGTGCGGACGCGTACCCCGCAGCAGGTCGGTCCCAATCCGCAGGCCAACCCTGGCCCCGTTCAGTATATCGCGGGTCTGTTCAAAGGGACGCTCTCCATCATCGACACGCCGGATGCCGAAACGCTGGCGGCTTATTCGCGGCTGGTGTATGCCAACACGCCCTACACAAAAAGCAAGGAGCTGCAGGCGGAGGGGGAAGCCGGCAACCCCATTCCAATGCGGGTGGGAGATAAGTCGCCCATCAAATATGTATTTTATATCATCAAGGAGAACCGCACCTACGACCAGATTCTGGGCGATATGAAAGAAGGCAACGGCGACGCATCGCTGTGCCTGTTTCCCGAAAAGGTAACGCCGAACCAGCACGCGCTGGCGAAAGAATTTGTGCTGCTGGATAACTTCTACGTCGATGCCGAAGTTAGTGCCGACGGGCACAACTGGTCGTCGGCGGCTTACGCCAACGATTATGTCGAGAAGAACTGGGTTACCAGCTACGGCGGTCGGGGAGGAACGTACGATTACGAAGGGCAGAAGGAAATAGCACACCCGCGCGATGGCTTCATCTGGGACCATTGCCAGCGGGCGGGCATATCGTTCCGGAGTTACGGCTGGTTTGCCGACGACGAAAAGCCGAACATCAAAACGCTGGAAGGGAAGTTCTGCCCCACCTTTAAAGGGTACAATCTGGGCTATCTGGACAGCAAGCGCGAGGAAGCCTGGGAAACCGATTTCGACCAGTTGCTGACCGCCGGAAAACTGCCAACGTTCAATACGCTGCGGTTTGGCAACGACCACACCTCGGGAGCCCGCATCGGCATGCCTACGCCCGATGCTGCCGTTGCCGATAATGACCTGGCCGTGGGTCGGTTCGTGGAGCACCTGTCCAAAAGTTCGATCTGGAATCAGTCGGTGGTGTTTATTCTGGAAGATGATGCTCAGAACGGCCCCGACCATGTAGATGCCCACCGCTCGATAGCGTTCGTGGCCGGTGGCTTTGTGAAGCGTAATTTTGTCGACCACACCATGTACTCGACCTCGGGTTTGCTGCGGACCATCGAGCTGATTCTGGGTCTGAAACCCATGAGCCAGTACGATGCGGCTGCTACGCCCATGTGGCGCTGTTTCGATAAAAAGGCTAATCCGGCTCCGTTTACGGCCCGTGAAGCCGGTATCGATATCAACCAGAAAAACGTAGCAGTCAACGTAAATTCAAAACGATCGTCACTTTTTAACCTGACCCGCCCCGACGAAATCGACGACCTTATTTTCAGCGAGATCGTGTGGCAAACGGTGCGTGGGGAGAAAAGTGTAATGCCCGCCCCGCGCCGGGGGGCCTTTGTCCGAACCGGCAAAACTGCCGATGGCGATGATGACGATGATGACTAACGGTGCCGGGTAGAACACCGGCTGATTTTCAGCCCAAATCACTACCTTTGCGCTTTGCTGCTCCTTCTATCGTGGATTCAATTCGAGTATTTGCCCCCGCCACTGTGGCTAACGTTGCCTGTGGATTTGATATTTTTGGGTTTGCCGTCGATAACCCCGGCGACCAGATTGTACTGACAACCAGCGATGAGCCGGGCGTTCGGATCACAGATATTATCGGCGACGACGGGCGTTTGCCCCGCGAAGCAGCCCGGAATACGGCGGGTATTGCCATACAGACCTATCTCAGGAGCATAGACCGTACGGACCTCGGCCTCGACATTGTGCTGCATAAGCAGATGCCGCTGGGTAGTGGCCTGGGGTCCAGCGCGGCCAGTGCCGTAGCGGGTGTCTTCGCCGTTAATGAGCTGCTGGGTCGGCCGTTGCCCATTCTGAAGCTGCTGCCTTTTGCGATGGAGGGCGAACGCATTGCCTGTGGCTCGGCCCATGCCGATAACGTTGGGCCGTCGTTGCTGGGTGGATTTGTAGTGGTACGAAGCTACAGTCCATTGGACGTTATTAAGATCGAAACCCCGGCCACACTGTTCTGCACGCTGGTTCACCCCGATATTGAAGTCAACACCAAAGACGCGCGCTTCATCCTGAAAAACGAAGTGTCACTTAAGAACACGATTATCCAGATGGGTAACGTGGCCGGTCTGATCGCCGGTTTAATGACGCCCGACTATAGCCTTATCAGCCGGTCGCTCGTCGACGTAATCATTGAGCCGGTGCGGGCCATTCTGATTCCGGAATTTAACGAGGCTAAACAGGCTGCGCTGGATAACGGTGCCCTGGGCTGCAGCATTTCCGGCTCCGGGCCATCGATGTTCGCGCTGAGCCGCGATGCTCAAACCGCCGAAAAAGTAGGTGCCGCCATGCAGCAGGCGTTCCTGGCCGTTGGTATCGCCAGCGAAGCCTACGTGTCGGAAATCAACCGGCAGGGACCAAAAGTACTGGCAAATTAAGCGAAGGGCTTATTCCCGGCACAGACTCTACCCGAAACCAGTCGAAATCGGTATAGCCCGAGTCATGGCCCGGTATAGTCTGTGACTATGCCCAACGACCAGTGGACGCCCACCTTTACCAGTTTCCGATGGAGCTGAGTAACCCCGTTCCTAAGTCCGGCAGCGGGGAGACGGTCGGCCGCTGCCGGACTACGCTGGTTACTCTTGTTACAACGCCAGTTCCATTGGTTTGCTGCTGAAGCCGAAATACGATTTTGCGTTGCCGTAGCAGATCTTCTGAACTACCTGGCCCGTCCAGTCGATGTCGTCGGGGAGTTCGCCGTTTTCGATGTCGTTGCCGAAGAGGTTGCAGAGAATCCGGCGGAAATACTCGTGGCGCGGGTAACTCAGAAAGCTGCGTGAATCAGTCAGCATACCCACAAACCGGCTCAGCAGCCCCATGTTGGACAGCGCATTCAACTGGTGCTCCATACCCTCTTTCTGATCGAGAAACCACCAGCCCGAGCCAAATTGTACTTTACCCGCTACAGAACCGTCGTTGAAGTTACCGATCATGGTCGCCATCAACTCATTGTCGCCGGGGTTGAGGTTGTAGAGAATCGTTTTGGCTAGTTTATCCGTTGTGTCGAGCCGGTCGAGAAAGCGAGCCAGCGCCCGCGCCTGCGAGAAGTCGCCGATGCTGTCCCAGCCCGTGTCGGGTCCCAGTTGGCGCAACATGCGGGAGTTGTTGTTGCGCAGCGCACCAAGGTGAAACTGCTGGGTCCATCCTTTCTCCCAATCCATCTCGGCCAGATACACCAGCATGGCCGATTTGAATTTCAGTACTTCAGCTTGCGTCAGTGGCTGCCCGGTATGCCGGAGTTTGTTGAAAATGGCGTGGATTTGGGCTTCCGTGTAGTCTTCGGCATAGATCTGTTCCAGTCCGTGGTCGGACAGTTTACAGCCCATGGCTGCAAAGTAATCGTGCCGCTGGCGCAGCGCATCCAGAAAATCGTTGAAATTCCTGATCTCCCGGTTGCTGGCCGTTTCCAGCCGGGTAACATACAGATTGAAAGCGGTAGCATCTTCGACCGCCATGGCTTTGTCGGGCCGGAAGGTAGGTAGTACGCTGATCTCGAAGCCCGCATCGAGCAGCTTCTGGTGGTGTTCCAGCGAATCGACGGGGTCGTCGGTGGTGCAGACGGTCTCCACATTCATCCGGCGCAGCAGGTTCCGCACCGAAAAATCCGGCGACTGGAGCTGTTCGGTACAACTGTCGTAAATCCGGCGCGCACTCGTCCCATTGAGGGTTTCGGTGATGCCGAAATAGCGTTGTAACTCCAGATGTGTCCAGTGGTAAAGCGGGTTGCGCAGGGTATAAGGCACCGTTTCGGTCCACTTCTGAAATTTGGCGAAGTCGTCCTGCTTGCCGGTGCAATAGCTTTCATCGACGCCATTGGCCCGCATGGCCCGCCACTTGTAATGATCGCCGTAAAGCCAGATCTGGGTCAGGTTGTCGAACGTCAGGTCATTGGCAATCTGGTCGGGAGGCAGATGGCAGTGGTAGTCGATGATCGGCATGGGTTTGGCAAACTCGTGGTAGAGCTGTTGAGCCGTTTCCGTTTGCAATAAGAAGTTGTCGGTCAAAAAGGGTTTTTTCATGGAGGAATTAAGATGAATAAGAAGTTGTGTATCGGTCGTTATAGCCTGCTAACGTGAAACGCCCCGTTTCCAGAGGATGAAGTCGTCCTGTCCGTGGTGCATGGCCGCTACCGTGGGGTAGATCGTTTACCTTCGTTGAAATTGCCTTTTTCATAGAAATACACTCGACAGCCCACCGGCTGTTCAGGGCATTACCTAATCAAGATTAAATGCGCTATTTCTGTGAACGAAGCGTTCCGGATTATTTTTTCACGCAATCGTTATCGGGAACGTTGCCGATTTCAAACGTGTCCTGAAAAAGGACGGTGGGTGTGTGAACAGGAGGTGTTTTCAAAAGACCGAAAGGTGTGAAATGCCTTGATTACGCTTTTGTACTTTTTAGGGAAAGCGGGTCATCCATACCAGACTTTTTTTACTGCGCCGTGGGTGAGTTCGGTATTGGCGACGTTGCTGGTTTGGGTGCGACCGCCGGGAGGATAAATCATCGTCATAAAACAATACTCCCGATGGTCAGGCAGCCTGGCCGGGTGAGCGGAACCAGTTTGTCTGACCATCGGGAGTAGAAGGATTGCAGCGGATTTGGTACGTGCTTGTACCCTGAACGGGATTAGAAGCCTAGCCCGAGTGCAAAGCCGCGGATTGTTGGGTTGCCGGGTAGCGATGCCCCCGCCGTGGCCGAGCCAGTGGTTAAATTGATCGTATACAATTGGGTTGTACCGTTTGACCGAAGCAGCGCGTAGGCGGTGCCCGATGTGCCGCCAATATCGAATCCGTTGGCTGCTTCGGCCATGAAGCCTAATGAACCTACCGATACCAGCGTGCCGTTGTTCGGCGGATTCTGCTGAACCAGCATAACCGAAGCGCCCTGAATATCGAGGTTATACAGCGTAGTTGTGGTAGCACCCGCAAAATTGTTCGTATAAGCCGATGCCGATACCATTGGTGTTCCCGGATTGAGCGGGCCATCTACGGCGGCAACCGCACCATCGTTCGGATTCAGCCGCAGGTTCTGCCCGGTGGTTGTCGTGACCCGAATCCGGTCGACGGTGGGGTTGAAATCAAAGCCGACATCCGTTCCCGACAGCAAAGTGCTCAGCGGACCCGCACCCACCATTGTGGCCGCCCCGTTGGATGTATTGATGGTGTACAGCCGACTGCTGCTGCCAATGGCGTACAACTGTCCGTTTGCGGGTCTGAAATCAATCCCGTAAAGTACTTCGGCGGGTTGAAGACCGGTAAGCGCCTTCGTTACGGGGGCAGGATTCATGGGGTTAAAGATGAGCAGGTTATTGGCTCCGTCAAGGGCGTAGGCAACGGGTTCGGTTGGGATGGCCAGACCAATGATGGTGCCGGGAAGATTGCCCAGTTTCTGCAATCGTCCCGTCGACAGGTTGATCTGCTGTAACTCCGAAACGCCGTTGAACATGACGGCCACCAGCCCCTGAGTGTTATCGGTTGGCGAAATGTCGAAGCCCGCCGACCCCGTAATGTCTAACCCCAATGGGCCAACATCCGTTAGTGTGCCGTTGTTGGGCGGGTTTTGTATGTAGAGCCGATCCGTTGCGGGGTCGATGTCGTACAAGGTAGTCGTGGTGGAGCCCGCCCGGTTGTTGGTATAGGCAACTTCCGAAATCATTGCCCCGAAAACGCCGTTGATGTTTCCGTCAACGGCGGCTACTGTGCCGGTTTCGGGGTTCAGGCGTAAATCCTGCCCGGTATTCGTTACCAGCCGGATGCGGTCAACGGTCGGGTTAAAATCCAGCCCGACCACAGAACCGGCTACGGCAGGGGTAAAGGGCGTAGTGGTCAGAGCGCGTCCTTCGGCGGTTGCTGTGTTGATGACAAACAGGCGGCTCATGTTACTAACGCCGTAAAGCTGCCCCGTGGCCGGTCTGAAATCAATCGACAGGATTCGTTCTCCGGATGCCAGACCGGTGATGGTTGTTGTGGCCATCGGGGCATTGGGCGTCCGGATGTTCAACCGTACCAGTTGATTGGCGTCGTTGAGGGCATAAATGGTGGCATCGGGCAGGGTGGAGGAATCGGGCGATAGCCGGTGGTCCTGGCAACCGTCCAGGATTAGTAAGGAGCCGACCGCTAGTAGTCCGGTAAACAGTCGAAGCGTTTTACTGTAAAGCGTAGTCATCATTTTTCGCGTTGAAAAGTAAGTCGAGTTACAGCGTTTCATTGCTGCACTTGACTATACGTGACCACGCACCAAACGGATTCGTAAAGATTAAAATATGATTAAAAAATTTTCAAATACTTTAACTTCCTGCGAATCGAATTGTGTTTACCACACTTTTTTCACGCTCAAAAAACCGCCCGCGCTACCCGGCAACAGGTCACCCCGGTCTATCGCCACGGAGGTTGTAAGAACCGTGCCGGGCCACTGGTTAAGTGGCCACTGCGCAATCAATAAGCCGGAAAACTGGTGGAACACTTGCGGATAAGGCTGTTTGTAAGAGCCGAAATTCCGGCTGTACGACAGGCGGGTGGTCAGGGTTGGGCCTTGCCGGAATGCACCCCTGCCCCCCACATACCAGGCTATGATGCGGTTGTTGGGGTAGTAACCGTTGCCGCCATAGGTGTTCCCGATCTCCGGTGCCAGCTCGGGCCGTGGCATAATAAACGGCGTACCCAGCGTACGCTCCCGATACGACCAGCCCTGGATATACTGGCTATGGTTGAAGTAGTTATCCGCCCCCTGATAGCGCGCGGTCGGGTCGAAGGTTGGGCCACTTTGATTGGTGGTACTCAGCCACTCGAGTAATAGGTGCTGAAATCGAAATCGGGAACGGGCGTTCGACCGATTCAGGTACCGCAGTCCGGTCAGGCCATCGGGCACATTCTGCAACGCCAGCCCCGACGCATCGTCGTACATGTGCTGGTGGTAGAGAAACCAGTTGTGGTTGCTGCCGTTCCATTCCACGGCAATATCGTAGCTGCCAACGTGGTTGCCTAACCGATTTGTCCCGTCGAAACTCGTAAACCGATCATTTTCAAGCGCATCCGGATAGCGCCCCGTGACGAGCGAGAGGTAGTCCCGGAAGGAAGTGGAAAGACTTCCGTTTATCGCCAGGGGTGTACCCATGAGGTAGTCAGCGTGGCCGCCCCACTGCACCTGATGGTTCAGCCCGGCATACACCCGAATTAGCCACTTTGGCTTGCCAATACGCCCATACAGGTATTTCTGGTGGAGATAGCTATCCTTAATGTAGGCATCGATGAGCCAGCCGTGCGCGTAGCCAACCCGAAACGACAGCAGGTTTTTGGTAAAACCAATCGGTACAAAGTTGGGGGTATGCAGCTGGATTTTAGGGAATGGCATGGCATTGCCCGACCAGGCCACAAAGCCCGATGTCAGGAGCGTATCGCCCAGGCCAGCGACCTCCCGACGATTACCGCCGTATAGTTCAAAAACACCATAGCGAACACGTACGTAAGCGTCGGGCAGGAGAATTGCCGGTTGGCCGGATGCAGCGCGGGGACCGGCATTGGCAACGGCGTAAAGGCCAAACCCCCAGTTGAATCGGGACTTTTTTGCCGAACTGGAATCTGGCTGTGGCTTATACGCACGGGAAAGCCCCAGCCGAACAGTGGCAAACGAACCGCGTACGGGTGTAGTGGCATATTGATTGGCCCTCAGCCAGAATGGATTTTGCTCATTCGACGCGGCTAATCCACCCAGTTCAGCCGAATACTGCATTAATCCCGACGACGAAGTGGTTTGTGACCATGCCAAAGTTTGACTAATAAAAACGAGGCTGGCAATCAGGTATAATAATTGCATAAACGCCTAAGGTGATGGAAGTATGAGACTGGTGAGCAAACATACGATGGAATGTCGAATCAAGTTTGCCTCCCTTATTGTCGCTTTTCTGAAACATCTTCCTGTTATTTTTCATTATTATATACTTAGACATATGAAAACAACCTACCGGATGAGTATACCATATACCACACTGAATAATGGGGTTGAAATGCCTTTGTTGGGACTCGGTGTCTATGCGCCCAAACACAATGATGAAGTGCAGTCGGCCATCGAATGCGCACTTGAAGTGGGGTGCCGTTTAATTGATACGGCGGCTGCTTACGGCAACGAACGCGAAGTAGCTGATGCCATACGCTCCAGTGGTATTCCGAGAAGCGATATTTTCATTACCACCAAAGTCTGGAACGAAGACCAGGGTTATAACCGTACCCTGCGGGCCTTTAACCGAAGCCTCGACCGGCTGGGTATCGATGTCGTTGACCTCTACTTGATTCACTGGCCAATAAAACAGCACCGTCACGAAACCTGGCGGGCACTCGAAAAAATTTATTCGGAAGGCCGGGCCAGAGCTATAGGCGTGTCAAACCATTACCCGGCACATATCGACGAGTTACTTACCGAAGCGCAGATTACCCCGGCGATCAATCAGATTGAGTTCAGTCCGTACTGCTATCTGCCCGAGGTGATGGACTACTGCCGCCAGAAAACTATTCAGCCCGAAGGCTACGCACCCCTGGTTCGGGGTCAAAAAGCAGGCGACCCTAAATTGGTTGCGCTGTCCGAAAAATACGGGAAGTCGACTTACCAACTCCTGATCCGGTGGTCCCTGCAGCATGGTGTGGTTACCATTCCAAAGTCGGTTAAACGGGAGCGAATTCAGGAAAATTTCAATGTGCTGGATTTCACCATTTCGGACGAAGATATGACCCTGATGGATACTTTCTACGATAACACGCGCATTGCCGACGACCCGCGCGATATTTTATAATATCCTAAATGAAGGTACTTATCCTCTGATTATCAGGGGCTGGTGATGCACTACGCAATCGACCGAACCTTGTTCATGCAATAGGGTTGCCAGGGCATCCAGCCCCCATTCTTCACACCGGCGGTGGCCCACGGCAATCACCGCAATGCCGGTTTCATCAACTGCCTGCTGGCCCGGTTTACGATAAGCGCCTGTCAGATACAGATGAGCACCCCGTTCGGCGGCTTCCCGGACGAGCGCATCGGTCATAGCGCCTACTACCGCAATTCGGGAACTATCGGGATGCCAGCCCGTGGAACCGTGCCCCGCTTCGGCCCGGTCGTATCCGCCAAAACGATCTTTAACGACAGACAGCCAATGATCGAACTCCTGTTCGGGTACATCAACCAGCATTCCAATAGGGCGTTTGGACGTAGATTCTTTGGTTGTGGGGTCTGCTTTATACCCTAGTGGTTTTGGTGGGTTAAGGGCTTCCAACTGGCTGGCTAACCGGGTGTTGTACCCAATGGTCAGGGTTTCGTCGAAGGGAAGATGATGGGATAAAACACCCACATCGGGTGGTAAATGGGTTAGGTCGAGTTGCCACGGGCGGTGCAGCCACAGGGCGTCGAGGTCCATCTCCGTTACCCATTTTGCCAAACCCGGAAACGGCTCCAGGGCCAACCCAATCCGTTGAACCGGCTGTGTCGACGGACGATAAACGCCCCCCTGTTCGTCTGTCGGATAGTGGTGAACAGATAGCTCGTTTTTTAGTAAATTAGCTAGATCATCGATCGTAGGTGTAGCGGAGTCCATTTTTGTAAAACGATATAAAGCGGGATTGGTTTGCTATGCGAAAGCTCATTTTATACATCGCCACCTCTCTTGATGGCTACATTGCCCGCGTCGACGGGCGCGTCGACTGGCTTGAGTCGATTTCTAATCCGGATCAGCTTGATTATGGTTATGCTGACTTCCTGGCTTCGGTAGACACCACCCTCATGGGAAATTCAACCTATCAAACGATTCTGGGTTTTGGAGGGGAGTTTCCGTATGCTGATAAACTAAACTATGTGTTCAGCCGCCAGGCCAGCCTGACAGACACGAATGATGTTCGGTTTGTGACTGACGATCCGGCCATCTTTGTGAAATCCCTGAAAAATCAACCCGGAAAAGACATCTGGTTAGTGGGTGGCGGGCAGTTAAACACCGTCCTGCTCAATGCCGGGTTAATCGACCGGCTCATCATTACCCTGGCACCGGTTAGTTTGGGGACTGGTATCCCGCTTTTCGGGGCAGACGCCGTAGAAACACAGTTTACGCTCCTAACGTCAGAACCGTTCGAAACGGGCTTTTTGCAGGTGGTATACGAGCCGATACCTCTTCCAATCGACCGTTAACTCAAACAGGTTTGGTTTTCCCGAGAGGAAAACCGTAAGTTTGCAGTCTTAACAGTAGCCGCTGCTGCGGTTCGATAAAGCCGATGATTTTCCTCGCTTAAAAACCTACGCGGTTTTTACTTCTTCTCTGGTTGCTGCCACCAACTCATACGTCGCCTATGACGCAACTGGTGCATTTGGCAGCTACGCTCATGTTTACTTCATTCATACGCTGTCAATAGCCACTGGGCTGTTGCGCTTTCCTTTGTGTCAATGACCAAATTCTTTCGGTTATTCCTGGCCGCATTGCGCGGTACAGAAACCAATTTTACAACCGGTAGCATCAATCGGGCTATCTTCCTGCTCTCCGTTCCCATGATTCTGGAAATGGTGATGGAATCGCTGTTTGCCGTTGTCGACGTCTTCTTTGTGGCCAAAATCGGGACGGAAGCCATTGCGACGGTAGGGCTCACGGAGTCGGTGCTGACCATCGTTTATTCCATTGCCATTGGCCTCAGTACGGCGGCTACGGCGCTGGTGTCTCGCCGGGTAGGGGAGGATAACCAGCGGGGAGCCGGTACCGCCGTGGGGCAGGTCATTCTGGTATCCCTGACGATGGGCGTTTTGATGGGCGGAATCGGCTTCTTGTGTGCCGAAGACATTCTGCGGCTGATGGGGGGCGATGCCCGACTCATTGCCAACGGAGTCGGGTTTACGCGGATGATCTTTGCGAGTGCTCCGGCCATTGTGCTGCTGTATACCCTGAGCGGTTGTTTGCGCGGGTCGGGCGATGCCTCCGTTGCCATGCGGTCGCTATGGCTGGCCAATGGGGTCAACATCGTCCTGTGTCCGGTCTTCATTTTCGGACTTGGCCCCATACCGGCGCTGGGTGTAATGGGCTCGGCGGTGGCAACTACCATTGGCCGATCCATCGGGGTATTGTATCAACTCTAC
The DNA here is from genome assembly GCF_054781875.1 of Spirosoma pulveris. NCBI lineage: Bacteria > Pseudomonadati > Bacteroidota > Cytophagia > Cytophagales > Cytophagaceae > Spirosoma > Spirosoma pulveris. Next base: position 362,259 of record NZ_BAAGTO010000006.1, read on the forward strand.
GCCCTGACGCGGGTAAAAGGGGTTATTCAGGTCTTACGGGCCGATATGGCACCCGACGCGGGCATCATTCGCAATCTGCTGAGTATAGCCGTAGGAGGAACCAGCCAGTTCCTGGTCGGATCGGCCAGCTGGATATTTCTGACACGCATACTGTCTACCTTTGGCAGCGATGTGGTGGCGGGGTATACCATCGCAATCCGCATCATTGTGTTTACCATTCTGCCCTCCTGGGGACTGGCGAATGCTGCCGCTACGCTGGTGGGACAAAATCTGGGGGCGGGTCAGCCCGAACGTGCCGAGACCTCCGCCTGGCGGGCGGCTTTCTGCAACATGCTCTTTCTGGCAGCCGTTGGCGCCGGTTTTTTTCTGGGCGCAGCGCCCATTGTGGGCCTGTTCGACAATAATGTCCGGGTGGTGGAAATAGCCGTCGAATGCCTTCGGGTGTTTTGCCTTGGCTATCTGTTCATGGCCTACGGGATGGTGCTTAGCCAGTCGCTCAACGGGGCCGGCGACACCCGTACCCCAACAATCATTAACATAGTGTGTTTTTGGGTTGTTGAAATCCCGCTGGCGTACCTGCTGGCGCATACCCTGAACTGGGGGCCGCCGGGGGTGTTCTGGTCGGTGGCCATCAGCGAAACGTTGCTGGCCGGTGTGGCTATCTGGGTTTTCCGTCGGGGACGCTGGAAAACCGTGCAGGTTTAGGGATACTTCGAGATAGGCCATATCTTGACGATATGGCCCATCTGCCGATAAGTTTCGGCCGGATATACGGGCCATTCCGAGTCGAAACTTTTACCGAATAGAGCCCGTTATAATTTACAGGCCAATCGCTTTTCAGACAGGCTTACGCCTTGAGCCTTCATGCGATAACCCCCTGGTTACCTTACGAAAACTACATGGTCGACACACATAAACCAGCCGAAACCGCTATCCTTGTTGCCGTAATCACGCAAAAGCAGACGGCTGAACAAACAAAAGATTACCTCGACGAACTGGCTTTTCTGGCTGAAACATCGGGCGTTAAAACGATTAAGACGTTTACCCAGAAACTCGAACATCCAGACAACCGGACGTTTGTTGGTAAAGGTAAGCTGGAAGAAATACAGACGTTCATTCTCGACAATCCGGTCGACTGCGTTATTTTTGATGATGACCTGTCGCCCTCACAGGTGCGGAATCTGGAAGACAGCTTCAAAGACATAAAAGTCCTTGACCGGAGTCTGCTCATCCTGAACATCTTCTCGATGCGGGCACAAACGGCCCAGTCGCGGGTGCAGGTCGAGTTGGCGCAGTACCAGTATATGTATCCCCGCCTGACCCGCATGTGGAGTCACCTGACCAGCCAGAAAGGGGGCGTTGGTATGCGTGGACCGGGGGAGAAAGAGCTTGAAACGGACCGCCGGATCGTGAAAGACCGGATCGCTTTTCTGAAGGAAAAACTCGCCAAGATTGACAAGCAGAGTGTGACCCGCCGGAAAGAGCGTGACCGTCTGGTACGCGTTGCTCTGGTGGGGTATACCAACGTCGGGAAATCGACGCTGATGCGCACCCTGGCGAAAGCCGATGTATTTGCCGAAAATAAACTCTTCGCGACGGTCGACTCGACGGTTCGTAAAGTAACCCTTGGCAACATCCCGTTTCTGCTGACCGACACCGTCGGGTTCATTCGTAAACTGCCAACGATGCTGATCGAGTCGTTCAAATCGACGCTCGACGAGGTGCGCGAAGCCGACATTCTGGTTCACGTGGTGGACGTATCGCACCCCAATTTCGAGGAGCAGATTGAAGTCGTCAATTCAACCCTGGCCGACATCAAAGCGGCCGATAAACCCATGGTACTGGTCTTCAACAAAATGGACCGGTTCTCGCCCAAAGCTTCCTGGACGGAGAAAGCCGAATTGCCGGAAGAAGATGAGGTGTTCGAGGGTGGAGAAGAGGTGCTGATTCCTATGGCTGTGCAGCGGAAAACCGCTTTAGAGTACCTCAAGAAAACGTACCTGTCTCAAAAAGCGGATTACGTAGCGTTCATCTCGGCCGAGACTGGTGAGAACGTTGGTGAGCTACGGGAACTGCTTTATTCACTGGTGAAAGAGAAACATTTCTTCATTTACCCCAACTGGGTCAACGTACCCTTAACGGAATCGGCCGAGGAGTACGGTGATGGTTTGGCGGGTTGATGGTTTTTTGGCAATTTTGCAGTTACAAGCGAGCGGTCAGGTTGGCCGCTCCTTTTTTGGTCTCGTAGTTCAACGGATAGAATAAGCGTTTCCTAAACGCTTGATATGGGTTCGATTCCCGTCGGGACTACTAATATTAAAAAAAGCCCTAGTACACATTGTATGGGGCTTTTTCTTTTTACAAACTGCTGTAACCTTGATCTGAGAACTATGCATGAACTAAATGCGGTAAACCTGTATTGCAATTAGCCTGAAATACAGGCCTCTCAATATCCTCGACTACCCGTTTAGCGTGTTTAGATGGCTGGTTAAAATGGCCCGTTTGTCCTGGCAGTGTTGAAGGCTTTCATTGGCCAGGTCAATCAATACCTTGGTTTCGTCGGACGCACCGGGCTGATTGATGCGTTGAATCAGGTCAATATAAGACGCCATTAGCTCGTCATAATGGGCAATCTGATGCACTACTTTTTCCTTTTCTTGTTCCTGTTGAGTCATGTCTGCTGGCTGATCCTGGTTAATGAGTCTCCGACTCATGTATATATCTTATCTCATCGCAAATTTGTTTTGTCTGCGGCCTCCAATATGCCTGTCTGCGTTAGTAGAGAAGCTTACTACTTTCCTTAGGAATACGTTAGACCTATACTCAGGCTGTATTTATTTTCTGTTTAGTCTCATGCAATCCTTGCGTACCTTTTTCCTTGCGGGCCTGCTGGCCTTTGTTCATTTCTCGATTCAGGCGGCTACCGTCGATACCGTCGCCACGTACAGCCCATCTATGAAAAAGACCATCAAAGCGGTGGTCATTACGCCCGATTCGTATGCCGCCGGGCAGGCGTTTCCGGTGGTGTACCTGCTGCATGGCTATAGCGGCAACTACAGCGACTGGGCTAAAAAAGCACCCAACGTTGGCCGTGAGGCCGATCTGCACAAGGTCATCATCGTGTGCCCGGATGGGAATTTCGGGAGCTGGTATTTCGACAGTCCCGCCGATCCGTCGTTCAAATACGAAACCTACGTGGCCGATGAACTGGTAAACTGGGTCGACGGGCATTACAAGACCATCAAAAACCGGTCGGGGCGGGCCATTACGGGCCTGAGCATGGGCGGACACGGAGCCCTTTATCTGGCCTTCCGGCACCAGTCGGTTTTTGGCGCTGCCGGGAGCATGAGTGGCGGGGTCGACATTCGGCCGTTTCCCAATAACTGGGATATGGCCAAGCGATTAGGTACCTACGCGCAGTTTCCGGAGCGCTGGGAGCAGAATACCGTCATCAATATGCTTCATCTGCTCACGCCGGGGGCGCTGTCGCTGATCGTCGACTGCGGTACCGAAGACTTTTTCTTTCGGGTCAATAACAACCTCCACGATAAGCTGCTGGAGCGAAACATTGCCCACGACTACATTACCCGCCCCGGTGGTCATAACTGGAACTACTGGACCAGTGCGGTAACGTATCAAATGCTGTTCATGCGGCAGTATTTCGACCGGGCCAAACTGAATTGATTTGTACCCTCGGGCCCCGTTGGGCCTAGTCACCGGCTAGGCCGGGCCTCTCAGCCTAAACCAAAGCTGCCTGACCCGCAGGTGCGAATCAATAGAATACTTTAGTCAAAAACGGTGTTATCCGGGAAGGCGCGCGAAGGCCGTTCAAGCGAACGATGTGTAAAACGGCTTTTTAGACAGCCGTGCGCCTATACAGCCAATGAAGACCGAAACAATCTACGAACTGGTGGCAACGGCCATGCAGGAGCTTATTACCGAGCCCTGGACGATAGCTGAACTCAACATACGCTACCTGGCATCGAGCCACGAAGCCGAATGCGATGGTACGTACCTCGATGCATCCGGCGAAGCGCAGGTGTTGTCCACGGACTTCCCCGACGAAGTACTTGAGGCACTCCCCTTTCTCTTTGTCAACCGGGCAAACGACGGAAATCCACCGACGAACAACTTACAGATGACCATCTCGGCGCAGGGACGGTTTGCCGTCGATTACGAGTGGGATCAGGAAATAGAAGATGAAGATGCGCATTTCTCGAAAGGTGGAACCGTAAAAGAGTGGCTAAAAATCCGCCAGGAGAAGTACGGGTATACGCCCGAATAAACTACGCTCAGGCTGGTATCCCCACGGCCCGATACGGGTAGACCGGCCGTGGGGATACTAATTCTATACCGATACCCGTTCCAGCCAGCGTTCGCCCTGGGTATACTTCGCTTCCTGAAGCTCGGCCAGTGACTGACGGACGTTGATCAGCACGCCCCACACATCCATCACAAATCGGTTTTCGGCCTGCATTTGCCGAAAGAAGTTGACCGCTTCGGCATGCGACAGTCCGCCCGTTGTTTTGGCAATGGTCATCAGCACGTCAAAGACATCGTCGGCCATCCGGCCATCGCCACAGATGTAGTAGTGGCAATCGGGTTGCGACAGTACATCCCACAGATCTTTACTGCGCTGCCCGATAAGGTCCTGTACGTAAATTTTTTCGTCGTCGAGCCGCGAGAACGCAACGTCGAGGTGCGTGAGTACACCCGCTTCGTGCCAGGTTTCGAGTTCCTGCTGGTAGAGGTAATCATTTAAGTTACGACAGCCGAAGAACAGGCGGGCATGACCAATGTGCGTGGGGAGCGGAATAATGGTATCGTCGTCGTTAGTCTGTTTATGGCTGGCTTCGTGCAAGGCCCGAAGCTGCACTTCACGATGCTGTAAAAAGCCAACGAGGGGCGATAAACCCGTACCTGCTCCAACCATGAGCATGGGCGCCTGGGGAACCAGTGGCGGACGGAAGCCCGATGAGCGGATGGCTATCCGGACAGTGGCGCCCTGATTGGGGTCCAGTTGGGCTAAATAGTTGGAGCACAAACCGGAAATAGTCTTGCCTGCATCGGTTGTGGCCTGGACTACACCAACTGTAAGGTGTATTTCGGTCGGATGCACCAGCGAACAGGAGGAAATGGAGTACAGGCGTGGCTTTTGCCGGGGCAGTACTTCGAGTAACTGGCCGAACGACAACCGGGCGGAAGGAAAATCATCCAGCAAATCCGCTACTGTCAGAAAGGTGTCGGTAAGGTACTTTTTTAAAGCAGTAACAGCCTCATTGTCTTCCTGGATACGGTTGAGTATCTCCAGCCACGATTCCAGCCGGTTTTTCTCCACGGAGGAGGTGGTTGTTTTTAGCAGTGCCCTGAGCAGGTCATCGAACGGCTCATGTACGGTAAGGTCGACATCTTCTGTCAGTGCCTGCCACACCTGAACGGGCTTTGCGTACACATGATTTCCCTGAACGGCTCCCTTGTTTTCATCAATCGACGGAGTTATGAACCAGGCGTCGGCATCGATGTTCAGCCGATCAATGACCCGGTGAACAACGGTGGGCGGATTATGCGGATAAATCGCGACATGGTCGCCGGTTTCGTAAGTGGCCTCTATGGCACTGATGTCGAGTGCGATAAACCGGGTCGATCGGCTGCCAACGATAACTTCTTTGAGCAGCTCACGGTTGGCAAGTACCGGAACGGTATAGCCCGCCTGCTGTTTAGCCCGGTCTTCTCGGGCCGTTTCGGGTACCTGATCGGGGGCTATAAAGGTTACCTTCAGCGCTGAGTCAGCCGAGGCAGACAGGTCGGCACTTGTTGGGTCTTCGCCCAGTAAACGGGCCACAAGGTCGAGCCATTGCCGAAATGTATTGGCCTGCCCTCTTATTTCATCGCCTTTGTGCAGCATGATCACCCGGTTGGCGCCGGTGCGGGCCAGCTCCCGGTCCAGGGTTATACCTGCCGCGCAGAAATGGGGATAAACGGTACTGCCCAGCGCCATAACGGAAAAACTTACCCCACTGCACCCGCCCTGGGGCAAGGCCTGAATTTGAGCATAGAATTTTTGCGCATTGCCCGGCAGGTGCCCTTCTCTGAAGGTCGATGTAATGACCAGCAGCAGGTCTTCCTGCGCCAGTTGCTCTACATCATACTCATCGAGCGTCATCACGCGTGGCTGGAAGCGGTTCAGCCGACGCGCTGTTCGATGGGCGAAATGTTCGGCCGTTCCGGTTTCTGAGCCGTACAGGATCAGCACCCGGCGTGATCGATTCGCCGGGGCAATGGCCCGGTCAGGATGCTGCGTGAGACTCGACCGATCTACGTCCAGTACGTCCGTTCCCATGGCTTCATCGACACCCGTTGCATCATCGTTGAGAACAACCCAGCGGTCGGCCGCGTAATGGTAGGAGGGGCTAAGGTAGAAGTCGCGCATTTCGTGATGCCAGACCGGCGTTACACTCCCGCCTGCCGATGGCACCACCCACGACCACTGGGCGGGGCACTCGCGACCGGCCCGCTTTTCGCGCTGGTCGTGGGTTAGAAACTGGCGGGCTGCCGTTTGGTGGTCGACCAGCGTCACTTTCGCTTTGGAGAACGAGTGCAGAACGGCCACGTTCAGTTCCAGGAAGGCCCGGTCGCGCCAGAGGGTTTGCTCGCTGGAGGTATCCAGACCGAGGGCTTTGGCAATGGACTCTGCCTTTTCGTACCGCCCTTCTTCCCATAGGTTGCGGGCAATTTCGGTTTCCATGAACCAGCCATTGAAAGGGATGCAGCCGTACTGAATGCCGCCAATGTCCATCCGGAAGTTGGCAATGGCAGGAACGGCACACCATTTCATATCCAGAGCGCCGATAGCCGGATAGTTCGGGTGCTCAATGGGTACCTTCAGGACATCCTCGGGGCTGAACTGATACATCCGGGGGGGCTGACCGGGCACATCGATCACCAGGGGCAGGGTGTCGTAGGCTGTTTTCTCAATGGGGGGGACCCATCCCTGCCGAATGAGGGTTTGAGTCAGGCCGACATTGGCTTTGTCACCGAGTACGGTACCATCTTCCTGTTCGTAGCCCGCAAAGCGGATGTACTGACTGTTCCAGATGCGTGGTCCCCAGCGCTCCATTGGTTTTTTGGGGCGGAACACATTCATCACAATCTGGAGATTTCCGCCGTTGGTAGCCAGGCGCAGGTGTTCGGCACATTCCCGGAACATCTCGTCGGGGTCGGTAACGTGACGCAGGTCGCGCACGATCATGTTGCGCCACGAGATCCGCCCGATGCATTTGGACGCATTGCGCCAGGCGAGCTGGGCACCGTAGGCCAGTTCTTCATACGTATGCGTATAACTCCCGGTGGCCATAATCTCCCGTTTGATCTCTTCCCACCGTCGTTCGTAATCGACCGTATCCCAGGTTAGTTCGGCGCTGATCTGGTCCAGGTACTCTTTTGCCTGCGTCAGTATCCGTTGCTGGTTGATCATCGGCTGGCGCAGTACATTGGTTACCCGGTTCAGAAGAATTACCCAGGCATGTTCCTGCTCCGTACTGAAATCGGACACATGTCTCCGCAGAACGGTGAGCAGAGGTTCCACCAGTTTGGGGTATGCATCGGGCGGTACCGAAAAGTTGGTGTGAATCTGGCTCAGGTCGCGTAACTCCTGCGTAATGTCGACCCCATTGTCCAGCGACCGCACCAGAAACCCAACGGCCTGCATCAAATGCTCCGTCAGGCTGTCGATATCGGTTCGGTTAAAGTATGGAATGATCTCCGGATGGGTTTGGAAAAGCGCATGGTAGAAGTCTGTTCCAATTACGCGGGCATTTGCCGATAGCTGGTCGCCAACCTGACGCATCAGGCGGATCATGTCGGGGGTAAGAGCCTCGGTATACTGCCGGGTTGCGTTTAACGCGGGGATGAGAATAGCTCCAGTAAAGAAACGGTACATGGCCGAACCGTTGCCTTTGCTGAGGTTCTCCCGGTCATAGTCTTCCAGATGCGGTACCTGATTCAGAACCCAGATCCACACCCGGCGGGCCGTAAGCCAGTGATTGGGCCGCATGCCCAGATCGGCCAGAAGTGCCACATACTCCTCTACCGACTTATAGCCCTCCGCAGGTTTCGGGTACGTACCCCGGTAGCTTTCGCGCAGGATTTGCTCCGTATGAGGCATTAACTGCCGAACGCTTATATCGAAAAGGCTGGCAAAGTAGGTTGGTACCAGGTCAATGGCGTCGCCGAAGCGGTTGCTGAGTTCCGGCTCTTTGTGCAGCAGCCGCTCAACGAATAGTTCGATAAGCATGTCCTGATAAGCCAGAAATTTATTCCAGCCATCTTTTACGATCACCTGCTCGGGGGCCGTTAACGGATCAGCTTGTATTAATTCATCGAGCTTGTCGAGTAGGGGCTCACTGACTACCGGTGGGGCAGCGGATGGTTTATGGGCAAAAAATGGGCAGCCTGCTATTGAAAGCTGATCTATATCGTTTGTTGGATGCATGAATGGAATCTCGACGCGCTCGTCAGCCTGCTCTTTAGTGAGTCGGATGCGCACCTGCATATGAGGAGCTTCATCCCAGCCCCGCAAAGGTAAGTATGTATCGGTACTAGTTTGGTCATCGGCGGGTGTAGGCAGCGGAATGATCACCGGAGTCATCGAATGCCAATGCTGCTCATTTTCCGGCCGGTATTGAAGGCTTAACTGAAGGTCGCCATACCCCTGGAGGTACCCGTTGACAAGCCATTCGGGTTTGCGCCTTGTTTGTAAATGCTGTTCGCCTAAAGTTGTTCCGGTTGCATTTAGTGCCTGAATCATTCCGCGGTACGAATAGCCGTTCTCGGGGTATCCCGTGGCAACTACTTCCGTGATCCGGATCGTGCGTAATGGGTCAGAATGAGAATCTTTGAGGTAATTATTGATAGAGGCTGCCACAATAGTTATCAACGGCTTTAAGTATCCGGTATAGTAGGAATGACAATAACGTGTTGGATAAGAATGACTTAACTTATACCTGCAATGTATAGTTTACTATTGATAATTTTTGATTAACTACAAGGAGGTGAAAGTTATTAATTGAGTTTATGAATTTTATTATAAACTCGATACGATAAATATAGGATTAATTCAAATATAGAAACTTTAAATTAAGTAAAACAGAAAGTTTTTGACTAGTTATATAGATTAGGGGATATAGAAGAATGATTATGCGTTCGTTGGGCAGCTAAGAATTCGGATTTTACTTCGTTGGTATGTGCCTAAAGCAGATTAAGTCGATTCATTAATTCAGGCTTGTTCGCACGGCTAATGGGGATGACCTTATTATTGATCACTAAGGTGTTGTCCTGAATATCCACAATTTTGTCGAGGTGGACGATATACGAGCGGTGTACGCGCAGAAACTGTACCCCCAGCTTCTCCTCCAGGTATTTCATGGTCGTGTACACGATATGGGTTTGGGTAGCGGTGAAAATCTTGACGTAGTCGCCAATATTTTCAATGTACGCAATGCTGTCGAAGGGCAGCCGAATATAACGACCATCTGTTTTTATGTAAATCTCTTTCCGGCCATCACTCGCTTTCGAGCGGGCGTTCAGTTCCAGCACTTTCTCAACCGCCAGGTTAAACCGGGGCAGTGTGAGTGGTTTTTTCAGGTAATCCGTTACGTTATACTGAAAAGCCTCGAAAGCATATTCTATTTTGCTGGTTGTCAGAATAACGTAGGGAATGGACGGGAGCTGCTCCAATAGATCGAATCCGGAGAGGCCCGGCATTTCGACGTCCAGCCAGATTAAATCGACTGTCTGAGCCGCCAGGAAGTCAAGCGCGCTCCTTGCATTGTCAAATATGCCTGATAGGTGCAATGAGTTATGCTGTTCGCAAAGGCGCTGAAGCGCTTTGCGGGACATCACCTCATCTTCCACGATTATACAACTGAGCCTCATAGCCGGGAAAGCATTTGTAATTCTGTTTCCAGAATGGGTATCATTTTATCCAGTTCATCAACCAGGGAGTGGCAGTCCACCTCAAGTCCGCTTCGATCGGCCTCCTGCCGGGCTCTTTTCTCCACTTGCCGCATTTTCTCTTCCAGTGTCGAGAGTCCTACCATGGCCAGAGCTGGTTTTAGCCGGTGCGCGGTATTGGCCAGATCGACCCAGTCGTGTGCGGTGCACAAGTCCGGCAGCGTGCGTATATCGGGCACGACATCGCTCAAAAAGAGGGAGAACATCTCCGATGCATAGGCGGCATCCGTTCCGTAAAGGTCCGAAAGGCGTTTTCGGTCCAGCGCTTTATTGAACAGCAGACAGCCTTCACTATCGATAGTCGCTGCCGGGGCAAAACGCTGCAAGATGGAGAGCAGTTGGGCGGGCTCAAATGGTTTGGTCAAAAAGTCGCTCATACCGGCTTCCATCGCTATGCTCTTGTGATCGAGCATGGCCGATGCGGTAAGCGCAATAATAGGGGCATGTTGGTTGGGGTTCTGCGTACTGCGAATGGCAACCGTAGCTTCGTACCCATTCATGATGGGCATCTGAATATCCATCAATACAATGTCGAATGGTTGCTTTTTGGCTTGTTCAACCGCCTGCTTTCCATCCGAAGCCATTACGTAAGGAACATTCCATTTATTAAGCAAATTGCCAATGTAGGTCTGGTTCATGAGGTTATCTTCAACAACCAGTACGGAGCAGGTTTTTAACTCCTCTGCCATAACAAGCTGCTTGTCGACATTGTTTTTCGGTTCAACCTGGACTTTCGATTTAGCATAAGGGATGACGAAAGTAAAGGAGCTACCAACGCCTTCCTGGCTTTTTACCGATATACTACCCCCCTGAAGTTCAACAAGTTCTTTGGTGATGGCCAGTCCCAGCCCTGTTCCTTTATGTTTATATCCCTGCGGGTTAACCTGTTTGAACTTTTGAAAGACGAAGTCGACCTTATCGGCCGGAATCCCCACGCCCGTGTCCGATACGGTAAATTCGATCCAGCTTTTGCCCTCTTCCTCTTTTTTGATTTTGCTCATAATCTGGATCTGCCCCTTCTCCGTAAATTTCTCGGCGTTGCCAACCAGATTCATCATGATCTGATTCAGCATCACGTCATCGCCAATAAATGTGTTGGTGATACGGGTGTCCAGTAGAACATCGATTGTAATGGGCCGCCCCTGGAGCTTCATTTCGAACACTTTCTGGGTACTTCTGAGCAGACCCGCCAAATCGAACGGCCGGGCATGTATTTCGATGCGGCCAGCCTCAATCTTGGTCATATCCAGCAAATCGGAGATGAGGCTGTGCAAAAAGTCGGCGGAGGTTTTTAGGATATTGATGTACTCGCGTTGCTGCGCGGAAGGCTGGGTGTCGTACAACAGGTGCGACATGCCGATGATGGCATTGAGCGGGGTTCTGATTTCGTGGCTCATGTTGGCGAAGAACTGCTTCTCGGCCTGCTGCGCTTCTTCGGCATACTGTTTGGCGCGGGCCAGCTCATGCTCCAGCTGTTTGCGCTCATTCATATCGTAATGAATGCTCATAGAGCCCACTACCGTACCGTGTTCGTCCAGTATGGGTACGCCACTAACCAGTACCCAGATGCGGCTGCCATCCTTTTTGATCAGCTGTAGTTCGTACGAACCGGCAATGCCCTGCTTCCGTTCCTGCTGCTGCCGCTCAACAATCCCGATGAATTCGGCCGGTACCAGCAGGTCGGTGGCATTTTTACCCACCATTTCGGCCTCCGAGTACCCCAGCATTTGGCAGCATCGCTCATAAGCCCGAACAATAATCTGGTCGTTATCTACCTCAAAAAGTCCCAGCTCCATGTTGTTCATGATGCCGCGGTACTTTTCTTCACTGCGTCGGATAAGCTCACGGGCCATGTACTTTTCCGTTACATCGGTATATCGCCACAAATGCCCCATATACTGGTTGGCATCCAGGAAAATAGGGATGTAGTCGAGCTCCATAATACGCCCGTTGACCATACTGATCTCTTCGCCAACACAAGCCTCCCGGCTCAGCAGCAGTTCGTTCATCCGGTCTATGAACCCTTCCGGATGAACAAAGAGCGATTTTACCTGCTGGCGGGCACTCGTGCAGTCGTAACCGATGAGTTGATCAGGCGAGAGCGGCAATTGAAAAATATCGCAGAAAAGCTGATTGGCCAGGATAACCCGCCCGTGCTCGTCTTCGACCATCACGCCCGACTGTAGGTTGGTGATCAGGGTAGAGAGCCGGGTTTGGGTAGTCTCCAGTTCAATTTCGGCGAGTTTACGATCCGAAATGTCTCTGGCTACCGCTACCAGTTCCTGTATCTTACCGTTCGCTTCAATTAGTCGTACCGTCTGCCCGATCCAGACGATACGCCCATCTTTAGCCACTACCGGAAATTCATTATACGTGCTGTCCTGCCGTTCAGACATCATGGTCCGGTAAAAGTCGATGAGTCTTTTCCGGTAACCCAACTGAACAACGGAGGTAAAGTGACTGCTCAGAAACTCCTCCTCCGTATAGCCCAGCAGTTTCTCGACAACGGGGCTAACAAACGTAAAGAATCCCTCGGGCGAGATTTTGTAAATTATATCCTGAACCGATTCGATAAGCTGGCGATAGCGCTGCTCGCTTTCGCGGAGTTCGGCCAGTTTGTCCCGAATCTGCTGCTCCAGGTTTTCATTCAGGTGCAACAGTTGTTCGTTGGCGTTGTAAAGAGCCAGTGCTTTCTTCTCCAGGATGGCTTCTGCTTGTAAACGGGCCGTTTTTTCGCGAACAAGCTTCCTCCGTAGCAGGTCGATTTCGTCGTCCATAATCACGCCTTCACAATGTCAAATAAAACCTGACTACCATCTTCAACAAGATTCGTTTTGACGATCGTCGCTTTTTCGCCAAAGTTTGCCAAACAGCCTTCAATCAGCCCATGCGCGAAATCAGACAGTTTACGCTCCGATATATACAGCATACGAAGATGGTCTGGAGAGGGTTGGTCAATGGTAAAGTGGGGGAGCTCTGCATCCGGATAAAGTTTTCTCACTTCTACATGAATATAGTGCTGTACGGAGTTGAGCAGCTCGAAAGCTGAACTGGCCCGGTCAACAAACGGGCGGTAACTTCGGGTAAAAGCCGAAAACATATATTGACCATACGAACGTAACAGGTCCGCCTGGGCAATATTCGTCTTCTCGCTCAGAATCCGTACCAGGGTACCCATTTCGGCGTGATCATAGGTTCCGATGGCTGTGTATATCCCGCCCGATGGAAGATCGCTTTCGTCAAGCAATTGGTCAACCAATGCATAACCGAATTTATCTTCGATCATTTCTAAAAATTCGGTGAAAACGATTCCTTTCATTAAATAATAAAGTAGATAATAGTAAATAAGAGGATATTTAAATATATTATAAGTGGTTTTACTACGCAATATAGTAACAATTCCTCTAGAGAAAAGATATTATTTATAACTTGTTATTACTAAAATAGTGAATAGTCTACCAAATTAGGTGTAAAATTGTCATATCATCGAAAAATAGTACTATAAGTTGTATTTTTTGTCAATTTTTGTCCTGTAAAGAATAAGCTTGTTCCTGAACTACATAAATTTAGCCGGGTCATGAAAGTTAATCTAAGCGATGAGGAGATTATAAAGCAACATGTACAGTCAAGTACGGCCAGTTGTTACGAAAGCCTTTACAGGCGCTATCAAAAGAAGGTGTACCGGCAATGTCTGGCCATTACGAAGAGCCCGGAACAGGCGCAGGACTTTACCCATGATGTATTTATCCGGGTTTTTGCATCGCTGGACGGTTTCCAGGGGCGCTCAAGCTTTGCCACCTGGTTGACGAGTGTTGTCTACTATTATTGCCTCGACCAACTGAAGCGTGCCAAACGTCTGGCAACCATCGCGTTGGATGAAGAGATTGATTATTATACAGGCAGCGACGATTCGGAAAAAACGGATTACCAACTGCAGCAGCTTTCCAATGTACTCAGTGCCATCAGGCCAAAAGATGCCCTGATGCTAAAGCTGAAGTATGAGGAAGGGTTGCCCGTGAGTCAGATCGGTATGCAGTTAAACCTGAAGGAAAGTGCCGTGAAGATGCGTCTGAAACGTTCCCGCAATAGAGTCAGGGAGTTATGCCAAACGCCATTATACTGTTTGTATTAGCCAAGACCGCTATACGGAAGCGATAGTGGACCCTTCTTTAACTACCCGCACTGGTTGGTTGGAAGTTGATCGAGTAGTATTACTGTATAGGAAGGGTGCGTCGCTGTTGAATTTCAGTCTGTTAATTGTTTGTGGGCGAATAAAATTACCAGCCTGGTGCAACGTATCATAGAGAGGCTGCGTATTGCTCTCAGGTTCAAACTGCTTCCTGTTCTTTCCTAAACAATTTCCCAATGAAGAAATTTATTGTAGCTGGCTGCGTGGCCGCGACTTTACTGGGCGGATACGCCTGCACCAAAAGTACCGACCTCGCTCCCGATGAAGCCAATGCAGCGGCTGCCCGTACGGGTGCCGTACAGTCTGGTACGGCTACGGGTCCGCATAGTGGCACCGGCAGACCGGGCAAACCATTTAGTGGTACGGCTACAGGACCGCACAGCGGTACGGATACGCATCCGCACAGTGGTACAGATACACCCCCTCATAGCGGCACTGGGGGGGCGGGGACACCCCATGGGCCACATAGCGGAACCGCCACCCAGCCCGCAAGCGGCACTGGTGGCCCGGGCGGCCATCCCCGCGGGCATGGCCCTAACCATTAATGAGTTTAGTGTAAAAAAAAAGTTCATCCGCAGGGATGAACTTTTTTTTTATGAGCTGGCAGATCGGGAGGATCACTCGCCAAACAGTTGATGCCAAACGCCTTTGGCCTTTTCTTTTGCCTCTTCGATCTGAACCGCTGCTTCTGCCTTTAACTGATCCAGCTTAACCTGGGCTGCTTCCAGTTGGATGGCCGCTTCGGCTTTTAAATCGTCAAACTTGTCTTCGGCAACATCCGATAATTCATCCGCCTTAGCCGAAGCAGCCGCAAACGCCGTTTCGGCCTGCGCCTGCAGGTTCGACAGATTTTCGGCGGTTGATACTTTGGCCGCTTCAAAATGCTCGGTCGCTTTTGCCTTTAAGCCATCAATGTCGATGTCTTTTCCGAAGGCCTGTGCCTGAGCAACCAGCTTATCCTTTAGTTCGTCGAGCTGGGTACCAACGGCATCCAGGTGTTGACTCGCTTCTGCTTTAAAGGCTTCTAACTTTTCGGCCGCTGTTGCTTTGGCCGCCTGTACGTCTTCTGCCGCTCTGGGCTTTTCGTTATTTTCCATGCGATTGTCTTGTGGGATTTTTCCAGAAAGCAATTAAATTAAAACAGCTTCTAAAGGTCTAAAGATGAGCAGAAACCGGGGTAGAAACAAACATAAACGTAGGAAAGGAGAGCCGGGCGGGCGGGAGGGGGAGAAGCGGTACGAAAGGAGCAAAAAAACACCCGCTCCTGTTCGCATCGTCTGCTCCCTTAGCCAATCCTTCGTATGATCAGACTGTTTACCAGTTCGAAAAGGCCGGCTGGTTTAAGCGTCCGCCAGTTGGCAATGTCGAGGGTTCCACCAAAATTAATGTAATAGTCGAGGTGGTATTTTTTCCATTCCCGCTCAATGAATTCCGGCGAATGAATGGCCGCAATCCAGCCGTCTTCCACATCTTCAAACCATTCTTCGTAGTAGCTGTCGTCGGACCCGTGGAAATTGAGGATGTTCTCACTAATGAGGATGAAGTACTTAATGTCCTCGTGTACAAGTGGGTCGATTACCTGACGTTTCAGGTACATAATGTCGTTGTGAAGTGTGTCGTTCCATTCGCCAAACAGTTCGATCACCACAAACTGGCGGTCGTAGTTGGCGAACAGGATCTTGCAATAAAGGGTTTCTGAGCCTATTTCATCCCATAACGGATGAATGTAATAGCCGTAGATATTATTCTCGTACTGCTGCATGTTATACTCCCGTTCGTGAAACGGAGACCGCTCGTCTTCCGATGCGGTATAGTATTTCTCCCAGCCGTAGAAAGGTTCTATGTCCTGCATGAGTGAATTTAAAGAGTATGTCTTTCGCTCTTTTTATTTGCATAACGTCAATTTTCCCGCGTTTGTTGACGGCGGAATAAGTAAGTTTTCTGAATGATAGGGTAAGGTTGCAGGGCGTTTTTTACCAGACAGAAATAGCCGAACCCGCCAATCGATCCGTCATTCCGTGTAGCTTTACCGCATGAAACCTGTCAGCAAAAATATACTGATCACCGGTGTCTCAACCGGCATTGGCTACGGTGCCGCCAGACACTTTATTGGACGCGGCTATACGGTTTTTGGCAGTGTGCGGACGCAACCCGACGCACACCGGCTGCAGGCTGAACTGGGCGAACGGTTCGTGCCGCTTCTCTTCGACGTAACCGATGCCGCTGCCGTGACCGAAGCGGCCCGTTCGCTCACCGAACGGCTGGCCGGAAGTGGTCTGGGCGGGCTCATCAATAATGCCGGAATTGCTATTGGCGGCCCCTTACAGGATCAGCCAATGGCCACGATCCGGCAGCATTTTGAGGTGAACGTACTGGGGCTTATTCAGGTAACGCAGGCATTTTTACCCTTGTTGGGCGCCCGGAACAATCACCCCGTTCAGCCGGGCCGGATTCAGAACATCAGCTCGGTGAACGGGCAGGTGGCAATTCCATTTATGGGTGCGTATGTCGGTTCAAAACACGCGGTGGAAGGTCTTTCGCATAGCCTCCGCCGGGAGGTACGGCTGTTTGGTATCAAGGTGATCATTGTAGGTCCCGGCGCGGTCAAAACACCCATCTGGGGCAAAGGAACCGACATGAGCCCCTATGCCGACACGCCCTATTTTCCGGCCATGAAACGCTTTCTGAAGCAGGTAGAAGCCGCCGAAAACCGGGGCTTTTCCATTGAGTATCTGGGTGAGCGTATTGTGGACATTCACGAAACACCGAGCCCGCGTATTCGCTACGCACTGGTGCCCGGCAAACTCGTGGGCTGGATCATTCCCCGCCTGCTGCCCGCCCGAGCGCTGGATTGGGTGCTGAGTCGGATTTGATTTAATGGATAATAGATAATGGATAATGCTGGAGAGTAAATTTAATTACCCCTTACCCACCCTCCTCTATGCTCAAACCTGCTTTGCAAAAAGACGATACGCTGCTCGCCGATATGGACTCGGTTCAAGACCAGACCGATACCCTGCATATCTGGTGGCTTGGCCAGAGTGGTTTCCTGCTCCGGCATAAGGGCCATCAACTACTGTTCGATCCGTATCTGTCCGACTCACTTAGCCGTAAATATGCCGATACCGATAAGCCGCACGTCCGGATTTCCGAACTCGTCATTGACCCCGTTCGGCTAAAGAACATTGCTGTAGTAACGTCCAGCCACAACCATACCGACCATCTCGATGCCGATACGTTGCTGCCCCTTATCGCTGCGAATCCGGATTTGGCCTTCGTCATTCCCGAAGCGAATCGGGCGTTTATTGCCGACCGACTCAAGACCAGCCCGGATTGGCCCATTGGGATGAATGACAAACAAGCGGTTACGGTAGGGCCATTTGTGTTTCATGGCGTTCCGGCGGCTCATAACGAACTCGAACGCGATGCCGAAGGGCGCTGCAGGTTCATGGGCTTCGTGGTAGAAATTGGCGGGTACCGGGTGTATCATTCCGGCGATACACTCTGGTACGATGGCATGGAAGATGTGTTGCGCCCGTTTCAGGTCGACGTGGCGTTTCTGCCCATCAACGGCAATAAACCCGAACGGCGCGTGGCGGGTAACCTCAACCCCGACGAAGCCGCCCGGCTCGGGCGTGACATTGGCGCCAAACGGGTTATCTCGCATCACTACGATCTGTTTGCATTCAACACCGCCGACCCGGCCGATTTCGTGAAAGCCTGTGAACAGTACGGGACGCCGTACCGCGTTATGCAACTGGGCGAACGAATCAGTCTGACCCGGTAGAACCCGAATTTGCCTGACTTTATCCGGCATATCCCTAACCGCCATGAAAAACGCCCTGTTTCTGTGCTTGCTGACGGCCTCCCCACTACTGGCTCAGGTCGATACACCATCCGCCAATGCGCTGAAATTCAGCATTGAGGTTGTCGATAACCAGATCAGCATTGGTTATGGGCTGGCCATTGGGGACGTCGACGGCGACCGGCTTCCCGACATTCTGCTGGCCGACCAGAAAGAGTTTGTGTGGTACAAGAATCCCGGACGCCCGGCTCAGGGCACCAAAGCGGATGTCTGGAAACGGTACATCATGGCGGCCAACCTGACTCCGCAGGACAATGTATGCATTGCCGCCCGCGATCTGGACGGCGATGGGCGCGTGGAGGTGGCCGTTGGTGCCGGCTGGAACCCGGCCGAAACCAGCGACAGTACCAAATCCGGCGCTGTTTTCTACCTCGTGCGTCCGCAAGACCCGACCCAGCGCTGGGAACCCATCCGACTACCGCACGAAGTGACCACCCATCGGATGCGCTGGGCCAGGGTGGGTAAGGATAGTTACCAGTTGATTGTGGTACCGCTGCACGGGCTGGGCAACAAAAATGGCGAAGGTCGGGGCGTCCGAATCTGGGGGTACGAATTGCCGAAAGACCCGCGCGGCACCTGGAAACGGCATCTGGTGGACTCAACCATGCACCTCACGCACAACTTCGAGATTTGGGAAGACGGCGAGAATGGGTCGTCTACGGGCCTGATCGTGGCGAGTAAGGAAGGGGGAAATATTTTTCAGTGGCGTCGGAAAAAATGGCGGGCTGTCGATAGTGAGTCCGCCAACAATGCACTACCCTTGCTGACCAAAGACGTAGCCGGTATTGGCGAAATCAGGCGGTTGGATAAGGGCAAAAGCATTGCCACCATTCAGCCTATGCACGGCAATCTGCTTCAGGTCGAAACCGGAAATTATTCGCTGAAAAAAGTAAAAGATAAAGAAGCCAGCAAGGAAAT
This sequence comes from Spirosoma pulveris, assembly GCF_054781875.1. NCBI lineage: Bacteria > Pseudomonadati > Bacteroidota > Cytophagia > Cytophagales > Cytophagaceae > Spirosoma > Spirosoma pulveris. The sequence goes on from NZ_BAAGTO010000006.1 coordinate 381,242, forward strand.
CAGCGTGTTGAGCGACCTGTTGAGTCAGGGGCACGCACTCGTTTGTGGCGATTTTCTGGGCATTGGCAGCGACCAGATCGTAGCAGGCTGGCGCAACCCCAACGCTGACAAAAAAGTGGGTATTCGTCTGTTTAGACCTCAGGAGCGGGGAAGCGTAACCGGCTATTTACTGGACGATAGTGTACGCATGGCCTGCGAAGACCTGCAAGCCGCCGACCTCGACGGCGACGGTGACCTGGATCTGATTGCCTCCGGCCGGGCCACGCTGAACGTGTTGATCTACTGGAATAACCGCTGACTGTCGTACCGACCGTCCCGGTCAGTGTAGATCCTTTTTTAATCGGGATGGTCGGTACGACAACTCGGTTTACTCTTTATTGCCGATCTGGCCCGCCAGTGCCCGGAGGCCGGACGACAGCGCTTCGAGCCGGGTGCTCATATCGCCTTCCGGCCCCATCATTGTGCTGAACTGCGTCGTTTGGGTAGCTAGTGTTTCCAGCAAGCCAACCAGCTCTTCAGTATTAATCTGGTCGCTTCTTAACTGCGTCTTTACCTGTTCGAGCGTACTGGCAATGTCTTTGGCATTCTCCGCCTGGTTGAGTTGGGTGAGCCACTGATCGATAATGCCCGTACCACTTTGTGGCGTTGCGCTGGTTTGATCGCCCTCTACAACGGCCATTGTTGAGTCGAGCAGTGTCGAGGATTCTTCGTGCGTAAACATATTAAAACTGGTTACTAAAGTTGCGCAGCGCATGCGCTAACTGCGTGAGTTGATGGGCTGTGGTGCCATCAACGACTGGTTCCTGTGACAGGGTTGCGGTATGGCTGGCCATGCTCAGTAATAAGCCACGGATCATTTCCAGATCGTAATTACCTGTTTTCAGATGGTCGCGGAGTATGGTGATCTCAGCCATAATCCGCTCGGCACCTACGTCGCCCGGTAGTGCATTCAGCCAGCCTTCGAGTAAAAGAAGCCCTCGTTCGGGCGAAAGCGTGGCAAGACTTCCTTCACCAAAAGCACCCAGGGTATCGGTAAGCATTCGGTGTTCCAGTGTTGTTCCTGTTCCTTCCATAGCGTAGTAATGAAAAAGCTTCTGCCGGGTAATGGCCGGGCAGAAGCAGGGTTATCGATTGGTACTGAATTTTCTCAGGATTTTTGACAGACTTACCAGACCACCCGTCCAGGTGCCTTCGGAAGTTGGTTCTTCCGCTATGGTTTGCGCCTGATCGGCCAGGCTGCCCATTAGTTGCCGGACGTAAGGTTCGTCGGGTTGAGACGCCTGCAAAGCCGTCCGAAGTTCGTTCAGCGTACCTGTCAACTGATCCATGTTCGAATCGCCTTCCAGCGCCTGGAGCCAGCCGTCGAGGAGCATGACCCCCTGCGTAGCCGAAACCGGGGCCTGGCTATCGTTGTTGTCCCGAAACGCTTTGAGGGTATCGTTAAGCATACCCTCCTCTAAAATGTTTGATCCGAGCATATTGATTAGAAAGTTATAAGCTATCGTCTGGTGCGTTGTTCGTTATCGGTTGCTGTATTGGATAATTAACTCTATAACGAATAACGCACTAACCAATTAAAGACCGGCCAGCGTACGGAGCGTAATAGCCACGTTATCCAGTTTGCCTTCGGTTTGTTCCTGCACATTACGGCTTTGCGCTACTAAGGCCGTATTATCAGCCAGATTAAGAAGCAGCCCTTTTACACGGTCGGCATCAGGTTCGTTGAGGGTTAGCTCGTTCCGCAACTCCTTTAAATCGGCTTCGATCAACTGGGTTGCGGTATTTCCTTCAATGACCCGCAGCCAGTTGTCAATAAGTTCGATACCGTCCTGTGGCGAAGCCAAAACCGTGTTATTGTCGTCGGTAAGGTTGTTTGTTCGCTCAAACAACCGCTGATCCAATGCGTGAGAAGGCATAATTCGTTCAGGTTAACAACAGCCTGGCACTCATCTTTATTAAAAGCCAATGCCTGAGCTGTTGGTGGTTTGTTGTCTTCAAATAACCCCGTCCGGGGCGCTTTGTTTAAGTTGATTCGGGTAAGCTGAAACGGTAGCGGGTGTTTTCGTTTAGTACTGCGACCGACCGCCAGACTGGCTATAGTCTGCGTCACCGGCTCCGCCCGACACGCCCATACCCGCCATCCGGTTGCCGGTATCGCTTCGGGAGTCCTTCGCAGCCGCCGAATTATCGCCGGGGCCAACCCGGGAGCTTCCTTCGTCGTTGGATTCGTCGGGCGTGCGGGTGGGTTCCGAAGCGCCGTCGCTGTTTGCCGCGTCCTCCATCAGAACTGTAGGGCCGCTGCTGACAGTACCCCCGCTGCGATCGGTCAGGTCATCGGCCGATGGGTCGAAGCCGGAAACCCCCGCCCCGCTATGTGTCGACTCGCCCCCAACCGTACTGGTCATGGGAGCCTGCTCGCCAGACGTATTGCGTCTTGCTTTGCCCGTCAGCTGCTGGCCGAATCCCTGCAGCGCTTCCGAGAGGAAGGTTAGTTTGGGCTTGTTATCTTCATCGGCCGTACTGACCGTTTGCTTTGTCTGATCGCACAGGGCCTTTATAATGCGCTCTACGTGTTCGCCGTTGGGATTGCCGCTCTGAAGCTCGGCTTTCAGATTGCTCAGTGCATCAACGAGGGGCGAAGTTGAAGACCGCTCCTCCGACTGTAAAAAACTAAGCCAGCTGTCGATGAGCGAAATGCCATCCGTTGGCGATATTGCTGCTGTTTCGCCGTTAAAGGCTTTGGCCGTCAGGCCGATTAAGTTTGCTGCGTGTTGATCCATTGCCATGCGCTGTCGTGTTTAGGATTAGCTGATTTGACTGGTTGTCTGCCGATGAAGGTTTTCAAGTACGGCAACCAACTGGGAAAGTTCCTCCTGCTCCGCACTCGCTTCGGGCGTAGCCGCTACGGCCCGGGTTTGCTCAATCAATTCCTGCAATAGCGACGCAATGCGCTGGTTGTCTATTCGATTGTATCGTTGGGCGGTGTCAATTTCCGGGCGTAACCGTTCGAGCGTTTCGGCGATATCATCGGTAATCTCGTCGCCCGCTTCTTCCAACCGGTTCAGCCACTTGTCAATGATCGACAGGCCGTCTGATGCGGTCGTTTCATCAATGTTGCCATCGAAGGTATTCACCGTCTCCTCAACGAGTGAAATCTGGTTCTGGTCTTTCGCAATCATGATTCAGTTTGTTGTTTTGTTGTTCATTGTACGTATGGGATAGAAACAAGGCATGCCTGGTCTTGTCTCTATTCATTGTTTGGTCAATCCCGTCCGAAACCATATTGATGCCTTCGGCAGTTGTTGCTGAGGTTGAGCCCTCACCCAAACGGAAAGCGAGTCGTCCGGCATGGCCGCCATTTTATGCTCATGGTGAGTCGTATCCGCGAATCCTTTAGTTTTGGAACTAACCCATGCATTGGGCGATTGTTCGCCAGATGTCTACATATTTATATTCAGTCCACAGATTAACTTTACTACACATGGATGCCAGTCGTTTACAGCCCGAGTTACAGTATCAGTTTGCCCGGAGTGGGGGAGCGGGCGGGCAAAACGTCAATAAAGTAGCTACCAAAGCCGAACTCCGTTTCGATGTTCGCAACTCGCTATTGCTCACAGATGAAGAACGGGCTGTTCTGGAAGAAAAACTGGCTAACAAACTGACTACCGAGGGCGAGCTGGTCCTGACGCACCAGACCGAACGGACGCAATTGGCCAATAAAGAGAAAGTGACGAAAAAGTTTTACCGGCTCATCGACAAGGCTTTCGAGAAAGCTAAACCCCGCAAAGCCACTAAACCGTCCAGAGCCGCCGTGGAGGAGCGAATCTCGCGGAAGAAGCAGAAAGGTGATGTGAAAGAGAAGCGACGAAAAGTGGATTATTGATTTTTATTGGGAAAAATTGATAATCCACTAAGGGGGTTTTTGGCGAAAGTTGTCTTTGTTCGTATACGACTGACTCGTACAGAGGCTGACTCGTTTACCAACAGGCTATGCAGGTACGTCAACTGATTGATTCTTTTAGCCCTCCTTTCCCGGCACCTTCCACCGTTCCGCCTTCGGTCGACGAGGCTGTTGAGCCGTCCGACGAAAAACCTGTCGGAACCGATACGGAACTGTTTATTCGGGCTGTATTTAGTGATGATCCCCGCAAAGGCTGCGAATTACTTTTCCGGCGTTACCATCAGGCTCTTTGCAGCCATGCCGTTCGGTTTGTGTATTCGAAAGAAACAGCCGAAGACTTGGTAAGCGATGTTTTCTGTAAATTCTGGAAGACAAGGGCCTACGAAAATGTTACCTCCTCCTACCGGTACTATCTCTTCCGAAGCGTTCGGAACGAAGCCTACAACTACCTCCGGCTGGAGTTTCAGAACCTGGACGATCTTGATACGGCACCCGTACCCGAAAGCGCGTTTGGTCAGCGTCCCGATCAGGTTTTACAATTCGAGGAAGTGCTGCATCGGGTAGAGGAAATGGTGGAATCGCTCCCGCCCCAATGCCGGAAGGTCTTTCTCCTGAGCCGTTTCGAAGGCAAAAAATACCAGGCTATCGCCACGGAGTTAGGCATTTCCATAAAAACCGTTGAAGTCCACATAGGGAAAGCCCTGAGCACCGTCCGAAAAGGGTTGAAAGATCATTGGCTGTTGATCGGGCTGTTTGTCTGGCGTTTTCTGCCTTTTTAATGCCCGGTCAGTCAGTCACCGCGTTTACCCGAACGGTACCTCATCAACCCCAAGACTACCCCACACAATGGAAACCGAAGTCAATAAAGAGCTAATAATGAACCATTTTGCCCGAAAAACGTCTCCGCTTCAACGGGAACGGATCGCGCAATGGCTTCAGGAAAAAGCCAATGAAGAGAACTACTACGAATGGCTGGAAGAGTGGGAAAACCGGAATCCGCAATACCGCACACAAACAGACAGCGCCATTCAGCAATACGCGGCTTTTCTGGCCGATAACCCCCACCTGCCGGATTTGGAAGCCCGGCATGAGCAACCCGATAGCGTTCCGCTGAATGGCCGGAGCCGACGCTATTGGCTGGCAGCGGCCTCAATTGCGCTGCTCCTGGGTATGGGAATAGTCGTGTTTCGTGACCAAATTATGTACAGGAATTACACGACGGCCTTTGGCGAAACGCGGTCGATGACGCTGGATGATGGGAGCCTCGTTACGCTCAACGCCAATTCCAGTCTGCGCGTACCTCGCTGGGGGTTTGGCTCATCGAGCCGCGACGTGTTTCTGGCCGGGGAGGCCAGCTTCTCGGTAACCCACACGCCCGACGATCGGAAGTTTATCGTCCGGACGGCAAAAAATCTGGACATCGTGGTGCTGGGTACGGAGTTCACCGTCTTTGCACGGAAACGTGGCGCGCGCGTAGCCCTCAACAAAGGGAAAGTACAGCTTCTGTATCAGGAGGGAAAAACGGCCAGACAGGTACTGATGAAACCCGGCGACCTGATTACCCTCGACCCCCAGAACCACCTGGCTTTGAATCCGGTAAAGCAGGCCCGGGTGCGGGCTGTTAACGAAGAAAAGCGGTTTGTCTTCGAGGAGACGACCCTTCAGGAAGTGGCCTATCTGCTCGAAGATAACTATGGCTTGCAGGTGGACATAAAGAACCACGAACTGGCCGAGCGTATACTCATGGGTTCGTTCCGGGCCGATAACGTCGACCAGCTTCTGCAATCCATCTCCGAACTGCTGGATGTGAATGTGGTCCGGCAGGGCAGCCATGTTCAGATCACAGACAATTGAGGACTGGATGAGTAACCGTTTCATACTCACAGACATGCCGACAAAATCCATTTATCTGATCATGAATAACTATTATTCCCGATAGACTAATAGGTAAATGGTTGATTATCAATTTATTGATTTTTTCTTGGAAAAGAAATTCGCGTAATTCAACTTTGCCCACCAATTAACAAGACTAATGTAGGGCAAACGCCTTGCCCGTTACACAAATGCGGTTCATTCGTCGATTGGCCGATGTCCGCTGATCACAATTACCCGCTTGATGACTCACGTTTGAATTTTAGCCAAATAACTCCTAACTCCTCACTTTTATGGTAAATCATTTACGAAAGGCCGCTGGCACAGGCATTATTTCCCTGTTCGTACTCATCGGGTTTCAGCCCGGCTGGTCGCAGTCGGTCGTGCTGGCCAGTAGTGTTCAGCAGAAGCGGGTAGCCATGACCGAAACGGCTGCAAAGCGTCAACTTAAAGACGTGCTTACCGACCTCAAAAAGCAGTACAGCGTGGACATTATGTTCGAATTGCGAACGGTAGAGGGACTTTCTGTCGCACCGGAATCCCTGAACCTGAAAGCGACTCTGGATAAAAATCTGGAAGCAATTCTACAGCCGCTGGGGCTTCGGTTCAAACGGGTGAACAGCAACTCCTACCTGATCCTGGCAGCAAAAAAAATGAAGAAGTTGGCGGCTCTATCGGATGAGCTTCCGGGTCAAACGCCTGGTCAGAACCCGGTTTCAGAAAGTGAACCTTCTATAAAAGCACCCGCCCTGACCGCTTTAGTCGCGGCTAAGACGGATGCCAAAGTGACCACCGATCAGCCTATTACGGGCACCGTTAAGAGCGAAACCGGCGAAACGCTCCCCGGCGTCAACGTTGTGATCAAAAACACGACCAAAGGCACCACCACCGATGCCAACGGCCGGTTTACGCTGGAGGCTCCCGCTAGTGCCATCCTTGTTTTCTCCGGCATTGGTTTCACGACCCGGGAGGTTGCGGTAAATGGACGGACACGTATAGAGGTTGCGTTAGTGACAGATAACAAGCAGCTCGATGAAGTTGTGGTGGTAGGGTACGGCACGCAAAAGCGCAACAGCCTGACCAATTCCGTGGCGCAGATAGGTGCTGAGGAAATTGCCCGCCGACCGGTTTCCAATATCCAGCAGTCGTTACAAGGTCAATTGCCAGGCGTTACCGTGCTTGATCAGGGTGGCTCGCCGGGCCGTTCCAATACCGCTATTCGGGTTCGGGGCATCACGACGTTTAATATCAATGGCATCGGTAATACCGCTGGCACCAACAACGGCTCCGGCGGTTACGACATGAGCAAGAACGACGCGCTGGTGATTGTGGATGGTATCGAACAGCGGCTTTCAGATATCAATCCGGACGATATTGAGACAATTTCGATCCTGAAAGATGCGGCCTCGACGGCCATTTACGGGTCAAGAGCAACGAATGGCGTGGTACTCGTAACGACAAAACGGGCCAGAGGTAGTAAGGTGCAGGTGGAGTATAATGGTTATTACGCCATTCAGAACTCCATTAACAAGCCGACCATGATGGGCATTGAAGACTACATGCGCCTACAGGTAGTGGCTTACACCAATGCAGGCGCTGCCCTGCCCGCCCGGTTCACGGAATCCTCGATTCAGGCCTATGTAACGGCTACCGACCGCGAGAAATACCCGATGCCAAATACCTGGTTTCAAACGGTGCTGCATTCGGCTCCCCAGCAGAACCACACCATTGCCGTTGCAGGCGGTACCGAGGCCCTGCGTACCCGGTTGAGCCTGCGCTATCAGGATCAGGGCGGTATCATCACGAATTACAACAGCAAAATTGGGGAGATACGCCTGAATACCGATTACACGATTTCGCCCAAGCTGCGCGTGAGTGGCGATATCAACTACCGGTACAATTACTCGCAGGCCCCGACCATCGACCCTATCAACTTTCTGTTTCACGGGTCACTCTGGGCCGTACCCAAATATGCCGATGGTACCTATGGCCTAAGTACGCAGGGTAATAACCCACTGATGTACGCCGAAATCGGGGGTAACTCAAAGCGGTCGACCGATTACCTGGCAGGCTACGTAAAAGCCGATTGGGAGATTCTCGATGGGCTGACCTTCTCGACACAACTGGCCGGACGGGGTACGTTTGTACAGGAAAAAAACTACGCGAACTCGTACGTGAACGTCGATAAGACTACCAACATTACTAAAACCGTCGCCAACAACACCCTGACCGAAGTTCGGAACACCCTGCGCGAATATACCCTGACCAGCTTACTGACCTACGAGCGCAAATTGGCCAGCCATAATCTGAGGGGCTTATTGGGTTATTCGCAGATTGGCAACACCCAAACGTTCCTGAGCGCCTATCGAGAACGATTTTACAACAACGATATTCAGTCGATTGGACAGGGAGCCAACGACGGAACCAAAAACAACAATGGCAGCGATGCGGATTATGGATTGCGGTCGTACTTTGGCCGGGTCAACTACGATTATGATGGCAAATACCTGGTGGAAGTAAACGGGCGTTACGATGGCTCCTCCAAGTTTACCGGGCAGAAGCAGTATAGTTTCTTTCCGTCGTTCTCGGCAGGCTGGCGGCTCTCGAAAGAACGCTTCTGGCAGGGCCTGCAAAAAACGGTTAACGACCTGAAATTACGCGGGTCGTGGGGTATAACGGGCAACCAGTCGGTGAATCTGTATAGCTATTACGCTGCGCTGACAGGTAGTGGATACAACTTCAACGGGGCGGCTGTGCAGGGGTATCGGCAAACGACGCTGGCAAATACCGATTTAGGCTGGGAGTCGACAACCCAACTGGATCTGGGGCTGGATGCGTCTTTTTTTCGGGGCCGCATGAACCTGACGGTCGATTATTACCGGAAGCTCACGAACGACATTCTGCTGAACCTGGATATACCGGCAACGATTGGACTGACGGCTCCACCGCAAAATGCGGGCTCAGTCGAGAACAAAGGCTGGGAGTTTAGTCTGAACTACCGGGGTGCCAAAAATCCGTCGGGTTTTCAGTATAATCTGGGCGCCAACTTCAGTGTAAACGAAAATAAGGTTGTCGACCTGAAAGGCACCGGCCCGTACATTATCGGCTCGGACATCGACCCCCGCTACATCATTGCGGTTGGCCTGCCCATCAACGCCTTGTGGGGGTACAAGACAGATGGCCTTTTCCAGACCCAGCAGCAGATCTCCGAATACAAGGCCACGTATGGGGCCAATACCAAACCGGGCGACGTGAAATATGTTGATGCCAATGGCGATGGGAAAATCGACGCCAACGACATGACGAACATCGGTAATACGTTTCCCAAGTTCACGTTTGGCCTTAACTCGAACTTCTCGTACCGCAATTTTGAGTTGAACCTGCTCTTTCAGGGCGCGGCTAAAGTGAGTACGCGTTTGGCCGGTGCGTTGTCTGAAATGGGTAATCAGGAGGGCTTTACGCACTCAATTTACACCAATAATTACTGGACGCCGGACAACACCGATGCTCGCTTCCCCCGCCCCATCAAGTTCGACTTACGCAACGTGGCCACCTCCGACCGGCTGGTGATCGACGGGTCTTACCTGCGGCTGAAAAACATTCAACTGGCCTATTCACTACCAGCGGCTATTGCCTCGAAAGTGCGGTTGAGCCGGATTCGGGCCTATGTGTCGGCTACCAACGTGCTTACCTTCTCGAAACTCAACGAGTGGAATCTGGACCCCGAAGCGGGCTCAGGGCGGGGGGTGTACTATCCGCAAACGTCGTTGTACACGCTCGGCCTCAATCTGCAATTCTAATCGCATTCACCCGTCTACTTTCTCAAAGCTCATGAAACGAATCAACTATATACTCGTGCTTTTTCTGCTGGTTGTGTCGGGGGTATTGTTCACCGCCTGCGACCGGGAACTGCTGGATACCGTTCCCAACGACCGCCTGTCGGAAAGCCTTTTCTGGAAAACCGAGAACGACGCCAAACTGGCCGTCAACTCGCTGTATACCGATCTCGACAGCACTAATATCTTCAGCTGGGACGCCCTGACGGACATTGCCCACGTCAACCAGCCGTTCGATATCCAGTCGTACGTTGAGCAGGGACAATATGATGCCACCAGCGCCAAGATCTTTAGTGAGTGGGCCAAAGCCTACAAGGGCATCCGGGCGTGTAATTACCTGCTGGAAAATATTGGTAAAGTGCCGTCTACGAATACGGCCCTGATCAATCAGTTTAAGGGCGAAGCGAGAGCGCTTCGGGCGTATCAATACCTGAAGCTGGCCAGTCTGTTTGGCGAAGTGCCGCTGGTCACAACGGCTATTTCGCTGGACGAAAGCCGCAGTCTGGCGCGGGCGCCCATTGCGCAGATCTGGGATTTTGTGGACAAAGAACTGAACGAAGCCGCCGGTCTGCTGCCCATCACCTACGCAGCCGCCGACAAAGGCCGCTTTACCAGAGGAGCCGCTCTGGGGCTTCGGGCGCGGGCCAATTTGATGGCGGGTCGGTATCAGCAAGCTGCCGATGCCGCCGATCAGGTGATCAAACTGGGTATTTACGGACTGTATGACACGTACGAAAAACTCTTCAGCTATGCTGCCGAGAACAATAAAGAAGTGTTGCTGGACCGGCAGTTCATCAAAGACACCTATCCGGTCAATGTGTTTGCGTTGATGGCTCCTTACAGCCAGAAAAGTGCGAACAGCAACTATGTGCCCACCAAAGCGCTGGTCGACATGTACGAAACAACGTCTGGCAAGCTGATAACCGATGCCACGAGTGGGTACGACCCCGCCAACCCCTACGCCAACCGCGACCCCCGGCTCAGGTTCTCCGTGTTCCTGACGGGCGATGTGCTGCCAAGTGGCATTACCTTCCGGCCCGAGCCAACCAGCGGCACCGCCGATGCCGTGGGGAACACCTACATTGCGTCGACGACGGGGTTTAACATCAAGAAATACATCAACGCCGAGGATTATGCCAATCCTGGCAACAATGGCATCAACATTATACTGTTGCGGTATGCCGAGATCTTACTGACGTATGCCGAAGCGAAAATTGAGTTAAATCAACTGGATGCCAGCGTATTATCGGCCATCAACGCCGTTCGTAATAGCCGTGCCGACGTGAAACAGCCGTCTATCAGCAACACCGCTACGCAGGCCGAACTGCGGGCCCTTGTGCGCCGGGAACGGATCGTCGAACTCGCGTTCGAAGGCCAGCACCTGTTCGACATCCGTCGCTGGAAAACGGCCGAAACGGTACTGCCCGGCCCTATTTATGGCATCACCTACAAAACGGCCAATGGTGCGTTGGCGACCGTTCAGGTGGTAGCTGTAAACCGAACGTTCGATAAGTCGCGGCATTACCTGTGGCCTATTCCACAGAAAGAACGCAACCTGACTCCCACGCTCACGCAAAATCCGGGTTGGTAGAAATGTTTGACACAGAGATACACAGCGATACCGCAGAGATGCACTGGGATTTTTGTGTATCTCTGTATACTAATTTAATGACGAAGGCATGAAGTCAGGTTTAATCATACTTAGTTTAGTGATTCTGCTACTGTTGGCTGGGTTATTCAGTTCCTTTACTTTACATCAGCTGTCAAGCCGGAGTGCCGTACTACCAAACATCATTTACATTTATGCCGATGATTTGGGCTATGCTGAACTGGGCTGCTATGGACAGCAGAAGATCCGTACGCCGAATCTGGACAGGCTGGCCCGCGAAGGCATCCGCTTCACGCAGCACTACACCAGTATGCCCGTGTGCGCCCCCGCCCGGTGTATGCTCCTGACCGGCAAACACAGCGGTCACTCGTACATCCGGGGGAATTACGAGATGGGAGGCTTTCCCGATTCGCTGGAGGGTGGACAGATGCCGCTTTACCCGGGCGCATTCACCCTTGGTCGCATGCTGCAGCAGCAGGGTTATAAAACAGCCTGCGTGGGTAAATGGGGCATGGGCATGGCGAATACGACCGGCAACCCGAATGAGCAGGGTTTCGACTATTTCTATGGATACCTCGACCAGAAACAGGCCCACAACTACTACCCGACGCACCTTTGGGAAAACGGCACGCCCGACCGGCTGAATAACCCCGTTATCGACGTGCATCGGCGACTAACACCCGAAACGGCCACACCAGCGGCTTTTGCCTATTTTCGGGGTAACGACTACGCAATAGACAAGATGGTGCAGAAAGCGCAGGCGTTTGTCCGGCAGAACAAAAAAGGTCCATTCTTCCTATACCTGCCCTTTACCGCGCCCCACGTATCCTTACAGGCACCTGAAGCCGCCGTAAAGGAATACATCGGCAAATTTGGGGATAATCAGGCTGCCGAGCGGCCGTACCTGGGGGAGCAGGGCTATGCGTCGACGCCTTATCCACGCGCTACCTACGCGGCCATGATTACGCACATGGACGCGCAGATCGGGCAGCTGATGCAGCTGCTGAACGAGCTGAACATCGATAATAACACCATCGTCATGTTTTCCAGCGACAATGGGGCCACCTTCAACGGTGGGGTAGAGGCTGCTTACTTCAAGAGCGTGGGTACGTTGCGCGGTCTGAAAATGGATGTGTACGAAGGGGGTATCCGGGAGCCTATGCTGGCCCGCTGGCCCGGCAGGATCAAGCCGAACCAGACCACCGATCACGTATCCGTTCAGTATGATCTGCTGGCTACGCTGGCCGAGCTGGTGGGATATAAACGACCCTTCGTAACGGACGGCATCTCGTTTCTCCCAACTTTACTGGGCCAGCCTTCCCGCCAGAAACAGCACCCTTTCCTATATTGGGAATACCCTGAGAAGGGCGGGCAACTGGCCATTCGGATGGGCAACTGGAAAGCCGTCAGAACGAACATGCGAAAAGACCGAACCGCCCCCTGGGAGCTGTATGACCTAAGCAAAGACGAAAGTGAAACCACTAACCTGGCCGCTCAGCAACCGGACGTCATCCGTCAGGCCAACGCCATCGTAGCCCGCGAGCACATCCCCACACACATCAACGAGTGGGAAATCGTAACCCCCAAAACCAAACCAGCGAACTAACAACCCCAAAGGGGTTGACTATGGATAACCCCGGATGCAGTCCGGGGAGAGACCTGACATCTGTAGGCAGCGTAACTCCACCAAGGCCCAACCCCGAAGGGGTTGACTGTGGATAACCCCGGATGTAGTCCGGGGAGGGACAGCAGTCCGGGGAGGGGTAGCAGTCCGGGGAGGGGTAGCAGTCCGGGGAGGGGATGTAGTCCGGAGAGAGGATGTAGTCCGGGGAGGGGATGCAGTCCGGGGAGGGGATGTAGTCCGGGGAGGGGATGTAGTCCGGAGAGAGGATGTAGTCCGGGGAGGGGAAGCATCCCTGCCCGGCAGGAGTCGACAAGCAGACACACATCACCGTCAAACCCTTCGGGGTTGTTCGTTTAGACGGGGAAAATAGATTAGTAAACAAATTGACAATTCATTTCTTACACTGGTTATGACATACCTACCCATCCGACTATCCCGCCTTGTGCTGAGTGCCTGCACACTCATTGGGCTCGGGTTATCGATTACTGCCTGGGTTGAGAAACCCGCTCCGGCAACCCCACCCAATGTTGTTCTGTTCTTTATGGACGATCTGGGCTATGGCGATCTATCCGTGACCGGTGCGCTGGACTACACCACGCTGAATCTGGATAAAATGGCGGCCGAAGGCACCCGCTTCACCAACTTCCTGGCTGCGCAGGCCGTATGCAGCGCATCGCGGGCGGCTCTGCTCACCGGCTGCTACCCCAACCGGCTGGGCCTTTTCGGGGCTTTAGGCCCCAACTCGCCCATTGGCCTGAATCCAAATGAAGAAACGCTGGCCGAGTTGCTGAAAGAGCGCGGCTACGCCACCGGCATGTTCGGTAAATGGCATCTGGGCGATAATAAACAGTTTCTGCCCATGCAGCAGGGTTTTGATGAGTATTATGGCGTCCCCTATTCGCACGATATGTGGCCGCTGCATCCGGCTCAGGCTCAGGCTCACTATCCACCCCTGCGCTGGATTGACGGCAATGAACCCGGCCCCGAAATCAAGGATTTGGCCGATGCCGGAAAAATTACCGGGACAATCACAGAAAAGGCCGTTTCGTTTATCCGAAAGCATAAAAAGAAGCCCTTCTTTCTGTACGTACCACACCCGTTGCCGCACGTACCGCTGGCAACATCGGCGAAGTTCAAAGGGCAAAGTGCGCGGGGTATTTTCGGGGATGTGCTAACCGAACTGGACTGGTCTGTCGGGCAGATCCTGAATGAGCTGAAGCAGCAGGGACTGGATAAAAACACCCTCGTTCTGTTCATTAGCGACAACGGCCCCTGGCTCAATTACGGCGACCATGCCGGTTCGTCGGGTGGGTTTCGGGAAGGGAAAGGGACGTCGTTTGAAGGCGGCCATCGGGTGCCCTTTCTGGTGCGTTGGCCGGGTGTGGTGCCCGCTGGTCGAGTGAGCAATAAGTTACTGACGGCGCTGGATATTCTGCCAACCGTCGCCAAGCTCTGCGGTGCCCGGCAGCCCAAACAACGCATCGATGGTGTCGACTGTGTGGCGTTGCTGAAAGGCGATGACTCGGTTACCCCCCGAGATAAGTTTTATTATTACTACCGAAAAAATAGTCTGGAAGCCGTGCGGCAGGGCGACTGGAAACTCGTCTTCGCTCACCCCGGCCGCACGTATGAGGGTTTTATGCCGGGGCAGGGCGGCAAGCCGGGACCCAGTACAGAAACACATGCCATTGCAGCGGGCTTATATGATCTGCGCCGTGATCCCGGTGAGCGGTACGATGTTCGGGAACAGCATCCGGAGGTTGTTGCCCAACTCGAAAAGGTTGCCGAAGAAGCACGCACCGATCTGGGCGATGACTTACAGAAACGTACCGGCGCTAATGTCCGCGAGCCGGGGCGACTCAGTCAGTAACTAACGTTACGTTTAGTAAAGCACGTTATCCAATCAGCTGGTAGTGGTCATCACGATCAAATGCTGGTTGGATAACGTGCTTTTGCGTTATACCCGTTTCTTTCGTGGGGCTGTCTTTTTGGCTGCTGCCAGACCTGTTGAAGTGCCATACTGATTGTTTGCTAACTAGGTGATACTACTTGAGTTATACTACTCAGAATACTATACTATGCATATAATTGTTTACGTTTAATAAATATCATAAACTTAGAGTTTATTCTATTTCTTTTTTAGCATATTTGCATCGTCGTCTTAGTAGATTAACAGTTCACTAAGGTGATAAAAGAATATCCATCGTAACGTACAGTAATAATATGATCTACAAAAGATGTTTACCGATCTTAATGGCATTTCTATGTTTCAGCTTGCCTGGACTAGTACTTGCCCAAACAAAACGCGCTGTTTCTTTCTCATTCAATCTGGCGACTAACGCCCGTACCAGCGCAGGTGTATTTGCAAAGGATGGCACACTGGTTCGAACCTTATGGAGCGGGGTCAGTATGTCTGCAGGTTCTTATTCGAAAATGTGGGATGGCCTCGCTGACAACGGTCAAGCAGCGGCTACAGACAGTTACGACATCCGGGTGTTGTCGAATAATGTAAGCTATACCTGGGAGGGCGTTATTGGCAACTCTTCGTATGGCATCGGCCAGAACAACAATTTACAGCGTGCTTTCCTGCGTATGCAGGGCATGGCTATCAGCGGTACCAATGCCTATTATGGCGTAGGCTATGCCGAAGGCAATCCTTCGCAGGCTAAATTTATTGTGGGTAGCCCTCAGTCGCGGATCGAGTTTTCGCCGAAAGGCGAAACGGCCCAGGCCACGCTGTTTACGGCCACCGATGGAACCACCGTTTATTGGGCAGGTTACGACGGGTACGGCAATGGCAATACCTGGTTTGTTTATGGTACAAAAACGAGTGATAATACTGAACAGATCTTCTCAAACGGCCAGTCGCTGCGAATGACCCTCGGCAAAACGTACGCGTCCAGTCTGGATGTGATTACTCAGTCAGATGGAGTCATTACGGGCATGGCCGTCCAGAAAAGCGGAAACTACCTGTTCGTCTCGCACAAGGCAAGGCATCAGATTCGGGTGTATAACAAAACAACCGGTGCGCTGGCGCAGACGCTTACCTTTAATGATGCCGCCGGACTGGCCGTAGATAGTCAGGACAAGCTCTGGGTCATCGACGGAACGGTTGTACGCAAATACGCCGTTCAGCCGGATGGTACCTTGCTCGATGCAGGTCTGGCACTTTCGGGTCTGGAGCGTCCGATGGCGCTGGCCGTATCGCCCGATAACGGAACGGTAGTTGTTGCCGATGGCGGAGGGAGCCAGCAACTGAAAGCCTACAGCAATCTTAACGGGATGCCTTTATGGACGTTTGGCCAGCGGGGCGGTTATATAACGGACCCTACGGTGAGCAACGACAAGTTCTACTTTTCGGATGTGAGCGGCATCATCAACGATACGTTCCTGGCCTTTCAGCCCGACGGGTCGTTCTGGGTGGGTGATTCGGGGAATTACCGGGCGCAGCACTACTCGGCCAGTCGAACCTTCATTGACCGGATTCAGTACATTCAGAACAACTATAGCTCCTTTGTCGACCAGAATAACCCAAGCCGAGTGTTTGCCCAGTTCATGGAGTTTGCCATTGACTACTCTAAACCACTGGCTGCCAATAATGGCTCATGGACGCTCGTTAAAAACTGGAGGGCTACGCTCCCGATGGAGTATTTTCAGGTTATATCGATCAACCATACGTACATCACCAACATATTCAGGGATGTGCTAACGATGCCTAACGGTCGTGTCTACGGATTTTTGAATCGCTTCAGTGACAACAAACTGGTGTTGGTAGAACTGCCCGCCAGCGGTCCTTTACGCATTACAAATCAGGTGTTGGATTCTCAGAACCGGTACACCTACCACATCACACCCGATGGGTCACTGAAACAGTCTTCTAGTAATTTGTCGGGAACCACAGGTACAGTCGACTGGCAGAGCCGACCCCTAACTGGCTTTGATGCCAGCAATAACCCGATTTGGGGAACACCCGTCAATTATGTTTCGGCGCCAGTCAGTAGTGGCGAGGAGCCGGTTAGCTGGTATGGCGGACAGGGCCGAACGGGCGAAACAACTTCTTCAGGTGTCGTGATCACTTTTGATGACGGAAAAATAAGAGGGTCTTTAGGTGCCGGATACCATCTGGGTGGCCTTAAAGCTAACACCAACAAGTGGTTGTGGAAAACAGCCCATGCCACAATGGCCGAATACAAAGGTCCTTACCCAGCCGATGGTGCCTATGATGTGGGCAACTACGTCGAGTACGGCGGGGGCGGAATCAGTGTCTATGACCGACATATTTTTTGGAACTACCACGGTGAATTCTGGAAAGGTAGTCAGACCAATAAGTGGCAGCATGTCTACGATAACGGGCTTCTGGTGGGTGTATTTGGTAAAACCGGCCCCGAGGCTCGCCAGCAGTCTATCGATGGAGGCCCCGTTCCAGGTATGGCTGGAAACGTATACTACGGTACAGTAGTGAAAGGTACGGATGGCAATGTGTACCTCTACCATGCCGAGGAAGCAGGCTGGGCCGGTATACACCGCTGGAAAATTAATGGTCTCAATACCATTCAGGAGCAGATTATACCCCTCCAGAGTTTGTCGGCCTATCCCATCAGCACTAACCCGTCTGATCTTGGCGGAGTTGATCTGATGCAGGGGTTAACGTCCAAGACAGCCTTGCAGAACGGAGCCTATGGATGGACCCGGAGCCCGGCCAGCAATTTCGACAACGGTTATAATGACAAATGGATTGCTAAAACAAGCGTGCTTTCGTATGATCGCTTCACTAACCCCGATCTGTACGTGAATTTCTCGAAGGCGAATAGTTCGTATAGTGTCGCCCGCGATTTAGGAAACAACGTTGGCTTAGCTTACTGGAGTCTAAGAGGAACAATCACCTTCGATGGTACCAATCCAAACAATGGGGTTTCTGGTCAGACGAATACCGGTGGCTGTTACTTCGATGTGCTGGATAACAATGGGAAGGTGCTTGCCCGGATAAAACAACAGGTTTTCTTCGATCAGACCAATGCGCCTGTTAAACTGTATGGCAATACCTCGGTCATTGCCCAGGGGCAGTATTTCAACGCAGCATCCTCACCAACAAGCTCGTCCGATCCTTTCGAGATAACGATGTCGGCTGGCACGCTCACCATTAAATACCGGAACTATGCTCCCGTTACAGTTACGATTTATGATAAAGCAGGAGATCTGAGAAATCCGAAATCTGTCCGGCTGTTCTTCTGGTCCAGCGGCATCAATTACGAGCGTACCATCGATCTGCAAAGTCTTCGGTTTTATGTAAATGCCGCCCCTACGGTCACGACGGCCAGCGTATCGAATGGAACGAAGTATTATGTGCAGGCCAAACACAGCGGTAAATACCTGGATGTGACTGCTCAATCGAAAAGTGATGGGTCCTCGGTTATTCAGACCGCCTATACCAGCGGTACGAGCCAGCAATGGACGCTAACGGCCGTAGACAATGATGAGTATACCATCAGCGCAGTACACAGCGATAAGTTACTGGATATTGGGGGAGGTTCGACCAGCGAGGGTGCCATGGCCAGCCAATGGACATTCAATGGGCTGCCCAACCAACGGTTTAAATTGGTGGATGCGGGAGACGGCTATTTTAACGTTGTGAGCAGCAACAGCACCAAATGCCTTGAAGTGCAGGGAAACTCAACGGACGATGGCGCCTTCCTGCAGCAAAGTGCGTGCGGTGGCGGAAACAATCAGAAGTTTCTGTTTACCAAAGTAGGTGTGGATACAAAAGCAAAAGTCGTCGATTTCTTCAACGAAAATTCGGATGTACGGGTGAATGTCTACCCAAATCCGGCGGTTGACTTCGTGACCATCGATGGCGCAAAAGGGGCTGTGGTTACCGTTTTTGACGCCATGGGTCGAATAAAGTCGACAACCGACTGTGCCGTTGATTCGTCTACGCTTTCGGTCTCTTCGTACGGTACGGGAGAGTATATTCTTCAGATTAAGAAAAACAACCAGGTCATAAATAAAAAGCTGATCGTTAGCCGGATGTAAGCGACAACGCCGGGTAAAGCAAAACAGCCCTCCCCCTGTTTCTGAATAGCCAAAACGGCAGTTCAGCAACGGGAAGAGGGCTGTTTTTTTAGCCTGTTATGATTGTGATATCAGCATGAAGAGACTGACGCCACAATTCAGAAAAGTTTAGTCCAGTATGGCTAACCGGGCCACCATGCTGTCGTGAATCTGGGTCATGGTCTCCTTCAGATCGAAGGTCCAGTCCCAGCCCGGATAGTGCGCCTTGAACTTGCTCAGGTCCGAGATGTACCAGATGTGGTCCCCGCTCCGGTTGGTCTCCGAGTACTGATAGTTCATCTTATTGCCCGAAATCTGCTCACACAACGCGATCGCTTCCAGCATCGAACAGTTGGCATAACGACCACCCCCCGCGTTGTACACCTCCCCCGGACGAGGATTCTGGTAGAAGTGCCAGAACATGTTCACCAGATCCCAGCTGTGGATGTTGTCCCGCACCTGCTTGCCCTTGTAGCCGAACACCG
>NZ_BAAGTO010000007.1:0-98673 GCF_054781875.1 Spirosoma pulveris
GGTGCCGAAGAAGTACTGGCGCATGTTGTTGTCGATGCCGATGATGAGGTCGAATTTATCGGCGAAGAAGGCGACGGCTTCACTGCCAATCAAACCAGCTGACCCGGTAACGAGTGCAATCTTCATATCAATTCAGAGAAGTAAAGGGGTATTACTAGCCAAATAATGCTATTTCCCCATGTGCATGTAAAACAAAAGTAACGCAAAAAATCAGACTAATGTCCGCTTATGTCTACTAAATCACATCAGAAGAAACCAATTTTTACCAAGCGGGCAGCTAAAACAAAAGCGGTAAACCAGCGTCTTTACGCTAATTCACCGCTTTTAATACGTTCAATAAACTAATTTATGCGCCTTGCCCGATAGTCCCGGCACCAAATAATTTTTCACGGATTTTCTGTGTCCGTGCATCCAGATCTGGGTTCGGCGTGTATTTGTATTTTGTTTGAACAGCAGCAGAATCTCTACCGGCTCCGTATACTTCAGGATCGCCCGCCCGGTAATCAGCCCGGTAATCACTGGCCCGGACATCTTTCTGACGAATTGTGTTATATTTCTGATAGTCGCAGGATGCCAGCGATAAGACCGCTACAGCCAACAAACCTATGCTTTGTACGCGTTTCATAGCCACTTGATTACGAATTGATTCGGCAAAAATAGGTTAGACCGCTTAGGTTTCCAAACAAGAAAGCTCACTTCGGCTTTTTTTGACAGCATTAACCGGATTGACCTGGTTTTTCCTTTGTACAGCCGGCCAATGCTGTCAAAAATGCAGTGGCTCATTACTTCTTTAACGACTCGATCTCCTGCCAGACAAAGCCCAGTAACTCACGAATGTGTTCCTGCGAGAAGTCGAAAGGTACGTTTGCTGCGGCATAAATCTCCCGGATCGGTGCTTTATACCCCAGGCTCAGGGCCTGTTTGTACCCGTCCAGACCCGCTTTCGCGTCGCGCCGGTAATTTCGCCAAACGCCAATAGCCCCTAGTTGAGCGATACCGTATTCGATGTAATAGAACGGCACTTCGTATAAATGCAGCTGCCGCTGCCAGAGGTATTCCTGATAAAAGGCAAATCCGTCCCAGTTGGTGACCGTATCGGCAAACTGGTTGTATATACGCACCCAGTTCTCCCGGCGCTCGGCATCGCTATGCGTTGGGTTCTCATAAATCCAGTGTTGAAATTTGTCGATGGTGGCTACCCACGGCAATGTCTCGATGATCGACTCCAGGTGCTGAAGTTTAGCCCGGCGCAGTTCATCAGGATTCTCGAAAAATACGTCCCAATGGTCCATCGACAGCAGCTCCATACTCATGGAGGCCAGTTCGGCAACCTCCATGGGCGGGTTCCGGAACGCTTTCAGGGACAAATCGCGAGTCAGAAAAGAGTGTACCGCGTGGCCCCCTTCATGCACCATCGTTACCAGATCGCGCAGACTGGAGGTGGCGTTCATAAAGATAAACGGCACGCCAATTTCTTCCAGCGGATAATTATAGCCGCCCGGCGCTTTGCCTTTCCGCGACTCCAGATCGAGGTGGCCCATGGCCCGCATGATTCGTAGATCATCACCTAATTCTTTGTCGAGTCGGTCGAAGCAGGTAATCGTTTTTTCGAGAAGTTCAGCACCGGTCGAAAAGGGCTTCAGCGGTGAGCGACCTTCCACATCGACCTTTGCATCCCAGGGACGCAGTGGGTCGACGTTTAGTTTCTGCTTACGTTCTTCGGCCAGGTTATTCAGGAAGGGCACAACAGCTTCAGCGACTGATTCATGAAAGTTAATGCAGTCTTTCGGCGTGTAATCGAAGCGGCCCAGGGCGGCAAACGAATAATCGCGGAAGTTGGCAAACCCGGCGTTAACTGCTATCTGATGTCGCAAATCGCGCAACCGATCGAATAGCTGGTCCAGCGTTTCATGATCCTGAAAACGCCGTTCCCAGATTTTGCGCCAGGCTTCTTCCCGCACGGCCCGGTCGGTCGACTGGAGCCGGTCGCTGGCTTCGGGCAGGGTCATCTCACGGCCGTCGATCTGCACGGTCATTGCCCCAACGATAGCGCCGTACTTACGCTCTTCGGTCTGGAGTTCGGTTTGGAGCGGAACGTTTTCGTCCCGAAAAATTTCAATGGCTTTTTTCATCCCCCGCACCATCACGTCGTACCCATCATCGGTCAACTGGCTCAGAAAAGGGCTGTTGACCGCTTTCAGGTCCAGTTCATTGCCGTAAGTGGTCATGGGGGGCTGTATTTCGGCAATGAAGAAATTCAGTTGGTTAACCAGTTCCTCATTGGCGGTGTCGCAGGTCATGCGGATGTATCGCCACGCGAAATTTTCGGACAGATACGATTCCAGCTCGCTCCGGTCAATGAGCCATTGCTGCAATTCGTCGGCATTATCGATGGATCGGTCCAGCAATTCTTCATACAGCGGCTTTACATCGTCCCAACTGGTAAGTTCGATGGTTTCGCCAATGAATGAACGAGTTGGCCGGGCCGGCAGATTCAGGGTTTGGTTCGCGGTCATAGGTCGTGTTAAGTGGCCGGCACGCCAGTCGGGTAGAAAGACGTGCGGCCAACGATTTTTTTGGTGCTGGTTTACTCAGGAATTGCGGCCTTCCGGCCACGTTACAGTAAGCCATTATGAAACTTTTTTGTTCACCAACTTGCAACTACGAAATTATTCGTATATGTTTACTACGAAATTATTCGTAGATAGATTATGAAGCCAACTGATTCCGAACTGGAAATCCTGCATGTGCTTTGGGCCAATGGCCCCAGTACGGTACGGCAAGTCCACGAGAAGCTAAGCCAGAGCCGTGATATTGGCTATACAACGGCCCTTAAGTTAATGCAGATCATGCACGAGAAAGGGTTTTTATCCCGCGACGAAGAAGCCCGCTCGCATACGTACACGGCTATTGTCAGTGAAGAAGATACACAGCGGGGGCTGGTCGACCGGTTCGTGGAAACGGCCTTCCGGGGTTCGGCATCCAAGCTGGTAATGCAGATTCTGGGCCAGCACAAGGCGTCCCGCGAGGAGTTGGACGAGATCAAGAAGCTGCTGAACGACTTGAACCGTGGCGACGGGAACGAGTGAAAGGTGAAAAGCTGGCGCAGGCATCATCACTCTTTCGCCTTTGAAACGAAGATTTTTCTAAACCAACAGACATCACGTTTATGAATTCTCTCCATTTTCTCTCCAGTCCGGTTGCCGATGCCCTCGGCTGGACATTGCTTCACGCTGTTTGGCAGGGTTTTGTACTGGTATTGCCCGTAGCCGTGGTGCTTCACCTGCTGCGAGATCGGTCGAGTGCGTTGCGCTACCGGGTTAGTACGCTGACCCTACTGGCTCAGCTGGTTGTTTCGGCAGCCACGTTTGTGTGGTATTACAAACCGGTAGCTGGCAGTGTTTCGCCTAAATACATGGCGATGCAAACGCTCCCGCTTCGCTGGCAGGCCATGACCCAAACGCTGCCCTGGCATCAGCAGGTACAGCTGTTTCTGGAAAACCACCTCAGTCAGTTCGTCCTGATCTACCTGATTGGGGTGATCTTGTTCGGACTTCGGCTGGCTGGCGGCTGGCTCTACCTGCAGCGACTCACGAAAACCGCGACCGAACCTACGTCTACGGTATGGCTCCAGCTAACCGACCGCCTTCGGTCAACACTGGCGATTCGGGGCATGGTGCAGGTGCGGGAATCGACCCGGATTGGCGTGCCGATGGTCGTGGGCCTACTGAAGCCAGTCTTGTTACTGCCGGTTTCGCTGGTTACGAACCTGACCACCCGCGAGATCGAAGCCGTGCTAGCGCATGAGCTGGCGCACATAAAACGGCACGATTACGCGGTCAATCTGCTGCAATCGGTTGTTGAAGTGCTGTATTTTTTCCATCCAGCGCTCTGGTGGTTATCAGCGCGGGTGCGCGAAGAGCGTGAACATTGTTGCGATGATCTGGCCATGCGGGCTTGTGGTGGCGACGGACGAATTCTGGCGCAGGCACTGGCGCATGTGGAAGAGCTTCGGCTCCTTCAGCAGACTACCGCACCAGCCTTGGCGATGGCTTTTGCCAGCAAGCGGCAGCACTTACTGCATCGAGTTCGGCGGATGCTGGGCGTGCCTACCCGTCCGTTCGTTTCCAACGGCAGTCTGGCGGGACTGACCCTGGCGACTATTTTATTGATGAGTGTATCGGTCTACGCCGTACAGGAACAGGAAAAACAGAAAAGCAATCAATCGCAGCCAACCCGAAAACATAAAGCAGGAAATGGTACAGAGTTCAGCATTACCGACAATCGAAAAGTCGATTATATCATCTGGAAAGGAAAGAAGTTACCAACTAAACAGGTGGCTCAACTGCAACAGGAACTTGATCAGGTAATGGCAGGCCAGCTAAATCTCGACGACGTAAAACAACCCGACCGGGACATTCTGCTGACCATCATCGAAACCGATTACGGGTATAAGCAGGGGATGAATGCCCTCGCGGAGGGATTGAGTCATATCGATTACAGCAACCTAGTAGCGTCGGCGCTGACGAACATTCCGCTCAGTCCCGATGGTACGGTAGAAGGCCTAGCTAAGGTGGATTACAATGCCATTATCAGCAATGCGTTTGCATCTCTACCAGCCCTGGCTCCCCTACCCGATTCACTTGACAAGTTCAATCAGTTGAACCAGCGGTTGCTTGACAATGATACGCTTCCCAATGAATTCCAGAATAAATTTCTGGAGCTTAAGCGTAAGTACGACCAAGTGGCTACACAGTTGACGGAGCATGAAAAGGCTATGGAAAGATACATAGCGATGATGGAGGAGCCTGCAAAGCAGCGCCGACACATGTATCTGGAGCAACGAAAATTACAGGAAGAGATCGCCTATATGAAGAGACAGGCTTCCCGATCCGACTTTCGGGCGATCAACGATGCACTTTTAGCACAAATCGCCACTGCCGAACAAAACCTATCAGAAGGACGTAAACGAATGAAGGAGCTTACCCGCAGGGAAATTAGCCCGTATTCGGACAGTTTATCCAAAGCGTTTAAACGACTGACAAGGCTGAGGGATTCTATTCGAATCAGTGAAAGAGACCTACTTAATATAGAACCCGCAGCACCTGTACCTCCGGCTGAACCAGCCGCTCGTCCTGCCCGTGCACCACGCGCGCCCCGGTCGATAAAAGGTGCTGTTGCTCCCGCACCACCAACATCCCCAGCCGAACCAGCCGCCCCGTTTATTGATGTACCAGCTCCTCCTGCGGAGCCCGCAGCACCTGACGCTAAAGCATTACGTGGCCGGTCAACGCCATCTGCCGTTCCCAAACCACCAAAACCAGCCAAAGCGCCAAAAGTAGAGAGGTTGGAAGAACCCGAACTACCGGAAAAGCCAGAATTACCCGAGAAGCCGGAGCGTCCGGATTAATTTAATGCCGGGCGTCCCGACCGGGTGCGAGAAAACGTAACGACAACTGGTTACGAGCTACACACCCGGTCGGGACGCCCGGCCTTGCACTAGTCAATTTCAATCACTACGTCGCGGCCATCGGGGTGGGCCACACAGGTAAGAACGTAACCGGCTTTCAATTCAGATTCCGATAGGCCGTCTTCTTCGTCCA
The DNA here is from genome assembly GCF_054781875.1 of Spirosoma pulveris. Lineage (NCBI taxonomy): Bacteria > Pseudomonadati > Bacteroidota > Cytophagia > Cytophagales > Cytophagaceae > Spirosoma > Spirosoma pulveris. The sequence continues at coordinate 5,604 of NZ_BAAGTO010000007.1, forward strand.
GTTTTACTTTGCCGGAGATACACTTGCCCAGGCAGGCTGTACACATTCCGGCCTGACACGAGTACGGCAGGTCAATATCCAGATCCAAAGCCGCTTCCAGAATGGTCTGATGAGGGGCAACAGCAAACTTATATTCACTCCCTTCATACAAGACCGTTACCTCCGGCGAGCCGCTTTCGGCGGCTGTTTCGGGTTCCTCAACCACTTCTCCGGCCGTAACGGGTGCCGTAGCAAAACTCTCCTTATGCACGCGCTCCGCCGATACGCCCACCAGCGACAAAGCCGAACGGGCTTCGGCCATCATGCCGTCGGGTCCGCACATGTAGAAGCTGGCATTCTGCAACTCAGCGGGCGACAGTTGATCGAACAGCTTGGTTAGCGAATGCTGGTTTAAGCGCCCTTCGGCACCCGACCAGCCATAGGAAGGCTGGCTCAATACATGTGTTACCTGAAAGCGCGACTTTCCATAAGCCTGCTCCATGGCGTCCAGATGGGCTTTGTAAATGATCGACGCCTGATTTCGATTGCCGTAAATAAGCCAGATACGACTGTTCGGCTCCACATGCAGGGTCGATTTTGCCATGGAAAACAGCGGTGTAATGCCGCTTCCGGCCCCGATCAGCACGAGTGTCCGGCGGCCTTGTGGCTCTAGTTTGGGAACAAACGTGCCCATTGGCTCCAGACTTTCGATGATGTCGCCCGGCTTGATCCGATCGCAGAGGTAATTGGACGCGAGTCCGCCGGGAACACGTTTCACCGAAACCGCCAGCGACACATCAACGTGGGGCGACGAGGCCATGGAGTACGACCGGCGCACCTTCTGGCCGTTGATGTTCAATAGGAATGTCAGGAACTGACCGGGTTGGTACCGAATTTCTTCGTTGATGGGGTGCCAGAAACTTATTGTTACAGCGTCGGCCGTTTCGCGGACAACGTCTTTAACTTTCAAAAAATACCGATTTGCCATTACTATTCAGGTTGTCTTTCAGTATGGATCGAAGGGAGTCGCTAGGAATTATCCTATTTCCCCTTTACTTTTCGGCAGCAATTCTATCTGGATCGCTGCCTGTTCGGTCCGTTAATCTCTTTTTTTACAAAGGTACAAGTGAACGGGTGGAACTTACCCATTTTTATGAAAATCCATCAGCGCTACAGCGGGTGCTTTGATGATACGACCCATTGTTAAACCGGTTTGTTCGACAGCCTCCCGCAGTTGATCGGCGAAATAATACCCGATCGAGCCTACGAAATGAACCGGCCACGTTTCGGACTCCGGAAAGCGGTTTACGTATGTTGTCAGAAACAGGACAAAAGCATCAATTACGAGCTTCGTTATGTACGGCTCATGGAGATGTGCAACCAGAAAGGGCGTAAAGGCCGCAAAGTATCGATTGGGGTACGGTTTTTGGTACGCGTTTTCCAGTAAGGTCGGGCGGTCGAGCGCGTACTGGTTCTGGAATGCTTCCCGCAGCTTGTCGGGTAGCCGTTCCTGAAAAAAGTCCCGAACGAGGGTTTTGCCCAGATAGCCCCCGCTCCCCTCATCACCCAGCCAGAACCCCAGCGACTGAATGCCTCGCGTAATCTGGGTGCCATCATAGCAACAGGCGTTAGCTCCTGTGCCAAGAATACAGACAATTCCCGGCTCATGACCCAACGCCCCCCTGGCAGCGCCAACCATATCGCTGTTCACGTCAACCGTCTGCAAGGCTGGCAGGACAGCCCGCAGGGCATCGGCAATGATATGATTTACCGCTGGCCCCGTACAGCCGGTTCCGTAGTAAAAAACCTTCGTTACGGCAGCATCCGCCAGGTAAGGAATAAGCTGGGTTTGCAACGTTGCTACGATTTGTTGAGTAGTCTGATAATATGGATTGAAACCATCCGTTTGAATAGCGCGGGCCTGCCCATCGGCGGTGATCAGTTGCCAATCGGTTTTGGTCGAACCGCTATCAGCGATTAAAAGCATAAGTAAATCGAGTAACGTAACGTTTACGGTTAACGTAGTTTGCCAATAACAGAGAAACGAGCAAAAACACTGTTTGTGTGAGGGGCATCCACGAGTTCGTCGGTGAGATCCTGGCCGGCCCAGTGTTCATAATGCTTGCCATTGCGCCAGAGACGGGAGGCCGACAGGTCATAAATTATTCCCTCGTACGCGCACCATATCTCGTCCCGGTCCTGTCCGTTTCGCAAGGCCAGCTGCGATCGGGTGTAGGTTGGCAATGTCGTTTCAGGGGTTGACATGGCACCTCCGTTTAGTCAAACTATATGAATTATTGAGCATCCTTTTTGTAAGTGACAACAAAAATAGCGTAACTTAGCCACTTCTGTCTCCATTGCATTTTATTAACCATGAGAAAGACTCATTACATCGCTTTTCTTTCAGTAGTAACCCTCTTTAGTGTGTTAATAGGGTGTAAGAGCAACAAACCGGCTCCTGTTTCAGAGCGCATAGCCAAGATCTGGTCGGCCAGTAAAGTGAACGAAGGCACAGTCACGGTCTATACCAAAGGCGGCACGGCCAATGTTCGTAACTACGGCTCTTTCAAACTCGACCTAAGCCAGGCCCCTACGGTTCGCTATACAGAATTTGACGGCAATGTATTTGTCGGAAAATACTCCGTTCCTTCTGACAATCGCCTTGTACTGACTGACCTAACCCCTTCACCAACCGGTGCCAATGGCACAATTGAATTCACGATCAATTCAATTGATGATTCCAGCGTTACCCTGACGCGGACAACCACCAGCCAGAAAACCGGCAACACAACGAATGTTTACACGCTGACCAATCCGTAGGACATCAGCAAACCAATTCATACGAAAAGCCGTTCCGTATAACAATCGGAGCGGCTTTTTCTGTACCCACGGGCCGGGCCGTGTTAATTAATTCACAATGACTGACCTTAATACAATTGGTGAAATTGGCCTTATAGAACGCATTCGGCAGGCAACGCCCGTACCGGCTCATAAAGAAACGGTACGCGGAATTGGCGATGATGCCGCCGTGTTCGACTGGGGCGATGGCTATGGACTGCTGTCGACCGATATGCTGGTCGAAGGTATTCATTTCGACCTGACGTATGTTCCCCTAAAACACCTCGGCTATAAAGCCGTTACGTTTGGCGTCTCGGACATTGCCGCCATGAACGGCCTGCCGATTCAACTAACCGTTAGTATTGCTCTGAGCAGCCGGTTTCCGGTAGAAGCCATCGACGAATTGTATGAGGGTATCCGGGCCGCCTGCGATGCCTATAAGGTTGATCTGGTTGGGGGCGATACCACAGCCTCCCGCTCGGGTCTGATCATTTCGGTATCGGTGCTGGGGAAAGTCCCTAAAAATCTGATTACTTACCGAAACACGGCCAAACCCAACGATGTCGTTTGCGTAACGGGCGATCTGGGAGCGGCTTACCTGGGTCTGCAATTGCTGGAACGCGAGAAGCAGGTGTTCCTCGCCGACCCGAATATGCAGCCCAATCTCTCCGAAGAACGGGCCTATCTGGTACAGCGCCAACTCCGCCCCGATGCCCGCACCGACATGGTTCACGAGCTCCGCGATCTGGGCATCCGACCAACGGCCATGATCGATATTTCGGACGGGCTGGCTTCTGAACTGCTTCACCTCTGCCATCAGTCGGGTACCGGGGCCATCATCTTTGATGAAAACATTCCGATTGATGATCAGACGCACCTGGCAGCCGATGAGTTCAAGATTAGCCCGATAACGGCGGCTCTGAACGGGGGCGAAGATTACGAACTGCTCTTTACAGTTCCTCCCCAAGAGTTCGATAAACTGTCGGCCAACGCCCGCATCACGGCCATTGGTTACCTAACGGCCGATCCCAAGCAGATTGTGCTGGCTACAAAAGCCGGTCAGCAAACGCCGATCCGGGCGCAGGGCTGGAACCAGTAGCCGGCTGCTACAGGGCGCGGCTGGCGCGGGTATTTACCCGTGCCGCTTATTTAGTCAGCATTCGCTGACGGTTTGTCTAATCCTGCGTCAGCGAATGCTGACGAAACAAACGACACGGGTGAATACCCGCGCCAGCCACCTAAAATGCAAAAACGAGTTCGGTTTGATTTTGAGATTTACTTCACTAACGGCGGTAGCCTGAAGGGCGAAGATTTTCGGTTGGACATCGACGGCGATGCTATTTCCGATCAGGCTTTAGTTGACTATGTCGTTGCCGACTTACGGCTGCTGATGGTGGGGCGAACCCGCATCTTCAACAAAGAGATCATTACCGAAGCACATAAGCGGACACCCGTAGCCGATCTGGGGCAACGAACGCGCCTTGTCGACCTGAGCCATACTATTGAAGATGGTCTCGTTACGTATAAAGGTCTGCCCGCGCCCATCGTTTGCGACTACCTGAGCCGGGAAGCCTCGCGTCAGTTCTACGAAGCGGGTACCGAGTTTCAGATTGGCAAAATCGAAATGGTGACAAATACCGGAACTTATCTGGATTGCCCTTTTCATCGATATGCAGATGGCAAAGACTTAGCTGAGTTTGGGCTGGAAGCGTTCACGGACCTGGAGGGCACCGTTATTCACGTACCCCATACCGATACGCTGGCCATTACGGAAACTCATTTGCAGTCGTACGAGATCAGAAATCGGGCTGTCCTGATTCATACCGGCTGGGCCGACTTCTGGAACACCGAAGCCTATTACGAAAATCACCCGTTCCTCACCGCCGATGCGGCTGTTTACCTGCGCGACTGCGGGGTGAAGCTGGTGGGTATCGACTCGCATAACATCGACGATACTCGCGGAAATAGCCGACCGGTTCATACTACCCTGCTGGGCGCTGATATTCTGATTGTGGAGCATTTATGCAACCTGGAGGCTGTTCCCGCCACCGGCTTTACCTTTAGTGCAACACCACCCAAGTTCAAGGGTGTCGGAACATTTCCGGTACGGGCACTGGCGAAAGTGTATTGACGAATGAGTGGTAAATAGCCCGGCCCGTGGGTACATTCACTGTTTTACATAGTCGTAAATCCATTTCGATACCGTTGCCATTGTCTCGATTGTCGCTTTATCATCGTTGATCTCCTTCGAGAGGAGGACAAGTACATACTTCCGCCCATCGGGCAGGAAAACGATGCCGGAATCATGCCGAACACCCGCAATTGACCCCGTTTTGTGCGCTACTTTCACGCCTTTCGGTAGCTTGCCGGGAATGGCATCGTTGAATTTTTGGTCGAGGAGGGTGTTAATCATGGCTTTCGATGCGCCGGGGCTCACGGCTTTCCCGCTGGCAATCTTATCGAAAATAACCATCAGGTCGTAGGCCGTTGTGGTGTTATTGAGTCCCTGAGCGAAGGCTTTGCTGTCTTCTACCCCCCGCCGAACCTGGATATCATTCGCCCCCATGTTGCGCATAGTCTGCGTTACATTTTGGGCACCAACCCGTTCAATGACCATGTTGGTCGCCAGATTACTGCTGATAATAATCATGTTGTAGACCAAAGCCTCCAGGGTTCTCTTCGTTCCCACGGCTTTGTAGATACTCGTGTCGCTATCCTGCTCGGCATGAAGACTGTACGGACTTCCATCCACAATACTCTTGAAGTCAGTGGTGATGGTCATGGAGTCCTGAAGGGCCAGTTTACGCTGAGCGGCCTGCTTATACACTTCAATCATGACCGGCGTTTTCATGGTACTGGCCGCATGGAATACCTCGTGCTCCCGAATGAGCAATTCCTTACCGGTTGCCAGGTCCTTGAAAGCAACAGCAAAAACACCGGGATGCCTGCTCAACTCCTGCTCGATCTGCCGGCGCAGTTCCGGTAGTGTCGGTCGGGGTTGGGAGAAACCAGATAACCAAAGGGCTGTTAAACAAATCAGGCCAATAGTAAGGCCGCTGCATTTTACGCTCATATACGCTTTGTCCGCAAGTTGTATTGTTGATTTCGGAACCAAAAATGCGGCCTGTAGGGCATAATTCCTCACTTTACGCGTACGAATTTAGAATAGCAGGGCTGCGCCTGATTACAGTACGACAACAGCATGAGCATATCCTGCTGAACGATGAATCGCTGCTGAATCGGAAGGGTGGCTCCGTTGGTACTGATGAAGAAATTAACAAAAAGGCTATCGGGGTAGGTAGCGTCTACTCTGAAATTCTTGATAGGCCGGTAATAGGTCATTTCGCTACCATCGGACGAAAGCAGGCCATCAGCCCCAAAGGTGAGCGTTTGTGGTGGAACAGCGGGATAAAACCGGGTAGTATAAAAGGAGGTGTCGCGCCGGACAAAGATCGTGTCGAGCTTCGTAATCGTCGTGTCTTTTCGTACCGTTTGCCCGCCCACCGTCACCAAAACAGTATCGTGCCGTACATTCAGGTTAACCGTCAGAATAGACTTGGTCGAATCCTTGGAAAAATAACGTTCTGTGAGCCGCCACGTACCCGTAATCCGGGGGTCGCCGGGGCCGGGCGAAAAGTTGGCCATCTTGTCTTTGCAGTCAATCAGAAGGCAGGCCAGCAACAGAGTCAGACTCAGGTAGAAAACGTTTCTCACGGGCTAATTAACGGTTCATAAAGCTAACGAACAGCGCACTAACCTCATTGTTTCGTCGGCTTTTTCTTCTCGTCACATCTTCATGTCTTTCCAGGTTGGGACGTCCCACTGCATTGGAAAGACACGAAGACGTAACGAAAGACTTTATACAAACTCCGTGCCCCTTTCCTTGGCGTCGGCAACAAAGCTTTTGACTTTTTGCTCTTCTTCTTTACGGCAAATCATGAGTACGTTATCGTACTCTGCAACGATATACCCATCCAGTCCGTTAACGACTACCAGCCGGTCTTTAGGGGTTTTAATGATGCAGTTTTTGGTATCGTACAACAAAATATGGCCGTCAATCACGTTGAGGTCATCGTTCTTGTCCGATACTTCGTACAAGGATTTCCAGGTACCCAGGTCCGACCAGCCGAAGTCACTTAAGACAACATAGACGTTGTCGGCTTTTTCCATGATCCCGTTGTCAATAGAGATGCTGCGCGTGAGCGAATAGGCTTTATTCACAAAAGCTTTTTCCCGTTCGGTATAATACGCGCCTTTCCCTTCCTCGAAAATCTCGGCGACTTCGGGCAAATAGGCTTCAAACGCTTTGATAATTGATTGGGCGTTCCAAACGAAAATACCGGCATTCCAGACAAACTCACCGCTTTCCAGAAATTGTTGGGCAAGCTCCAGATGTGGTTTTTCAGTAAACGTCTTTACCCGCCGAAGCGCTGATTTCCCAGCCGAGCCACCTTCTTCAGAAACGTATTGAATATAGCCGTAACCGGTATCGGGGCGGCTTGGCTGAATGCCAAGGGTTACCAGGATATCCTGTTCTTGGGTCGCGTCGAGCGCGGTCTTAATTGTCCGCTGAAACTCTTCTTCTTTTAAGATGATATGGTCGGCAGGTGCCACGACGATATTGGCCTCGGGGTCCTGCTGAGCAATTTTGTAACAGGCGTAAGCAATACAGGGTGCGGTATTCCGGGCAACCGGCTCACAAAGTACCTGATCATCGGATAACTGAGGAAGCTGCTGCTGGCAAAGATCCTTATAGAGTGAACTGGTGACGATAAAAATATTTTCGGGTGGACAAACGCCATCAAATCGGTCGGCGGTCTGTTGAAGCAAAGTTCGGCCGGTGCCGAGTACATCGTGGAATTGCTTGGGATAGCTTGTTCGGCTGAAAGGCCAGAACCGCGTTCCGACACCTCCCGCCATGATGACAACATACGTATGGTTCATTGACACTGAGTTATTTTGCAGCAAAGTTGTAACTATCTGCTTGATTTATAAAGTATGAGCTGAATTTACGATTCAGCGGACAGCAGAAAGGATATATAATGTAGGATGTATGATATAGCTGGCTATTAGAGAAATACGTCCTACATTATATATCATATATCTTTCTAAAAGTCTCCTCCAATAGTCCTTAGTAAGGCCACCGCGAATTGAACCTCCTGGCTGCGAAGTTGAACCAGTTGCTGTTCCGTCGTTAAAATGGTTCGCTGGGCATCCAGTACTTCCAGATAGGTGGCCAGTCCCCGCACATACAGTTCGCGGTTGTACTGCTCGGTACGCCGGGCCAGTGTTAGTGTTTGGCCCTGTAAGTCTATTTGCTGACGAAGCATGGTCAGGTTATCGAGGGCGGTTTCGGCGTCGCGCTGGGCGAGTTGGAGCGCCTGTACATACACCTGCTGATTGGTCTGCGTCTGCTGCTTCGACAGGGCAATATTCTGGCGGGCGCGGTGACCTTCGTACAGCGGTACCGACGCGTTGACCCCAACCAGATACGTGGCGGCACTGGGTGTAAACCAGTTTCCTATTTTTCCCGCCAGTACCCCGCCCGAGCCAACCAGCGTTACGCGTGGCTGGGTACTGGCCTGCTGAAGGATTACCTGCGCAGCTGCAATCTGGTTTTGTCGGATAAACTGGATCAAGTCCGGCCGGCGCTGGAGCTGCTCTGCCGTAACGCTGGCGTATGGATAGGTCGGTATAGTTTGAGGCAATACACCCGATGGCACCTGGAACGTGGTCGGGTCCTGCCCGCAAAGCTGAGCCAGTCCGTTAACCAGCTCGACGCGGGCGCGCTCCAGCCCCTTGAGCGTCACTTGCAGACCAGCGTAGTCCGTTTCTGCCCGCTGCACGTCAATCTGGTTGATCAGCCCCACCCGAAAACGCTCGCGAAGAATGGAGAGCGTTGTATCTCTTGACTGGATATTCCGGCGAAAAACGGCCTGTTCAGCGTCGTTGCCCCGAATGAGCATGTAGGTGCGGGCAATATCCGACGCCAGCGAAAGCCGGAACGACTGAAAGTCGGCGTCACTAGCCTGCGCCTGCAAGTTGGCAACGGTAATCCCACTGCGAATCCGTTTGAACAGGTCCAGCTCGTAGCTCGCATCGATGGGCAGCAGTTGGAAGGTATTTAATTGAAAGCGCGGCAGTAGATCGGCCTGATTGGGCACCGAAAGCGGGCGTCGCTCCGATAAACTCTGGGTCGTGACCAGCGCCGAACTCCGCAGCGAAGGTGACAGAAAAGACTGCGCTATGCGAACCCGGATTCGTGACTCTTCCAGTCGGCTGAGGGCGGCCCGCAGGTTCGGGCTGTTGTCCAGCCCCTGCTGAATGAACGACTCCAGCATTGGGTCGCTAAACCGCCGAAACCCACTGATGGTGAGCGTTGGCGTCAGGTCAAGAGCCGACACGGTTGGTGTGGCATTTCCCATCGGGCTTGCGGCCTGCGGCTGCACGGTTCCCGGCGAGTTGGCCGGCCCGGTGCCTGGCTGAATGGTAACCGAACCGCCCGGCGCATTGAGCGGAGTCGTCTGGGCGTTGACCTGAGCGACGAAAAGGGTTAAAACGAATACACTACGAAACAATTTCATCATCGTTGAACTATGATTTTTTCGGCTGGGGCTTTCCGAAATCTTACTTTCTGACCATCACGCAGGCGGTCGTTGGGGTTGGTAACAACTAACTCCTGTCCGGTCAGGCCACTTACCGCTTCGAGCGTTGTGCCATAATCGCGGCCAAGTTTGATCGGCACAAAATGAACCCGCTGACCACTATCGACCACCACTACCCGCGGCCCGTCGGGTGTTATCTGCAAGGCATTCGCCGGAATCAGCACGGGAGCCTGAGCGGCAACCATATCGAATTTCACCAGGCTGTAGAGCCCGGCGGGTAAGCTTTGTTTGGCATTGGGAATTACGACTTCGGCCAGCAGTGTTCGTGAATCGCTCCGTAACGCCCCCGATGTATGCATAACTTTTCCCTGGAAGGTCTGATTTCTCAGTTCAGGAATCGTAACCGTAGCGGGCATTCCGATCTTCATGTACTGGTAATAGGTCTGCGGCACATCGACAAACACCCGCAGCGAGCCCACTTCCGAGAGTATGAACAAGGGCTGCCCCGTTCCCGGTGATACCAGTGTGCCATTTTCGGCCGTCCGGCTGGTGATGATTCCGCTGAAAGGTGCCCGAATCTGCTGCAGGTTTTTCAGCGCCTGCAACCGCCCCACATTGGCCTCCGCCACCGTCACCGCCGACCGGCGCGTGTCAACATCCTGCCGGGCAATGGCGCCGGGCAACTCAACACTTTGCAGCCGTTCGAGATTAATTTTCGCCAGTTGCAGATCGGCTTTGGCACGGGCAATGTCCTGATCCAGTTCGGGCACGTCGATGGTAGCCAGCAACTGGCCCTGTTTTACCTGTCCACCAATGTCGACATACCACCGTCGCAGAAAGCCCTGCGTGCGGGCGTAAAGGGGCGTTTGCCGGAAGGGCTGGATCTGGCCGGGCAGGGTAAGGCCGGTTGTATCGGACGAGTGCTTAAGCGGCACGGCGTTTACGATGGGGTCACGGTTCTTTTCCTCCGAAACGGCCGCTTTCAGCTCCTGCGTATTGCGCATTCGGGGCAATACGCCGAAAAAGACGAACACGGCAACCAACAGCAAAAGAGGAATCAGGATGCGAAGTGCTTTCATGTAGTAAGACTAACTAGTGTTTTCAGGTTGTGGGCAGCGGATCGGCGCGTTTATCAGTAGCCGGCGAAAAAGCGTGGCTTCCGTTCATTTATAAAATTTCGACGTGAACAACGGCTTCTTTGTTAAGCGGGCCGTAGAGGTGCGGAAAGGCTTCATTATTGGTGGCAATCTCGAATTTTAGTTCACTGGTTAGCTTACCGGTATCGACGTGCAGCAACAACAAATCGGGTACGTTTTGATAGTAGCGGCTCAACGTTCCCGCCACCTGTTCTTTAGTAGACAGGTGGATAAACCCTTCCGCCTGCAAACTGGACGCTTCGTAGGTAGACTTGCTTTCCTGCTTTTGCCAGTCGGCGGCTGAAACAATATGGTAAATCAGATTCATTAAACAGACTTGGGTTTGCGAGCCAGATAGCTGAATACAACAGGAACAAACAGGAGCGTGGTAAAGGTAGCCAGCAGCAGGCCGCCAATTACCGCCCGGCCCAGCGGAGCGTTCTGCTCCCCGCCTTCACCCAATCCCAACGACATGGGCAGCATACCGATAATCATGGCAATGGCGGTCATAATAATGGGCCGCAGACGGGTTCGGCCCGCTTCGAGAGCGGCCTCGTAAGCGTTCCCACCCACTTCGGGCAGGTGGTCTTTAGCAAAGCTGACCAGCAGAATACTGTTGGCCGTGGCAACACCCACACTCATGATGGCTCCCATGAGCGACGGGATGCTGAACGTTGTACCCGTCAGGAACAGCATCCAGACCATACCGCATAAAGCTCCCGGCAGGGCCGTGATAATGATGAACGGATAGCGGAACGACTGAAAGTTGACAACCATGAGCAGATACACCAGCAAGGCCGCAAAGACAATACCCAGCCCCAGTCGGCTAAAGGCGCTTTCCATACTTTCCACCTGCCCGCGAATGGAAATGACGTTTCCGGGCTTGAGCTGTGTCTTGTATTCGGCCGTGATTTCTTCCAGCGCTTTGGCTACTGACCCTAAATCCGTTTTCTCGACCGAGGCATACACATCGTAACTCGGCTGGGTATTTACCCGGTTGATGATGACCGGTGCCGTGGTGCGCTTCATAGTCATCACGTTGCTCAGCAGCTGGGGGGTAGACCGATCGGCCTGACCAGCCGCAACGGGCGTTTGCAGCAACTTATCGTACGAGTCCAGCTTGTAGGGTGGTGTTTGTACAGCAATGATGTAAGGGAAACCCGTATTCGGATCAGGCCAGAAATTAGGGCGGGTCTGGCCGGTTCCGCTCAACGAAATATTCAGGTTGGTAGCCACCCGCTGCTCCGTCAGGCCCAGTTGTCCGGCCCGCTCCCGGTCTACCGACAAAAAGAGTTCGGGCGCATCCAGCACCTGATGCAGATGTACATCTACGGCACCGGGTACCTGCGCTATTTTTTGCTCCAGTTCGCGGGCTACTTTAAGGTTGTTTGCCCGATCGAAACCCGACACCTGCACGTCGATGGCGGCAGTGAGACCAAAGTTCAGAATCTGACTGACGATATCGGCCGGCAGAAAAAAGTAGGTTACGTCGGGCATCTCTTCGCGCAGCCGGGACCGGAGTTCGCGAACATAGTCGATGGTGGGGTTCTTCCGATCTTCGTTGAGTGAGATCAGCAGTTCGGCATCTGCGGAACTGGCAGTTGAGTTATCCGAGAAGAAAAAGTTATACCGCTCCGACGTCAGACCGATGTTGCTGATCACCGAGCTTACCTCGGCCTCCGGAATAACTTCACGGACAATTTCGGTGGTTTGCGCGGCAATCTGCTCGGTATATTCCAGCCGGGACCCTACCGGAGCACGCAGGTGAAGTTTTATCTGCCCACCGTCTACCTGCGGGAAGAAATCCCGACCTACAAAGGGCAACAGCAGAAACGTAAAGACCACAACCACCAGAAAAACAGCGAACACCGTCCGTCGATTGGCCAGTACCCATTCCAGCGCCCGGATATACCGCGCCTGAAACCGGTCGAAACCCGCATTGAAACGGTTATAGAAGCGAGCGAAGGCGTTGGGTCGTTTCTCATCCGCATGACTGTGCTGGGTTTCGCCACGCAGCATCAGGTCGGCCAGGGCGGGTACCAGCGTACGGGATAATATATACGAAGCCAGCATGGCAAACACCACCGCTTCGGCAAGGGGACCGAACAGGAAACGCGCCGGACCTTCGAGAAACAGCACCGATGTAAATACGATACAGATGGTAAGCGTCGATACCAGCGTTGGAGTAGCAATCTGCTGCGCCCCTTCCAGAATGGCCTGCCGCAGCGGTAATCCCAGCTCTTCGTTGCGGTGGATGTTTTCAATGGTTACGGTGGCGTCATCGACCAGAATACCGATGGCTAATGCCAGCCCGCCCAGCGTTTGAATATTCAGTGTTTCGCCGAGCAAATACAAGACAATCAGCGAAGCCAGAATGGACAAGGGAATCGAAATGGCCACGATGAGCGTACTGCGCCAGCTTCCCAGAAACAGCAGAATCAGTCCGGCCGTCAGCAGAGCGGCAATCAGGCCTTCTACCAGTACCCCTTTAATCGACGCCCGCACAAATACCGACTGGTCGAACAGGGCTTCTACGCGCAGGTTCGAGGGAGCGGCCGCGCGTACGGTGGGCAAAATCTGATTCTTGATCTTATCGACAATCTCGGTGGTCGACGCATTACCCGTTTTCACGATCCGCATCAACACCCCTTTGCTGCCGTCCTGCTTCACAATATTGGACTGAACAGCCGCGCCGTCGTGTACATTGGCCACATCGCGCATGTGAACGGTCGTACCACCGATGGTTTTAATGGGAATATCGTTGAGGGTATTGATCACATCCGGTTTAGAGTTCAGACGGATGTTGTATTCCCGTTCGGCGAGCCGGAGTGAACCACCGGGCAGGGTCAAATTCTGGGCAGCAACGGCATTGGTGACTTCTTCGGGCGTGACGTTATAAGCCACGAGCTGGTCGGGGTCCAGATCGACCGCAATCTGGCGGCTCTTTCCACCAAACCCCTGCGAGAGTCGGCTTCCCGGCACCGTCGAGATCTGCGGCCGAACCCGCGTTTGGGCATAGTCAGTAATCTGGGCTTCGGTCAGGCTGTCGGAGGAGAGGCCAAGCTGGAGAACGGGAACGTCGGTGGCATTATAGCGTACAATCAGGGGTGGTTGTGTACCGGGCGGCATCCGAACCAGAATCGTCTGCGAAATAGCCGTCACCTGTGCCAGCGCTTCCTCAATCTTGACTGTTGGCTGAAAGTAAATTTTCAGAACAGCGGTACCATTATACGTCTGCGATTCGAGCCGCTGAATATCGCTGACATTGTTGATGAGAGAGGTTTCGGAGAAATTGGTAATCATTTTCTCCATTTCGTTGGTCGACAGACCCGTGTATCCCCAAATGACTGAAACGACCGGAATGTTAATTCTTGGGAAAATGTCGGTTGGCATCTGCGTAACGGCCAGCCCGCCCATAATCATGATAAGCAACGCCATTACAGCGATGGTATATTTCTTTTCAAGCGCCAGGCGTACAATCCACATGATGAGCCAACAAAAACAGAAATTTAGCGAATGCTGCGCATGTACTATTACTCCGTCGGGTAGAAAGAGCAATGTATAATTGCATAAATCCAAGAAGTGAAAGGCGATGAAGTACCGTTTCTAACTTACCATCAGGCAATTTAGTTGGATTATTCCAAAAAAACGAATCTGAATAATTGACTTATTCAAAGAATAAATTGTTATGACAACTTTTTTGTTAAAGTAGACGGATGGAATAGGCCTGTCTGCTATTGACGGGAAATCCTTTTAATTTTGTAGCAAACAAACCGATTTGAGTTATGCCAAAGGCACAGATGAATACCGACAAGGGGACGATGCTGATCGAATTTTTCGAGAAAGATGCACCCAAAGCGGTTGATAACTTTATTACGTTAGCGAAAAAGGGCTTTTATGACGGCGTTAAGTTTCACCGCGTTATCCCCAACTTTATGATCCAGGGGGGCGACCCAACCGGCACGGGTGCGGGTGGACCGGGTTACACCATCGACTGCGAGCTAACCGGCGACAATCAATACCACGACCGGGGTGTTTTGTCGATGGCACACCGGGGTCGTAACACGGGTGGTTCGCAGTTTTTCATCTGCCACAACCGCCAGAATACGGCCCACCTCGACCGCAACCACACCGTTTTCGGCAAAGTTGTAGACGGTCTGGACATTATCGACCAGATTCAGCAGGGCGATAAAATCAATAGCATTACGGTCATTGAAGAGTAGTAATAAATCAGCCTTGTTGGGTCGGATAGCAGACGGCTATCCAACCCAACAAGGCTGATTTTACAGAGTACCTAACTATACACCGGCGTTTTCTTTGAGATCAGGCCAACAATGGCCAGCACTACGGCCACAATAGCACCTGCTCCGGCCACCAGCGGTATCTGGCCAACACCTTCCTGCTCCACCGCAATCGCGGCATACGCCCAGGTAAAGACCAGAATATACGCTACACTTCGGAAGCGGTTAAAGACGATAGCTCCTACCACCAGACCAACGATCAAAATAGCAATGGCCCAGGTCTGTTCGCTTAGCCCCATCAGGCTGAATTGGGTTGATTTAAGGAAAACCGTGACGTTTAGTATCGTCGCGACGGTAAGCCAGCCAAAATAAATTGAGAAGGGAATACGAGCCACCCAGGTTTCCATTCCCGAAGCCGGTGACTCGGGCAGGGTCACATCGGGGTCGGCATCAATGATTGGAACGTGCTTCCGTTCCAGCAGACGCTGCTCAATCACCACCAGCGACAGCAGCATGGTCAGTATAACGACCAGCGCAACACCTATTTTCTCGTTGTTGAAAAGCGGGCTCCAAATGGCGTTGCCGAAGGCATTCAGTACCACCCACCAGCCGATGGCCCGAAAACGCGGGTTTGTCCGCTGTGAGCCAAGTCCCTGGTAGATGCCAAAGGCCAGCAGTCCTAAAAATATGATTCCCCAGATGGAGAAAGCATACCCGGCGGGCGTAATCAGCGTATGGTACTGGTCTGAAATTTCCTTGTTCGTCTTCCCCCCAAAAGCAGCCATGTTAGACAGGTAGTTCATGACAATAAGGGTGATAATACTGAAGAGGACGAAGAACTGGCGGAGTTTGTCGTTTTGCATAAGAAAAGGGCCTGGTTACTAAAAAGTAACCAGGCCCTTCAAGGTAGTGTTTACGGGAATCAAAACCAATACACCCACTCGTCTTGTCTAGAGTTCCAGAATCTTGAACTCCGTCCGGCGGTTCCGCTGGTGTTCTTCTTCGGTTTTGGCGTTTTTGACAATCAGCTGCGTTTCACCGTATCCTTTGGCAATCATCCGGTCGGCAGCAACACCTTTCGAGACAATATACTCGACAGCCGATTTAGCCCGGTTCTGCGACAGTTTCATGTTGTAGGCATCCGGTGCCCGAACGTCGGTATGTGAACTCAACTCTATTTTCAGCGTTGGGTTATCCTTCAGAATCGTCACCAGTTTATCAAGCTCTTCAGCCGCATCCGGGCGGATGTTGTACTTGTCGAGATCGTAATAGATATTTTCCAGTACAAACGTCTTGTTGAGCGTTGCCCGGTCGAGCAGCAGGGCCACGTTGAAGGTGGTATCGGTCTGCGCTTTCGTCAGGAAAACGGGAGGGATGCTTTTGCCCTGCATGGTAAACTGTTCCCGGCGGGTCAGGTAACCCCGGCGCTCCGCCAGAATGGTATAGTCTTTCCCTTCCTGCAGCGGATATTTCCCGAATGTTCCCGGTTGCCCGGTTGTAGCTTCCGCAATGGGCTGGCCCGTGGCATCGTCCAGAATACGAACCCGTGCCGAGTCGAGCGGGACGATGGGCGTTTCATTGGCTGACACCGTTCCGGCAATGAAGTAACGAACAATTTTAGGCGCGTTGGCCGGTGGCGTCTGAACGATCGTTGTCGAATCGGTAGACGGGCCTTCCTGGAAGAAATAAATGTCGTCGTCTCCTTTGCCCCCACCCCGGTTCGAGGCCATAAAGCCTTTGGTAGGTTCGGTATAGATCAGCCCAAAATCATCAGCGGGGGAGTTGATGGGCTGACCCATGTTTTCCACCCGTGTTACCCCGCCCGAACGCGTCGCGACGAATACGTCGAGCTTGCCCAAGCCGGGATGTCCGTCGGAAGCGAAATATAGTTTGGCGTTGGCACCTACATACGGAAACATCTCATCGCCCGGCGTATTGATGTCGCGACCCATGTTAACGGGCCGACTGAAACGGCCCGACGCGTCGATACTGGTCCGGTACAAGTCGATCCCACCGGCACCACCGGCCCGGTTCGACGCGAAGTACAACGTTTTGCCATCGGCCGAAAACGCGGGCGAGCCGTCCCATGCCAGCGAATCGCTGATGGGTAGTCGCAGGGGTTGGCTCCAGACATTCCCTTCGCCCAACCGGCTGATGTAGAGGTCGACATCCAGCCCGCCTTTGCGCTTACCGTTGTTGCCCCGCGCCAGAATCATGGTTTTGCCATCTTTCGAAAAAGCGGGTGTTCCTTCGTTCACATCGCCCTGAAACACGTTTGTGCTGAAGGGTTCCGGCTGGCCCGATGCACCACCTGCACTACCCGTTTCGTCGGGTTTCTGGTTCAGTTTGGTCTTGTACAACCCCAGCATGGGCTGGCCGTTATTCTTGTAAATAGTTTCTTTCCGTGATGCCGTAAAGACCAGCTCCTCGCCCCGCACTACGGGCGCGAACTCAGCCCCCGGCGAATTGAGGTTGCTCATGTTACGAAGCGTAATGAGCGATTTGTTCTGGGCGATGATGTTGATCGCCTTCAGCGTTTCCACTTCGCGACGGGCTTTATCGAGGGTGGCTTTGGCAGTCGTTTTCGGCGCGTTGGCCACATACTGCTGCAATTGCTCCAGCGCACCGGTATAATTTCCCTGCGATTTCAGCGCGTAGGCATAGTTAAAGCGGGCATCCGGCTCTGTTGTGTTGGCTTCAATGGCTTTCTGGTAGAACGGAACAGCCTCGCTGAATCGGTTGGACAGTCGGTACGATTCGGCGGTATAATAATTCAGGCGGGCGGGGTCAATGGAGCCTTTGGCAGCCTTCTGAAACTGGGTCAGGGCCAGATTATATTCACCGGCGTCATAGTGACGAACTCCTTTTTTATACGCCTGCATGGCCGAGTTGCAGCCCGTAAGTCCGCTGGCCAGACCGAACACGACGAGCAGTACAGATAACGTATTGATTTTCATAGGGCTAAAAAAAGCAAATCGCTGTTTCCTGCCCAAGATACTGGAAATTCGGGCGGGACATACGTTTAACGATTATAATCAGCTATTTATTGGGGATTGACTTAGGAAGATAATGACTTAACAGCGCTTCAAAAAAACAAGTTTTACAAGGATTGCAATTGACAAGGCAGCTGCTCTTTTGCGGTCCGGGATGAATTCAATAACTACCCACTTAAAGCCGCGTGTTTATCGTCTGGCCAAGCATTTGCCCTGGCAGTTTGCTCTGCTTAACAGATTGACAGTATATCAGTATAACATACATTCGTATTAATAAAAGTTGGTTAGCTTTGATCTTGTATAGCTATCAACGAAACCAATGCCTCACACCTATTTCACTCTTTTGGGGAGACAGTCATTTACCAGAGTAGCGGTGCTGTTTATCAACTTTTTAATGATTGCCTGTACCAATAGTGATGTAACGTGCGATGTTTCAGGCCCTAAAGAGGACATTGTCGTAAATCTGCCTTTTAATGGGAATACCCGTAATACGGCCTGCGCCCAGGGCTCGCCCTCAAAACCTGCTACCTCAACGGGAGTAACCCTGACAACCAACCGAACCGGCATCAGAAATGGAGCTTATCAGTTCAATGGTACTAATAGCGCCATCTATCTCGACAGCCTCAACTGTGGCAGCGATGTAACGATTTCCTGCTGGATCAAAGCAGATAACTTTTATCAAAACGCCGTTCTGGTGTACTATGGAAACCCGGGTAATGATGGCTTTGGCCTTGTGATGAGCAATAGCGCATGTACAAAATCGAATAAAATCACATTGCTCATTGGCAGTATTATGTGCGACTTAGGTAATTCAAATGAGCAGATAGCGGACAAAAACTGGTACCATTTAACTCTTCTGAAGCAGGATAAAACCTTTACCCTTTTTGTCAATGGAATCGAGAAACTAAAGGCAAATAGCCTTTTCAACGCGCCCACTGATCGGCTAAACATAGGAGCGACTCTATTTGCCGTTAGTAACAACGGCTATTTTGCCGGATCAATTGATGACGTTCGCGTATATAATCGCGCGCTTACGCCCGATGAAATTATGATTGTGTCGAAACTAGACTCCTAACCCCCAGGCGTTAAACCATTTTGGCACCGTACCCTTGAGTATGCCGCTTTATGAAAAAGCGAAAGCCTGTAGGATCTCTCCCACAGGCTTTCGCTTTTTCATTATATCAATATTACGCCTGCTGGACTACACCGGCTTCTTCTGCCACTTCCGTTGCGTATTCGTCAACGGGGATGCAGGAGCACACCAGGTTCCGGTCGCCATAGGCCGAGTCGATACGACTCACGCTTGGCCAGAACTTACGAGCGCGAACCTGCGGCAGCGGGAACACTGCTTTCTCACGGCTGTAAGGCCGGGTCCAGTTATCGCTCAGCGCAACCGTTGCTGTATGGGGCGCATGTTTCAGCACATTGCTGGCGCGGTCGGCTTCGCCCGCTTCGATCTCCCGGATTTCGTTACGAATGGCAATCATGGCCTCGCAGAAGCGGTCGAGTTCAGCTTTCGACTCCGATTCGGTCGGTTCGATCATCATGGTACCCGCTACCGGGAACGACACCGTTGGCGCGTGGAAACCATAGTCCATCAGTCGCTTGGCGATGTCCTCTACCTCAACACCCGTTGTGGCTTTGAACGGACGACAGTCGATGATCATCTCGTGGGCACAACGGCCGTTGGTACCCGTATACAAGGTATCGTAATGGCCGTCCAGACGTGCTTTGATGTAGTTAGCGTTCAGGATAGCCCGCTTTGTGGCGTTCGTCAGTCCTTCGCCACCCATCATGGCAATGTAAGCGTACGAAATGGTGAGGATGCTGGCCGAGCCGTAAGGTGCTGCCGACACCGCATGAATGGCCTGATCGCCACCGATATGCACCACCGCATGACCCGGCAGGAATGGCACCAGCTGCGATGCAACACCAATGGGCCCCATGCCCGGACCACCACCACCGTGCGGAATGCAAAAGGTTTTGTGAAGGTTCAGGTGGCACACATCGGCACCAATGGCCGCCGGTGAGGTCAGACCAACCTGGGCGTTCATGTTCGCACCGTCCATGTACACCTGTCCGCCGTGCTGGTGGATGATGTCACAGATTTCCTTGATGCTTTCTTCAAATACGCCGTGGGTGGATGGATAGGTAACCATCAGGCACGACAGGTCGTTGCTGTACTGTTCAGCTTTCGCTTTCAGGTCGGCCACGTCGATATTGCCACGCTCATCGCACTTCACGATAACGACTTTCATGCCAGCCATGACGGCGCTGGCGGGGTTGGTACCGTGCGCCGACTGCGGAATCAGGGAGATTGTGCGGTGAAAATCGCCCCGGCTTTCGTGGTACGCCCGAATCACCATCAAACCGGCATATTCGCCCTGAGCACCCGAATTAGGTTGCAGCGACATGGCCGCAAAGCCCGTCACTTCGCAAAGCCAGGCGTTCAGATCGGCAAACATCTGCTGGTAACCTGCGGTCTGGTCTTTCGGCGCAAATGGGTGCAGCTTGCCCAGTTCAGGCCAGGTAACCGGAATCATTTCGGCTGTGGCGTTCAACTTCATGGTGCAGCTACCGAGCGAAATCATGGAATGAACCAGCGAAAGGTCTTTTTCCTCCAGCGACTTCAGGTAGCGCAGCATTTCGTGCTCCGTATGGTGCGTGTTGAATACCGGGTGGGTCAGGTAATCCGACTGCCGGATAAGCTGGTCAGGCCAGGTTATTTCCAGCGTATCCAGAATAGCCTCCATATCGGCTTTAATACCAAATACGGTCAGCAGTTCGGTTACGTCGTGGAGGGATTTGGCTTCGTCGAAGGATACGCCTACGTGCTCTTCATCGTCAAAATAACGAAGGTTGATCTGAGCGGCCTTCGCCGACTTTTTCAGCGATTCGGTATCGGCTACGCTAACTTTAACGGTATCGAAATAATTTTCGGTATCTAGTTCGTAACCGTTCCAGCGAAGCGCCGTCGCGAATATTTTAGTGAGCGAGTGTACCTGCTCGGCAATGGCACGAAGCCGCTGCGGGCCATGGTACACGGCATAACTACCAGCCATTACGGCCAGCAGCACCTGTGCGGTACATATATTCGAGGTCGCTTTTTCGCGACGGATGTGCTGCTCACGGGTCTGGAGAGCCATGCGCAGAGCGGGACGCCCTTCGGCATCCTGCGAGACTCCGATAATACGGCCCGGAATCTGACGTTTGAAGGCATCGCGGGTAGCAAAGAACGCGGCATGTGGACCACCGTAGCCCATTGGAACACCAAACCGCTGCGATGAGCCAACTACCACGTCAGCTCCCATTTCGCCGGGAGGGGTTAATAAGGTCAGGGCCAGCAGATCGGCAGCAACAGCAACCGTAATGCTCAGTTCGTGGGCGGTAGCAATCAGATCGGTATAATCGAATACTTCACCATCCGAAGCGGGGTATTGCAACAGCATCCCGAAAATATCACCGCTAGTCAGATCAACCGTGCGGTGGTCGCCAATGAGTAAAGTAACGCCAATGGGCGTAGCCCGCGTCAGCAATACGTCGATGGTTTGTGGATGGCACCGCTCCGACACAAAGAATGTAGACGCGGCTTTTTTCTGAGCCGGACGCATGGCGTACAGCATGTGCATGGCTTCGGCGGCAGCGGTGGCCTCATCGAGCAGCGACGCATTGGCCAGATCCATACCCGTCAGATCCGAAACCACCGTCTGAAAGTTCAGCAGGGCTTCAAGCCGTCCCTGCGCAATTTCGGCCTGGTAGGGCGTGTAGGCGGTGTACCAGGCTGGATTTTCGAGAATATTACGGAGAATAACGTTCGGTGTCAGGGTGTCGTAATAGCCCGTACCGATGTACGATTTAAAGATTTTGTTCTGTCCGGCAACCTTCTTAAAATCAGCCAGAAAGGCCATTTCTGATTTTGGTTCGGGCAGATTCAGCGGATTGGCCAGCCGAATCGCGTCGGGAACTGTCTGGCTAATCAACTCGTCAATTGATTCCACGCCAACGGTCTGAAGTATCTCGGCCAGTGCCGTGTCGGTTTGACCGTGATGTCGGTCTTCAAATAGGTCTGTCTGTTGAAGTTTTAGTTTCATGCCGGGATCACCCACCTTTTCGTTTTAATGGAAACTCAAATTTACGCCAAAACGTGCAATTTGCGGCCCTGATGCGTTAAACTTACTCGGCATACGGGGCTATTTTTGACTACATTATGAAAATTTCATTGACTTAGTACCTCCTTTGGCCCAGTCTCGCACGATATTTGTCGGAGGGCTTTACACATGACTTCTGTCGTTATTATCCTAACCCTATTGCCATGAAAGTTGTCATTCTTGCGGGGGGCTTAGGCACCCGCCTGAGCGAAGAAACGGTTGTAAAGCCCAAGCCAATGGTCGAAATTGGCGGTATGCCCATTCTCTGGCATATTATGAAGATCTACTCCAGCCACGGCTTCAATGAATTTGTGGTGTGTTTGGGCTATAAAGGATACCTGATCAAAGAATATTTCGCCAACTATTTTCTGCACCAGTCCGATGTAACCATCGATCTGGGACGAAACCACATGAATATTCACGATTCGCAGGCCGAACCCTGGAAAATTACCCTTGTCGATACGGGAAAAGACAGCATGACGGGCGGGCGAATCAAACGCGTTCGGCACCACATCGGCGATGAACCCTTTATGTTAACCTATGGCGATGGCGTGGGTAATGTGAATATTACTGATCTGGTGGCTTTCCATAAAGCCCACGGCAGGCGATGCACGTTAACGGCGGTACAGCCTTCGGCACGCTTTGGCGCGCTGGATATCAGCGATGCCGGCAGCGTTACCTCGTTTCTGGAAAAACCCAAAGGCGATGGTGCCTGGATTAACGGCGGCTTTTTCGTTTGTCAGCCCGAAGTGTTCGATTATATCGAAGGCGATGCGACTACCTGGGAGCGCTACCCTATGGAGACACTGGCTGCCGAGCAGGAACTGATGGCTTTTCAGCACCACGGGTTCTGGAAACCCATGGACACCCTGCGGGATAAACTTGAACTGGAAACCGCCTGGAATACCGGTACGGCCGAATGGAAAACCTGGTAAGCCTGGCCTACTTTTATGACAGCTCTCTTTGCCGATCAATACCGGAATAAAACCGTACTGTTAACGGGCCATACGGGCTTTAAAGGCTCCTGGCTTGCTTACTGGCTGCAGCAGCTCGGCGCACGGGTGGTTGGCTATGCGCTTCCGGCCCCCTCAGCACCCAGCCACTGGAATCTGCTGCAACTACCCATTCAGGATGAAGTGGGTAACATTAATGACCAGCCCCATCTGCTGAAAGTCTTTTCGACCTGTCAGCCCGATATTGTCATTCATATGGCGGCTCAGGCGCTGGTGCGGTATTCGTACCAGCACCCCATCGAAACGCTTGAAACGAATGTGCTCGGTACCGCTAAAGTGCTGGAATGCGTTCGACAAACGCCATCCGTCAGGGCTGTGGTGGTCGTTACCAGCGATAAGTGCTACGAAAATCCGGAAGATGGGCGACCCCTGACCGAGACCGACCCCATGGGTGGCTACGACCCCTACAGCATGTCGAAAGGGGGTGCTGAACTCGTTACGAGCAGCTACCGAAATTCATTTTTCAACTTGGCGCAGTACGGCAAAACGCACCGGACACTGCTGGCCAGTGTCCGGGCGGGGAACGTGATAGGCGGGGGCGACTGGGCTGCCGACCGGCTGATCCCGGACCTGATTCGGGGGAGCGTCTCGAACCAGCGGGTATCTATCCGCAACCCGGATGCCGTGCGCCCCTGGCAGCATGTACTCGAACCCCTGTCGGGCTATTTGCTGGTTGGCCAACGGCTGATGAGTGGCGACACGACCGCTGCCAGCGGCTGGAACTTCGGCCCCGACCCGGCCGATGTGCTACCCGTTCGGGCGGTAATTCAGCAGGCACAAACCCGCTGGAATACCATTGGCTATACCGAAGTACCGTCGGGCCAGAACCCGCACGAAGCCCATTTACTGACGCTCGATTGTGCCCGAGCGAATCAGCAACTCAACTGGTTTCCGGTCTGGAACACCAAAGCCGCTATTCAACAGACCATCGATTGGTATAAAGCCTATTATGAAGGCGGCAAGCTATCGACCGATTCCGATTTGTCTGCCTATATACAGCAGGCGCGAACAAACCATTTAATCTGGACTCAATGACGTTTACTGAAACTCCGCTGGCGGGTGCCTACGTCATCCATTTGGCACCCCGGTCCGATAACCGGGGCTGGTTTGTTCGGACGTACGACAAAATTGAACTGGCACAGATTGGTCATACTGCGGACTGGGTTCAGATGAACCATTCGCAAACACAACAGGCGGGCGCCATCCGGGGGATGCACTTTCAGCACCCGCCCCATGCCGAAATAAAGCTGGTGCGCTGTGTAGTGGGCCGCGTGTTCGACGTTATTGTCGATTTGCGGGCTGGCTCACCAACACTGGGCCAGTGGTTCGGTACCGAATTATCATCGACCAATCAGGCAATGATGTACATTCCCAAAGGATTTGCGCAT
The DNA here is from genome assembly GCF_054781875.1 of Spirosoma pulveris. Lineage (NCBI taxonomy): Bacteria > Pseudomonadati > Bacteroidota > Cytophagia > Cytophagales > Cytophagaceae > Spirosoma > Spirosoma pulveris. The sequence continues at coordinate 29,945 of NZ_BAAGTO010000007.1, forward strand.
GGTTTTCAGACGCTGACCGAAAACTGCGAACTGGTCTACTGCCACAGCGAGTACTATACCCCCGCCAGCGAAGGGGCCATTTTATATAATGATCCCTGGGTGGGGATCAACTGGCCAATGTCCGTTACGGATATTTCGGACCGCGATCGCAACCACTCGCCCCTTACCTCGTCTTTTACTGGCCTTATCATTTGACTTCATGAACTGTCGCTTCTGCCAAACACCTTTAGAACATACGTTTATCGACCTGATCAATTCGCCCGCGTCGAACTCTTATTTGACTTATGAGCAATTGAACGAGCCCGAAACGTTTTACCCGTTAAAGGTTTTTACCTGCCATCGTTGCTTTCTGGTTCAGGTGGATGAGTACAAGAAATCGGATGCAATCTTCGATAACGACTACGCCTATTTTTCGTCGTTTTCCACCAGTTGGCTGGCTCATGCCAAACGGTATGTCGACGCCATGACCAACCGCTTCGGGCTGAATGCAGCTTCGCAGGTGATAGAAATTGCTTCCAACGATGGGTATCTGCTTCAGTATTTTGTTGAAAAACATATTCCGGCCCTGGGGATTGAACCAACGGCCAACACGGCAGCGGTGGCCATCGGGAAGGGTATTCCAACCATCACCCGTTTTTTTGGTACCGAACTGGCTCGTGAACTGGCAGCAGAAGACAAAAAGGCCGATCTGCTGCTGGGCAACAACGTGCTGGCCCACGTGCCCGACATTGTCGACTTTGTAGCGGGTATGCAGCTCTTGCTGAAACCAACCGGGGTGATTACGATGGAGTTTCCGCACGTAATGAATCTGGTCGATCAGAACCAGTTCGACACCATCTACCACGAGCATTTCTCCTATTTATCGTTCTACACCGTCAGTCAGATTTTTGCCGCTCAAGGCCTGGCGATGTTCGATGTGAAGGAAATTCCCACGCATGGCGGCTCCTTGCGTGTGTATGCCAAACACGCGGGTAACGACGCGCTGCCTATCTCACCAAATGTAGCGGCTCTGCTCCAAAAAGAGACCGATGCCGGCCTAACAGATATGGTGTATTATTCGGGCCTGCAGCCGAAAGCCCTTCGGGTAAAGCTCGACTTGCTCAGTTTCCTGATCGAGCAGAAGCGGGCGGGCAAATCGGTAGCGGCCTACGGAGCAGCCGCCAAGGGAAACACCCTCCTGAACTTCTGCGGTGTCAAAAACGACCTTATTGCGTTTGTCGTGGATGCCAACCCGGCCAAACAAAACAAATTCCTGCCCGCCAGCCATATTCCTGTGGTGCAGGAAGACGTTCTAAAAACGGAAAAACCGGATTATGTCCTCATTCTGCCCTGGAACCTGACCGACGAAATCACCCGTCAGTTGGCGTACATCCGCGAATGGGGCGGACAGTTTGTGATACCAATTCCAGAACTAACGATCCTTTGAGCGCACAAAAAACGGTTTTGGTGACAGGAGCTACCGGCTTTGTCGGTCGGCATGTGGTGGAGCAGCTGACCGCTACAACGGGCATCCGTGTGCTGGCCACAGCCCGTTCTGTGCCGGACCCCGACAAAACGCCCTGGCTGTCGACGGTTGCGTTTACCCCGTTCGATATGGAGAACCACTCCGACGATACGGATCTGTATACCTGCTTCGGTAGGCCCGACGCCGTTATCCATTTAGCGTGGCCGGGTTTGTCCAATTTTAAATCACTGGAGCATGTCGATACGTATTGGCAACAGCAGTACCGGTTTCTGACCAACCTGATTACCAATGGCCTGACCGACCTGACCGTAACCGGCACCTGTCTGGAATACGGGCTGCAAAGCGGCTGCCTGACCGAAGACACCCCCACGCTACCAACTACCGCTTACGGCCTGGGAAAAGACATGCTCCAGAAGTCCCTTAGCTTATTTTTAAAAGAGCGGGCAGTATCATTCAAGTGGCTGCGTCTGTTTTACATGTACGGCCCCGGCCAAAGTTCGAAGTCGCTGCTGGCGCAACTCGAAGCGGCTGCCCTGCGGGGCGACTTGGTGTTCAACATGTCGAAGGGGGAGCAACTCCGGGACTATTTACCGGTATCGGAAGTGGCCCGATACATCACCAAAACCGCTTTGCAAAAGCAGGTTACCGGACTCATTAACTGTTGCAGCGGGCAACCGGTGGCCGTTCGAACATTTGTGGAACGGTTTATGCAAGAGCATCAGTACAACTTGTCGCTTAACCTGGGTTATTACCCATACCCCGACTATGAGCCATTGGCTTTCTGGGGAAACAATCAAAAACTGTTAACCATATCACCTTCATGAATGCCCCTAACCCAATCACCGAATTTCAACAGGAGTGCGCTGAACGGGCAGCATCATATCCCGAAAAAACGGATCTGGTAGCTGCAGCACAGGCCTTCAATGTGGCCTCGAACCGCGAAAAATACTCGTATAATTTCAGTTGGATGGGTCGCCCCATCATTCAGTATCCGCAAGACATGATCGCCATGCAGGAGCTGATCTGGCGCATTCAGCCCGATGTGCTGATCGAAACCGGTATTGCACATGGTGGCTCGTTAATTTACTACGCATCCCTGTTCGAGCTCATCGGCAAAGGTGAAGTAATTGGCATCGACATCGATATTCGGGCGCATAACCGGGCCGAAATCGAAGCTCACCCCATGTTTAAACGCATTACCATGCTCGAAGGGTCGGCCGTTGACGAAGCACTGGTGGCAAACGTGGCCAAACTCGTTGAGGGCAAAAAGACCATCATGGTGTCGCTGGATTCCAACCATACCCACGAGCATGTGCTGCGTGAGCTGGAACTGTATTCACCCTTCGTAACGGTTGGTTCCTACTGTGTGGTGTTCGATACCATTGTGGAAGACATGCCTGCCCAGATGTACGACCGGCCATGGGATAAAGGGAACAATCCTAAGACGGCCGTTTGGGAGTTTTTGAAAACCACATCTGACTTCGAAGTCGATCGCGCCATCGACAATAAACTGTTGATTTCGGTAGCACCGGAAGGCTATCTCAAGCGAGTCCGTTAAGCCAGACTCACCCGTTAGCCAGCGACCTTCTTATGAACCCCAGGAAATTTACGATTGTCATTCCAACGCGGGAGCGGGCGGATACCTTACAGCATTCGCTCCGCACCTGTACCACGCAGGATTATGACAACCTAACGATCATCGTTTCGGACAACTGCGGTCGGGACAACACCCGCGATGTGGTCGAATCGTTTGCCGATCCACGTGTAAAATACATTAACACGGGCAAGCGGCTGAGCATGTCGCACAATTGGGAGTTTGCCCTCGATCATGTGCAGGATGGGTTCGTTACCTACCTGGGCGACGACGATGGCCTGTTGCCCAATGCCGTGGCCGAATCGAACCGCATATTGACTGAAACCGGTCTCTCCTCCATCAACATGAATCCGAATACGGACATGTACCTCTGGCCTTCCTATTTCAGAAAGCAACAGGCGGGTATGATGAAAGTCAGTTTTCAAAACGGCTACGAGATTCGGGATGGACACACGGAACTTCAAAAACTGATGTACTGCAAACAGGAACATTCGCCCATCCCCTGCGTGTATACATCGTTCATTGACATGGCGGTGATCAATCAGGTCAAACGCGTATCGAAACCGTTTTTCCGGTCGCAGATTCCCGACTCCTACTCAGCGGTGGCGCTGGCCAATTCGCTCGGCAAGTATGTGTATGCCAAAAGACGTCTACGGCTCAATGGTATTTCCTCGCACAGCACCGGCTCGTCGCAGTTCAACTACGGCACCGACCAGAAAGCGGCTGATTTATTTGCGAGCGAAGTCAGTATCCCGTTCCATCGCGACATGATCTATTCGGCCTCGTATAGCTACATGATTGCCGAAAACTTTCTTCAGTCGTTTGACGCGGGGCTTAATCAGGACGAGATGAAGCGTTTCGATATCCTTCCGTTCATCGAGACCGCCCTCAAAGAGGCCAACACCCGCCTGAACAATCAATATGACGATATTATAGCCGCCACCCGTTTTTTTGCCGATAAAAAGGGCCTTGCTCCCAACATGGTCAACCGATTGATCGACGAGGCCCGCACCCGGAAAATCAATGTAGTCTGGTACGACCTTCAACGGTATGCGCACCCGTTCCTGTTTTTTAATACAATGGCCTACGGAGCGACCAACGTGTACGAAGCCAGTCTGTTATATGATAAAATACGCCGGAACCCCAGCCAGTATCTGCTGAAAGGGTCTACCTGGAGCAATATGTTTCAGATGGTTTTCGGCGAAGCGTTAAATCGCTATAAAGTGGAGAAATAAGCCGCCAACCCTGTTTTACGATAACGACCTGGGCCGCAGGAACGAATAGACAGGACGCGTAACGGCGTCGCAAATTCGCCCCGGCGTGCCACCAATCAGTTGGTCGAAGGGGAGCGAAACGAGGCTTTCGCTCATTAGCTGCGTATCGGTTATGACTCGGGTGGCCTGAATTGTCTGGTGTTGCTGCCGAATGCGGGAGCGGTGACGCCACAAGTAGGCATAAGTCTGGAACCGCACGCGTAGGTAGCGCCAGCCACGCAGGGCAAACGCCCACATGAACAGCTCCGTCAACAACAAGGCGGGCAATAGCTGAATAGCTGTTTTTCGGGATAAAACCTCCCAGATCGTCAGGAGCCGGTTTCGCTCCAGGTAGTAGAATTTCATGGGCGACATGCCCAGTTTGTAATAGTGAGTCAGTACCGCTGCCGGTTCACACAGCAACTCGAAACCGGCCAGCTTAGCTCGCATAGACAGGTTCGTATCTTCAAAGTACATAAAATAAGTCTCATCGAACATCCCAATCGTCTGTAGTACCACCTGAGGAGCCAGCAAAGCTGCCCCCGACAGGAGTGGAACCGGCTGTAATGCTTCGAAGGCCGACGAAGGCTGATTCAGTCCCCGGCAGGTAGTTAAGCCGGTATAATGCATCTCGTTGCCACAGGCATTGATCGTTCCATCGGGATTCAGCAGTTTCGGCGTAATCAGTGCGGTGGGATATTGCCGCGCTGTGGTCATCAGCCGATCCAGGAAATCAGGCGCCAGTTCCGTGTCGGGGTTTAGAAATAGCACCCACTGGCCTTTGGCCTGGGTCAGCCCGAGGTTATTACCGCCCGCATAACCTGAATTAGCCGGATTTTTAATAAACAGTATGGATGGATGTGCCAGAGCAATCCACTCGGCCACTCCATCCTGTCCGTGGTTATCGACAATGATTACGTTAAACGGTATCGTCGCCGACTGATTATAGATCGTTGGCAGACAGCGCTGTAGATCTGTCAGGCTGTTATACGAAACAAGGATGATGCTAAGTTCGGGTGGTATGTTTGTCGGCACGACTAGGATGCGGTGACAGGTTCGGCCTCATCAACCGGGGGCTTCTGCGCGTTTTCCCGCAGGTTTTTTACTTCCTTTTTCAGATAGGCCATTTCCTGCGACAGGTCTTTGATCTGGTTCTGCAATTTGGAGTTCACGACCGACAGGTGTACCAGGAATACGATGATGGCGAAAATAGCCGCCAAAAATATCAGCGAAGGCGGGTAATACACGCCGAGTAACAACGATATTTTTTCCAGTCCTTTACGCCAGATCGAGAAAAAGATCAGGATAACCGTGCAGATAATCCATACGATAGAGTATTCCTCGCGTAGCCGCCCCCGCACGATCAGCCGGAAGATCATGACCATGAACAGGGTAGCACCCAGAAGGCTAATGAGCTGAATAGTAACCGATAGTGATTCCATGGGTTAAGCTATGTTTGGAATTCTCTTCTGATGAAGGCGGGCATACACAAACAAGCTGCCCAGCGTAACTTTAAGCATGTAATAGATGGCCTGTCCGTTGCTGATCGACGAAACGCCACCCTGTCGTTCACGCATCTGCACAGGGACCTCCAGCATCGTGAGCTTCGACAGCCCAAACTGAACAATCGCTTCCGGCTCGGGGTATTCGTCCGGGTAGTAACGATTCACAACCGCCAGTGTCCGGCGATTAAAGGCCCTAAAGCCGGATGTACTGTCGTGAATCGTTTGCCCGACCAGCACCTGATTCAGCCACCGAAAATAACTGATGCCTAACCGGCGCATGGCCGACGACTGAAACCCCTCTTTCGTCAGAAACCGGGAGCCAATCACAACATCGGCCCGGTTGTCGATAATCGGCTGTAAAATCGTCGTAAGCTCTTCAGCGGGGTGCTGTCCATCGCCATCCATCTGAACCGCTATATCATACCCATTCCGCCAGGCATACCTATACCCCGTTTGCATAGCCCCGCCAATACCCAGATTGACCGGCAAATCCAGATACAGGCAATCCAGCGTTTGCAAAACGCCCAGCGTGTTATCTGTCGAGCAGTCGTTGATGGCCAGAATATCCAGGGTAAGGCCATGCCTGGATTTAACCCGGTTTATATCGGCGACAACCCCTCCAATAGCGGCCTCCTCATTGAAGCAAGGCACAATAATCAGGATTCTGGGCGATTGACTCGATGGCCTATTCATTTCTCTGATAGATGTGAATTCCTCCCAATACAGAGATTTCTTTCATGCATCGGATTTCGACAGGCTGCGGCTGCTTGTCAAAAATCACGTATTTCACATTCAGCGTCTTGAAGCGGGGCGAACAGGGGTCCATTGCCACCATATACCCATCTTCGAAGTTATTGAATATGATCACCGAGTCGGGTTTGCTCGGGTCGACAAACGAGTTATACACCGTGTGCGCATAACGGTTATACGCCGAATCACGCTTCATTTGCGGATCGAGTACCTTCATGATTTTGCGTTCCGGAATGTATTTCACTCCACTCAGCAGTTTAACCCCCGTAGCGGTTACGAGGTACGAAATATACTGACTGCCATTGACCACCCAGCGGGCGTTCGGGTCGCGCTGGTGAATATCCTGTACAGTTCGGTACAGGGTATGCTCGGTAATGGGCGACAGACCTTTGGCTACAGGATTTACCCGCAGGTTAGGCAACAGAAACAGAGTCATGCCCGCACAGAAAATACCAATGCGGTAGTTGGGCTGCCAGGTGGGCAGCAGCAGTATTCCCATTCCGATAAAGAACAGCATGGGAATGAACACGTTCGACCACTTAAAGAACCCCTCAGAATCGTTGATGTTTAGCAGGGCCGCGTAAATCATAAAGGCCACAACTCCTGCAAAACCCAGTCCGGCATACAGCGGCTTTGCTTTAACGCTGGAGGTGCTCAGGAAGTATAAATAAACAATGGCGAGCAACACATTGGCGATGCCAAAGGGAATTTGGGTTCGGCGCGTGGGGCTCATGCTCCACAAGCTTGCCTTGGCCAGCCATTCAGGGAAACCAATTTCAATCCAGATGTAGCCGATAATAACGAACACACTCAGCAAAACCAGCACCCAGTCGATCCGGCGCGTTTGCCAGAAAGAAACGATCATGGCCGGAATGATAATCGGCGTGAATGTAATAAAGTGCGACAATTCGCAGTGGTTGAGCCATTTGGCCGGAAACTGCCGGTCGTTCATCTGCCAGGAGAAATACTCCGAAAACCAGTTACCAATAAAGCCGGTACCGCCCAGTTCACTGCGCTTACCCGGATAAACGGTATTCATAACGGCGTCGAGCGTTGGCTTTATGTCGGAATAGAAGGTCACGAACGCCAGGCCAGCCAGCACCAGTGTGAGCGCACCCGCGCCAGCTTTAACCGGCCAGGCGGCAAACAGGCGTTTGGTATCCCAATTGTTGAGCACATAGCCAATCAGCAGAAACAGCAATACGTAGCTTAGCGGTACCTGATAAGGCGGGTATAGAATCAGCGCGTACACCATCATCAGCCAGGCCAGCGCAATGGCGCTGACCAGAATCGTTTTCCAGTTGTTGCTGTATATCAGATAAATAATGGCGACGAACATAAAGCCCACCGCACCAATCATAACGGCCGGTCCGTATACCCACGACTGTGTACCGGATGAGAGCAGGAGCCAGACGCTACCCAGGATCGATAGCCAGAAGTTGTTGCGGGTAAGGAGCAAAAAAATGAATGAGGCTCCAATGAGGGCAAAAAAAATGAAGAAGCTATATGTCCAGGCATAGCCCCGCTCGGAGTCCAGAAAGAAAAACCCCCAGTTCTGCGGCTTAAAAATCTGGCTGAAATGTTTGGCCGGTGCTACAAGTACCGGCGCTTTTTCGCCCCCAATGGTTTCGTTCTGATCCGGCAAGCCGTTGTTTACCTGCGACAGCAGCCAGGGAGTGCTCACGGCATAATCGTCCATTCGGATTTGCCGGGGCTCACCAGAAATAAGACCCCGCCGGACGGGGCTCCCATCGGGCAGCAGCTGATTCCAGATAGCCAGTGACACCGGGTGTATTTTCGATACGGTCAGCAGTACAAACAGGATGGCGCAGACTCGCAGAAACCAGGTTACCCGCTTATCGAAGCGAATAAGTTGAAACGCTGGCTCGGTTTTTGGCAAATCAACAGGTGCAGGGGAGTCCGTAACGGGCGGTTTTGCGGGGGTCGAACTCGCGGTCTTAACGACCGGGTTAGCTCCAGCAAGGGTAGGTCGGCCTTTTTGTTTCTTCGACATGAGGCTGGTTCTGAACGAAATTCTTTTTGGGTTAGCTGTAGAGTTACATCTAATCAAACTTACTAATACCGTGCCAGTTTGCCAACCCCCGGCGTTTTCTTTATGAAATTAGGTAATTTGCTAACATGAATAAGGCTCTCCTACAACGGATAGTACCCATTTTGCTGGCTATTTTTCTGCTTTGGTACGTTGTTAAAGATGTTCCACTGCGCGAAATAGGTCATCAGTTTCAGCTGGCTAATTACGGCTGGCTATCGTTGGCAGGACTACTTACCGGCCTGTTCTACGTGCTCCGGGCCGCTCGCTGGCAGCTTACGCTCCAGGCCATTGGCTACGAACCATCTCTGTTTCGGGCCACAGTGGCGCTGCTGGCCGGGTCGCTGGCGAGTATGATCGTGCCGGGAGCCGGTGAGTTGACCCGGTGCGGCTCACTTCAGCAAACGGATGGTATCCCGGTTTCGCAGGGCCTTGGCTCGGTAGTCGCCGAGCGGATTATTGACTTAATCATGCTGGTACTCGTGCTGCTGCTAACAATACTGCTGGAATTTGGCCGGGCAAAAGCGTACTTCTCGAACCTGACCCTGGCGCTACCGGGAAACCAGGTGCTGGTGGCAGGCGCAATACTAGCGGCTATTGGACTGGTGGTTCTGTGGCAGGTCTTGACAAATAAGAGACTGCGAACCAATCCGATTATGGTAAAACTAAAGGGCATGGTACGCGGCTTCGGACAGGGGCTTATGTCGATTCGACAGCTTCCCAATCCAAGCCTGTTTGTTGTGCTCACGCTGCTGATTCAGGGGTTCGCCTGGCTTTTTACCTACCTGTTATTGCTTTCTACCGACAGCACGCATCAACTGCCGTTTACCGCAGCCCTTACCATTCTGGCAGTCAGTTCGCTGGGGGGGCTGGCGGTACCGACGCAGGGCGGAATAGGTACCTACCATTTTCTGGTCAGTCGGGCGCTGGTACTGTATGGTTTCAGCACCACAGAAGGCGTTTCACTGGCAACCTTCATGCACGCCGTCGGCTTTGGGTTTAATCTGCTGTTCAGCAGCCTGAGCTTCCTGATCGTCCCGGTACTGGTGCCGCAACGCAAACGACTTGACCAATTGCCTGAAGAAAGCCAACAGGCAATTGATAAATGAGTCAGGCGAATGAGGCTCATCAACGCATCCGGCTTACTGTTGCTTCACGTTTACATACAGGGTATCCGTATTGATACCCGTAAACAGACCCAGCCCATTGGTTAGCGTAGTGGGGGGCGTACTGATATTCTGGGTCGAGGTGCTGTTCTGCTTATACAAAGCTGCATAGTCGGGGTTAAGGTGAAACAAGACGACCCGGTAGCGACCGAAATATTGAAAGCTCTGCGCCTGGATGGTCGTAAAATCACTCTGTACGGGCTGGCTACGGAATCGCCGGTCAGCGTTCGATACAGGCCGGTTGGGATTGTTACCCCCGGTAATGATCGACACCGGGTTTGCTTCGATGTTGTCCACTACCACAAAGTAGTAATCGCCCGTGGGATTGCTCCAGGTCAGGCGAACGGGCGTACTGGCCTGATTCTGACCGCCCGGCCCGCCGGGTCCTCCTCCGACCGTAATCGCCGTTCGGTATACTTCGGTCTGATCGATCGAAAAACTAACGGGCCGGGTTGGTATGACCGTACTACCCGATACATGATGGCCGCTGTAATCAAAGTCAATTTGGTAAGTTTGGCCCGTTTTTACCGCCAGCTCGGCTCCCGCCTGGTAGGAGCCGTTGCCCAACGACCGAAGCGGATAGGCTTTGGCGTTATTCGTGATTGTCAGGGACAGCCCATCGATGGGTTGACCCTGCGCGGTCGTATCATCTGCAAAGGGAATCTGCTTCGTAACCGATACGGCTACCGGGCTTCCCGGTACCAGATAGGCCTGCACCACAGGTTGTACATTGGCCGATAAAATATCGTCGGCGGCCGGTGTGCAGCCCCCCGCCATCAGGAGTAGAAAACCAATACTGTATAAATAAGCGTGTCGCATACGTAGTTACGCAGGATAAGATAGTTAGACACAGAGACTGAAGAACTGATCTTGGGTTCGTTAAACTTGAGTTCTTTGTTTGTCTGCGTTCAATAAGTTTAGGGTACAGCCGTCTGTTTTAAGTAGTTGTGTAGGAGTAATCAAGCAAGTGGTTAGTTGACAAAAAATTGATAGTCAATTATTTAAACACAAATAACTAGTCAACCATTTGCTGATCACCTACTACTTAGTGCAGCCGGAACGAAAGGGTTAGGTTAGGTGTGATGCCCAGATACGTTATGTCGGAAACAACCAATTGGCTGCTCTGGCCGTCGCTCACCGACGTAAATTTCTTGTACCAGACATTTTGCCGGTTATACAGATTAAAGACCGAAACGCCGATACTGCCGTACTTATAAGTGTACGTTACCGACGCATCCAGCCGGTTATAGGCCGGAAAACGATTCGCGTTTTTAGCCGATGGGTTCGTAAACGTCCGACTCGATCCATCCAGCAGCGTAACCGAATATTCGCCAACGATTGACGTGTAGGGTCGCCCCGAGGCATAAATCCAGGTCAGCGCAAAGTCGAAGCGTTTCCAGTGGTAATTATTGATCGACTTGAACTCATGACGCACGTCCTGATTGGCATAGTAGGGCTTGTCGGAATAGGCGGCAATATTGTTCTGCGCCACGGCGTAGGTGTAACCCACCCAACCCGTATAGTCGCCCAGTTTTTTCTGCACCAGAAAATCGACGCCCCGCACGGTGCCGGTACCGGTATAAAATGTCTCGCTGGGCAGCAGTCCCCGGCCAATCTGGGGCGCAAAGCGCAGGGTATACTCCGTTACGCCCGTCAGGTTCTTGGCGTAGGCCTCCACATCGAACAGATAACCAGCGGTTTCGTAGCTGGCTCCCGCAATAAAATGGACAGCCGAGCCAACGGGCAGATAATCCTTGTTGACCAGCAGCCAGAAATTGCGATTTCCCTGCGAAATATCCTCGCGGGTGACCTGCTTGGCAAACTGATAATACTGCCCGATGACGCCTTTCAGCTTAACACGGTCCGTTAGCTGAAAACTACCCGACAAACGGGGTTCCGTGTAGACCTTACCCGTTACATTGTAATACGTAAGCCGAACACCGGGCTTCAGGGTCAGGCGGTTATCCATCAGCCGAATCTGGTCCTGTAGATACGCTGCCGCAAACGAACCCCGGTCGTGTTTCTGGAGCAGGGTGACTGTATCGTTGGAGCTGTAGGTATAGTCGATGGTGTTTTGTGTAAGCTGTAGACCGGCCCCGATGAAATGACGGGCCGATGCCTTGTATTCGAGGTCGGTTTTGGCCGATAGGTCGGTCAGGTTGTTGCTTTCAAACGTACCGAACTTCACATTCTGGTTCTCGCTCGTTCCGTTGCGCCGGATAGATGTCGTGTTCGAGAGGTCGCGCTGACTAAAGTAGTTCGAGTAACTCACCATCGAGTTGATATAAAGCTGGTCGCTCCACCGGCGCGACCATTTCAGGCTGCTGCCCGTGTTACCCCAGTTCGATAGGTCGGTATTGCTCAGGCTGTTGTTGGTCGTACTCACGGCTGTATTGTTCGCATTACCCCCTCTTGGTCCGAAAGCAGGCAGGGTTATCGACTGCGAATTGTCCAGATAGTCCTGTCCGTTATAAACACTCAGTGTGAGTTGATCTTTTTCCGTTGGATGGAAGGTTACCCGGCCGTTGAAGTCATAAAAATAGGAGGCCACCTGCGTGCTGGTCTGCACTTGATTGCCAAATCGCCGGGCAGGTCCTTGCTGTTGCGCCGGATTGCTAGCCGTTGTCTGAAACTGGTCGAACAGCTTCTGGTACAGCGGCCCTTTGAACGACCGCCGTCCGGCAACCAGAAACGTGATCTTATTGCTGATAGGCCCCTCTACAAAGGCGTTGAAGCTTAAAAAGCTGGCATCGCCCCCGGCATTGAACCGGTTGCGGTTCCCTTCCTTTCCGGTCAGCTCAGCTACGCCCGATAGCCGACCGCCGTACTTGGCATCGAAACCGCCTTTGTACAACTGCACACTTTTGAGCGCATTGTAATTGAAGGCGCTGAAAAATCCGTAGAGATGGTCGACATTATACACCGTAAATCCGTCGAACAACACCAGCGTCTGGTCGGGGGTGCCACCCCGGACGTAGAGACCGGACGACGATTCATTGGCGGCACTGATACCGGGCATGAGCTGCAACGCCCGAAATACATCCCGCTCGCCAATGTTCGGGAGTTTGGTCAGGTTGCGGGGGGTGAGTTGAATAAGGCCAACCTCATCGGTAGAGGCTTTCATGACTTCGGCCTTTTGAGCGGCCACTGTCACCGCTGTTAGGTCAACAACCGAGGCTTCGAGTTCGAGTCGCAGGTTACGTACCGGCTCATCGGGACGGAGCTTCAGCTGTAAATCCCGATAACCCATATAATTGACCAGCAGGGTGCTGGTGTCGGAGGGGACGTGCAACAGCGTGAAATAACCATCAATGTTTGTGCTGACGATCTGCTTGCTGGCCGCAACACGCACATAGGCGTAGGGTAAATTTTCGCCGGTTTTCGTGTCAATGACCCGCCCCGTAACGGTAAAGTTAAACCGCGTTGGCTTGACTAGTTTTTGGCGCATGGGTGGCAGATCCTGCGCCAGACTGAGTAATGGACAAAAAATAAGTACGTATAAATACGACAGGCAAACGTGTTTCATGGGCAGTACGGTAGGCGTTATCTTTCGAAGAGAATCTATTTCTTCCCGATAACTGATACGGTATCAGGCCACAGGCTGTTGCAGAATTAAGTTAAATTTCAATTAAACAATAAACACAAACCCAGATCCGGAGGCAATTGGCTTGAGTAATTTTACATCAAAGACAACCAGCGTAGGTGTTGGCCCGGATGACCAATGCCATGACAGAAACAGCCGTAACGTAAAATCCTGACGCGTACACGTCTGGCGAATGAATTTTACAGAAATAGCAGCCTTCATCGTTTAGTAAACAGAAGGGGAAAACCCGGATTGGGCGTCGCCTTGTAGGGCTTCACTTTATTTATCGTTGCCCCCTCCGTATATTGTCGATTAGATTCCCAAACAAATCCGTTACATGACATTTCAACAACTAATGCTGTCGGTGGGGCTCATTTCCCTGCCTTTTGTGAGTAGTGCACAGGAAAAATTTGCCAACACCATCACCGCCACCGACCTTGAAAAACACCTCCGCGTGCTGGCGGCCGACGATATGGAGGGCCGCGAAACCGGAACCCGCGGGCAACGCAAAGCCGCCGAATACATTGCCACCCAATTTGCTGCCGAGGGGCTGAAACCCATCGTCAAGACAAGCGATGGCAAGCTGGTTTATCAGCAACCCTATACGCTTTACAAGAAAAACTGGGGTGATTTTTACGTTAGCGCGGGCGGCAAACGCTTCGAACCGTCCAAAGACTTCATGCCCAATGGGCTCTTGTACCTGCCCACCGAAACGACTTACGAAACGGTCTTTGCGGGTTACGGCATCAGCGACGCGAATTACGATGACTATGCCGGGCGCGATCTTAAAGGCAAAGCACTCGTAATCATGGACGATGAGCCTAAGACCGCCGATGGCAAAAAAATCGTCAGTGGCACCGCCGATGCGTCTAAATGGGGTGGTCCAAACGGCTGGCGGGCTAAAAGTATGCTGGCGAAAGAAAAAGGGGCGGCTCAGGTATTTATCGTCTCGGCCGAATCTGCCGAAGCGTTCAAACAGTTGCTCACGCAGCGGAGTGCCATGCAGGCCCGTTTTAACCGGCTTAGCCTGAAGGCGGGGGCCGAAAACGTAGGTCCGCTGGGTGTATTTCTGGTCACGGCCGACATGGCCGCCAGTCTGTTGAATACATCCCCCGCTACGTTGACGCAAACCATGACCCAAACGGCTCAGTCTGCCAAACCGGTGGCGTCGGCTCTGGCGGGCAGTGTCGCCGTGAAGGCGGATCGGGTCGATGAAAAAACGGAATCGTCCAACGTGCTGGGCTTTATTGAAGGCACCGACAAAAAAGACGAAGTACTGGTTGTTTCGTCGCACTACGATCACATTGGCATCAGTGCCGATGGTCAGATCAACAACGGCGCCAACGACGACGGCTCAGGTACGGTGTCTGTACTGGAAATTGCGCAGGCATTTGCCAAAGCGAAAGCCGCCGGTAAAGGCCCACGCCGGTCCATCTTGTTCCTCACCGTGTCGGGCGAAGAAAAAGGGCTTCTCGGCTCGCAATATTATGCCGACATGAACCCGGTTATTCCGCTGGAGAAGACCGTGGCCGACCTGAATATCGACATGGTGGGCCGGGTCGATGATCTGCATCTGGGCAAAAATGAGAATTACATCTACGTAATCGGCTCGGACAAGCTCTCGTCAGAATTGCACAAAATCAGCGAAGAGACGAACAAGAAGCACATCAATATGGAGCTGGATTATAAATACAACGATCCACAGGATTCTCAGCGCATTTATTACCGCTCGGATCACTACAACTTCGCCAAGCACCAGATCCCCATTATTTTCTATTTCAACGGGCTGCACCCGGATTATCACAAGCCAACGGACGACATTGAGAAAATCGATTTCAAACTGGCCGAGAAATCCGCCCGGCTCGTGTTCTACACCGCCTGGGAAATCGCCAACCGCGACCAGCGTTTAGTGGTCGATAGTAATAAGCAGTAGAGGAAGTATTAGGAGCGAGGAGTTAGGAGTTAGGAGGGCTGGCGCACGCTGTGCTACCGGATCGCTTCTCACTCCTAACTCCTAACTCCTAACTCCTCACTCCTAATACTGCTTCTCCCCTTTCCCTCACAATTTCAGCAAGTTTCATCCTACCTCCCGGTCCGGGCGGGTTTGTCTGTTGACGGGTGTACTACAACCGTCAAGTACAACTGGTGTTCTACCTAGTCTGACCCAAAACGGATGAAACAAGTAAAGCTATTATTCATGGGGCTGTGCCTGGCAGCCTGTTCTACCCAAAGTCGGGATAATCTGGAAACCCTGAATGCCGCCGGTGCCGGAGATGCCGACAGCAAACTGGCCCGACGCGTTAGCGGCACCTGGCTGCTCAGTACCGATTACCGCTATCAGGAACGGTGCAACTACCTTCCCGAAGAGTTTGTCAAAAACCTTTTTAAGCTTGGTGAAGATGTCGAGCTGGAGAAATACAGCGGGCTGAACAACTGCGAACTTCGGTGGGGGAAAAATAAAATCGGGTTCTATCTGGAAAGCAAAAAGCCGTTCGAGTCCACGTTCCAGTCCGAGTACCATTTTAACAAGCTGTTCGAACCCCAGGCCAATGTAGCCCAGGACCAAACCAACCAGCCCAAGCCAACCATTTACGGCCCGGCCCCAGAAGGCACCGGTGCCGAATTCCCCGCCACGACAGAGTCTACTACCCAGCAGGAGGACTCCACGAGAGGTGCAGACCCATCGGCTCCGCTGGAAGGCATTACCGCCCCAAGTCCATCCATTGCTACACCCGCCAAAAACACGGCAACCGGCGAAGCCATCACCGAAGTAGGCGACAAAGCCATCTGGGAGCCTGGCAAAAAATCGCTTCACGTTCTGTATAACAATCACGTTTTCAGCGTCGTCGTTCAGGCGCCAGGCAGTATGGCCCAGGCACGACAGGGAGCCATTAGTCTCGCCAAACTGATTACTCAATCGCTCAACGATCCTTCCGACGCCAATCACGGATAAGTCGGATCACGGCTTGCCAGCGTACCGTTACCTTACTTCCCGGAGCAACACCCAACCGGAACGAGTTGATTAATGAAGCGCCTGTCCGGTGGCTTCATTAATCAACTCATTTGAGTAAGCAACGTATGAAAACGATACTCATTTCTTTCACAATGGCCCTGCTGATCGGTGTGGCGAGTGCCGGCGCACAAACGGCGGGTGGCAAGTATGGCGGCAATAGCAGCAATGCCGGGCGTCAGGGCAACTCCTCCCGGAATAACGCCCGCAAGGCCAACACGAGCCAAACCATGGGCAACGGAGTCCCCTACAATAAAGATGCAGAGCAAAAGCGGGCTATAGCCAGCGGCTCGACCTCCACAACGGGTGGACCAACAGTTAACCGGGGGCAGTCGGCTTCGGCATCGGCACCCGCTACAGCCAAACGGAATAACATATCAGGAAGTAAATCGGGGCAGGGCGGTAAGGCCGGTGCCAAATCGGGAGGTACAGTGCCCAAAGGTTCAGGCAATCAATAAGCTTCATCAGACAAACAACAACTAAACGAACGAACACGCGTATGTTAGCAATGAATTATCGAGGGCCGTTCCGAGTCCGGGCCGCCCAAAAACCGTATCCCGAAATTCTGCATCCGGGTGATGCCATTGTTCGGGTTACCCGTTCCTGTATCTGCGGGTCAGATCTACACCTCTATCATGGGTTGGTTCCCGACACACGCGTTGGGATGACCTTCGGCCACGAGTTTATCGGGGTAGTTGAAGAAATTGGCTCGTCTGTTCAGAACCTCTCGGTAGGCGATAACGTGATTGTTCCCTTTAACGTTGCCTGTGGGAAATGTGCCTTTTGTAAGCAGGGGCTGTTTGGCAACTGTCATGAATCCAATCCTGAAGCCACCGCCGTAGGCGGCATTTTCGGGTACTCCCACACCGCCGGGGGCTACGATGGCGGGCAGGCCGAATTTGTCCGGGTCCCCTATGCCGATGTAGGTCCAACGATTATTCCCGACTGGATGGACCACGATGATGCTGTACTCCTGACCGACGTTGTGCCTACCGGCTATCAGGCGGCCGAAATGGGTGGTATCAAGAAAGGCGATACCGTAGTTGTATTCGGAGCTGGCCCCGTGGGTATTATGGCCGCTAAATCGGCCTGGCTATTTGGTGCGGGCCGGGTTATTGTCATCGACCATCTGGAATACCGGCTCGACTTCGTCAAGAAATACGCCCAATGCGAAGCCTACAACTTCCGGTCAATGGAAGATCCGGTTCTGTTCATCAAGAAAACGACCGATTGGTTTGGGGCTGATGTCTGCATTGATGCCGTGGGTGGCGATGCAGCCGGTAGTGCACTGCAGACCATTACGGGACGAAAACTCATGATACAGGCGGGTTCGGCTACGGCACTTCACTGGGCGATCAATTCGGTTAAGAAGGGCGGCATCGTCTCGATTGTGGGTGTTTATGGTCCTACGGACAACCTCGTCCCCATTGGTAATGTCGTTAACAAAGGAATTACCATCCGGGCCAATCAGGCTTCCGTCAAACGGCTGTTACCCAAGCTCATCGACCACATCCAGGCGGGTCGGCTCAATCCGAAAGAGATCATTACGCACCGGGTACCGCTGGAAGAAGTATCGGATGCCTACCACATCTTTTCGGCCAAACTGGACAACTGCATCAAGCCAATCCTCATCCCCCCATCCGCCAGACAATAACAACCCGTATTATGGAACCAACAGCAAGCGATTATCCGCATATTAACGGTTGGGGAATAGACGCCGACCCTAACAACGAGCCGACTTATCCCCTTAAAAACTACACAGGCGACGACCACCAGCGGCTGAATTGGGAAAGACCGCCCCAACAGGCGCAAACGGTAGAAATCCTGCACTCTAACGAACGCCCGAACCTGACGGCCGTTTTCGGAACCTCTTCGCCCCCGTCGGGCCTGAGCGGGGCCATCCGCCGGTTTGCGTTCCGATTCAGCGAATCCGAATACGGTCACTGGCTACCGCTGCTCCTGGCCGACCGCGTCAATGTGGTAGAAGGCATTGTGGATGATCTGGCCCACGGGCATATCCCGAATATTTTTGCCGAAAAAGGCTGGAAGGCCGATTGGAAGCACAATCGTGCCGGGCTCGTACAGAATGTCGTGATTGGTGTAGCCGCTACCGCTCTTGTCTACGCGTTTTTTACGCGCAACAAGCAGGAAACGGCTCTTACCCGGTTGAAAAAGACGATTTCAAACTAAGGCTGCTGCCGAGTCGCCCGGAATACTTATTCGGGCGACTCGGCACGCTATCCATCCACTTATGAAACAACAACCCGTAATCGATCAGCTTAAGCACGAAACGAAAGCGGTACAGGGTGAGGCAAGTAAGGACAAGACTTATTCCAGTCAAAACACCTTTGCTGACGCAGCTACCGCTCGCGAAGCTTTTGCCCGGTCGGTTGAGAAGCTGCTAAACGTTACTGCCTGGTCGGGTTTATCTGATTTGGCCGCCGATTTTTCGCTTTATAATGCAGTAGGCCGGGAAAAGCCAAACGAACCGGTACAGCCAGGGGATTATATTAAAATCCAGCTGCCCGGCCCCACGCCCGAAAACTGGGTTCGCGTGACTGATGTTACCTCCCGCGAAACGTGCGTGCAGTTCACGGTTCAGCCTAGCCACGACCCCGGCAGCAGCCGTCCGGAACAGACGGAGCATTTCTTTAGTGAACAGGCACGCAGCACTTTTCAAGTCGAACTATTGGGCAACACCATTCGCGCTGCCGAAATTGGGCAGGACGAAAGCATAAATAACCAACAACCCGAAGCCGGTAGCCTTGGCCGGGCGCTGGTCAATACGGTCATTGCAGAAGGGGGCTGGCTGTTCTATCAGAAATTCCAGTGGAAACTCCTGACCGATTATCTGGTGCATTTGGAATAATAAGATTTAATACTTGTGATGGCACAACCGGGCAAATTCGTGAAGTCAGTTTCTCAAACCTGACTTTGGTAGGGTCAATCATCCGAAATCCGAAGAAGTTTTTTTCCCCTTAACGAGCCGTTTCCTCATGTTCTATTAGTTTTTCCAGCAAGGTCAATTCGCTGTGAGTTAGGTCTATATGTGGTCCGCAAATCAATTTTGCCAGACCACAGGATGAGAACATAACCCTAAATTTTAGTACGGTATGGCTCAGCAGTCGTTTGATTATTCGCGCACTCTGGATGAATTAGTTACGTTTTTGTTTAACCGACGGGAGACCCTACTAAATAACTGGCGAACAGCCTGCGAAGCAGATCCTTCCCTCAAAAAGATATCAGCCCTTAGCCGCGAAGAGTTCAATAACATTGTTCCCATTATTCTTGATAGCCTGGAGCAACAATTGCTTGGTAAGAAATCGGAGGTAAGCACGCTCGTAGCGGCTCAGTCTCATGGATTACAGCGCTGGCAGAAGTCGCTCGACTTACCCGATTTATTGACCGAGCTTAGCCATTTATCGGTCATATTATTTGATCAGTTAAAACTCTTTCGTCAGCTGTTCCCGCAATCGGAGCCGGATGCTATTCTACACGTACAGCAGCAGGTTCTGGTGTTTATGAATGAAGCCATGCGGGGCAGTATCACTAAGCACGATGAACTTCAGCGGCTGGAAGCAGCTAACAGGGCCGCCAGTCTGGAACAAGCCTTACAGGAAATGGAAGACCTGTCACGGCAGCGGGGCGATTTCCTCAGAACCTCGTCTCACGATCTGCGAAGTGGTCTGAGCCTAAGCATGGGAGCCGCCCATTTTTTACAGATGGATGACCTAAGCCTGGAAGACAGGCAACAGTATGCCGATATGCTGACGCGTAACCTCACCAACGTTCAGTCACTGCTGACGGGCCTGATGGATCTGGCCCGGCTGGAGGCTGGCCATGAGCCCGTACAGCTACAGGAGTTCGATGCAGCTCTCTTATTGAATGACCTGGTAACGAGCATTCAGCATTTGGCTGCCGAACGAAGCCTCATCCTTCGTGCCGATGGACCGGTTTCTATGATCGTTAAGACAGACCAGCTCAAGCTGTATCGGATTGCGCAAAATTTACTGATGAATGCGCTCAGATACACTCCCTCTCACGCTGACCATCCGGGTATGGTATCCGTATCGTGGTCGGCGGAAAACGACTGGCGGTGGGGTTTCAGTGTTCAGGATTCGGGACCGGGCTTACCGGCGGGTTTACGGGAGGTATTTCACAAACAGCTTAAGCCCATTGTTGAGGAGACGAGTACACTGTCGCCGGAAGCGGCTCAGCCTGCAGCTTCCTTACCGAACGACGAACACCGGGTGCCGAATAATCCGTTGGCAGAAACGCCACCCGGTGCATTGACAGACAAAGGGGAAGGTGTTGGCTTGCAGATTGTGAAGCGCCTGTGCGAATCGATAGGCGCCAGCATGGAAATTGAATCTACACCGGGTCGGGGAACGCTCTTTCGCATTCGTATGCTTATGCAGCCGCCTTCCTGATTTTGCACTACACCACACTAATTTACCAGCTATCAGACTATCTATCAGGCGCAATTTATTCAGCATCTAGCGACACACAATCATGTTACTTTTTGTAAATGGAATTTATGAAGGAGTTGAATGCGATCATGTAGGCTACTGGATCGATGATTACGAGTCGGCTTTTGAGTTATTGACGCAGTTGGTTTCAACCAATTGGGTTTTGCAGGAAGCAACTATTACAGATGGGCTGGATCGGCTGTTGGTTCCGTTGGAAGCTATCGATGGAAAACCTATTCAGACGCATATCCGAGCCCTACAGCACCAGTGGCAATTGATCCTGAATAGCAATACTAGCGGCCGTACCAATCCATCAACTACGATCAGGCAACATCACCTCAGAAACTGGTATCTTCATTTGGATACCTACTACGACGATATGCTGATTCATTTGAGAAAAATGATCGTGTCGCTGGAGACGAGAAAGTCCTTGTTGCTCACCGGACAGTTACATGAATCCGTACGGCTTCTTGTTAATGATCAATACGACTCACTCCTCAAGAGCAACAGGCGTATGTACAGACAAACGAAGGAAGACCGTCAAAGGAACACGATTCGTCTGCAAAAGATCGAGAACGAACCACCTGCACGCTAAGCCTCCATTTATTGGCATCCGGATAATCTAAGCGCATTGCACCTAAATTGAAAAGTATAAAGGGGGTAGCGTAACCGTCTCCCACCAATAGGTGCGCAACTCCTGGAAATACGTAAGCCAGGATTCGTAGTTGATGGGCTTCGTCAGATAAGAAGACACCCCAAGCTCATAGGCCGTAGTAATATCGGTCGATTTTACGGATGAGCTGAACATCAGGATCGGAATTTGATTGAAGGGGGCAGGCATCCCTTTTATCTTCTTGAGGAGTTCCCAGCCATCCTTATTGTCAGGTATGTATAAGTCCAGCAGAATAATTTTGGGGATTTCCCATTCCTGCATCCGCCATTCCTGCAGCATCGTTACTGCCTCACCGGGCGTAGCAGCTCTAACCAGCGTTACTTCAGGAAGGGATTCCTGAAAAGCGCGTTTCATTAGTAGCCACTGATCATCATTATCGTCAATTATCAACACTTTCGACTGTCTGAAATTGGCTTTAATCCGGGTTGATTCCTGATCGCTTTTCATAAGACAAAGGGAGTTTTGACTTACTACGAAGTTATAAACAATCTACCGAAAAAATAGATTAAAATAGTTACCTATTTTGATTATATTCTACTGATCAACAACAGACTACCACGCATCCCATCAACCTACTGGACAGGCATTTGCTTACCGGTATGCAAAGAACAGCAGCCTCAGATCGCAGGTGTTTTTTAATCGGTATAGTGCCTGGCGTCTTCCGTAAGGCGTACTGTCCAGATCGCAACGGCAATCATGCTGATAGCACAGAAAATAAAGGGGGCTTTCAGGTTTACTCCCGCGAGCAGGCTGTTTACCAACGTCGTTGCGAAACTCGCCAGCCCACCCAGTGCCTGTATATTACCGAACATTTCGCCCTGCCCGCTCCCTTCTTTAATTACCTGCGATAGAATGCCTCCGGTTAAACCGGTAATGATAGAAACGGTGAGCGCGTCGACACTGGCCACGGCATAAAACAGCTCGACCGACGATTCTGAAAAGGTATACACTACCTGCAAAACAACACTGATCAACGCCATGACCAGAATTGCAATGCGCTTGTTGACATGCTGAACAATGTAGGTAAAGAAAACAAAGTTGGCGGCCAACGCCAGCCCACCGTAGTACAGAAAGAATCGGGCGGTTTCGGTAGGCGTCATAATCAGCTCACTCTGGGTCAGGAAGGCCACAAAGAAGGCGAAATACCCCATACCGAGGGTAGCCAGCAAGTTCAGTATCAGAATGGATTTTATGCCCGGAAGCTGTTTATCGGCCTCAAGGAGCTGCCGCCAGATAGAAACGACTTTCAACGAGTTACGCGCTTTGTCGGCGAGTTCGGTGTAATCGACAGCTTCTTTTTTGGGATTCGTCTCCCGAAAAAGCACTGCCAGCCTGATGTTCAGCATACCCAGTGCCAGCAAAAGCAGAACGGTGGGTAGTGGATTGATTCGGGCTTCGTGAAAAACCAGCATGAGCCATCCGGCCCCCATAGGTCCAATAACGGGTGCCGAACCGGCAATGAAACTAAACAGCCCGCCGTACTTAAGCAGTTCATCTTTTTCGGTCAGGTCAGCCACCGCCGATCGCATAACGGAGTACAGTCCATTAGAACCACCCTTTACCCACCGACTGGCAACGTATCCCCAGGTTTGAACGGGCAACAAGAATAGAGACGAGAACAGCGACACCACCGTAGTAGCAATGGCTGCGGGTCGGCGGCCCCGCAAATCGGACCAGCGACCAATGGCCGGGGAGCCCGCCAGTTGAACGCCCAGCATGAGGGCAGTACCAACCGTCATAAGCACCGGTTTTGCCGGCAAGTTCAATACATAGTTTGACACCAGCACACCCAACCCACTTCCCGTAATAACATCAATCAATACAATGGAAAAAATAAGCAGTAACTGTCTGTTTTTAGACATACATAAAGCATCAGCTACATTCGATGCTCAAGTACTACTCATTGCGCACTGGAATAGTTTTGAGTCTGAGTCTAAACCAAGCCAATAGTTACAGGTCGGTGCCATGGCGGGTTAAACGTGTGGCCGGACCAACTCTGCAACGTCGAATCTGTTCGGTCGGATGACTTGGCTGCTACCTGCTGCTGAGTATACAATAAGCAGTGCGTCAGGATTGCTAATTTAGAGTAATCTGTCGCCAACAGGCTTACAGACTCCCCAACCCAGGCGCAGAGCCTGTAAAATAACCGCCTGTTCAGCAATGTCTCCTTTTTGCTTTGTAATCATGATTGAAATCTAGCAAAAAAGGGTAAAACGCAAAAAAGCCACTGAATTTCAGTGGCTTTCTACTTAGTAGCGGGAGCTGGACTCGAACCAGCGACCTTTGGGTTATGCTTACTACTACAACTTTCGTTGCTCCTGCGTTGGCAGAATTTGTAGTCTGGACTGTCTCTTCGCCCTCGCCATGATGCGTTAGGGTGCCTACCATTCAGTCTCTACACCTTCCTGAAGTTTCCCTCAGGCTTGGCTCGGGATTACCGCACTACCGGCTTCCCCGAATTTGGCAAGTTAACATACCGGCGTTTCCCCCGGTACCGCCCATCAAGTCAATCATTTGAATCTTTCAATTCGCTAATCAGAAACGTGCTTTCTGACTAAACTAATGTTGACATTGCCATTACCGTTTTACCGGTAAACTTGAGCCCAACGAGCTACCAACTGCTCCATCCCGCGATGTTGGGACTGCAAAAGTACGACAACTTTCTACAATTACAACTATCTTTGTAAAAAAAAGTTTTTATCTCTATCGAAACGTTTTCCGACGGGAGAGAGTTGTTGTCTAAAGCCGCTGGTAATCAGCCAGCGGGATCACCTACGAATGAATACGGAAACTATAGAAAATTTCCCGGCCGATCATAAGGCCGGGTTCGTCAGTATCGTTGGAAAGCCAAACGTCGGCAAATCCACCCTGATGAATCAACTCGTCGGCGAGCGGTTATCCATTATCACCGCTAAAGCGCAGACCACCCGCCACCGCATTATGGGTATCCTCAATGGAACCCACGACGGTAAAGAATTCCAACTCGTTTACTCCGACACCCCCGGCATTATCAAGCCACTCTACAAGCTTCATGAGTCCATGATGAGCTTCGTGCGTGGTTCTATTGAAGATGCCGACGTAGTGCTGTTCGTGACCGACATTTTCGAGCAACACGACGAAAATGATGTCATCGAGCGACTACAGAAATCGGAGGTACCGGTATTGCTGCTGATTAACAAAATTGATCAGGCAACCCAGGATCAGGTAAACGAAAAAATCACGTACTGGGAAGAACGGTTTAAGGCTACGGAAATAATCCCTATTTCGGCCCTTAACGACTTCAACGTTGACCGCGTTTTTGAAGGAATTATCAGCCGGTTACCGCAACACCCACCCTATTTCCCGAAAGATGAGCTGACGGATAAACCCGAGCGGTTCTTCGCGTCGGAAATTATTCGGGAGAAAATCTTTCTGAACTACAAGAAAGAAGTACCCTACAGCAGCGAAGTGGTGGTTACCGCGTTTAAAGAGAAAGACGATATCATCGTTATTCAGGCTGAAATTCTGGTTGAACGCGCCACTCAACGGGCAATTCTGCTCGGCGAAGGCGGCAAGATGATCAAGAAAACAGGAATCATGGCCCGCGAAGAACTCGAACGCTTCTTTGGCAAGAAAGTGTATCTGGAACAGTTCGTTAAAGTAGAACCCGACTGGCGGCAAAAAGAGCGTATGCTCAAGCGGCTGGGATATGATGAATAGTATATGCCTTTAGTAGTTAGGAGTTGGGAGCGAGAACTGAGGAGCCATCCGGTGGCACAGCACGCATCAACCCTCCTGACTCTCCATTAAAAAATAGTTGGAGTTGATGAGAAGTGAGGAGGACTGGCGCACGACGTTATGCCGCCGGAGGCTCCTCACTCCTCGCTCCCAACTCCTCACTCCTTCAAAAAAAAATGGCAAACATAGTTGCAATCGTTGGTCGCCCAAATGTGGGCAAGTCCACGCTGTTTAACCGCCTTACGGAACAGCGCCAGGCCATCATGGATAATGAAAGTGGTGTTACACGCGACCGGCACTACGGCACGGCCGAGTGGAACGACAAATATTTTACAGTCATCGACACGGGTGGTTATGTAGTGGGCTCGGAGGATGTATTCGAAGAATCCATTCGCGAACAGGTCGAAATGGCTATTCAGGAGTCAACGTTGCTGCTGTTCGTCGTTGATACCCAAACGGGGATTTCCGGGCTGGACCAGGACTTCGCCGACGTGTTGCGTCGCTCTAAAAAGCCCGTCTACGTCGTCGCCAACAAAGCCGAAACGGCCGAACGGGCGCACACAGCCGCCGAATTTTACGCACTCGGCCTCGGCGACCCTTACCCGATCTCGTCGCAGACGGGTACCGGGACGGGCGACTTACTGGACGAAGTAGTTAAACACTTCCAGACACCGGGTGTCGAAGATCCCGACGCGGGCATCCCCCGCATTGCGATTCTGGGACGGCCGAACGTAGGCAAATCGTCGTTCCTGAATGTCCTTACGGGTCAGGAACGTAGCATTGTTACGAACATTGCCGGTACTACCCGCGATGCCATCAACACCCGGTACAAAGCCTATGGGAAAGATTTTATTTTGACCGATACGGCGGGGATCCGGCGCAAAGCCCGAGTTGATTCCAATATTGAGTTTTACTCGGTACTGCGTTCGATCAAGGCGATGGAAGAATCCGACGTTTGTATTATCATGCTGGACGCTACCCGCGGACTGGAAGCGCAAGACCTGAATATCATTGGTCAGGCCATTAAAGCCAAAAAAGGGGTAGTAATCATGGTGAACAAGTGGGACGCCATTGAGAAAGATCACCGTACGGCCGATGTGCTGCGAAAAGAGATGATTCAGAGGATGATGCCCATTGATTACGTACCCATCATCTTCGCGTCGGTTCACGAAAAACAACGCATTTTCCAGGTTATGGAGAAGGCCATGGAAGTCTACGAGAACAAGACCAAGAAAATTGCAACGTCGAAACTAAACGAAGCGATGCAGGCGGAAATCGAAAAGTACCCGCCACCATCCCTTAAAGGGAAGTTTGTGAAGATAAAATACATGGTTCAGGTGCCAACACCATCGCCCACATTTATTTTCTTCTGTAATCTGCCCCAGTATGTGCAGGAGTCGTACCAGCGCTTCCTGGAAAACCGGCTCCGCGACCACTTCGATTTTACGGGCGTGCCCATCACGGTATTCTTCCGACAGAAGTAAATTTTATTGAGTTAACTGAACAGGGTCAGGAATTTTAATTAATTCCTGACCTTTTTTTATGCAGCCTGACAACTTTTTATCAGGTATCGCCATGAAGGCTACTTGCACCCGATACTGGCTTTGCGCATTTTCGGGTTTACAGGTACGCACTAGTTTACCAGTAATGAAACGCAACCTACACTAATCGTAAGCCCCTGACAATTTGCGAGTTACAAAAGTCTATTTGTACTCTGATGCCAAACGTAAGAAATTATGTATTTGTGATTCGCCACGCTCAAAACCGGGCCTGAAGGGGTATCAGTTAAACTAAATAGGGCTTCCTCAATCAGTTACCTTGTTGTGCCTATGTTAGCAATTGTATTGATAACGATTATATTGCATGAAATGATCATATTGATCAGACGGTAGTATACCTGTCCACATTAACGAACATAGTTTAAATTAACTGACATGGTAAGATACAATTTGTCAATAATTACAAGATTAGGTATTATTGCTCAAAATATGGCTTCTATTTCTTACCAAAAAGTTACCAAGTGCTGAAATTAATGAATGGTCATCTTACGATAGGATTTTAAAAACAACCATTAAATAAATTCCAGCTCACTTTCAGAACGTTACTGATTAATATGCAACACCTTTCATTACTATACCTTATAGACTAAAGACTCTTTATGGCAACTGATAAACTAGTTGATGACGAGAAGCGAATTGATAAAGCTGCTTATGTTCTCAAAGCAGTAGCGCATCCCCTGCGTATTAGAATCATTCAAATGTTGAACGATAACAAAGAGCTGAATGTGTCGGCGATTTACAAAAATCTCAATGCCGAGCAATCGCTTATATCTCACCATTTGATCAACATGCGCGACAAAGGGATACTGGACATTCGGCGTAGTGGAAAAAACATCTACTATTTCCTGGTCGATACCGCCGTAGCCGATGTAATCGAATGCATCTACAAGAGTAAGATTCTGAATTAGTTCTGTCCTCTTTGATAACATAAAGCGCCCTAACACCAGACTAATCATCTGTGCTAGGGCGCTTTCGCTACTTTCATGTTTTTTTACCCGAAAAGCTCCCCGGTTTTATAAGGAGGAACAATGCCCAGGTGGATGTAAGCCCGCTCGGTAGCCTCCCGGCCACGAGACGTCCGCTTCAAAAAACCCTCCTGAATCAGAAAAGGCTCGTACACCTCTTCAATCGTTTCTGACTCCTCACCGCAGGCCGTTGCAATCGTCGACAAACCGACCGGCCCCCCCTTAAATTTTTCGATGATCGTCATTAGAATCCGATTATCCATCTCATCCAATCCGTTCTGATCGACTTCAAGAGCACTCAACGCAATTTCGGCAATGTCGACATTGATATAACCGTTGCCTTTAACCTGAGCAAAATCCCGTGTTCGGCGCAACAGGTTATTGGCAATGCGTGGTGTACCCCGGCTCCGGCGGGCAATCTCATAGGCGCCGGTTTCGTCGATGGGTGTTCCCAGGATAGCCGCCGATCGCTGCACAATGGTCGTGAGCAGTTGGGCATCGTAATACTCCAGTCGGGAGCTGATACCAAACCTCGCCCGTAAGGGAGCCGTCAGCATACCCGCACGGGTTGTAGCACCAATGAGCGTAAACGGATTCAGTTTGATCTGTACCGTACGGGCATTGGGACCGGAGTCCAGCATAATATCAATCTTGTAATCTTCCATTGCCGAATACAGGTACTCTTCCACGATGGGATTGAGCCGGTGGATTTCGTCAATGAACAGAACGTCATTAGGCTGCAGGTTGGTGAGTAGCCCCGCCAGGTCGCTGGGCTTATCGAGTACCGGGCCGGAGGTCATTTTTATACCCGCACCCAACTCGTTGGCGATGATGTGCGAGAGCGTTGTCTTGCCTAATCCCGGAGGGCCGTGAAGCAGCACATGGTCCAGGGCTTCTCCCCGCTGCATAGCTGCTTTAACAAAGACCTCCAGGTTTTCAAGCGCTTTGGCCTGACCGGTAAAGTCTTCGAACGAGAGGGGCCGAAGCGCCCGTTCAATTTCTTTATCGGTAGCGGTCATCCCGTCGGCTGAACCTTTCAAAAAGTCGTTTCGCATGGTTTTGATTGGGACAAACCCTGTTCAATAATCGCCCTTGAACGGGCAGATTTTACCGGGTCGTTTACCTCAAATTTACGAAAAAACAGCCGGATTTACTAGCGAATCAGGAGGACAGATCCTCGCTTTACAACCCTATCGCGCTCCGGGAAAAACTCACTTTTATAGACGACAACGTACGGGTAAATCATGGATGGGTACGTACTTCCTTTATATGTTCCATCCCATTTTTGCTCAGGGTTATTGCTAGAGAATATGACTTCGCCCCAGCGATTATAGATCCGGAATTCGTAGTCGGTAATATAGGCCGTAAACACCTGCAGCAGGTCGTTCATACCGTCGCTGTTTGGCGTAAACGCATCCGGTACATTAACACGCGGCTCGCATAAGTTCAGAACTTTGGCAACCGCCGTAGCCGTACAACCCAATGGATCGGTAACTCGAATGGGGTAATCGCCCGCTCGCTGAACCGTTATGGTTTTGGTCGTATCATTACGACCTACCCACAAATACGACAAGCCCGCGGCTCCACTGGCGGAAAGTGTGGTTGTTTCCCGATCGCCCTCGCACAGAGCCGCTTTCTGGGTGTACGAAAACGCTGGCGGTGGCCGGTCACCCACCCGAATACTGCTTCGACCCACGCACCCATTCAGTGTATTTCGCAGAACAAGACTATACGAGCCGGGCTGCGTTACAGAAATGCTTGGCGTACTGGCTCCTGTGCTCCATTGATACACGTTGCCGGGGATGTCGCCAACAAGTGGCACGAGTGCTACAGCGAGGCCGTTACACTTGAGGGTATCCGGTCCCAATCGGGCAAAGCCGGTACTATCCAGACCTACCTTTATGCTGTCTTCGAGAGCTTTACAGCCCTTGGTGTCGACCACCTGTACCGTGTACAATCCCGGAGCAGCTTCACCAAATACAGCTGTTGTGGACACCACTTTGTTTGTTGCGTCCAGCCAGGCATACGTTGCGGGAGTGCCTCCCGTTACCGTCAGGGTAATGGTACCGCTATTGGGTACGGCACAGAGCGCATCTCTCACTCTGGGTGTGAGCTGTAACTGGTTCTCTGGTGATTTTAGCACGAATGCTGTGTCTACTTTACACTCGTGCAGAGTGTCGGTCACGTTCACCTTATAGCCGCCCTCGGCAAGATTCCGCTGTTGGTTCGAACTATCCTTAAGCGTAGCGCCATCTGCACCCGTCCAGACGTACTGGTAATTACCCGCCGGGGTAGGTGTAAGAACAATAGAGCCATCGGTTGATGTACAGGCTGTTGGCCCCGTGAGAGCTGCCCGGACGCTGATTTTGGGCAACTCCGTAACCCGAATCGTATCTGAGTTGACGCAGGTCGTTCCATTGACGGTCGACTGAGCCGTTACGGAATATACGCCGGCAGTATTAACCGAAATGGTTTGTGTATTGGCCCCGTTGTTCCACTGAAACTGCGTCCAGGTTTTCTGCGGCACGGTTACATCAACTTTCGATCGATAACAGAAAAGAGTATCTGGTCCTAGATCGAGAGAGGGTACCGGTTTTACCTGTACTTCAATGGTATCGCTTTTAAAGCACTCGCCATTAGCGGCTAAGCCAACGACAAAGTAATAGCCCGGCCTGGTGAGTGTCAGGGTCCGTTGCCTACTCACAACGGCCCCATTGACCAGCCAGACATACACCTTGGCTTGTACTTTAATATCGAGCGTTATCCCCTTTTTATTACAAATTGCGGTATCGGCCCCCAGCTTTATATCGGGCGGGGTTTCCAGAATGGTCAGTGTGTCCTTGATGAGCGTGTCTTTACAAATACCCCCGGCGCTTGTTCTGGTGATGATCCGTAAGCTGACAAAATACTGACCGGGCGTTTTGTAGGCGTGCGTAATCGGTTTGGTAGCCGTTGTTGAGGTAGGTCGGCTACCATCACCAAAATCCAGTGTGTAGGCCTCTTTCAGCTTAGGACAGTTGGGACTTATCTGAAAAACCGTTGGTGCGTTTACACAGGTATCTGCATACGTAAGCCCAGGACCACTCGACTGGTCGTTGAAATTTGCTACCAGGTTCGGCAAGCCCAACTGGCTCGTTTTTCCACCCAGCGACTGCCCGGATGGAGAAAAGATCAGACTGTCGAGCAAACCACCATTGGGGTTTTCGATGGTACCCAGCGAGGTACTGCCTTTTATGGCAACGTAAATTCGGCCGTCGGGGCCAATCTGAAGCGAACCATACTGTCGGGTCGTACTGCTGTCGACAACTGTTTTTGACTTTGTAAGTAATGAGTCTCGTTGGTTCAGATCGTATTTTAACAGGTAGGAAGCGCCCTTTAGGCTGCCGTCGGCGTTGGTGTCTGCCAGCATTGTGACATATAGACTCTTCCCGTCAGGCGAAAACTCAACGCCATACGCTTTGGGTGGTGCCGGACCTAAATCGATCGTTCGATCAAATTTCATGACCCCGGTCGAGTCATTGAAGGTATAGAGGTCAACTGAGTTCTTGGGCGGACCCGGAATAACGACTGCCATTGGGCGGTTACCGTTATTACCTCCTGTTGTGTCTGCAGGCCCGATTTTTATGTATCCTTCGGCATTATTCAGTGAGTCAATGGCTTGTCCTCCACTGTAGGTAGTAACTATAGGTTCTTCTGCGCGGGTAAGGTGCCGAATCTCAAACTGGTTCGTTCCGTATTTTCGGGTGATGACCCAGTAAGTCGAATCGCGCGTATTGGCAACGGATGCCGATTGCTCCGTGCTTTGATTGGACAAGGGAACATTTTTTTCAACAATGGCTCCTTTACCTCCATCCTGACGCATGTCGACCACACTATACGTCAGTATTTTCTGGCCCCGGATTTCGGAGGTTGTATACACATAGTACAGGTATTCACAACCCCGGCAAGTAGGCTTTGGTACGATCAATGCCGATTGTGTTGAGTTCTTGCTGCCATCCAAAGGTTTCTGCGTGGTTAATGTATCGCCGGGCACAAGCGATTTCATGGGCTTACCATTCTTATCATAAATAGTAATACCATCCGAATAGAAGAGGAGTACACCTTTGGTATTTGCAATGGACGATGACCCTTCTATCGTACTCAGACTACCATCGGTAATGGGTTTGGGGGTTCCTCCGCCACTAAAGTCCAGCCCGGCGTTTTGCCCGAAATACCACTTCACTCCCTGCGATTCTTTCTTCTCACCACAGACATCGACGTTGATCCGATCCTGGTACGTACAGCCAAGGGAGTTCATAACCTCAACGGAGTAACAGCCTGAGCTGTCGACCTGTATACTTTGGGTAGTATCGCCTTTTGGATACCATAAGAATCGAAGTCCCGACTGCGGTGGCCCTCCGGCGTACGGGTCCAGCGTAATGACCTCACCTTTACAGATAGTGGTATCCGTTCGCCAGTTTGCAAAGGATTGCGGCCGATTACCAATCGTAATTGTTCCCGTTGACGTCTGCGTTGCACCCTGGCTAACCGTCCGGGTTACTGTGATTGTGTAAGTACCAGCCTGTTGATAAACGTGCCTGGCCACCGAGTCGCGCTGTTTGGTAACTGTTGTGCCATCGCCAAAATTCCAGACACGGGTTGTTACACCTCTCAAAACACTATCTGTAAACGTAATCGAATCAGCCTTACATTCCTGATCCGGTACACAGGCTTTCCCGCTAATTTTAAAGCCTGTGCTTGATTGCGCCCAGGCCACGGTCGACCCGGCCAGCAATAACAGCACGGCCCAAAGTCCAACTAACCGAATATGCTTATTAAAGATTGACATGAAAAACGTTGAATGAAGCCCGCCCACGCAAATTCGATACTCAACATAACAACAACAGGGGCATTACGTTAGTATAAACGACATTGTCCCGTTAAAATTTTATCCGACACCAGCCACAAAAGCGCCTAAAATCCAACTAATTTTAGAGGTTGTTGTGCTGATAAATACTTGGTTTACGTTACAAACGTTGCAACACTATGATTGGCCCAGTCTTTGCCTTGCTCAAGCCATATGTTTAACAGATTTATACTTACAATATTGGTGCTGACCCTGAGTCGCCATGCGTTCGCTCAGGACCCTCAGTTTACACAATTTTACGCGGCTCCGTTATATCTGAACCCGGCATTTGCGGGTTCGGCACTGGCGCCACGTGTAACGGCCAACTACCGCAATCAATGGCCAGCCATTACGAATTACGTGACAACGATGGTTGGTGTGGATCACTTCATCGAAAAGTACAACAGTGGTGTCGGCTTACTAATTCAAAGCGATAATCAGGGACAGGGAAGGATTCAATCGACGGACATAGGGTTGCAATATGCTTACCAGTTTCAGGTAAGCGAATCGGCATTTGTGCGCCTTGGACTACAAGGCTCTTACGTAAACCGCAGCATCAACTACTTTGGTCTGACAACGGGCGATCAATTTACTGACCGGGGTTTCATTACGGGCAGCATCTCCGGCGATCCAACCTTGCAGGGCGGATTACCCACCAAAAAATACATGGATTTTTCGACGGGGGGCCTTTTCTACTCCGACTGGTTTTGGATTGGCGCAGCGGCCCATCATATCAACCGGCCCGAGCAGGGGTTCTTTGCCGGAGATCAGGAGCGATTACCCATGAAAACCAGCATCCAGGCCGGACTGCGCATTCCGCTGGGCGGCTTTACGGGATTGGCAGATGAAGAGGACCGGGAAATTAGTTTCTCACCCGTTCTGATGTACAAGCATCAGGGCAAATACGATCAGTTAGATATTGGGGCTTATCTAACCTACTCCCCGCTAACCTTTGGCGCTTACTACCGGGGTATTCCCTTCAAGAAATACAACCAAACGCTGAACAACCACGATGCCGTTGCCGCTCTGATTGGCTGGCGGATGGAAAAATTCTCTATTGGCTATAGCTACGATATTACTGTCTCCACGCTTGGCAACAGCGGTGGCTCACACGAGTTATCCCTCTCCTATGTGTTTGATAAGCCGGAAGCGCGTCGGGGTGGCGTAAAACGACGCAGTAAGAAGCTACCCTGTCCGAAGTTTTGATCGGTTATTTTTCAACAAAAGAGGGCAAGTGTTGATACTTGCCCTCTTTTGTTTTTTATCTACGCCAGTTTCTTATACTTGATTCGGGTTGGCGTGGCGTCGGTACCTAATCGTTTGCGCCGGTTTTCTTCATATTCCGAAAAATTACCTTCAAACCAGTACACCTGCGAGTCGCCTTCGAACGCCAGAATGTGCGTGGCAATCCGGTCCAGGAACCAGCGGTCGTGGCTGATCACGACGGCACACCCGGCAAAGTTTTCCAATCCTTCTTCCAGCGCCCGAAGTGTATTTACGTCCAGATCGTTGGTGGGCTCATCCAGCAGCAGCAGGTTAGCACCTTCTTTCAGGATCATAGCCAGATGAACGCGGTTACGCTCACCACCCGATAACATACCTATTTTCTTCTCCTGATCCGACCCGGCAAAGTTGAACCGGCTCACATACGCGCGGGCGTTCGATTGCTTACCCCCCATCATAATCCACTCGTTACCACCCGAGATTGTCTCAAAAACGGTTTTGTTTGGATCGAGGCCGTCATGCTCCTGATCGACGTACGCAACTTTTACGGTGTCGCCTACATCAAACGTCCCGGCGTCGGGCTTCTCGCGGCCGGTAATTAATTTAAAAAGCGTGGTTTTACCGGCTCCGTTGGGACCAATAATGCCAACAATACCACCTTGTGGCAGTCGGAAACCCAGGTGCTCAAACAGCAAACGATCGCCGAAGGCCTTGGCAACATCCTCCGCTTCGATCACCTTCGAACCTAGCCGTGGGCCGGCTGGAATAAAGATTTCGAGCTTATCGTCGCGCTGTTTGGCGTCTTCGTTCAGCAGTTTTTCGTAAGCACCCAGGCGGGCTTTCGATTTAGCCTGCCGGGCTTTGGGAGCCATTTTTACCCACTCCAGCTCGCGCTGGAGCGTTTTTTGCCGCTTCGACTCGGTCTTCTCCTCCTTAGCTAGGCGATTTTGCTTCTGTTCCAGCCAGGATGAGTAGTTACCTTTCCAGGGAATGCCCTCACCCCGGTCGAGTTCGAGGATCCAGCCCGCTACGTTATCCAGAAAATAACGGTCGTGAGTTACGGCAATGACCGTTCCCGAATATAGGCGCAGGTGTTCTTCGAGCCACAAAACCGACTCTGCGTCGAGGTGGTTTGTCGGTTCGTCGAGTAGCAGGACATCGGGTTGCTGAAGCAGCAAACGGCAAAGGGCCACCCGTCGTTTTTCGCCACCCGACAGGTTGTCGATCAGGGCGTCGGGCGGAGGGCAACGCAGGGCATCCATGGCCCGTTCCAGCTTCTGGTCGAGTTCCCAGCCGTTGAAATGGTCGATTTTTTCCTGCACCTCACCCTGCCGGGCAATCAGTTTATCAAAATCGGCGTCGGGATCGCCGAAGGCTTCATTAATCTCATCAAATTCTTTCAACAGATTAACCACTTCCTGAACGCCCTCTTCAACGATTTCGCGAACCGTACGGCCCGGTGTAAACTGCGGTTCCTGTTCCAGCATACCCACCGAGTAGCCGGGCGAGAAAACGACTTCGCCGGTATAATTTTTATCAATACCGGCAATGATGCGTAATAAAGTAGATTTACCAGAACCGTTAAGCCCTAAAACACCAATTTTAGCACCATAAAAGAAGGAAAGGTATATGTTCTTTAGGATTTGTCGGTTAGGCGGAATATTTTTACTCACGCCTGCCATAGAGAAAATTATGGTTTCCTGGCTCATTAATTTCTGATAGATTTGCGGTTAGCATTGATCCTCAAATTTAACCCACAGCGCAGCCTTAACCAAGCACAGTAATGGAAAACGCTTCACTGGTAGATGAATACGGTTACGTCAAAGACGGAAAGGTATTTTTGAAAGGCTACCTGAATTACGAAGACCGCCAGATTGGCGAAGTCAAACGCACCGAGCAGGAAGCGCTCGATTATTTCAAGAATCGCTTCATCATCGCTGAAAACAAAGTCAGCCAGTTAGAAAAAGATATTGAAGAAGCCCAGAACAAAGGCTCTTATCTGACAAAACTGGTACAGCTTCGCAAAAAGCTCCTTGGTTTCGACGCACTGGGCGATTTCCCACCTCTTCTAGAGCGGCTGGATGAGCAGGAAAAACTGCTGGCCGACCTGATTACGGTCAATCAGCTGAAAAACCTTGAAATAAAACGTGCCCTGATCGCCGAAGCAGAAGCTCTGGCGGATAGCACCGATTGGCGAAACACAGCCGATGCCCTTCAGGAAATCAAAGTCAAATGGATTAAAACAGGACCTGTCGACAAGACCACAGAAGCCGAAGTTGAGGGACGGTTCCAGGAGCTTCTGGATGGTTTCTTCACTCGCCGGCGTGAGTTCTTCAATGAACAAAATAAGGTTATTCAGGAACGTCTTGACAAATACGATGAACTGATTCGACTGGCGTTCCGGGCTAACCGGCTGGGCGATCTGGATGCGGCTTTTCAGGAAGTCCGTAAACTGAATAATGCCTGGAAACAGGTTGGCGAGGTACCCATTAAGAAAAGCGGCAAGCTCTACAAGCAGTTCAAGAAGGCGACGACCATGTTCTACGCCAAGTACAACGACGCGAAAGGCATCGTAATCGTACCGAAGATCGACCCGCGCATTGAACAGCAGATGAAAATGGCCGACGAAGCCGAAAAGCTGTCGAAACAGTCGGATATTTTTGCGGCAGCAGAACGCGCCAAAGTGCTGCTCAACAGCTGGAAAGAAATTCGGGTGCCATTCAAGCTTCAGGACAAAGTGGTGAACGAACGCTTCCGTGCCGCCTGCGACAAGATTTTTGAACTGAGCTACCTTGGCCGCGTACTCACCCGAAAATACCCGGCGTTTGAACTCAAAAGCCAGTCGGAGCAGATTCGCACGAAAATTCGGGAGATGGAATACCTCGTTAAGCGGGAGAAAAACGACCTTCAGTTTGCCTTGCAGGACGCCGATGGCCTCGACCCGAACAAGGACGAAGACAAGCAGATTCTGAACAAGATCAATACCCAGAAACGCAAAATCGCGATGAAAGAGACCATTCTTCGCGAGTTTCAAAAGCAATTGGAAACGGCAGGATATTGATTTTTCTTTATCATGCTGACGTCAAACAGGACAAAAAAGCGAAACGTGCCCCGATTAAAATCGGGGCACGTTTCGCTTATAGGGTTTGTTCTATTGGCATGGAAACGAACCTGATTAAGTCTGATTTTACTGTCGATGAGGCCGCTTTTAGGGCAGCTATTATTCCTGGCAAATTTGTGCGACTGGAGTACCTGACCGACCTGAATGAGTTCATTAAAGCCGACGTAACCATAAAGCAGTTGCAAAATGCTAATGGTGCTGAATCGTTGGAGTTAGCCACCGGCGATGTGATTCCTCTAGACCGTGTAGTAAGTGTTTCGGGTAATTTATCGCCCCGCTATCCCGGCTATGGTAATTACTCCTGCGATTGCTAATTTGCCGGGGTTTCCTGATTAAAGCCCAAGTTTCTATGAAAGTTCGTCCGTCTGCTCTTATCTGGCGTCAGTTTGATGGCCAGACTCAAGTCTTG
Organism: Spirosoma pulveris; assembly: GCF_054781875.1. Classification (NCBI taxonomy): domain Bacteria; kingdom Pseudomonadati; phylum Bacteroidota; class Cytophagia; order Cytophagales; family Cytophagaceae; genus Spirosoma; species Spirosoma pulveris. Next base: position 67,343 of record NZ_BAAGTO010000007.1, read on the forward strand.
TTCATGCGTTACTCTTACGGCGGGCAGGATGTTTACGCCCTACCCGGCGGCAACCCCAACCGGGGCGAAATTCTGACGGAAACGGTCATCCGGGAAATTCGGGAAGAACTGGGAATTTCGGTCGATTTAGGTGAGATGATTTTAGCGGGCGAAATGCTTCTGACCGAGCGCAACGACGATGTGTTGCATGTTGTGTTCGCAGTCCGCAATCTTCAAGGCGAACCCGTCCTGAACCCCGACGAAACCACCGCACTCGATCTTGTATGGCTGCCCGTTGCTAAGCTGGATCAGTATAATCTTTACCCAAACATTGGGGCTCGGCTTCAGCCCTGGTTCAGCAGCGCTACTTACCTGGGGTACGTGGGGCGTATCGAGCAAAAGTATTTTGAATGATAAAAACCAAAACAGGCTCAGGCTCTATGTTTATGGCTACCCCACCGAACCACATGCTTATTCAAACGTTAAAAACACTTTTCCGTCGCGACCTAACCCGCTTACGAACGGAAATAGACGCTTACAAGAACGAGGAAACTATCTGGCAGATAGAAGGCAACATTGCCAACTCAGCGGGCAATCTTTGCCTTCATCTAATTGGCAATCTAAACACCTACCTGGGAGCCGAACTTGGTAAAACAGGTTATGTTCGGCATCGGGAGCTGGAATTTTCCTTGAAAGATATACCCAAAGACGAACTGCTGGCGAAGGTTGATGAAACCATTGTGGTAGTTGATAACGTACTGGACACCATCACAGAAAGCCAGTTGAACGAAGAGTACCCCTTACTGGTCTTTAACGAAAAAACATCGACTGGCTATCTCCTGATCCATCTCGCAACGCATCTAGGCTACCATCTGGGCCAAATTAATTATCACCGGCGATTGCTGGATGTTTCGGACTAAGCAAACTCCCAATAACCATGGCGACTGTACTCGCCAGCAAGCCCCAGAGCATCGGCGAATACGCCGTATCCAGCCAAAGGCAGGTTAACCATATACCAAAGCCAACCAGCATCGAATACAGGCAACCGGTTAAGTTGGCTCGTTTCCAGTAAATACCGGCCGCTAAGGGTATAAATAATGATACGAGACTAAACGCTGATGACTCGCCCACCAGATCAAAAATGTTTGTGTCGCGCGTGGTGCTCATGCCCACACAGATGACGGTGATGACAACGACCACCCAGCGAATCGTTTGTAGCAAAGCTTTATCGCTGATGTCGGGGCGAAAAAACTTCATCACGTTCTCGCCAAAAACAGTTGCCGGGGCTAAGATAGCTCCACTCGAAACACTCAGAATAGCGGATGTTACGGCACCAAAGAACAACACCTGTAGCGGCAAACTTCCATGCCGCATAACCATATTCGGAATAATAAGCTGGTTATCTCTTGGCAAATCAGGGTGGAGCAATTTGGCACTTAGCGCAATAAATAGCGGAAGCATGGCAATGCTCATATACATTCCTGAAGCCAGGAAAGAGGCTCGAACCGCTGTTTTTTCCGTTTTGGCGGCCATCACGCGCTGAAAAACGTCCTGCTGTGGAATTGATCCCAAGCCAATTGTTATCCAGGCCGCAATGTAGGTAAGCCAGTCTTTTATGGTCGACTGGGGCAGGAAACGGAAGAATCCTTCCGGCGTTCGTTTCTCTATCGTTTCCCAGCCACCAACGTCATTCCAGAGCATAACGCCCAGCACGGCTAAAGCCAGAATGATAATAAGGTTATGGAAAAAATCAGTGACCGATATAGACCACATGCCTCCCAGCAAAGTATAAGCCATAACAATTGCTGCGCTGCCAACAATGCAGTACTCACGTGGAATGTCGGTCACCACGCTCAGTACGATACCAATGGCCACTAACTGCGCCGAAATCCAGCTAAAATAGGATGGAATAACCATAATAGCCGACAACAACTCCGCCGACCGGCCATACCGAATACGGAAGTAATCGCAGAAGGTCGTGATGTTAAGCCGGTAGAGAGGCCGGGCAAAGAAGGCTCCAACCAGAAAAAGACAGAGTGCAGAGCCGAATGGCTCTTCAACAACCGCCAGTAAGCCACCCTCAACGAACACAGCGGGTGCGCCCATGATAGTCTCTGAGCCGAACCAGGTAGCAAAGGTTACGGATGCCGCCAACAACAAAGGCAATCGCCGACCAGCCAGTACGAAATCCTGCGACGTGGTTACCCGCCGGGCAGCCCAGGCACCAACCAGCACATTAGAGAGTAAATATAGGATGATGAAAAAGAGGAGCATCGGCGGGGTGTTAACGAAGAAGGCACAATGTATGCAAATAGACGTTGCATACATTGTGCCTTCAAATTACAGGGTAAACGCCTATTTACGGCAGTTTTTCGTGCAGATAGGCGAGCACAAGCTGTAATGTCTGTTTAATTGTCCCTACATCCAGCTTGAGTTCAGCTACGTCTTGCTTGAGTCCACTGACATCCAGCTTGAGTTCAGCTACGTCCTGTTTAAGGACGCTGACATCCAGCTTAAGTTCAGACACGTCCTGTTTAAGGACGCTGACATCCAGCTTAAGTTCAGCTACGTCCTGTTTGAGAATGCTGACATCAGCTTCCAGGTTGTCAAGTCGGGCATTGACTTGCTTAAAGCCTTCAGTCATATCCCGACGGATAGCCCGAACGTCAACCGTCAGGTCAGCAACGGCCCTAGAAGTTACCTCATTTTGTTTTTCAACCTGCTCAATGCGTTCTTCCAGGTACATACAGCGTTAGTTACGATGGCTATTTTCTTTATACAAGAATAAAGAAAAATAGTTACAACCGCAATGTAGCAGGCAGGTATTTGGCGATCAGATCTTCGTAATAGGGCTTCAGTTCGCTCACGACCGGTGGCTTGGGGCTCTTCGAGTACAAATCATACGGATTGAATTTCCGTACCCATTTGAACATCTCATGGTCGTGCTCGTCCATCAGGTGATTATAGGACTCTTCGCGGTGCTGCGAATAAAATGAGTGGTACCGCATCATGTACAGAGCCGGTTCGGGCATATAGTCTTTCATGATTTGGTACAGGTATTCATCATGGCCCCACGACATGTGCACGTTGCGAAGGCCGCAGTTTGGCTCATACACGCCATATTTCGTATTGTACCGCTCATCCCGCGAATCGGGATTGTTAGCAAAATACTCGGGATAAACGATCTTGTCAGAGTGCTGGCAACCCACCGGGAAGGTATCGCCTACCACGGCCCACTGCGGTTCGCCGAACAGGCAAAGCACTTTACCCATGTCATGTACGAAGCCCGTCAGTACAAACCAGTCGGGGTGACCGTCAGCGCGGATGGCTTCGGCAGTTTGCAGCAGGTGCTGGAGCTGGTCAAGATCCGTATCGGGGTCGGAGTCATCTACGAGGGTATTCAAAAACTCCATAGCGCCCCAAACCGGCAATTCTTTTTTATCGAACTTCAGAAACTCGCGCTCCTTTTCCCGCACAAAATCGTAGGTCTGGTACGTGTGGTTCAGCCGATAAAACTCCCGGACCGTATCACGCTCTGGTGAATCATAATTCCGGTAATCTTCTTTCGATTTGTGTTCAGGCTCGGGGTAGCGGCTGATTACGTCATCTTCCCACTGATCGAGGCTGGCAAGGGGGGCGTTTTCGCTGATCATGTTCAAAATAGTTAAGAGGGCAAATTTAAAAGTTTATTGCTGTCAACCAGCAACATAGAGCAAAAGTTATGTCGAAATTTTTCACTGTGTCAGATCATCCAAAGCTAGTATATCGGCCAGCTTCGCATAACCGGATTCAGCCAGTACTTTCATAATGGCTAATGCATTCAGTTTGTTGTTCGCTTTGTTCGAAAAGCAAACCATCAAAAACTGTTCCGAGGGTATACTCACAACGTAATTATTGAAGCCACAGGTACTTCCGGAGTGAAATAGTACGGGCTTTTCGGGTTGCCGATAAAACCAGCCAGCTCCGTAAAAGCTATCGCTCGTTTGTGGAATCACCTTGCCTGTTCGTGCCAGTGCGGTCTTCAGATCGAGCAGTTTGTTGGCTTCAAGCGCATATATCCATTTCTGATAGTCGCCGGGAGATGTGTATATACCTCCATCGCCCTTAGTCGCACTCGTGACACTTTGATCCGAGAAGGTGAATTTTTCACCCTCTTTCCGATACCCCATCGCCCGGTTATTAATTGGCTTTCCAGCTTCATACACCGTAGACTGGTTCATGTGCAACGGCTGAAAAATCCGTTGACGAATGAACGATGCGAACGACTGCCCGGAAACCCGCTCGATAACCAGCGCCAGCAAACAATAAGCCGAATTACTGTACCGAAATTGCGTACCCGGCTCAAAATAGAGTGAACCCTTGTCTTTGATCAGCGTCAGCACGTCGTCATCCAGCAGTTGTGTCTGCTGCTTCGGGTTCATGACGGCTTCGTAATCAAGAATACCCGATGTGTGCGTCAGCAGATGGCGAATTTGAACTTTCTTTCCTACCAGCGGATTAAAATCCGGAAAGAAGTGGATTAGGAGATCATCGACCGATAGTTTCCCGTCTTTTTCCAGTAGCAAAATGCCCTTAGCCGTAAACTGCTTGGAAACCGACGCCATCCGGAAGCTCGTTTCGGATGTAATACGCACCTTTTTTTCGACGTTAGCCAGCCCGTAGCCGTTTTTGTAGATGGTCTTCCCGTTCACCCTGACCAGCAGGGCGGCTCCCGGCCCGGTTGGTGCGTTCATTGACTGCATGACGGAATCAAGCCGCTGCGGCACTTGCGCCATCGTCGACAGGCTTATACAGAGAAATACGACTAGCAAAACCGGTTTCATTGGCCTTACCAGAATTTGGTGTACAAAACTGCCAGGATAGCCAGAATCCCAACCGAGCCAATGATGAATGACGGTGTTACGCGAAACATCTGCTTGTCTACGATAATGCTTTTACCCGTTTTATATCCGGCGGGATCGGTGAGCGACACGACGACCATCAGAACCATGTCGATGCAGAACACAATCGTTGTCCGGTGCAGAAAGGGAATCGTGTCGACCTGCACATCGAACAAGCCCATCACTTCCGGCCAGAATTTAAGCAGGGTTGAGAAGGGAATGGTCATAATTGCCACCGTCATGGCGGCCCGGTTGGTAGCCGGTTTCCAGAAGAAACCCAGCAGGAAAATGGCGAACACCCCTGGCGTAATGAAGTTGGTGTATTCCTGAATATACTGATACACCTGATCGAGAGACCGTAGCATAGGTGCCAGTGAGATGGCCACCGCAAACGACGCGACAATAGCCCAACGTCCAACGTTGACCAGCTTCTGCTCCGAGGCCGACTTGTCAATATATTTCTTGTACAGATCGAGGGTAAAAATTGTCGAGATCGAGTTGCATTTACCCGCCAGCGAGGCCACTACAGCTGCCGTCAGAGCCGCAAAGGCCAGTCCTTTCATCCCAATTGGCAACAGATTCATGAGCACCGGGTAGGCATGGTCGGGCTTCACAACGCCCGATGCATCGGTCATGGCATTATGAAAGGGACCACTCTGGTACAAGACAAAGGCAGCGATACCGGGAATGACCACAATTACCGGAATAAACAGCTTTAAGAAAGCGGCAAACAGAATTCCGGAACGGGCCGTCTTCAAATCGGCTCCCAGCGCCCGCTGAACGATGTATTGATTACAACCCCAGTAAGACAGGTTGTTGATCCACATCCCGCCCGTTACCAGTGCCATGCCCGGCAACACCTCGTAATGCGGATGTCCTTTCGGGAAAAACATATGGAAATGGCTGTCGGCGTGTTCTTTAATCGTGACTAAGCCCGTCCAGACGCCCGATATACCCGACTCCTGCGCTACTAGCTGCAAAGCCAGATACGTGACGACCAGACCGCCGAAAATCAACACAACCACTTGAATAACGTCGGTATACCCAATCACCTTCATGCCGCCCAGGGTGATAAAAATGGCGAACAGGGCCAGTCCAATCGTGCAGGTCGTGAATGAAATTCCCACCAGCGATTCGATAGCGATTGCCCCGAGGTACAAAATGGAGGTGAGATTCACCAATACATACACCACCAGCCAGAACACCGCCAAAATGGTACTAACGGTGTCACTATACCGTTGCGCCAGAAACTGCGGCATGGTGTAAATGTGATTTCGGAGATAAATGGGAATGAAGAAAACGGCGACAATTATCAGGGTAGCCGCAGCAAACCATTCATACGAGGAGATAGCCAGTCCCATGGCAAAACCAGACCCCGCCATACCGATAAAGTGCTCGGCCGATATATTGGAGGCAATTAACGAGGCACCAATGGCCCACCAGGTCAACGACCCTTCGGCCAGAAAAAAGTCGGTTGTGTTCATCTGGGCCTGGCGTTTGCGCCGGTAAACCCAGTAGCCATACCCAACTACAATAATGAAGTAAACGAAGAAAACAATGTAATCGGCCGTAGCGAGGTGATTCATGCAGAAGTATAAAAAAACGGGATGTCTGTCACTAAAGGACAACACCCCGTTTTTTCTAATGTAAAACCGTCTAACACGGGTGGAAACTCGTCCGCGTAGAATTACAACTTACTGAAATCAAACGTTTCCAGAAAAGCTGTTGTAAACTGGCCGGACTGGAATTTAGCATCGTCCATCAGCCGGATATGAAACGGTATCGTAGTTTTAATGCCTTCGATAACAAATTCCTGCAAGGCACGCTTCATCCGCGTAATGACTTCCTCGCGCGATTGACCCGATACGATCAGCTTGGCGATCATGGAGTCGTAGTTGGGTGGAATGGTATAGCCGCTGTATACGTGGCTGTCGATCCGAACACCATGCCCACCGGGGAAGTGCAGGTTCGTGATTTTTCCGGGCGATGGCCGGAACCCGTTGGCGGGATCTTCGGCGTTGATCCGGCACTCCATGGCGAACAGTTTTGGGGTGTAGTTCCGGCCCGAAATTTCGGCACCGGCGGCCACTTTGATTTGTTCTTTGATCAGGTCGAAATCCGTTACCTCTTCGGTAATGGGGTGCTCCACCTGAATCCGGGTATTCATCTCCATGAAGTAGAAATCGCCATGCTTGTCGACCAGAAACTCAACCGTTCCGGCTCCTTCGTACCCAATAGCCTGGGCACCTTTGATAGCGGCAGCTCCCATCTTCTCCCGAAGTTCGGGGGATACGATTGGCGAGGGGGTTTCTTCAATTAGTTTCTGGTGACGGCGCTGAATCGAGCAATCCCGCTCCGACAGGTGGCAAACTTTGCCATACTGGTCGCCCACGATCTGAATTTCGATATGGCGGGGCTCTTCAACGAATTTTTCCAGATAGAGTCCATCGTTGCCAAAAGCGGCACCGGCTTCGGTACGAGCGTCGTTCCAGGCTTTTTCGAAGTCTTCTTCCGTCCGAACGATCCGCATACCGCGTCCACCACCACCGGCGGTTGCTTTCACGATAACCGGATAACCCATTTCGGCGGATAATCTCTTGCCCTGCTCTACAGACTCGAGCAGCCCGTCAGAACCAGGAATAACCGGAACACCGGCGGCTTTCATCGTGGCTTTGGCTGTCGATTTATCGCCCATTCCGTTAATCTGCTCGGCGGTAGCACCAATGAATTTGATACCATAATCGGCGCAGATCTGCGAGAATTCAGCGTTTTCGGAGAGGAACCCATAGCCGGGGTGAATGGCATCGGCACCGGTTACTTCGGCCGCCGAGATAATGCTGGGGATGCTTAGATACGATTGTTTGCTGATGGGCGGACCAATGCAAACGGCCTCATCGGCGAAACGCACGTGCAGACTATCGCGATCGGCGGTTGAGTAAACAGCCACCGTTTTGATACCCATTTCACGACACGTCCGGATAATCCGCAACGCAATTTCTCCCCGATTGGCGATTAATATTTTCTTGAACATGATTGAAAGAGCGAAAGAGTGAAAGAGCGAAAGAGCGAAGGTGCTAGAATCACGCTTTCGCTCTTTCGCTCTTTCACTCTTTCAATTAGATGGGTTCTACCAAAAACAGCGGCTGGTCGTATTCGACTGGCGTGGCGTTCTCGACGAGAATTTTCACGATACGGCCCGATACTTCCGACTCGATTTCGTTGAACAACTTCATGGCTTCAATAATACAGACCACTTTGCCTTCACTTACCGTGTCGCCAACTTCAACGAACATCGGCGACTCAGGATTAGCCGAGCGGTAGAACGTTCCGATCATCGGCGACTTGATGGTGATGTAGTTTGACGTATCTGCTTTCGGGGCGGCTGGTGCAGCAACGGGTGCCGCCGGAGCAGCTGCCGCCTGTTGAACAGAGGCTGGCGCCACGACTGCAGGGGCGGCTGGTGCTACGGCTACAGGGGCGCCGGAACCATAACGCTTGACGCTGATTTTCAGGTCAGTTGTTTCGATGTTAACCTCGTCTAAACCAGATTGCGAGATGAAGTCGATAAGTTGCTGTATGTCTTGTGTGCTCATAGTTCAGGAGTGAGAAGCGAGGAGTGAGGAGTGAGGAGCAGAGCCAGACATAGTGTCTTCTCACTCCTCGCTTCCCGCTCCTCACTCCTCGGTTATTTCACTCGTTCTACGTAATCTCGGGTACGGGTGTCTACACGAATTTTTTGGCCTGACTCAATAAAGAGGGGAACCATTATTTTGGCACCCGACTCCACTTCAACCCGCTTTTTAGGGCTGTTTGCCGTATCACCTTTGATACCCGGCTCGGCGTAAGTTACTTCCAGTTCAACGAACGGAGGCAATTCGCACGAAAGCGGTGTATCGCTGTCGGCATTTATCAAAATTTCAACTTCCTGACCTTCTTTCATCAGATCGGCACCCTCTACGATTTTTTCGTCGAGGTTGATTTGATCAAACGATTCCTGGTCCATGAAGTTAAACCCGGCTTCGTCTTTGTAAAGGTATTGGAATTTCCGACGCTCTACACGAACAGGATAAATTGTTGCCCCCGAGTTGAAGGTATTGTCAATTACCCGGCCTGTGGTGAGGCTTTTCAATTTCGTACGAACGAAAGCCGCGCCTTTGCCCGGCTTCACGTGCTGAAATTCAGTTATTTGAAAAAGGTCGTTGTTGTAATTAAGAACCAATCCGTTACGGATATCTGCGGTCGTTGCCATGTTTGAAATGTATGATGTAAGATGTAAGATGTATGATGTAGGGCTGTGGTTATATATATCCTACATCATATATCATACATAAAGTTAATAGGCCCATTTTACGTAGGCAGCCCCCCAGGTGAAACCTCCACCAAACGCTGCCAGTACCAGATTATCACCTTTGTTTAACTGCGATTCATAGTCGAACAGGCAGAGTGGAATGGTAGCGGCTGTTGTATTTCCGTATTTATGGATATTCAGCATCACTTTATCAGACTGAATACCCATCCGATGCGCTGTGGCGTCAATGATGCGCTTGTTGGCCTGGTGCGGTACCAGCCAGGCAACATCGTTGCCCGACAAGTGGTTACGCTCCATAATTTCGGCGGATACGTCGGCCATGTTTTTCACGGCAAATTTAAAGACCGACGGCCCATCCTGATACACATAATGCCAGCGTTTCTCGACCGTCTCGTGGGTGGGTGGGTAGCGGCTCCCCCCTGCTTTCTGGAACAGGTGATTCTGCCCGACGCCATCCGACTTGATGATCGTGTCCAAAATACCGAAACCATCGGAGTTGGGTTCAAGCATGACGGCCCCGGCTCCATCGCCGAACAGCACGCAGGTGGTCCGGTCGGTATAGTCCGTAATAGCTGACATTTTATCGGCCCCTACGACAATAACTTTTTTGTATTTGCCCGACTCGATAAATTGTGAGCCGATGGTAAGGGCATACAGGAAACCGGAACAGGCGGCCTGAATATCAAAGCTCCCGACATTCCGAATGCCTACCATGTCGCAAATCAGATTGGCGGTACAGGGGAAAACAAAATCGGGTGTCGTTGTTGCACAGATCAGCAGGTCGACTTCTTCGGGTTTAATAGCCAGCTTTTCGAGCAAACCTGCCACAGCTTTTGCCCCCATGTGCGACGACCCCATGCCTTCGCCTTTTAGAATATGCCGTTCTTTAATACCCGTTCGGCTGGTAATCCACTCATCATTTGTATCTACCATACGCTCCAATTCGGCATTGGTCAGTATGTAGTCTGGAACGTAGCCGTGGATTCCAGTTATGGCAGCTTTACTCATAGGAGATAGTACAATTATCAGTAAACAGTACCGTATGATCAGTTATCAGCAAATCAGCCGGGCCAATGCCGTGGACTGTAGGCCAACACTGTCCATAATTAACTGAGTGCCTGTGCAATTTTAGTGTATGCGTCGGACTCAACCTGCCGGATGGCCAGACCAATCATGTTTTTAATCGCTAACGGAGATGAAATACCATGGGCAATAATCACATTGCCGTTAACTCCCAGAATTGGACTTCCACCAACCGATTCATAGTTGGTTTTATCTAAGAACTCGTCGCTGATCCCGCGTTGGGACGCTACTTTGTAGAACGACTCGCCCAGTTTAAACATCGCATTTCCGGTAAAACCGTCGGTTATAATCACATCGGCATGTCCGCCGAAGAAATCTCCGCCTTCAATATTACCGATAAAATTGATCCGGTGATTTTCTTTCAGAAGCTGATGGGCTGCCTGCGCGACTAAAGAGCCTTTCTGCTCCTCAGAACCAATATTCATGAGTGCCACCCGCGGTTTGTCGATATTGAAGGTCGACTGGGCATAAATAGACCCTATATGTCCGAATTGAGCGAGCATTTCGGGTTTACAATCGGCATTGGCTCCAATGTCGAGCATAACGGCGTAACCGCCGGTCAATTGCGGAACAAATCCGGCAATGCACGGCCGTAGTACGCCTTCAATAGCCTTTATGCTGAACAGTGCCCCTACGTGCATGGCACCGGTGTTCCCGGCACTACAAAACGCATGGACCTTCCCTTCTTTCAAAAGTTTAAACCCAACCCCGATACTGGAATTGGGTTTCTGCGAGAGTGCCTTGGTTGGATGCTCACTCATATCAATAACATCGTCGGCGTTAACCAATTCTATATTGGCAACGGCTTCCGCAGTATGCTTCTTGATCAACTCCTGCATTATAGCCTGCTTACCAATCAGCACAATGGCTACATTATCCGGCAATTCAGCAGCGGCCATCAGGACTCCCTCTATAATAGCGTCGGGAGCGAAATCGCCACCCATTGCGTCCACTGCAATTTTCATTGACTCTGTTTGTTCAATACCCTCCAGTTAAGCTGGTTTTTTTACTAAATGCGCGTAAAAATAGGGAGGTGACAGGCAATAAAAAAGTATTTCACGTTCATCTTGGGAAAGACGTCAGCGAAATACTTTTCAAAAATGGATAAGAACTAAGCTGTTTTCGCGTAATTCTCAATGATCATTTGTCCTTTATAGAACAGATTACCTTCAAAAACGTGGGCATGATGCCGCTCGTGTACTTCGCCGGTTTGGGCGTCGGTTGAAAGCGCTACAGGCGTAGCCTTGTAATGCGTTCTGCGCTTGTCGCGCCGGGTGCTGGAGTGGCGTCGTTTGGGGTGTGCCATGTCAGTTTACAGTTGTCAGTTATTCGTTTTCGGTCGATGCCCGTAGGCCAGAACCGGTTAATTATCACTCAGTTTTCGCAAAGCGGCCCAGCGAGGATCGATATCCTTCTGGTCGTCTGCATCGTCATTACTCGTTGCGGTGTCAGAACTGTAAATGAGCTTACCGTTCTGATCGTCATTGTCCTGATCGTCCTCGTCCCGATACCGGGGGTGAAGCCGCTTCATGGGCAACGACAGGCTGATGAACTCAAAAATGTAGCGGGCTACATTAATGGTCGACGTGTTGCGCTCGATAAGCTCAATCTCGTCGCTCAGTTCTTCGTTGTGGTCGCCAAACTTCAGCAGCATTGTCTGCTTCGTATCGACCGGTTCGTCATATTCATCGAGGCTACGGTCGCACGTTTGTTCGACGGTACCTACGATGTGAAACTCCAGACGGATCATGGTTTCTGATTTTTCCAGCACCAGATGCGTCTGAACGTTGCCTGCTTTGATCAACTCCTGCTCAAGCGCAGCAAAAAACGTACTGTCCGATGTGAAATCGTACTCGTAGCGTTTGTTGTCAAGGCCGACAATGTGGATGTCGTATGCGCGTAATGGGTTCACCTCGTATCTCCTCCTCAAAAATAAGACCGCAAAGGTACGAAACGTTTGTGAATCAGGAAAGTGATGTACAAAAAAAGGTTTTTACTTCTTGACTTATGCGTTTTATAGCAGACTTTTAGCCTATTCGCTATGATCCTGACCGTCGCCACCGTTACATCCCTGGCCGTTTTGACCCGTATTGTGGTCAATCCGCTTCAAAATGTGTTTCAAAAGCAGTTGACGCAGCGGATGGCCGATCCGTTGTTCATCATGTCGGTAACGTACGGCGTGCTGGCAGTCGTTTGCCTGGCGTTCTGGCCCCATCTTCAGTTTGCAGGTTTATCGCCAGCCTTCTGGCAAACTATTCTGACGACCAGTTTATTTGCCATGTTTGGCAACGTCTTTCTGGTTCGGGCAATCGGTCTGGGCGATTTGTCGGTGCTGGGGCCAATCAATGCCTACAAAGCCGTGGTTGGTATGGTATTGAGCATTTTCCTGCTCCACGAAGTTCCGGGCTGGTGGGGGTTTGTCGGAATCCTCCTCATCATTGCCGGCAGCTACGTCGTGCTGGCCGATCGACAATCGCGCCATTCGTCGGCGCAGCCCGATCATGTTCCTCTCTGGAAAAGGCCGGAAATTAAACTACGGCTGGCAGCACTGGTCTTCTCGGCTATCGACGGCACTTTTCTCAAAAAATCCATTCTGCTGTCGACGCCAACCATCGCCTTTTTTTACTGGTGTCTGTTTGGCTTCTTATTCTCGGCTATCTGGATTGCCCTAACGATGCGGGCTGTATGGTGGTCGCAGCTAAAAGTCGTCTTCTCGCAGAAGACGACGTATCTGGCACTGTGCGCAACGGCTGGTATTTCGCAACTGATGAGTAATCTGGCACTGGCCGGTATGCGCGTTGGCTATGCCCTGGCCCTGTTTCAAATATCAGCCCTGATCAGCGTGTTGTTCGGGTATCGGTTTTTTAATGAACAGGGAATTCTGCGAAAGCTTATCGGCGCAGGCATTATGGTTGGAGGTGCCGTGCTGATTACATTGCTGGGATAACCATCCGTCCATCTTCCGAGTTATCGTTACCTAACTACTCTTCTCTACCATGGCACAATACCAACTCGTCGAAAAACAGGCTATCGAGCACCATAATGAATATTATGAGGTGCGCACCACCCAGGACAACGATCAGACCAAGAGTCTGTTTTTTACGACCAATGAAGAAAATCTGGAGGAAGTAGCGGCTGCTATCGTTGCCGAAAACATGCCCGGAGTGAAGCATTGGACGGTTGTTCCGCATCGGAAAGACAGCTGATTGACGCAGCTAAACCGACCGCGAACAAAATTTTAATGAGGTAACAAACAATTCCTATTGATTTTAGTTGCGCTAGATTTTATCTTCACGGAATGAATACCAAGAAATTCTATAGAATTTCTTATACCGTAACGTGAAAAGATGAAGATTAGTAAAACACTGGCTTTAATAGGTTTATTTGTCGGCTTAAGTTATCAGATTTTATCAGCCCAGACGATTACGCCGGCTCAGGCCCGCGCCGACCTCAGTTACTTAAAGCGAAAGCTCGACCTGCTCCATCCCGGCATGGGCTACTACACGCCACAGCCCCGGATGGAGCAGTTGTATGACTCGCTCTACAACCGGCTGACGGCCCCCTACGACTATATGTCGTTCTTTCACCACGTTAGTCCGCTGGTAGCCGCTCTCAAAGACGGGCACACGAACCTGAATCACCGAAAAAACTTCATTGGCAAGTCAACGCGCTTCATTCCGTTCTATATCCGGCTTGTCGATTCGCAGTATTACATAAGCCACAACGTATCTGCCGATACCAGCCTACGGCGCGGCACCGAACTGCTATCCATCAATGGCAAACCAGTAGCCGATGTTCACCGCGAACTCATGAATACCGACCATTCCGGCTCGGACGGCGACAACCTGACCGGCCGACGCCAGTGGAGCATGGTCCAGTTTGCTGATTACTACGCAGCCTGGTTCGGCTCGGCCGATTCGGTTAAGATCACCTATCGGCTCACCGACGATACCCTTGTTCGGCAAACGCGGGTTCGGTGTTTAAGTCTGGCTAACTTCCGGGCTACTATTCAGCGTCGGTACGGAGAGGAGCTTGACCATCGCCCTAATCTGTCCGTTCGGATCGTCGATACGCTGACCCGGACGGCAGTACTGCGGGTTTCGTCGTTTATGGGCCTCAAAAAGAATGACCCCTTTCAATGGGCATTCAATCGACGACTAAAACGGGCATTCAAAACTGTACGCGAGCAGAATGTTCAAAACCTGATTGTTGATATGCAGGGCAACGGGGGCGGCATTGTCGTGAATTCGGCCCGGCTGCTTCGGTACTGGATGCCGAAACCGTTTCGAATTATGGACCATGAAGAGATGAAACAGGCGGCCCGCGCCGAACTGGTTACCCGCTGGAATCCCTTTTCGGCGCTGAATTTCAGTCTGCAATACCGGACCGATAAATCCGGCGGCTTTGCCAGCCGCTCCGGCAACCGCCGGTACCGGCCACGGCACCGGGATGCGTTCCATGGCAATATTTACTTCATGCAGAACGGCGCGTCTTTCTCGGCAACAACCACAGTGCTGGCCAAAACCCTCGATGCCGGTATGGGCACCTTTGTTGGCGAAGCGAGCGGTAGCGCGTATTGGGGCGACTTCGCGGGACATTTCAAGACGGTAACCCTGCCTAACTCCCGGCTTCAGGTGCGGATTCCGCTAAAAAAACTGACGCACGCGGTCAACACCGAGCGGGCTAATGGTTTTACCGTCGAACCCGACTTCATTGTCACCCGCAATTTCGACGACCTGATGGCCAATCGGGACTATATTCTGGAGTACACCTTACGACTTATCCGGGAGGGTGTGGTGGTTCGGCCGGGGCCGGATAAACAACCGATTCGCGACCGGTCGTTGCAGGCTTCGCGGTAAAACCGTACCTTTATAGGGTATTCGGTTCATCGTTTACGATATCCGGCTAAAAATTACGGGTTACGGTCAAGTCCCTGACGAACACACCTGCTTTAGCTGAAGAAGTGAACGCATCCCGTAAACTTTTCTTTTGTGTATTGTATCGTTGACGTTGAAACGACTGGGGGCGTGAAAGGCCCTACTCGCCTTACCGAAATTGCCATCTTCCGCCACGACGGGCAGCAGGTAGTTGATTCATTCCACTCACTGCTTAACCCCGGTTGCCCGATTCCACCGTTTATCCGACACTTGACGGGCATTTCTGACGAAATGGTACAGGATGCACCCACCTTCGCGGAGGTGGCCGGGGAGGTGATGAACATTACTCAGGACGCTATTTTTGTGGCCCATAACGTTGGCTTCGATTTCAACTTTATTCAGAAGGAGTTAAATTGGCTGGGCCATGACTTTTTCCGGCGAACACTGTGTACGGTTCGCACCAGCCGGAAATTATTGCCGGGGCATCCGTCCTACAGCCTGGGTAAGCTTTGCCGCTCACTCGAAATCCCGCTCAACGGCCGTCACCGGGCCATGGGCGACGCGGCAGCTACCGTCCTGCTGTTTGAGATGCTGTTAAAAAACGACGCGCAGGGCCTGATTCCGCGAATCACTTCCCGCACTGAGTTCAACGCCCACTAACCCGAAAGGGGCAGATTCGATTGCGTTGCCGAAAACGCATGCCTGACCAGCGGGCTCACGGGCACATCTATCGTCACCTGTACCCCTTTATCGGCCTGGCTTTTCCAGGTAATGCGCCCACCCAGGATGGCCACTCGGGATTCAATATTTCCAATACCCAGGCCCGACGCTTTTTTCTGCGTTTGTTCATAGTTAAACCCACGTCCGTTATCCTGGTATACCAGCACGATCCGGTCGGGCATCTGCGTTATGCCCAGGTCAATCAAGGTCGCGTTGGCGTGCTTGAGGGAGTTACTGACCAGTTCCTGCGTAATTCGGTACAACATTACTTCCACCTCGGCCAGAAGCCGGTTCTCCTGCTCGGTAATTCCATCCAGCGAATACTGGGCATGCACAATGCCGCTGGCCGTAATCCGGGAAAACAGCTCATCCACGGCGGCTATGTACCCATGCCGTTCCAGCGTTTGGGGATTTAACT
The DNA here is from genome assembly GCF_054781875.1 of Spirosoma pulveris. Lineage (NCBI taxonomy): Bacteria > Pseudomonadati > Bacteroidota > Cytophagia > Cytophagales > Cytophagaceae > Spirosoma > Spirosoma pulveris. The sequence goes on from NZ_BAAGTO010000007.1 coordinate 83,609, forward strand.
TGCGCAGCATATTGCGCACATCGCCAATGGTATCGTTGATCAACTGAAATATGGTTGCTTTAAGGGGAAGGATGCCCGGCGTTTCACCGGCGAGTTGCGTAAGTTGGGTTGTGTAAAGCTTGATCGTTGCCAGCCGGGTACCAATTTCGTCGTGTATATCCCGGGCTATTTCTTTCTTTACCTGCTCCTGTATGTCGTACGCTAACCGCACCCGGTCGGCCTGTTGGGTACGAATGGCATTTTCACGATGGATGATCCACAACCACACCAGTGCCGTCAGAATTAGCAGAACCAGAACGATAAAAGGCCCTTTTCGCCAGAAAGGGGGTTCAATGTAAATAGCCAGCGTGCGGGTGTGGACACTCCAGCGACTATCCTGATTGGCCGCTTTTACCTGAAACGTGTACGAACCAGGCGGTAGGTTGGCATACCGGACATAGTTTCGTTCACCCGCCATTACCCAGCGGTCATCGTAATTGGAAAGCTGGTACTGGTAGCCGTTATGTCCGTTGCTGGCGTAGTCCAAAGCTGCAAACTCCAGCGACAGCGTATTCTGTGTATGCCCCAGCCGAATGCGTTTGGCTTCGCCGACGTACGTATCCGTAATAAAGGGCTCCTCATTGATGTTCAGCGAATGAATATACACGTATGGATTGTAGGCACTGGGCCGAAACATATTCGGAAGGCACCGGTTGAACCCACTGACGCCCCCAAAATACAGCTCGCCGGAAGCCGTCTTCTGGAAGGCGTTTCCATTGAATTCGTAGCCCTGAAGCCCATCATTCGGCATAAAATTCTTGATCATCTGCGTTGACGGGTCAAGGCGGGAGATGCCCCGGTTTGTACTCATCCAGATGTTATTGTCGGCATCGGCCAGCGTTCCGTACACGAAGGAATTGGCCAGCCCCTGTCGTTCTGTATAGAGCCGGAAGCGATTACTTTTATCCGTTAGATTAACCAGCCCCCGGTCGCTGGAGAGCCAGAGCGCAGGATGGCGATCATCGGGCCGAATGTTCAATATCGTGTAGCCTTTCAGGCCCGACCGGACAAACCGCCACGCCTTGTTTGCACCGGTTAACTGATAGCAGTAATACCCGTTCAGGAAAGTACCGACCCATAGCTGCCGGTTCGACGGATTATAGAAAAGACTAAATACGTTCTGATTGGCCAGCGTCGGCACTTTCGACCATAAACGCCGTTTGGTATTAAGCGCGTACAGACCGCTTTCGGTGGCGGCAATCAGCACGGTATCCGAAATACTGACCATGTTCCGGACGTAGTCGTCCGTTGCCAGACCAGGAATGGACGAATCAAAACGAATTGACTCAAACACCTTAGCGGTCTTACTGTACATTAGTACGCCCCCGCGAGTTCCCACCCAGATCTGCCGTTTCGGGTCTCGATAGAGGCATCTGGCCTGTGGGTTTACCCGGCCCGTATCCGACGGTTTCCGCGTTAGAAAACGCTCTACGATTCGGTTCGTAAGGGGATTAAACACGTCGATACCGCTTTCGGTAAGCACCCACAGGCGATCGAATCGCTCCTCCATAAACCCCCGAACCGTATAGCTGCTCAGTTTCTGGCTGGCCGACAGGGTATCGTACGAGACCGCCTTGACAAGTCCGCCGAACAGAAAGGCATCGGGTACGATTCGGGCCAGTCCGTCGGGGTCCATATTGGCCCAGATCATCCCCTGCCGGTCAACGTACACTTTACTGATCTTCAACTCACTCAACTGGCGACCGTTCTGGGTGAATTGGTTTACCTGTCCAAACAGCCGGGATCGCTTGTCGAAGTACAGAACCCCGTCGCTCTGGGTACCCAGCCAGAGCCGACCGCGCTGGTCGGTGGCAATGCTGTAAATCTCGCTGACAGGTTTGGCACCGACAGTTTCGTAGGTCTGGGCGATTTCCCGGCGATGGTCGAACCGAATCAATCCATTTCCGGTGCCGATCCAGGCAATCTCATTGGCATCAATAAAGAAGGAAAAGACATGCTGAACAGCACCAAACTGATTGTCGGGATGATCGCTAAAATAGCGGGATAGCGTTCGGTTCCGAATATTGTAGCGCATCAGCCCGGTGGAGGCATGCAGCCAGACATCGCCCGAGGGCGTGCGAACGGTCGAACTTTGCAGATCGTACTCTTTGCCTAAATGCGGGACCGACGCCAGAACGAGCTTACGCTGGGTTCGGAACTGATACTGCACCAGTCCTTCGGCATCACTCAGGTAGAGAAGTTCATGGTTGTCGACAAAAAAAGGCAGGATTCGGTTGGCAAGCCGTTTCTGGCTGGTAGCCGACCTGGTCCCGAAAAAGCAATCGAACCGGTCGCGTTGCCGGTCGTACCGATTAAGTCCTTCCTCGGTCCCTATCCACAAATTACCGTCGGGGTCCTCTACGATACCGAAAATATTGATACCCCGGATGGAACCCGGCACCACGGCCCCCTCTTTCCCAAGGGCGGGCCGATAAGTTCGAAACTGACGTCCGTCGTAGCGATTGAGTCCGTCCTGCGTGCCGAACCACAGAAAACCCCGGCTATCTTTCAGCATATAATAGACCGACCCCTGGGTCAGCCCATCCCGTACGCCAATGTGATCGACCCGGAAAGCCGGAGCCGTACCCGACGCGCTGGTTTGTGCCCACCCAGTCTGATGCAGGTAGATGCAAAGGACGTGGATACAAATGCAGAGCAGAGTTCGCATCGTTAACAAATAGCAAACATGACAATAACTAACTATGAATAAGTAACTTATTCAAGAATTTTAGATTTTCCCTGGCGCTAAATGTAACTAAATAATTGACGTTTCTGACAGGATGAGAACCTATTCGAACAGGCTTATTTGGTTTTTCACCGCCAGCCCCGTAATTCGCGTAGATTCCCTTAACTAGCTAAAAAAACGCTCTGCTTATGCGTTACCTTCATCTCATTCGACTGCTTCCTATGTTGAGTTCGTCTGTTATTCTAGCCCAGACCACCGGCCCGCTTCCGTATCCGGTAACAAAAAAGACGGATCAGGTCGACACCTATCATTCGACAACCGTTGCCGACCCTTACCGCTGGCTCGAGGATGACCGATCGGCCGAAACAGCCGCCTGGGTCAAAGCCGAAAATCAGGTTACGTTCGACTACCTGTCGCAGATTCCGTACCGCAAGCAGTTTCAGGATCGACTGGAGCAGGTCTACAATTACCCGAAATACTCAGCCCCGAGCCGGAAAGGCGAGTGGTTTTACTTCTCAAAAAATGACGGCTTGCAAAATCAGGCCGTACTGTACCGGCAAAAGGGGCTGGATGGTAAACCTGAACTCGTAATCGACCCCAATAAACTGTCAGCCGACGGCACTACCCGGCTGGGTGCGTTTTCGCTATCCAAAGATGGCAAATACGCTGTCGTGGGCTTGTCGAAAGGCGGGTCCGACTGGCAGGAATATCAGGTGATGGAACTGGCCACGAAGACCTATCTGTCCGATAAGATCGAATGGGTTAAGGTTTCCGGGGCCGCCTGGCAGGGGGATGGTTTTTATTACAGCCGCTACCCGAAACCGGAAGGCAGCGCCCTGGCCGCTAAAAACGAAAACCACCAGGTTTACTTCCACAAGCTGAACACGCCCCAATCGGCCGACCGGCTGGTGTACGAAGACGCCAAAAATCCGCAGCGGTTCCACATCGTCAGCACAACCGACGACGAGCGATTTGCGCTGCTGTCGATCAGCGACCGGGGCAAAGGGAAAGATGGCAATTCGCTGTACTTTCTCGATGCGAAATCGGCGGTAAAGACATTCACACCCGTGGTGGCCGAGGTTACGGATTTTAGCTACGGGGTTGTCGATAATGACGGCGACCGGCTGCTGATCCTGACCAACGAAAAAGCGCCGAACAGCAAAGTCATGGCCTTCGACACCAAAAAGCGGACGTTCTCGACGCTCATCGCCGAAAAGCCCGAGCCCATCTCCGAAAACAGTGTCAGCGCGGCCGGTGGTAAATTATTCGTTGAATATGCCAAAGATGTGACCTCTAAAGTAGCGGTATACGACTACAGCGGCAAGTACGAGACGGACGTTCAGCTACCCGGCATTGGCTCATCGAGTGGGTTCGGGGGTGAGAAAGACGACAAGTTCGTTTTCTATTCGTTTACGTCTTTCACTTTCCCGCCCACTATTTATCGCTACGATATCGCCAGCCGGAAAAGCACCGTTTTCCGCGCCCCCGAGGTCGACTTCAAACCTACCGATTACGAAACCAAACAGGTTTTTTACACCAGCAAGGACGGCACTAAAGTGCCTATGTTCCTGACCTACCGGAAGGGGCTGAAGCTGGACGGCACCAACCCAACGCTGCTGTATGGCTACGGTGGTTTCAATGTCAGTTTACCGCCATCATTCAGTCCGTTTCGGATTCCGTTTCTGGAGCAGGGTGGTGTATATGCGCAGGCCAACCTGCGGGGCGGCAGCGAATACGGTGAGAAATGGCACGAACAGGGGATGAAACTCAAAAAACAGAACGTTTTCGATGATTTCATTGCCGCAGCTGAATACCTGATTGCCCAGCAGTATACCAGCCCGGCCAAGCTGGCCATTCAGGGCGGCTCGAACGGGGGCTTGCTGGTAGGTGCAGTCATGAACCAGCGGCCCGAACTGTTCCGGGTGGCTATTCCGCAGGTTGGTGTCATGGATATGCTGCGGTTCCACAAGTTCACCATCGGCTGGAACTGGATTGCCGATTACGGCAGCAGCGACAAGGCGGAGGAGTTTAAGGCGCTGTATGCCTACTCGCCCCTGCACAACATCAAACCCGGTATCAACTACCCTGCTACGCTTATTACCACTGCCGACCACGACGACCGGGTGGTACCGGCTCACTCGTTCAAATACGCGGCCACGTTGCAGGCCACTTACAAAGGACCTAATCCGGTATTGATTCGAATCGATACAAATTCGGGTCACGGAGCCAGTAACACGAAAAAGAACATCGAAACAACGGCCGACATTTACTCTTTCATCCTCTGGAACATGGGCGTAAAAAGCCTGAAGGAGATCGCCAGTAAGTAATCCTGTCTCCGCAGACGGATAAAAAATCGCAGCTCAGTCGACAGATTGAGCTGCGATTTTTTATGAAGGCTGTTTGACCCGCTGAAAAACGAGGGGATTTATTGCTCCGCCAGAACTCCCTTGAGCTGCGCGTTCATGAGCCGCTGCATCTGCTGCCAGGTATTATCCCAGGACTGTTCTTCCAGCCGGGCGTCAATGGCTTTCCAGTCGGCGTCATGGCCGGCCTTGAGCGCAAACTCAATCGCCTTTTCGAATGTAGCGGCCGAGTCGCCAATGAGCACCGGACCCCAGCCGCCATACGAACGTACCACATCGCGAATGGGCGTCGAGACAACGGGCAGGCCAGCAGCCAGATATTCCGGAGTTTTGGTCGGGCTGATGTACCGGGTGGCTTCATTGATGGCGAAGGGCATCATGGCTACCTGCCAGTTGCCGAAATAGGCGGGCAGATCGCGGTAGTTCTTCATGCCGAGGTAGTGCAGATTCGGTACCTGCGGCAGGGTGTTGGGGTCGATCTTCACGACCGGTCCCAACAGAACAAACTGCCAGTCGGGCCGGCGCTGGGCCAGTTGTCGGAGCAAGTTCAGATCGAGTCGCTCGTCGATGACGCCACAAAAGCCAATACGTGGTCCCGCAATGTTCTGCTGATCGGCGGGATCGTCGATACCGTTCCGGCCGGGCAGGAAATGGTGAGCGTCGATGCAGCTGGGAAACGCGAACACCTGCGGATGCCGGTTTTTTTTGGCTTCGTATAAACTGTATCCGCCGGTATACACCAGATCGGCCCGTCGGATGAGTTTTTCTTCCTGTTCGAGAAGCAGCGGAGAGGCTCCCGAAAAAGCGGACAACTCGTCCATACAGTCGTAGACCGTCAGGCGGGGTTTGAGGTGAGCCGTGAAGCGGAGGGCCATGGGAGTGTAGTACCAGGCAATAAAGTCGGTGAGCTGTTCCTGTTCCAGAAACTGATTCACCAACTGGCGCTGCAACCGAACGGCGGCTTCGTCGTCGATACCGTGGGGCAGGTGCGGCACAACGACCCGAATCTGGTCATCGACCTGCCGGATGTCGAGCCGGAGCGCTTCGCCCCACTGGGGTTCTTCTACATACCAGACAGTCCACTGTTTACTGGCGCGACTGAGCAGGTGCTGCGGACGTTGATAAACGAAATCCCAGCGCAGGTGTGAAAAACAGACCAGGTTCTGAACCTCAGGTGAACTGACAAAGGCGTAGTTTCCTACGCTATGTTTAACGAGTGCCTTTTCTGGCTGGGGCTGTAAGGCACTGCTCTTGTCGGACTTGTTGATCGTATAATTCATTGGCTATTCATTAAGCCGGTGGCAAGCCACATACCTTGTAAAACCTGCTGGACTGGCGTGATCGTGCCTATTGAACTGTGCAGTGGCTTCCACTTTCCGATAATCGACCGAATTGGTGAGCAAACGGACCCCGACCCTGCCGAGTCATTCCCCTCAGACTAATGTACTTACCCGTTTGGAAGTATTTACTCCTCCTGGCCATGCAGCCACAAACGAATACGGGTTAGAAACCGGTTCGACCGTTGCCTCATTCCTATTACCAATTGGCGGACATACCTGAAGGGGCGCGTGTTGAGCAGGCCTAACCAACAGGCTGGCTGCGTTACATATTCGGCCCGACAACGAATTCAATGAGCAATCGACAACGAAACCGGGATGATCTATACGTTTCTCAACCAACAAAACCAGCTTTGTGGGGAGGCCTCGAGTGCACCGTCAACCGGGTAGGCGATGTGTATCAGGATCAGGTTAAACGCGGGGGCCATCAGGACAGGCTGAGTGATCTGAACTTAATTGCCGATCTGGGCATCAGCACTCTCCGCTACCCGGTATTGTGGGAACGGACCGCCCCGGACCACCCCGATAAGCCAGACTGGTCCTGGACTGACGAGCGGCTGAATCGATTACGGGAGCTGGGCATCCGGCCCATTGCGGGACTGGTACACCATGGCTGCGGCCCCTGCTATGCCACCTACGACCGGCCCGAATTTGAACATGGACTGGCCCGGTATGCCCGTCAGGTTGCCGAGCGATACCCGTGGATCGACGCGTACACACCCGTCAATGAACCGCTGACCACCGCCCGTTTCGGCGGACTTTACGGCCATTGGTACCCGCATGGCAAGTCGGCCAGGTCGTTTGTCGATATACTGCTGCGCGAATGCCGCGCCACCGTCCGGGCCATGACCGAAATCCGAAAGGTGCGGCCCGATGCCCAATTGATACAAACCGACGATCTGGGAAAAATACACAGCACGCCCCTGCTCGGTTATCAGGCAGAGCTGGAAAATGAACGCCGGTGGTTAAGCTGGGATCTACTCTGCGGACGCGTAGTGCCGGACCATCCGCTCTGGGATCACCTGCGCTGGTCGGGGGCGAGCGAGGCCGATTTGTGGTTTCTGGTCGAAAATGCCTGCCCGCCGTCCGTGCTGGGGGTGAATCACTACGTTACCAGCGAGCGTTATCTGGACGAAAACATTCGGGCTTATCCGGCCTGCACGCATGGCGGCAACAACCGCCATACCTATGCCGACACCGAGATGGTACGCGCCCGCCCCGAACACCGCACCGGCCTGAGTGGTTTGCTGCTCGAAACCTGGGAACGCTATAGGTTGCCAATTGCCATTACGGAAGCCCATCTGGGCGATTGCGCAGATGAACAGATGCGCTGGCTGGGTGAAGTATGGCAGCAGACGCAGCTGGCGACAGACGCAGGTGCCGACATACAGGCCGTAACGGTATGGGCCTTATTAGGTATGTACGACTGGCATTGCCTGCTTACCCGGCAGGAGGACCGTCATGAGCCGGGTGTCTTCAACGTCAGCAGCGGCAACCCCGAGCCAACCCGGCTGGCCCAGATGGTCAGGCGGCTGGCCGCCGGTGAGCCGGTCGAGTCCTTGATACCGCCAGGACGGGGCTGGTGGCAGTCTGCCCAACCCGCGCCATCCCAAACGAAAGTTATTCCACACTTTTTTGGGTGAACAATTGGCGTAACGCTTTCCAACCTACAAAACATGATTGTTTTATGATGTATCGACGGATAAGCCTGTGGGCCATTGGACTGGGCTTACTGATTGGATGCCAAAGCGGCATTCGGGATAATGACTTTGCCAGCAAGCGGTTTACGGCAACGTACACGATTCATTCAACCGAGCGTACGGACACCGCCAGCTTAACTCACCTTCTGGACTCGAAAGCTATTTACAGCTTCCGCAAAAATGGCAAGGGTACTAACCATATTCAACTGGGCATGGTATCAAAAGATGCGCCTTTTACCTGGGAAATGAAGGGGGACAGCCTGCGTATCAATAATGAATCGTACGCCGTTCAAAAGCAGGGGCAGGGATTTGTGCTCAGGTCCGATTCGGCCAGAATCACCCTGAACCAACAGCCGTAAGCAGGATCAATTAAGCTGCCAGATTCGGGATAAGACCAGGATTTATTCTCATTGGTCGGCCATTAACGGCATTTCGGGTTGTCATGACCGTTCCCTAAAGGTTCGGCTGGTTACAATACTGTCGGTTCAAGCTGTTCGTTTAATTGGCCTGAGCGGTTAATAAGGTACTTAACTACGTATGTCCACTACTAAATAACCAACACCATGACGATGATCTATGGCCTGCTTGGCCTGTTACTCGCTTCCGTATTACTGACCTGGGTGACGAAGCCATCCAACTATGCTCCGGTTCCATCAAAACGTCGGAAAAAGAAAAATAAACTTCGGTCACGAGATGCCCGGCCTTATCTGAAAGATGAGCCGTTCACCACAGCAACTTTACATCAGAATCAGCCTGCGGGCGCTGCGCAACTGCCTTTGGAATAATAGCCGTAGACGCTGAAAACGCGCTGGCTTGTTTCCTGGAGCGACCAGCGCGTTTTCGGTGTTAAATGTAACGTTGACGCTGAGTCAACCATGACCCGTGGCCCATTGACAATCAATAGACTACATAGTATAGACAGAAAATGTTTGTAGCAGCCAAAATGGTCATAAGTCACGTCACATAAGAGTTTACAAGCCTTATTCCCAGGGTACACTTCGTCAGGATTTGTTATGAGTTTTCAGATGAGTTAATCAATCGGCAAACACCAGCGGACGCAGCTTTTCAAGTTTTCCTTTAGCCTGGCTGATCTGAGTCCGGTAGTCCTGAGCCGCATTTACGTTGCCACCCTGTTCCAGCGTTTCTGCCGCTTTCTCCAGCAGCATCACCGTCTCTTCGAACGCCCGGATGGTATTCCACAGCGATTCCTCTACAGAACGCTTTACTCCGGCCAACAGGGCACCGGCCGTGTAGCCATGCCCGGTATGACAGCGATAGCGCAGGAGGCCACCCTCCTGAATACTTGTTAATATGCCGTGGCATTCGGGACACGTCATGGGCGAGAGGTCGCCATCTTCCAGGATTGTCATCGTAAAGGCACTTTCCTGTTCAGCAATCTTTACTTCTTTTTCCAGACCCATCGCATCCTCCCGGGTAAGGATTGGCCGTTCGCCGACCGTCTCCTGCGTCAATCTGGTCAACAGATCAGCCATCTCGCTAACCGGCACGGAGTAATCGACCGCTACGTGTTCCCGAACGCTCTCCGGCATACTGGGATAAGCGGCTTCTTCCGGCTCCTGAATGACACTAATCCCGGCCAACTGTTTTATGGTCCACATAACCGATGTGCCATCATTCAGTAAACCCGTTAGCACTACACCGATTACGCGCGGACCGTACCAATAAGCAGCCGACCGGAACAGGGCATCAATAGATGGTCTGAATCGATTTTCTTTAGGTCCTTTCTTAACCAGCACCGTCTCGTTTTCGATGAGCAAATGATGATCCGGCGGAGCGACGTAAATATGGCCCGGCCGGATGGTTTCGCCATCGACGGGGTGGGACGCTCTGTTCTTACCCGCATAATTAAAAATACGCGGCAGATAACTCGGTGCATCAGCCGCGACATGCTGAACAATAAAAACTATGGCCGGAAAATTGGCCGGTAAGCAGGCAACCAATTCTTTAAGCGCATATACACCACCAGCCGAAGCGCCGATCACAACAATATCCCGTTTGGTCATCCTGTAGTCTTTTGATCAAATAAACTCATCGCTTTCCAGCGTTAATGATCGTTGTCTCACCAGAAAAACCCTGAAAACTTTTCTGAACCAATAGCTACGGAATTAGTTAGGAAGTGAAACTATAAACAGACGTATTTACAAGTCATTTTATACCATTCATTCAATAAATTTTGCCTACGCTAAAAAAAACAAACGAATCGACTCACTATATACTCGTAAAACATATAGCCATATACATCTAACTTACTTATTATCAGTCACTTTCACAAAGTCTACTCAATCAAAGGACTATATTATTGACTTTCAAACGCTTATGAGGTTAAGCCTGGCTCCATGCAGAGCCAAAATCGCTTTGCTACATTTGTCGTAAATCCACAACTAGTTAACTACTTCATGTACCTCAATCCCCGTATTCTTCTGCTTGAGGATAATCCCGCCAATGCGGTCGAGCTTTGCCTGGCTCTTGAAGAAAGCGTACCAAACGTCCAGTTGGCGGTAATTAACGATAAGCCCGGCCTGATGGACTATTTTCGTCGTATAGAGGAGGAAACTCACGAGGCACCCTGGCTGGTTTTCCTTAGTGCGTGCTTCCTGACCCCTACAGATCGAATGGAAGCTCTTTCGCAGTTTCGAAGTTACTCTTCACACGCATCAAGGTCATCTATTCCGGTCATTGCCATAGGCTCGTTTGCCGAGTTAGCCACGGTTCAGGCTTTATACGAATCAGGTGTCAGTGCTCACCTGATCAAATCGGACAATTTTCAACAGTTGGTAGCAGACTGTCAGGCGATCACTGCTCATTGGTTTAAAACAGCCATGTTCCCCCCCAACGCATCGGACTATACCTAGGCCGTGGCCTTACTCAACCAGCAACTCTATGGATTTGACGCCCTCCGGAGTCGTTAACCGCCCGATGTACATACCTGTCGGCAAGTCTTTAACCTCCCATATTACGCGATTCAGCACACCGGCCTGGGCTTTCCCGGTTTGAAGTGTACGCAGTACACTTCCTTTCATATTCAGAATGCTCAGCGCGTAGTCGCCCCCGTTTGGCAGGATAAACTCTATAGCGGTCTTCGCTGCAAATGGATTGGGATAGTTTCGCAGCAGGAAGGCACTGTCCAGCGTCTTGACAGCCTCTCTGCCACCCACCGACGAAACAGAGGGACTCCCGCCGATTGCGGCTTCGGCACTGGCATCGTAGATAACAACATAGTGGTGTACCTGGCTGGCCGATTTACCGCACATGTCTGTCAACGTAATGGTAACCGAGTAAACGCCAGCCCTGGTATACCGATGTGTTCCCCGTCCGGCGGTCCCCTCTATGGCTCCGGCCGAGGATGTACCATCGCCCCAGTACCATACCAGCTGCCAGCCATTGTTATCGGCAATAGTGGTACTGAGGATAACTTCGTCACCCGCCTTAATCGGGTCATTAGGTGCTTTGATCTGGCTTAGAACGGGGGGTGCATTGGTTACTGTGACAGTTTGCGTTACGGCAGCCGCTGCATTTCCGTTAATGTCTTTGGCATTCCAGGTAACGGTTGTTGTGCCCACTGGATAGTCGGCTGTTAAGGGCTTCCCATCACTACGTGTGCCAACGGCCTGACCAACCGAGCAATTATCCGTAGCCAACGCAAACAGGTCGACAACAGCCCCGCACTTACCGGCATCGTTCGCCAGCACTTTGTTGCCATTGGTCTTGATAACCGGTGCTTCATTATCAATTACGGTAATGGTCTGTGTAACGGCAGCTGCGGGATTGCCATTACCATCCGTTACGCTCCAGGTGATGGTGGTAACACCCGCCTGATACTCGGCATTTAACGGCTTCCCATCACTACGTACCGCTTTGGGTTTACCCACCGAACTGTTGTCGGTAGCCAGGGCGAGTGCCTCAAAGACAACCCCGCACTTGCCCGTCTTATACGTAAACGTTTTGTTGCCATTGGTCTTGATGACCGGCGCTTCACTGTCAATTACGGTAATGGTTTGGGTAACGGCAGCCGCTGCATTTCCGTTAACATCTTTGGCATTCCAGGTAATGGTTGTTGTGCCCACTGGATAATCGGCCGTTAAGGGTTTGCCATCACTGCGTACGCCAACGGGTCGACCAACCGTGCAGCTGCATGTTGCAGAGGCAGATACAACAACACTAGCGCCACGCTTACCGGCATCATTGGGAAGGGTTATGTGGCCATTCATTGTGATAACCGGTGTTTCACTTTTAGTCAACACAACTGTGTCATCGCTTGCGGCCAACAAAACGGACTTAGCATAGCCTGCCGTAGCTTGAACACCAAGCAAAAGAAACACGAGCGCGTATAGAAAACGCCTATTTTTTATTAAAGCCATTGTCACTAACGTGAGGAACAAACTAGACTGATAGGAATCCGTATCTGAGCGCTCACTTAATGGCTGTACTGGCCAGCAATTTGCAGCTACAGCTTTCTTTATTAAACGGGCCATAAGCAGTTAATTAAATCGGGTGGACAGTAAAGTTTTTTTTGCTCTTTCGGAAATTATCCCAGGCTTTACGGACCGAGACTACCGGAGTGTTTTTCTAAACGGCAACAACTTTTTGAATGTCTCTATTTTATGGTTCACAAAAATAGACGTTATAAATCTTACAACATTGAATTAAGACTACAATTAAACTCGTTTTTACTAACCGCTTAGTAACTTTCGCTTATTTTCCCTATTCATTTTAGAAGGAAAAAATATAAAGATTACGTATTAATTTTACAGACTTTTTTAGAACTCAAAATGCGTGATTATACCAGGATAAAAGCAGCCATATAGATCATAAAATTAAATCTGTAAAATCATAACTGTAGCCGCTATACGTTAAATCAAAAACTTGAATTACAGTCCATTATACCTAATAATTTAAAAGCGCATTTTTTATTATATAACATTGATTATTAGCCAGTAATCTACCATAGGTTCCATTCCTGCCGCTATTTGTTATGACTATAATGATCAGGAATAGCTTAACAAACCCTCTTTAACAACAGCTTATCTATGTACACTAACGTCAATTTAATAGACAAATCAATAGCCACGGCTCACTATAAGTTATACTTATACTTTACTGTTACACCGTTATAAACCAGCCAATCGTATAGCACCTTTTTGCCAACATGAAAGCAGTACCTATTTTTGTTTAGGCCACGGGGCTAAACGAGAAATGCCTGTGTTGATCCTTCATGTTAGTCAACTACAGGATCTAGGTTATTAATTAGTCTATTTTTATCTCTACAGACCTAAGTTTGTCAGGCCGTTATAAGACTTTTTGGACTTAATGGATGTTTTTTTATTCTAAAATTGAGGACTAATTTCAAATAATATGGCAGGATAACGACGATAAAAGGTGACTACTTTATGTACAAAAAGTCTACACTTCGTAAACAGAATTCACGTAAATAAATTTCCGGTTTCCACCCAACTATTGACATAGCTTTCAGTAGAAACAGGATGACTGGTAAAAGCGTCAACGTGAGTAGTAATTACGGCTGGAGTCGAGACTGACTACGGGCGTCTGCCCGGGAATCATCAATACTATCCAGGTGAATAGTTACGGCTAAAACAGCAATGATTATTCACTAAACACCAATCGTATAAATATGAGCAACTCAACAAAAATGTACCCGCTATGTCATCAGAGCATGCCAGACTTTGGGCATGTTTTTCCCCTGCGTTATTTCTTCAGGAGCATTCCAAACGAACATCTCCCGAACGGCTGTGGCGCCTGTCAATCTGTTTGATAGATCATTACAATACAGTCGCTGGAAGCACCAGCCGGGAAAACGCAAACCAGTCGTAAAACAAGTTATCTGTAGCCGCAGGCAGCTCCTCGTTTTTGCTGTCACTCCCATTTATACGTACTGGAAGTAGCTCCTGGTAGACAGCCCGTTCAACCTGCCTGTTTGTTGCACAGGTTTAGTCGGCTGGCTGACCTCGATTCGACGCGTTATCGCTAACGTGTTCGTTTACTTAATCAACTCAATTTCAATCGTTATGAAACACGTATTCTTTCTGTTCTTCTTTTTTGCCAGCGTGATTTCTTTACAAGCTCAGGTGTCTGAAACGACGGCGATCCGGCTCTATCGTGTCAACGATCATCTGGTCAGGGCAGAAGCAGACGGTTCCAATCCAATCAGCTATTCGTACGAAAAAGTTAATGTACGTGAAGCGAATGATCTGATAGAGGTAGGTATCGTAGGTGGGAGTACGTCTTATTATTTTCCTTCTCTTTTTCTGAATGACCAGGGTGTTCCTTATGGAACTTCGGTCAGCTCAGCCGTAAGCGCCTACTCGCTGAATCTTCCCGGCGCATCAGGTACAGGTAGCAGTGGGACCGCCGTGACGACCGATGCCAGTCTGTTAACATCGGGCACGCTGGATGATGCCCGCCTGAGTGCCAATGTGGTTAAGACGACGGGGTCGTACGCCAACCCGGGCTGGATCAGCGCCCTCGACCCCACCCGCATCACCCAAACCAGCCAGCAGCGCTTTGTCTCCGACACCGAGAAAGAGGCCTGGAATCAGAAGCCCGATCTCGCTCAGGTACGCGCCGTTATCAAAGACAGCACCCACACCTACACCTTTGTCAATGCAGCCGTGACCAGCACAGGCACGTCTACCACCATCACCATTCCCGCTGGTAGCGGAGGGGCTTCCATGCCGGTCGACACGGCCCTGAGTGCGACCTCCCCTAATGCCATCGCTAATGCGGCCGTCACCAAAGCCATCAACCAGGCAAACGCCAACGTTGCGGCCAACACTGCAGGCATTGCCACCAACACGGCTAGCCTGAGTGCCCTGCAAACGCAACTAACGGCCGCCACCGCCATTCAGACGGGACCCATTGACGATACCCGCCTGAGTGCCAATGTGGTTAAGACGACGGGGTC
>NZ_BAAGTO010000007.1:98771-389673 GCF_054781875.1 Spirosoma pulveris
ACCATTCCCGCTGGTAGCGGAGGGGCTTCCATGCCGGTCGACACCGCTCTGAGTGCGACCTCCCCTAATGCCATCGCCAATGCGGCCGTCACCAAAGCCATCAACCAGGCAAACGCCAGCATTGCATCCAACACCGCAGCTATCAGTCAGGCCACTGCCTCCCTTGCGGCTACTACCACAGCTACAGCGAACAATGCAGCTGCCATTAACCTGGCCAACGCCAATATTGCCGCCAATACCCTTGGCATCGCCACGAATGCGGCCAGCTTAAGTGCCCTGCAAACGCAGATAACGACTGCCACCGCCACCCAATCAGGTCCGGTTGACGATGCCCGCCTGAGCGCCAATGTCGTTAAAACGACTGGCTCCTACACAAATCCGGGCTGGATCAGCGCCCTTGAGCCGACCCGCATTACGCAAACCAGTTTATACCGGTTTGTTAGTGATGCCGAAAAAGAGACCTGGAATAGTAAAGTGGATCTCTCGCAGGTTCGATTGGCGATAAAAGACAGTGTTCGCGCCATTACGTTCGTCAATGCAGTGGTCACCAGCAACGGAAATTCGCTCACGGTAACGATTCCGAATGGGGGTGGCAGTGTCAATTCGGTTACGATCGACAATGTCCTGAGTTCGACCTCGACCAACGCGCTTACCAATGCCGCCATTACCTCGGCTTTCAATCAGGTCAATACGAACATAGCGGCAAACACAGCGGCATTGGCCAGTAACACGACCGCCGTCAACCAGGCCAATGCGAATATTGCCAATTTGTCAACCACTGTTGCGGCAAATACAGCCGGAATTTCCAGCAACGCAGCCAGTGTAACGGCTTTACAAACACAGCTATCCGTAGCCATGGCTCAGGTAGCCAGCCTGTCTGCTCTGGTTAACCAGTTGCAGCAGCAGATTGCCGTAAGTACGGGTACTTTCACCATATCGACACCAACCCTTACCGCAGCCATTTCGAGTAATTCGTCCATTGTGCTTTCCTGGCCAGCGTCGACCAACGCGACCTCCTATACTCTGGAATCAGCGACAAATTCCAGCTTCACGGACAATCTGGCCCTGCTGTCTGTATTAGCCGGTACCAGTTTCACGGCAACCGGGCTGACGGCGGGCATAACTTATTATTTCCGAATAAAGGCGTCGGGCGGGTCAAATACATCCCCATCCGGCTACGGCACTGTTTCGGCGACTATTTCAACCGTTCAACCAACCCTCGATCCGCCGACTGCGGTGGTGGCAACGCCACTCAGTACTTCAGCAATTGCTGTATCCTGGACGGGGCCCTCCAGTGCCACCGGCTATTCGATTCGGTTCGCCACCAACAGTAGTATGACATCGGCCACGGCCATTACAACGTCTGCCACCAGTATGACCCTGACGGGGTTAAGTCCGGCAACAGCTTACTATTTTGACGTGTCGGCAACGGCTTCGGGCTTTACGACATCCGCCAGTAGTTCCATCGCTACGGCAACGACGAGTGCGCCCGTACCAACACTTGCAGCGCCGACAAATATCGTGGCGTCGGCAACGAGCGAATCAACGATTGCGGTGTCCTGGACGGGCTCACTAAATGCCACCAGTTACTCGGTTCGCTACGCCACCAACAGCAGTATGACGTCGGCTACGACCGTCACCAGTGCGACCAATAGCATTACCCTGATGGGCTTAGCACCGGCAACGACCTACTTCATTGACGTGTCGGCCAGTGCTTCCGACTTTATGCCATCAGCACCCGGTGCCGTCGTTACGGCAACGACCAGTGCCAGTACACCGACCCTGGCGGCACCTGCCAATGTGGTGGCCACCCCACAGAGTACGTCAATCATTGCCGTTTCGTGGGCAGCCTCGGCCAGTGCCACCAGTTATTCGGTCCGTTACGCGCTCACGAGTTCGATGAGTTCGGCTACTACCGTGACTACTTCGGCTACCAGCGCCACCCTGATGGGATTAACGCCAACAACAACCTACTATATTGACGTATCGGCCAGTGCTTCGGGTTTTTTATCATCAGCACCCAGCACTGTCGTCACGGCAACAACCGGCGCCATCACCCCGACGCTGGCGGCACCTGCCAGTGTAGCAGCAGCCCCACAAAGTGCCTCGACGATTGCCGTTTCGTGGACGGCATCGGCCAACGCCACCGGCTACTCTGTCCGTTACGCCACCAACAGTAGTATGACATCGGCCACGACCGTCACCACGACCACCACCAGCACGACCCTAACGGCCTTAAAGGCGGCAACAACTTACTATATTGACGTGTCGGCAACGGCTTCGGGCTTTATGACCTCGGCACCGACTTCAGCTTCCGCGCGAACCAATGATGCGCCGTTAACGCTGGCTACGCCCACCAATGTGGCGGCATCGCCCCTGAGCACTTCAGCGATCAGTGTTTCGTGGGTAGCCTCCACCAGTGCTACCAGTTACTCGGTTCGGTACGCGCTCACGAGTTCGATGAGTTCGGCCACCACCGTCACCAGCGCCACCAACAGTCTGACACTTACGGGGCTGTCAGCCGGGACGACCTATTTTGTCGACGTTTCGGCCAGCGCTTCGGGCTTTGTTACATCGGCCACCAGTGCAACGGCTTCGGCAAAAACAATTGGTATCCTGACGACACCCACCAATGTAGTGGCAACGGCTACAGGCGGGTCGGCCATCAACGTTTCGTGGACGGCCTCACCCAATGCTACCAGCTATTCGGTTCGATACGCCACCAACAGTGGCATGACCTCGGCGAGCACGGTTACCAGTTCAGGAACGAACCTGACCATTACGGGGCTAACGACCCTGACGACCTATTTTGTTGACGTATCGGCGAGTGCTCCGGGCTTTATCGCATCGGCCACGAGTTCAACGGCTACAGCAACGACGACCGCGGCCTTTGTTGCTGAACGGACTTTCCGACTGGCGTTCCAGGGCGCAACCTCCGGTGTGGCAACAGCGGGCTGGAACCAGATAAAGCCGACGGCCACTCAGCTAACAACGCCCAACTCGTACACATCCGGTACGCTTCTGACCGAAACCGGGGCGAGTTCGACCCTTTTCGTAACCCTGGAGAGTGCCTATACCCAGGCAACGGCCAGCAGCTTTACCGCCACGGCGGGCAGCGTTTACCCGCAAACCATCATGCAGTCGGCCTGGCAGGTATCCTCGTCTAATCTGGCTGGCGGCCGGTACAGTATTAATGGCCTCACACCGGGCAAATATTACCAGCTGTACTTTTTGAGTGCCACCACCATAGCCAGTAACGCCACCGTGAGCTATACCATCAACGGGGCAACGAAAACAATCAACGCAGCCTTCAATTCCGGTGTTGGCGGGGGCAGCGAATTTGACCCAAACAAGGCGCTGGTCACTTATTTCAACGTTCAGCCCGATGCCAATGGCCGGATTACCGTTTCCAACAAATACGTTTCGGGAACCGTATCTCCGTTTACCACCTGTGTGATTCGTGAATCCAGCGTACCCCTTTAATCGTATGAAAAAATGCATTATCCTGCTCCTGCTCCTGGCTGCTTTTGGCCAGGGGCAAGCCCAATCGACAAGCGGTCTGTACAGGGTGTCGGGCAGCCGTTACGGACGGAGCACGGTAGCGGGAGTACCGTCCAATATCGTCACCATTACCGTCACGTACGCATCTGCTCCGACATCGCCGTCTGCTACCTTTACCGCCCTCAAGTACAACAAGCTGGCCTGGTTCCAGTATGAACGCGACGACTTGCTTTCGGGCACCTGGACTGATTATATTTTCTTCAATGGCGGTACAACGGCGGACGGACGGACCTATCCCGGCAAAACGTTTACGGACGGCTGCGGCAACAAAGTCAACTGGCGGGGCTCCGTAGTGGCCAATGCACGGTCTAACTTCAACAATCTCGACTTCTGGGGAATAACGGGAAGGCTGACGACACAGCAGGTAGCCACGATGGTGAAGACTGGCAAGTGGGGCGTAATGAACCACGGCTACTACCACGAGCTTGCCACAACCAATAACTTTTACCCGCCTGCGAGCGCTACCGCTTCACAGGCGGGCTGGGATATTGCCGAGAACCAGAAATTTACGTACGCCAAACTAAAGAGCCAGGGGGTCGAATACCTGATGCGGTGCGTCGTGGTACCCACCAACTACGCCGGTTTTATCAGAGGAGCCGATTCACTCAAATACCTCGGGTCAACCTCGACTAACGCCCTCGACGGGTATGAGGGATTCCCGCGTTATTTCGATCTGAACACGGCCAACAATGGCGGCAACTTTGCTCAGGAAGAAACACTGCCCGTTACCGGCTACAGTAAGTTCAGCAACACCGGTTTTGTGCAGTACACCCGCAATTTTCAGGACTCCTGGACACCAACGGTTATCAGTACGCTCAAGGCGCAGTTCGTCGACTTACTGGCCAAGAGCAATGCGGGCAAACACCTGGGCATGCGGCTCGGTACGCACACGGGCACCTACCCGGAAATGAGTACGTTCTTTAATTACGCCGACTCCATTGCCGCCGACCGGGTCTGGTTTGTGGGCATGACCGAACAACTCGAATACCGGGAAGTGAAGCGGCTGGCGCAAAAAAACCAATTCCTGAACGGAAATATACTGACGGTTAGAATCGACCTGAGCGCCGTGCCGGACGTTACCCGCTTCCGCGACATGAGCCTGCTCATAACGGGAGGTCCGATTGCCCACGTTACCGTGTCGGGTGTCGACTCATTCAGTTACGACACGGTAACGGGTCTGGTGAATGTCTTTACCGAAAAAACAAAAGGGTTCCCTGTTCCCCAATGATTACTTGGGCGTGTAGGTCAACTGGACAACAACGCCCTGATTTCCATCCTGATTAGACCGGCGCCAGCCGAGAGCCAGGGGTAAATGCTCCTGTAAATAGACCTCTACGCCCAGCACCAGCTGCCCGTACTCGTGTGTACCGGTGGCCCAGTCGCCCAGAAGGTGTACTTTCTGGTACCACAGCCCCGCATCGAACCCCACATGCCCACCCACGGTCGACCCTTCGGCCAGGTAGCGCTGGTTGCCGGCGTATCCGCCAATGACCGCTTTGTAATGGTCGTCATGAAAGCTGCCGCCCAGGTTAGCGTAGCCCCAGCCTACCCAGGCACTGTGCTGCCCCGTTGGGAACAGGTTCAGGCCCGTTTGTCCGCCAAGGCCAATGTGAAGTTCATCGGTCAGGTTAAACGTACGCTGCGTGTTGATCAGCAGCAACGGAGCGTACGGTAATTGAAGGGTGGTGTCGTTGCGGAGCCAGGTGCGTTCCGGCCGCTGGTAATCCACATTGTAGAGGTTCACGCCAACTTCCCAGTTGCGGCCCAGGCCATATTCGACCGTTGTCGAGAACCGCATTTGTTCGCCGTTGATATCGGCCTGCTGCTGCGCCATGACTTTGTGTTTGGGCACAATATCGGACGAAGGAACACTGAAAAAGGTTTGTTGCGCCAGACCAGCCAGGCTCCAGCAGAGGAGTCCGGAAAGCAGAAAAAGTCTTTTCATAGTAACTGTGTTGAGTAAAAGTTGACAGCCGGTTATTCGCCCGTTTCCGAATTCGGGGCATCTACCGGTTTGGATTCGGGCGAACCCTTCTGCCGTAAAAAAATGGATAAAACAACAATGGACAGCACCGACAAAAATTCGCTCTGCCAGTTTTGCAGCGATTGAAACCAGAATTCGCTGGTGCCCAGAAACTCCCAGAGAGAGAGCACTTCCGATTTGCCTTTCAGGGCCGACTCGGTATTGTACTCCCGAACGCCCCCGTAGGCATGCAGGAAAAAGGACAAGCCAAAAAGCAGGAAGAACGCGATGCTGAGCGAGTTTTCGTAAAGTTTCAGCACCAGACCGCCCTGCCGAACGGGCCAGGGTGCCCCGGCGCGGGTTGGCGATGGCTCCCGGTCCACTTCTTCCGGTTCATCCAGACTTTTGGACTCCGACGATCCTTTCTGCCGAAGCCAGACCGTTGCCAGCACGTATAGGCCCATCTGTAAAAACTCGCTTTCCCAGTTCTCGAAGACGGCTTCGATACAGTGCCCACTGCTCAGGTAAGCACCAAACGGAATGGGTGCCCGGCCGTAGTCGGTGAGGTCGCCGTTGAACTCGTGCCAGCCCACAACGATCTGCCCCGCCAGTGTTATCAGGGTAATGAAAAGGAGCAACAGGGAAAGGCTGTTTTCGTGCAGGAATTTCTTCATCGACTGGTGGTTTACTGAGCAGTGTAACAAGTGGAAGAAGCCATTGTTTATTTCAGTTTATTCATCTCCGGCGCTCCGTTTCATTCGCCGGAGCGTATATATACGTTGAGACTCACCCCCCTTATGCCCATTCACCCGGCCAGACCGGGTCACGACAGATTAGACCAATCGGTAAGCCCGTTGCCTCATTTCCGCCGGTTCTGAACAAGCCCGGACTCGTACCCGGCTGTTAAAACCAGCAAAGGAGCATTGAAATACGCCCTTGATGAACCTTTCTCAACGATAAGAAAACGAATTTAACGTATGAAACCTCTCGTCGACAGCGGCCAACGCTCGCTGGGCGTCACGTTCCCCAACGAACACGAAGCCCGTATTCAGGTATGGGCACCGCTGGCCAAATACATAGCCATCAAAATATACGGGCACCCAACTGCACTTCCTCTAACCTGCGAAGAACTGGGTTACTGGCACCTGACCACCAGCCAGATCAAACCCGGCGATTTATACACATTTAAACTCGACGGGCAGGAGGAATATCCCGACCCGGTATCCCTCTGCCAGCCGCAGGGCGTACACGGACCATCGCAGGCGGTGGACACAGCGGCCTTTTCGTGGACCGATGCGAACTGGGAAAACCCGGCGCTGGAGAGCTACGTGCTGTATGAACTGCATACCGGCACCTTCACGGAAGAAGGCACCTTTCAATCGCTGGAGAGCAAGCTGGACTACCTGAAAGCGCTGGGGGGTAACGGCCATTGAGCTCATGCCCGTTGCGCAGTTTTCCGATTCGCGCAACTGGGGCTACGACGGCGTGTATACCTATGCCGTTCAGCAGTCGTACGGAGGTGCCAATGGTCTCCAGCAGCTGGTCGATACCTGCCACAAAAAGGGTATTGCGGTGGTGCTGGACGTGGTGTATAACCACTTCGGCCCGGAAGGAAACTACCTCGGCAACTTCGGTCCTTACCTGACCGACAAGTACTGCACACCCTGGGGAAAGGCCGTTAACTTCGACGATGCCTGGTGCGATGGGGTTCGGCGGTACGTGCTCGAAAATGCCCTGATGTGGTTTCGTGATTTTCACATCGACGCCCTGCGGCTGGATGCCGTTCATGCCATCAAAGATTTCAGTCCGGTACATATCCTTCAGGAACTCCGGCAGAAAGTCGATGAACTCATGGCCGACACCGGTCGCCGGTACTACCTCATTGTGGAGAACGACCTCAACGATCCGCGCTACATCGACCCGCTGTCTGAGCATGGCTACGGCATGGATGCCCAGTGGAACGACGAGTTTCACCACGCCCTCCGGGTGGCCGTCGGCGAAGCACAAACCGGCTACTACGCCGATTTCGACGGGCTGAATCACCTGGAGAAATCCTATAAGGATGCCTACGTCTACGATGGTCAGTATTCGGTTGTCCGGAACCGGTTTTTCGGGGGTAAAGCCGAGACCAACCCAGGCAGGCAGTTTATCGTCTTTTCGCAGAATCACGATCAGGTGGGCAACCGCAAGCTGGGCGAACGGTCGAGCCAGTTGTACAGTTTCGACGCGCTCAAGCTGCTGGCGGGTGCGGTACTGGCCAGTCCGTACATTCCGCTGTTGTTCATGGGCGAAGAATGGGGTGAAACGAGCCCGTTCTTCTATTTCGTGAGCCATACCGAGCCGGAGTTGGTCGAAGCCGTTCGGCAGGGGCGAAAAGATGAGTTTTCTTCCTTTCATTCCGACGGCGAAGACGTACCCGACCCGCAAAGTCACGACACCTACCAGCAGGCCAAACTCCAGTGGCAACTTATCGAACAGCAACCGCACCGGATTCTGCTCCATTATTACCAGACGTTGCTTGCCCTGCGCCGGGAGTTACCCGCCCTGGCGCATCTGGACCGGACTAAACTTAATGTCGAGACCGATTCCGGGACCGAGACGCTGGTGATGCATCGCTGGCACGACGATCAGCATGTACTGTGCCTGATGAATTTTTCCAAACAACCCCAATCCATTACCCTGCCCGCCGTTGGCGAACCCGATGCCGACTGGCAGAAATTGCTGGACTCGGCCGATGAGCGCTGGTTGCCGGAACCCGCATCTACGGTGAGCAAAGCCCCCGAATCGATAACGGGTACCGAAACCGTTCTATGTCCGCCCGAGTCATTCATTCTTTACGCACAATCGCATGAAAAATCCCGTTTCCACGTACCGGATCCAATTTCACAAGGACTTTACCTTTCGTGATTTTGAGCAAATCATCCCGTATCTGGACCAACTGGGCGTCCGTACGCTGTATGCCTCACCCATTTTTGAAGCCGTACCCGGTAGCCTGCACGGCTACGATTCGGTAAACCCCCAGCGCATCAACCCCGAAATCGGTACCGAAGCAGAACTGCAAGCCATTAGCCAGCAACTGAGCCAGCGGGGCATGAGCTGGATACAGGACATCGTGCCCAACCACATGGCTTTCAACCCGCATAATTTGTGGTTGATGGATGTGCTGGAAAAAGGCCAGCTGTCGCCCTACGCCACGTTTTTCGACATCGACTGGCAAAGTCCCGTCCATCAGGGTCGACTCATGGTGCCCTTCCTGGGCTCTCCGCTGGATGAAGTCATCGACCGCAACGAACTCACCGTCGACTACCGGGAGGGGAAGTTTGTGATTACCTATTTCGACACGAGCTATCCGCTGAATCTGCGTGCGTACACGACCATTCTGAAAGCGGGCAATGCCAATCCGGACAAGTCTGTACAGCAGCTACTCGGTCGAATTGTCAAGAGTGCGTCCGCCAAAAACCCGGACCAGTACACCCGGCAATCGGACGAGTGCGTACTGGCGTTAGCGGAATTGATGACTGAAAAAGACGGACAAGTTTATATTCAAAACTGCCTGAAAACCGTCAACGGCACGCCATCCTGCATCCGGGAAATCACCAACCAGCAGGCGTATCGGCTGTGTTATCACGGCGAAACCGACCAGCAGATCAACTACCGGCGTTTCTTCACGGTCAACGCCCTCATCTGCCTCAACATTCAGGACCCGGCCGTCTTCGATGCGGTACATCAACTACCCAAAGCTCTGCTCGATGCCGGCGTTTTCCACGGCCTGCGGGTCGACCATATCGACGGGCTTCAGGACCCCAAACGCTACCTCCAAAGACTGCGCCAACTGGCCGGGCCGGAGGCTTACATCATCGTTGAGAAAATCCTCCAGAATGAGGAAGAACTACCTGCGGACTGGCCCGTACAGGGCGCGACGGGCTATGCTTACCTCTCGATGGTCAATAATCTCTTCACCCGCACCGAGAGTGAAGCCAGCTTTACCCGCTTCTACCACGCCCTGCTGGGCGAGAAAATGGCCGTGCGGACGGAGCTGCACGACAAAAAAGCCTATATCCTCTACCAGCACATGAACGGCGAACTGGATAATCTGTACGGGTTATTCCAGAACCTAAACCTACTGGACAAATCTGAGTTAGCGAGCCTGCTGGAGGACAGCCTGAAAACGGCCATCGGTGAGTTTCTGATTCAGTGCCCCGTCTACCGCTACTATGGCAACCAGATGCCGTTGAGTGAAGAGGAGACCACGGCCGTTCGGGCCATCTTCAGCCGCATCCGTAAGCACAAACCCGAACTGGCCCCCGCCGTTGGCCTGCTGGACGAAGCCCTGCTGCAGAACCCGCCCTTGGCCCCGGCCGATTATCAGCAGCGGGCCTTGCGGTTCTACCAGCGGTGTATGCAGTTCACCGGTCCGCTGATGGCCAAGGGCGTGGAAGATACGCTCATGTACACCTACACCCGCTTCATCGGCCACGACGAAGTGGGCGACTCGCCTGCGTACTTCGGCCTGACGGTCGAAGCTTTTCATCAGAAGATGCTGGACCGGCAGAGGCAGTGGCCGCTGGCCCTCAACGCCACCTCCACCCACGATACCAAGCGGGGGGAGGATGTGCGGAGCCGATTGAATGTGCTCACCGATCTGACCGACGAATGGATTGCCGCCGTGCAGGAGTGGCAGCAGCTTAACAAAGCTCTGAAGTCGGCTGATACGGGCAGCGACACGACCTCCGAAGCCCCCGACGCCAACGACGAGTACTTTATTTACCAGACGCTGATCGGGGCTTACCCTATGCCGGGTCAGGAAGACCCCGATTTCGCGGACCGGCTCAACGAGTACTTGCAAAAAGCCATGCGGGAGGCCAAGCGTAACTCGACCTACGATGCCCCCAACGAAGCCTACGAAACCGCCACGCAAACCTTTGCCCGGCAGCTGCTGGACCCGAAACGGCCTTTCTGGGCCAGCTTTCAACAATTTCACCAGCGCATTGCCGACTTTGGCATCATCAACTCGCTGGCGCAGGTGCTGCTCAAATGCACCAGTCCGGGTGTGCCGGATATTTACCAGGGCTGCGAAGGCTGGGATCTGAGCCTGGTGGACCCCGACAACCGTCGGCCAATCGACTTTGCGCCCCGGCAACGGGCACTGGATGAGCTGGCGACCCATGACCCGGCAACCCTGTTGCCCGACCTGTGGAGCACTCGCTACGATGCCCGGATCAAGCAGTGGTTGGTGCATATCCTGCTCACCGAACGCAACCGGCAGCCCGAGTTGTTTGCGCACGGGCATTACGTGCCGTTGGAGGTAAAGGGGCATTACAAACAGCATGTGCTGGCCTTTGCCCGCCGGTATCAGCAGTTGTGGTACGTAGTGGTGGTGCCGCTGGGTCTGGCCCGTCTGTGCCGCCAGCAGAAAAAAGATGCGCTGGAACTGGCGTGGCTGGATACGCGGATTATCCTGCCCGATGGTGCCCCCGCTTCCTGGCAGCATTGCCTGGTAGACCGGGAAGGGAAGGCAACCGATGGCCTTCTCGTTTCCGATTTATTTGGTCAACTTCCACTGGCCGTAATTAAACTGAAAAAGCGTCCTACTGAGCGTAGTGCGGGGATTTTAATGCCAATCACCTCACTCCCTTCCCCTTTTGGCATTGGCGATTTCGGGCCGGAAGCGCTGGCGTTTGCCGATTTTCTCAGCCGCAGCCAGCAGACGTACTGGCAGGTGTTGCCCCTTAATCCGGTGGCGGGGGAGTGCGCCTACTCGCCTTACAGCGCCATATCGAGCATGGCAGGTGACCCGTTTTTACTGAGTCCCGAGTGGCTGGTTCAGGATGGGCTGTTAACCGAAGCCGATTTGCCGTCCGCTTACCTGCCGCTTACTGCTGAAGTGGATTATAACGCTGTTTATCGGACAAAAGAGAAGTTGCTCAAGAAGGCTTACGAAACCGCTAAACAGCAACAGAGCGATACCGACGACTTTCCCCTGTTTTGCCAGCGGGAAGCGGATTGGCTCGACGACTTTGCCCTGTTCGCCGTTCTGAAAGAACACCATGACAACCAGCCCTGGCATCGCTGGCCGAAACCATATAAATTCCGTCAGGCGAAAGCGCTGGAACCGTTCCGGGCCGAGCAGGCCGAGGCCATTCGGGAGGTAAAATGGCGTCAGTTTATATTTGCCCGCCAGTGGAACAGGCTGAAAACGTATGGCAACAGCCTGGGGATTCAGTTTTTCGGTGATCTGCCATTTTACATGAATTACGATTCGGCGGATGTGTGGGCAAACCCGGCGTTTTTCAGCCTTGATAAAGACGGGGCCATGATTGGTGTCGCTGGTGTGCCGCCCGATTATTTCAATGCCAGCGGCCAGCGGTGGGGCATGCCCGTTTTTCGGTGGGAAAACCTCAAAAAGCAGGGGTATTCCTGGTGGATAGCTCGTCTGCGAAAGAATCAGGAACGCTACGATTTGCTGCGGCTGGATCATTTTCGGGCGTTTGCCAGCTACTGGGAAGTAGCCGCTCACGAAGAGACGGCCATCCGGGGTGAGTGGAAGCCGGGGCCGGGAGCCGACTTCTTCCGAACGGTGCAAAGCGAACTCGGCGAACTCCCTTTTGTAGCCGAAGACCTCGGCGACATCGATGCCGATGTGTATACCCTACGCGACGAATTCGGCTTGCCGGGCATGAAAGTCATTCAGTTTGCCTTTGGTGAGGATATGCCCGAAACCGTAGACATTCCGCATCACCATACACCCAACGCCATCGCTTATACCGGTACACACGACAACAACACCAGCGTGGGCTGGTATCGGCAGGACAGCAGCCACGAACACCGCAGCCAGTTGGAACGCTACGTAGGTCATCCGGTATCGCAGCTCGATGTCCATCTGGTACTGGGTCGGCTGGTGTACGCGTCGGTGGCGAATACGGCCATTCTGCCCTTGCCCGATGTGCTGGGGCTGGACGAGTCGGCCCGGCTGAATACCCCGGCTTCGGACGCCGGCAACTGGACCTGGCGGCTGCTTCCGGGGCAGCTGGACCCGGCCATAGAACAGCGCCTTCGGGAGTGGACCACCGTCTACAACCGATAGTTGACACGAATTTACCCGACTGTATTTATACACAACGTTATGTTAAAAATAGGTTATCACGCATCACACGAGCAATTTAAGCCAAGCACCTTACTAGACTATGTTCAGTTGGCTCAGCAAGCTGGTTTTACGGCGGGCTCGTCGTCCGATCATTTTCACCCCTGGAGTAACCGGCAGGGCGAAAGCGGCTTTGCCTGGTCGTGGCTGGGTGCCGCTTTGCAGGCCACTTCCCTAACGTTCGGGGTGGTCAACGCTCCCGGACAGCGGTACCATCCGGCCATTATCGCCCAGGCGGCCGCCACCCTCGCCGACATGTTCCCCGAACGATTCTGGATGGCCCTGGGGACCGGGCAGGCCCTGAACGAAGCCATCACCGGCGACAAATGGCCCGCGAAAGCCGACCGAAACGCCCGCCTGAAAGAATGCGTCGACATTATCCGGGCGTTGTGGAACGGTGAAACCGTTACGCACAAGGGGCTGGTGACGGTTGAGGAGGCCACGCTCTACACCCGCCCCGCCATAAAACCGCTGCTGTTCGGGGCCGCCGTAACCAGCAAAACCGCCGAATGGGTAGGTGGCTGGGCCGATGGTTTACTCACCATTTCGCAGCCGCTCGATCAGCTTCGGGAAGTCGTGGACGCTTTCCGGCGCGGGGGTGGCGCGGGCAAACCAATGCATTTAAAAGTACAGCTTTCGTACGCCGACACGCTGGAGAATGCCAGAGCCGGGGCTTACGACCAGTGGCGGGGCAACATTTTCCCGAATGGCCTGCTCACCGACCTCCGCCGACCCGAGCAGTTCGACATGGCCGGTGAACTCGTCAATCTGGCCGAAGTCGATAAAATGGTCCATGTTTCGGCAGATACCAGTCAGCATATGGCGTGGCTGCAGGGGTATATCGACCTGGGTTTCGAGCAGCTTTTTCTGCACAACGTTAACCTTGAACACGAACGATTTATTGAGGATTTCGGCCAGTATGTGCTGCCCGATCTGCTGCGGCCAAGCTATGCCAGCCTGTAAGTGGCTTTAGTGCCGGACAGCCCTATTATCTCAACGCAACGATACTATGAATTTTTGGTCAATCAGAACAGGAATCCTTGGCCTGGTTTTGCTCAGCGGCTGCAAAACAGGTACCCGGGATATTGATTTCGTCAGCAAGCAGTTTGCGGCTACGTACAATATTGATTCAACAAAAGGCATCGACAGCACCAACCTGGCCAGCCTGATGGGATCAAAGGCCATCTACAGCTTCAGCGAAGACGGAAAAGGAATGAATCACATCCAGATGGGCATGGTATCGAGAGATACGCCCTTCACCTGGAGGGTTCAGCAGGACAGCCTGTACATCGACAAAAAAGGGTATTCCATTGAGAAAATAGATAGAGGATTCACCCTCCGATCCGACTCCGCCAAGATCTTCCTGAGCCAGCAGCCCTGATCTTCCCATTTGTACCCGACAGCATGGCACCGGCCACCCGGCTTGCTGTCGGGTACTTAACTTAACCATACACCCAATGGATTCTCAACAACTCAACGACGCCACGAAATACAAAAACTGGCGGGCTCAGCTGCTCAAAAGCCAGATTACCCTTAACCACGTCAACCCGCTGTACATCCACCGGGCGCAAAAAGACGGTACTATTCTATACGCGCTGCTCAAGCTGGATGCCGACACGCCGGAAGGCACTACGCTGAACCCAATCTGCTTTCTCAAAGGCGATGCCGTTTCGATGCTGGTTGTCCTGATTGCCGAGAAAACGAACGAGAAATACGTGCTGCTGGTAAAACAACGGCGCATCTGTAACGGCGACTTCACCTACGAACACCCAGCCGGTATGATCGATGAGGAAGATTCCTCGCCCATTGAGGTGGCCGCGCGGGAATTGGGCGAAGAAGCCCGGCTGGACGTTGATCCCGCTGAACTGATCCCACTATTTAACAAGCCCCTGTACTCCGCCACCGCCACCAGCGACGAAGCCCTGCACTTCTTTTACCTCGAACGACGGATGCCGCTCACCGACATTCAGGCCATGAACGGCCAGTCGACGGGGGCCAAGGGCGAGAACGAACACACGCAGCTATACATTGCCACCCTGCCCGAAGCGCACGGGCTGGTAAGCAACATTCATGGTGTGATGAGCCATTTACAGTACCTGCAAAAAGTGGGCGATTTCGAAACGCTCAGGAAACTGCCCGGCTGATGGGCTTCGTTAAAAAAACCTAATTAGTCAGGTAACTCTATAAACATGAAAACAATACACATGAAATATGTTTATTTTGTCTATTGGCCAATCAGCCAACAGCCTTACTCAACCTTACGAATCAGTCAGTTCCATAACCATGACGGTATCCGGCTCTCTAGACAGACGACATAAACGCTACACGACTTCATCGATACTGCTAACCATTCTTATTCTTGCGTACTGTCTTTTCTGCGCCGTACAAGGTGGTGATTTTGATGTGTTTTTAGATGCCGGGCATAAACTGGCTTCCCATCAGAATATCTATCGCCCCCCGTTTGCCAAAGGACTTCAATATTATTACAGTCCGTTCTTTGCGTTAGTCCTGCTGCCATTCAGCTATTTGCCTTTCATCCTTCCTGAATTTGCCTGGCTGCTCCTGTCGACCTTTCTGTTGTACCGAATATGGGTATTGACGACCCGATATATAGACGTATCGGTGTTAACGGCGAAAGAAATCAGGATCTGGCTATTCGTCGTTTTCTTTTTGTCGCTGCGTTTTTTGCTGTACAACTATTCGATGATCCAGATGACCATCTTTCTGATGTGGGCGACCCTGGAAAGTCTGGCTCTTTTTGAGAAGAATCGCCCGCTTGTCGGGGGAATACTGTTCGGATTTGCCTGTACGACTAAACTGCTACCCCTTATCTTTCTGCCCTACCTGGTCTACCGACGGCACTTTACGGGCTTTGCCTATACGCTGCTGTTCTTTGGTTTCTTTCTAATCGCCCCCGCTCTGGTTTTCGGGTTTGAGTTCAACACATTTCTGCTGAAAGAATGGTGGCTCGTGATCAACCCCGGCAATGCCGAAAACTCCATTGAAGCCGATCTGGGCACGCATAGTCTGGTCAGTCTGATTCCCGTTTACCTGACCGAAACGCATAACAAAATTGATATAGACCGAAATTTCCTGAACCTCACCGCCGACCAGGCTATATTGGCCACCAACATTGCCCGGCTGTTTTTTGTAGCGGCTACGCTGTACTTTCTCCGGAGCCTTCCGTTCAAACGAAACACCGACAAACTTCAGACGATCTGGGAATGTTCGTACCTGTTTCTGGTCACGCCACTGCTGTTTCCGCATCAGCAGAAATATGCCTTTCTGTACATAGCCCCGGCGGTTATCTATCTGGTGTATTATCTGCTTATTTCCTTCAAAGCAACCAGCGAAAGGCGGTACCTTCTCCTGACTATTTTTGCGATCAACGCCCTTATTTTCACCCCTTTTATTTCGAGTGACCTCATCGGTCGGTATCCATACGATGTGCTGCAGCATTTCCGGATACTCACCGTATCGACGGTTGGGCTCTGTTTTATTTTAGCGTTCTGTACGGCGCACAAGCTCCGGCAAAAAGTAACGGCGCTGCAGCCCGGCCCCGGCTCACTCTTCCAGTCCAAACCCACTGCCAGCCCGCTGCGGACGTAAGTTGCTCCCGGATTGAGCGTCCCGCTAAACGACGGGCAGATACACGCTAAAGGTAGCACCTGCTCCCGGCCGACTTGTTGCGATAATCGCCCCCCCATGGTTGGCCACTACTTTTTGACAGATAGCCAGCCCAACGCCCGTTCCGGCAAATTCACTCTTGCCGTGTAAGCGTTGAAAGACCTGAAAAATACGATCGGCGTACTTTTCATCGAAACCGATACCGTTGTCGGTTATGTCGATCCGGTAGTAATTCTTGACCGACCGGGCGGGTCTCACCAACAGCGGCAATTGCTTGATGGGCACCGTTTCGAGCCAGATACCAATCTGGGTCGTGCGGTTGGCATGACGGAATTTCAGCGCATTACTGAGCAGATTCTGGAAAAGTTGCTCCAACTGCGACCGGTCGCCCCGGATAGTCGGCAAGTCGTCGACCTCAATGACCGCCCCTGTTTCCTGAATCCGCAACTCAAGATCTGTCAGTACCGCATCCACCACACTGGCTAGCGAAACCGTTACCAAATTAACCTGACCGGTAGAAATGCGGGAGAAACTCAGCAAATCCCGGATCAACGTAGACATCCGGCCCGCTGCCGACTGCATACGCTCCAAATACGTAGCACCGTCCCCTAACTCGGCCTGGTACTGGACCTTCAGCAGGTCGCCAAACTGCTGAATCTTGCGCAGTGGTTCCTGCAAATCATGGCTGGCCACATAGGCAAACTGTTCGAGATTGTCGTTGGACCGCGTCAGTAATTCATTGGATTCGGTGAGCTCCTCATTGGCTGTCGCCAGCTCTTCATTGGCGGCAGCCAGTTCTTCGTTTACGCTGGCCAGCTCGCTGGTACGCTCCAGAACCTCCTGCTCCAGATGGGCCGACAACCGGCGGTAACGCTCCTCACTTTCCAGTAATGCCTGCTGCACTCGTCGTTGCCGGGTAATATCCTGACTTACGGTGGCAAAGCCGATGACTTCGCCGGTGGCTCCATCCTTATTGACCACCGAGTTCCATTGCAGCCAGAACGGTTCGCATCGCTGGGCGTTTCTAAACCGGAATTCGTAGGAAGCACGGCCTGTTTCCTGAAGTTCGGCAAGGATTTTCCGGGCAGCTACCCAGTCTTCCTCATACAGCATATCCCACAGGGTTTTTCCCTCGATGGTATCCCATCCCAGCATCTGTAACGCTGCGGGATTGGCGTACTGAACCGAACCATCCAGACCCGTCATACCAATAAATTCATCGCTGACGTCGAGGATATTGACCAGTTTCTGCTGTTCGTTGATAGACAGGGCCAGTTGAGCACGACTTTCCTCTACTTTCCGGCGGGCCATGACCTGCTCAGTCACATCATCACAAAGCACCATGACGCCCGTAATAGTACCATCCTCTTCCCGGTAGGGCTGATACGTCAGATTGAGAAAAATTTCTTTTAAACCCTCTTTGGTACGGACGTGGTAAGGATAGCCGTAGAGATGAAGCGGCTCGCCGGTTTGCCGCACCTGCTCCATAATGGGGCCGAAAACAGCCTCAATTTCCGGTATACTCTCAAAAAGGGATTTGCCGAGTAATTGCTCGGACGTACGGCCTGCGAGTTGGGCATACGCTTTATTGACCACCTCTACCCGCATTTCCAGACCGCTCAGTACCACAATACCCACGGAGGCTTCGCGTATCAGGTTCTGAAACCGTTGCTCAGACAATTTCAACTGATTGACTGCCCTGACCTGACTGGTGGTTTCCGTACAGGTCACCAGCACACCCGCCACCTGATTCGCTTCATCGTTTACCGGGCTATAGCAAAAAGTCCAGTAGGCTTCATCCAGCCGACCATTACGGTAGATCGGGATGAGCTGGTCCTGACTCCAGACAGGTTCGCCCTCGTTAATAACCTGATCGATCAACGGCTTAATAACGGGCCATGTTTCGGGCCAGTACAACTCGCCCGCTTTCCCGAGCGCACCGGGGTGTTTACCATTGTTGCCCAGACTGGGGCGGTAGGCATCGTTGTAAAACTGGATCAGCTCCGGCCCCCACCACAAAAACATCGGGAATCGGGAGTTCAGCAGGATACTCACCGTTGTGCGCAGGCTTTGCGGCCATTGCGCAGGCGCGCCCAGTGCTGTGGCCGACCAATCGAACTGCCGGGTGAGTTCACCCATTTCCCCACCTCCTGCCAGAAAAGGGTAATCGCCGGTTAAACTATACTTTTTCAATGGACTACTCGTAAAAAGCCACAAATTAATCGAGAACGCAGCTAGGTAGAAAATAATAAGTCAATAACTGACTGTCTGGTATTAACTCACTAACCAGAAGGTTTGATTTAATCAGCAGACTTGCCCGGGCAGTTTGTGAGGATTTGGAGTAGTTTATGGCAAACAAGGGCCTGTTCACCTTGCCACACAGCAGCCAGTGCCCTACTTAGCTCGGTCAAATTAGTCTATGCAACCGAGTCCATTGGCTAAGTAATCATTATTTACAAAAGAGAAAGGACGGTAAAAGCAGTTGTCAGCACAGTGAGACAGGCAGGTCGTTGCGCTGGTGCCCGCCGGTATCTGTTACGTGATGAACCCCCATCAACCCCTCACGGCTATTCAACTATGAGAAACACATACTCGCATCGCTGGCTGATTCTGGCCGGTATCTTTTCTTTATTTATCGCGTTTACGACGTCTGCCCAAACGGTTAGCGGCCAGGTGACGGATGCTACCACGGGGGCCGGCCTGCCGGGTGTTTCGGTGCTGGTAACCGGCCAGACAGCCGGTGCCATTACCGATGCCAACGGGCTTTACAGCGTATCGGTGAGTCCGGGCTCGTACACCCTTCGCTTCAGTTTTGTGGGGTACACAACCCAGAATATCCCTGTGCAGGTTACGGCCGGAAATACCTCGACCGTGAGCGTAAAACTCGTGGAAGGGCTGGCAAGCCTCAATGAAGTGGTGGTGGTAGGCTCGCGCTCGACCCAGGCCCGGACCAGCACCGAAACGGTGGCCCCGGTCGATGTGATTCAGTCGCGCGATTTACAGGCAACCGGCCAGATCGACCTGACCCAGCAGCTAAACTTCGTGGCCCCGTCGTTCAACTCGTCCCGCCAAACGGTATCGGATGGTACGGACCACATCGACCCGGCCACTCTGCGCGGACTTGGCCCCGATCAGGTGCTGGTGCTGCTCAACGGCAAACGCCAGCACAATCAGGCGCTTATCAATATCAACGGCACCATCGGTCGCGGCTCTGTCGGCACGGATTTGAATGCCATTCCGAGTTCGGCCATTGAGCGCATTGAAGTGCTGCGCGATGGGGCTTCCTCACAATATGGTTCCGATGCCATTGCGGGCGTTATCAACCTCCGGCTGAAAGAGCGGCCCGGCACCACGGTCAACGCACAGGTAGGCCAGTACTACAAAGGCGATGGCCAGGTAGCTCAGGTTGGGATTAACCACGGCTTCAAGATCGGCGAAAAGGGATTTCTGAGCCTGACGGGCGAATTTCGCCACCGCGGCTCCACCAATCGGGCGGGCGATTATACCGGTCCGGTTTACGTGAACTGGAACGTAGGACAGCAAACGGGTGAAAGTGCTGCGGCCTACGTAGCACGTCGGCAAAACCTGTATCAGCAGGACCAGACGCTGATTCAGCAGAATAATTTCAGCCTGAAAAATAACCTGCAGGTGGGCAACGCCCGCATCGAAAATGCCGGTTTCTTCCTGAACGCCCGCGTCCCGATTGCCAACAGCAATGCCAGTTTTTACGCATCGGGCGGGCTGAATTACCGGCGCGGACTGGCGTCCGGTTTCTACCGCTACCCGTACCAGACCTCGCAGGTGATCACGTCTATCTATCCCAACGGATTCCTGCCCAATATCCAGTCGAGCATCAACGACCAGTCGCTGCTGGTGGGCGTCAATGGCGAAACGAAAGGCTGGCGCTGGGACATCAGCAACGTGTATGGCGGCAACTCCTTCCGCTTCGACGTGACCAATTCCAACAACGCGTCGCTGGCGTATTTGGGGACCCTGAACAACCCAACATCATTCTACGCCGGTACGCTGAGCTTCTACCAGAACTCGGCCGATGTGAGTGCCGCCAAGGATTTCGGAAAGCAACTCGGCCTGACGTCCTTTAACGTAGCTACCGGCCTCACTTACCGCAACGACCAGTACCGGATTAAACCGGGCGAAGCGGCTTCGTACCTCAACTTCAGCCCCACATCGGGGCAGATTGGCGGTTCGCAGGTGTTTCCGGGCTACCAGCCTGCCAACGCCGTCAACGCTACCCGCAATGTGTATGGCGGCTACATCGATCTGGAGTCGGATGTGACGTCCCGTTTGCTGCTCAACGCAGCCGGTCGATATGAATATTACAGCGACTTTGGCGGGAACCTGGCCGGGAAACTAGCAGCCCGTTACCGGTTCAGTGAAGCGTTCTCGCTGCGGGGTTCCATCAGCAACGGCTTCCGGGCCCCTTCGCTGCACCAGCGGTATTTCAGCGCCATCAGCACGGTCTTCGTCTCCAACGGCACCATTCTGGAGCCCCGCCAAACGGGTACGTTCCGGAACGACAGCCCCATTGCACAGGCCTTTGGCGTGCCGCCCCTGGGAGCCGAACGCTCCACCAACTACAGCATTGGTATCACGTCGCGGCCCTTACCCAATGTGAGCGTTACGGTCGATGCGTACCAGATCAACATTACCAACCGGATTATTTACAGCAACCAGTTTTCGCGCGGCACGTCGGGCGCAGGGTTGATCGTGGCCAATATCCTGAACGGGGCCGGACAGACGGACGTGAACAGCGCCCAGTTTTTTGCCAATGCGGTGAACACCCAAACGCAGGGCATCGACGTGGTCATTGCCACCAACCCCCGGCTCCGAACGGGTACGCTGGACATAACCCTGGCGGCCAACTTCAACCAGACCAAGCTCGTGGGTGAAATTAAACGGCCCGCCAACGTGCCAACAGATGCTACCTTCGGCAACTTCCTGTTCAATCGCCAGGACAGCGCCCGGCTAACGGTGGCTCAGCCCAAGAGCAAAATTCAGCTGACGTTCAACTACCGACTCCGTAAGTTTGGCGCGGTGCTGCGTTTCTCGCGCTTCGGTACGGTGCAGGCTTACGACCCGGCCAACCCGGCCCTCGACGAGATCCAGAATCCGAAACTCATTACCGATCTGAGCTTTTCGTACCGCATCCTGAAAAACCTCAACATGACCGTTGGGGCCAATAACCTGTTCGACATTTACCCCGATCAGCTGCGGGTAGCCAACTACCCAACGCCGGAGCGATACGGAGCCGCAGCACTGGACAACTCCTCTTTCGGCCGGTTCGTCTACAGCCGAAGTGCCACCCAGTTCGGCTTCAATGGCGGGTACTACTTCGTGAACCTGTCGGCAAATTTTTAGTGTGATGTGGTGTCGGGTCCTGGAACGCCAGCCCGGTCAGACCCGACACCGCCCCACACGCACCGCGCAAGCAGGTTCGATTATTCCAGGGTTCATTCTTCTGCGGTTATAAAAGCGTATCGATTATGGCAAACCAGCTTCCTTATTACGAGTGGGTGCCTTCGTGGCTGCGCGACACGGGGATTATCACGCTGTTGATCCTGCAAAGTTTCGTGTTCGGGCTGAGCACCGATATGCTGCCCGAACTAACCGGTGAGCTGGGTACACTGGCCGAAAACGTCAAGTTTATTATTCAGGCCAGCGCCATTGGCTTCCTGTGTACTTTACCACTGTATTACCGATTCAGGAGCTTTTTCAAGAAGAAAGATTTACTGCTTGGGGCTTTGGTGCTGCAACTGGTTCTGGCGCTGATGGCCGGTCAGGTGGGGTCTGTTCCGGGGTTATGCGTGCTTAATTTCTGCCTCGGTATCACAAAATGCATGGTCACGCTCGACATGATCGGGCTGCTGATGGCGCGCTTCAACCCCGGCAACAACCGGGCGTTCTTTTACGGATTATACTACACCATTGCCAAGCCGGTAGCCCTCCTCGCCGACCTTAGTCTGGCGTGGCTCATTCACCAATACAACTGGCATTATGCGGCCTGGCTGTCGGTACCGGCCATTCTTGTCTCTATCGGCTTAACCGCCCTGCTCTTTCACGGGGAGCGGCTGCTCCCTAAAGCTCCTTTGTCTGAAGTCGACTGGACGGGTGCGGTCTTGCTAACGCTGACCTGCGTTCTGCTCACCTTCATTGCCGATTTCGGCAAATATTACGACTGGTTTAGTTCGGCCATTATCAACTGGTCTATCGTCGGGCTTTTTCTGGTAGCGGCTTCGTTCGTGTTCTGGGAGCTTCGGCAGGAACGCCCTTATTGGAATCTCCGCATTTTCAGCCAGTACCGGCAAATTCGGCTGGGCGTACTGCTCATGCTGGTACTTTGCCTGTTTATTTATTCATCATCCCTCGCCCGCCAATACGCGCTGGGTCTGGTAAAAGGCGATAGCTGGTACCTGGGTCGCCTGACGTTATCGACCGTACTGGCCTACCTCATCAGCTTCCCGCTTTGCAGTTGGCTGCTGGCCCGTCAGGTTTCTTACCGATTGCTGCTGCTGGTCGGTTTTGTGCTTTATATCCTTTCGTACGGCTACATTGTCGAAACCATTTCACCCAATATCGACCCGGCCAGCCTATACTTGTTTTATTTCCTGCAAGGTGTGGCTTACGGCCTGATTTTAACCACCTTATCGACCTTTGCCTCCAGCGACATTGGTGCTGTCGACAATCCGCACCGAGCTTTTGCCAGTGTGGCGGCCCGATCGGTCATTGGACTGGTGACAGTCGGGTCGATTTGGGACAACGCGCTGTTCCACCGATCGGCCATTAACCGCAGTAACCTGATGAGCCGGCTTACGGATGAGAATGGCTCCTTTCGGCAGGAAGTGCAGGTACTCATTCGCCGATTTACGCAGGCTGGCTTCGATAATCAGCACGCCCAGGCTGCGGCCGACGCGCTCATGTATCAGAAAGTAGAAGCGCAGGCAACGCTCCTGGCCGATAAAGATCTGTTCATCAGCCTGCTCCTGCTGGCGGTTGCCATCGTGCTGTGTATCCCGTTCATGCGTTCGCTGGAAATGCATAACGTACGGCACACCAACGAATACCCGCTGGTATAAACCTTCCCGGAGTAGTACAACCCAGTAAGTCTGCCCACATGGGTCGTTTGGCCCGGATGACTTCTCATCCCACCGAATCAGGCGGGTCGATCCTTCCGTCTCTCCTCTCCGGGTCATTTTCTACCTAAGTTACCCGTCGCGTTTCCATTCGTCAAGGCGTTCCCGACTAACCTCCTGAAACAACACCATAATTCATCTCATGAACGCTATTTCCCTTCGTACCAGCTTAGTGGTTGCCTGTCTTCTGGCAACAAAAACCCTCTTTGCGCAGGCTCCTGCCGAGCTACCCCCAATTTATAAGGCCCGTGAAGTTCAGGCACCGGCCCAGCTTAAGGCCACCCTTGCCGAACAGCGAAAGCTGATTGCCAGCCGTAAGCTTACCTTCCAGGTAGCCAACACCGGTGTATCGACAATAAGCCTGGCCGTGCTGGCGGGTGAAAAAAACGAACTGTCCGATGCCGAGCGCGCCCGAATTAAAACACAAGTGACCAGTGCGCGGCTCGACCCAAGGTACAGCACGCTCCTCCAGACCCTGCAGAAAGTTTGTTTTGCCGACAAAGCGAAATACGATGCCCGTGCAGCCAATCTGGTATCGCCGGTTCGTAACCAGCAGTGCGGCAATTGCTGGGCGTATTCGGCCGTTGGGGCGTATGAATCGAGCTACATAAAAGTCAATAGCACGGCCAGTTCCGCCATCAATGCTTCGGAGCAGTACGCCGTCAGTTGCTCCGGTGGCGGCAGTTGCAGCGGTGGATTCGCCTATAAAGTGATGGAATGGCTGGTGAACCAGAATAAACGACTGGCTACAGAAGCCAACATTCCCGATACCGGCACCAACGGCTCGTGTCCGGCCGCAACCCCCGTTACCGATTACCGGGCCGTAGCCTGGGGGGTTGTCGACCCATCCGGCGACATCAACAAAATTGCCTCCGTCGCCCAGATCAAAGCGGCCATCTGTAAATATGGCCCGGTAGCAGCCAGTGTGCTGGTAACCCCCCTTTTTCAGAATTATGCCGGGGGTACGTTCAATGAAATGCCCAGCAACCCCGCTAACCCATCAACGAACCACGCCATTCTGCTTGTAGGCTGGGACGACGCCCGGAAGGCATGGCTCATGAAAAACTCTTGGGGCACCAGCTGGGGTGAAAACGGGTACATGTGGATTGGGTACAACAGCAACAACATTGGCCGTCGGGCCGCCTGGATCGTTGCCAAGAAACGTACGCTGGTGCTGGCGAATCCAACAGTCGTTGCACAGAAGTAGTGAAGTGGTTAGCGGTCATTCGTTAAGGGAGCGGCTTTCAATTGCTGACCAATAACTCCTTAACCAATAACCCGAAAAGCGGGAATGAGGTGGTTTGAACCGCTACCTCATTCCCGCTTTTCTTTGCCAAACGATTTAGTAGTAGCCGGGTATAGTATAACGTATTGGCAGTCCAAAAAATAAATACGTTATGAATCCAGCCTCCCAGAATTTCGCATCGACTCAGGAAGATCCACTGACAAAATATCCGCAGCCCCCTCACCCCGATCAGAAGCAGTCGGTACCCGGCACCGAAGCCGAGATGCAGCCCAAAGCCGATCATGGCGAAGAATCGTACCGGGGGTCCGGCAAACTAACGGGCCGGAAAGCCCTTATTACCGGAGGTGATTCGGGTATTGGCCGGGCCGTAGCCATTGCCTTTGCCCGCGAAGGAGCCGACGTGTTGATTTCGTACCTCAACGAAGATCAGGACGCCCGCGAAACCGCCCGACTCGTGGAAGAAGCGGGGCGTAAAGCCGTACTCGTCCCCGGCGACATCAGCGATGAAGAGCATTGCAAACAGCTTATTCAACGGGCGGTCAGTGAACTCGGCGGACTGGATATTCTGGTGAACAATGCCGCCTTTCAGATGGCCCACGAATCCTTGCAGGATATCAACAGTGAAGAGCTGGACCGCACCTTCCGCACAAACATCTTCGCGATGTTCTATCTCTGCAAAGCGGCCGAAGAACACATGAAACCCGGCAGTACGGTGGTGAACACCACCTCCGTAAACGCGTATAAACCCAGCCCGCAGTTGCTGGCCTATGCCGCCACCAAGGCCGCTATCCAGAATTTCACGGCTAACCTGGGTCAGGTGTGGGCGGAGAAAGGCATTCGGGTCAACTGCGTAGCGCCGGGACCTGTCTGGACCCCGCTCATTCCATCGACCATGCCCCCCGAGAAGGTAAAAAATTTCGGGCAGGATGTACCCCTGAAACGGGCCGGACAACCCGCCGAACTGGCCCCTATTTATGTACTGCTGGCCTCTAACGATTCCAGCTACATGACCGGCAGCACCGTTCAGGTCACCGGCGGCTCCCCAACGATCTAATAATGGAAGCTTAGTCCCCGTCAATTCTGATTACCATGAAACTAGGCGAACGGCTGCTCAAGCACCTCAACAAAAAATACGAACCATCCCGACTAATCGCCTTTACGTTTGGCCGGTACGACGTAGCCACCAAAACAGATGAGGAAGGAAACCCCATGCTTCTATTCATCGGCAAAGCCGACGACCGGGGTATCATTAAAGGGGATCAGTTTACCCGCCGACTGCTCAAAGATGCCAGCGGGGCTATTCTAAAAGATCATTGGGATTATAAGGGGAAGGTATAAAAACGGGATCAATTGTATGAATATCACACTGAAAGTCTGGCGGCAGAAGAATACAAGCACACCAGGAAAATTAGTAGAGTATAAACTGGCGAATATCGACCCGGACATGTCGTTTCTGGAAATGTTCGACATTTTGAACGGCGAATTAACCAATAAAGGCGAGCAGATCATTGCCTTTGACCACGACTGTCGGGAAGGTATCTGCGGCTCCTGCGCCATGTACGTGAACGGCCGGGCGCATGGACCCCAAACGGGCGCTGCCGTCTGTCAGCTCTACATGCGCAGTTTCAACGATGGCGATACCATCATTGTGGAGCCCTGGCGTTCGCGTGGATTTCCGGTCATCAAAGACCTTTCTACCGACCGCTCGGCCTTCGACCGGATCGTGCAGGCGGGGGGCTATATCTCCGTCAATACGGGGGCAGCTCCCGAAGCCAACGAGATTCTGGTATCCCACGAGATTCAGGAAACAACGATGGATGCTGCCGCCTGCATTGCCTGCGGGGCCTGTGTAGCCGCCTGCAAAAACGCATCGGCCATGCTGTTTGTGAG
The DNA here is from genome assembly GCF_054781875.1 of Spirosoma pulveris. Classification (NCBI taxonomy): domain Bacteria; kingdom Pseudomonadati; phylum Bacteroidota; class Cytophagia; order Cytophagales; family Cytophagaceae; genus Spirosoma; species Spirosoma pulveris. Next base: position 125,351 of record NZ_BAAGTO010000007.1, read on the forward strand.
TGCGCAGGTTTCCCGTTTCGCGCTGCTGCCGCAGGGACAGTCCGAACGCCGGACACGCGCCGAGCGTATGGTGGCTCAGATGGATTCGGAAGGATTCGGCGCCTGTTCGTTTACGGGAGCCTGTGCGGTAGAGTGCCCGGCATCGGTATCGTTGGAGAACATAGCCCGGTTAAACCGCGAATATCTGGGGGCTAAAATCCGCTGATTGTGCCGGGATAGCATCACCGTCCGGCCTGGTCGGCCATTACCTAACACATGTTCATTTTTTCTGGTATTTCTCAGCCTCAGCTTGTTAAAATCAACGAGTGCACACATAAACCATAATCAATTCAACGTATGAAAACTTCAGTAATGACAGTTGCCCTGCTGGTAGCCGTGGCTATTGGCGCACAGGCGCAATCGGGCAGCAACACAGCCAATACCTCGGGCGGAACAACCGGCTCGGGTACCCACAAAACGAGCGGTACCAACTCGGGTCGCGGTACGGCGTCGGGGCAAACCGGCACATCGGGCACGAAAGGGCACAGCGCCGGGTCGACCGTTGGTGCCGGCACGAGCGGATCGGCTTCCGGAGCCGGTATTGGCAGCAACAACGGCCAGACAGGCGCAGGTACTTCAGGCCAGGGTTCGATGAGCAGCAAGTCGGGCGGTAAGGGTAAAGCTCACCAAAGCAGTGGTAACGGCACCGGCAGCACGTCGGGCAGTTCCGGCTCAGGTGCGGGCAGCAACGGCAGTAGCCGTAAGAACAATCAGTAACCCCTTAACCGAATCGATATGTTCTATCACGATAAGAAATTACAATACAAAGTCCGGGTCGACAAGCCCAACCCTCAGTTTGCCCGAGCCTTACAACAGGCCATTGGCGGCATTGAAGGCGAAATCCGGGTCTGTTTACAATACTTGTTCCAGTCCTGGAATTCGCGCGGTCCCCAGCGCTACCGGGATATGCTGCTGGACACCGGCACCGAAGAAATAGCCCATATTGAAATGCTGGCTACGGCGGTGTCGCTCAATCTGGAAGGGGCATCGAGCGGCATGATCGAGAGCATCGTGGGTGGCGATTCGCTGATGGAGAAAATAGTGGGCGGTGGCGATCCCCGTCACTTCTTATCGGGTGGCCTGGGGGCGATGGCAGCGGATGCCAACGGTGTACCCTTTAATGGCTCGTGGGTGGTAAGCTCGGGCAACATTGCCGCCGATATGTACGCCAACGTCATGGCCGAAGCAACCGGCCGTACGCTGGCCACGCGGCTCTATGAACTGACCGACGACGCGGGTATGAAAGACATGCTGGCGTTCCTGATTGCCCGCGACACCATGCACCAGCAGCAATGGCTGGCGGTACTGGAGGAGTTGGGTAACGGCGACATCCGCAATGTGCTGCCCATTCCGAACAGCTTCCCGCAGAGCCAGGAGCATCAGGAGTTCAGCTATGCGTTTGTTAACACGAACATCGACCCGGATGAGCCTTCGGCGGGCCTGAACCGGCGCTGGACGCAGGGGACTTCCCTCGACGGCCGCAGCGAGTTCCGCGAGATGAAGGCTCAACCCATTGGTGGCGAGCCCAAACTGGCGCCCCCCATTCCGGAAGGCCACGCACAGGTAGAACAGATCGAAAAAGCCAACTCGAAAAGCTAGGCGTTTTTTTCAAGAAAAGAAGTCCCAATTATCCGGCGGCAAGCTGGCTGGTTGGGACTTTTGGCTTTTGAGGGAGGTGTGATGTTTCCTAAAAATCAGGTGAACCGGATGCAAAAGGCAACGCTCCGGTTAGGCCATTTGAGGTGCGGCAGAAAAGTACAAAACAGCACTGAGCGGTAAAGCCGTGTCTTGTAAAAGGGAGGGTTCAAAGATCACGAAGTCAGTCAATGGATTTATCATAGGGTGTACTTACTGGAGATGGCGTAGTATCGGAGTACTGCTGATGCCACGCTCGCAGGCAGTTACCGGTTTGTTGTAGCTGTTGCTTCGATTCAACAGATTCATTATTTAGATGCTAACCACATGATTTTTATGGACAGCTGCAACGACTTGCTATCAATAAGCTACTCGGTGTAGCCCCTTTTGTCCTATTTTAAGTCGTAGCAGTGGATCCGATTGGTGGCCAAAGCACCCCAACTTAGTGATCATTTCGACGTTGGATCAGCTCCAACAAGGGCGATTTATTCAGTGCCGAACCAGGAGGTGCTAAGTAGTTTAAGTACAAAAAGAGGCTATGTCAACAGCTATTAACCTCTACAATGCCAATAACCTAGTGTTTTAGCGCTTGAATTTGTTGTTTTAAACGAAGTGCATCTACATCACGATTACTAAGGCTTAGCGATTTCTCCACATATTTAGTGGCAGCAGTTGTATTGGCAAATTTGAGATAGCTAGCAGCTAGTTGATTGCTTAACGTTACATTGGTGGTATCCTTTGCAAACTGCTGCTTCACAACAATTAATTGCTGAACAAATAGCTGTAGCTCATTCAAACTAAATTGTGATTGATTATTGGCAGCTGCAAACTGAAGATATGGTAGGGCTTCTTCGGGGCGATCCAGTTTAAGCAACGTAATGAATAGCTTTTGTGCAGTGTCGAACGTATTTTCCAGACGAAAAGCCTTTTTGAAATACGTAATGGCTAGGTTACTTTCATTCAGACTTAAACACAATTTACCTGCCTGACTGTACAAAGCCGGGTCGTACGGATACTCCAGCGATAGGGCTTCTGTCACCTTTAACGCTTTAAGCAAATTCTTCTGCTCCACGTACCGGCTGGCGAGTTGGTTCATGGCATCACGCCAGGCTATTTGCCTAACAACCAGCGCTCCAGCTAACTGTTCTTCCACAGTTTTGGGGCGTTTCTCCTCTGGTGGCATGGGAATATTAAACGGCCACCCTTCTTTCAGAATCATCATCTCGTAAGCACCTTTGAGCGAATCTACAGCCGTAATGGGCATCCGATTCCGCAACGTAGCAAACGAAATTTCATTCTTACCATTAGCAGGAATCAACTGCCGCTGTTTTAGCGCTTCGTAAAACGCGTCCGATAGCAAGGCGTAGCCAAACAAATTCGGGTGAACATGTTCCAATAAGGTTTCCTGACCTAAAATACCATGGGGCGAGTGTTCGTTAAAAAGCCGTTTCGAATCAACCAGCGTAACGCCCGGGTATTTGATTGTTACATCCCGAATAATCTGGTTCATAGCTTCAGGTGCCCGGAACCGGAGCAGATCCAATTCTTTCGCGTGTATGTATGCTCTTTTTGCTGCGTCAAAATCACCATTCGCATAGGTCTGACTGGCAAGCTGAAATTGCGCCTGAGCCGATGAAGCACCGTCGCCCGGAGCGCTGATAAAGGGTTTTAAGTCTTTTTCGTTGCTGACCAGATTACTGATAAAAACCGGTATTTGCTGTTTGCTCAGAAGCTGGCAGAGGTCGTTCAAATTGGTTTTAAATTGATCGACACCTGCCTGATAGATTGGGGAACCGTACGGAATCTGCTGATCGGCAGCCATACGTTTCATCAGATTTTCCCGCAGATCCGCTTTCTGGTTAGAAACTGCCTTTCGAACTCCGTTTATGATATGATTAATAAGTTGTATCAGCCGAAACTCGCGGAGCCAGATTACCAGCCGCATTAGTGACGGATTATGGGCGATGGAGCTGGTAGAACCAACTCCTAAAGCACCGTAGTATTCGTTATGGCCAGTATAAATCAATACAGCATCGGGAGCGTAATCGACTAAGTCCTTAGCAAATCCATAGACAGTATATGTATTGACAGCCGTCAACGACAGGTTGATAATTTCAAATTCTTTATCGGGAAAGGTGTGCATCAACCGATATTTCAACCACCGGTGAAACGAACCGTTGTGCATATACGGATAACCGATTGTGGTTGATTCGCCCAGCACGAAAATCCTTACCGTACCGTCTGCTTTGCGTTGCGGAAAGGGTTCAAAATTACCAATCGTCGCGTTTTCGGTTTGAGTAAAATACCGCTCCGATGTATACTGATTCATAACCCAATAGCCCTTGCGTTCAGGGTCTTCCACAAATAGGCTTAGGTCATGTCCGTATCCGAACAGTCTGAGTAAAATCTCTATCAATACCAGCATGAACAGAGGTATGGTCACTGAGATTGCCTTGTAAAGCCACAGCCGCTTTTTCATAAAAGAGATACTACCGTTTTGCCGCCTTTGACTAAAAATAGCGATGCGAGTCCCTGCCAATGCATATCGCAGTTGAAAGGGGCTCTTATCGCTGAATTACTCGCTGGTAATTACGGCCGAATAATTGTACCATCCATCTTGCGAACTTGCCAGTTGGATTTGGTGCTGATAGGATATTTAGCAGCTTCCTTCTCGTTGATGTCCACGCCGATGCCCGGCACCTCATTGACCGACATGTAACCCTTGTCCATCGTAGGACAACCACTGAAAACTTCCTTCATCTTGTCCGAAAATGACACCGCTTCCTGAATCCCGAAATTCCATACCGCCAGATCAATGTGGGCATGAGCTGCGTGACCCACAGGTGATACGTCCCCTGGACCATGCCAGGCCGTCCGCACGTTGAACCACTCGCCCAACCGGGCTACCTTCATAGCTGGTGTGATGCCTCCAATCTGCGAAACGTGGATTCGGATGAAGTCGAACCATTGATTAACCATCGGCTCCTTGAACTCGTTGACGTTGTTGAACAGTTCGCCCATCGCAATCGGCACTGAGGTGACCTGACGAAGCTGGGCAAACCACTTCATATTTTCGGGCGAGAAGGGGTCTTCGATGAAGAAGGGTCGGTACTCTTCCAGCTTCTTGATCATGTTGATGGCCTCAATGGGCTGCACCCGCTCGTGAATGTCGTGTAACAGCTCGACCTCCTCACCACATTGCTTGCGCACCACCTCAAACATCCTGGGTACCGATTTCAGGTACAGTTGCACATTCATGTAGTTGTCGGTCTCGCCCCCGAAGCCAGCCGTTTTGAAGTCTGGCTTATCGGATGTGGCACCAACGGCACCGTAACCACCTTGTTGAATGCGAATGTGTTTGAACCCTTGCTCCATGAACTTCTTGACACTCTCAGCGGCAGCTTCCGGGGTATTGCCACCGGCATGGGTGTAGCAGGGAATGGCGAAGCGCACTTTACCCCCTAGAAGTTGATATACGGGCATTTTAGCGCGTTTGCCTTTGATATCCCACAGAGCCTGATCCAGTCCGGAGAGAGCGTTGTTAAGTACCGGTCCATTACGCCAGTAGGAGCTTACGTAAGCCCCCTGCCAAATATCTTCGATGTTGTCAACGTCCTTGCCGACGCAGAACTCGTTGAGATATGTGTTGATGGCCACCACCACCACAGCCGCCCGCTGAGTGAACGTAGCACAGCCGAGACCGTAAAGTCCTGGCTCAGTGGTTTCGACTTTGACGACAATAAGATTGGAGCCTTGTGGAGCCGTAGCGATAGCTTTAACGGACTTAATTTTAACCGGTGGCGCACCGACAGCATAGGGCGGTTTACCTTGTTGTTCACGGGCTTCGGCTGTCGATGTACCACTAAACAGGCCCAGGAGTCCGGCCGATGAGCCAAAACCAAGCGTTTTTAACGTATCACGGCGGCTCTGATTAGCTTTACTATCGTGTGATGCACGAGTTGTATTCATGGAAAGATGGATTGAAAGGTAAATATGTTGATTTGATTAAGCGCTTCACATCTTGCCTGGAGTTAGGTTTTATAACCTGATTTTTCCAAGAAAGAATACGGTTAAGGCAGCGCAAACGCGATATAGGAACCGCCCGGTTTATGGCCGTTTTTGACGCCACCAGCAGCAATCACTATATATTGCTTCCCATTCATCTGATACGTGATGGGTGTAGCAAATCCTCCGGCAGGAAGCTGATATTCCCAAACGACCCTACCCGTTTTCCGGTCGAAGGCACGAATACGCTCATCATACGTAGCGGCAATAAAGATCAGGCCACCTGCGGTAACAATTGGTCCACCATAGTTCTCGGTACCCGTTATTGGTATTCCACGCTTTGTCAGTTCGGGGAACTCGCCCAGCGGAACTTTCCACAAGTACTCTCCCGTGTTCAGGTCGATGGCATTGAGTGTTCCCCAGGGTGGTTTGACAGCTGGATATCCATCGGGATCGACGAAACGCGTCCAGCCGTTGTTAATGTAAGGCGGTATGTAAGGATACTCGGATTTAGCTACCACAGCCGTTGGACGTCCGGCGTTATGCTGATCGTCGGTTTCACTGGATTTTGTTTCTGTATTGAGCAAAAACCGGACAAGCGTGCTACGGTCCTGCTCAGAAATATGCTCGAAAGACGGCATTCGTCCCCGTCCCGTTTTCAGAATCGTCTGTATATCCTGTCCCGATAACCGATTACCAATATTGACCAGACTTGGGTAGGCATCACCACTGCCTTTCCTATCGATTCCGTGGCAGGCTGCACAGTTGGTTTGATAAAGCGTTTTCCCTTTTGAGGCTATTTCGGCATTACGGGCTGCTAAGTCTGCCATTTTCAAATCCCAGACCATTTCATTAGAATTCTGGTAGAGGATTCCATCTGGATCAGCTGCGTTTCCACCCCACTCGGCTCCCCCGCCAATGCCAAAAAACAGGGTACCTTCCAGGCTTGGGGGCATGAACTTACTGCCGGATCGGGTTTTTTGAAATCGCTCCTTCACAAACGCATGCGCTTCGGGCGTTCGGTCGGTGATGTCTGATTCCGTAAACACCTGCCTTGCAAAAGGGACAGGCTTCACTGGAAATCGTTGCTTGGGCCATGGCTGCTCACCGGGCAAGCCCGACGTTGGTACAGTCCGCTCCTCAACCGGAAAGAGCGATTCGCCTGTATCGCGGTTAAGCACATAAATTAGCCCATCTTTCGTGGACTGAGCCACCGCATCAACCTTACGGCCCTTGTGAGTCACGGTAATCAGATTGGGTTGACAAGGAATGTCCCGGTCCCACAGATCGTGATGAACCGTCTGATAATACCATTTCAGTTTACCCGTTTCGGCGTTCAGTGCGAGAATACAATCCGAATACAAGTTCTGCCCAGCCCGGCTTCCTCCGTAAAAATCGACGGCGGGTGAACCAGTGCCCAAATAAACCATGTTCCGCTTTTCGTCCAGAACCATGCCGGCCCAATTGTTAGCACCACCTATTTTCTTGTAAGCGTCTTTCGGCCAGGTTTCGTAACCCGCTTCACCCGGTTGGGGAACGGTATGAAATGTCCAGCGAATTTTGCCGGTACGTATATCAAACGCGCGTACGTGTCCCGGGGCAGCATCGCCATATTCCGATACGGTCGCTCCCAACACCAGCAAATCTTTATAAATAACACCCGGACTGGTTGCCGACACCGAAAGCTTCGTAATATCAACGGTAGCCTTATCAAATAAACCCTCTCGCAGATCCACTTCTCCGTTTTTACCGAACTGGGCGACAGGCATACCCGTCAGGGCATTGATGGCATAAAGCGTTGGGCCAGCCGAGTAGAGAATGCGTTTGTCTGCTCCATCTTCCCAATACAGGACACCCCGATTCTGACTAAACCGGGGTGTTTTATTTTTAAAAGGGTCGAATGTCCATAGTTGTTCACCTGTATTGGCAACCAATGCAAACAGCTTCAGCTTGGGCGTGTTGCCGTAAAGAACCCCATTAACAACAATCGGCTGACATTGAATCTCTGGCTGGCGGTCCATTTTACCGTCAACGGCGGCCGCATCGTACGTCCAGGAGACTTTAAGGTTTTTAACGTTTCCGATATTGATCTGATTAAGAGCTGAATAGCGGTTTCCGGCTTTATTCCCACCATAACTAGCCCAGTCGGTATTGCCTTTGGTGTCAATGGGTACGTCGTCTAGATTTGGATAAACAGCCATGAGCGTTAACGCTAGCCCTGCTATTGTTCCGGTTCTTAAAATGTTCTTCATGAATTCTGTTGAGGATTTTGGTACCTGCGCACCCGATAAATCGGCTATTTCGAAGCAAACTATGGTAGGGTGTAATAATCGTATTTGATTTGCCAGCGAAACGTCATCCCCGGTTCAGCTTTTATTCGAATGTAGGGTTTCGGACAAACTACCGTACCAATTGACCAGAAAGCGAGCTGCGTAAGGGCCTGATCGCTGGTAATATGCACACCCGCGCCAGTTTTACGGTTTTCAATTCGGATGTCGTAGTCTTTTGACGTATCACCAAAGCCTGTTAAGTATGCATGTGTACTCTCGCCTTTTTGAAGTTCCCGTAGATACGTAATCTGGTCATCACGCGTCTCAAACAAAGTGCCAAGTCCCCGTGCTTTATCATTTGTTTGCAGCTTAAAGGGAAATGTGACCGAAAAATCAGGACCCGCCGGCTGGCCGTCGATCATGTAAAAATTATGATTGTAGACGGTTGTTTCAATGGGTTTACGGCCGGTGTTTTTCAGCGAGTGCTCCAGCACCAGCGTCGGCTTTCCCGGTAACAGTCTCAACGTTTTCTGGTACAGGTATGAGTAACCGGCAGCATCGGTCAGTTCATGGGTAAATTCAACCGTTTTCTTCCCACTCTTAATAGTTCACTTGCCAGGATTTACCATGGAGCGGTATCAGACTCTCAAACCTGACACCACTCCATCATTGTACTACAGGTTACTAATACCCCGGATTCTGCTTTATATTGACGTTCGACGTAATCTCATTGATTGGTATAGGCTGCGCATAGTCGGTAGGTTCCCATTGGATCGCACCACCGCGAACGCGCTGATAATAAGCCGCTTCTTTATCGCCGATTTTCCATCGGCAAACATCAAACCACCAGTGTCCCTCGCCGAATAACTCCGCCCATCGTTCGTATTTGAGCGGATCATTCTTTAAGACAGCATCCGGAGCACTTGTCTGATCGGCCAGGGTTTTATAGTCAACGACAGAAGGTGTATTGACCGGGTAGCCATACGCTCGTCGACGGACTTTATTGACGTATTCCAGTGCGGTTGTATTATCTCCACTATGCGTCAGCGTTTCGGCGTAGAGCAGGTATACGTCGGCTAGTCGTAGCCACAATATATTGCTGCCATTCGCCATATTCACTTCGCCTTCTGTACCACCCGGATAAAGGTATTTACGGAAACTCCAAGCTTCCATATCAATCTCCGAAATGTCGAGGTAGTGCGAGATCGGCTTTTTGACCCCACTCACGATCATCGAATCGACGTAGGGCTGCAAACAGGCTACCCACAAACGCGGATCAACTGTTTTGTTATTGCGAGCGGTAACTGAACGCGCGATGTAGGCTTTATCGACGTTCGCTACATTCGCCGTCGTTGTCCCCACCGGGTAATAGTGGCCCAGATTAAAGCCAAAACGAGCTATATTTTTGGCGTGCGGAAAGACGTTTGACCAAGCCGAAGCCGCCTGGGCACCGTTGCTACCGACATACGTTGGCGCAATCACCATACCGATGCTTGACCCCATTGATAGATCAGACGTGCCGCGGTAGGTCATGTCAACATTCAGGTTGAGTTCAACAAGGGATTCAGAGTTAAACTCATTCTGCCCGTTGAACATGTCTTTGTAGGTATTAAATGGAACCAGCGACTTACCACTGTTCGTCACAACATCGCTCAGATACGTTTTTGCATTCACCCAGTCTTGCGTATACACGTACACCTTACCTAAGAATGCCTTAACTCCCCATTCACCCATTTTATACTTATCGGTTGCCCCGGTCCAGCTTTTACCTTTCAGTAGGGTTTCGGCGGCTTTTAAATCACTTATGATAAAATCCCAGCTTTGTTTAACCGTGGCGCGGGAGACCTGCGTTTCGGGTAGACTGGTTGACGTCTTTGTAATCAGGGGTACGCCCATTTTATCACCCTGTCCATCGGTCAGGAAGCTTTCACCCCATAACGTAGTGAGGTAGAAGTAATACCAGGCCCGCAAATACAGTGTCTGTCCTTTAATCAGACTGATTGCGGCTGCGTCCGAAGCCGCAGCTTTAGGACTATAGGATTCAATCGTTGCCAGCAACGTATTCGCGCGCTGTACACCACGCCACAAATCCTGCCAGGTTCCCCGCAGAAAATCATCATTAACCTGCGAATTGTTCTGCGCCAGTTGAATCCAGGTTGTTGTTCCCTGCCAGCTTAGATCCGTTGTATGGTCCCACAGGTACGTGTTTTTGGCCAGCATGTTATGCCCGAAGAGGCTGGGTGCATGCTGAGTTGCGTAAACTCCCGCCAGGAGCTGCTCCAAATCAGCTACTGAATTCGGATAACCGCTGGTTGAAATGGCACCGGGATTGTCGACATTGACAAAATCCTCTTTACAAGCTGCTATACTTAAGAGTAAGGCAAAGAGGGAGAGCTTAATGAATATTTTCATGATTCGGTGTTTTTAAATCACTTACCAGAGTGAGGGGACATTAAAAGTTTACGTCGATACCGGCGGAAAGAAGTGTGGTTCGGGGATACGAATAAATCGTATCAATGCCACGCCCGGTAGTAGCTGCGTTCGAGCCACTACTTCGCCCGAGTACTTCCGGGTCGAGTCCTGTGTATTTAGTGAACGTCAGTAGGTTTTGCCCTTGCACGTACACTCGAAGGCCAGACATTTTCCACTGTTTCATGAGCGAAGCCGGGAGCGTGTATCCGATCTGAACATTGCGTAATTTGAGGAAGGAGCCACTTTCAACAGCGTAATCCGAAATCCGCGTGTAGTTGGCATTGGGGTCTCGAACGTAATTACCGGAGGCATCTGTATAACCTACCCGAGGCAGATTCGTAAGGCCATTGCCATTAAAAAACGACGTATTGAAAATGTCCCGGGTTGTGTTATAATCTCCAACGAAAATCGGGGTATAAAAGCGGTTTGCATTGAAAACGTCGACGCCAGCAATCCCCTGAAACAACGCGGAGAAGTCCAGCCCTTTCCAGGCCATATTCAGCGTAATGCCATATGTCATTTTTGGCCAGGGGTTGCCAATGAAGGTTTTATCGGCTGAGGTGATTCGACCATCTCCGTTAATATCCTGAAAACGAAGATCACCTGCTCCCGTAGCCGCTGCCTGATAATATACCCCGGTGGTGGTGCCGCCAGCCGCGGCTGCTGCTTCCTGAGCCCGTTTGTTTAAGGCAGCTACGTCGGCATCACTCTGGAAAATTCCACTCGTTTTGTAGCCATAAAACTGGCCCAGTGGTTGCCCGGCCTGCGTGCGTGATACAACGCTCTCCAGGTAATCACCAGCAGGACCGTCGTTAATCGGATTGTTATTGGTACCATCTAATTTCTTTACCAAGTTGGCGTTAAAGGCAGCATTACCCGAGATTCCATAAGTAAATTCTCCGGCTTTACCCCGATAATCCACGGCAATCTCCAGGCCTTTATTGCTCATTTGCCCAATGTTCGTATAGACATTGGAACTGCCAAAACCACCGGACATCGGAACAGGAACCTGGTAAATCATGTCGTTCGTCTGACGGCTATACCAATCGACGGTAACGTTTAGGGCATTACGCAATAGACCAATATCTAAACCGATATCCGTTTGAAGCACAGATTCCCATTTAATGTCCTGATTGGCTAGCTGGGCAGTTAGCGAATACCCTTTTTGGCGGGAGCCGTCAGGAAGGCCCATACTTGTAATGGCGTTTGTTCCGCCATAGGAGTTCTGATAGGTGTACTGCGGAATGCTGCTGGTACTTCCCAGTTTACCATAGCTAGCTCGGAGCTTGAGGTTCGATACGTAGCTAAGGTTGTCCTGAATAAAAGCTTCTTCGTTCAATTTCCAACCAATGGAGGCCGAAGGAAAAACGCCGAATTTATTAGCAGGGCCGAAGCGATCAGAGCCATCCCGACGAACCGTTGCGGTTATCAGGTATTTGTTGGCGTAGGCGTAATTGACTCGTCCAAATTGAGATAGCAACCGAACCTGTGGGAATTCGCCACCACTGGATACGTAACTGCTGGGGTTGGCTGTTAACCCTAGGTTATACGTTACGTAGGGAAAACTCTGAGCCTCGCCGTGTAAGGAACTCAGGTCTGATTTATACGCTTCATAACCGGCCAGTACTTTGAATTCGTTTAGGCCAATTGTGCGCCCATACGTCAGAACAAAGTTGGCCGTGAAGTTTCGCTGATTATTAATATCGCGGCTTAGAAACGCATTTCTGTTGGCGACGGTGCCGTAGTCATATGCTTCCGTGAACCTGTAATTCTTTACGTTATAGATCGACGCCCCGAATGTAGACCGGAGATTGAGGCCTTTTACGATTTCCCAATCGGCATATAAATTACCCTCCAGTGCATATTGTTCATTCAGGGTATGGTTCTGGTATTCCTGACCGACAAGATTTGGCCCGGTAAAAAAAGTGCCTGTTTTGGCCCATCCACCGAGCGGGTTTGTTGGGTCATAGATGGGAACGACGGGTGCCGACCGAAACGGATACGTACTAGTTACGACCGGATTATTACCGGTCTTCCAAGCATAAAGCGTTTCGCCTACTTTCAGTTTATTATTGATTTTGAAATCGGCATTCGAGCGAATCCCATAGCGCTCAAACCAGTTATCGATTAACGTTCCTCCCTCCCGTTGATAGTTGGCCGATAAATAATAATTAGTTTTAGCCGTAGCGCCGGATAACGACAATGAATAGCTCTGGTCCGATCCGTTTGTGTACAGATCCTTCACCCAGTCATTGTCGGGTAACGTATTTGGATCACCCCATCCACTTGTGCTAACCCCAAACGCTTTCTTAGCGGTAACATAGTCGGGCGTATTCAGAAGCTTATATAGATTCCGGGGTTGACGAACACCGTAGTAGGCGTTAAAATTGATTTTCATTTTATCCGTGCCACTCCCCCGTTTGGTCGTTACCAGTACGACGCCACCAGCCGCCTGAGCTCCGTATATAGAAGCCGCACTGGCATCTTTAAGAATTTCAATCGATTCGACATCCTGCAAATTGAAGTTGTTTCCAGCCGACATCCGAATACCATCCACAATGTAAAGGGGTGACATCCCCCCAATGGAACCTACTCCCCGGATAACAATGTCGGAACTGGCACCAGGCGATCCGTCGTTACGTGTCACTTGTACACCAGCAGCACGCCCCTGCAGGGCTTCATTGATACTGCGAACAGGCAGGTTTTTTACGTCTTCTGCTTTCACAGACGAGATCGATCCGGTCAGGTCCGACCGCTTCTGCGTACCATACCCGACAACTACTACTTCGCTGAGGTTTTTCGTATCGGTGACTAACTTAACGCTCACATTGGTCTGATTTCCTACCGTAACTTCCTGACTTAGATACCCGACAAAACTGAAAACCAGTACGTCATCGCCCGTTAGTAAAGTCATTCTGAATAGGCCATTAGCATCCGTCGTAGTACCACGTTGCGTCCCTTTTACAACAACGCTAACCCCTGGCAGACCAGCTCCCGCTTCATCCGTAACAGCACCTGACAAGGCCCGGTCGTTGAAAGCATCAGCCGGATGGTCAAAAATACCCTGACTCGTTGGCGCTGGCGGCTCTTGATTCAGGATAATCTGTCGCCCTTTTACGTAATACGTGACCAAAAGTGGCTTCAGTAGTTTGTCCAGCACCTCACTTAGACGCAGGTTTGTTGCATTTAGCGATGTGTGATTGTTTAATTGCATAAGCGCCGACCGATAGGCAAACCGAACATCAGCCTGACGCCCCAGTTGGTGCAACACGGCTTTCACCGTCAGATTTTCCGCGTGGAGCGTAACGCGTTGATCCATAACTTGCTGTGCTTCAACCGAGCGAGCTGTAGCCAGCCCGGCGATCATGGCCGCCAAAAGCAACTGATAGACAGTGAATTTCATAAAGCTATGCAACAGACGAAGCGGTTGTCGAAGTTTTTTCATACTTTTGCTTGTTTTTTGTCTATTTAAATTAAAAAATGGGCAAAGAACCCCCTGCCTCATCCTGGATGAGGGTCTCGAAGAAGGGTGTTAATCAAGCCAGTGATGCCGGAATCATCACTGGCTTTTTTGTGTATGATCAATCTATTTTATCATAGGCAATACGTAGCAGGTTATTGATACAGGATACCCTTGGTACTTATTTACAGCCTTTACTGTTGATGATAATTTGTCCATTCTGCACCTCATACGATGCGCCGATTGTCTGGCAGACAACGTCGAGCCGCTCAAGCAAACTCTCATTGGTAAACATGAGATTTACCAAGCAGGCCGACAGGTCAGCTTTGTTGAAAAGAATTTCTATACCGTAGGCTCGCTCAAGGGCGGTAAGTACTTTGGCAACAGGAGCGTCTTCAAATACCTGTTCCTGAATACCGACTGAAGGCATTAGCGCAGCTGGCTTTTCAACTAGTGCTTTTGTTGAGCGGTTAGCCTCCAGATTGAAGATCATTTGTTGATTCGGCGTTAGTACGATGCCCTGAATCCGTCGTATACCTAATTGCTGGGCTCTTTCAAAATCCTGTTGTTTATAAACATATACTCGTCCGGTCCGTACAGCAACTGTCACGTCCTTTTCGCCCTCAAAAGCCCGCACCAGAAAACTAGTACCCAGCACTTTGGTAACGGTTTGGTTGGCGTAGATCAGAAAGGGGCTAGCTGGATTTTTTACGATGTCGAAAAACGCTTCTCCGTTCAGATAAACCGTCCGGTTAGCACCGACAAACTGCCTGGGGTAACTCAGTCGACTTTTTGGCTGGAGGCTTACCACACTACCATCGCCGAGTATGAGATTAATGGCTTTGTCTCCGTTGTTGATTTTTTCCTGAAGTTGTACTGGCGTATGTTTCGAGATATTAGAATACGACGTAGTGGCTTCCTCATGACTGATGTTCATGTAAAACCAGCCACTGATGCCAATCGTAACAGCGAGGGCTGCGGCCGCAACCCAGCGCCAGAAAGGGGTACTTTGTAGCAGCGGCACAATCGGCATAACTGATTCAGCGTCCCGGCGTTCGGCAGCATTGCTCATCAATCGCTGCAGTTCGCTGTCCAGTCGGTCGTCCGTCGCATCATCCCGATAGTGATTATCAAGAACACGTATCATTTCCTGAGCCTGCCGAACTAGATAGACCCGATCAGGATGCTGAACCAGCCATTGCTCCCAAAAGGCAGTCGCTTGTTCAGACGTGCCACTCGTCCATTGGCGAAATGACTCATCGAACAGAAAATCTTCAGCCTTATAAGCTCTATAGTCCATGTCGGAATAACTGGCAACATTATGCCTATGCTTCTATAGTGTCAGTATCGACCGGTCAATACTCAAAAAAAATGAAAAATATTTTCAGGAAGAATGCAATTTATCTCGTATTAAAGTTTCGACAGTAAAGCTACCAGCAGTGACATTAACAAATCGGGCGACCACTGGCTACGAAGTTCTTTAAACGTTCTGTATAGAAGATTTGCCACGCTTTGCCGTTCCATACCCATAATCTGCGCAATTTCGTGGTTATCTAAATTTTGGTAGAAACGCAGATACAGTATTTCCTGCTGGCGTTTGGTAAGGGTAGCCATTAGCTGATGAAGAAGGCGATTTTGTTCTGAGTGCAGTTCTTCGTCAATTATTTCATCTTCTATAGAGACCGAAAATGGCATATTGACTGGTTCAGATTCATCGAAATGAACCGCCTGGTGATGCGTTCGGATCTTCAATAGCTTATACCGAAGCGCTTTTAATAAGTACGTCTTGACAAAAATGGCATTGCCAGTCGTTTCCCGACGATCCCAGAGTTCCAGGAATAAATCCTGGATGGTGTCCCAAACCAGTTCAGAGTCAGTCGTTAACCGAAGCCCATAGTTATACAGGCTATGGTAATGGCTACGGGCTAACTCGCCCAAAGCCCTTTCATCTCCGGCTTTAAAGCGTTGCCAAAGCTCTTGATGAGCCAGTTGCCTATAATCAGTTAACATTAAACGTTTACAGGAACAAAGTTCATATCCATTGCAAGCAAAAGACGTTGACTACCTAATTATATTGGTTTATTAAGAATTTTATTTAAGTGTGTATTAAATTAATACAGATTGTCTACGCCACCGGTAAGTCTTATCCTATTGACACAAGTAGGGGTTGATCTAAATAAAATGTCGATTAGATAAAGGCTATTATGAATGGTCTTTTTTACAATATTCACAAACTTCAGCAGAGACTTGATTTAATTGGGAATTACATTCACTATAACCCGTTGGTAGCGAGTTAAACTGGGTGTGCCATTGTCGGTAACTTCTAAAATAAAATGCATTGTTTTCACTTCCGATACTGTTGGCGCTCTAAACGTTACGGCTCTATTCTTAGGATTATTCAGGATGAGTGAACTCGCATTAAGTGAGCCTACCTCCTTGTAGAACAACCAGGTATACGTCAATGTATTGTTGTCGGGGTCAGTGCCAATACCCGAGAGAACAACGTCGGTTCCTGATTTGACCGTAAGCTGATTTGGATGATTGAGGAGCACGGTAGGTGGGTGATTTGCCCTGGCATACGATTTAGCGACACACCAATCCATGCGGGCAAAGAAATCATGTTGGAAGGCGTTTCGCCACCGCCAGATCGTTGCCTGATTGCTGGTGTGATAGCTTTGGGTTATGTCACTGTAGACTTCATCCGCGGTATCAGTCCAGATTGGGCGGGTTTCGGGTTCGTACATATATTTTTTATAGGGCGGAATAGCCCACTCATATCGTCCACCCCAACTCCCATAATTGGGATGTTCAGCATCATTTAACCCGTTGTTGATCAGGCCTAAAAAGGAAGGGGTATCGCCTTCCATCAGAACCGCCACTTGAGGATATTTTTCGCCTAGTGGACCATGATTCCGGCGCACGTGCTCCTCTAAGATCTTATTGCCAACCAACGTTGAGTCAGCGCCCAGGAAACGCCCATGTATCCGGTCGCCTGAAATACCTGTCCAGGTAGCGTAGTGGTATTGTCCACCCCCATTTTCTTCAAAGCCTGGACTCACAATGTAGAAAAGGGTGGGAAAGGTTTTCCGAATCCATGGACCCGTATCATCCTGATCGGAAATGGTATAGACTCTAAGGTTGGCGATTACCTTCGAAACCGTTTGCTCTGGCTGCGTTCGCTGGAGTTTCCAAAGGGCCTGCGCCAGAACGTTGGTGCCACCCCAGGCCTGTATAAAAAGCGGCCGATTTTCATTTTTGAGCATGCTCTTTAAAAGCCAATCCGACCCTTCAGAGTCTTTTCCATCGCCTAATCCTTCTTTGCCAAAAACGGGTAACCCTTTTTTGATCACCGAATGAATGTAAGCCTCGGTCGGAAAGCCTTTTTCATGGATTTCCAGATTATCCCGGACTTTTCCGTAAGCCTGAACGATCTCGTGCAAACGCCATTCGGCAGTTTTCGTTCGCTGCCAACAGGAGGTAGTGGCAACGATACCTTCGGTGTCAAAGTGGTTCGCATAGGTTAGAAATCGAACAAAGGACATGGCATCATCTGGTTCGTTTTCAATGTCGGTCAGCACAAACACGCGCGGATTTTGGGCCTGCGAAAAATGCCAAAGCAAGAAGAATATGAAACAACTAATTCTGTTTTTCACTGGAATAGTTAGGTATTTAGGAAGGTTATAAAGATAACGTAGCTCCCCCTATAACCTTCTTAGTGTAGGCGTAAGCATGCAGGGAAGGCCGTCGATGAGGCTTTTTGCCCGAAAACTAAGGAAAGACCGCCAACTTAATGAACAATTATTTGCAACGGGTCGAGATTTTGAACCCGTCAACAGGGCGTCTTGACGTTTCCTTTCCACTGGGAGGTTGCCTACAGCATAGCGAACTACGTTCCCGGTTTGGTAAAGGTACGCGTGGTTTTCACCGTTCCTGAAGAGCCTGCTTTGCCCCGTAGCGGTTAACGTTCGGGTTACCGGGAAGCTGCCTGCTTCCTCAGAGTCCCAAATGCTGAAGCTCACGGTTTAACCTACCTTCGTATGCTACGTATAGAGTTGAACAGATGGTAAAAAATCACTGTCTCACTATTCGCTCATTCAGTTTTCCATTTGCGGACCTGATTTTTCGACGCCTTCAATCGTTAATCGGCTTGGGAAACAAACCACTTACCTCCAGCTCAGTGACAGGAAAAATTCGTCTAAAAATACGTCTGAATTGCTTTGGCGTAATCAGCGAAGGCAAGCTCTGGATCAGGAAGTTCAGGATGCCACATTTTTTCCCATTCAAAACTGTAATAGCCAGCATACTGGTTAGCTTTCAGCACGTCGATCGCTTCCCGGAGGGGAGTTTCACCTTTTCCCAGTAATGTGAGCTGCGGCTTTCCATCGACTATTTTGCCGTCTTTGACATGGGTATGACGAATGTATTTCTTCAGCGCCTGATATACCTCTTTTGGTGGCTCTTTTGTTACCGACCACATATTGAAGATGTCCCAGATCATGCCTACGTTCGGGTGCTCGGCCTGTTTCAGGATACGCAGCAGCACATCTTTTCCGACCACTTCGCCGTGCGATTCGAGCAGTACCGTTACGTTCGCCTTTTGGGCGTAATTTCCCAGTTCGAGCAAGCCTTCACCAATCAGATTTAGCGTCTGCTCGCGGTCCTGATCTTTAGGAAGATCGTTTGGGAACACCCGGACATACGGGCACGACAACTCCTGGGCCAGATCGATAAACCGCCGGGCTTCGGCCAGGTTTTTCTCCCGCTTCACCGGATCGAGGTAATGCAGGGCCGTCGAGGCTCCCAGGTTACAGATTTTTACCTTGTGGGCAGCAACCTGCTTTTTGGTCGCTGCCAGCCGGGCCGGGGTACTGAATTCCGGACAATTGGGTAAGAAAAGCTCTCCCTGCAACCCCCGTATTTCGATGGCCTCATACCCGTCGGATGCGGCTGTCGTCAGGATTTGTGCCAGCGACCATTGGGGGCATCCCAGGGTGGAGAATGACAAACGTGGTTTTGCCCCTTTCATTGAAAAGCCCATGGCCGACGTTCCGGCCAGGGCAAGTGTTGTTCTAAGGAAGGTTCGACGGGGTATCATGGCTATATATTATGCGCTTTTAGTTGTTTTACGGCGTAGTCTGCCGCCCGTGCCGTTAGGGCCATGTAAGTAAGGGAAGGGTTTTGCGTAGAGGTCGAGGTCATGCAGGCACCGTCGGTAACGAACACATTCGGACAGCTATGCAGCTGGTTCCAGCGGTTGAGCATTGACGTTTTAGGGTCTTTCCCCATCCGTACCCCACCCATCTCATGATTTTCGTTACCGGGAGTACGTTGGGTGTCTAGTTTACGGATGTTCGTAAAGCCCGCTGCGGTATACATTTCGGATAACTGATCGAAGAAGTCGTTCAACATGTTCGTGTCGTTGTCGTCGTAGGCTACCGAAATACGCAGTTGCGGAATTCCGTATGGATCAGTTAGCGTAGGGTCAAGTCGAACCCGGCTCACTTCTTTGGGAATGGTTTCTCCCATCATGCTGGCTCCCACGTTCCAGTTGCCGTAGTTCGTTTGCAGCAGTTGTTTTTTCAGGCTGACGCCTAATTCCTCGGTGTGCGGCACCGTACCGTGCCCCGCCGAGAAGGCTACGGCATAGCCCCGTAGAAAATCGGTTTCCTGTTTGTGCAGGTTTCTGAACCGGGGCATGTAGCACGCATTAGGCCGGACTCCGTCGGTCTTGAATTCCTGAAAACCATCGTACTCCGCGCTAATCCGTCCTCGGTAACTATGGAACGCGATGTATTTGCCCAGCCCGTTATAGTCGTTGCCCAGCCCGTCTGGGAAGCGGTTTGACCTTGAATTGAGCAGGATCAAATTTGTGTTCATCGTCGATGCGTTCAGGAAAATAATCCGGGCGTAATACTCGGTCATTTGGTGCGTCTGTGTATCAACGACCCGGACGCCTATTGCCCGTTTTCGCGATTCATCGTAGATGACGGAATGGACCACCGAGTGGGGCCGTAACGTCATGCGCCCGGTGCGGGCCGCCCAGGGGATGGTCGATGCGTTGCTGCTGAAATAACCACCATAGGGGCATCCCCGATCGCACAGATTCCGATGCTGACACTGCGCTCTACCCTGCTGAAAATGGATGGGCTTCGGTTTAGTCAGGTGGGCAACACGCCCGATAATGATCGGTCGGTCAGCATATCGGTTGCGCATCTTGTTCTGAAAATAGGACTCTACGCAGCTCATCTCGTGGGGCGGCAGAAACTCGCCGTCGGGCAGTTGAGGCAGGCCATCCCGATTTCCGGATACGCCGATAAAGCGTTCGACGTAACTGTACCAGGGCGCAATGTCTTTATAGCGAATGGGCCAGTCGACAGCGTAGTCATCGCGGGCTGGACCGCTGAAATCAAAGTCACTCCATCGCTGTGTCATACGCCCCCACAGTAACGAACGGCCACCTACCTGATAAGCTTTGATCCAGTCGTAGGGTTGTTCCTGTACATACGGCTGTTCAGCATCTTTGGTGAAAAAGTGAGCAGTATCTTCCCGAAATGCGTAATTCTTACTGGCAATCAAATACTCTTTACGAACCGCCAGGGGCACCTGCCCGCGGTGTTCGAGTTCCCAGGGTTGAGCCATCGTTGTTGGGTAATCGACAATGTGCTTGACGTCCCGTCCCCGCTCCAGCACCAGCGTCCGTAACCCCCGGCCGGTCAGTTCCTTGGCTGCCCACCCTCCGCTAATACCCGTACCGACCACGATGGCGTCGAAGGTTCGCTCTTTTATCGTATCAATTGCCAGATAAGTCATCTTAGTTGCCTTGCCGGGTTATAGTTGGCAGCCGCAAGAGTTGCCCCATGAATGTATTCAAAGAAAACACTTCTTAATTAATCCTACTGTCTGGTCAACGGCATCACCCATCGCCACGTTACCACGGCTGACGAAAGTTAGCGGGTATTGATTAATAACCCGGATTCTGGGTAATACTCGGATTGATGGCCATTTCGGTACTAAGGAACGGAAACAAGTAATCCCGACTGGCGTCAAAATTGAGGTGTGGCTCCAGAGAGTTAGCCCCTTTGAAGACAGCATCTCCCAATTTACGCCGTTTGATGTCGTACCACCGCTTGAACTCGAAGGCCAGTTCGAGCCGCCGTTCTTCCAGGACCAGATTGATGAAAGCCTCTTTGCTCATACCCAATGTCACATCGGCCGGGAAGCTTGTCTGGCGGCCAGCCCAGTTACGCGCCCGGCTTCGAACCTGATTGATATAACCAATGGCTTCGGCGTTTGGTCCACTATTTACTTCAGCTAACGCTTCGGCCGCCGTTAGTAGTACCTCGGCGTAGCGGAAACAAACGTAATTATGATCGGAATAACGGCCTTCGGAGTTGGCGTTACCCGGATAACGGGCAAACTTGGCAATGTGCGGGCGAGCGGCCGTTGGGAACGCGGTATAGGGCTTTACTACACCACCGATGCGCATGGAGTCTTCCAGACTTACTTTTTTCCGATAATCGCGGGCGTCCCAGCTCTGGTATACTTTTAGGGTCGGTACGGCCACACTCCAACCGTTTTGATCGGTGCCCCGAATTCCCGTCATGGCGCCCATCAGATCATCGTTTGTACTTTCGGGTCCTACTTTCTGCCCTACGAAATCGACCGCGAAAATGGTTTCTTTGAGCTGATCGGCTTTGGTAGCAATAAATAAATCCTGAAAGTCAGCTTCCAGCCGGTACCCAAATTTATCTTTATTATCAATCACCCATTTCGCTTCGGCATACGCTTTCTGATAATCACCCCGCATGAGATACACCGTCGCCAGACACGTTGCTGCCGACCCTTTTGTGGGGCGGGTACGCACATCGGCCGGTTGCTGATCGGGTAGCCACTGTTTGGCAAATTCCAAATCGCTAATGATGCGGGCGTAGACATCGTTTTCCGCCATTTTGTTAATACCCTTCACCGATTCCGGATCGGTCACGAACGCATCGATGTACGGAATGGCACCAAACATTTGGACCAGATGAACGTACGAAAAGGCCCGTACAAACCGGGCTTCGCCAATGGTTGGGTTAATTTTTTCAGGCGCCAGATTTAGTCCTTCCGCCCCATTGATGGCCGCGTTAGTCGTACTGATTACCTTGTACCAGCGGGGCCAGAAGGAAGCGACCAGTCCGTTGCTGGCATCCATGTTAAAATCGTTGGTTTGCTGACGAGCGGCCGCCGTTGTCCGGTCACCGATGTCTGCCATGTCGTCGCGGAGCATCAGGGCGGTTACGAAGTTGCGGCCGTATAGGGGTTCGGAAGCAATAAGCCCGTACGCTCCGTTGATGGCCGTTTGTACGTCTTTCGTAGTCTTGAACAAACCCTCGGGTGCCAGTACACCCAGGGGCTTTTCTTCCAGATCCGTGCAGGAAACCAGCGCACCAATCAGCACTGCCAGCAAGTATTTATTAGTTGACGTTTTCATAATCAAAGCGTTATGACTGATTAAAAGCCAATGTTTAATCCTACCGTGTATGATTTAGCGTTTGGATAACTACCGTAATCAAGTCCCAGATTTTGGTTACCGTTCGCCGAGCCGGACGAATTGTAGTTAACCTCCGGGTCGTAGCCCGGATAGTCGGTTATCGTCAGGATGTTCTGCGCACTTGCATAGATGCGCAAGCGACTGATTTTAGCCCGACTGGTGAATGACTTGGGGAAGGTGTAGCCCACCGCCAGGTTTTTTAGTCGTGCATAACTTGCGTTATAAATCCAGCGGGTCGATACCCGGCGGGTACGCGCCCCTGATGCTTTCGGTACGTTGGTATTGGTGTTCTGGGGTGTCCAGCGATTCAGGGCGTTGGTGGTAGCGTTATTGATTCCCGACAGCAGGTCCAGTTCCATGAGCGTATAGCTCAGCATATCGTTACCCTGCGATCCCTGAAAGAACAGGTTCAAGTCCAGGTTCCGCCATTTGAACTCGTTAGTCCAGCCCCAGATAAACTTCGGATTGGGATTACCAATAATGGTCCTGTCGTTGCTATTGATGGCTCCGTTGCCGTCAAGATCCCGAAACTTTTCTCCACCAGCCGTCTGTTCAAAGCCGGAGCCGGTCAGAAAAGCATCGCCGGTCTGGTAAACGCCATCGTATATCCAGCCATACATGCTACCCACCGGAGCACCTTCGCGCAGAATCTGCGTTTGATCCAGGCCAATCAGATGCCCCGGTGCCGATGAGTAGAAAATGTCTTTTCCGCCGGGTAAACTCAGCACCTTGTTGCGGTTCAGGGAAAGATTAACGTCCATATCCCAGCGGAGCGGGCCTGTCAGGTTCCGGGTTCCCAGCGTAACTTCAAATCCCTGATTCTGTAGCTTACCGATGTTTTTCAACTGACTCGTGTAGCCCGAATACTGCGGCAGTGGAACGCTGAAGAGTAAATTTGACGTAATGGTTCGGTAGTAGTCGAGTGTCAGGTTCAGCCGGTTGTTAAACAAACTAATGTCGGTGCCCAGATCGAATTGAGCCGCGGTTTCCCAGGTCAGGTCGTTGTTGGCAATGGACGACGGTGTGATGGCGTTGACGCCAACCCCGTTGATAGCCGCAAAAACCGTCGAAAAACGAGCGAGCGTCTGATAGGGTGCAATGGCCTGATTACCCGTGATGCCGTAGCTGGCCCGCCACTTCCACTGACTTACCCACGGCAGGCCCGTCATGAACGATTCGTTGCCCATGTTCCAGGCGAAGGCACCAGATGGGAAAAAGGCCCACTTGTGGTTGCGACTAAAGGTTGACGAACCATCGTAACGCGCGTTGACCGTAAGCAGATACCGATCGTTCAGGGCGTAATTGATCCGGCCGTACCAGGATGCCAGTTTCCAGTCGGTCAACCCCGAGGAGGGAGCTTGCCAGACCGATGAACTCCCCAGGTTCCAGTACGAGAGGGCATCGCTGATAAACGACTGCCCGCTACCGCCCCAGCTTTCGTTGCGGGAAGTCTGGTAGGAGAACCCGCCCACCACGCCCACGCGGTGGGCTTCACCAAACGATTTGTCGTAGGACAAGTAGTTCTCACTCTGAAACAACGTATTGCGAAAACCAGTCATTGAGGCTTCTCCCCCAACAGACGCTCCGGCATTCAGCGTGGTAGGCGTGTACATCCCTGTCCGACCGGTGTTGGTTGTCGTGCCCAACGTAGCTCTGAATTTCAGGTCGCTGCGAAGTTGGTATTCAGCAAATAAATTTCCCTGTGTCTGGTCCGTAACGTTATTGTTCTGGCGCTGGGTAGCAATAGCGAAGGGATTGTCGATCGGGTCGGAAATGGCGGCAATGGAAAATCGACCGTTGGCATCGTAAATGCCCAGGTCGGGACCAAATTTATACGCTGACGCGATTACGCCGGTACCAGCTGGTCCGCCTGATAGCTCCTGACTGACTACGCCAGCTTTGTTGCTGCGTTGTCCGAACACATTCAGACCCACCCGCAGTTTATCGGAGACTTTGATATCGATATTACTGGTGATCGAAAACCGGTTGAAATCAGAATTAATAACGATTCCTTTCTGATCGAAATACGCCCCGGAAATGTAATATTTTACATTGTCATTGCCCCCGGATAGTGAAAGCTGGTAATTCTGAATACCCCCGGGCCTGAGAATCTGGTCCTGCCAGTCGGTATTCTGCCCCCGAGATACGTAATTAGGATTGATTTCTTTGAGGTAACTCACAAACTGATCAGCATTGAGTAAGTTGAGCCGTTTGATTTCCTTCTGAAAGGAATGCGAGACATTAAAATCAATACGCGCTTTACCGCTTTTGCCCCGCTTGGTGGTGACCATCACAACCCCGTTGGCACCGCGCGACCCATAGATGGCAGTGGCTGAAGCATCTTTCAACACTTCGATCGATTCAATATCTTCCGGTGGAGGCAATGTTCCGCCGACGAAGCCATCGACTACAAA
This sequence comes from Spirosoma pulveris, assembly GCF_054781875.1. Taxonomy (NCBI): domain Bacteria; kingdom Pseudomonadati; phylum Bacteroidota; class Cytophagia; order Cytophagales; family Cytophagaceae; genus Spirosoma; species Spirosoma pulveris. The sequence continues at coordinate 150,179 of NZ_BAAGTO010000007.1, forward strand.
AATCGGATCGCTACTAGCGTTGATCGAATTGCCCCCCCGGATTCGCACCTTGAAACTGTTGCCTGGTTCTCCATTGTTTGCCTGAATCTGAACCCCTGCCGCCCTACCCTGCAACGCCTGTACGGCTCCTGTAGCAGGGTAAGCGGTGAGTTGTTCGCTTTTCACCGAGGCCACCGATCCTGTCAGATCACTTTTCTTAACCGTGCCGTACCCTACCACCACAATTTCGTCCAGCGCCTTATTATCGGGCACTAGCTGTACATCAACCGTTGTCCGGTTTCCGATGGCGACTTCCTGGCTCTGATAGCCTACAAAGGAGAAGACCAATGAAGTGGGTGCATCTGGCACGTTAATTCGATACCGACCATTTGCATCCGTTGTGGCTCCCCGAGTTGTATTTTTGACTACGACGCTTACACCTGGCAACTCCTCACTGGTTTCACCCGTTACAACCCCACTGATAGTCCGTTCAACCACCTGGATTGGGCTACTGACATGCGCAGTTACTGGCTGAGCCATACCCACCATTGGGAAAGTGGGCGTAGTTGAAGGGAGTGCGTTGAGCGGTTCCTGATAACTCGTTTTAGTATCCGCGCGGGTTGTCAATATTACGTAGGTCAGTTTACCCACTTTTTTAAACCGTAGACCAGCGGGTTGTAACAAACCTGTCAGGTTTTTCTCGATCGATTGACCCGATTGAAGCTGGCTTGTCCCTACTGTAATGCCTTCCAGCAGTTTCTCTTCAAAGAGGATATCAACGTTATACTGTTTTTTTACCTGCATAATCGCTTCACGTAAGGTAAGCGTATGAGACTGCGAAGGAGGAAGGCTGGTCGTGTTTTTATGAAGGTTTTGAGCCAGTAATTGGGCATGTATGAGAGGAGAATCATATAGATATCCCATCATTCCCGTTAAGAATACGAGAAGTTTTAAAGATCGAGTCATGGAAGAAAGAGAGTTATAGATTAACTAACGGATTGGCGTAAGTATGTATGTTTCCACCGATTGATCGGATGGGGTGCTTCGGCTGACTCGAACATTGAGTATTTCGGCAATTACCTGCAAAACATTGTCGGCCGATTTGGCTTGAAACGTTCCACCCAGCGTTCGTCGGGCCAGGACTGAGTCTGCCACCACTACATTGACTCCGAACTGTTCACTGATCTGATAGGCAATTACGGATACAGGGGTGTTCTCGAACATGAAACGCCCTTGCTTCCAGGCTTGAAAAGCTGATAATGGCTGCTTATGCCGTAGTGTGAGCTGACCCCTGGTTGAAAACGTAGCAACATCGCCGGGCATCATCACGACTGGCTGTGCCTTTAAATTGGTTAGCGAACGCAGCTGTACTTTTCCCTGACTTAAGACAACTTTAGACCCTCGCTCCCGGCTATACACGATAAATTCGGTTCCCAATACCTGTACTTCAAGCTGATCAGGAGTTCGGACAATGAATCGTTGATGATCAGGTAAATGCTGAATGGCAAACTCGGCTTCTCCCGCTAGCTGCACCTCACGACTGCCATTGCCGAAGCCAAACCGTGGAACTGTCAGTGAGGAATGCGCGTTCAGGCTGACCCGGCTGTTATCAGGTAATCGAATTGTCCGCACTTCGCCGTATCCGGTTTCATAATGTTTGTAAAACCATACATCACGTAGCAGAAATAATCCCAGCAATAACAACACACAAGCGGCAGCCCGGCGATAAAACTTCATGCGAATAATCTGCGGCCGAATAGGCTCTGCTACATGTGTTTCCCCCAGCCCATTGCGCTGATTCAGTTGCAGTGAGCGCGCGTACGCCTGATCAACATTTGCCGTGAATTGAGGATTTTCCCGCTCCCACTCTTCCAGCCACTGGAAATAGAGCTCCTGGTTGGCTGGCTCCCATAACCACTCCTGGATCAGTGTATTCTGCATTGGCGTAGTCTTTCCTTCAAACAGGTTCCAGATTGTTTGTTTTGACAAAAGTGGTTTCATACGGGAGCAGTCTGGTTACTCTATACGAGTGAAAAAAGTCTGTTTACCCCTTGCTCCACCATCCAGAAACTTAACATGATTAACTCCGTTACAAGGCCATAGTGTCGAAGTGCCTGCCGTAGAATGGACAATACTTTAGTGATATGTCCTTCTACCGTTTTTACGGAAATCTGTAACTCCTCGGAAATTGTTACGTTCTTCTTGCCTTCAAATCGGCTCATGATAAATACTTTTTGGCTCTGGGGCGGCAGCGACCGAACTACCTGTTCAATTTTGAGGTACAGTTCATTAAATTGCATTTCCTGTTGCGGAGTATTGGCTGTCATATTCGACATCATTTCAGAAAAATCTTCTGTTGGAGTTTCCCGGCTGAACTCTTTGCGGAGATAACTATACGCGGCATGGCGTACGGTCGTAAACAGATAAGCTCTGTATGATACAGTAATCGTGTGTTGAAGCTGTTTTTGCCAGAATTGACCAAACACATCAATGACCAGGTCTTCGGCTATGTCTTTTGCGTAAACAAACCTCACAGCATGGTTACAAAGTGGTTGGTAGTACCGCTTAAAGAGCAATTCATACCCTTTACGGGAATCTATTTCAAACGTTTGCCGAATAAACAGCTCCGAGTCAATGAATGCGGGTCTGCCTCCAGCTGAATCCTCCAGCTCTAGCCGTGGTCCTTGTTGTCGATCAGAATGAGAAGGTTTTTCTGGTTGAGTATAACGGTCCATGCAACAAGCAGTCAGAGGAGTTTACTCATAAGAGTGTTTTAAAGCCCCTATACCCTTGCTTTAATGACAGCATATTTTAAAAAAAATCTACGAATTATGATAAATGGCTTTCCCATCATAAGGACGTTAATTACCTTTTTTCAATTCGAATGAGTATGTGTTCTCCCAGCTCTTATCGAATAATTGCGATAAAGTACTGTGTCTCTATCACATTAACGAGTTTATATATTTAGTTAAATCCTCCCAGGTGAGACGAATGAGCATTCATTGTCTAATCAATCGTTCGGACTTCTATTGAATTGGATATACAAACCTTTCAGCCTTGTTTGTGCATATCCGTTTATGTTCACTATCACTGTAAATTATAGAGTTACTGCTAAGGCAATGGATGGGCCAAAATGGACCGGTTTTATCTAAATCCTAAGTTCCTGTCTATGAGCCTACGAACTGTACCTGGATACCTGATTAGTTCAGGGATAAATCTTGCTGAAAAGATTATCTCTTACCTATTTCATTTAGGGTTGATTCTCGAATAATTAACTGCGTATTCAGTACGTGGGTTTCGGGAATAAACCGCTGCCCTTCAGTAATCTGGCGCATGAGTAGTTCGGCCGCCAGTCTGCCCATTTCGTGAATCGGCTGCACAACGGCGGTCATGGGGGGCGTCACAAAGGCGCTGTGTGGAGCGTTGGAGAAACCTACGAGCGAAATATCGTCCAATTCAACTTGAGACTTCCTGCGCACATTCTACCAGTCGGCACCCTCATTTCATAGCCTACAGATTGACAAATGATTTCATGTGCACTTATTAAGTATAGCACTGATTAGTAGCGTATTCACTAATATTAAAAACTAATAATGGCAGCGCCTACCGCTCAATAATTCTTCGGGAAAAGGATTTGGAGTTCAAGGCGTTGTTATGCTACTTACAACTTAGTTACTATAAACTATAAACTATTCATCAGACTAAAGCACAAGGCATTAGGGCAATTTCGACGGTTCAATGAATCAGTGCCTTTATTCATTATTCCTGGGGCTTTACGTGAGCTAACTACTGATTTTTATACAAAGTGTTCACTTCGTTTAACCACTCGCAACACATGAAAAAACAATTCGTTGCCTCCGCATTGATCGTACTGTTTCTGAGCACCACAGGGCTGGTATCCTTTACCAGCAGGCCTACGTTAGAGCCCCCAAAGAAAGCCGTAAAAAACGCACCGTACACGAAGGCGCAACTGGAAAAAGGGAAGTACCTCGTTAAAATCATGGGTTGTGCCGACTGCCATGCGCCAAAAGTCATGACTGCCCAAGGCCCCGTTCCCGATCCCCAACTGGGGCTATCCGGCCACCCGGCTAAAATACCCGTGGGCAAAGTAACCAAAGATGTTCTGACCGACTGGGTGTTGTTTCATCCAATGAACACTATTGCTGTGGGGCCATGGGGCGTGTCGTTTGCGGCAAACCTGACTCCGGATGCCACCGGCATTGGCAACTGGACCGAAGAACAGTTTATCATTGCTCTGACGGAAGGGAAAAGTAAAGGGCTCCGCACCGCTCGTCCATTGCTGCCCCCTATGCCATGGCCTAATTATGCAGACATGAAAAAGGAAGACCTGGTAGCCATTTTCGCGTACATGAAAAGCTGCAAACCCGTTGAAAATCTGGTTCCGCAGCCCATCGGCCCCGATAAACTGTAGCGGCTACGTTAGAAAGAAGCCCCTGACTTCTCCCGAAAGAGCACCTCCTGCCACGGAAGAAGTTTGCCACATACTACCGTTCCCTCAAAAGATCATTTATTCATATCCATTCAGCCAATACTTGTTTCCATCCGGTTCATTATCTGCTACTATTCAGGAGTTAAACCCAATCGATTTTAAACGATCGTTAACTCAACAGATCCAATGCAGATTCAATTGACCGGAGCCGTGCGCGATCGCGCGACCAACACGTATTTATCAGCCGGGCTGACCGTTCAGGTTATCCAACAGGGCGCTCCCCAACCCGTACTTGGCTCAACGCTGACCGACGAGCGGGGAGATTACCAGCTACTGCTCGATTTGCCGCGAGCCATCCGGCCCGTTACGGTAGTGGTACGGGTGCTGCGCGTTCCCAATGCCCGCCAGCCCCTCGCCGACACGACCATTACCATCAACCCGGCCCTGTCGACTCAAATCGTCGATTTGTTCGTCGATGCCCGGCAGGCCTACACCTGGGTACGCCGGCAACACCCGGGGCGGGCCAATGCCGATCAGGCCCAATTACGGATTCGCCATGCTGATGGGTTCGACATTCCCGAGCTGGCCAATTTTTACCCAAGTACACAACCCGGCGAGCCGACGCTGCCGGAACAGTTACAGTTTATTGTATTACCCAGCGGCAGCCGGATTATTGGCCTGACGGTTGAGCCGGGTGAGCCCGTGCGACTGCCCGAACGGGTAAACCCCAGGCCGGTCCCGACGGTGCTGTTAGACGTACCCGACACCAGGCCGGTGCTCCGGGCCAGTGTACTGGCAGCCAGTCGGCAGCGGGCTACGTTGTCACCCCGTGTTCTTCGGGGGCGGCCTTCGCCAACGGAACTGGCTCTGATCCAGCGTACCGAAGAGATAAACCGCACCCTTACAATAGCCATTCGGGTGCGGCCAATGCAATATGATCCGCGGCAGCAGCAATACCTGCTGTACCCTAATCTCAGTTATACCCTGGAGGTAGAGCAACCCGACATACCGCTGCCTGCCGCCCCGGTTACCGAACTGCGAAAACTCAATTTTCCCCTGGGGTACCAATCGGTACTGACCCAGTTCAATCAGGGGACCACGAGTTTTAGGCCGGGTGATTTTCGCATTCCCGGAGGGCTTCCCCTGTTCATTACCACAGCTACTTACCTGATCATTACGGACGACCGGCGGTGGACATTCCAGAACGGAAAGCCGGTTGTCTCCACCACCCTACCGCTGGATCCGGCGGGGAAAACGGCTACCAGTCACTTTCTGCGGCTGGCCGAATGGAAAGCCAAACGGGGCATAGATGCCAAAGTAGTAACGGTATCCGAAATTGTTCAGGGAGCCAGTTCGACAGGCGTCAAGTGGGGCGATTTTACGGACTGTGGCCATGGCCTGAAAGCGCGTGACCTGGCCGAGATTATCCGGAACTTCGTGAAGTACGCGTACAAAAGCTGGAAAACCCGGTATCTGCTGATCGGGGGCGACACCGACATCGTGCCCATGCGCAACATGATTAGCTACGTGAGCGACAAGGGAAATTATGGCTGGGACTTTGTGTACGTGTCGGACCCGGTGCCGCCCATTCGCAAATGCGTCAAAATTCCCGGCCAGTCGATTGCCAAGCTTCGTAACGATGTGAGTACGGGCGTCTTTTCGCTCAGGACTGTACCTGATCCTGACAATCCGGGCAAAACCACTCAGGAGTTTAACGATACGCAACCGTTCCGGACGCTCTGCAATGCTACGTCGGGCAAGCTTATTTCGTTTAATTTGAATGCGTCATCGCAACAGGCTGGCTGGTATTTCACGAAGAAATCGGAGTTTATCGATCCCAACAAAACGACAGGGTTCACCCGGCTGGGCAAGCCGGAAACGAAGGACCTGAACGAAATTTACCTGATCATCGAAGGACCTGCCGCCAGCGTTGACAGTACATACGGTTTTTACTGGCTGGGCAACGACCGCAACATCCCCACCGATTTCTACTACGCCAGCGTAGACGGTTCCTGCTATTCGGTGCCGGGCCGGTATGATTTTGACCCGCTGGCGTCGGGCTTATACGGCATGTTTGCGCTTAATCCAACCACCAAAGAAGAAGAACCTCTGCTGAATAGTTACAAGACAACGCAGGACATCTGGGTTGGCCGCGCACCCATTACCAGCGGTGCCGAGGCCGCAGCTTTCGTCGACAAGGTTTTGGCTTACGAAGGGCTGACGATCAGCGGAGCCGCGGCCGATCAGTCGCTGAAAACTATGGTGTTCGCTGCCGATTACTTTAGCGTGGTGAACTACTGGCCAGACAACAGCAAGGAGAATCCGGAAAAGGAAGGGCTGTTCAGCGTAACCAAGAAAACGAGTCCGGCAGCCAACAGCATTCGTATACGTCTGCGTTTATCACCAACCACCGGCGCGGTTCTGGACAGCTCCTTCGCACCCAACTTCAACCTGAAAGCTTTCTACGGCGACAAAGACCTGCTGATTCCGTACAACCCGATCAGCCAGATTGAATCGCCCCGATTTTATTTCATGGACGAAACCTTCAGCCAGAAGGTGGTTGACAAGGCAACCAGCTGCCTTGAAATCACCGGTTTCACCACCCTAAATCAACCGTCACAGATTCAGACGGATGTAAAAGGGCTGGAGTTTGCGGCCGTCGAAGCCGAAACAAAGCGAAAGCTAATGCAGGATCTGTTCCCCGATTTTACCACCATCCGCCGGTACTTTGCGGATTACACCGAAACACTGGCAGAACCGCAACCTGCCTTGCCACTCCGCACCCAGAGTCTACAGGCGGGCATCAGTCAGGGCACCCACTTTTTAAGTTTAACCGGACATGGGGCTCCCTGGGGAACCTGCTGGCTGGGTACCGACACCATCGAAACCCTGACCAATACATCGGGCTATTTTATCGCCTATGGCGATGCCTGCAGTACCAGTGCCCCCGAAGAGGGTACCAAAACGTTTGGCGAGAAAATGGTCACGATGGCGAATAAAGGGGCAGTGGCATACATTGGTCACACCAATATGGGCTATATAGGGGTTACCTACCTGTACGAACAATTTTTCTGGATTATGGCTGCGTTTGGTGCTCCTTTAGGGCAGGCAGCCGGGTTGCGGCAGTCGGTCGATGGCTCCAAGGGCATGTGGTGTCTCTTTACCCAGGCCCTGTACGGCGATCCGGAAATGACCCTCTGGCGAACGGTTCCCCAAAAACTCGTCGTTACGCATCCGGCTACCGCACAAAAAGGAAGTACCGTCGTCGTCACGGTCAGGAACACGCAAAACACACCGCTGGCTAACCAGACCGTTACGCTGGTTGGCGGCTGGAATAACGACCGTGCGGTGCTGAGCAAAGTCAAAAAGACCGACAAACAGGGGCAGGTGACGTTCACCCTACCGGCCGAACTGACAATAAAGGATGTCGCTATCACCGTTACCGGCAACTCCAACAAGCCTTATCAGGCCGTTCTACCAGTTAGCTAGTACAACGTATTGGTTAGCCGTTTGTGCCGAAAGTCGGTTATCAGGACTGTCCCAATTGCCCGGCTATCGGCCGGGCGGTTGAGACAGTTAATCAAAAAACAGTAACGGGTGTCACTCATGCACGAAGACATTGGGGTAAGCGACTGCGGATTCATCAGACTCCGGCCGGGTTATCGTAATGGTTTGCTGAAGCCACTCGCAAAGCATTGGGTCATTCGACCGCAATCGGACTATGTTTCCGGCACAATCTTTCTCAAACTCGACCTGACTCCAGTCGATCTCCGATCTGATAGCGTTTAAATTTCTTTTTACAATCTCAATCAATTTGATATTCCTACCAATAATCGATTGACTTTCAGTCGATTCCATACGGATAATATGTATAAATGGATAGAAGCTGAAAACACCCCTTTTGTTGAACTGAATACACGGCTTCGCCTGATCGGGCGAAATACATTCGTAGCGTATTCAAGAGACTTATCGGAGTGTCTACAGCAGGTAAAATTGACAAATTGCTTTAGAAAGAAAACAATTATATATAAATAAATTTTCATAAAAAGCCTACCCATGCCAACGCTGGGGTCAGACCAAGGCTGCAAATTTACCAGTGCCTTTACTGATCGCTAATCGGTTATCAGCTCAGCTTTCAAACAGAGTAAATACGTCGTAAAGAGAAAAAGCCCGCTTTATAAAGCGGACTTTTTCTATGCGTATAGTCTACTCAGTCACTGTAGTGATACCGACTTTTTAGCCAGGTCCTTCCGAACTTTATCGGCGGCTGCAAGGTCCATCAATGTAATGTTTGCCTTCTTTCTAAGCGTTGGTGAAGCGGTTAAAATTTCGGTCGCCATTTGAATCAGCAAAGCTGCCGTAGCGTGGCCGTTTCCCTTGCGTCGGCTGGAGCGGGTGATGGTCGTTTCCGTAGAATGACTGGTTAATTTAGGTAAGTGAAGTGATTCCATTTTCCTTGTCTATGAGTTGTTTACGTTCTGTATAGACAACAAAATAAATGAGGTTTTCTGCATAAAAGAAGGCCTTTTCCGGCAAAAAAATTCGAATTATTTTACCTGATTCAGCCGGTAGTCAAAGTCGTTCGGACCAGTCCTGCCCATGCCTTGCGAGGCCTTCTTATAACATAAATCCTGCTCAGGCAGTTTATCTCATCTGACTTTCACTATAAGCTGTCAAGTGACCACCATCGCAAAAATTTTTACCAGATTTGGCCGGGTTCTTTGTTTGATGATGCTTTTTGCATCGGCCTCGTTGGCCCAGACACCTAAACCCTGGCCTGCACAGACGGGCATCTACTTTCCGCAGGCGCCCCCGCTCCAGAAGTGGCGACGATCCATTGGTGTCGTCTTCACCACCACCCCGCCCGAAATAACCGAAGAGGTACGGGTTAGCGTTCCGGCTGTTGATTTCAACATCCAGCGTGCATTAACGAAACGGTTTTACTTAACGGGCCGCATACAGACCCAGTTTGTTCAAAGCAACCTGGGTGTGGGCGTACGCTGGGCTACACCCCTTACCGAGCGGCTGTCGGTAGGGGTAGGGTACGATTTGAGCGGCTGGTTCGGGGCCCTGCGCATCAAAGATGTGTTTAACAGCCAGGCTTACGGCATTCAGACGTTTCCCAGCCTGTCTGTCGGGTATCGACTCACGCGGGATCTGCAGCTAACGGTTCGGTCGGAGGCCATTATTGACCTGTATTACCGGTCGCAGGTAGGTTCGCTGGCCGTCGAGTACAACCGTCGGGACGTAAACGGTGTAGCCTTTGCGGCTGTGCTCGAACAGCCTTTTTACAACCAGCGCCGGGTATCGGTGGGTGTGCGAATGGCCTACTCCAACTTCAACTGGCAGCTCTGGTCACTCTACGACACCTTCGACAGAAACTTGTTATATCCTCAACTCATTTTCGGCTTTATTCTGTGAAACTGACCAATTTCTTATTCCTGGGTTTTGTTCTCATAGCCATCAGCAGCTGCCGGAAGGACTACGAAGCACCCGTACCCTACAATTTCGCCGGTACGCCGGGTTCGGGTAAGTTTGTACCGGGCGTTCGGCGGGCAATGGAAGGCGTCTACGCGGTTAGCGATGGCGCTACGCAGTTCGGCGATCAGGTAGCCGTAAAATGGACGTACACCCTGAACGGGGCCGACACGACTCACTATCTGTCTATTTTTACGGGGCTGGAAGCGGGGTTTTTCAATCTCGAAGCCAACCAGAAAGTCGACAGTCTGGTCGTCGACGGCTACTGGAGACGGCTGGTTAACACCAATACGGGGCTGGTGCGTTTAACCGTCAAGAACAAACGCAATGGGCAATTGCAGCCCTTCTCGGGTAGTTTGCTGCTGGGTGATACGCTGGTCCTGACGGGCGGTTACGGAGCCGGTACGGCCGCACCCATCCAGCCCCTCACGCTTACGTACCGGCGTCCGCTTAATCAGAAGCCGTTTTCCATTATGGCGCACCGGTCTGGCGGACGTACGTCGGATTTGCTGCCTGCTTCGGAAAACTCCATCGAGATCATCAAACTGGCATCGCGCCTGGGTGCTAACGGGATAGAGATCGACGTGCGCTATACGAAAGATGGCGTACCGATTTTATACCACGACAACACCCTGAATCTGCGGCTTATTCAAAAGACCGGTCTTACCGGACCCATCGAATCGTACACCTATCAGCAACTGAATGCGCTGGTGCGGCTCGTCAATGGCGAAAAAATTCCGACGCTGGAGGAGGCTCTGGAAACGGTTATCAACAACACGTCGCTGAATTTTGTCTGGCTCGATACGAAATACATCGGTCCTATGGACAAGGTTCAGCAGATTCAGCAGAAGTACCGGCAGAAGGCCATTCTGGCGCGTCGGGACCTGCGCATTGTGATTGGCCTGCCCAGTACGCAGGCGGTGGCCTCGTACGAAGCATTAGCCAGCAAAGAAAATACGCCCATCCTTTGCGAGCTGGACACCACCATTACCCGTAGTCTGGGTGCCCGCATCTGGGCACCCCGCTGGACGCTTGGTCCCCAAACTGAAGAGGTACGGGCCATGAAAGCGGCTGGCCTGACAGTCTATGTATGGACACTCGACGAACCGGAGTTCATTCGTGAATTTATCAGCCAGAATGAGTTCGATGGTATTCTGTCCAATTACTCGCCAGTTGTGGCTTACTATCATTATGTTGAACAGCAATAATTCTATGCGGGTACTTTTATTCATTCTACCGGGGCTGATGAGCCTGTTTGTCGGCACAGCTACAACGACTGCCCAGCCCCTTCAGCAACTCGAAACAGACTCCATCGCCACCAAACGTGGTCCTTATACGATTGTGGTAACGGCGGGAGGTGGCCTGTCGTACTATGCCTCTCACCTTGGCGTACCGCAAACAATTTCCGAACCCCGGCTCAATAAGTTAGGAACCCCGGCCTCTTTGCGGGTTATGTGGTATCCCGATCATCGGCTGCGCATCGGGCTGGAATCGGGCTGGACAACGATGTACCGCTACCGGGGTCGGGTGGCGGGCGAAACCGCCCGGATGTACGTGTCGGCCATTCCGGTCCTGCTGGTATTTTCCATGCCGCTGGCCTGGCTTCGGGGTACAGACCGTAGCCTCACACGCCGACTGTCGGTTACGGCCGGAACGGGCATTTACATAAATTATTCGCACCTTGAGTACGCCGGAACGGTTAATGCTTATACAAATAGTCCGGGCTGGATGGCGGCAGCATCATACACATATCCGATTGGCCGTCGTTTTAGAGTAGCTGGCGAAGTGAAATGGTTTGATGCCGTAGCAATTCAGAACGCGGCCTTTACGGCCGAACTTCAGCTCGTCTGGCGTGCGTTTTCATGGTAAGTGGTGGAGTGAGTGGAGTAGTGACGTTAGTGAACCAGGTGAAGTGAGTGGAGTTACCAAGAAACTACTTCACTTACTCAACTCACTCCACCAAGTCCACCACGTATAAATTGTCGTTATGAATCAGGAAGAGAATAAACGGGAGATTTTGTTTTTAAGTGATACGCAGGCACCAATGTGGGTGGAGCGGCTGGTACTGCGAACGCATCAGAACACCAAGGCAACAACGACCATTTTCAACGAGATTATCCGATTAAAACCAGCTGTTTTGTACTGGCTGGGCGATATTGTTTCACTGGGCTACCGGAATAACAAGTGGCGGATCATTGACCAGTTTCTGGCAAACTGCACCGCTGTCGGCACAGCAGTTTACGCCATCATGGGCAACCACGATGTCATGGGACGGCCCAAGAAAGGTGCCAAAAACTTCCAGAAACGGTTTCCGGAGCATATTCCAACCGGCTACGTTAAAATAACGGACAGCATTGCGGTGGTCATGCTCAATTCCAACTTCAGCATTCTCTCCGTCGCCGATCTGGTAAAACAGCAGACTTGGTACGAGCAAACGCTCAAAGAGCTGGACGAAGACCCGGCGGTAAAGGTGATTATTGTTACCTGCCACCACGCGCCTTACTCAAACAGCAAACTGGTTGGCTCCTCCAAACTGGTCCAGCAGCGGTTTGTTCCGGCCTATACGCGGTCGCAGAAGGGACGCCTGTTCATTACGGGGCACTCGCACGCCTTTGAGCGCTACGAGTTCGAAGGAAAAACGTTTCTGGTAATTGGCGGGGGCGGTGGACTGCGGCAACCCCTGAACGTATCACCCACCCGGCTGCCCGATCTGGCAACGGATTACAAACCCCTTTTCCACTACCTGTCGGTTAGGCGCGAGGACGATGGACTATCGCTGACGTCGTACTGCCTGAAGAAAGATTTTTCCGGCTTCTCGGTAGGCTACCACTTCGAGATCCCGGGACAGGAAGTTTTGGAAGAGAAGCCGGGTTGACGGCTGGTAAACTAATCCTATTTTAATCACAGCGTCACGGTGTACACCGTGACGCTGTGATTAAGAAACCTTTTTAAATGAACCTAATCTACTGTTCTTCAACGGTGCCCGCGCCCAGTTCAGCAAACAGCGTCTGCCAGTACTGCGTAACGGAAGGGTTGTTCTCCCGAACCGATGCGTTTGGTTCGAAAGGTAAAACCATGGTAATATCGGGGCTGCCGATGGTATAGCGTTTGAGCTGTTGGGCATCGGCTTTGGCCCACTCATCGGCCTGAGCATTGTCTTTAGGGGGCTTCACCTGAAAATCGCGCCGTCCGGTTCCTTTTACGCTCTCGATCATGTCGCTGAGGTAGTAGACTTTCACGGCTGCGCCGGATTCGTTGGCTTTGGCAATGACGGGCAGACTCGCCCATATATCAGTCTCGCGATTTGAGCTGCCCGTATTTTGCGCTACCAGTTGCTGCAGCACCCGCTGCCGGATCTGGGCCTTTTCGCGGGTGAGGAGAAGATTGAATTCTGTTTCGGCAGCTTCGCGGTCGGTTTGGCTGGCGGCCGATACATCGTCCATGTCGGAGCGAACGGTAACGTTCAACGCACGGGCTTTGGACGTATTTTCATGAATGAAATAAACATCCAGCTTATCGCCTTTCCGGCGGATGTTCTGTTCGATGATCTCATCGACCGCGTGCTGGTATTTCTGACCCACGAACGCCTTGTTCACATCGACGCTGCGGGTTTTGTCCAGAAAAATCAGGGTATACACCGGGTCATCGGTCGGAGTTGGTTTGTCCGGGGCCGACGAGCATCCCGAAAAAAGGCACAGCCCGGCGAGAAGAAGCCAGTACATCCCAAACATTCTTGCCGGTGTAGCTGCGTACCAGCCAGTCTGTTTTTGTGGTAAAAAAAGTCGTTGCTGCATAACCCTTATCGTAGTAGTTCCGCCCGTAAAGAGGTATCGGCGGGGGTATTGTGATTCCAGTAATCAGATTGGGTGGTCTTTTTCAGAACCGCCCGGGTGGTGAGAAGGTTGTCTTTACTCGGGTACGTTTCCGCCCACCCCACAATTTTATGCGGAAACTCCCCTTCAAAAACGATGCGCAACGACCGGTCGTCGGTTGGGTATTCGATGACATATGCCTTGAGCAGCTTTCCCGGATATAATACACCTTCGTAGGGTTCGAGTTTCACTTTGGCGGCCAGCGGTTCCAGTTTCCGGTGCCGCAGACGAGCGTTCATAGTGCCCGGAATAAGCTGAATTTCTCCAATTGGCAATTTATCGGGAGCTATCCGAATTCGATTCCAGAGTTCATCTTCCAGCAGGGCTTTGGGTACTGTATAGGCTTCATCGGCTTCCTGCTCAACGTACGATTGACCCGTCGCTTGGTATTCATTCGTTCGGTAGTTGAGCTGGAGATAGCTATGCCCCGACCAGTCCTGCGCCGATGCACTGACTTTCAGCGTATTGAGAAACACAGGGCTGTTGACGGGTGTAAACACCGATGTCTGCAGCGTATAATCCTGCATACCGACCACAAACCGTCGGGACAGGTTCGCCTTGAGTACCGGAATCGCCTTGTCGCGGCTGGCTTCGGTTTCGGAACGAACTTGTTTATCGGTTCGAAAGTCCTCGACGGCGAAAATCAGCCGGGCCTCACCCGCATGCAGCGCCCCGGCCTCGGCCTGTTCGAGCCGGTAGGTGTTTACTTCCGCTTTTCCGGTCTGCCAATAGGCACTGAAGGCTGCGGGTAGCGCGACGGGTGTGGTGGGTGGCGCGGCTGCAGCAGGAGGCTTCTGAAAAATGGTCACCTGCATGGCAAACGCAAACCCGACAGCCAGGAGGAGGATGATTAGCAGGAAGTTTTTGGTGACGAACTGTTTCATGGTGAGGCAGTCTGGTACCGACTGCGTTGCAAAAGTCTGGCAGTTTAGCTTATCTTACAACTGTTTACCGAAACGATTTTCCTGATTATGATACGACCTCTCACTCGCCTGGCTTTTATTCTTCATTTTACATTCTTCATTGTTCACGCCTTATCGGCTCAGGTGGAAAAGTCCCCGCCCCGGCACGAAGGCGATGGCCCCTTTGGCAAGCTCATCATTCGGGGAGTTACGCTCGTCAATAGTACCGGTGCCCCACCGGTTGGACCGATGGACATTGTAGTCGAGAAGAACCGCATCACGCAGATTAAGCAGGTGGGTTATCCCGGCGTTTCAATCGACCCGAAAGGGCGTCCGCAGGCATCGCCCGGCGATAAAGAGCTGAACTGCGAAGGCATGTACCTCATGCCGGGCTTTGTCGATATGCACGGCCACATTGGCGGACAGGCGCAGGGGGCCAGTGCCGAGTACGTCTTTAAACTTTGGCTCGGCCACGGCATCACCACCATTCGCGATCCATCCTGCGGCAATGGCCTCGACTGGGTACTTGAGCACCGCGCCAAAAGCGACCGCAACGAAATCACGGCACCCCGCATTAAAGCGTACACCGTTTTCGGGCAGGGGGCCAAAGAACCCATCAGCACCGTAGAACAGGCCCGCGCCTGGGTGCAGCAAAACGCAAAAAAAGGAGCCGACGGCATTAAGTTTTTCGGTGCCGAACCCAATATTTTCCGGGCGGCACTGGAAGAGAATAAGAAACTGGGTCTGCGTTCGGCCTGCCACCATGCGCAGCTGGAAGTAGCCCGGATGAATGCCCTGGCCACGGCCAAAGCCGGTCTGACCTCCCTCGAACACTGGTACGGCCTGCCCGAAGCCCTGTTCGACGACAAGACCGTTCAGAATTACCCCGCCAATTACAACTACAACAACGAGCAGAACCGCTTTGAAGAAGCCGGAAACCTCTGGCAGCAAGCCGCCAAACCCGGTACCGACCGCTGGAACAAGGTGATGGACGAACTTATTTCGCTGGACTTCACCCTCGACCCGACCTTCAATATTTACGAAGCCAACCGGGAGCTGATGCTGGCCCGACGCGCCGAGTGGCACGACGACTACACGCTGCCAAGTTTGTGGCGTTTTTACGGTCCGAGCCGGATTTCGCACGGGTCATATTGGCATTCGTGGGGAACGGAGCAGGAGGTAGCCTGGAAGAAAAACTACCAGCTCTGGATGGCGTTCATTAACGAATATAAAAACCGGGGAGGCCGCGTAACGGCGGGTTCCGATTCGGGCTTCATTTATCAGCTTTACGGTTTTGCCTACATCCGCGAACTCGAACTCCTCCGCGAAGCCGGTTTTCACCCGCTCGAAGTAATCCGGGCGGCTACCCTGAAAGGTGCCGAAGCGCTCGGTATGGCCGATCAGATCGGCTCCGTTGAGGTGGGCAAACTCGCCGATTTTGTGATTGTCGACCAGAACCCGCTCGCCAACCTTAAAGTGCTGTACGGTACGGGCGCGATCAGCCTGAACGACAAAAACGAAGTGGAGCGCGTTGGCGGTGTTACCTACACCGTAAAAGACGGCGTGGTCTATGACGCGAAGAAACTACTGGCCGATGTCCGGAAACTGGTAGCCGAGGCCAAGCAGAAAGAGAACTTTGAGATCACCCAGCCCGGCGTTCCGGCCAAAGCGGGAAAAGTATCGGGTGGGGCGAAGAATTAACCGGCTCAGGATCGAACGCACTCTTTGAGTAGTTTTACGGTACTATACCCATAAGCCGGCAACCGGCCCGGCCAAAGACTATGCCCGAAAAAACCGCTAAGGGAGTCATATCAACACATATTTTGTTGATATGACTCCCTTAGCGGTTTTTAAAATTTAGGTATTTATCTCTCAGTATTATCTGTATTTTTGGGAACAACTACACACTTTTCACAAATATGAAACATTTATTAATTCTTTGCCTTCTCACCGTGGCAACATTGACGACGCGGGCTGCCGATCTCTCCGCAGACGCTTATGTAATCAATGATCAGCAAGTGGAACAGCTAATCGCTCAGAGCGAAGACGTTAGCCTTGCTGCTGTAAGTACGAACCTACTCGAAAGCCAGCAGATGACCGGTAACCTGGCCGGCCCTGCCCGAATTAAAGCAAGCAAGGAATTTGTTCCGGCTATACTGCTGAACTTTTTTCTGGGTGGCCTGGGTATTCACCGCTTGTATCTGGGTACGCAAACGCTGACCTGGGTCGGCTATATCCTGACCTGTGGTGGTATTTTCGGCGTTGTTCCCCTGGTTGACTTTATCGTGCTGATCATGCACAACGAAGATATTTCGCCTTATGTCGACAACTCGAAGTTTTTCATGTGGGCGAATAACTAGTGATTAATTAAGTGGGTGGAGTAGTAGAGTGACTAAGTAGCTAATGCATAATCAAGATTTTTGTTAGCCACTTACTCACTCCGCTACCCCACCCACTCCACTACTTCACCATCTCCAGCACCTGCTGCCGTACCTGCGCATTGAAAGCCGCAGCCCTCCGTTGATTCAACTGCCGTACGAGCACCTCTGCCCTCCGCACGCCCCCCGCGTGGAATGAGCCAAACAAACCCGCCCCAACGCCCCAGGCGGATAAGTAATAGCCCTGCAAAAAGCTCGTCACGCCAAAATACAAACCTGCCGACTGCATAACAATGCTTAGAGCCGCTTCGGCGGGTCTGCCCGCGTAGAATTGTCCGGCACCCGGAATAAACGTTGAGAGCCATTGGGCTTTCTTCTCACTTTTGAGCTGCGGTAAATATTGATAGGGAGCTGATAGGGTGTCGGCCTGAGCCACTATTGCCAGTTGGTTGTAGGCTACAGATGCTTCAGGCCAGCGACGTAATTCATTCAGCGAGAGTACCCGTACAGCCCTTAGCAATGACGACACCGGCACATCGGGGTGCAGGTATGGCAACCGATCCAGCAACGAAAGGGCGTTTTCAAACTGACCGGCCAGATACGCACACAGGATTTGCTCCCGCCGAAGTGAATACAGTAAACTGTCTGGATAGCCGGGCTGAATCTGCCCGTTGAGGAACGTGACCGCCTGTGCATATAAGCCCTGCTGTTTCAGGCAGCGCGCCTTACCCATAGCCGCTCCAACCTGTAGCTCCGCCGATTCTGCGCCAAAAAGTACCCGCTCATAGCCCACCCGAGCCGCTAGAAACTGGCCCGATGCGAAGAGTGAATCGGTCTGCGCAAGCGGGTTCTGCGCTTTAGCGATTGAGCAGATTCCGCAGAGGAATGTGCATATCAAACAAAATCTTGTTGTCATAACCCCGGTTAAATTCATCGCGCCGGACTTTTACGGCCAGCGTACTTCCCCAGATATTGCCTATATAAAACACGGTGAAGAGGGAGCCGAACCCCAGAAAGCGCACACTGGCAGGGCCATCTTTCCGGTAGCCCTCCCAGGTCAGCAAACCCAGCGTCAGCAACGGCAGAAAAGCGGCTATGCCTTGTTTCGGCTTTCCGGCATACACCTTTCCCGAACCGGGCAGAATGGCGCTCAGCAGACCAGCCAGCGCGGGTGAACGCCGTTTCTGTGCCGCCAGCCCCTTCCGGTAAGCATCCAGCCGGGTCTCTTCGGCACTTAACGCATAGGACGAGTAACTGAACTGTTGGCGGAGCGTGTCATAGCAGCTGTACCGGCGCTGGAGAAGCGCTACACCGGCCTGTTCAAAAGCCTTCAACTCGATCAGTGTAGAGTCGGTAGCCGGTAATTTCTGCATGATGGCACCAGCCGAATCGCGTCGGTTTTGGAATGCCAGACAATACGCGCCAAAATAGCGGGATTTCACATAAAACGGTGATGCCGGTGATACCGACAACAGATGACTGCTGGCCTCATCCAGCGACTTGGCCGTATAGGCCAGCCAGCCCGTCAGGTAGGCCAGCGAATCGCGCTGCGACGCGGTAAGCCGTTGTTTATCGAATGTCTGAAGAACAAAAGCGGCCTCGTCGTTCGCTTCCTTCTCGGATAAATAACGGGCAAACTGCCACTCACGGCTGAAGTTGCCGGTTTGGCACAAAGCCGGTCCGGACAACAAGCAGATCAGTACCGGTAGCCAGTAACGAAGTATGCTCATCGGTAGCGGCTTAGCGGGTCAAGAATAGTACCATCAGTAGGGTTTATGTCCATTGGTGGTACATCCAGCAACCCAATACGATTGCAACGCATGATGCGGTCGGCGCTCAGGAATACCCCTTTCATGATGCCATACTGCTCAATGGCCTGCTTGCTGAAGTTGGAGCAGGTGATCTGGTAGGGGCAGCTTCGGGCCAGTTGCTGCGACATCAGCCGCTGATACCCCAGCATGGCGCCTTTTAAAGTCAGGGAAACGGGGTTGTACTGCGCCAGCCAACTCTGCTTCCGGTACTGCACTACCCGATCGGAGTTACCTGCTCCGCGATACTGGGCAAATGCAGCACTCGTCTGAAAATCACGGTCGGCCAGCAGTTGCCGGTCCGATACAGGCCCCTGCGCCCGAAGGCTGGTCGTGCCTCCCAGCGCAACGACCAGCAGTACGATAGCCAGCTTCATTGATCGGTTTTGGCCGTTGCCGGAATAACGTAATCGAAATACGGGCTATTGGCTGCGCCGTTCAGCCGAAAATCGGCATAAACCGTTTTCGACACGGTTGAATCCTTATCCTGATAAACGATTTCGGTTGTTGTAGCCGGGAACGGCCGACCTTCGATGGGCTGATAACCGTAGTAGAATACTTTCCGGAGTATTTTCCCGGTACCATCCGCGTAATGCATGTAGATCGGGGTTGCCTGGTCGTACACGATACGCACCCGCTGAATGGGGGCTTTGACGTTGGGGGTTTTGAGTCGCCACTCGGTAATCAGCAGTTTGGCGTTGGCCGTTGTTTTATCCTGCACGAACCCCAGACGGCTCAGGCCCATATCGGCGGTAGTACCATTCAGGAAAAACGCCAGTTGGGTGGTTTGCGTGCTGAAAGATTCGTTCTGATAGCGAATGACGGCGTTTCGGCGGGGGTCGTAAATTCGGGTCTCGCCGAGTTTATTGGCCAGAATAACCACTTCACGCGGGAAGGTAAAATGGGTGACCATATTTCCATTACGCTGGTAGAACATTTCGCCCCGAACGGTAACGGATTTACCCTGCTGCACCTGTCGGGTGGTAACCGTAGCCGACAGGCGGTCAATGGTTTGAGGAGACAGCAAAACGAGGCTACCCGCAAGTAGCAAAAGGACAGGATTCATGGACGGTGGGTATTGACTACGCCCAAAAATAAACAATCCCGGCCATTTAGCGACCGGGATTGTGCCCTTTACAATAAACTATACCTTGCTATATACGTCTATACTTACAGCTTGAAGGTAACACCCAGCTGAAGCGGAGCAACACCCACGCCAACTTCGGCAAAGGCGCCTACTTTGTCGGAAAAGAAGTAACGGCCACCCAGATGTAAGCCCAGGTCAATTCCGCCATAATTATAAGCAGAACTCAGGTACCCGTCCTTATACGAGAAACCGCTATAAATTAACCCTAAGCCTGCGTATAGATCTACTTTCTCGTCCGACATATTCAGCAATTCATTAAAATGGTAAGAGCCCCTCGCACCGATGCTGTAATAAGAGCCAAACCCTGAGTAAGACCGGAAGCTGGCAATACCACCCACGGTTATATTTTTAGCGACCCCAGCTTCAAAAGAGCCCCCGAAAGCAACACCGCCACCACCAAAACCAATGCCGCCATAACCACCCACGCCGATACCCAGGTTTAATAACTTTGAGCCCTTGTCGGGAACATATTGTGCAAAAGACTGGGTTCCGGCCAATAAGCCTAGAAGTAATAAAATAGAAAAGTGAAGATTTTTCATTTGAATGAACCGATTTACGTTAGAATTCCAGACAAAGTAAACGCCTATCTGATGGCCCACCAAGCGTATTAGGTATTCACTTATTTATCGGTCGGATACTTTACCGTTCCCTAGATTTATTACCCATTTATACAAAAAATAGTTACCTGTAGATAAACCAATATACACTTATTTTAACTGTTTACATAAACAGGCTATCAACAAAAGTCGCGCTCACAAAAAAAGGCGACCCGCTTGAGAAACCCTCTTTTGTACGTTTTCAAGGCAATCAAGGATGACTATGTTGATTTTCCAGAGCCTTGATGGGTTGTCTTTCAAATCCACAGTGCTTTTGGTTTTAAAGCAGATAGAACTAATTCTCAAGAAAAGGGCTGTTTAACTTAGCTTCCAGGTAAATACATCACTTTACCACAAGTATATCCTCCCAACGCGTCGTATACCTTGGCGACAGGTATGCTGGCTTCATGGGCCACTCCGGATTATACATCTGTGACGCCAGCCGAAGCTTATCCTGACCGTATCGTTTATTGACCTTGTCCATTACGGCCGAGAGTCGAATCAGCCGCTCGTCCGGCCCCTTGGTGAACACGCCCACCTGCCGATAGTCCGCAGGCACCAGGTCCGTGAGCATGATACCCACTCGCTGGTAGTTATAGCCGAATTTAAAAATTGCTTTCAAGCCCGATTCAGCGTACTTGATGATCTCCAGTGTGGAACTGGTTGGATGAGGAAGCCGAACCGTAACACTGTTGCTGTATTGCTTGGCGGGTAAGTAGTTACCCGGTGTTCTCCGGTGCGGGTTGGTCCGCAGCCAGACCGTAACCGATCCACACAAAGACGCTTGCTTTCGTAGCTTCTCGCAAATTCTTGATAAGTGAGTGGTCAACGCATCGGTGATGTTGTTCAGGTCGGGAATGACTTTGCCAAAGCCGGGTTCAGTACAGATCGCTTTTCGGGGCGGTGGGTTTACTTCCAGCAACTTACAGGGTAGCCCGCGCAATTCATGAACCAGCCGCAATCCGTTCACGGTCATCACCCGCCCGATCCAGTCATCATTGACTTCCCGAAGTTGATAGGCGGTTCGGATACCCTGCTTCTTAAGCTTGCTGGCTGACCGGCCGCCTACCCCCCATAGCTCCTCAATCGGAAAGCCCCACAGTGCCTCGTCAATAGCCTCTTTGGTATCCAGTACGCAGACGCCGTTAAGTTCAGGCCTGCTCTTGGCCAGACGATTAGCCACTTTGGCCAGGGTCTTCGTTGGACCAATGCCAACACCCACCGGGAGCCGCAGCCATTGTTTGATCGAATCGCGTATGCTTTGGCCCAGGCCTCGATAGGTCGGGTAAATGCCGGTGTACTCTTCCAGTAGCAGGAAGGCTTCATCGATTGAATACACCTCAACGTCGGGAGTAAACTGAGTTAATAAGCTCATTAACCGGGCGGAGATATCGCCATACAACTCGTAGTTGGACGAGAATACAACTACCTCATGCGCTTCAACAAGTTCTCTCGTCTCGAAGAAAAGCTGGCCCATCTTAATGCCTAATGCCTTGGCCTCGGTACTTCGGGCAACTACATTACCATCCCGATTTGACAACACAATAATAGGCTTCCCGATCAGTTCGGGCCTGAATATCTGGTGACAACTGGCGTAAAACGAATTAGCGTCAACGAGTGCGTACATAGCCAAAAAGGGTATCAACGAGGGCGGGCGTACCGGGGCGGTTTTGAGATGACATACGTTACTTCACCAAGGACAGCCACCCGGTCCCGGTCAGGGTGCAGATAAATGGGCGCGTAGCTCTCGTTGCTGGATTCCAGTACGATCATAGGGCTCTTATCAATATAGCGCTTGACACACCAGCCCTCATTGACCCAGATGACAATGACCATGCCCGTTTCAATTGGCCTGGTTGAGTCGACAACGAGAATAGAACCCGGAAAAATATAGTCTCCCAGCATACTCTCGCCAACTGCCTTAACGAAGTACGTATTATCCGGATGCAGCACACACAGATCCTGGAGGTTTAGCCGCTGACGGATGTAGTTGTCGGCTGGATTAGGGAAACCCGCCTGCACGGCTATATCAAAGAAGGGTAACTCTTTACGCCGGGTGGGGTCCGTCAGGAAGATGTTTTCGGGGGGTAGATAGTCTATCCAATCAATCATATATTGGTGTTAAGGCCAAACAAACTGCTATATAATATATTTATTATATATATTGCAACTATATTATAGTGAATTAATTTGGACTTAACTAGTCTTTAGTCATGAAAATGGTCATTTCGTCCGGTGATCGGGTACGGGTTACGAAACGTATAAACGGCTATGAGCGAGGGCAATACGCAGGGACTGTATTGACCTGGACTAACTCCGGCAGACTTAAGATTAAAGCAGACAGCGGCATTGTGGTGGTGGTATCAAGTGAACTGGTTAAAAAAGTAGCGGATGGGCGCGGCTGATTTGCCAACGTTTACACATACAGTTATCAAAACAGCAGCCCCGACTAGTGCCGGGGCTGCTGCCTCATCCATAAAGATTTTGTATGATCCAGAGCCCTGCAGGGGCCTTTACTACCCTTCACTTAGTAAGCGTTTTCGCGTTTCAGTTTCTCCTTGAACACCTTCTTGAACTTATCAACCTTTGGCGCGATAACGAACGCACAGTACCCCTGGTTAGGGTTATTGGCGAAGTAGCTCTGGTGGTAAGCTTCGGCTTCGTAGAAGGTCTCGGCGGGGCTGATCTCCGTTACGATCGGGCGGTCGTACGCGCCGGATTTATCGAGTTCGGCCTTTGCCGTTTCGGCCAGCTCTTTCTGCTCGTCGTTGTGGTAAAAAATCACCGACCGGTACTGCGTACCCACGTCTTCGCCCTGGCGGTTCAGCGATGTTGGGTCATGGCTGCGGAAAAATGCCTCCAGCAACTCCTGATACGTGATTTTGGATGGGTCGTAGGTTACCTCAACGCATTCGGCATGGCCGGTGGTACCTGTACAGACTTCCTTATACGTTGGGTTGTCTTTGTGTCCCCCTTCGTAGCCGGATACCGCGCCAATGACGCCATCGAGTGATTCATATAAGGCTTCTGTACACCAGAAACAGCCCGTTCCAAACGTTGCTTTGGCCAGATTGGCAGATTGATCAGTATTCATACGGTTTTGTTTTGTTTGCCCCGCCGATGCACGGGCCAACACACGACCGGAAGCCGGCGTAAGCGCCTTTAGCAGTGAGGCTGTTAGTTTGCGAAGTGTAATCGCAACCATTCGTTAGGTTTGTGGTTGTAAAGTCTAACGAATAACATAACTGACAAGCGTAAAGTTTGCGCCCCCGTGCCTGTGAAAGATTTCGATACCGACCGTTTCCATTACGATGGAGATAAGCCTTTTAAAATCAAAAAAGCACCTACGAAAGTAGAGGATCTCTACGAAGATGACGACCATTACGAAGCCCTGCTCCGGCAACAGTCGGCCGAGATCGACAAGTGGCAGGAGCGGATGTTTTCGTACAATCGATATGGGTTAGTCGTTGTCTTTCAGGCCCTGGATGCTGCCGGGAAAGATGGGACAATCAAGCACGTATTTACCGGAACCAATCCGGCCGGGGTACAGGTGTATTCCTTCAAACGGCCCACCGATCAGGAACTCGACCATGACTTTTTATGGCGAAGCTGGCGGGAACTGCCCGAACGGGGTCGGATCGGTATTTTCAACCGGTCGTATTATGAAGAAGTGCTGGTAACCAAAGTTCACCCGGAAATCCTGACGGAGAGCCAGCGCCTGCCCGAAAAAGTAACCGAAGACCTGGACAAACTCTTCAAACACCGGTACGAAGCCATCCGGGATATGGAAACTTTTTTGACCCGCAACGGCTTCCCAACGGTCAAGTTTTACCTGCATGTGTCCAAAGAAGAACAGGCCGATCGGCTCATTGCCCGTATCGAAGACGCCGAAAAAAACTGGAAGTTTGAAGAAGGCGACGTAAAAGAGCGGGAGTTCTGGGACGACTATCAGGATGCGTACGAAACCTGCATCAACGAAACCGCCACCGACAAAGCCCCCTGGTACGTGATCCCGGCCGACGACAAAAAGAACATGCGTTTGCTGGTTGGCCGTATCCTTATCGACGAGCTGAAAAAATTACCCATCCAGGACCCGGAACCGGACGAAAAGCGGTTTGAAGAACTTCAAAAGCTCATTCCCATTATCAAAGCCCAGTAATGCGGCTGGAAACGTCATCCCGAATTCTAATAAGTGCCGTTGGACATAATCTGTGCGTATGTCCAATGGGGTAAGGTGAATTATGGATGATTGTCAATACAAACGTTACACGATTTTATCATCCCGACGACAGGACCGGGCCGCCGGGATGACAAGGATAGTTGTCTGATCAACAAAAACTTATACAGAGTACCATCCATAATTCACGTTCTTTAGACAGCTTACGTTATGAAAAAAATAAATGCAAAGGCATTTCGGTACCACGAAAAGCAACCGTTTTCCATTGCCGATACGCCTACAGTCATAGACCCTTTTTACACCGACGAAGCGGACCAGAGCCGCCAGTTGGATGAACTGGCCGAACGGATGGACCAGGCCCAGAACCGGATGCATGCCGATGAGCATTACGGGCTGCTGGTTGTGTTTCAGGCTATGGATGCCGCCGGAAAGGACAGTACCATCCGGCGTATATTCAAAGGGGTTAATCCATCGCGTTTTCAGATTGCCCCGTTCAAGAAACCCGATGAGTCGGATTTGAAACACGATTTCCTGTGGCGTTTCTGGCAGGAGCTGCCGGAGCGGGGAAATATCGGGGTATTTAACCGCTCATACTACGAAGAAGTGCTGGCCCTGCGTGTTCACCCGGAACGACTAAAGGAGCAGTCTATTCCCAAAAATCTGGTGCCCGCCAACAAGAAAACGCTTTGGGAGCAGCGTTTCGGGGATATTGTTCACTTTGAGGATTACCTGTTTCGGAACGGGTTTCCTATCGTGAAGTTTTACCTGCACGTAGCCAAAGAAGAACAGGGGAAGCGGCTCATTGCCCGACTCGAAGACTCGGAAAAGCAATGGAAACTCAGCCCGAACGATCTGGAAGAACGGGAGTTCTGGCCGGACTACATGAAAGCGTATGAAGATACCATCCGGGCTACGGCGACCGAGCAAAACCCGTGGTACGTCATTCCGAGCGACGACCGGGTCAATCAACAACTCATCATTGCCCACATCCTGACCGAAATTCTGGAGTCGCTGCCTGTCCGTTTCCCGGAAACCGACCCCAAAGAAGCGCAGAAGCTAATCAAACAGATCAAAAAGCAGGACGGCCTGACGTAAGCGTTTTTGATATCTTTTTCATCACATGACTACATTTCGCTTTATTGGTTTTATCCTATACTGGATACCGTTCAGCATCATATTTAGCTGTTTTATCTATTTTTTACCTATCGTTAATATACCCGTACGTACTTTTGCGTTAGCGTCCTGAACCACTATTGTGTGGAAAGGATGCCTTGAAGAAACGCAATGAAACACACACTACAACTTTTGTTGTGCAGCCTGCTCCTTTACTTTATGCCGCTACAGGCTGGCATCGCGCAGGTAGCACTGAATGCAGCAGGTAACAGTACGCAGGAAAAAGGAGTGCGGGGTGCCGCTCTCACCGTAAGCGGTTACATTAAAGATGCCGGTAATGGCGAAGGGCTGATTGGTGTTTCGGTATACGTCAAAGAAACCGGGACCGGTGCCGTTACGAACAGCTACGGGTTTTATGCCGTCACGCTCCCGGCAGGCAGTTACAACCTCGTCATCAGCTACGTTGGCTACACCAGACAAACACGAACAGTCGACCTCGTCGATCGGAACGTACGCCTTGACCTCGAACTGAGCCAGGAAGGCAAGCAGCTTCAGGAAGTGGTGGTCTCCACCAAACGGGAAGACGACAACGTGAAGAACATCGAAATGAGCGTTAACCGGATCGACGTGAAAACCCTGCAGCGCATTCCCGCCCTGCTGGGCGAAGTCGACGTGATCCGCAGCATTCAGCTGTTGCCGGGCGTATCGACGGTGGGCGAAGGCGCTACCGGTTTTAACGTTCGGGGCGGCAGTATCGACCAGAACCTGGTGCTGCTGGACGAAGCGCCCGTCTACAACTCTTCGCACCTGTTTGGCTTCTTCTCGGTCTTTAACCCCGACGCCGTCAAAGACGTAAAGCTCATCAAAGGGGGCATACCGGCTAATTATGGTGGCCGGATCGCATCTATCCTGGATGTTCGACTAAAGGAGGGCAACGCCAAAAAGCCTGAGCTTAACGGCGGTATTGGCCTTATTTTTAGCCGTTTGTCGTACGAGCGACCCCTTTTCAACGGCAAAGGCTCATTTATCGTGGCTGCCCGGCGTTCCTACGCCGACGTGCTGGCCCAGCCGTTCCTGACCGGCGACCTGAAAGGAGCCAAATTCTATTTCTACGACCTCACGGCGAAAGGTAATTACCGCATCAACGATAAGAACACAGTGTTTTTATCAGGCTATCTGGGCCGCGATGTGTTCGGATCCGATTTTGGGTTCAACTGGGGCAATACGACTCTCTCGGCCCGCTGGAACCACGTTTTCAGCGACCGACTTTTCCTGAACACCACGGCGTACTACAGCAATTACGACTACTCACTCAACTCGGACCTGAAAGGGAAACGGCCCAACGACTTCTTCCGAACCGATTCCCGTATTGTTGACTACAGTCTGAAACCGGATTTTTCGCTGTTTCTGGGCAAGAACACCGTCACGTTTGGCGGTCAGGTTATCGCGCACGATTTCCAGCCCGGTACGGCCACAGCGGCCAGTTCGGGCAGTGTCCGGACGTTTGGCATTGCCAGCAAACGAGCTATGGAAGCGGCTCTTTACGTAGGCAATGAACAGCAGCTGACCCCAAAGCTTCAGCTGCAGTACGGTCTGCGCTATTCGCTGTTTAATTATGTTGGCGAGGGCGAAGCCTATACCTTCCGCACCGATGTGCCACTAGGCACTCGCCGGGAAGTGATTACTACGGTCGCGTACCGGGGCGGAGAAGTGATCAAGACCTACGGCAACTGGGAACCCCGCTTTTCGACCAAACTGGATCTATCGGACAATAGCTCACTCAAACTAAGTTATAACCGGATGGCGCAGTATATCCACCTGGTTTCCAACACAACCGCGTCGACACCACTGGATATCTGGACACCATCGACCAACAACATTAAACCGCAGATTGCCGATCAGGTGGCCGGCGGGTATTTCAAGAACTTCGGCCGCTCCAGCGGAACGGGCAGCGAATTCGAAGCTTCGGTAGAAGTATACTACAAGTGGCTGCAAAATCAGATCGACTACATCGACGGTGCCAGCCTGATCCTGAACAAATACCTCGAAGGTGATCTGCTGAGCGGCAAAGGACGCGCCTACGGAGCCGAGTTTTATGTAAAACGGAATACGGGCGTTGTGAACGGCTGGGTTAGCTATACACTGGCTAAAACCGAGCGGCAGGTGGATGGCATCAACAACAATAACTGGTACCCGACGCGCTTCGACAAACGGCACACGCTGACCTCGGTACTGCTGTTCGACCCGCCCCATGCCAAACGCTGGAACTTCTCGGCCACCTTCACGCTGGCCAGCGGAACACCCGGCACGTTTCCAACTAACCGCTTTGAATACCAGGGCTATGTAGTGCCGCAGAACACCGACAATGCCCGGAACAACTACCGCATTCCGGCCTACCACCGGCTCGATCTGGCCGCTACCTTACAGGGCCGCAAACGGCCGGGTAAGCGGAAAGACGACAATTGGGTATTCTCAATTTACAACGTCTACGCCCGGAAGAACGCGTTTTCAGTCTATTTTCAACCTAATGCGGATAGTCCCCGCGTAACGGAAGCCATTCGCTATTCCGTTTTCGCAACCCTGATTCCGTCGGTAACCTACAACTTTAAATTATAGTCGTGCTGACCATTCCGGTCGTCCGAGATATAGCTAAACACCCGACCGTCCCGGTTGGTACTACCTATGCAACGATACTTTATTCTATTCGTCTTTTTAGCTGGCGCTCTTGCCCTTAACGGCTGTACGACCGTGATTGACGCCAAGCTGGACACCGGCCCGACGCAGCTTTCGGTGGATGGTACCCTTACGGACTTACCCGGTCCGCAAACCATCCGGCTCACCCAAACAGCCGCTTATTTCGACAATAGCCAGCCAAAACCCGCCACCAGTGCCACCGTTACGGTTTTGGACAATACCGGAAAAACGTACCCCTTTACCGACCCCGATAACGATGGGTATTATGTCTGGCAGCCTTCGGCCAAAGATACGCTCGGACGCGTTGGCCGGACGTACCAGCTCACCATCGCCTACCAGGGCGAAACGTACCAGGCCAGTACGAAAATGAACCGCGTTCCGCCCATCGACTCCATCATTTTCACCAAGCGGAAGTTAAGCCCTTTCTCGAAGACAGAAGGGTACCGGGCCGAACTTTACGCGACCGATATAGCCGGAGCAACCGACTATTACCGAATCCGTTTCTTCCGGAATGGCGAGTTGCAGAATAAACCCGCCAACATTATTACCTCGCAGGATGGCGGCTTCCGGGGCGCAACCAATGTTACAGATGGGTTGGTGTTCATTGCGCCCATCCGCCGGTCTGTTAACCCGGACAGCCTGTACAACCTGAATGACGTTGTAAAAGTGGAGTTGCAGTCGATTACGCTGGCCGGCTTTGATTACTGGCAGGCGCTACGAACGCAGATCACCAATGGAGGCCTGTTTGCCACGCCCTCGGTGAATTTGCCTACCAACATCATCAATACGAATGCAAACGGGCGCAAGGCAACCGGCTTCTTCATTACATCGGCTGTGCGGAGTAAAACCGTCAATGTCAGCGAAGCCAACATTCGGGTGCGGGAAGACTGACGGGCCGAAACGAGACGTCCAGCCCGTCAGCCGTTTCATCGATTGGCTTCGGAGAGCCAGTGAAACTGACGTTCGGTGAGTTGAAAATGGCGTTTCTGGCGAGTAAGCGCAATCATCACCGAATCATTCCTGATTTTTCCGCGGAGCACCACATGGTTGGTGTCGGGCATGACGTACCCCATTGTGAACAGCGCCGTCGAATCGGACGGAAACTTCTTAAAGGCGATGGTATGCGCCAGTGAGTCGAGTGAATAGCTGAAGTAGCCCCGCCGGTAGCGCTGCCGGAAAAGGGTATCCGCCGTCAGGATACTCCCGGAGGTATTCGGCTCGAAGACCACATCTTTCCAGCGAAGACTATCCGCCACGTTACCCTGAAACTCATCGACCGAAAAAAAGCCCGTCGTCAACTTCTTCGATGCACTCGAATCAGCCGGTGCGAACGCCCGCTGGTATGATCCATACAACGGCATTCCAATAAACAGGATCACAAACGCAATTTTCAGCACTACCCGGGTCGTTCGCATCCACTTTTCGGGGAGTACCACTTGCGGAGCGGGCTGGGTGGCTTTGTTATAAATGAAGAAATTGAGCAGCCGTTTGGCATCGCTCAGCAGCAGCACGTTGCTGAAGACAAACAGATGGGCAGAGAACAGCTTCACCGGAATATCGTAGCAAAAATTCAATACCATTACGTTGAGGAAAACGCTGGCGGCCACAAACGCCCCCAGTGTACTGGTTCGCCGGAAGAGTAACAGGGTACCCGCCAGCACCTCTACCGCGCCCGAAAAAAACTGATAGGGTGTCGAATAGCCGATAAAATACCAGGATAAGCGCATGGGCAGAAAATCGCCCAGCGGAGTAGCCAGGGCACTCATTGAGGGGAAGACCATTTGTAAGCCAAACAGTTTGATGATGCCGTAGCTGAAAGCCATAATCGCCACATAGTACCTCAGCAGCACCATAAGCCAGTAGTAGGCAACATCGTAATTTTTACGTTTGTCGAAGATCGACCAGATCAGCGCACCAACAACGGCGGTGAGGATAAAAAAACACAACTGCGCATAGCCGTAGGATGTATCGCCACTACCATTTAACGGAACCAGCACCTCCTTAATATGAAAAATGGATGCATTAGCCTGGTTGACGAGCCACTCTTCAGCCATGCCGTAGTACTTACCAATCAGACCCAGCAGGGGTAAATCGCCGAGCCATGCCCAGGGCGATGTAAATAGCAGAACATAAATACAGCCGAAGCGAAAGAGCAACTTGTGCCCTATAGACCATTTACGGCCAGGGGTGGTAACGTTAAGCGTCATAAAAAGATAAGCTGGTGTGTAGTGCAATAGCCAAATATAAACAAATGCACAAGCCTATCTACCCCCGTATCAGCTTTTTAGCTTTTAAAAAGGCATAAGTCATCACCTCCTTATCCGGATTGAGTACGATCTGTTTCATTACTTCGCAAATGAACAGCTCGTGATCTCCCGCATCGGTACTGTGCATGACCCGGCATTGGGTGTAGCCAATGGCTTCGGTTAAATACGGGCAGTTGCGGCTATCGAGGGCGTAGGGCAGATTTTTGAATTTATCCTTTTCTCTACCCGACTGCTGGCCGAGTTTGCGGATTAGTCGGGTTTGGTCGGTTGCCAGCAGGTTCACGTTCAGGATACCGCTCTGTCGCACCAGTTCAATGGTATAATCCACTTTATACAAGGCTACGGCCAGCACCTTACCGCCCATATCCGTTTGCGTGACCCAGGCGACAATGTTGGCGTTTGGGGTGCCGTTCGCCACCGTTGTAACGCTGTGAATGTCGTAGTTTTTGTATTTAAGTAGTCGTTTGGGCATGTGGTTGTTGTAGCATGGACGGGGCCGCCCGGGCCATGCTATAATGTACAAAGGCTACATTAACTTTGTACCGAACGAAGCGTTTTGCACTTCTGTTCTTTTATTAGTGATTCATTCGTGAGTCAGGACTGAACTGGT
Organism: Spirosoma pulveris; assembly: GCF_054781875.1. NCBI lineage: Bacteria > Pseudomonadati > Bacteroidota > Cytophagia > Cytophagales > Cytophagaceae > Spirosoma > Spirosoma pulveris. The sequence continues at coordinate 181,650 of NZ_BAAGTO010000007.1, forward strand.
GATTTCGCTCCGCATCAGCAACGTTTACGGCTGTGGGCGATTTTCACTTATTCACCGCATCGGCGGCCTGGTCTTTCACTCTTTCGCTTTTCCAGTCAATGAAATCGTTCGACATACCTGAATATTACCGTAGCAGCATTATTACCCCACTGAAAGAGTTTCGGCGGAAACGCGACAAACTGAAGCGGGACTTTACCCCTACCCTGCTGGATTTCGGGCCGATCCGGCTGTTGATTGCCCGGCACTTCGGGTTTTGCTACGGGGTCGAAAACGCCGTTGAGATTGCCTACAAAGCTATTGCAGAAAATGCCGGCAAACGAATTTTCCTGCTGAGCGAAATGATTCATAACCCCGACGTGAATACCGACCTGCAAAGTCGGGGGGTCCGCTTTATCATGGATACGAAGGGCAATCAGCTTATTCCCTGGTCGGAGCTGGCCCCCGAAGATGTGGTGATCATCCCGGCTTTTGGGACAACGCTGGAAACCCAGCATCAACTCTCGACAATTGGGCTCGACATTGCCAAATATGATACCACCTGCCCCTTTGTCGAGAAAGTATGGAATAAAGCCGGGCAGATTGGTCAGAAAGATTACACGGTCATAGTCCACGGCAAGCCGAGTCACGAAGAAACGCGGGCTACTTTCTCTCACAGTAAAGAAGCAGCACCCACGGTAGTTGTCAAAGACATGGCGCAGGCACAGCGGCTGGCTAAATACATTACGGGCGAGTTGCCGGTCGATGAATTTTACACCGAGTTTGCCGGGCAGTACTCTCTCGGGTTCAATCCGGAGCGGGACTTGCAGCGCATTGGGGTCGTGAACCAAACCACCATGCTGGCGTCTGACACGCAAAGTATTGCCGATTACCTGAAGCAGATTATGGTGCAGAAATATGCCCTGACCCCGGCCACGACCGAAGCCCATTTTGCCAACACCCGCGATACGCTCTGCTACGCCACCAACGACAACCAGGACGCTACCTATTCGCTATTGACCTACCCAGCCGATTTTGCCATCGTTGCCGGGGGGTACAACTCGTCGAATACCTCGCACATCGTTGAGCTTTGCGAAGAGAAATTACCAACGTACTTCATCGAATCGGAACAAAAAATACTCTCCGACAAGCTCATAAGGCACTTCAACGGCCACACTAAAGAGGAAGTCGTCACCGAAAACTTTATTCCCGGACTGGAGGGTCCCGGACTGGAGAAGCCGGTTACCGTGCTGCTTACCTGCGGAGCTTCGTGCCCGGATGCCGTTGTGGAAGGTATTCTGCTGAAGCTGATTAGTTTCTTCCCAACTGCCCGACCCGTTTCGGAGGTTATCGGAGAATTCACCCAACAAGCCTAAGGCACCCGGACAATTACCTCCCGGCTCTCGTTTTGCAGCCGATCGAGAGCCGTTACCACGTATACGTATTTCTTTTTCGGGTCGGCCGTTTTGTCGATGTAGCGCGTACTGGATTCGCCCATGCACTGCGCCACTATATAACGGGGATCATCCAGCCGTAAGTGGGGCTTTCGCCCTTCGAACCGGTATACCACATACGAAGTGGCAATATCGCCATCCTGGGCTTCGGGCGACTCATGCCAGTATAATTCGATGCCTTCATTGGTCATGGCGGCTTTCAGATCGCGGGGCGGCAGGGGGGGAATACTATCCAGCCATTTCATTGTCGGTAGAAGGGCCGGATGCCGGTAAAAATTGGTCTGGAGTGAATCCCGGATTGAAAGGGGGTTTATCTGCAGGTTTTTGGCGCTAAAGAAAACGCTGCCTTTTACGGCCTGCTGTTGCCGATTGTACCGCATCTGATCCGGAAACTCCGTTGGCCGCCACCAGCCGGGGTCCCGCTCAGAACCGCGCCCAACGCGGTAAGCACCGTGCCCGATGTATAAATGACAATTTTCGGTACAATTGCGGGTCCACCAATCGACCAGCGTCCTGTAGGGTACCTTACTAAACTCAGAACTAAAGTATACCTGCGGAACAACGTAGTCGATCAGGCCCTCACGTACCCATTTACGGGTATCGGCATAGAGTTCGTAATACGCCTGACCGCCGTTGGTTGCCGATCCCTCCGGGTCACTGCTTTTGTTTTTCCAAATGCCGAAAGGACTAATCCCGAACTTCACCCAAGGTTTGTTGGCCCGGATCGAGTCGCGCAGTTCAGTAACCAGCTTTGTTACGTTATCCCGTCGCCAGTCGGCTTTGCTCATGCCATTGTAGTTGGCCTTGTAGGTGCTGTCATCCCGCAGGACCTGACCGGGTTCGGCATAGGGGTAGAAATAATCATCGAAGTGAATACCGTCCACATCGTATTCGCGCACCACATTGGCCACAATTCCGGCGATGTATGAACGAACAGCGGGAATTCCCAGATTGAACAGTTTACGGCCGCCATAGGTCAGCATCCATTCTGGCTTCCGGTTAACGATGTTTGAGGGGGCTACACTGGCAGTTTTACTGAAGGTTGCCCGGTCGAGGTTAAACCAGGCATGAAATTCCAGCCCGCGATCGTGCGCTTGTCCGATCATAAACTCCAGCGGGTCGTAGAACGGCTGCGGGGCCAATCCCTGCTGCCCAGTAAGCCATTCCGACCAGGGCTCCGACCCTCGGGCGTAGAAAGCATCGGCGGCCGATCGAACCTGCACCACTACGGCATTGAGCCCCATTTGCTGGTGTTGATCGAACATGGTTACAATTTCGCGCTGCTGGTCAACTACGGGCAGTCCTTTTTTGCTGGGCCAGTCGATGTTGTTGACCGTAGCGACCCAAACCGCCCGGAATTCACGTTTGGGAGGTATAGGCCCACGGGCGGCCAGGATCTGCTCGGGGGTATCGTCGAAAGGCAGGGTATCTATTGCGGGCACCAGCACCCTGGGTGGAATGGGTTTGGGCGTAGTGGGCTTAACAGCCACTGGTTTCTGCGGGGCCGGAGCGGCCGTAACCGGCCTGGTTGGTCTGGGAGCAGGTTTTTGGGTAACAACGGGTTTGGTCCGCCGACAATTAGTTGTGATTAACAGAACCAGCAACAGACCAAAATAAGCAATCAGACGCATCAGGGGAAGTGGGTTAATTCCCAAAAATAACGATAGTCGGGCACACCTACGTGGATTTTGGCGTCGTTTTTTGTCCTTTACCCGCTGATCGACAGGCATCGCTGCAATACACGACAGAATCCCAGTCGCGCTCCCACTTCTTACGCCAAGCAAATGGGCGGTTGCAGACGGGGCAAATCTTCGTTGGCAAATCTGCCTTTTTACGCATTTTCATATAGCTGAAACTCTTCTGTATAACACTAAGTTTATCTACCCATGGAATCAGCCAACACAATAAAGAACCTGACAGAACGCGATATTGACCGGATTATTGAGATGGCCTGGGAGGACCGAACCCCCTTCGACGCCATTGGCACACAATTTGGCCTATCGGAGAAAGACGTTATTGAACTCATGCGTCGGGAACTGAAACCGGCCTCCTGGCGTCGGTGGCGGGCACGTGTACAGGGGCGCTCCACAAAGCATGCGGCACTATCGGCGGTAGATGATGCCCGGTTCAAGTCAACTCAACAGCGCGTAATATCGCTCAACAAGATTGCCAAACAATAAATTTGCAATTTGGCGAGCTATAGAATAAACTTAATTTTGTGCCGTTTTAAAAGGGTATTGGTAGTATTTGTTCTGTGATTTGCAAGAATCCAACAACTTTTAAGAATTTTCTATTTTAAAAGGTGGTAATTTTGACCCATCTTGTCATTAAGTATTAACAGACTCCATCATTTATGTCGAGCCAGAAATTAGATCAGATAGATCGCAATGTATTAGAAATTCTGCAAGCCAACGCTAAAATAACCAACGCTCAGCTCTCAAAAGAAATTGGTCTTTCACCGGCTCCCACGCTGGAACGTGTCAAGAAACTCGAAACATCGGGTATTATTCAGAGCTACCATGCACAACTGAACCGCGAGAAGATTGGCCTCGGCGTCACTACCTTCGTTATGGTAACGCTCGTTGGGCATAAGAAAGAAACAACGATGTCCTTTGTGGACAAAGTCCACGAGATTCCGGAAATCATCGAGTGCCACCACATTACCGGCTCGGGCGACTTTCTGCTCAAAGTAATTGCTAAAGACATTGCGTCTTATCAGGGCCTGATGCTGGACGTTATCAATGAAATCGACGAAGTAGCCAGCACCCAAACGATGGTGATCATGTCGACCTTCAAAGAAAGTAAAGTACTTCCTATTCCCTGATGAGTAACTATGTATGATGTATGATCTAGGATATATCTGACGCGAAAGCAATATCATACATCATACATCATACATCATACATCCGGTATTATCCTTTCCGTCGGCGTCTTTCTTCCCGGCGTAATTTCTTCGCATCATCCAGCGCCTTTTTCGCTTCTTTGTACTGGCTGGATTTCCGTTCAGCTTTGTCGATCACTTCCTGAAAATACGTTTGGGCGAGGTCATAATCCCGCGCTTCAGTCGCAATTTTCGCCAACCCCAGCACCGACGATAAATAATAGCCTGAATTAGTTGAGTTTGTCTGCTTGGCGTAGTCAATGGACTTTTGGTAGTTCAGCTTGGCCTCCGGCAGATTCTTGTAAAACAGGTGGTTGATGTACGCCAGAATATAAGCCGCCGTGCGGCCACTCACACCTTCGTACCCCGCCTGCGTACGCTCGACCTTCGCCAGAATATCCCGGGAAGCACGCTCAGCTTCCGCCAAACGTCCCGTCACAAACGCCGACCGGGCGAAATACCGCTCGAAGAATGGATTGTCGGGGTATTGCTCGTACATGTACTTCGACATGTCATACGCCTTGTCGTACTGGTTTTCCATGCTATAAATCTGCACCAGAAAGTACCGGGCTTCTACGCGGGTGTAGAATGCGGAGTTAGCCGTTTTCTCCAGCTCTTTTATGCCGCTCGCTTTATTCCCTTTGGGAAAGAACATCAGGATGGGCTTCAGGATCGGGTAATTTTCCGGGATCCACTGGGCGTAGTAATTATACATACCATCGCCAAAGAGCAGTTCGGGACTGAAATCGGCATTGCCTTTGCACTTTTCGAAATACTTGAGTGCGTTTTTTCCGGCAATGGTCGCTTTCGCCCATTTTTTTCGCTCAGAGTACAACCGACCTTTAAAGGCATAGGCAGCAGCCAGAAAGAATGAAGGCTCCAGTTTATTATCGCTGTCCTCATATAGCTTTTCAGCCATCGTAATGGTCGAATCCATGTAGGCCAGACAGGGGCCATCGTAGTCGGTTACGTCGGTGTTGGGCACAATTTTCCACCACTCGGCAAGGCCCATCAGGAAGTACGGCATTGGGTGCCTGGGGTAGCGCAGCCGCAGCCACCGAAATTCCTTGTCGGCGTCGTAGAACTTATAATTGTACATCAGGTTGATGGCCTCCGCCGATTCAATCTGAACGCCGGGGTGCTTCAGCAGACCGTCATATTTTTTATCAAAAGCCGACGGGTCGTAAAGTTGGGCCTTAGCCAGAACAGCCAGCCCCATAATCCATACCGTCAACAGTATCTTCTTCATTCGTCAAATTTTGCGTTAGTAGTATATGAACGTAAACTGTTGGCTGTCCGTTTGCTCAGGCTTATTTTTCCGCTTTTTTTTGTCCGCAACCTCAGCACGGGCGTATCTTTGAGGCCCCAAGACGCCGATATGATAACGATCAAAGACAAAACATTTGTCCCGTTTATTCCCGCCGATGCCATTCAGGAACGCATTCAGGAATTAGCTCAGCAAATTAATCAGGAATACGCCGACAAACTGCCGCTTATTGTAGTCGTTCTGAACGGCGCTTTTTTGTTTGCTGCCGACCTGGCCAAACACATTACCATTCCCTGCGAGATCACCTTTATTCGGGTGGCGTCCTATAGTGCTACAGAATCCAGTGGTCAGTTGAAGCAGATTCTGGGCATAAACGAATCCATAGCGGGTCGTAATTTGATCGTTGTGGAAGACATCGTCGATACGGGCCTTACCATTCATGAGGTATGTCAGCAGCTTCAGGCCATGAGTCCTACGTCAATCGCTATTGCGACGCTGTTGTTCAAACCCAGCGCCCTGAAAGAAAAGCTGGACCTGCATTACGTCGGCTTCGAAATCGAGAATCGCTTTGTACTGGGCTACGGCCTGGATTACGACGGCTTGGGCCGGAATACAAAGGAGATATTTGTTCTTTTTGAGGAGTTAGAAGCAAGAAGTGAGGAGTGAGGAGGGCTGACGCGAGTGCTGGCGCGGGCATTCGCCCGTGCCTTTTTATATAGTCAGTATTCACTGACGCAAGCGAACCGGAACGCCGGACCGGCTTGCCATATGTAAAGGCACGACGGGGCTGCCCGTGCGGTAAATACTCGCGTCAGCCCTCCTAACTCCTCCCTTAACGATCCACCTCCCCCATCACCACGTCGATTGACCCGATAATGGCAACCAGATCGGCGAGCATGGCCCCTTTGCTGATTTCGCTGATAACCGATAAGTTGTGATAGCAGCATGAGCGGGCTTTGCAGCGAACCGGTATATCTGACTTACCGTCGGTTCGGAAGAAGAAGCCCAACTCACCTTTAGCGCTTTCGGCGCGAGCGTAGAAATCCATCGCTTTGGGGCGAATTTTCTTGGGCACAACTGCCTGCGGGTCGTAGTCGCGGGTACGTTTGTGATCGCCCAGAAGCTGATCGAGGCACTGCTCAATGATGCGGATGGACTCGTGGCACTCCAGCACCCGAACGTTGTTCCGATCCCAGCAATCCCCCACGGTACCTACTTTCCCTTCGCCAATTGGAATGTCGAAATCCAGTTCGGGGTAAACCGAATAGCCATCCACCCGGCGGAGGTCGTAGCGCAGGCCTGAACCGCGCAGCATGGGACCGGTGCAGCCGTAATCGATGGCGACGGGAAGCGGCAGCACCCCCACATTGGCCGTTCGTTTGACGAAGATTTCGTTTTCGATAACAAGTTGCTGTAACTCGACCAGCTTTGGTTTGAGGTAATTGACAAACTCACGGCAACGTTCTTCGAAGCCTACGGGAAGATCATAAAACAGCCCACCTACCCAGATGTAATTGTACAACATTCGGGCACCGCTCACCCATTCGAGCATCCGCTGGATATGTTCCCGGTCGCGCATGAGCCAGAGAAAGGGCGTGTAGGCACCAATATCGAGCGCATACGTACCGACGCCCACAAAGTGTGCGGCAATCCGGTTCAGTTCGGCCACCAGCACCCGAATGTATTCGGTACGTTTGGGAATATCGTTCTCAATACCAAGCATACGCTCTACGCCCATCACAAACGCGTGTTCGGAATTCATAGCGGCCAGGTAATCGAGCCGGTCAACAAAGGGAATTGTCTGATTGAACGGGAGGTGCTGGGCATGTTTTTCGAAACAACGGTGCAGATAGCCCAGGTGCGGTACCACATCAACGATAATTTCACCATCCGTTACGACTTCGAACCGCAAAACACCGTGCGTCGACGGATGCTGCGGTCCCATATTTAGAATCATCTCGCCTTCGCTGAGCATATCGGGCCTGTACACACTTGGCTCGGATGCTTTAAAATGTCCCGGCGCGTATTCGTATTGTATTGTCTGTGTGTTCATGATTGGTACCAAACAGCATCTTGCTGTTTGTATAAAGAGATCAAACAGTATCCTACTGTTTGGTACATGGTTACCCCCAAAGGTCGAAAGTGGGCCGTCTAAAGACAAACATCAGCGGGCTTTTCTGAGGTCGTTCATAGAAAATCCCACATTTTTTTCTAACAAGCTCTTTGTCAAGTAAAAGACAATTCGTACCTTTGCGCTCCTTATCGAGAAAACGAACTTTAGCAATGGCAAAGAAAGGCGCCAATAGAATCCAGGTTATTCTGGAATGCACCGAGCAGAAAGACAGCGGTGTTCCCGGCATGTCCCGGTACATTACTACGAAAAACCGGAAAAATACGCCGGCTCGTATCGAGCGGAAGAAATACAATCCGTTCCTTAAGAAAGTAACGCTGCACAAAGAAATTAAATAGGTTTTAGGTTTATCGTTTTCTGTTTACGGTGGGTAGAGTCAATCTGCTGCCGCATCCGAAAACGGAGAGCCGTAAACCGTAAACTACAAAAAGACAATGGCAAAAAAGGTAGTTGCAACCCTGAAAACGAAGGACAACGGCAAGGCGTTCGCCAAAATTATCAAAGCCGTTAAATCGCCTAAAACTGGCGCCTATACCTTCAAAGAAGAAATGGTCCCGGTTGACGAAGTACAGGCTGCGCTGAAAAGCTAGGCATTGAATAAGTCAGCTTCTTGCACGAAGACATTTGTCCCACAGCCTTGTAAGGTTCTGTGGGACTTTTTTTTATTAAAAAACGGTTAGGGCAGATAGCGAGACAGTCAGCCATTATTTCCGCCTGAAACGCTATTCGATCTGACTACCAACTGACCAACTCACTGATTCTGCCTTATGGCCCTATTTGGTTTATTCTCGAAAGAAAAGAAAGAAACGCTCGACAAAGGTCTGGAGAAAACAAAAGATAGTTTTTTTTCTAAACTGGGCCGGGCAGTTGTTGGCAAATCGACCGTCGATGAAGACGTACTGGACGAAGTCGAAAATGTGCTGATCTCTTCTGACGTTGGCGTTGAAACAACGGTGAAAATCATTCGGCGGATTGAAGAACGGGTGGCACGGGATAAATATGTGGGTACCGACGAACTGGACCGAATCCTGCGCGAAGAAATAGCCGCTTTACTTTCCGATAATAATACCGTCGACGTAACGGACGATTTTGCCTTGCCCGCTGGCGTAAAACCGTACGTTATTATGGTGGTCGGTGTCAATGGCGTTGGTAAAACAACCACCATCGGTAAGCTGGCCGCTCAGTTCCACAAGCGGGGTAAAAAAGTAGTATTAGGCGCTGGCGATACGTTCCGGGCTGCCGCCGTCGACCAGCTCAAACTTTGGGGCGATCGGGTAGGCGTTCCGGTTATCTCGCACGGTATGAACACCGACCCTTCGGCCGTAGCCTTCGATGCGGTAAAAAAAGCCACCGAAATCGGTGCCGATGTGGTTATTATCGACACCGCCGGCCGACTGCATACGAAGGTTAACCTCATGAATGAGCTGACCAAAATTAAGCGGGTCATGCAAAAATTTACCGCCGAAGCTCCTCACGAAGTACTGCTGGTGCTCGACGGTTCGACCGGTCAAAACGCCTTTATTCAGGCAACGGAATTTACGAAAGCTACCGAAGTAACGGCGCTGGCCATTACCAAACTCGACGGTACGGCCAAAGGGGGCGTGGTAATCGGCATTTCAGACCAGTTCAGGATTCCGGTCAAATACATCGGCATTGGCGAGAAGATCGACGATCTGCAGACTTTCAACAAGATGGAGTTCGTGGATTCGTTTTTTAAGAAATGATAGCTACGAATGACACTGAACGCGCAAATTATTCAATCTGAAGGAAAGCCAAAATTCGCGGTGATTGCTTACGAAAAATACGAAGCTTTGCAGAAAAGTCTGGCTTCATTCGATAGCCTCGAAGATTTTCCTGATTACGTACATGCCCTGAAAGTAAAGAGTGAAACAACGACCTGGCATTCGCTAGACGGTGTAAAACGAGAACTTGGGCTATGAGAAACCAACCTTCTTGGTTTGCTGACCTACGATTCATATGGGTGGCCTTCAGTCTATTGACGTTGTCTTACTCACTTACCGTTTCAGCCCAGAAAGCCCCCCGGCGCAAAGCAGCTAAAGCCGTGACGAAACAGGGAATATGCGGTGTCGTTCGGGAGAAGCGCGGCAACTTCATGCCCAGCCCCGACTCGCCCCGGCAGAATCCGGAAGGGTCGCCTGTGGTGCGCGACGTGCTGATTTTTCCGCTGTTGAACAGGAGTCAGGTAGAAGCGGGCGAAAACGGATTCATTAACTCAGTGGGAGATACCAAACCGATCAAAACTGTAAAATCCGGGAAAGATGGCACGTTTTGCGTGAGTCTGCCCGTAGGCCAGTACACGGTTATGGTTCGGGAGCCGAAGGGGCTGTACGCCAATCTCTCCGATAGTCAGGGCAACATTTTTCCAGTCAGCGTTCAAAAGAACAAGTCCGTTTCCGTAACGGTCGATATTACGCACCAGGCAGTGTTTTAAACCGATGGAAACATTTTTCATTCTCTTTGTCCTTGTGTTTGTGCCAGCGGGCTGTTTTTTTGTTTGTGCCCCGCGGTATACCGACGAGACCATTGGCGCTCAACTGTCCCAAATTCAATTATCTACCATCGGATACCCTGGATTACCGATTGCACCCAGACCGGAAATCCCATAGCACCGAACTTTGCAGCTTACCCTGAGCGTTAGTGAGTACTGATGCTCTGAAACATATATCTGTTTTGAAAACCAAAGGAATACGTACCAATAAAATCAATATCGTCACGCTTGGTTGCTCGAAGAACCTGGTGGATTCGGAAGTGCTGTTTACGCAACTCAAGGGCAATGGCATGAACGTGACGCACGAATCGAAGAAAGACGACGCCAACATCGTTGTTATCAATACCTGCGGCTTCATCGATAACGCTAAAGAAGAATCCATCAACACCATTCTGCGCTATGTCGACGCCAAGGAAGCGGGTATCGTAGATAAAGTCTACGTAACAGGCTGCCTCTCGCACCGCTACAAAGACGAACTCGAAGTAGAAATGCCCACCGTCGATGCCTGGTTTGGCACCAACGAACTTCCCCGGATGCTCAAAACGCTTCGGGCCGATTATAAGCACGAACTCGTGGGCGAACGTCTGCTTACCACACCTGCTCATTTCGCGTATCTTAAAATTGCCGAAGGCTGCGACCGGCCCTGCTCGTTCTGCGCCATTCCGCTCATGCGCGGTGGCCACGTCTCGCGGCCAGTTGAGGAACTGCTGACCGAAGCCCGGTCGCTGGCCCGGCGCGGCACAAAAGAACTGATCCTGATTGCGCAGGACCTGACCTATTACGGTCTCGACCTCTACAAGAAACGGAACCTGGCCGACCTCATCGACCAATTGGCCGATGTAGAAGGCATCGACTGGATTCGGTTGCAGTACGCTTACCCGTCGGGTTTTCCAATGGATATTCTGGACGTGATGAGCCGCCGGCCCAATGTCTGCAATTACCTGGATATGCCCCTGCAAACCGGTTCGACGGAGTTGCTCAAACTCATGCGCCGGGGCATTACGCGGGAGAAAACCGAAAGCCTGATCGAAACCATCCGGGAAAAAGTGCCGGACATCACCCTCCGCACCACCCTGATTGTGGGCCACCCCGGCGAAACGGAAGCCATGTTCCAGGAAACGTACGATTTTGTGGAGCGGATGCGCTTCGACCGGCTGGGTGTGTTCACGTACTCGCACGAGGACGACACGCACTCCTTCACCATGCCCGACGATATTCCGGCCGACATCAAGCAGGAACGCGCCGACGAGCTAATGGATCTACAACAGGGCATTTCGCAGGAGCTGAACCAGCAGAAAGTCGGCAAAACTTACAAAGTGCTGTTCGACCGGAAAGAGGGCGGTTATTTCATCGGCCGCACCGAAGCCGACTCCCCCGAAGTAGACAATGAAGTACTCGTACCCGCCACCCAATACGTTCGACTCGGCGACTTCGCCAACGTGCGTATCGACCGGGCCGAGGAATTTGACCTGTACGGCGAAGTTGTTAGTGTGTAATGTCCTTTTCGTCTTTTGCTTTAACGCAGCCCACGACTTACGTCGTGGGCTGAACAACCTCCTACCGAACCTTGCCGGATTTTTCGTTGTTAAAAACCGGTAACCGCAACCCCCGCCCCTCCGCATGGACTGTCAGTACCTGCCGCTGGCCTCAACCGGCCAGTTTTCTTCCCTGTTCCTTGATTACATTTCCAATAAAGACAGCTTAAAACCCTTTTACGGTCGTTTTCCGGATGTAGCCGCCTTTGAAGGGCAGCTTAGCGACAAGACGTTTGAGGAAGCCAATCGGCGGGTTTTGGTCGATGCGCTGGAACGGCAGTACCAGCACATAACCGTAAAGCCAGACTTTTCGACGCTGCTCCAGCCCAATACATTTACAGTTACTACGGGGCACCAGCTTAATATATTTACCGGGCCGCTTTATATTATCTATAAACTGATCACTACGATCAAGCTGGCACGCAAGCTGAAGGAAACGTACCCCACTTACAACTTCGTGCCGGTGTACTGGATGGCGACCGAAGACCATGATTTTGCCGAAATCAACCATTTTTCGTTGATGGGCAATCAGTATGTCTGGGAAACGGACCAACGGGGCGCGGTTGGCCGGATGAATCCGAAGGAACTAAAAACTCTCTTTGCACAGATTCCGGAGAAACTGGCTCTGTTCGAAGACGCCTACCTGAAACATGACACCCTGGCCGATGCCGCCCGCTACTACGTAAACGAGTTGTTCGGCGCCGAAGGATTAGTGTGTCTGGATGCCGACGATTCGGCCCTGAAACGCGTTTTTTCGCCCGTAATGCGCGACGAGCTGATAAACCAGCGGTCGGGTGAACTCGTGAGCAAGCGAACGGCGGAGCTGGAAGCACTGGGCTATAAAACCGTGATTGCTCCCCGCGACATCAATCTGTTTTACCTCGATGACCAGCTTCGCGAACGGATCGAGCGTAAGGAAGACGGCACCTATCAGGTGTTACATACGAAGCAGACCTTTTCGGAAAGTGAAATTCTGGCACTACTGGACGAACATCCGGAGAAATTCAGCCCGAATGTCGTACTGCGGCCGTTGTATCAAGAGACTATTTTACCGAACCTGGCCTACATTGGCGGGCCATCGGAGGTACCGTACTGGCTTCAGCTGAAGAGCGTTTTCGAGCATTACCAAACACCATTTCCGATATTGATGCCCCGTAACTTCGCGATGTACGTGCCGTCGGTAAGTGCCAAACGCGTTGCCAAACTGGGCCTTACCCCCGAGCAGCTGTTCCAGGACACGCTTACGCTCAAACGCGAGTTTGTCGATAATCATACCCGCCACACGCTTAGGTTCGATAACGAAAACAAGACCGTCAATAAAGCTCTGGACGCTATTCTGCACAAAGCGCAGATGGTCGACCCAACCCTGGAGCGGGCCGTTCTGGCCGAAACAAAGCGGTTTGCCGACGCGGTTGCCCGACTGGAAAAGAAGATGCGACGTGCCGAAGAGCGGAACCAGGAAGTGGGTATCCGGCATCTGCTGGCCGTTAAAAACGAACTCTTCCCTAATGGCAGCCTACAGGAGCGCAGCGAAAACTTCCTGACTTTCCACCTCAACGATCGCCAGTTTCTGCCCAAAATGCTGGACGCTTTCGATCCCTTCGACTACCGAATGCAGCTTTGCTTACAATGAGCCCTTACGTACGCCATAAAAGTTTAGTTTGATTGTCAAAGACGAACCCTCATTGTTCATATAAAGAAAGACATAGTTTATAAAATCGTTGAACACAGCGCACTACTCTCGGTAACCTATGCGTCTCTGTTTGCAATAATTTTATAAATACGTATCCGTCAGGCAGATTGCGGGTTAGTTCAACGTAAACAATTATGACTAAATCGGCGCTCCGCCAAGCCTTGCTTGCCCAACGAAAAGCTCTGACAGCCGATGAGGTAGCTCATCGCAGCGACCTTATTGCCGGTCGCTTTTTTACCTATCTGGAGGAAAACGGCTTCACCGATGCATCTATAATTATACACACCTTTTTGCCCATTAAACGGCATAATGAAGTAAATACCTGGGCCATTATTGAGCCAATCTGGCTGTCGTTTCCCCACATACACATCAGCGTACCGGTTACGGATGAGTACAACCAGCAACTGCTGAATTACACCATTTTTCCCGGCACACCGCTGGTTACTAACCGATTGGGCATTCCAGAGCCCGCCGTTGGAAGCCGGTACGAGACGGCTTTGGAACAGATAAGCATCGTGCTCGTACCTTTATTGGCTTTCGACAAACAAGGGCATCGTGTCGGGTACGGTGGCGGGTACTACGACCGGTTTCTGGCAGGCTGCCGCCCAGATTGCCTCAAAGTAGGGTTGTCGCTATTTGAGGCAGTTGATGAAATCACGGATATTGAACCAACAGATGTGAAGCTGGATTTCTGCATAACTCCCGAGCAGACCTACCGGTTTTAATTTTTAGCTTTTTGAACACAAATCCAACCTAATCGTGCACGAATACTTATTAAATCAAATTTTATTCATTCTTTAATACAATTAATCGTAGTTGTTGCTAACTTTCTTAAAAGAGACAACGACTATGAAAACACTATTCCTTCTGCTCCTTCTAAGCCCCCTTTCTACATGGGCTCAACAAGATCGACTTCCTCCGCCGGTTTCATCTGAAAAGCTCAAACCCATTGAAAGTGAACTGATTCCATCTTACAATGGTCGTTACGGACAGCAGGTAAAAACCCGGTACATGTATGATGGTCTTGACGTTCGTCATGCTAAAGATCTTGGGCAGTACATATTAGCCTCTGGCGATCAGGATGCCATCCGTGAATTCAACCGCTATATCGGTAGTCGACATACGGGTGGATGGTTAATTGCGGGCGGGGTTACATGGGCTATCATTGGCGCGGTCATCATGGGATCGAACGGGCCGGGAAGCGACGGAAAATTCAACACGCAACAGCCTTTCTACTGCCCAACTGGCTCGGTTTGTGGTGGCTCTGGCGGTATGGTGTATGGGGGGCAGGTTGTTAGCTATCAAACCGTTACCGATACGCATCGACAAAATATGTATGCTAAGGGTAGCGTCTTTCTCTTGGGGGGTGCTATTCTGGCAGGTATTGGCTGGGGAATGAATATCCCCGGCCAGCATGTACGCCGTTCGGTTCAGTATTATAACCGTGCCCTCAAACAGCAGGGTATCTCCTGGCGGCTAACGCCTTACTCGTCGCTGTCTAATTCGGGCATTGGCCTGGTAGGGCGGTTCTGATTTTTTTTAGAATATAATTCCTGACCGTCAAAGTTTTACCTTATTTTTGCAGTCCAATTAACCTATGGGGGTTGGTTATTGCCAACATACCCAGTTTTATTAACCAATTAACAGCGGACTTTACGGCACAAACCCGAATGGGCAGCCTGGACCTCCGCATCACACAAAATGAAAATCGCAGTCGTTGGGGCTACTGGCTTGGTCGGTAGCGAAATCCTGAAGGTGCTCGCAGAACGCAACTTCCCCGTGTCAGAACTCATTCCTGTCGCTTCCGAGCGGTCGGTTGGTAAACAGGTCGAGTTTAAGGGTAAACAGTACACGGTCGTAAGTTTTGCCGACGCGATTGCAGCCAAACCAGCCATTGCGATTTTTTCGGCCGGTGGCGGTACATCGCTTTCGCTGGCCCCTCAGTTTGCCGAAGCCGGTATTACCGTTGTCGACAACTCGTCGGCCTGGCGCATGGACCCGACCAAAAAACTGGTCGTTCCGGAAATCAACGCCGTTACACTGACGCCCGAAGATAAAATCATTGCTAACCCAAACTGCTCGACGATTCAGATGGTGGTGGCGTTGAAGCCGCTTCACGATCGGTACAAGATCAAACGCGTAGTGGTATCGACCTATCAGTCGGTAACGGGAACGGGCAAAGCCGCCGTCGATCAGCTTTTTGCCGAACGTACCGGACAGGAAGGTGTTGAGAAAGTATACCCGCATCCCATCGACCTGAACGTACTGCCCCACATCGACGTCTTTCTCGACAATGGCTACACCAAAGAAGAGATGAAGATGGTGAATGAGACGAAGAAAATTATGGGCGACGATTCGATTCAGGTGACCGCCACCACGGTTCGAATCCCAACCATCGGCGGCCACTCGGAAGCGGTGAACGTTGAGTTTGAAAACGAATTTGAACTGAGCGAAGTCATTGATTTACTGACCAATGCCGAAGGCGTTATTGTACAGGATGACCCAAAAAACAAAGTGTACCCAATGCCGCTGACGGCTCACGGGAAAGACGAAGTGTTTGTTGGCCGAATCCGTCGCGACGAGAGCCAGCCTAAAACGCTGAACATGTGGATTGTGGCCGATAACCTCCGCAAAGGAGCGGCTACCAACGCCGTTCAGATCGCCGAATATTTGATGAAGCATAATCTGGTCGAAAGCGAAGAAGTGGCTGCGTAACCATTCTTCCCGACTATTTGCCTAAAGTCCCGTTTGGCTTACTGCCGAACGGGACTTTTTGTGTAGATTGACGTTAGTAAAGTTCAAACAGCTTCTGTCTATTTGAACCCGGTTAACGCACGTTCCCGATGACACCAGTTATTCAACTCCAGAATATTCATAAAGCCTACGGGTCTACCCTCGTTCTGAAAGGCATTGACCTGAGCGTTTCGTCCGGCCAGATTGTGGGCTACATCGGCCCCAATGGAGCAGGTAAATCGACAACCATAAAAATCCTGATCGGGATGCTGGCCGACTTTGCCGGTGAGGCAAGGGTTCTGGACATGGACGTTAAGACACAGTCGCTGGACATCAAACGCCGGATTGGCTATGTTCCTGAAAATGCGGCCCTTTATGATACGCTGACGCCCATGGAGTACCTGCAGTTTATTGGACAGTTGTATGCTTTGCATCCGGCAGATATTGACCGGAAAGCCCTCGACCTGCTCCGTCTGTTTCAGCTCAGCGATTATGCCGGCGCCCGCATGACGACTTTTTCGAAAGGGATGCGCCAGAAAGTGCTGCTTATTTCGGGGTTGCTGCATAACCCCGACGTCATTTTTCTGGACGAACCCCTTTCGGGTCTGGATGCCAACGCCGTTGTACTGGTCAAGGAGATTATCCGGCAGTTGGCGGGCAGTGGCAAAACCATCTTCTACAGCTCGCACATTATGGAGGTGGTGGAGAAGATCTCTGACCGAATCATTATCATCAACCAGGGGCAAATCGTTGCCGACGGTACCTTTGCCGAGCTACAGCACCAGCGCCCCGAATCCCTCGAACAGTTATTCGCCCAACTCACCGGCAGCGATGGACAAACGGGTATTGCCGAAGAGTTCATTCATACGCTCAGTAACTAGATGAACTCATTGGCGTGACGACTTTATGACGACACTTATTCTTTGGCTTCTCGACCACATCCAACCGTTATTCCGGGCGCTGGGTGCCGATTATGGCCAACTGCGGGCTATCGTACAGGTGAAACTGACGATGGACAACCGGCGGAACATCGCTAGCCTGGGCCGCTACGGCAAACCATCGGCAGAAAACAACAATAATTTTGGGCGCATCCTGCTTATCTACACCTTTGTTGGTGGAATAATCAGTTTGGGAATGCTGGTCATTCCTCCGCAGGAGAGCCTGTTCTTTCCGCTTACCCTTCAGTTTTCGTACATCATGGCCCTCTGCGCCATGACGCTTATCTCAGATTTTTCGGCGGTCATTCTGGATTCGTCCGATAACCAGATCATACTCCCCCGACCTGTCGGTAGCCGGACACTCTGGCTGGCCCGCGTCGTACACATTACCAGTTATTTGTTTGGAATTGCCCTGTCGTTGTCGATTGGCGGTATTCTGATTGTCGGGTATCGATTTGGTCCGCTGGCGGGGCTGATGTTTCTGACATTGAGTTTACTGTCGGCGGTGCTGATGGTCTTTCTAACCAATGTCTTTTATCTGGTACTGATGCGGTTTATCAGCGAGGAAAAGCTGCGCGAGGTCATCAACTATTTCCAGATCCTGATGGCGGTACTTTTTTACGGCGGTTACCAGATTCTTCCTCGTCTGATCGGCTCGCAGGACACCCTGTTGCGGGTTGTTGAACACCAGGGATGGCATTACCTGGTTCCCCCGATGTGGATGGCAGCTACTGTCGATATGTTCGTCAAACCGGTATTGGATACTAATCACCTGATCTTTGCCGCGCTGGCCCTGCTGATGCCCATTGCGGGTCTGTGGTTCATGAACCGGTTCCTGACCACCGATTTCACCCAACGATTAAGCGGCATCGATGCCGAAAGCCGACCCGAAGCTACGGCTTCTTCCGCGCAACAGTCGAAGTCGAGCCAGACTGGCTGGCTGGAGCAACTGTCGACTTGGGTAACGACAAACTCACTGGAGCGGGCAGCCTTTGCGTTTACGTGGCGCATAACCGGCCGGGACCGTAAGTTCAAACTGAAAACGTATCCACAGTTGGGGTTTGGACTGGCTTACGTGGTCGCCATGTCTTTCCAGGGGGGAAGCCTCGGCTCAGCGGGCTTTTTTTATCTCTTCGCGCTGTATTTTGCCGGTCTGTACGTCATGGTGGCACAGTACCAGCTGGGCATTTCCGACAACTACAGGGCTTCCTGGATATACGGCAGTGCTCCCGTAGAAGCACCGGGCGATGTACTGGCGGGATCACTGAAAGCCCTTATTATAAAGCTGCTAATACCTTTTTACGTCATTCTGGCGAGCTACATCCTGTACCGCTATGGTCTCGACAAAATCAGCGATGTGTTGCTGGCTTTTAGTAATTCGCTGGTCATGCTCGTTAGCTCGGCCCTTCTTTCGACCCGGTACATGCCGTTTTCAGTAGTTCCCGACGCCCTTAAGCAGAACAACACCGCCCGTGGCCTGTTGACCAGCCTTATTCTGGCAGTGATCGGCTTTTCACATTACGGCCTGACGCTTATACCCTATGGCGTCTGGATAGCAACTCCACTCTCGATGGGTGTATTCTTCCTGTTGCTTCAACGTTATAAAAAGACCCCCTGGAGTGCCATTGAAATGGGCTAACCGAAACAACGCTACCAGCCAGGTAAGTACTAATCAACTATTATTTACACAAAAACCCTCTTCATCATAGCGGAAGAGGGTTTTGCTACGCTTAATCAATTGATAAATCCTGATTTGACGGATTTTCGTAGATTGCTAAGGGTGAACGAGTTAGTTGCGATCCTGATGTAAAAATTGGCAGCTACGTTTCGGCCGGACAAAGCCCCCTATCTCTCCACGCTAATCAATGGCACTCATGGTATTCATATTGGTTGCAAGCGGTATCATCTACCTGGTCGTCGACACGACAAACAAAAGGGCGTTTAGAAAGAAGCAGTTGCTGGAAGCGTATCAGCGGGCGCTGGCCAGCGGCAATAGAGGTCATGCATCGCTGGCGGGCCGGGCTTATTACAGCTATCTCCGCAACGGCATACCCACCCTTGCCGACGAAACGACGATTTTTAACGACATCGTTGCGATGAAGTAACAAAAAGACCGGCAACTACCCGCGTTACGGCACCTGATCATTCATGGTTACGTATTATCGGTACTCGCCAGCGCCCAGTAGATAAGGACTGGCTGAAAAAACAGGCGGCCAAATCGTTTGCGGTCCGTATCCAGCCCGAAGGCGCTACGCCCGTTTAGGTACTGCGAAATATTACCGGGGAAAACTGCCGTAAAAAAAGCAGCGGCTGCCTTTCCTACTACCTGCTGGTGTTTTTCGTCCGTCAGCACCAGGCTACTACCCAGTGCAATTTCGGCGAAACCGGAGTACAGCACCGTATCATCCTTCGGCAGGGGTACCCAGTCCGGGACCTGCGCCCTGAAGGCTTTCCGAGCAAAGGTTAAGTGGCTGATACCCGCGTAGACCAAGGCACCTCCTAAAACAATCCTCGCTAATTTTTTGGCAGTTTTATCAGTCATGATGTCGTATGTTAAGCTGTTAGTCGATTGATTATCAGACCGGCCCGTTTTGACGGGAGCACGTTGGCCCGTAATAATCCGCTAATACATCAACTGCGTTCTACCAAGAAGGTTTGCCGAAGCCGTCGCCGTGGGGTTGGTCAGTTCGTAAGCTAGACCACCGGTTTTGTCCTGACAGAACGGGATAAAACCTGCTTACACCTGTTCGAACAGTTGTTCATAATGCGCCGATGGCAGAAGAATGCCGCCACTTTCGGTATAAAACGATTGATCGGTGGGGTACACGCCCTGTTGAGTTTTGGTCCAGCTGGCACCCGCTTTGGGATGATAGCTCATGAGCTTATCCCAGTTTTTAAAGTACTGATGCCCGTTCGTTTCCTGCAAGCCAATCGTTACGCCCGGAAAGGGGGGCAGACGAGCCGCCACGTTCTTATTCCAGTCCACCAGGATAGGATTGACGGTCAGATCGGCGCAAAAGCAGGGTACCCCTTTTTCGTAAGCCAACTGCGTAATTTTCATGGTCATGCTGAGGGTCTTGGCAATAGCTTTGACCGCAATGGCCGAATACCCCTGCTGAATTCGGATGGCTGCATCTTCTACGGTATGCGCACTTTCGTCGGCGGCAATCCGAACACCCAGTTGCCCGACAAATTCCTCATTTCGTTCTTCGAAAGGCTCTTCGATAACCGCGATCTGATCGAAGGCCCCAATCTTTTTGGCATGATCCAGAAAACGAAGCAGCGTTTCCTTCTTCTCGTAGCGCCCGTTGGCATCGAAGTAATACGGGATTTTGCCGCTTTTGGTATAAGGCGTTTCATACTGCCCGATAGCTTTATGCACCGCCGTCAAAAACGCGATGTCTTTCTCCAGCATTTCGGCCTGCGTTCCCGCCGAGCCGGTTTTTAGCTTCAGGATAAAATAGCCTTTGTCGGCTGCCGCCTTGATCGTATCGGCCGTTGTTCCTACGCTGAACGACGGAATACTGGCCACTTTGGTATGTTTGTAGGACAGGCCCGGTCGGTATTTTTCCGGAATCATGTCGTCGAAACGCATCAGTTTGTTTTCCTGAGCGTACAACAGCCAGGCGGCATTGTCGACGCTGACCAGTGCGTTGAGGGCAAACGTCTTTCGCAAGTCCGGATTACCGGTAATTTTTTTGGCGTAGGCGTAGACTTCGGGGAGCAGCTCATCCAGCAGATCAACCGGGGTGGTGAATGAATTTCCTTTCATGAGTTGCAACGCCCGATCCGTTATGGCATACATGAGCGCATTGCCAACCCGCTCCGAGTGAGTCGCAAACACTTTCGCATCCGACCACAACACCCCCTGCGTACACAAGCCGACTTTACGAATCCCCGATTCGCTTTCGAGCAGGGAAGCCGTTTGCCAGCTTTCTGTGATGGCACTGCCTTTAAAGCGGTATGGATTGAGCGGCTCGCGCTCAAAATTGGAATCGACCCGCTTGATTCGGATAGAGACCGGAGACTGCCCGACCGATGGGTTCTTACTCAAATCGGCTGTAAAACCAGTCATGCCAGCCGCTACCAATGAACTTGCCGACTGAATAAATTCCCGGCGGTTAAGCAAGTCGTTGTCACCTGATTGCGTCGTCATGAGAAACGTGGCGGCCATTAACTAACCCGCTGCATCAACAAACCGATCAGGTCGCTTAAACTACCCAATCTTAAACCAACGCGTGGCGTTTCGGCCCTTTAAGGCCGGGCCAGCTGCCGAATCATTCCCTCAAAAATATACCCGTGAAAAGGCAGTACGGCGTACCAGTACAACCGGCCCCAGATGCCCAAAGGCCGAAACGTGGCCGTTTGCTCCAGGGTATTATCGGCATGAAGCCGGAACTCCAGCCAGGCCTCGCCCGGTAGTTTCATTTCGGCGTATAACAACAATCGTTTTTGCGATCGGCTGGCTAACAGTACCCGCCAGAAATCCAGGGCATCGCCCGCCTTGATGCGGCTCGGACTCCGGCGCCCCCGGCGCAGGCCTACCCCACCCACGACCTGGTCCATCAGCCCCCGCAGTGCCCAAAGCCAGTTGCCGTAATACCAGCCCGTTTGTCCGCCAATGGACCAGATCTTATCCAGTGTCCGCTCGCCGTTGGCAACCCTGATCCGGCGGTGGTCTTTAAAACAGCCTTTCACCGGCACTTCAATATACTGAGCCAGACCTTTGTGGAGAACCGGGGTAGCCAGGGCATCTTTCCAGCTGGAGATCACTTCATTCTGTTCAATCTTATCAAAGGCCATGGATATGGCTTCTTTGTAGGAAATCAGTTCGATGCCGAGCAGGGTGTGCAGCTTATTGGCCGAACCTACCACTTCTACCTTCATGCTGTCTACCAGATGGCAGGCGAGTGGATACGACGTAGCCGTCACAAAATAAAGCCAGTACGACGACAGTTTGGGCGTCATGACCGGTACCACCACAATGGTGCGTTTGAGTCCTCTTACCTGCGCAAACTGGAGGAGCATTTCCTTATACGAAAGCACATCGGGTCCGCCAATATCATAACTGGCCCGGTAGGTTTCGGGGCGAAGCAGTACACCGGCCAGAAAAGAAACCACATTGCGGATGGCAATGGGCTGGCAGCGGGTATGCAGCCAGCGGGGAGCAACCATGACGGGTAATTTCTCGACCAGATCGCGAATAATCTCAAAGGAAGCACTGCCCGATCCCACAATGATTCCTGCCCGCAGGGTGGTTAGGGGTATGCCCGCCGTAGCCAGAATGTGCTCTACCTGCTGGCGGGATTGTAAGTGTTTCGACAACTGAGGCTGATTAACAATGCCGCTTAAGTAGATGATCTGGCGAGCACCGGTTGGCCGCAGGGCTTCCACAAAATTCTGGGCGGCAATGGCTTCCAGTTGGGCGAAATCGCCGGTTGGCGAGGCCATCGAGTGGATCAGGTAGTAGGCCGCGTCAATGTCCGGGGGAATGTTCCGAAGCGTCTCCTGCCGGAGAAAGTCCACTTCAACGAGCTGAACGTTGGGCGAAGCGAGTTCCGGGGCCTGAAATCGAAGCTTGTCCCGAACGCAACAGATCACATCATGGCCGTCCTGTAGCAAAACAGGCAGTAATCGCTGGGCAATGTAGCCGGTGGCACCCGTCAGCAGAATCTTCATTTTCCCCGAATTGTGGACAAGACTGTTCATGCCCCTTTGTAAGGCTGACGAACCGGCTGTGAAACGCAAAAGTTTATGCCACAGTGATTTGTTTTGTAAAGACTATGCCGGGAGTACGTTTCTACTCATTTCAACTGAAGGGTGTATTCACCGTTTCGTTTGCTCAACCGGTCTTACTCGTCTGTGGCGAACCGTTTGGGCTTTATTTCAGCGCAGTTTTATCGGGGCAGCGCCGGAAGTGGTACCTTTCTAAACTATTCCGTTTGGGAGAGCATAGCTCATTATCAGACGGCCTTCGCCAAGCCGGAACTTCACAAAAAGCTACCGGCTTATCCGGATGGGACGGTACGGTAACCAGTCCGCATCTGTTTCATCAAGTGGTCATCCAAACTGTGTGCGTCGCTTAGCGGCTGCGGCACGTCAACATAAAAAAGCAAACATGAAAAACACAATAGCAGTAGCTGGTGCAACGGGCGATATGGGCGAACGAATTGTCAGGGCTTTAGTAAATCGGGGTGCCGACGTTCGTGCTCTGGTTCGTGCCAGCAGCAGCAACACCAAAATTGCCGGACTTGAAAAAATGGGCGTTCAGGTCGTCAGGCTCAGTACCTGGACCATCCACGAACTAACGGACGCCTGCCGGGGCGCTTCCTGCGTCGTGTCGGCGTTGTCGGGCCTGCGGGAAACGGTCATTGATGCCCAGAAAGTACTGCTCGATGCAGCTGTGGCGGCTGGCGTCCCCCGCTTCATCCCGTCCGACTACTCAATTGATTTCACCAGACTACCGGCCGGCCGGAACCGCAACCTGGATTTAAGGCGGGAATTTCATGCCTATCTCGACAAGGCGCCCATTGCCGCCACCACGATCTTCAACGGCCCCTTTGCCGATATGATCACGGGGCAGATGCCCATTATTCTCTTCAAGCTGCACCGGGTGATGGTTTGGGGCAACCCCGACCAGCGCATTGATTTCACCACCAAGGATGATACAGCAGCCTTCACCGCGAGTGCGGCTCTGGATGACTCGACGCCCCGCTTTCTGCGCATTGCCGGTGATCAACTGAGCCTTCGGGAGTTGACAGCGGTGGTGAGTGAGGTGACCGGGGAGACCTACAGCGTATTACGGCCGGGTGGGCTGGGGGCGCTCAGCACTGTTATTTCCATTGCCCGTTTCGTAGCCCCCGGTGGAGACGACCTCTACCCGGCCTGGCAAGGCATGCAGTACATGCGGGATATGCTGGACGGACGGGGTAAGGCTACTGCCATCGATAATGATCGCTATCCGGACATGCGCTGGCATACCATCAAAGACGTGCTGACCGGGTTCGTAGCGAGCGGGAAGCCAGCCTGACGTTACCCAGTACCAGAAAAGGAGAGACTAGGTATCAACAGAAAGGCCTGTGTGTCGGTGATGCGGTTAGTTACTCGACAAGTTTTTGGTTGATGTTCACATTTTTGAGCGTAAACCCCTTGACGACCGTTTTGTCAATAGCCGCATTTTTACTGTCGATTACCAGGTTCTCGAAGGTAAAATTAGAGAGCTTGTTGTGCTCCGAAGGCGCAACGTCGAAGAAGGTATCGCAGGTAAGCTCAATATTTTTAAGGCTTATATGGTCGGAGTAGGATAACGGCACGTCCGGACGCCCCTGTAAATCAAAAAATTGTGTCCAGGGCTTCACATACAGCAGGCTATGGGCCTGACCTTTTATGTTTTCGACCCTGATGTATTCATACAGTTGGGGTGTATCGGGCCGCATCTTGAGCCACAATACCCGGCTGGCCTCACTTACGTGACAGTTTCGCATAATAACGTTTCGATTATGAATCGCTTCACTGCCGCAGGTAAGTGCCGAATGGCAGAAGCCAAATTCACAATCCTCAATGATGATATTAGTATTGGCTCCGTTGCCGGGCTGCCGGTCGGCCCAGGGGCCTTTGCCTCCCTTGAGGGCAATGGCATCATCATTGACCGACATGTAGCACCCTTTGATAAGCACGTTTGTACAGGCGTCAATGTCAATGGCATCCGTACTGGGTGCTTTCACCGGCTGGTAGGGCGAATAGATGTGTGCATCGATCACTTTTATGTTTCGGCACTGATAGTAATGGCTCGTCCAGAAACCTGAATTATGCAGTTTTACGTCCTGAACCTGCACGTTGTTGCATTTCCAGACAAAAACCAGTCGGGGACGGGAAACCTCCAGGTTTGTGCAGTTCGGATTTTCTTTTCGTCTGGCCCAGAATGCTTCCCAGAAACGTAAGCCATTGCCATCAATCGTGCCTTTTCCCGAAATGGTAAAACCATCGACCTCGTAGGCATTAACCAGTGCGGCAAAATAATCCAGATTCTGTCCTTCCATCCGCGACGGCAGTTTGGGGTAGTCGGCAATGTTGTTCGAGCCTTTGAGAACGGCCCCCCCCACTACGTGTAAATGGGTTTTGGGCCTGAAAAATAAGGCCCCGCTCATAAACGTACCCTTGGGGATTACGACCACGCCCCCACCCTGGCGGGCAGCCGCGTCAATCACCTTCTGAATGGCTTTTGTTTGTACAAGAATACTGTCCGATTTTACCCCATAGCTTGTAACCACGTAGCGCTTGCCGAGTTGATCAGGATTAACTTTCCGGACTGTCGTAAACCAGCTGCCGATTGGGCTTCCGTCCGGGAACGAAGCTTTCTCCGCCTTTTGCGCACGAAGCGGTCCACCCATCAACACCGCACATAGCAGGGCAATTACTTTTGTTTTCATACTCCTTAGGGACTACCGGCCCAAGTTGCCGTTTAACGGGCAATATACCCACTTCTATCTGTTCGTCTTTCCTGCCCTTTCCTGTAATTAGGGTTAACCGGCAGACTCACAAGGGAGCCGGATCAGTAAGTCTGTCCATCTGAACGATAGCCGTTCATATATACCGTTCAAGCTCTTAAAAAACGGGAAATTTCCCGTTTTTTAAGAGCTTGATTGCCCTTTACTTACGAGCCACGAATACCTGCGATTAGGTAATTACGTCGTTTGTTGATACACAAGCCCTGGCACGTTGGTTTTGAACCGAACCGATTACGCAGTCTGAAAAGGAGACTTGCTTAATTAACAGTTTCAATACAAGTAGCAGATCGCTGCATTTGCAAAAAGCATTCATTCACTCTACCAATAGAAAAATGCCAAAAACACAAACGATTCGAATTCTGGGAATAAACCCGGACAAGTCACTTATATTGTCCGATAATGGCATCACCCGTGTATCTCGTGGCGATACGGTACAATGGATTATAGGTCCCGGCTCCGGCGTTTCGGCAATTACAGGCATTCAGCGTACTTCCACAACCAATGTATTCAGCCCCGATCCAGCTCCGATAGGCGGTTCTTCAATGTGGCGGGGTCAAATTGATTCAGGGCTTCCTATTCCTTCCGAAGAAGAGTATTGCATACATTACATATCGGCAATTGACAACATAGAGCATAAGTCCGACCCAAAAATTCAGGTTGACTCCTAGCGTCTACACACACTATGCATGCTAATGGTAAAGCCTGTTATTTAGTAATAGGCTTTTTTTTCTTCACTGTTTTTTATGCTGCCGGCCAGAATCAGAAGCTGGCGGATAGCCTTGCTACTGTCTATCAAAAAGATACGCTGACAGGTGACGCCAGGCTGGATCTGCTCCGGAAACTGGCCTTTAATGAAGTAACCGATCTAAAATTAGCCCTGAAATATGCCGAAGAACTAATTCGTCTATCCTCGCAGGCGGGCAACTACACGTTTCTGCACAGCGGTTACCTTCAAAAGGGCAATAAAAAAAGGTTGCTTGGCAATTTAGATGAAGCCCTGGAGGCCTACATAAAAAGCGCAGAAGCAGCCGGCAAAATAGGCTATCTTTCAGGTGAAGGAACGGCCTATATGTCCATTGCTGATCTGTATTCCATTTCGGATAATCACACGAATGCGATGAATTATTACGATAAAGCCATCGCAATCCTTCGGAAATCCGACAACAAAGTCCTTCTGGGTTCTGCCATTTTAAATGCGGGAGACGAATTTCTCAATCATAAAAACTACAAATCGGCTCTGCTGTACTTTCGGGAATCGGGTAAGATTTTTGATGAGGCCAACTACAAAATCGGGAAAGCTTACAATCTGGGCAACATAGGCATGGTATACGCCAACACGGGAAAAAATGCCCTCGCCGAGCAATACATCAATAAAGCCATTCAACTGCTCGACGAATTAGAGGACTTTTACCCCATCTCTGTCTATCTCCTTTCTATGTCGGATATCTACCTTGAGAAAGGAGATAAGCGCATTGCCCTGAATTACGCCATGAGAAGCCTAACGCTGGCTCAACAGTATGGCCTTAAACAACAAATCAGTAATGCCGATTTGAAGCTCTCGGAGATTCATGAAAAGGCGGGCGATTTGGGTAAATCTCTGGCTTATTACAAGGATTACATTGTGTACAGAGACAGTGTCAACAACGTCAAGGCCGTCCAGAAAATGGCTGACCTTCGCACTGATTATGAAATTGCGCAGAAGCAGACCGAAGTGGATTTACTCAATCAGGAAAAAAAGAACCAGCGCATTGTCCTTATTTCACTCTTCATCATCCTTGGTTTGCTGGCGGCCCTGCTGAGCTTTATCATTTATGGCTATGCCCAAAAGCAAAAAGCAAATACCGTTCTGCAACGCCAGAAAGAAGAGATCAATCAAAAAAGTCTTCTTCTCGAAGGGTCGCTGGCCGAACTCCGGTCTACTCAAACGCAGCTGATCCAGAAGGAAAAGATGGCGAGTCTGGGTGAGCTAACCGCCGGTATCGCCCACGAAATCCGGAATCCGCTCAATTTTGTCAATAACTTCTCCGAAGTCAGTATCGACCTCATTGGCGAACTTAAGGATGGCCCCTTTCAATTACTTCCCCCAGCCGAAAAAGCCTATACTGACGATATTTTAGCGACCCTGACACAAAGTCTCCAGAAAATCAGTCATCATGGCGGGCGGGCTTCGGCTATTGTCAATGGCATGGTAGAGCACTCGCGCAGCGGTACAGGAGAGAAACGCCCCACCGATCTCAATGCGTTAGCCAATGAATACCTCAAGATTGCTTACCAGGGCATGCGTGCCAAAGACGTCCATTTTACCGCTGAACTGAAAACGGATTTCTGGCCCCGGTTAGGGAAGGTCGACATGATCCCTCAGGAGATTGGGCGAGTTTTACTGAATCTGTACAACAATGCCTTTTATGCAGTTAAAGAGAAACGGAAAACTACGCCCGATACCTATCAGCCAACCGTAACCGTTACCACTGCCCTTATCAGTGGCTATGTCCAGATTCAGGTAAGCGACAACGGAACAGGTATCCCCGCCCTCGTACAGGACAAGATTTTTCAGCCTTTTTTCACAACCAAACCCACCGGCGAAGGAACTGGTTTAGGCTTGTCGCTTTCGTACGATATAGTTACCAAGACCCATATGGGCACCTTATCGGTAACGAGCGAGGAAGGGGAAGGAACAACTATTACCCTTCAATTTCCCATGGAAAGTCAACCTGCTTAGACGCATAAGTTAACTAAAACCGGCTGCACAACGACTCCTCCCGTACCGGTGGCTATTCCGAGCTGAATTTCGACGGAGTCCTCGCCTTTTCCGGATTGGTCAGAGATTTAAAATCGGGCGGTCATTGATTTCCCTTACTCAATGGCTACGTTTACCGGGAAGCGGACACCCCCACCGGCATATGTTTGGTGGTTAGAAACTGCGCGGTAACAATCCGGCATACAGATAACTAAATGGGAGCTTAAGCGCTAGTTTTTAGCGAGTTACGTAGTCATATTTAGGTCAGCTAACCACCCGAAACATATGCCTACACAAGTAACCCTTAACCAGATACTACAGCTTGCTCCCAATGCCCGGTCGAGCTACCGGAACGCAATTGCCAATGGACAAGCCGTTCTGGACGAATTTAAGATCAGCCAATCCAATTTGCGCGTAGCGCATTTTTGGGCTCAGATCATGCATGAGTCAGATGAGCTTACCGTTCAGGTCGAGAACCTAAATTACAGCCCGAAGCGTCTGCCTGTTGTCTGGCCTAAGCGTTTTAAGCCAAAAGGGCCTTTAGAGCCTACTCTGTTTGCCTTTAACCCCCAGAAATTAGCCAATGAAGTCTATGCCGGGCGTAATGGCAATACAGCACCCACGGATGGCTTCACGTATCGCGGACGGGGCCTAATCCAACTAACGGGAAAGGGCAACTATAAGGCGACGACCACCCTGCTCAGGAAAACATTCCCCGATGCACCCGACTTTGTTATTAACCCGGACGGCGTCATCAGCACAGACTGGTGCCTGAAAATAGCGGCTGCCAAGTGGTCCAGCCTGGGTTGTAACGAACTCGCCGATAAGGACTCGATCACACAGGTGACACAGGCTATCAACGGCGGACAAATTGGTATTGAAAAGCGAAGACAATGGCTCGAAAAAACCAGGGCTATATGGGGCTGATCAAGAACGTTTGGAGAATCTTCGGCCCGGGAACAGCCGGGCTGGGACAGCTTTTGTCGCACGAGCACTTTTTACCTCAACCTTACTCAACTCTTTTTGCAACACAGTTTTGCACCAAAGGCCCTAAAACAAAAAACGGTCTGTAAATTTTAAATTTACAGACCGTTGATAATGTGCCGAAGGCGAGACTCGAACTCGCATGTCCGTAAAGACACACGCCCCTGAAACGTGCGTGTCTACCAATTTCACCACTTCGGCAGGTACGCTTTCCCCGTGTTGGGAGTGCAAAGATAAGGCGTACAAACCCGATTGCACAAGGATTTTGTCTAAATTTTTTTCTACCCTACCGTACAAACAGCATTCGTTCGCCGGGCTGATCGGTTACGAAGCGGCCGTTTTCATACACGAGCCTGCCCGAAACAATCGTATGGGTTACGCTTGCCTCAAAGGTATGGCCCTCTAACGGCGACCATCCGCATTGATACAGAATGTTTTCCTTCGAAACCGTCATC
The DNA here is from genome assembly GCF_054781875.1 of Spirosoma pulveris. Lineage (NCBI taxonomy): Bacteria > Pseudomonadati > Bacteroidota > Cytophagia > Cytophagales > Cytophagaceae > Spirosoma > Spirosoma pulveris. The sequence continues at coordinate 211,450 of NZ_BAAGTO010000007.1, forward strand.
GGCCGGGCCGGATCGACCAGAACCAGATCGGCCCAGTAGCCTTCACGAACATAGCCACGCCGGTCGATCTGAAAACAGTCGGCGGGAGCGTGACTCATTTTGCGGACCATGGTTTCGATGGATAGCTTACCCTGCTTTACAAAATCAAGCATGAGCAGTAGTGGATGCTGTACCAGCGGCAAACCCGCCGGCGCCTGCCAGTAATGCTGTTGCTTTTCAGCCCAGGTGTGGGGCGCGTGGTCGGTTGCAATGATGTCGAGCCGGTCGTCCAGAAGCCCGGCTAGTAAGGCCTTTTTATGGTACGGGGCTTTGATGGCGGGATTGCACTTGATCTGATTGCCCAGCGTAGCGTAGTCTTCGCTGTCGAACCAAAGGTGATGCACGCATACTTCGGCCGTTATGCGCTTTTCGGTCAGCGGTATGTCGTTTCTAAACAGCGCCAGTTCGTCGGCAGTTGAGATGTGCAGGATGTGCAGGCGGGTGTTGTGTCGTTTTGCCAGCTCAACCGCCATGGATGACGACCGCAGGCAAGCCTCTTCGTTCCGGATCAGCGGATGCAGACCGGCGGTTGCGTGATCGCCATACTCTGCTTTGTAGTGGGCCAAATTAGTCCGAACCGTGGCCTCGTCTTCACAGTGAGTGGCAATAAGCATCGGACTTTCTTTGAACAATTGATCCAGCACCTGTTCATTATCGACGAGCATATTCCCCGTCGATGAACCCATGAATACTTTGATACCACACACATCGGCGGTGTTGGTTCGCAGTACTTCGTCGAGGTTGTCGTTCGAAGCGCCCATAAAAAACGAGTAATTGGCCAATGAGGTATTGGCTGCAATGGCGTATTTCTGTGCGAGAAGTTCCTGCGTCAGGGCATTTGGAACAGTGTTAGGCATTTCCATAAAGCTGGTCACCCCCCCCGCCACAGCTGCCCGGGCTTCCGACCCGATTGTGGCTTTGTGTGTCAAACCGGGCTCCCGGAAATGCACTTGATCGTCAATGACACCGGGCAGCAGGTAGTTGCCATCAGCGTCAATGATTTTATCAGCATGAGCATCTGATAAGCCAGAACCAAGCTTAGTTATAAATCCATCATTTATTAAAACATCAGTGTCAATAATTCTGTTTTCGTTTACTAATCTGGCGTTTCGTATCAATAATTGACTCATATCAGAAGACTCTATTCAATTGTGAAGTTTTGTTCGCCTGCTTTACATGCCACACACTTCAGTATCTTCTTTGTGTCTGGCCCGCGCGGTTGACGTATCCCGTTGCAAACTTAGTAACAAAGTAGATTTATTAGTAGAGTTGATAGATCTAACGCCCCTGCGACGGACTTTGACAGCTACTTATCGTAACAGGTTCATGAGCAACACTTTCTTAATCTGCTCGTAGATTACTTTATGCCCTTTATCATTCGGGTGAATACCGTCACCACAAAGCAGTTCCGACTTAAATAAATTCTCTGAGTTTGCTACAGGATCGAAAATATTGACAGCCGATGTGCCGTAATTTTTTAGAACCAGGTCGCGTTGAAGAAGGTATTTTGCTGTGGCTGCGGCATTTAATTTACGGGGAATGGGGGTTGTAATGAGCACACGGGCTACCCCGGCAGCCAACGCTTTGTTCCTCACTATATTAAAATTTGTGATGATCTCATCAACGCCATATCCAAATAACACATCATTTGTGGTAATGCTGATGATCAGTGTCGTTGGTTTTTCCTTAAGCGCAGCCGTCAGATTACGAAGGGTATCTGCAGCTGGCCGATTGGCTGGATGACTGGAATGTGTGGGTAAAATCTGATAGCTGTTGTAGCCTCCTTTGGCAAGGTTTACAACACGGCCAATTGAAAATCGTTTGGTGAGTAATCCTGCCCACGAATTTCTATACTCTGAAGCGCCCCAACCTTCGGCAGTAGATGAACCAAGGATAACGATTGTTTCCGTATATGGCTTCCTGGTTCCGCTTTTATCTACGGTTGTTGTATCAACAGCAACGGGTGATACGGTGGTTTGGGTACAGTTTGAAAGAAAAGCTACTAAAACTAACAGAAGTAAATTTTTTTGCATAGTTGACAAACAGAGGGTGAACATATTCCCTACAAATCTAATCAACTATGCATTCACTTAAGCAAAAATACCTAATGATAATTTCTTCATTTAACTATTTTTTAACAAACGGGCCGCTTCCTTGGCAAAGTACGTCAAGATAACATTTGCTCCCGCCCGCTTGATGGCCATCAGCGACTCAATCATGGCGCGCTCACCATCGAGCCAGCCATTTTGCGCGGCTGCCTTAATCATGGCGTATTCACCGCTCACGTTGTAAGCTGCAATGGGCAGATGGAAATTATCATTCAGCAGTTTGATAATATCAAGATAAGCCAGAGCCGGTTTCACCATCAGAAAATCGGCCCCTTCCTCAAAGTCGAGCTGGGCCTCGATAAGGGCCTCCCGACTATTGGCGGGGTTCATTTGGTACGTCTTTTTGTCGCCAAACTTGGGAGCCGAATCCAGCGCATCGCGAAAGGGTCCATAAAAGGCACTAGCGTACTTAGCCGCATACGACATGATGGCAACCTCGTGGAATCCACCTTCGTCCAGCACCTGACGCAGGTAACCCACACGCCCATCCATCATATCCGACGGACCAATGATGTTGGCACCTGCCTGTGCCTGTGCCAGTGCCATTTTGCCCAGAACTTCGAGCGTTGGATCATTCAGGATTTTTCCGTTCTCAACAATACCATCGTGCCCATCGGAGCTGTAAGGGTCCATAGCTACGTCGGTCATAATCACCACTTCGGGGAAACGCTCTTTAATAGCCCGAATGGCGGTTGGGTACAGGCCGTCGGGGTTGTAGCTTTCCGTAGCGTATTTATCTTTTCGGGACTCGGGAAGGTTAGGAAACAGATCGAATGTTTTAACACCAAGGTCGACGCACTCCTGTATTTCATTGAGCAGCAAATCGAGCGAATACCGATAGATGCCTGGCATGGACGATACTTCCGAGCGAACATTCTGGCCTTCCATGATGAAGACCGGTAGTATAAAATCAGTGACCGACAGGCGCGTTTCCTGCACCATGTCGCGAATAACAGCCGATTGGCGGTTCCGACGCGGACGACGTATTAGGTTCATTTGGCTTTGAAGTTGGTGGAGTAAGTGTGCTACTCACTACACGATTAATTTAAATCCTTCGCCATGCACATTCACGAGCTGAACTGCGGGGTCTTCCCGGAGGTACTTGCGCAGTTTTGTCACGTACACATCCATGCTTCGGGCGTTGAAGTACGAATCATCCCCCCAAACCATTTTCAGGGCAAAACTACGACTGACCGGTTGATTCAGGTTTTGTGCCAGCAGTTTTAATAACTCCGATTCCTTACTGGTTAGTTTCTGCGGGGCCAATTCCTGATCATTAAGTGAGGCATCGTCCGTGGTTCGGGAGAGCAACTGGTGGGGGTAATCGAACGAAAACGAGCCAATCCGGTACGTAGTAGGCTCGGCCGATTCGGTGGAGCGCTGGTATCGGCGCAGGATTGCCTGAATCCTGAGCAGCAGTTCCTCCATGCTGAAGGGTTTTGTCATGTAATCGTCGGCCCCGGCCTTAAACCCCTGAATAGTATCCTCCTGCATGGATTTGGCCGTCAGGAAAATGATGGGTACATCACGATGGTCCATACGCACTTCCTTTGCCAGCGTAAATCCGTCCTTCTTGGGCATCATCACGTCGAAAATACAGAGGTCATACTTACCCGCCATGAATAATTGCAAGCCCTGATTACCGTCGGTTGCCCGGTCGGTTGGATAGCCTTTCATCGTCAGGTATTCCTGCACTAACTGACCCAGGTTCGGATCGTCTTCAACAAGCAAAATCGTTGGCATAAGTTTAGTGATTGGTGGAGTGGAGAACGAGTGAAGCAGGTCCGCGAATTTGTTTTTACTACACCACTTATTCCCTTACTTCACACTATTTCTTGTTTATAGGGTATAATGACTTCGAATGAACTGCCTTTGCCGGGCTGGCTGTCGACCATGATCTGGCCGTGGTGTTCATCGACCATTTTCTTTACATAGCTGAGTCCCAAACCAAATCCTTTTACATCGTGCCGGTTGCCGGTGGGTACCCGGTAAAATTTCTCAAAAATTCGGTTAGTCTGCTCTTTCGTCATGCCCATCCCCCGATCAGCGACGGTAATGCTTACTCCCGGAAGCGTGGCGGCTGCGCCGGGCACCGCCGATACATCGGGCAAACTTCGTGTGCTGATGGTGATGTGCGGACTCTCGGGCGAGTATTTCAGCGCATTATCGAGAAGATTATAAATAATGTTGGTCAGGTGCAGTTCATCCGCTTCTACCACTTCACGGTCGGCATCGAAATGCAGGTCCACTTCGCCCCCTCGCTGCTCGATTTGAAGCCCTACGTTGTTCAGCACTTTTTCGATGACGTCGTGCACATTCACGGACGACAGATTGAGCTTGATTTCGCCCCGATCCAGCAATGCCATTTGCAGCACCTTCTCGACGTGCGAGCCCAGCCGCCGGGTTTCGTCCCGAATGATACCCATATACCGCGATAAACGCCCCGTCAGTTCGTCGCCCAGGGGGCCGGGCGTTGGTTCGTTGGCCCAGGTGCCCTTCCCCGCGTTCATCTGTTCCTGCGCCATCTCAACCGCCAGCGAGATTGTCGAAATTGGCGTTTTGAACTCGTGAGTCATGTTATTGATAAAGTCGTTCTTGATGTCGGCCAGCTTTTTCTGCTGAACGATTGTACTGATCGCAATGTAAAAACAAGCCAGAATAACGAGAATCAGCACGACCGATGCCCCAAAGGTGAAACCCAGCCGACTCAGAATAAACTGCTGCTGGGTCGGAAAATAAACGTAGACATAGTTGCCTCTTTCCATCAGGTTAATTGGAAAAAGAGCTGCTTTATAGCCATTTTTATCAAACTGCTGTGCATCAATACCAAGAGACGTAAATAGAAATTGAGGGTGCTGGCGAGTTCGAACGGCGTAGGCAAACGGAATATCGATGCCTCGTTCGGACAGCGACTGCCGTAGCAATGTATCGAGTGCCAGCCGATTGATGCGTTCTTCGATCGGGCGATCCGACATCAGAAGGCCTTTCAACACGTCTTTAATCCTGTGCGACTGTTCCTCGGCCCGGTTCTGACTTACGCTGGCGGGACGGGTGGGCAAACCGGGCTTTAACGTGGCAACCCCATTGCCCGACTGTGTTTTTCGCTGTTGCGCGGCCCGACGCAGCCGGTTTTTGGCCGCCCGAACCGATGAGTCCTGCCCGGCCTGATGCCCCATCTGATTATTGATACGGGTTAATTCGGTGTTGAGTACATTTTCGACCCACTGGTCAAACTGTTGCTGCTGGGCTAGTTGAGCCTGCCAGTCGCCTACAGCCATTAGTTCATCCTGCTGCCGAAAAAACTCTTCAACCACCACCATCTGTTCCGCCGAGAGCGGCCGAACGATTGGGTGTAACACATCAGACTGAACAACCATCGTTCCGGCAGCCGTCATTCCGGGCGGCAAACCATACCGGGCCGCCAATTGGTCTGTTGATGCTTGCCGGGCACGTTTGGTTTTGACGAGGGGTGTGGTTTTTGAAGGTCCGCCGACGGGCTCACCAGTTACCTTAGGCACCGCCCGGCCTTCTTTCTTGGCAATGGCCATCAGGCGGTCCTGCTGTTGGCGGGCCTTAACGCGTTGATTTGTCTGGTAATAAACCTCCTGGCGCTCCAGTGCCCGGACAACCTCCTGCAGGGCGTCCGTCACTTTGTAGGCAAACTGTTCTTTTTGTAGCTGTAAGGCGCTGCTGATCCAGTACAATTGCAGCCCCACCAGCCCTAAAAGACCAATGGCCATCAATGCGACAATCCAGCGTATGCGTTGTTTCGACATTTTTTTACTCGCTCATGCAACCTTTAACCAACTTTATCATCTATTGGGAAGTGGGCTCAAGGTTTAGTAAAAGTACGAACCGGCCCCGCTACACATTGGCTCGTTAACAAACTTTAACAAGCCCTGTATCAATCAGTTTAGCAACCTATCGTTCTTTCGTTTGCAACTCATTTTTACCATGAAAAAAACAGTATTTGCCGGGTACCAGTTCGCATCGGCCCTGTTGCTGGCCGTTGTGTTTAGCGGGAATGCCCTTGCTCAGAAGCAGACCGGCCCAACTCAGAAACCAGAGAAAGGAGAAGTGAACGTCCGCATCATCGAGCGTAACGGCGGTGAGGTGCGTGAAATTGAACGTACCTACCGGATGGATGGAATGACAGACCCGGATCGGGATAAGCTGGTCATGAAACTGGTCGACTCCCTGAAAGCGACCCGTACCGATGGCGGCAAACGCCAGATGACCATTATTATCGAAGATGGCGCTGGTGACCGTGTCGTTACACGCGAGCGGGTTACGCCTAACAAACGACGCACACCAGCCGATGCGTATGCCCAACGGAACAGAGGGCCCCGGAACGATCAGGATTTCTGGAACAACCAGACCTGGCGGTATGAATTCCGGCGCGGAACAGATTCTTTAGCCGATCAGCTTAACCGGTTAAAACTAACGATCCCCCGTGATTTCGATCGGCAGTTGGTTCGTCCGTTTGAAGACTGGGCCCGGAATGTTGGCGGTAAACCGTCTACCATTCGTGGGCTGGATGCCTTCCCCAACAATCCGGATCGCGACCAGTTGAACGTCCGATTTACAGCCCCTGCCAAAGGCGATGTGAGTATTATTGTGACTAACCCAAAGGGGAAAGAAGTAGCGCGTCGGGATATTAAAGATTTCTCCGGCGAATTTGTCGGGCAGATCGATCTGGGCAAAAAGGCACAGGGCGCTTATTTTATTACCGTTACCCAGAATGAAGACGGTGCGGTGAAGCGGGTCATTGTGGACTAGTGGTGTACGTGGACTTAGTGGAGTAAGTGAAGTGCCGTGGTGTCGGGTCTGACGGGGCTGGCGTTCCAGGATCCGACACCACGATTCAAAAAATATTTTTCAAAAATATAGTACTATGTATTGCAAGATACCAAACTAAACCCATATCTTTGTATTGTTATTAGAAACCAAAGGTCATGAAAACTCTTCTCGTCATCGGCATTTTACTCGTGGGCATCAGCGGACAGTCGTTTGGCATGGGGCATCCACACAATATGTTTGCAGCCCGGAAGCAGATGCGGGCGAAGTCATCCGTGTCGGCAGCCAGGCACAAAGAAACTGCTTCGACCTGCTGGCAGCAGACGGTTCAAACAACAAAACTAATCATCAGCGAGCGCCTGATCGCTGCGCTCACACAGGTACGGCCAACCCGTCCCTACTGATTCCCGTTCAGCCCTGTCTGTCTATCAGGTTCATGTCCTGAAACTACTCATGCATCCTCCGCTTTTCAAGCAGTTCAGTAAGGCGGCCACCGTAGTTTATCTGTTTTTTCCCTGTCTCAATTCGTTGTCAGCCAGGCACCAGCTGTCCTTGCCTTGCCCATCATTGGGCTTTTTTCATTTCTCCTCTTTCCGCTTCATTTTGTTCTTTCTGTAGGCTAGCTGATGAGCTTGTTGCAGCCCCATTTTCAGCCAATTTTCAGAGGCATTTCCAACGGCAAATTCTTCCAGCGAGCCGACTTTGCGTTTGTGCTTATTTTTTCAAAAATAGGGCTGTTAATCGACTCATTTACTGGACTAAATAAAATCCTGCTTATACATTTAATATTGTATTAATCTAGTACAACAAACTATTATCCTATAATATTTCGTTAAAAAATTAGACAATTCATCGATTATCTATGGTTTACGATAGTCATTGGCTATTTTTATGGTTTGGCCTCTAACTGCCGCCAGCTGACTGTCATTATTTACTTACTGAGTGCCCATGCGGAACATTGTTTTAAGACCAATTTTACTCGTCGGCCTCCTGCTCGTCAGTTTGCTTACTGCTCTCGGCTTCACGAAGCCGGGGCGTAACATATGGGCGAGAATTGCCTCTAAAAAAGCGCACCGAATGATAGTCAAACGGCCCGTAGCCGTTGTTCCTAAGGCTGTTATTCCTTCATACAAATTTGGGCCGGATGCGAGTCCGGTTGAGGTATTCACCATGTCTGACAGCGGCCAGCATTGGGTGGACAGTGTCTTTCATTCGCTTACCCCCGAACAGAAAATTGGTCAGTTCTTCATGGTGGCAACTTTTTCGAACCGCCACGACAACCATTACCAGTACATTGAACACCTCATCCAGACAAACCACATTGGTGGCTTGATCTTCTTCCAGGGCGGGCCTTATCGGCAGGCTATTCTGACAAACCGCTACCAGGCAGCGTCTAAGGTACCGCTGCTCATTGGCATTGATGGCGAATGGGGCCTGGGTATGCGACTGGACAGTACGATGAACTTCCCCAAGCAAATGTCGCTGGGGGCGATTCGGAACAACGAGCTGATTTATCGAATGGGTGCCGAAATTGGTCGGCAGTGCCAGCGGCTGGGTATTCATATCAATTTTGCACCGGTATCCGACATCAACAGCAACCCGGCCAATCCGGTTATTGGGGTTCGCTCCTTTGGGGAGTCCAAGGAAAATGTAGCTCTGAAAGCCTCGGCTTATATGCGGGGATTGCAGCAGACGCACGTCATTGCGACCGCCAAGCATTTCCCGGGCCACGGCGATACCAACGCCGATTCGCACCACACGCTGCCAACTGTCAGCCGGTCGTCGGAGCAGATGCGGGACATTGATTTGTACCCCTTCCGCAAGCTCATTGCCGACAGTCTGATGGGCGTTGTAACGGGCCATCTGCACGTACCGGTGATGGACAATACCCCCGCGCTGGCGGCAACCTTATCCGAAAAAATCGTTACCGAACTGCTCAAAAAAGAGCTGGGCTTTCGAGGGCTGGTGTTTACCGATGCGATGAACATGGGCGGCATCAGCCGGTCGCCGAAGGCAATGGATGTCAATCTGCGGGCGCTGATGGCGGGCAATGACATTTTGCTCTATCCCGAAAATGTTCGGGAGGCAACGGTGAACATCCTGAACGCCATTCAGCAGGGAGTCATTACGCAGGAGTTCATCGACGAAAAGGTTAAGAAAATCCTTCGGGCCAAGTACTGGGTTGGCCTTCACCATTACAAACCCATTAATCTGGCGGGTCTGTCAGCAGAACTTAACTCTCCCGAAGCACAGCTGCTAAAACAGGAACTCTGCGAACAATCCGTAACGGTTATCGACAACAAAAAAGGCCTATTGCCATTGAAACAGTTGGATACACTGAAACTGGCGTCCGTAGCCATTGGGGCCGAGCCGGGGAATGTGTTTCAGAAAACCCTGAATCAATATGCGCCTTTCCAGACGCTGGCTTATCCCGAAAAGCCCGTTTCGGAAGCAGACCTTTCTCATATCGTTGCTCAGTTGAGCGAAGCCAACACCGTTTTGGTTAGTTTTCACCGGATGAGTGAGTCCGGACTTCGGAAATACGGAATTACGAAACCTTCCCTCGACTTAATTAACCGGTTAAAGCAACAAGGGAAAAACGTCATCGTAACGGCCTTTGGATCGCCTTATAGCTTACCCCAGTTTTCGGCAGCAGACGCCCTGGTTTGCGCCTACCAGGAGCTTGAAGACATGGAGCGGGTGGTTCCGCAAGTGCTGTTTGGTGGGCTGGGTGCCAAGGGAATGCTTCCCGTTTCGATTGGTGATTTAAAAGTGGGTCTTGGCCATACACTCAACCCGGAAGGACGACTATCGACGGGTTCGCCGGAGAGCGTTGGCATGAAAACGACGGTCCTCAACCAGATTGACGCCATTGCGCAGGGGGCAGTTAAAAACCATGTCGTGCCCGGCTGCGAAATTCTGGTTGCCCGGAAAGGGAAAGTTGTCTACAGCAAAAACTTCGGTGCCTTAACTTACGCGGCCGGTGCCGAGAAAGTGACCGACGAAACCCTGTATGACCTGGCCTCACTGACCAAAGTGCTGGCTACGTTACAATCGGTCATGGTGTTATACGACCGCAAACAAATTGACCTCACGCAGAAAGCTTCCTTATATCTGCCGGAATTGCGCAACACCAACAAGCAGAATATTACACTTCAGGATCTGCTCTGGCACCAGTCTGGCATGGTTTCTTTCTACCCAACTACCTGGGACCGCACCCGCTTACCCGGCGGGGGGCTGAAAGCAGAATATTACGGCGCCGTTCGCGATAGTCTGCACACGCTTCAGATTGCACCAACGCTCTGGGGGGTACCCGCCCTGAAAGATTCGGTCTGGAAGTGGGTGGTCCAATCGCCCATGTCGCGCAAGACAGACGAATCGGGAAAACCAGCGTTCGTGTACAGCGACTTGAACTTCCTGATGCTACAGAAGATCGTTGAACGGGTTAGCAAGCAGCCGCTGGATAAGTTCGTTACCGAAAACGTGTACAAACCGCTGGGGCTCCACCAGCTTGGGTTTACGCCTTTGCAGCGGTTGTCCAACCCGCAGTGTGCACCCACCGAACAGGACACCTATTACCGAAATCAGCTTCTGGTGGGTACCGTGCACGACCAGATGGCAGCCGTACAGGGCGGGATTTCCGGTCATGCCGGACTGTTTGGCAATGCCCGCGACATAGCTACGCTCCTACAGATGAACTTACAAAAAGGCGTGTATGGCGACGAGCGGATTTTTCAGCCAATGACGGTACCTTATTTTACCCAGACCCTGAGCAGTCGCAGTCACCGCGCCCTCGGCTGGGACAAACCCAATCCTGAAAGTGCCAGCAGTGTGTATATGGCGCAGCAGGCTTCGGCCCGCTCATTCGGCCATACGGGTTTCACAGGCAACGTTGTTTGGGTTGACCCCGATCAGGAGTTGATATTCATTTTCCTATCGAACCGTATTTACCCAACTGCCGGAAACAATTCCATTAACACAACAAAGCTTCGCCGACGCATCCACGAAGTTATTTATAGTGCCATTCAATAACTGATTTTAGTTTTTATTTCAAACATACTTCGCACAACAAATGCCCCATTCGGGCCAGTAAACCACTCTCCCCTGGGAGTGGTTTTTTGTTGACATATGTACCTGTATATGCCTATTTATTGAATACGACTCATTTTATCTTTACAAAACGCCTAAATCGTATACGGCAAATTTCCTTATTTAAATGAATAGTAGGATTAATACCCCTTGTCCCGCGATTCATCAGAATCGTTAAGTAGTCCATAAATACACTAACTTTAGGGGTCTAAATGATTCACTTTTCTGTTTATGAAGGGACGTATATTCTACTCCTGTTTACTTGCCTGCTTGTGTATTGCCGGGCTAACTAACAAAAGTCTGGCACAGACGATAACCAGTGTCACTTTTTCTCCATCAACTGTTTGTCCAGGAAGCGCGGTAACGGTTACGTACGTAGTGAGTGGTACGCTGGCTGCTGGCAATACATTCACGATCTCTTTATCCGACCCCTCGGGCACTACGTTCCCTACCAACTTTGGACCTTTTACAGGTAGAGTAACAGGGTCTTCTCAGGTTACTCTGCCCGGAACACTGACAAAAGGAACAAACTATGTTTTTCGCGTTACGCCCTCGAGTTCGCTGACCGGCGCATCAACCAGTACAGCAAAACTAACGGTTAGCAAGCCGGATGCCCCAGCGGCTCCATCCCCACAAACGTTGTGCAGCGGTGACTCGCCACAGCCACTAACCGCTACCCTGAGTGATGGTGGTACCCAGCTAAACTGGTATACGGCCTCTTCGGGGGGCAGCAGGCTGGCAAGCACGCCCCAGCCTTCGAGTAACGCGATTTATTATGTTAGTCAAACCAACGCGTTTGGCTGTGAAAGTGATCGTACATCGGTTGACTTTAAAGTGATACCGCTTCCGGCGGCCCCTTCAGTGCCATCACCGGGTCCATCCTACTGTCAGGGCGTTACAACAGATCTGCTGACAGCTACGCCTACGGGTAGTAATACGCTCTTATGGTGGGGTACTGCTTCAACCGGTGGCACCTCATCGGCAACGGCGCCCCGGCCTGACAGTCAGACCAGTAACACGTACTACGTTGGCCAGAAAACCAGCGAAGGCTGTGTCGGTACAAGTCGGGCGGCTATTTCCGTTACCATTATCAAAACACCACCTGAGCCCATTGTGAAAGGGCCAAGCCCCGTTTGCTCAGGTTCGCCGATTGGTTCGTTAACGGCAACGGTAACCAATGCCAGCGATTATGAGTTACGCTGGTGGGGTAACTCGTCATCAGGCGGCACCTCAACCTTAACCGCTCCGACCGTCAGCAACACGCAAAGTGCAACCTACTATGTAACCCAGATTTCGAAAGTCGGGAATTGCCAAAGCTCACCCAGAACAGCTATTTCTGTCATCATAAACCCAGTACCTCCCGTGCCCACGATTCAGGACCCCGGTACTTTCTGCCAGAACAGGGACAGCCATAGCCTGGTGGCCAATGCCAGTCCCGGTGCTACGTTGAACTGGTTCAACGCCAGTGGTACTGCGCTCACAGGCGCGCCCTCGCCACCAACCAATGCGACCGGACAAATTACCTACTACGCTAATCAACAATACAGTACCGGCTGTACAAGTACCACGGCATCCATAACCGTAACGGTAAATAAAGTCCCTGATCGGCCTACGTTTCCAACGCCCAAAGTATATTGCGAAGGGCAGACGGCCGATCCGTTAACAGCCACCGCTGCCGGTACCTTAAACTGGTTCGGCCTGGATTCCACCAGCACGCCCAGCGGAACTGCATCCAGACCGGAAACGGGAGCTTTATTCATTGGCACCAGAAATTACTACGTTGCCCAGACGCAAAATGGCTGTATAAGCAATGTGCAGACAATTCCTGTGCAAGTAAAAGATACGCCGGACCGGCCCACCACGAAGGATATTAGCTTTTGTCAAAACTATGATGCGCTGCCGCTCAGTGCAACGGCTGTTAGTGGAGCTAAATTAAACTGGTATGGTGAAAGTGATTCGGGAGGTACGAGAACAGATGATCCACCTACGGTTCCCAATACAGTTGATAAAACCTATACATATTACGTAAGCCAGACATTAAACGGCTGCGAATCGGGCTTAGGCACGACTTCGGGCCGGGCTACCATTACCGTCAAGGTTAAAACGACGCCGGGAGCACCCGGTGTAAGTCCAGTCGGTCTTTGCAATAACGCGGCCACACAACCGTTAACCGCCATTGGAACAAACATAAAATGGTTTGATGCATCTGACAGTCCGCTTTCAAAAGCGCCGGAGCCGCCTACCGGCACCGTTGGCAACCAGGTATATAAGGCTACGCAAACGGTTGATGGCTGTGAAAGCAAGACCAAGGCAATCCTTACGGTAACGATTAAACCCTTACCCGCCCCGCCCGGTGTTAAGTCACTTGTTTACTGCCAGAAGCAAATCGACCAGATCGAACAAAACGTACCACCGTTAACAGCGAATGGATCGGAGCTGAAATGGTCGCTCAGTGATGGAAACCTGTTTTCCAGCGCGCCAATCCCTTCTATTGAAAAGGCAGGCACTCAGGTGTTCCTGGTTACCCAAACGGTAAATGGTTGTACAAGTACAGCAGCGCAGTTGGAGGTATCCATATTAACGCCGGCTCTTCCTACCGTGCTTAAGCCAGTTGTTTCCTACTGCGTTAATGACAAGGCAGTTCCACTGGAAGCTAGCATCAACGAAACCGGTGCCCAGCTACGATGGGTTGACCCGGCGGGTAATGTGAGCGTTAATGCGCCAGTCCCCTCCACGTTGAATAAGAACGTACAGCCCGGTGGCGACCCGTTTTATGTTTATCAGGTAGCTAACTATGGATGCGCCAGTGCCCGGGCAACCATTCGGGTCATTGTCAATACTCCCCCAACACTCGCCCTGGCAGCACCGGTTTCGAATGTTAACCTCGGCCAGCGAGCGCCTTTACAACTTAAGTTCACAGGTGCCGGTCCGTACAGCTACAGCTTAACCGAAGGGTACTCCGGCCAGACGAAGAGCGATACCACGATCTCCGTATTACCACGCGGCAATACAACGTATCAGATTATCAGCGTTAGTAATGGATGCGGAGTAGGATTACCCGGCACAACGGCCACCATTACCGTTCGGGTACCAACGGTATCGACCAGTTCATTGACCACGACGACTTTGTGTGCAGGCACGACACTATCGGTTCCATTTACAACAACCGGCGAATTTAATCCGGGTAACGCCTTTCGGATTGAAGTGGCCAGTGTAGCCGACACATCAAAAAAGTTTACCTTCCAGAGTTCAGCAGGCAGTTCGCCGGTTACTGGTCCGATTCCGATTACACTGGCAAGCGGACAGTATTATGTACGGGTAAAAGCCGACAATCCGGAAATTGGTATTACAGGAGCCAACAGCCCTACGCTGCTGACGGTACGTTCTCTGGCAAGCGCTACGCTGACCGGATCGCAGAATATTTACGAGGGCTCACCGGCTAATCTAACGATCACCTTCGGGGGCGATGGTCCCTGGGATGCCATCTACGCCGACAGCCTGCGTACCTATCCAATAACAGCAAGCACCAGTCCGTTCATTGTGGAGGCTCGTCCGGCCCGAACCACCGCTTATCGACTCACAAGCGTAAGCAACAGTTGTGGCAATGGCCCCGTTTCGGGTACGGCAACAATCTCGGTACTACCGCTGCTGGGTGTTGATGATAACTCGCTCGATCCGCTGGTCAAGGCGTATCCCGTACCAACTGTTACCAAGCTTATTGTTGAACTTAATCTGCCCCTCACTCGTGATCCTGCAGTTATATCCCTGACCGATCAACGCGGGCAGCCCGTTCTGCAGCACACAACCCGAGGCCAGATGAATGAACTGGATTTAAGTGGGCAACCAAGCGGATTATACATTCTGCGTATCCGGGTTGGCGACCGGGAGACAGCCCGAAAAGTATTAAAACAGTAACCCAAACCGCTCGTTGCTGGCTGGTTGTTGATTCCTGTTTCCAACGAATCAACAACCAGCCAGCAATTATCTTTTATACGGAATGAACGACGAGTACTTCATGGGTATAGCCCTGACGCTGGCGGAAGAAGCCGCCGATAACGGCGAGATTCCCGTAGGAGCCATCGTTGTTTGTCGGAACCGAATTATTGCCAAAGCGCGCAACCAGACGGAACAGTTAAAGGATGTAACAGCCCATGCCGAGATTATGGCAATTACAGCGGCCACGCAATACCTGGGCAGTAAATATCTGCCAGACTGCACCCTGTACGTAACACTGGAACCCTGTGTCATGTGTGCCGGTGCGTTATTCTGGGCGCAACTCGGCCGACTCGTGGTAGGAGCCGCGGATACCAAGCGGGGGTACAGCCGCGTTGAAACCAACTTGTTACACCCGAAAACCCGGGTTGAAACAGACGTACTTGCCGAAGAAAGTCAGGCTTTGCTCGCTAAGTTTTTTACACGCTTAAGAACATAATTCGAAATAGGGTTGTTACTTCAACCGATTGTTCTTCCATCTAACTGATTAGTAAAATGGCATTTGTATTAGACCCACTTCCTTACCCAAGCGATTCGCTCGAACCGAATATCGATAAGCAAACCATGGAAATTCACCACGGAAAGCACCACAATGCTTACGTGACGAATCTCAATAACGCCATTGCAGGCACCGAAATGGAAAACAAATCCATTGAAGACCTCCTGGCTTCTGTAAGTTCAGCACCCGTTGCGGTTCGTAATAATGGAGGTGGTCACTACAACCACACCTTGTTCTGGAATACAATCTCGGGCAGCGGTGGCGGTCAGCCAACCGATACCCTGGCCGAAGCCATCGATCAGAAGTTTGGCTCGTTCGACGCCTTCAAAGAGGAGTTCACCAAAGCAGCAACCACCCGTTTTGGTTCAGGCTGGGCATGGTTAATCGTTACGCCCGAAGGTCAACTGGCGATCACATCGTCGCCAAATCAGGACAACCCGCTAATGGACATCGCCGAAGTGAAGGGTTTCCCGATTATCGGTCTTGACGTTTGGGAACATGCCTACTACCTGAAATACCAGAACCGCCGGCCCGACTACATTGCGGCTTACTTTAACGTCGTTGACTGGAATGCTGCCGAAAAACGGTACCAACAGGGTAAACAGGCGTAATAAGTGAATTTGTATGGGTTATAAATGACGGTTTTTTCGTGTTTCGACCGCAAAAAAATTGTCATTTATAACTCATAATTCACAAATCATCGTTACTTTTGTACTCTCAAAAATGGTGATTGTAGCTCAGTTGGTTAGAGCGCCGGATTGTGGTTCCGGAGGTCGCGGGTTCGAGCCCCGTCTTTCACCCTACTTAAAAGGCCTTGATTTCGTCAAGGCCTTTTGTTGTTTATGACCAGTCTGAATGAATACGCTCCACCCGTCTCTATTTCCCTGAACGCTCATTTGCAATGGCAACTGTCTCTGTCTACTAAACCGTAAACAACTCATCAACCGTAAGCTGAAGGTCCGGTACAGCCGGAGCAGCACTAAACGTATCGGTTTAAAGTACGTAACATTGTACATTTCTTACCAGACACCGTTCTTCTTTCCTCCTGCCATCGGTGGGTATTGCCAGTCCATCCTCAAATTCATACAGAAATCCATTATCGGGGTTCCAAGTCAGGAACTGCTACCTCGACATCGGAATACCGACTACGGTTCTTTCTTCTGTAGGTTCAAGCAGTATACTTTCCATAGCTTTTGAGGTTTTACGTAACTATATCAAAAAAGCCGTCAATAGTTTGTTTGCCATAAGCGGCATAAACTACTGACGGCTAGAACGCATCAAATTTTCTTACTGCTTCTTCTCCGGCATCAATACCAGCCGAATCAGGTTCGAACTTAGGTACTGGTTGGCGGCTGCTTTGGTGCTTTCGACCGTTACTTTGTTTAGTTGCTCGTCCTCATGCAGAACCTCGTCGGGGGCGTCGCCGTTGTAGTACTGATTTTGCAGATAACCCAGCCAAAACTGGTTGTCCTTTAGCTGCACTTCCGTTTCACGACGGGTTTCGGCTTTGAACTTGGCAATATCGGCGGGGAGGGCACCCTTCTCTTTCAGGGTAGTGATCAGCTCCTGCGTTTTGGCGATGAGCTTCTCTACGTTTTCCGGCGCACAACCGAAATTGATGCGGAAAGTATAACGCGGCACCGGGTATTTGGCATAAGCCGCGCTCGCACTTACGCCATACACGCCACTCTCCTCTTCACGCAGTTTCTCGATCAGCTTGATTTCCAGTACTTCGGCCAGCGCGTCCAGTTGAGTGGAGGTTTCCGGCGACCAGTTTATATCACCCGTATATACCAGTTGTACGGCGGCTTTGGGGTCGACGCCCCGGTAAACGGTTTTGCTAACCTGGCCTTTGGGTGCCCGGATACCCAGGTCGGTGAACTTCTCTGATTTACCCGTCGATGGTAATCCACCGAGGTATTTCTCAACCAGTGGTTTCAGTTGGTCCTCCTTAAAATTACCAACGAAATAGAACGTAAAATCACCGGCATTGGCGAAGCGCTCCTGGTAGATTTTCAGCGCCCGGTCGAGGTCGATGTTGTCCAGGTCTTCGGGCTTGAGCGGCTGCCGGCGGGGGTTGTTATTCCCCAGCGTGACCGTCACCGTATCCTGAAAAACGCCTTGCGGGGTTGGTGTGTTGATGCGGTTTTGCAGTGCATTCCGCTGGTTCGACAGGAAGCCTTTCACCACGTCGGCATCTTTGCGGGGCTGGGTGAAATAGCTGTACAGCAGTTGCAGAGCCGTTTCCAGGTCTTTCGGGGCCGCGCTGCCGTTAACGCCTTCGTTCAGTTCACCCACATACGGGAACACGCTTACCTGCTTGCCCGACAGAAATTTACCGAGTTGAATCTGGTTGTACGCACCCGTGCCGCCCATAGCCGCCAGCGTAGACGAGAACCGCGCCGACTGGAAATCCTTCAGGTCATAAAGTGACGTTCCGCCCTGGCTGCTCGCCGAAAACAGAATCTGGTCGTTCTTGAAATTCGTTGGCTTCAACACCACATGAACGCCATTTTTCAGCGTCCACTCTGTCACGCCGATGTCTTTGATCTGCTTCTCGTTCACAACCGGTGAAGGCGTAGGCTGTGTAGCCAGCAAGGGGCTATCCAACGTTTTATCGTCATAAGCCGTAAGGCCCTTCCCGGCAGCGTCGACGTAACTGATAATCTGCTCAACCGTAGGCAATTTAGCTTTGTCTTTCTCGGGAGCCATGACAATAACCGCCCGGTTGTCGTTGTGGATAAACTGATCGACCAGCGCGTTCACCTCGGCGAGTTTGATGCCATCCTGTTCTTTTTTGAGGAAATTGTAATAGAACTCAATGCTCGTATAGGGTTCCTTATCCGTGAAGTTCTGCACGTATTCATTCACGTAATTGACCGACCGTGTTTTGTCGCGTTCGCTATATGCCTGCTCCACGTTGGTCATGAATTCCTGCTTGGCGCGGGCCAGTTCGGTGGGGGTAAAACCGAATTGCTTGACGCGGGCGTTCTCATCGAGCACGGCCCGGATGGCACGTTCTACATTACCCTCCTTGGCTACAGCGATAGACGTAAAGGCATCGAGATTACCCAGAAAATCGCTGTAGTTACTGTATCCGCCCAGAAACGGTGGATTCGCCTGTTGCGTCAACTCCTGAATCCGGTTGCCGAGCATGGTATTGAACAGACCGCGCTTGATGCTCTCGCGCAAATCG
Organism: Spirosoma pulveris; assembly: GCF_054781875.1. Lineage (NCBI taxonomy): Bacteria > Pseudomonadati > Bacteroidota > Cytophagia > Cytophagales > Cytophagaceae > Spirosoma > Spirosoma pulveris. The sequence continues at coordinate 230,171 of NZ_BAAGTO010000007.1, forward strand.
CCCAAGGTTTTCTCCTTTATTTCGGGCCGCTTGTAAATCACCTGCACTACCGTATTCGGCTGTTCGGGGTCGGTTACGATGACGACTTTAGTGTCTTTGTGCGCCGGAATGTCGTATTCAGTGCGGGGTTTAGGGTTCTTCACCGCCGGAATCCGCCCGAATTTCTGCCGGATAATGCCTTCCACCTGCTTCATATCGAAGTCGCCCACGGCGATAACGGCCATCAGGTCGGGGCGGTACCAGTCTTTATAGAACTGCCGCAGCACTTCGGGCTTGAAGGTAGTCAACACCTGTTCGGTACCAATGGGAAGCCGTTTGGCATACTGAGAGTTATTCAGCAGGATGGGAAAATACTGATCCCGCATCCGCTGACCGGCCCCGCGCCCGAGCCGGCGCTCTTCCAGGATAACGCCCCGCTCTTTATCGACTTCGGTAGGGTCGATGGTAGCGTTGTGCGCCCAGTCTTCCAGAATCTGAAAGGCGTTGGTAAATACATTGGCCGAATCGGTCGGAACGGGCAGTTGATACACCGTTTCGTCGAAGCCCGTGTAGGCATTCAGGTCGGCCCCGAAGCGCACCCCCGCCGATTGCAGGAAGTTGACCAGTTCGTTTTTCGGGAAATTCTTGGTGCCGTTGAACTCCATGTGTTCCATGAAGTGAGCCAGTCCCTGCTGGTTGTCGTTCTCCAGCACCGACCCCGCCCGGATCACTAGCCGCAACTCTGCCCGGTTTTTGGGCTCGGCATTTTTGCGAATGTAATAGGTCAGGCCGTTCGGCAACTTACCCACTTTCACATCGGGGTCGAGGGGAATCGGGCTGTTGAGGTTTGGCGTTGCCGTCTGGGTTTTGGCAGACGTTTGAGTGGGTTTTGATGATGATTTAACTTTGGGCGTGGATTGCGCCAGCACCAGCGTTGCGCTGAGGAACAGACTCAGGCATAGAGGGAAACGTACCATTCGGTCGCTTAAATTGGGTTGTGGTTCTTGGAACAATAATATGGACAATAACGATACGAAACGCGGAATCGTTTATCCTTTCCATACTAACAAAATCCCAACCACGATGGAGGTTATAACCGACAGCCAGCAGAGGACAATCACCCAACGCATGGGAATTTCCCACATGGGTGCATGAAGCAATGTCGTCTCCTCATCGGCTTCCATGACTCCGTATGCGTTCCGGGCACAGAAGTCATCCCAACCGGTGTAATCCATAAAACGAGCCAGTGTATCCAGCGACGGTTTCGGAGGAATGGTCGACGTTTCCCAAAACGCCTGTAACTCCTGCGAGTCAACCTGCCGTTGTGTATGACGGGCTACAAGCTCGCTCAGCTGTACGTAGTCCCGCGCCCGCCAGTGAGACGATTGCTCCCAGCGCAGTATGTCCTCAATCTGTTGTTTAAGGTCGTTGGCATGATGCGTGCTCATACCCTAATAATAACACTTTCCCGCAAAAAAACGCAGTACCCGCCACCAACCCCGACGGGGTTGACTATGGATAACCGGGGGTGTAGCCCTCGGATGGACATAGCCCAGACAAGAGCCAACCAACCCCGACGGGGTTGACTGTGGATATCCGGGGGTGTAGCCCTCGGATGGTTGCATACCTCGGCACACAGCACAGCCCTCGGCACACACCACCTACCCCTAGAGCACACCTGCCATATGCCCCGGATGCCATCCGGGGTTATCCACAGTCAACCCCGTCGGGGTTGGTAAATTGGTGTATTCCTGCCACCTGTCCCAGACACAGTCCGGGGTTATCTACAATCAACCCCGTTGGGGTTGTTACGGCACCGCTACCAGGTGTACCGCTTTCATCTCCTGCTTCGGGGCATCGCAGGTGGCGCAGGTGTACTCAGCGGGTAGCTGGCTGAACGGCGTACCTGCCAGGATGTCGCGCCGGGCATCTCCATACTGCTCATCATAGACGGTGAAGCAATGTGGACACTGGTGTACGATGGCCTCGACACCCGGCGAAGGCTCCGGCTTATCGGTTTCGACCCAAGTCGTTTCGGCCCGGTTCTGCGACCAGCGGGCGTTGAATTTGCGGCACAATCGATTGAGTTGGTTCGGAACATGCATGCGAAACAACCCTTTCTCAAAGACATGATACGTTCGGCTATTTGGATTAAAATTTTCGGTGTAATATAAGTCGTACACGCTGAACAAGGACAATTGCCCAAGCCGCAGCAGTGGCCGCTTCCGAATCAGTACGGAGCCGAACACTTCCGATTTGGCGCGGGTCTGCACCCCAAAACAAAGCCCGAAGGTGCGGGTATCATTCTTCTCGAAATTCCGGATAACGTAATGCTTCAGCTCGGTGCCTTCGTCGGTATGGTCTTCCGTTTGCCAGGCCAGTTCATTGGCAGCATGGCGCACGTTGATGTTATGCTTGCCCAGCACCTGCGACCAGGCCGCCCGGTCTTTGGCTTCGATTCCTTTAATAATGAGCGATTTCCAGGGCGTCGCGCAGATTTCGCCGATGCGGGTTTTCAGGCATAGGGCGCAGACATCGAGCAGGAAAGCAATCGTAAACTGCTCATCCCGACGATAAAGCCCCAGCCACGAACGCTCGCCGTAGCGGTTGAAGCCTTCGTAATAGGGCAATGAAAACTCCGGCAGTTCGACTTCCTGCGTGGCTGGTTGCGTGATAAAGTGCTGGTGCGCCGTAACGGCTTTATACAAAGCATCTTCTCCCTGAAAGTCCTGTGCCAGCATGACCTCCTCCACGGCTTTAGCCACTCGGCCAATGTCGTTGGTGTAGATCAATTCCGGCCAGCGGAACAGGCTGTTGCTCTGTTTCGGGCGGACGTACAAATACCAGAAGTGCGGTTCCGGCGAGGCAATAAAATTCAAATTACCCGTGAAGAAGGGCGTAAAGCTCTGGTTAGAATCCGACAGGTTGATCTTCAGCCGGGGCTGGTAATCGAACTGGTCAAGTACGGTATGGTACTCACTTTCCCGAAGCCAGGCCCCCGTCCGAAACACATCTTCGCCACAATAGGAGCTGATGACATTTGGATACTGATCTGTATTCAACTCATACGAAATCTGGTGTTGCTTGAGGTCTTTCTCCAGAAACCGCATGTCCTCGTAATGCACTGTCATAAGTAACTGCTGACGCGCACCGAAGCGCACCCTCCGCACTTTCGCGTCGTAGGCCAGCCGCAGCACCGTTTGCAGCGCCCCCGGCGAAACAATCCCGGCGGGCATATTGACTTTTAGCGTATAGTAATCGCGCATATTTTTTTGTTTTGTAGGGACGCAAGGGGTTGCCGGTCCGCCGGTGCGGTTTCTACACCAATTCCTTCATTTTTTCCAAAATACTCCGCACCTCCGGCCTACAGGAGCCGCAGCCGGTTCCGGCGCCGGTTTTCTGGCATAACTGTTGAAAGTCGGTGCAGCCGGCCTGGATGGCCCGCTCCAGATTCCCTTGCCCAACGGTGTTGCAGGAACAGACCAGCTTGCCCTCCACCGGATCAACCTGTTTGCTGGCCCGCAGGAGCTGGAGCCGCTTTTCGGACAGTTCGGTGCCGTTGGCAATGAGCTCGCGAAACTCGGCAAACTCGTTCTTGTCGCCGACTAAAATGGCCCCGACGAGCTTGTCGCCCTGAACGATGCATTTCTTGTAGTACCGCTTCGACTTGTCGATGAACACAATCTCTTCGTACTCTCGGCCCGCCCCGGGTGGCACTTCTGTCAGGCCCATGCTGCACAGGTGAAGCCCTTCCATTTTCAGAATGCTGATGGACAGACTGCCTTTGTACGGCTGCGACACATCGCCCGCGATGAAACGGGCGGCTGCTTCGGCCTGTTGCTCGGCGGCCAGGGTGATGCCCCACATCTGCCCGTTCCACTGCGCCACTTCACCCGCGGCAAAAATATCGGGGTCGGACGTTTGCAGGAAATCGTTCACGACCACGCCCCGGTTGCAGATCAGACCGGCTTCGCGGGCGAGTTCGATATTCGGTACGGTGCCGATGGCCATGACCACCACCTGGCAGTTGAGCTTTTTACCCGACTTGAGTTGAATGCCTTCTACTTTATCGGTACCCATAAAGGTTTGAACCTCTTCGTTGAAATACACGTCGATGCCCCGATCCAGCAATTCGAGGTAGAGCAATTCGCTGGCGAGCGGGTCGAGCTGGCGTTCCATGAACCGGCCTACCCGCTGAATAACCGTCACCCGAACGTTAATCTGCCGCAGCGATGCCGCCAGTTCCAGCCCGAGCAAGCCCCCGCCCACAATGACGGTATGAGGCTCCGAGCCATCGGCGGGCCGATTCAGGAATGGCATCAGTGAATCGGCGTCGAGCCGCGACCGCATGTTGAAAATTCCCGGCAGGCGGGGAATTCCTTTGGGCATGAACGCATTGCTGCCCGTGCCGAGCAGGAGCTTGTCGTAGCTGTGTTCGACGCCGTTGGTATCGACCACCACTTTCGCTTTCCGGTCGATATGGGCAATGCCGACGCCTTTATGAACAATGATGCGGGCCTCCTCGAACTGATCTTCGCGCAGCTTGACAAGCTGCTCCCACGACTGTGCCCCGCTGATGTAATCGGGCAGCAACACGCGGTTGTAGAACGGGTAAATTTCTTTCGAGAAAATATGAAGCTCGTCGTTGACGGGCGTTTCGGGACTCGCTACTCGCCCCGATTTCAGGGCACGATAGGCATTGATGAACCCTAATCCGGCCGAACCGGCCCCGATAATAATGATCTTCTCGACCGGCTTGCTGAACGGCACCACCTCTACAGCGGTGAATTTAAAATCCGGCTCTTTGGAACGGGGATCAACAAGCGCATTAGTCAGGTTGTTGGCCCGGTTCAGGTTGCTTTCACCAGGCTTTCCGGCCAGTACTTTTCCCCAGTGCATCGGCAGAAAACACAGACCCGGACGCACATCGTCGGTTAGTTGGGCTTTCACCCGAACCTTTCCCCGGCGTCCGTGCACCTCAATGAGCTGACCGTCTTCAATGTTTCGGGCGTTGGCATCGTCGGGGTGAATTTGCAGGAAAGGTTGCGGGCTGTGTTGATTTAGTTTAGCCACACGCCCCGTCTTGGTCATGGTGTGCCACTGATCGCGGATACGACCAGTGGTTAAGATAAGCGGAAAGTCAGCGTCGGTAGGCTCTGAGGTATTTTCATCGGGTACGGCGTGGATCTGCGCGCGGCCATTGTGTGTGTAAAATTTGTGATCGGTGAACAGGCGTTTGGTACCGAAGAAGGTTGACCCCACGGCAGCGGCCGACCGCCCCGCCCCCTCCCGGAATGCCGGACCACCTTGAGAAAAGGGGAGGGGGGAAATCCCCACCTTACCTTCTGACTTTTGTCCTCTACCTCCTGCTGGATACGGCCATTGTACGGTGCGCTTTTCTTGGAGTAAGGCGTAGTTTACGCCGGTTATATCGACGTTGGTGCCAGCGGTGAGTTGGGCGTATTCGTCGTAAACGGCGGAGGTGTTCGGGTAATCGAAAGCATCGCCGAACCCCATTTTGCGGGCAAAGCGCCAGATGATCTCGGAGTCGGGCAGGGCTTCGCCGGGGGCGTCGATGACTTTGGGGAGGTACGCAATCCGGCGTTCGGCGTTGGTCATGGTACCCTCCTTTTCGAGCCAGGCGGCTGCGGGTAGTACGACATCGGCAAACTGCACCGTATCGGCCCGGTTCGACACATCCTGCACGACGACATAACGGGCGTTCTTCAATGCCTTTTCGACAGTATTCGCATCCGGCATACTCACCATCGGATTGGTGTTGATGATCCAGATGGCTTTAAGGGTATCATTGCCCAGGGCCTCAAACATTTCCGTGGCGGTCAGGCCAGGTTTGGCTGCAATCTTGACCGGGCTGTTCCAGAACGCTTCCACCTCAGCGCGGTGAGTGGCGTTGGTCACATCGCGGTGGGCGGGCAGTACGTTGGCCAGGCCACCCGTTTCGCGGCCACCCATGGCGTTGGGCTGGCCCGTCAGCGAAAATGGCCCGTTGCCGGGTTTACCAATCCGCCCCGTAATCAGATGAAGGTTAATAAGCGCCAGATTCTTGTTGACGCCAATAACCGACTGGTTCAAGCCCATTGTCCAGAGCGACAGGAAACCCTTCGACCGACCAATCCAGTCGGCCACCCGCCGAATGTCATTGGCCGGAACCCCACAAATGTCGGCGGCTTCGTCGACGGTGCGCTGCATCACCTGTTCGCTGTAGGCCGTAAAGCCGTCGGCGTGGTTGGTGATAAAATCGACGTCGATGTCGCCATTCTCGATCAGCAACCGGCCAATGGCGTTATTCAGCACAATGTCGGTTCCGGGCCGAAGCGGCAAATGCAGATCCGACGAGCGGGCGGTATCGGTTTTGCGCGGATCGACACAAATGATTTTGACATTTGGATTAGCCGCCTTGTGCGCTTCAATCCGACGCCACAGAATGGGGTGGCACCAGGCGGGGTTGGCACCCTGCACCAGAAACACGTCGGCCTCTTCAATGTCGTCGTAACAGACCGGCACCGAATCTTCGCCCAGCGACAGTTTGTAGCCTACCACCGCCGAACTCATGCAAAGCCGGGAGTTGGTATCGATGTTGTTCGAACCAATAAAGCCTTTGATGAGCTTATTGACCAGATAATATTCTTCTGTCAGGCACTGCCCCGACACATAAAACGCCACCGAATCGGGACCGTATTTCTCGATAAACGTCCGGAACACCGCGGCTGTACGCTCCAGCGCGGCATCCCAACTCACCCGTTGCATGGGCATGTTGCGATTGAGCCGCATCTGCGGATACAGCAGCCGGTCCGACTGGTCCATGACGGTATAATGCAGGTTCATGCCCTTCGAGCACAACATCCCCTTATTGGACGGATGCTGCTTATCACCCTCGACGGTCAATCGTCCGGTCGGCTCCTGTTTGACTACAATACCACAGCCAACACCACAATAGCAACAGGTCGTTTGATGAGTCATGATTTTAAGGGGAGAAGAGGGAGTAAAAGGAAGAGGGGAACAACGGGGGGAGGGCTTTCCCTTTTTATCCCCCCTCCTCCCGTTACTTCCTCTTCTCCTTTTAATTTAATTGTAATTCTACCTCCGCGGGTTCGGCGATGGTCTCTTTGCTGAAATTGACCAGGAAAAGAAGCAGACCAACGGCGGCTACGGCGCAGCCGATGTACAGGAAGGCCTGTCCGTAGCTGATGGATTGTGATTTGAACAGGAACGCCATCAGCATACCGCCGAGGTTTCCGCCTGCACCAACCACGCCCGAAATAACGCCCACCGCTTTGGGGTTCACGAACGGCACGATCGCATAGGTACCGCCGTTCGACATTTTCAGAAACAGCGCGAACGTGATCATGGAAACGATAGCCATTGGTAAGCTGCCGGCCTGGGCAAACATGGCAATGCCGATCCCTTCCAGAACGAGCATGCTGGCCAGCAGGATACCTTTGCCCCGCATCCCGTATTTATTACCGACCTTATCGGCCACAATACCACCGAGCGCCCGCGCAAAGATGTTCATGCCGCCAAAGAGCATGGCCCAGAAACCAGCTTCGGTCTCGGCCAGCTTGAAATTATCAAAGAAATAAAGCGCGGCCACGCCATCGAACGTAATCTCCATACCGAAGCAGCAGGCATAGGCCAGGGCCAGCGCCCACACGCGGATATCGGCACAGGCGGCCCAGAAACTCACCTTCTCAGCCGAATTAACCGACCTCTCTATCTCACTGTAATTTCCTGCTGGGGTATCCTGAGTAAAGCGGTAGTAAACGAAGGCCATAATGAGCATCAGCACACCGGGAAAAATCATCGCTAACCGCCACGCTTCGGGCTTGGTGTAGCCGAAACCAACGATGGTGGCCATAATAACGGGCATCGCCAGCTGCGTAATACCTCCGCCCAGGTTGCCCCAGCCACCGGCTACGGCATTAGCCGTACCTTTGATTTTGGGGGCAAACATCATCGACGTGTGAAACTGCGTGATTACGAACGATGCGCCAATGACGCCAATGGCCAGGCGGAACAGTAAAAAGGTAGTGTAATCGTGGGCCAGTCCCACGAACATAACCGGCCAGGCGCCCAATATAAGCAGGGCCGTATAGGTTTTGCGCGGCCCCCAGGTATCGCATAGCCGACCGATCACCAGACGGGCCAGAATAGTAGCTGATACAGCCGCAATGATGGTATTACCAACTTCGGGTTTGGTCAGGCCGAGATCGGCCCGGATGGCGGGCATCAGCGGAGCCAGTCCGAACCAGCCGAAAAAACAGACGAAGAAAGTGAGCCACGTAATGTGGAAGGTCCTCATTTGCACACCGTTGAAACGGAGAACATTCAGGGAATCAAGAGGTTTGTTCGTTTGCATGAGTTTATAGATAAGGAGTGTGTATTTAAAAAGAGATCTTTCCTACGGTAGAATGTGGTGTCAGGTCTGGGACCTGACACGCTCGCGTCAGCAATTAGTGCCGAGTCTGACCGGGCTGGCGTTTAGAGCCCGACAACACATCCAGTTCGTTTTACTATTTCGAGGCTGTCTTTGCAGCCAGAAAATCCGGCCGGATGTTGATCATCAGGTACGACCAGGTGCCAATGTGGTTCTTCTCCCCCATGGTGCCCTGCTTCGAGTATTCCAGGCTGTTGGTACCGTTCATGACCGAGTAGCCGAATTCCAGGCTGGTGAATTTGTTGAGGGCGTAGTTGGCCACGAAGTCATATTCCATACCCAGTTTAGAGGACAACAGGGCTCCGGTAGGGGCGTCGGCCATTTTGTTGTAAGTAGGTGCCGCCAGCGCGAAATAGTGAATGTCGAAGGTGGTGGTCAGGCGGGGGGTGGCGTATTTGAATTTCAGGAAAGCGTCCTGCAAACCACCCGCTGGCGAGCCTGTGCCTACGTAGAAGTAGTCCATATACCCCCAATGCCGGTGTGGCGTACCATAAAGCGGATCGAAACGGCTTGTTTCACCCGCCTGAATGGTCGTCGCATTATTGCCCGACAGCACTTCGTAACCGGGGCCCACACTCAGTAGCCCTTTCTGGAACATGACGTTACCACCGTAGTGATAAGCGCCTTTGATATTCAGACCATCACGGTCTTTACCGCTTTGTCCGTAAGCAAACGCCTGCCACTGCACTTTACCGGATTTCGGGGAGGGATCGCCCAGCTGACCGACCAACATCCCACCGTAAGTCAGGCGTGAGTTCGTACCGGCCACATCGTAACGTCTCCCATATACGTAACCGGTTGTCGCGTTACCCAGCGAATCGGCGCGGTATTTCTGAAAGTCGTCTTTGAAGAACAGGGCCGAGAACTTTGTCTGACTGAACGAGGTCGTGAACTTTCGTGTCAGATACGCCATCTGAAACGACTTGAACTGCTGATTCTGCCCGTTTGTGCTCAATGGCGTTGCCAGCACCGGTGCTCCTCCTTTTCCGGCCGTTGGAATAAAACCTGTCGGAATGGTCAGCGACACGTTCTTGTTCGATAAAGCCGACAGCGCTACGTTGCCGGGTGTGTAATTGTCACCCACGGTACCAAACGCATCGGTGTTCTGGTTGAAGCCAACGCCAAGGTCGAGTGCCCAGCCCATGTGCTGTCCTTTCAACAGAGCCGCATCGAAACGGCGTCCCTGCTGGAGCCAGTCGAGATTGCCCAACAGGCGAACATCGTCGTATACAAGCTCCTGACGGCCTATTTTGAGCGACAGATTTTGAATGGGCCGGAACTTGATGGTCGTATCGGCGCGATTAGCCAGGGTCACTTCGGCCCAGGCTTCGTGTACCATCAGGCGATTTCCGTCGATGTTGTTGATCGTGGACGCATCCTGTCCCCAAACACGAACATCCTGAATGGATGTTTGAAATTGTACGCGATCCCACTTGTAGCCGAACGTCAGGCGGGTACGCTGCGACGTAAAAAACGCAGCCGGTGCATCTTTTGGCGCCAGGTTGCCAAGGCCGTTACGCAGTTCGGTGCGGGTACGCAGCTGCCCAACCAGGGAGAACTGCGCGAACGAATCTGGTCCAATAGCCAATAGAATGAAACAGGCCAATGACACGTTTGTCAGTATATTTTCCATCAGAAAATGCAGTCAGTTTAAGCAGAGAATGGACTGTGAAGACAACAGGGAACGGACCTACTCCAGATGGAGTAAGGAGGTGTAGAGCAATAGAGAAAGGTGGCTCTGAAGACGAGACAGAAAGGACTGGCGGGCTATGCCGCGGCCAGCTGCGGTGTACTACCGATTTGCTTTAGCTGCTTTTTTTCATTTTCTTTGAAGCGTTTGTGTTTTTCGCATAGACAATCCCTGTTTTGGCCGATCCAAAGGTGCCCCCACACCGGATCGGCTTTTTTTGTAATCTGTTTTCGGCCTTGTAGGTTACGGTGACTGCGGAATCGGATAGTTCGCCAAAAACAGCCCGCTCTGCCCATCGTTACCAGGCCATCGAGAAGTTTCGCATGGACTCCGCCAGATAGGACGGGTGCAGTGCAACGACTTCGCCGATGACCAGCACAGCAGGCGCCCCCACGCCTTGCTCTGCGGCTAACTGCGGCATATTCCAGACCTGGCCAATCACACACTGCTCATCAGCGCGTGTACCGTTCTGCACGATTGCCATAGGCAGGTGGCCGCGTCCGGCCTCACAAAACAGCGTGCATATTTCCGTTAACTTACTCATACCCATCAGTACCACAATAGTCGCTTTCGACTGAGCGGCCAGCCGCAGATCGTCGGATAGTTCACCCCGGCGTGTGGTGCCGGTAATGACCCAGAAACTCTCGCTGACACCCCGGCTCGTTACCGGAATCCCCTGCGAGGCCGGTACAGCTATACTACTCGACACGCCCGATATGACTACGCACTCAATTCCATACTGCCGGACGTACTCATACTCTTCAAATCCACGTCCGAACACATAAGGGTCGCCCCCTTTGAGCCGCACCACATGCCCGTGCTCCTGAGCAAAGCGAACGATCAGTTCGTTTATCTCATCCTGCGAGAAGGAAACCTGACCGGCCCGCTTACCCACGTAAATTTTCAGGGCCTGCTCGGGTGCAAACTCCAGTAACGTATCGTTGGCCAGATCATCGTACAAAACAACGTCTGCTTGTCGAAGCGCCCTGATCCCTTTTAAGGTGATCAATTCGCCGTCGCCGGGACCCGCCCCCACGAGTGTAAGCTTTGGCTTCATATGACTTTATCGCTTATAGTGAAATAGTACTATTATACTATCAATAGGCAATTTCAACTACTCCCTGTTTCTGGTTCAAAAGTAGAGATGAAATTTGTAAAAACAAGCTCTAACCGAAAAAATATGTTTCATAATCAACTTATAACAGAATAAAACGTTAGGATTTACCAAAAACACCTTTTACTTTTGACTAGTCATTTCGGGGAGGGAAATGGCTATTTTCTTTGATTAGTGCAATAATAAAACGGGGTTTTCACAATGTTATAGTTAACATTAACTATGAACACAAACAAAAACAGGCGTGTCGTCGTCATTGGCAACGGCATGGTGGGCTACAAGTTCTGCGAGAAATTAGTAGCCAAAGAAAAAAATGACCAGCGATTTACACTGACGGTTTTTGGGGAAGAACCGCGTGTAGCCTACGATCGGGTCCATTTGAGCGCTTATTTCGATGGCAAAACCGCCGACGATCTGACGCTGGCTCCCCAAAGCTGGTATGCCGAAAACGGCATTACGCTCTACCTCACCGACCCGGTTATCAATATCGACCGGGAGCGAAAAGAGGTTCGGTCGCACCATGGCGTTGTAGTGCCTTATGACTACCTCGTACTAGCCACCGGCTCCGGCGCGTTTGTGCCACCCGTAGCGGGCGTCGAGAAAGACGGCGTCTTTGTGTATCGTACCATCGAAGACCTCGACCTTATTCAATCCTACGCCCGAAAAGCCCGGAAAGGGGCCGTATTAGGCGGTGGTTTACTGGGTCTCGAAGCCGCCAAAGCGCTGCTCGACCTGGGGCTGGATGAGGCCCACGTGGTGGAGTTTGCCCCCCGCCTGATGCCCCGGCAAATTGACGATGCGGGCTCGGGTGTTTTACAACGGCAACTCGAATCGCTCGGCCTGAAAATCCACCTGTCGAAAAGCACGCAGGAAGTCACCGGCGATGAGGCCATTACGGGTATGCTGTTTGCTGACGGCTCGCATATAGCTGTCGACATGCTGGTGATTTCGGCCGGTATTCGTCCGCGCGATGAACTGGCCAAAGCCTCGGGTATCGAAACGCATCCACGGGGCGGTATCCTGGTCGACAATTTCCTGCAAACGTCTGACCCATCCATTTTCGCTATCGGCGAATGTGCCGTGGCGCACCACATGATTTACGGACTGGTGGCCCCCGGCTACGAAATGGCGGAGGTCGTGGCTTCGCGCCTGATCGGCGAGGAAAAGGAGTTCAAGCCCTACGATATGTCCACCAAGCTCAAGCTGATCGGCACCGACGTAGGTTCGTTCGGCGACCCATTTGCGTCGGACTGCAAAACCATCGTATACGAAAACAAGGCGAAAGGCGTTTACAAACGGATCAATATATCGGCCGATGGCAAGGAGTTGCTGGGCGGTATTCTGGTGGGCGATGCGGAACAGTACAATATGCTGCTGCAAACCTGCAAGAACAAGACCATCCTCCCTCCCGATCCTGAAGACCTGATCCTGGGTTCGCGAGGGGGTGAGGATGCAGGCGCAGGAGTTATGAGTTTACCCGACGATGCGCTGATCTGCTCCTGCGAAGCCGTGACAAAAGCCATGCTCTGCCATGAAATTGGTGAGAACGGCCATACAACCGTCGATGCACTCAAGAAAGCTACCAAAGCCTGCACCGGTTGCGGAGGCTGTACCCCCATGGTGAAAGACATCATTCAGGGTGTCCTCAAGCAAAAAGGCGTTTACGTCCGCAACATTCTCTGCGAACACTTCGACTACACCCGTCAGGAGTTATTGGACCTGGTGAAAATTAACAGCCTGAAAACGTTCGACACGGTATTGGATCACGTCGGTAAAGGCGACGGCTGTGAAGTATGTAAACCGGCTGTTGCGTCAATCCTGGCTAGTTTGTGGAACGAGAATATCCTGGAACAGGGCCGGGCCACCATTCAGGACTCCAACGACCGGTTTCTGGCGAATATCCAGAAAGGCGGTACCTACTCGGTCGTGCCCCGCATTCCGGGTGGCGAAATCACGCCCGATAAACTGATCGTGATTGGTCAGGTGGCTAAGAAATATGGCCTGTATACCAAAATCACGGGCGGTCAGCGGATCGACCTGTTTGGTGCGCACGTGGGCGATCTGCCCGCCATCTGGGAAGAGCTGATAGCCGCCGGTTTTGAAAGTGGTCATGCGTACGGAAAATCCCTGCGTACGGTGAAAAGCTGCGTGGGCAGCACCTGGTGCCGGTTTGGCGTGCAGGATTCGGTTTCGTTTGCCATTGAGGTTGAGGAACGCTACAAAGGTATCCGGTCTCCGCACAAGCTGAAGTCGGGTGTATCGGGCTGCATCCGCGAATGTGCCGAAGCCCAGAGCAAAGACTTCGGTATCATCGCTACCGAGAAAGGCTGGAACCTGTATGTAGGCGGCAACGGCGGTTCAAAACCCCAGCACGCCCAGCTACTGGCGTCGGACGTAGACAAAGAAACCTGCATCCGCTACATTGACCGGTTCCTGATGTTCTACATCAAAACAGCCGACCCCCTCACCCGCACGGCAACCTGGCTTAACAAAATGGATGGGGGCATGAATTACCTCCGGGCGGTGATCGTCGACGATGTGCTGAACATTGCCGATGACCTGGAGCGCGAGATGCAGCTTCTGGTCGATACGTTCAAGTGCGAATGGAAAGAAGCCGTCGAGAATCCGGTCCTCCGCGCCCGTTTTGCCCACTTCGTCAACATCCCCGAGCAGAAAGATCCAACCGTTCAATTCGACGCCCTGCGCGACCAGAAGCGGGCGAAGGAATGGGTATAGGGTGGTTGGGTATGTGGAGTATGTATCCTTGCTGGCGCGGGTCGGTCCGGCGTTCCGCTTCACCCGTGCCTGTTAATAAAGTCAGCATTTGCTGACGCATTCAACTGCAACCGCCAGTGAATACTGGCTTTTGGTAAAGGCACGAGTCTATGCCCGCGCCAGCCGCCACAAAACGAATCAATCACAATGGAAACACGCACAATACATAAATCCGAAATTACCTGGCAGCCCGCTTGCCCAACAAGCCGTATTCCCGAAAATGGGGGTGCCTGCGTACTGATGGGAGGCCGTCAGATCGCTATCTTTAACTTTTCCCGGCGGGGAGAATGGTACGCCACGGAAAATGAATGCCCCCACCGACAGCAAATGGCCTTGTCGAGGGGAATGATCGGTAGCCAGGGCGACGAGCCGAAGGTGGCCTGCCCTTTTCACAAAAAGACGTTCTCGCTCAAATCCGGCGAATGCCTTAACGATGATGGCTATAAGATCGCCACATTTCCCATTAAGATAATAGATGATATAGTGTATATTGGAGTGTAATCCTCTCTCCAACGTTTCATGACTCGACTCGACGAACAGGTAGCCCGCCGACTGACCCGGTTTTATATAATAGCCCTCACGGTTATTGCCGTGTTGTCAGTAAGCGGGCTACTGTTCATCAAGAACACGATTAGTAATCATTACGACGACAGCCGGGTTGTAAACGTAGCCGGGCGGCAGCGGATGCTGAGTCAGCGGCTGATCAAGTTATCCTTGCTGCGTTTCGAAGGGCTGGCCACCGCCGATTCGGCCTCCTATGATTCTCTGCTGAACTCCTGGAGCCAGAGCCACATCCAGCTACGCAGTGGCCGGCTGAACATGGAGAAGGTGTACACCGTTCGGAGGAGCAGGCAGTTGGATAGCATGTTTACCCGAATCGAGCCTGTTTTTCAGTCCATCTACGGCGGCTTTACCCGGATCAACAGTCCGCAGACGACACCAGCCGTTAAAAAGGCAGCGCTTCAGGCGGTGCTGCGGGACGAGTTCACGTACCTGCAGCAGATGAACGACATTGTGTTTCAGGTAGATACCGAAAGTTTTGAACGAGTCCGCTCGCTCGAACGCATCGAATGGCTGTTGACCTTTGCCACCTTGTTAACGCTTCTGATCGAAGGGCTATTTATTTTCAGACCCGTCGTTAAGCATACCCAGCATGTGATCCGGCGGCTGGCCCGGTCCGAAAAGGCGTTGCAGATGGCGAATAGCCACATGGAAATCGCCAACCACGAGTTGGAGGCCACCAACCAAAATCTGGCCCATACCAACCGAAAACTCGTTGATACCCAGAAAGAACTTCTCCGAACTACCGAAGAGAAATACCAGCTGCAGTTAGCCGAAGAAAACGTTCGGTCGGCGGCATTGCTGGAAGGGCAGGAAGAAGAACGACGGCGCTTCGCCCGAGAACTTCACGACGGCATCGGCCAGATGCTCACCGGCCTGAAGCTCCACGCCGAAAAGTTGAAATCCACCTCATTTGCCGATGAAAAGCAACGGCAGCGGTTTGCCGAACTGTGCGATCTAATTGCCGACACCATTCAAACCACCCGGCAGGTTTCCTACAACCTGATGCCCTCTACCCTCAGCGACTTTGGCCTGGGGTCTACCCTTCGACTTCTGGCCGACCAAACGACCCGGTCGACGGGTATTTCGGTTAGTTTCATGGGCCCGACCGATACGACACGATTAAGCCCGGCTATGGAGATTGGTATTTATCGCATTGCTCAGGAAGCATTGCACAATGCCGTGAAATATGCGGAAGCACAAACTATTAAATTTATCTTGCAACAGAATGCCCAAAAGCTTGTGCTGTCAATTGAAGACGACGGCAAAGGCTTTGTGATGCAACAGCCGCCATCGAAAGATGATACCGCTTTACCGCTAATCAACGGCCTTCAGAATATGCGTACCCGAACCCGTTTGCTTAACGGGGAATTCAGCATTACGTCAAAGCTCAAAAAAGGAACAAAAGTGCGCGTAAGTGTCAACTTATCTGATAACCCGAACTAGTTATGCCGATACGAATTCTTATTGCCGATGACCATTCTGTAGTGAGAAAAGGCATCCGAATGCTACTGGAAGACGAAAACGATATTCAGATTGTGGGCGAAGCCTCGGACGGCGACGAAGCCATTGACCTGCTGGCCAGTATCAGTACCGATGTTCTGTTGTTAGACATAACCATGCCCCGGATGTCGGGCATTGAAGCCCTCAAAGTAATTTCGACTAACTACCCGGCTGTCCGGACGTTGATGTTCAGTATGCACAACAACCCGGATTACATCGTCAAAGCCGTACAGCACGGAGCGGCTGGCTATCTATTGAAAGATACGGGGCTGGAAGAAATTCTGCGGGCCGTCCGGACAGTTGTTGACGGCGACTTATACTATCCGCCCAATGCCTCCTCGGTTATTATCCGGAGCCTTGTTCTGCCAAATGCCCGGTTGGCTAAAGAACCCGCCAGGTCGAGCCCAAGTGCATCCAGCTCTATCTGGAATCGGATCACATCCCGCGAAGGACAGGTGTTAACCTGCCTGATCGACGGCATGAGCAGCCCCGAAATTGCTGAAAAGTTTGGTATCAGCCCCAATACCGTAGCTAACCAGCGGGCCAGCATCATCCGCAAAGCGGGCGTTAAAAACACCGCCGATCTGATACGGGTGGCGCTGGAGGAGAAACGATAAAAACAGGACTTTTATATCACACCTTGATAATCACGTTCTTCCGGTACATCCACCACAAGATCCCGAACCAGATCAGCACGAACGTCAGCGCACCGGCCAGCGAGGCATTTTTAGGGTCGGCAAACGGTGGCGCAATGAATGTTCGGTAGAGGTATTCCTTTGACCCGATTTCGGTTCCGTCGGGCTGGGTAACGTGAATCAGGTTCATGATCCGCGGAATTAACCCCGACAGAAAGAACACCGTAATGGCATTCACACCAAACGCCACGAACGGCAGCACGCCCCGCCGATAGTGCTGCACATCGATCAGCCAGTAGCACAGCGCCAGTCCTAGCATGGCGAGTCCACCGGCCAGCAGCACGTAGGAACTGGTCCAAAGCGCTTTATTGATGGGAAAGAAACCGTCCCAGATCAACCCGCACAGAGTGGACAAACAGCCTACGGCAAACAGCCAGGCAACTTTATCGGCTACAGGTCGACTGCTGCGCAGCCACGTTCCGACCAACATACCAATAAGCCCGGTACCCACAGCGGGCAGTGTACTCAGCAGCCCTTCCGGGTCCCAGGTTTTGGCAGGTTTATAAACGTGTGCCGGGGTCAGTATGGTGTAATCGAACCAGGCGGCCAGATTAGTAGCCGGTTCGAGGTTGGCGTATCCCACACCCGGCACCGGCACCACGGTCATGAGCAGCCAATACCCAATCAATATGCCAACGAGACTATACAGTTGCTGGCGGGAGGTTGTTTTCAGGAAAATGAGTGAGCAAACGAGGTAAACGATGGCAATTCGCTGCAAAACCCCCGGAATACGCACGAGGGTAATGTCGAATTTCGGAAAGAAATTAAGAAACAGGCCAAGCAGAAACAGTGTCACACTCCGCTTTACTATCTTCCCGACAACCCCCTTTTTATCCGTTCCGCCCTCCAGCGCAAACGTAATCGACACGCCGACAATGAACAGAAAAAACGGAAAGATCAGATCGGTGGGGGTCCAGCCATGCCAGGGAGCATGTTCGAGGGGCGCATAGATGTGCCCCCAGTCGCCGGGGTTATTGACCAGAATCATAGCCGCTACGGTCAGGCCACGAAAAAAGTCGAGGGAGAGTAACCGTTGACGTGCTATCGACTTGCCTTCAGAAGTCATTACTTTACTTTCCATGTTTAAAAGCTCTACGAAGGCAAGTATAACTGGTTTTAGGAGTTATCTCGTTTGTTTTCCGGCGAATAAGTTAAAGATCGGAATATCTGCGGTAAGCGAAAGGCCATAGCGCCACGCAGAAGGCTCGTATTTATTGGCCTCTATCGTCACTTTTCGAAGCTGCGGCCCGTACTGGGTAAACGTACCAAGCACGAGGGGGAGTTACAAAATCCATACGTAGCGTAGCCCCAATGCCCGGCGTAAAAATATTTTTCCAGGCTAATTCGGGTAATGTGCTTACGCTGTCCTGCAACCGGAACGCAAAAACACCGCCCACGTCGATCAGGGCAGGAAAATGGAGAATGAAGAACAATCTTTAAGCGGTTCTTTCATCCCTGATCGGTCGTCGATACCACCCCAGTGAATGGCGATCCCTAGCGGTGCCGCAGCTCCCCAACCAAATCCATTTTGGATTTTTCTGTACAATTCAGCAGTAACGGAACTACTTACGAGTGTCGGCGGGGATAAACCGGCGGGCATCGGTATCCGTCAACGTTAACTGAACACCCAGGGCCAGCGTATTCGTCAGAGCCAGCCCATACTGTTTTTCCTGAACGGCCTGCACCAGCGTACCAACAGTCCGGGCCAACGGTAAGCTTCGGGAGCGTCTTGCCAACGGGCGACGGAAACGGCCGGGTGCCGGTTAGGGTCAGGGTAAAGTTTACGGAGTCGGTACCGGGCAGTAAGGCTTCCCAGCATTTACGAATATCACGCGCCTTAATGCTGGTAATCTGGCCGCCGGGACGGGCAACGAATCGGAGCGGAGGGTATTTGCGGGCGCCATTTTAACGTAAGAACCCCTCTTTTTACCGAACGAGTAACCGTAAAAATTGTAGCCCGAACAGTCGCGTTCGGGCAGGCACAGCGGCTATGAAGTTGAGCATATAGCACGAATCGGCTAGCTGAACACCTTCACTAGTTTTTTCTCCAGGTCTTTTTCCAGTTTCAGCAATCCTTCGGCATTTGGCAGGTACGTCAGGGCGCGGTGATGGCGCAGATCGAAGGGAATATCACCTACCGACTGGGTAATGGGAATAACCAGTTTGCCCAGCGTATGCGCCACCCCCGTTTCGTAAAACACATTCGGGTTTCGATCGGTAAAGTCGGTGATGACGGCGCGGGATGTAAAGATCAGATCGAACACATCCTGAATCAAAATGCTGTTGTCCCAAATATCGTCGGCCCGTTTGCAGTCGATACCCAGCCGGTCGCATACGTTCCGAATGGCGGTATATGTACCCGAAAATCTTCCTTCAAACGGCATCATGACGGATAATACATTCGATTCGACGGGTTTGTCCGGAATTCGGAAAACATCGGGCGCAAAGGTGATCACCCGTTCGGGCGAATGGCTCTGAACGGTCGAAATGAAGTCCGGTATTTCCCGAACCACCCGATGCATGGTCGATTTTTTGGCCTCGACAAAATGCTCTATCTCGATGAGGTTGCTACTGCTCTCACTAATCAGTTTAGACAGAACCTGCAAGCTATTTCCCTCATAATCATCATCTTTAAAGTCAAGGCTCCGCAACAGCCGCGGGTGATCTTCAATTAAGTCAAGGCTATCGGTCAGGTACGCTACCTTGATCCAGTCAGACTTTGTAAAGTGGTCCTGAATGAATTCATGAAGCGCAAATAACCGAAGCGTTCGCTGCTTGTTCTGTCTGGTCATAGAGTTGGATAAACGTCAAGCTATAATACAACTATTATATATTGATGCAATTATATCCAAAATCTATATTATAACAAACAAGTATTTAACGTAGCTGATGGCTGCGTAACGACAGTTGGTCGCTAGCGGTATGGTTTCATTGACCAACAAGCGGTGTCCGCCCGGCGACTCATGGCGTCGATTTTTCATCAAAATCTACCGATATAGTAGAAATATTCTGGAGATGACCAACATTATCCACTGATTAGAAGCAATTAGTTAAAACCTGTTGATTGAACCCGGCGTTATAGGGCTGGTTAAAGAAAACCGTTAGTTAGCCTGGGGAGGAGTAGCAGGAGCACGTGGTGACAGGCTATAGATACAAATCCATTCACCATGCCATACGCCGAGTTGCTCTTTTTCATGATGGCCTTAAGTGCCTTTCTTGGCCTTCTGGTCAGTCTGGTCGTTGTCGTCTTCAATCAGCAGCAACCCCATGCCAGTCGACTTTTGGCCCTGACGTTGTTCAGCATGGCCTGGTTTACGCTGGTGTCGGCTCTCCTGCTCAATCACGCCATCTTTCAGTTTCCCCATTTATTTCGCTCGTCGGCTCCGGTTCAGTACCTTATTGCCCCCTGTGCTTACCTCTATCTACGGGCCGTTGTTCGACAGGAAACGCGCTTTGGTCGTTACGACTGGCTCCATTTCGTGCCGGCGGCCCTGCACATGCTGGAGCTGTTACCCTTCTACGCCATGGGTACGGCCGAAAAAACCCGCTACCTGCAGGTTCTTCTAACGGACCTGCAAAGTGTCGTCAAACAGCAGGAAGGTTGGTTACCAGCTTATTATCACATTACCCTGAAGTGCATCCAGGGTAGTATTTACTTCGTTTTTCAATGGCGGCTGCTCAGCCGGTTCAAGCAGCAACTATCCGGGCAACAGCGGGAACAAAACCAAGTGCTGCTCAACTGGCTGACCCTGTTTACGCTTCTTAACGGGCTCCTGTATTTACCGCTGCTGGGACTGCTGCTGCTGCCGCTATCGGCGGATGTCAATACGCTTCTGGGTCTGTTTATGCTGGGCAGCTACCTGATTGCCTGTGCAACGCTGCTGTTGTTTAATCCGCAGGTTCTTTACGGGCTGACTAATGTCGTCAGCCCGGAGCCCCCGGTTCCGGCCGCCACCGAAGAGGACATAACCAGAGGGTACACGCTAAGTACGGAGAAACGCCGGGTGTACCGGACACTTATTGAAGAGCACATGATGTGCCAGCAGCCTTACCTCCAAAACGGCTACAGCATTCGTCATCTGTGCGAGAAAGTCCAGTTGCCCCAGCACCAGGTGTCGGCCGTTATAAACCAGGAATTCGGCATGAACTTCAGTGACTTTGTCAACCAGTATCGGGTGGAGTACATCAAGCAAAAGCTGGAAGAGCCCCAGTGGCGACGAATGACCCTGGAGGGAATTGCCCTCGAAGCAGGCTTTACGAACCGGATTACCTTCTTCCGGGCCTTTACCAAACTCACCGGCACCAGTCCGTCGACGTATCTGGCCCAACTGAATGGAAAGCAATAAATTAGACCACTCACTCAAGGTGTTACAACTTTACAAATTGTAACAAAGATGGGCCGATGACCGTTGCCGCCACCCCATTTAACCTATAGTTTCGCTTCATCAATTGCGACACTGGAACGGCCATGCTTACACTGAATGGGTTTAACCGGCTTCCTTCTGATCAACAACTGGCTTACGTCTGGGATCACTGCCTGCACCTGGCCAGCCGCCCGATAGGTGCCAGGGATTGGATTCAACTGTATCAGGTGGATGACTTCTTTGTGGAAATGCGCTTTTACGAC
This sequence comes from Spirosoma pulveris, assembly GCF_054781875.1. Classification (NCBI taxonomy): domain Bacteria; kingdom Pseudomonadati; phylum Bacteroidota; class Cytophagia; order Cytophagales; family Cytophagaceae; genus Spirosoma; species Spirosoma pulveris. Next base: position 251,570 of record NZ_BAAGTO010000007.1, read on the forward strand.
CCGGACCATTGCCACTTTCTGCGCGCTTTTGCCAACCCGTTGGACTTACTGCCCTACGTAGACCAGATTGACCTCGATGAATTTTTCAACTGAAGAATCTGTCGGACTCGTTTTAAGCTACCGTGTTGTTCCGGTTGCTTCTTTGGTATCTCAACTCAACCAACTTATATGAAACGAATTGCTACGCTCTTTTTTTTACTGACTACCCCCTCAACGATCTACGCCCAGATCGACAGTCTCCGGCTTACCCCTTCCGACACAACCTATTGGCGCAAATCGTTTTCTGCCGGAGCTAATATTAATCAGGCGGCCTTCAGTTCAAACTGGCGGGCCGGGGGTGTTAGCTCGATTGCCTTGAGTCTCTTCCTGAACGCCCGCTCAAACTACGCCCGGGAGAAAGTTTCCTGGGACAACCAGATCGACATGCAGTACGGTATTCTTCGCAATGCCGGACAGGGAATGCGCAAAAGTGTAGACCGTATCTTTCTGGACTCGAAATATGGCCACCAACTGAGCCCGCACTGGAACGCGTTTGTATCCGGCAACTTCATTTCTCAGTTTGCGCAGGGCTTTCAGTATGATGTGAATGGAGTGGGCAATAACCGTCTGATCTCGAACTTCCTGTCTCCCGGCTTCCTGACTTTTGGGCTGGGCTTCGAATACAAGCCCCAACCCTGGTTTTCACTCCGGCTTAGTCCTTTTGCACCGCGCTTTACATTTCTGGCCGACGAAGCCGTGGGCGTGAATGAGCGCTATGGTGTTCCTCTTGGCCGAAGCACACGCACGGAATGGCTGGCCGCTCAAGTACAGCTTGAGTTGAAGAAAGACATTGCCCAAAACATGAATCTACAGGTAAGCTACCTGACATATGCCAATTACGAAACGCTGGCCCTGAACACAATTGACCACCGGCTGAATGTCATGCTGACGGCTAAAGTCAACCAGCGCATCAGTGTGAACCTGACGGGCATGCTGCTCTACGACCGCGATCAGGACACAAGCGTTCAGTATAGCCAGGGGCTGGCTCTGGGCTTTCTTTACTCTATCCAAAACTTCGTGGATAAGCCGGAGCCCAAGTAATAAGCCATTTCTTCTCATACCAAATACACACGCTAACTCGCTAAAATCATGCTTAAGGAATTCAAAGAGTTTGCCATGCGGGGCAACGTTATGGATCTGGCCGTCGGTATCATCATCGGTGCGGCCTTCGGTAAAATTGTGGACTCGGTGGTCAACGACCTGATGATGCCCCTGGTTGGGCGGGCCGTTGGCAACGTTGACTTCAGCAATCTGTACCTGCCCCTGACAGACACCGTCAAAATGGGCCTGTCGCTGGGCGAAGCCCGCAAATTAGGACCCGTCTTTGCCTATGGCAGCTTCCTGACCATTGTCATCGATTTTTTGATTCTTTCCTTTATCATTTTTCTGTTTATCAGAACCATGAACCGACTCATGCGCGCGAAAGCAGCGGCCCCTGATGTTCCGCCTGCACCGACCAAGGAAGAAGTACTCCTGACCGAGATCCGGGATGTACTTCGGGCTAACCCAACGGTAATTCGTCCCAAAGAGATGTCCAGCTAATACTACACCATGAACCGAAAAAATCTACTTGGACTAAGCCTGTTTCTGATTCCCCTTTTCACTCATGGCCAGAGCGAAACGAACGGGACAGCCCAAAACAGTGTGTACCTGAACAGCATTCTGGGCGTAGCTGCTCCCGGCTTATCAGATCTGAACACTCAACTAAAGCAGTCTGGTTTTCTACCTTTGTCGGGTGTTCAGTTTTCGCGCGGGGCGGGTTTCTTTACTATTTTCCCGAAGGTCCGGCTCGCTACCCTCTTTACCTTTGCTTCCTACAGTGGTACCAACACCGAATCTAACCGCAGCAGCTGGGTTCGGGGCAGTACAGCCGGTACGTCGCTGGGTTTAGTGATCCGCAACACCGACCGGCTGCAACTGATTCCGAACGCCGGGGTCGTTTATTCCTGGTTTGGCACGCGCGTATCGAAGCTGGCTTCGGGCAGTTCGACGGTTGACGGATATCTGAACGGACCAGCCGATCAACTGTACATCGGGAAGGAGCAATTTCTGATCAACTTCGGCCTTCACATCGCCAAACCCAGCCTGGGCCGGAGCGGACTGACCCGGAAACTCCTGGTTGGCCTCAGAGCAGGCTACCTGACGCCCCTCAACCAGCCCAAATGGAAGACCAGTTACTCTAGTACGCTTAACGGTGGTCCTGCTGCCAATCCGGGTGGTGCATACGCACATCTGATTATAGGCACCAGGTTGTAGGCCTGAACAGGACAGCGACTCAGCAGTGATCAGGCAGACTAATCAACGGGAAGATCCCGTTGATTACCAGGGGCTAATGCCTGTTTCGGGCACATTGTCATCACTAAAGAATTGACCCGTCGGTCCGTCTGGTCCAAACGTGGCGGCTTTTACTACTCTGGCAGCGGCATCGGGTACCGTTCCGGGGCCGGAGTGATTATTGAAATCGGTGGCGGTGTAGCCGGGGTCAACGGCATTTACTTTGAATGCCGTGTCGCGCAGTTCATGAGCCAGCACAATGGTATAAGCATTGAGAGAAGCTTTGGACATAACATACGCGGTTGGCTTAACTGCGTAGTATTTCCAGGCAGGATCACTATGCAGGGTAAGTGAGCCCAGACCCGATGTCACGTTAACGATGCGTGGTTCGGGCGACTGTTTCAGGAGGTCTATAAAAGATTGAGTGACGCTGATCACACCAAAAACGTTGGTATCAAATACCTGCCGGAATACGTCAATGTCCGTTTCCAGCGCTGTATTCGGCATCGAGCCGTGGATACCGGCATTATTGATCAGCACATCCAGCCTGTTCGTTTTCTGACCGAGTGTTTCGCGGGCGGCCTTTATCGAGTCAACGTTATCTACATCGATCTCGATGGGTTCCACCTGTGTTAAGCCCTCGGCCTGTAGTTGACTAACTGCCTGCTGTCCTTTCTGCCCGTCCCGGCAACCCAGGTAAACGTAATACCCCTGTTGTAATAATTGTCGGGCGGTTTCAAAGCCAATGCTTTTGTTGGCGCCTGTTATCAGTACTGTTTTCATATTGCGGTTGTTTATGAAGGCAAAACTACCGCATCCTGAGGTGGCTATTGGAACACATATTTCGGTATTACTGGTACATTTCGCGGATGCTGGCCCGATACTCGGCCGGTGTCAGGTCTGTTTCACGCTTGAAGAAGCGGTTGAAGTAAGATGCGTCCGAAAACCCAAGGTCGAAGGCAATTTCCTTTAGTGACTGCTGCGTATGGAACAGCAAGCGCCGGGCTTCGAGCACCAGCCGCTCATGAATGTGCACAATGGCCGGTTTACCGCTTTGCGCTTTGACCACCTCACTCAAATACCCGGCAGATACATTGAGCAGCGAAGCGTATTCACTCACCTGATGCAGTTCGCGAAATTTCTCGTCAATTCTGGCCTGAAACTTCTTCAGCAGCAGGTTGTCCGTCGAGAACGGCTTACTGTTGAACTGCTCGGTATACAGTCGGCTCAGGTACGTGAGCAGTACCGTCAGGTAGGCGGTCAGCATGCGTTGCTGCCATTCGTTGGGGCGCTGGTACTCGGCATTGATCTTCGCCAGCATATCCTCAACGAAGTCCACATCAGCCGGTGTAAGCATTAGCTCATGGCCGTTGTAAGGATTTTGGATGAGGGGCAGCCTGCTCAATGACCCGTTTTCCTGAAGCGACAGAAACTCCTTTGTAAACGCAATTCCGGTACTCCACAACTGGGTAAACTCTTCTTTTACAATGATGTGTTCAGGGCCGGTAAAGTAGATCGTATTGTTTTTCAGGAGATAGGGCGTCATGTCGATCCATTGACGGCTGCCGGCCCGCCTGATAAAAACAAACAGGTAATGATCTTTCCGGTGGGGAACAAGAAGATCGGACTGGTTGGGTAGCGTGCCTTCGAAGTTATACACCCTGAACTGTTTGCTGCCGGTAAGTTCGTCGGGCTCCAGCGTATAGACCGGCACCTGTTGGTTGTCGTTGAGTAGCTGCATTGCCTAAAAATACGAACTTTTTACGGTTCGTTTACAGGCAGGCAGCTGCACAATGTCTACTCTATAAAAAAAGCCCCGTATGTTGTATACGGGGCTTTTTTTATAAGATCGGCTGGCACTAGAACCGCCAGCGAACGAAGGCTTCCATGGCTTCGTATTCGGCCAGACCGAGCTTGTTGTACAAGCCCGCCGTGGCTCCGTTGCGCTCTTCGGCCCGTTGCCAGAACTCGCGAGAGTCGGTACCCTGGTACACGACACCGTCTTTCTGCGACTGGTGTTTGAAGATACCCAACCGCTTCTTCATCACCTGATCGGGTGACATTGGAACGGCCATTTCGATTTCGTGAATATCCCACTCGGCCCAGGCTCCACGGTAGAGCCACACCCAGCAGTCTTTCATGAAATTCTTGTGTTTCAAACGCCGTACCGATTCCAGAATGGCATCCAGACACACTTTGTGCGTGCCGTGCGGATCGGCGAGGTCACCAGCTGCGTAAATTTGGTGGGGCTTGATCTCTTCGATCAATGCCATCGTAATCTTGATATCTTCTTCGCTCAGGGGCTTTTTCGCCACGGTGCCGGTTTCGTAGAACGGCATGTTCAGGAAGTGTGCGTTCTCAACCGGAATACCAACGAACCGGCAGGTCGATTTAGCTTCACCCATCCGAATCAGGCCTTTCACATAGCGCACTTCGGCGGTATCCATTTCTGAGTCTTTCTTATCCCGCAGGGACTGAGCCGCATCCTGGAAAATCCGGGTTGCTTCGGGACTGTCGATGCCAAATTTCGAGTTAAAATCAACCACGTAATCGGCAAAACGCAGGGCTTCATCATCGGCCACGGCAATGTTACCGGATGTTTGGTAGCCTACGTGTACCTCATGGCCCTGATCGCGCAGACGCTGGAACGTACCGCCCATCGAGATGATGTCATCGTCGGGGTGGGGGCTGAAGATCAGGCAGCGCTTTGTAGCTGGCAGTGCCCGTTCCGGCCGGTTGGTATCGTCGGCATTGGGTTTACCGCCCGGCCACCCCGTAATGGTATGCTGAAGCTGGTTGAAAACGTCGATGTTAATGTCGTATGACTGGCCGTACTGAGCCAGCAGGTCGCTCATCCCGTTGTCGTTATAATCGCGGTCGGTTAGCTTAAGAATGGGCTTACCGAGCGCCAGAGACAGATAGGTGACGGCCTTCTTCTTCATTTTGTTGTCCCACTCAACCGAATCCACCAGCCAGGGTGTTTTCATGCGGGTCAACTCAGAGGCTGCAGCAGCATCAATCACGAAGAGTGCGTTGGGGTGGGTTTGCAGGTACGAGGCTGGGTTCAGCTCCGTTACCAGCCCCTCAACGGCACCCCGGATAACGGGGGCTTTCCGCTCACCCCAGGCAAGCAGCACCACCCGGCGGGCACCCAGAATACTCGCAACCCCCATTGTGATCGCCTTGCGGGGCGTCTTGGGCAGTCCGCCAAAGTCGACCGATGCGGCAGCCCGCGTCGAGTTGTCGAGCATCATCAGGCGGGTATGCGAGTTAATGAGCGAACCGGGTTCGTTGAACCCAATGTGGCCATTACCGCCAATCCCCAGCAGTTGAAAATCCAGCCCGCCAGCCGCTTCAATAGCCGCTTCGTACTGTTTCGAGAACTCGCCTACCTTATCGGTCTGAATCGTACCATCGGGAACATGGTAGTTCCCCTGTTCAATATCCACATGGTCGAACAGTTGCTCCCGCATAAATCGCCAGTAACTCTGCAACGAGTCCGGCTCCATGGGGTAATATTCGTCCAGATTGAAGGAAACAACGTTTTTAAAGCTCAAACCCTCTTCCCGGTGCATCCGAATGAGTTCCGCATAAACCGTTTTGGGCGATGAGCCCGTTGCCAGGCCCAACACGCAGGGCTTACCCTCGCGTTGTTTCTGACGGATCAGATCTGCAATCTCCTGCGCCACCGCCCGCGATGCATCTTTGGCATCGGCGTAAATGTGGGTAGGGATTTTCTCGTAGGTAATGGCCGACTGAATAGGTCCGCCATTGGCTGCTGCACCCGGAATTTGCCCGTCTGGGTTGTCGAGTAATAAAGACTCCGTAATCATGTTGCGCTGTGCGGAGAAAAAGATGAGATGCTGCAAAGGTCGAAAAAAATCAGGTAGTTTTTACCTGATCTTCTACCGCAAGCTAATATTTTTAAATTTTTTTATTAACTCACTCTTCTCTTTCTCAGCTTGTTCATTGACGAGCCAGCTGATCGGCCAGGGTTGCGGTTTGCAGGGAATGCAAGCCGTTATCTTCGGTAATAAGCCGGTGCGTACCCGGATACTGCATTCCATTGACCTGATCCCGGAACATGAGCCGCAGCAATTCACTGTAGAGATGCTGTTTCTCCTCCCCAAAACCAAAGCGAAGTTCTATCTGCTGATAGGCATTGAATTCCTTGTGCCGTCCGCGAAGGGGTAAATCTTTACCACTCACATTCGCTGTTACATTGAGCTGAGCTCCCGGAAACAGATCCATTAACGCCCGACTGGTTTCTTCGTCGGCCACGCAGCGGAGAATCATCCGGGTTGGCACCCACTCAAACAGGGTAATGTCACCCCGTTCAAATACGAGCCGCATTTCCTGACGGTCCATACGCCCCGTTTGTGTAAAGCCGTGGTAAAAATTGACCAGTTTACGCCCGGTTTCATCATCCCCGTATTCAACAACAGCCTGTACCTGGTCTTCTACGTCGTTGCTGTTGGGCCGTTTGATTACCTGAGCCGCCTTTACCGTCCCATGACCAAACCAGCCCTCAAACATGTCGAAGAAGTGAACCCCGTGCTCAATGAAGATACCGCCACTCTTGCTCCGGTCCCAGAACCAGTGTTCGGGCGAGAGGCCTTCGTCACCGGCGTAGTTCTCGAAATAGCCGTGCAGGAAATCGCCAAGCAGGTTCTTATCGATCAGGTGTTTAATGCGGGCAAACATGGGGTTGTAACGCTGCATCAGGTTGGTTACCATCAGCAATCCCTTTTCTTTCGCCAGCGCCAGCATTTCGGCTCCCTCCTCGGGATTCATGGCCAGTGGTTTCTCACAGATAACGTGCTTACCGGCGTTGAGGGCGAGCATAGCCTGTTCGTAATGCAGAAAGGGAGGGGTGGCAATGTAAACGATATCGACGTCGGGATGATTGACCAGTTCCTCGAGGCTCGCCAATTGTTCGGCTCCGAACCGTTTAGCCGTTCGAATGGCTTCTTCCCGCTTCGAACCGGCAATGGCAACTAATCTTGTATGCGGTGTTTGCAGGAACTGCTGAACGGCAAACAGCCCAAAGCCGCCCATACCAATGACTCCAATTCCGATTTCGCGTTCGTTTGGCGCGTTTGCTTCCATACTATTTTAGGTTGTGTCTGTGAAAACAACCGCCTGTATGCTACTTATGTTAGGAGAATGATACGCTTTGCGCTTTACGACAGCTCCAATTGGGTAGCGAAGCCAGCCTGCTGAAGCAATCGGTAACGACAACGTAGTCTTCTCATCGTGCCTGAAACGAGTAGTTAATTTTATTCATACGATCTTTAGTCATATAGGCTGTCTGCCTGTATTGACCGTTGGGCGCATTCTTACAGATTCTGTACCTGGCAGTATACCCTTGTTGGCTTGCATAGCCCCGGTTATTGATTGCAGGATTGAACACATCGGACCACCGGAGCGATGGATTCAAGGTAGATGCTGAATTACTCTTCAGCATCTACCTTGAGCTTACTTCAACCAATAATTTATACCGATGCTGGTTTGCCAGCGGTTGTAATCGGGGGTTAAATAAGAAGACTGTAACCAGCTTCGTTCGGCTGTTGCCTCCAAAGACCAGCGCTTTCCTAATCGGTAATGTGCTCCCAAACCGGCACTGGTTTGCCAATTGTTATTGTGTATCCCGTTCCTGTAAGCGGCTGGGTCTGCAGGATCATACTTATCATACTTGCTCTGCCCATACGCTGCGCCGAGTTGAGCAAAAAGCGCAAACCGGCCACTCCGCAAGAAGTAATATCGGGTTGACAACCCAGCGCCCAAATAAGAGAAGGAATAAAACGAGTTCGACTGTATGTAACGCCCTTCGAGTGCTACCGACCATCCATCGGCAAGAAAATAGTGGATTCGGGGGGTATAGACGTTAGTTGTCGAATAACTTCCTTTGTAACCCCGGCCAGCAGACAATCCTACATGCAGGTGCCCCTTTCCCAGTAAGTCCAGCTGATGTCTGTCTGGATTTATCTGGGCGAATCCGAGCAGGGGAAAGAAAAGGCCTATCAGTACTACACAATATTTCATCATGATCATGTTTTAGTTTGTCAAGAGACATTGGCATGATACTATTGGTTGTAAGGCGTTCGGGTTTTTAGGCTTTTTTAACTACCTGCTTCTTTGTCCAGTAGATCATCGTTTTGGCCGTTTCCACGGTCTCGTTGCGGTCGGGCCAAATCATTTCACCTTGCAGACTACGATCTCGCTGGTAACCGCGCTTCTGCCAGAACTCGTCGAGAGGCCGATAGTCGGCCGGACGCAGCGGGTGGTCTTCGGGACGTTGTACGGCGCAGAAACAGGTCATTGTACACTGTACAAATTTCCGGGCGTGGGCTTCCCGTTCATCGAAAAATTGATTTCCGATACCCAGACCCCGATAAGCAGGCAGCAGAACACTTTCGCCAAAGTAAAAGACGGCGTCGCGATCGTATTCCGCCTTAATGAAAGGCTCCTGCACCTCAGGCATTTCGTCAGAAAGTGGAATAGCCGTTGTCGCTCCAACCATCTGCTTACCATCGTAGACGGCAAAGAGGAAAGAGCGTTCCGAAATGGCGTAGGTTTCCAGGTAGGTCTTCTCGTACGCCATTGACCCCTCATACAAATACGGGAAGTCGTAAAACACCGCCATACGCAGTGCCGCTAACTCGTCGAAAACCGTTCGAAACGCGGCACCCTCAAGCCGGATGTATGTGAGTGATGAAGGAGCTGATTCCGCCAAAGCAATGGGTAATTTATTGGTTTTTCAACACCAGTGATTCCCAGTGCGGCAAGTTATAGTAGGTTGTAATCCGGGTAATTTTCCCGTCTGATAGTTCAAGAAATGAACCGGCGGGCAACACGTAGCTTTGCCCCGTTGCCGGAGGCAAATCGCCGTCGGTTTTCTTGTATATCCCGTTCACAACGAATTCGCAGCCGACGCGTGTGCCCGATGGCTCCGTCAAAATGACCAGATCGGTCAGCGTTTCGTTATAACAGTCGTCCATGTGCTGGAGAAACTGGCTGAATTTATCTTTCCCGATTCGTGTATCACCCTGGTTGCTGTCGTGACGAACATCGGGGTGAATCAGGTCAAGCATTGTATCCCAATCTTTACGATTAAACGCGTCGTAGTACTTGGAAACGGTATCAAAAGCAGTCATGAAATGCGAAGGTTAACGGACAAAGATAAGGCATGAAGCCTAAATGCATGCCCTGTTTTAGACTGGCTTTCCGGCTATTCTGCTCATAAAAAGATCAAATTGCCATTGATTAGGGCTTTTTGGTAATTTAACTGGTCGAACTGGTAGAGATAGGGTGATTTATGCGCTTTACCCGTCCGGCGTTCGTCCAGTCGGGTCAGGATGCTTAAACCCGTAATTTTTTTGTGGAAATTACGGGAATCGAGCTGTCGGCCGAGCACCGTTTCGTACAGGCGCTGTAGTTCCGGAATCGTAAACTTCTCGGGCATCAGATTCAGGCCAATGGGTTGCCAGTTCAGTTGCAGGCGAAGCGTTTGAAGCGCCACATCAATAATCCGGCAATGATCAAACAGCAACGAAGGCAACTCGCCTACTTCGAACCAGTCGCAGGCGTCCGACAGGAAGTCGGCGGTGGGAGTCACTTTCGTGTAATCGACCAGGGCGTAATAGCCCATTGTAATGGTGCGTTCGGGCCAGGCTCCGGAAAAAGGCATAGGCATTTTCTGCCGTTTCCAGGTGTCCTCCCGGTCATACCGATTGGCTTCGCCAAATAAGTGAAATTGCTGTAGAAACAACTGGTTCAGGCCTGTCCGCTCGTACAGCACCCGACTGGCTGCGTCGTCCACCGACTCTGTCTTATAAATAAATCCACCCGGCAAACACCACTCGTCCGTTTCTTTCCAGCGCAACAACAACACTTTCAGTCGGGTATCATGAAATCCAAAGATGACACAGTCGAGCGATACGCCCAGGACACATTCGTTGGCTATGATTTTGTAATACGAAACAAGCTTGTCGGAGTAGGTCATACGCAAAGGCAACTTTCTTTATGTTAATCGTACACATAGAGAATGAATTCGTGTATAATTACTGGTATTTTCTGAATTAGCCAACCTTTGTCGATAGCCTGTCAGGAGCCTTAGCCCACAAATGGCCAATCCTCTTTCAATGCTCCAGGTCCTGAGGATGCAGATAGCAAGGGTACATAGGCTGCGTAACGGGTGCGTATTCCCGCGCCTTTTCGTTGCCTATTCCAATAGGTGATTTGTCAGTAGAAAACGTTAATTTTAGTTCAGATTTTTTCGGTCTTACCTACACACAAAAAGACTCCCCCATTTATACCTTATCCTCCCATGCTATGGCTTTAGTGAAATTAACTATTAACAATCAGCCACATACAATCGACGTGGATCCCGAGATGCCGCTTCTCTGGGCCATTCGTGATGTCGTTGGCCTGACCGGCACCAAATTTGGTTGTGGCATTGCCCAATGTGGGGCCTGTACGGTTCACCTCGACGGAGCCCCTATCCGTTCGTGCAGCTATCCGGCATCAGCCGCTGCGGGGCATAAAATAACCACCATCGAAGGGTTATCGAAAAACGCCGAACACCCGGTTCAGAAAGCCTGGATCGAACACCAGGTTCCGCAGTGCGGCTATTGCCAGTCCGGACAGATTATGTCGGCGGTGGCGTTGCTGAAGCAAAACCCCAAACCATCCGACGAGGATATTGATACTGCCATGCAGGGCAACATTTGCCGTTGCGGCACGTACGAGCGCATTCGCAAAGCCATTCACTCGGCTTCGGCAGAGATGGCCAGCGCCCCTAAAATGCCTAAGTCCACCCCTAAAATTGGCAAGCGATGAGCACGAAACCTACCCCTACCGGAACTGAAACCGGCACTAGTCGCCGGAATTTTCTGAAAGCTGCGGGTCTTACCGGAGCCGCTTTTGCGCTGGGCTTTTCGTCGGCCGATTCCTTCGCCAGTCCTGTACTGAACCTGAGTGGTCAGCCGGGTATGGCACTACCGGAATCCGTTGAACTGAACCCCTATATTCTTATCGACAAATCGGGGCGTATTACCCTGATGAACCCACGGCCCGAAATTGGCCAGGGAACCTACCAATCCATTCCGGCGCTTATTGCCGAAGAACTGGAAGTATCGCTCGACAAGGTTACCATCCGGCAAACCGGTGGCGAAACCAAATACGGCGGTATGTGGTCGCAGGCGGTCGGCGGCAGCGGTTCCGTTCGGGGCGGCTACATGCAGATGCGCAAAGTGGGAGCCTCCGCCCGCGAGATGCTTCGGCAAGCCGCCAGCCAGCAATGGGCAGTGCCCATTGAGGAATGCATGGCCGAAAATGCAGCCATCGTCCATAAGCCCAGCGGCAAAAAACTCACTTATGGCCAGCTCGCCGAGGTAGCCGCCAAACTGCCCGTTCCTAAAGAGCCCGTGCTGAAAGACCCCAAGCAGTTTTCGATGCTCGGCAAGTCGACGCCCCGACCCGATGTTCCGCTCAAAGTAACCGGACAAGCCACCTTTGGTATAGACGCTAAAGTACCCGGCATGGTCTACGCATCTATTGAACGATGTCCGGTATTGGGCAGCAAACTGGTCAGCTTCGATGCGTCCAAGTCCCTGAAGGTCAAAGGTGTTCAGAAAGCCGTGAAAGTGGAACGCGTGGTGGGCAAGAACCGCTACGAAGGCGTAGCCATCATCGCCGATAGCTACTGGGCAGCCCTACAGGGCCGAAAAGCACTCAGCGTAACCTGGGATCATAACCAGTTCGATACCTTCAGCTCGGCCAGTTTCGAGAACAAACTTCGCGATCTGGCTAAAACGGATGGCGTACAGGGGCATAATACCGGCGATTTCGAGAAGTCGTTTGCCGATGCCCCGAACAAAGTCGAAGCGTTCTACGAAACGCCCATGGTGAGCCACTCGACCATGGAGCCCATGAATGCACTGGCTCATTACAAGCCGGACGGCAAAGTGGAGCTTTGGGTATCTTCGCAGGGAGGTGACCTCGTTCGGGGCGATGTTGCCAAAGTGCTCAACGTAAAGCCAGATGATATCACCGTTCATATTCTGTTCAACGGCGGTGGTTTCGGTCGGCGTATCACGCAGGATTTTGCCACCGAAGCAGCCACGCTTTCCAAAGCAATCGGGAAACCCGTAAAGGTTATCTGGACGCGGGAAGATGATACCCAGCTTGGTCCTTTCCGACCCATGACGTTCTCGGCCATGCGGGGCGCGTTGTCGGCGGATGGCAAAGCGGTTGCGCTCCAGCATAAGGTCATCTCGCCGTCCATCGACGCGACGATGAACGAAAAATACGACAAGACGAAGGCCGACGACACCATGCTGGAAGGCACGGGCGATCAGAAGTACGAAATTCCGAATCTGAATACGCGCTACGTCCACGCTGATATTCACGTGCCTCTCACGTACTGGCGCTCGGTAACGAGTTCGACGCTGGCGTTTTCGCACGAGTGCTTCATCGACGAGATGGCTCAGAAAGCCGGGAAAGATCCGCTGGCGTTCCGGATGAGCATGCTCACGAAAGACAGCGATGCCAAACGGGTACTGACGAAATTAAAGGAGGTTTCGGGTTGGGATAACCCACTACCCGCCGGAAAAGGACGCGGTATTGCCCAATGGGAGTTCTTCGCCGGCCTGTCGGCGCAGGTGGTCGAAGTTTCCAAGAACAAGACCGGTGGTATTACGGTTAATAAAGTTTACTGCGTAATTGACCTCGGCACGGTGGTGAACCCGGACACGGTAAAAGCCCAGATTGAGGGATCGATCGCTATGGCGCTGACAGCCGCTACGAAAGATGGCATTACGTTTGAAAATGGCCAGGCCGTGCAGAAGAACTTCGACGTCAACCGAATGCTTCGTATTAATGAGATGCCTACGGTAGAAGTCCACATTCTGGCCGAAGGTGGTCCCACGATCAAGGGTGTTGGTGAACCGGGTTTACCTCCTTTTGCGCCTGCCCTGGCGAATGCTGTTTTTGCCGCCACCGGCAAGCGCATCTGTAAGCTGCCCTTTGATCTGGAGAAAGTATAATTTCTGGCGGAGTAGGTTGTGGGTTTTCGGGCATACCTGACAACTCACAATCTACCCCGCAAACCAAAAACTATGAAAGAGATCAGTCGTATTGTTGAGGTTTTCGAACAAATCGATTTTTCGCAGCGAAAAGCCGCTCTGGCAACCGTTGTCTGGGTCGAAGGGTCGTCGTATCGGCGTCCGGGTGCGCGTATGCTCATTACGGATGATGGGCGTTGGGAAGGGGCTATCAGCGGGGGTTGTCTGGAGGGCGATGCCTTACGCAAAGCCCGGCAGGTGATGCTCGACGGCCAACCGATCGTTGTCACTTACGATACCATGGACGATGGTGCCAATAGCTTCGGCGTTGGGCTGGGCTGCAACGGCATCATTGATGTACTGATTGAACCCATCGCGCCCGAGAGTGATCAAAACCCCGTTGCTCTCCTGAAAGAATTCACGCAGAAACGCGATGCACGGGCACTGGCTACCGTGCTCAAAAGCAACGACTTTACCGGTCTTGTCCCCGGCAATCGCTTTACCCTTACCGAAGATAGCGCGGAGTCGATCCCCGGCTGGCTGCACGACGACATGCGTACGGTCTTTGAGACCGGCAAGCCGTTAACCCGCACTTATCCGGTTCTGTCGGGAAGCGCGGAGGTGTTCATCGAGCGCATCGACCCCGGTATAGAACTGATTATTTTCGGGGCAGGCTACGACGTTATTCCCGTGGCCAAACTGGCTCGTGAACTGGGCTGGCAGGTTACCGTTACCGACGATTGCATTGCGCACCTGTCGCCCAAACGGTTTCCGGTGGCTACCTGCGTGCTGTATGCAGACCGCCAGGTGGTGATCGACCAGCTTTCGATCACGAACCGAACGGCCGCCGTACTGATGTCGCATAATTTCAATTACGACCGGGCGGTGCTGGAAAAGCTACTCGCTACCGATGTGCCCTACATTGGTATGCTGGGGCCGCGCAAACGGTTCGACAAGATGCAGGACGAATTCAAAAAAGACGGTCTGGCTTTCAGTGAGGAATCTCTTGACCGGGTTCATGCCCCCATCGGCCTGGATTTGGGCGCCGAAACGCCCGATGAGATTGCGCTGTCCATTATGGCCGAGATCAAAGCGTTTTTCACCCGTGGAGCGGCTGGCTTCCTGAAAAATAAAGTCGGCCCTATTCATGAACGGCTCTCGGGAAACACCAATGACCATCACCGGCACACCAACGGGATTGGCATGGATGCCATTGACCTGGATACGGTCTGAACATGCGTATTGCTACCATTATTCTGGCCGCCGGTGCCTCCTCCCGCCTGGGGGGCGAGCCTAAGCAGCTGCTTACCACCAACGGGAAAACGTTGGTTCGGCACATGGCCGAAGCCGTTCTTTCGCTGCAGACAGGCCCGGTCATTGTTGTGCTGGGTGCCAATTCGGATCGGATTCAAGCCGAAATCAGCGACTTACCACTTCATTGGTTGGTCAATCCAAACTGGGCTGAAGGAATGGCTTCGTCGCTGCGTGTGGGGCTTACTGCCTTATCGGACGAACCCCTCGACGCTTTTCTGGTAGTGCTGACCGATCAGCCGCACGTTACGACAGACCGGCTTCGTCAGCTTATTACCACCCAGCAGGAAACAGGACGCGGCATTGTTGCCTCCCGATACGGCGAAATGGGCCACCTTGGCGTTCCTGCCCTGTTCGACATCCGCTACCAGTCGGAGTTCATGCGCCTGACCGGCGATATGGGTGCCCGCAAGCTTATTCAACTATACGCCAACGACTGCGCCGAAATTTCCTTTCCCCTGGCTACTATCGACCTCGATACCTGGCAGGATGTAGAAAACTGGAGAAAAACGGAGCGTAAAGAGGGGGAGTGAAGAAAGGAAAATAACAGCCCTCATTTTCCGTTCTTCACTCCCCCTCCTCCCTCCACTCCCCCTCTTCCCTTTACCATCTCTTGCCCCTTGCCAATGCCCTTTGTACCTTTGCCGACAGAATGGCAAGACTCCTGGCAATCGATTACGGAATGAAGCGGACCGGCATAGCCGTTACGGACCCTTTACAGATCATTGCGTCGGCACTGGAAACGGTGGCCTCTCATGAGGTGCTCAAATTCCTGAAAGCCTACCTTACGCGGGAGCCGGTCGAAGCATTTATTGTTGGACTCCCCAAAGGGTTGGACGGCGATGATACCGATAACACCCCACGGGTCAGGAAGTTCGTGACGCATTTGCAGAACGCATTTCCCGATATTCCGGTTTATTGGCATGACGAACGGTTTACCTCCGTCATGGCGCTACAAGCGATGATTGCTGGCGGCAGCACAAAAAAAGACAGACGTGAGAAAGGCAATATTGACAAGGTCAGTGCCGCTATTATTCTTCAGTCATACATGGAAAGCAACCGTCTGAATCGGGATTTATAAGATTTTATTGATTTACATGATTCAATCACCTTTTGATTCATGACGAAATCAGGTAAATCGGTTTAATTCCACAAATCCAGGTTCAGACAACATACGATTATGATTCTCCCAATTATTGCCTACGGCGATCCGGTATTACGGAAGCGGGCCAAAGATATTGAACCCGGCAGTATCGACGTTAAAACGTTGAGCCAGAATATGTTCGAAACGATGTATGCAGCTTCCGGCATCGGCCTGGCAGCTCCGCAGATCGGGCAGAGCGTACGGATGTTTGTTGTTGATGGTGAACCGCTGAACGAAGATGAGCCAGAGGAAGACGTCGACCAGAGTCTGGTTGGCTTCAAGAAGGTATTCATTAACCCGGAAATCATTGAAGAAGCTGGCGACGATTGGGGGTTCGAAGAAGGCTGTCTGAGTATTCCCGGTATTCGGGGTGAAGTGTTCCGTCCCGAAATTATCGTGATCCGCTATTTCGATGTCGACTGGAACGAGCACGAAGAAGAATACGACGGCATGGCCGCCCGGATCATCCAGCACGAATACGATCACCTCGACGGGAAGCTATTCACCGATTACCTGCCTTCCCTTCGCCGGACGCTCATCAAGAAAAAACTAGCCGACATCTCGAAAGGGAAAACGGATGCAGAATACAAGATGAAGTTCTCTAAATAAACGTGAACATCACCCTCCTCCAAACTGACCTGTATTGGCATGACCCGGTGGCGAACCGTGCCATGCTGGAGGAGCGTATCTTCAATTTGGCGGAGCCAACGGATTTGATCGTGCTGCCCGAAATGTTCACGACGGGTTTCACGATGGACGCCCGCGCAGTAGCCGAACCGATGAATCTGACCACATTTCGGTGGATGAAGCAGATGGCCGCACAAACGGGGGCAGTCGTAACCGGCAGTTACGTGGTCAAGGAGAACGGCAGCTTCTTCAACCGGCTCGTCTGGATGCAGCCCGACGGCCAGTTCGACACCTACGACAAACGCCACCTGTTTCGCATGGCGGGCGAAGAAGGCGTCTATACCGCCGGAACGCACCGAATCATTAAGGAATGGAAAGGCTGGCGTATCTGCCCCCTTATCTGTTACGACCTGCGTTTCCCCGTCTGGAGCCGTAATGTATCTATACCAACCCACGTACCGGTGGACTTTAGCCCGTCTACTGACTTCGAGTACGACTTGCTGCTATATGTAGCCAACTGGCCAGCCGCCCGCCGAAATCCCTGGAACACGCTGTTGCAAGCCCGCGCCATCGAAAACCTGAGTTATGTGGTTGGCGTTAACCGGGTTGGGCAGGATGGAAACGGACATCCTTACAGCGGTGACTCCGCCGTTGTCGACTTTAAGGGCGAAGTGCTATTCAGGGAAACGGACATTGAAACGGCTCATCAGCAAACCCTCTCGCTGGACGAGCTACGCGCTTTCCGCACCAAATTCCCGGCCAATCTCGATGCCGACTCGTTTACGCTGTCCCTTTAATCGTTTCGAGTAATTCCAGTAACTCCCGCGCATTGTTCAGCGTAGTGAACGACTTTCCGAGTAACTGTTCGTCAGCCACTTGTTCATGGGCCCAGGTTGTTGCGTAGGGTATATGAATGGCTCGTGCACCAATATGAACCACCGGCAGGACGTCCGATTTAAGCGAGTTCCCGATCATCAGAAAATCGGCGGGCTGTACATTGTATTTTTGTAAAATCCGCAGGTAGGCCTGTTCGTTTTTCTCGCTCACAATTTCGACGTGTTTAAAGTAATGCCCCAACCCCGACCGGGCAATTTTACTTTCCTGATCGAATAAGTCGCCTTTCGTGAGCACCATCAAATCGAATTTTTTGGAAAGCGATTCCAGCACCTCGGCCACTCCGTCGAGCAGTTCGATCGGGAAGTCCAGTAGTTTACGGCCGGCATCGATGATCTGCTGAATCTCCGTCCCCGTAATCGTCCCGTTGGTAAGTTCAATAGCGGTTTCGATCATGGAGAGCATAAAGCTCTTGGCTCCGTAGCCAAACGTGTTGAGGCTACGAATTTGAGCGTCGTAAAAGCGCGTGGCCAGCGTCTCTTCATCCACATGATGGGAGAGCATTTCGCAGAGCTTTTGTTTCACATCCACGTAATTTGGTTCATTGACCCACAGGGTATCGTCGGCATCAAAAGCGATTAGTTTCATGGACGTCTCGGTTAACAGGATAGCGCAACAAAGATAGCCACTCGCCAGAATCTTATTCAGTTACCAGCCATTGCATTAATTTGATTTGCGTACCATGCGGTAATTCCGCAATTTGCCCCCGTTCTTAACGCAATTATTACCGTCATCTCTATGCAGTTCACAGAGCAGGATCAGGACCAGATTTTGGTTCAGGGCGTTTCACTCGACCAGATCGATCAGCAGATAAATTATTTCGTTCACGGCTTTCCTTATCTAAACGTTATTAAAGCCGCAACCATAGGCGATGGCATCGTCCGCATCGACGAAGACCAATTGCCCGCTTATATTCATCGTTTCGACGTAGCCGCTCACGAGCGCACTCTGGTAAAATTTGTGCCAGCGTCGGGAGCAGCAACCCGGATGTTCAAATCGCTGTTTGCAGGGCTGGATGGCAAATTCGATAAATCGGTCGATGAAGTGTTCGCCCGCATAACGGATTTCGCTTTCTACGAAGATTTGAAAGCGGCTATGGCGGCTAAAGGGCAGGACCTGGATAAAGCCGTTGCCGAAAACGATCGGGTTACCGTCCTGAAGTTTATTCTGACCGAAAATGGGCTGGACTACGGCAGTTTACCAAAAGGGCTGTTGAAATTTCATAATTATGCCGATGGTGCACGCACGCCTGTAGAAGAGCACCTGGTTGAAGGGGCGGCCTATGCCAACTCCGACGGCCTGGTAAAAATCCACTTTACCGTCTCGCCCGAACACCGCAGCCGCTTTGAGAAACTGATTGAGGAGCAGAAAGCGGATTACGAAGCCTGGCTCGGCGTAACGTTCGACATCAGCTTTTCGGAGCAAAAGAAATCGACCGATACCATTTCGGTCAACATGGACAATTCACCGTTCCGCAACGGGGACGGTTCCCTGTTGTTCCGCCCGGCAGGCCATGGTGCGCTAATCGAGAACCTCAATGATATCGATGCTGACATCGTTTTTATTAAAAATATTGACAACGTGGTTCCTGATGAAATTAAGGAGCCAACCATCACTTACAAAAAAGTACTGGCCTCTGTATTGCTCGATGCACAGCAGCAGATTGCCCGTTTACAGGGATTGTTAAATTCGGAAGAAGTAAGCGACGGCTATCTGGCCGAAGCGGACGAATTGCTCCAACGTACCTTATATACGTTACCTCCGGCGGGCTTTGATGCCTTGTCGAAAGCCGAAAAACTGGATTACCTCCGCCGGAAACTGGATCGTCCGGTCCGGACCTGTGGCATGGTCAAAAACGTGGGAGAGCCGGGTGGCGGGCCTTTCTGGGCGAAAAACCAGGACGGATCGATATCGCTGCAAGTGGTTGAATCGGCGCAGATCGATTTGACTGATGCCGATCAGAAAGCCATTTTTGACGAAGCGACGCACTTCAACCCCGTCGATCTGGTTTGCGGCCTGAAAGACCATGCCGGCAAGAAATACGATCTACCTGCCTACCGGGATCCACTCACGGGATTCATAACGGCCAAATCGAAAGATGGAAAAGACCTTAAAGCACAGGAGTTGCCCGGCTTGTGGAACGGCGCTATGGCCGACTGGAACACGATATTTGTTGAAGTTCCGCTTATTACGTTCAACCCCGTAAAGACAGTCAACGATTTGCTGCGGAAAGAGCATCAGCCTGTTGAAGAGTAGCAGGTAGTAAAATGGTGGCGTGGTAAATTAGTGAAATGGCTTGTAAACCATCCATTTCACTAATTTACCACGCCACCATTTTACTACTTCACTAAGCCTAAGCCGACATCCGGTTAACGGATGTATCAACTAACTCAGCGCCAATGGCTACTTCTTTGGTTTCGATTGAGCTCAGGTTTTGAAACGACAGCAGGGTTGTGTTCTCATACACGCCTAAGTTCGCATCCCGAACACGTTCCATGATGGGCCGAAGCGCACAGGTCACTTCATCATTGCAATCATCGCATTTAACATAGAAGTTAAACGAAACGCAGGGGGTTGGTGCAATGGGACCATCAATAACCCGTAGTACCTGTGCCAGATTTACCCGGCCCGGATCTACACGAAGCAAATAACCACCACCTTTTCCCTTTTGGCTTTGCAGGATTCCGTGGTTTCGCAATTCAAGAAGAATAGCCTCTAAAAACTTCTTAGGGATGTTCTCCTTGGCAGAAATGTAGGAGATTAGTACGGGGCCTTTGCCGTACTCTTCAGTCAAAACCTTGAGGGCTTTGATGGCATACTTCGCTTTCTTAGAAATCATTGTTACGGTGATTGATTGGGTTTTGGAAATGAACATGTTCACCTCCCGAACTGGCTTTTGGCCAGAACAAGTATGCAAATTAATAAGTCCTTAACTATCAGTCAAAAAGTCAACGATATTATCTAAAAGAAAAAAAGGAGCGTTTTTACGCAGTCACCTACTCTTCCGTAACGTGTAGTTAAATCTATTGCCAAACATTGCAATTTGACCTAAAAGTTCATGGATTTAGTTGGGTATTAGACTTATAAGGATACCAGAAGTAACATATTTTTTCACTAACTACTGATTATAGGCCCTTTAATCCAAATAATTCATTTCTTAATTTATATCCAACGGTACATACCAAACGAAAAAAAGCCGGTGCAGAGCCCCGGCCTTTTCTTGCGACACCAATATAAAAATTGTCTATTCTTTCTTACTATTTATCGTAATTGGCATTTTGCGGATCCCAGTTGGCCCAGCCTTTGGTCCAGTCGGTTGTACCGAACGCGCCAATAAATGGTTCTTTTGTAAAGAAGGCGTCAGCACCTTTCCCGTCCCAGACAGCGCCCGTCAGTAAGGGCGAACCGGTTTGCGGCAGGAAATTGGGCGCCGTCAGGTTGAAGCTGGCCGAGTTAAGCAGCAGCTTAGCCACATCTGTACTGGCGATAACCTGATTTTTGAAGGCCGCCGTGTTAAAGAAGGCCAGCGCCTGATCGTTCGTGATGGCACCCGCTCCCCGAACGGGCGTATTCATATTCGCCAGCACGATACCCCGTAGTTGAAGGTTACCTGCCGTGGCATTATCCAGGGTACCGGTTGTACCCGTTGGCGCATCCAGACGGAGCCCTTCCGGATAGCCCACCATCAACGAATTGAAAATGCTGAGCGATGTATTCCGGCGGAGGTGCATGGCCGACTGATACGCGCCACTACCTTTCGACGACGTTGCGTTTGACGGCGTACCGCTAAAGGCAAAGTTGCTCATGTTGGCAAACACACCAGCCGTTAGTGGCAGGCCGGCATTTGCGCCCGTAGCGGGTAATCCTGGATTGAAGTTATCTGATTCGAACCCGTTGGAAGCCGATTGGTCAGCAACATCAGGATCACGCAAGGCCAGACCGTACTGTACTTTACCAGACCAGCCCCAGTCGGTATCCCAATCATCATCCCAGCCCCGGAAAGCAATCAGGTATTTGGCATTAACCGTACCGCCAAACCACTCGTACGAATCGTCACCGCTGTAGGAGACCTGGATGTGATCCAGCGTGGTACCGGCACCTACACCATATAAGGAGAGGCCGTTTATTTCGCTGTTAGCCAGCAGCGCAATACCGCCAAACTCAATACGCACATACTGCAGCACTCCTGAATTGTCATTCACATCAGAGTAAGAACCGACCGTTCCGGGCAGTCCACCTTCGAAGCCCGTTGCACTTGGCTGGTTGACCGGTGCTTTACCGAACAAAACAATGCCACCCCAGTCGCCATACCCCCGGGAGCCAGCAGCTTTAGCGGAAGTAAACACGATTGGCGCCGACGCCGTACCCACCGCATTGATCTTGGCACCGGGCAGAATAATCAGGGTAGCCCCTTGCTGTTTACCCGCCGGGTCAACGTCTTTCCCTCCCCCTTTAATGATAGTTCCGGGCTCAATGGTCAGGGTAGCCGGTGCTTTTACCTGCACAAAACCCTTCATGTAATAGATAGTATTGGCTGTCCATTTCGTATCCGCCGAGATATCGCCGGTTACTTCTACAATGGGCTTGTTTCCCAATTGAAACGCCGTTGTACTGGTTACCGTTGCCCCACCCGAGGTTACCGCAATAGGAGTACCTGCACCTGTGGGTACAACAACGGTTAAAGAAGTAGTCGATGCACCTGTCACGGCGGCAGGGACGCTACCAAACGTAACCGTGTTGCTGGCGGGTGTAGCACTGAAAGCTGTACCGGTGATGACAACGGTGGAACCTACCGGCGCAGAGGATGGAGAGAAGCTTGTAATGCTCAGAACAGGAGCGGGCGTATCTTCATTTTTACAGGAAGCGACGGCCACAAACAAGCCCACGATGAGAACCAGCATCTGTAACCAAGTCCGACGACGTGATTGAGAAAATTGCATAAACATTGATTTGGAGTAAATAAACAGAGGTAATTAAGGAATGACCGTTCGACGGCCGAACGTATAAATAGCACTGACGGTGTAATAACTTCCACGCTTGAACTTGCGAACCATCTGATCAGCACCGGCCGTTTGCGAGGTCACGTCGCTGCCAATTTTACCGTCGCGGTTGAAATCCTGCGCGAACCGTACATACTGGTTCAGGAGATCCTGCACGCCGAATCGCAGTTCGAGCTTCTTGTTGAATTGCTTGGTCAGATTGAGGTCAATGACGTTACGGGGCATTTCATAAACGGTTGGGTTCTGGCTGTTGCCCACCGTGAAAATCCGCTGACCGAATACGTTATAGAGCACATTCCACTGCCAGCCGGAGTTAGGCGCGGCATAGTATATACCCGCATTGATCAGGTAAGGCGATTGACCCGCCAGTGCCCGTTTGGTATCGGCAATATTTCGAATATCGTATTGCTGAATCGTTCCGCTCAGGTCGGGAGCGGTTACGATGTCTCCCACGTTCACCTGGCTCTTGATAAGCGATACATTACCCACTACCGACAGATTCTGCAGGAATGCACTCGCCGAATTCTGGAAGCCTTTCCGAAACTCAAGTTCTACGCCGTAGTTCTGTGCCGACTGCGCATTGGTGAAGGTATAGGCCAGGCCATTGCCCTGAAATAACAGGTAGGACTCGATCGGGTTCGTAAAGTGCTTGTAAAAACCCGTTACCGAAATCAGCTCGTTCTGGCTTGGGTAAAATTCCCACTTGGCATCGACGTTCTGAATTTTCGCCGTGGTGAGGGTCGTATTCCCCTGAATATCGGCCAGCAGGTTGAAATCGTAGTAGTTGAACGGAGCCAGCTCGCGGAACTCCGGCCGGTTTACCGATGAAGAGTAAGCAAAACGCAGGTTCATGCGGTCGCTGAGTTTATAGGTAAAGTTGAGTGAGGGCAGCGGACTGAAAATCCGGTTGGTAACGAGCCGGGTTTCAACACCGTTGACGTTCGATTTGATACCCTGATCGTTGTATTCGCCCCGGAAACCCAGCGTCAGGTTTGCCTTCGGCCCAAAGTACACGTCGCCACTAACATAACCCGCCAGATAGGTATTCAGGCCTTTGTAAGCATCGCGGTCGCGGGTGCCGTCGAGCATGGAGAATCCCCCTTCCGAACCCGTTACATTTTGTGGGGCAAAAGCCGTGGCGATATCGCGCTGTTTGGCAGCCGATGCACCGCCGATGGCCTGGTAGCCATAAAAGCGGGCGGCATAATCGCGGTTTTTCTGCTCGGCATAGACGCCAAACCGGATTTTGTTGGGCTCACGGTCTGTGGGGTTGCCAAACGTGTGCTCACCGTTACCAATGGCCGAGATCACATACTCGTGCAGTTTTGAATTAAACCGACCCACTTCTGTTGGTGTTGGGTCGTTCGGGGTAGCGATCAGGAAGGGAGCTGGCCGGCCATCACTGCCCATTGTACCCGTTGGACGAAGGTAACGAGCCCGTTTCCAATCCGGCTCCCAGCGACCCGTGTAGCCAAAGCTACCTACCCAGTTAATTTTTGTCAGCGGACTGATAGTGTGCTCACCCGCCAGTTGTGTGGTCAGTATACTCCGGTTTTCAAAACGTTGTGAGTAACTCCGAACGTCGTACCCCTCAGCTACTTGTGCCCCCGTCCGAACCACCGTTTCGGTCGTGCTCAGCTGATTGAACAACGTTTTCCATTCCAGCGTGAAACCGGGCGAGAACCGCGCCGACCAGTTATGAAGAATACCCAGACGAGTCTGTCGAGCGTAGTTCGCATCGTTATATTGCTGGGTAACGGCATTGGCAATGGTACCATTATCGTACAACTTGAGGTCGATGTTCGAAAACTGGTTCGTCATCGAATAGTTAATACTCGTCAGGTTACTGACCCGCACATCGCCAACATCGAACCGGCGGCCCAGATTAAGAGCGAAGCGGACATCAGGCGATATAGACAAGTCTTTCAGTGCCCATGTATTCGGCAACAACCGGGCATAAGCTGCCCGCTGCAACGGATTCAACGCGTTAAAGTCAGCGGATTTTGCCGGAAAGCTCGTTGGTAGTTGCTGGCTGGCATCCCAAAGCCCCAGTGCGTTTAAACCCGAGCGGCTTTGCGACTGCACTGTCTGGAATGTTGTATTACCGCGATAACCGAAGGTCAGTCCGGCATCCATGAAGTTCTGGTCGGGACGGCGCTTGGTGTAAATTTTAACAATACCACCGGCAAAGTCACCGGGCAGATCCGCCGAGCCTGATTTATAGACGATCATCCGGTCGATGATGTTGCTGGGAACAAGATCGAAGGAGAATGAACGGGTATCTACCTCAGTAGAGGGGGTGATCACATCGTTGATCAGTACCGAATTGTAGCGAGCGGCCAACCCGCGAATGAGCACGAAGCGATTGTCGACAATACTTACACCCGGCACCCGACGAATGGCCGCTGCGGCATCCCTGTCCTGTGACTTCTGAATCTGCTGGGCCGAAATACCAACGGCAATCGGCTTCAGCTGCTTGATTTCGGTGATAACGGCAATTTCGGTATTGGTTGCCTTATTGGCCCGGACTACTACTTCCTGAAGGGATGTGCCTTCTTCGTCCAGTTCGGTTTCGATGGCCGTGGTGTTGCCTGACTCAACCCGAACGTTAGGAATTTCCCGAGTCTTGTAAGAGACGTACGAAATAACAATTTTGTGTGTACCGGCGGGCACGTTGGCCAGATTGAAGTTGCCTTCGATGTCGGTAGTGCTGCCGAGTTGGGTACCGTCTACACGCACGGTACAGCCAATAAGAGATTCTTTTGTTTTTCCGTCTTTAACGGTTCCCCGGATAATGCCGGTCTGCGCAAAAAGAGCCGTTGACAGCAGGGAGAAGAGGATAAGTAATACGTTGCGGTTCATTTTTAGTTTTGGTATCGCTTTTAAGCGCTGCAAAACTACCTGCACAGTATTACCTTAATATTACACGAATATTAACTTTTGGCGAGTTATTAATAACACAACCGGTTGATTATCAAAGTTACGCTTCAACTAAAATCAGGCGTTTTTTGGCCCAATTGCATTACTATCAGCCACTTTTTATTGGCTAAACTCACCTTTTAGTTCATTTTTGTTTTGATTGATTAAACAAGCGAAGACCAGCTTACTCTTCCTTTACCTATTGATATGATGTAGACCAAATTATACGCAAAAAAAGAATACTACGCTATAAACACCTACTAATCAACAAATTGCAATAAAAATAGCGATAAAAGTAAATTTGAATCGTGGTTATCAGAAAACACGTTTTCGTAACATTCAGGTAATAGTATACATTCGGATAGACGTAATTTTTTCACGCTGCTCCTTCGTAATGCCTAGATCCGTTGTTAACACAGCCTATTTTCTACTATTTCAACCTGAAGTAGTTTAGCTGGGAGGAAGAAGGAGAGTGACATCCGTTGAGTGGACATCACTCTCAAAAAGTATCAACTTGTCTTCTGTTGCAGTAGGCTTACCTCAAAACAGGTTCCGGCCCCGGGGGTAGATGTAACCGTAATCTGTCCGTTTAAGGTATCGACCAGGTGTTTGACCAGCGGAAGTCCAAACCCATAGCCCGATTCGCCGGCAGTTCCGTTACTCGAACGATTCTGCCCGTTCAATATGGTAGCTATTTTTTCGCTTGTCATGCCTGTACCGGAATCCTGAACGGTAAGGCTGAGGATGTTGTATGAGCCCTCCACTGCCAACTTGGTTTTAACCTGCACCTCACCGCCTTCCTGCGTAAACTTAATGGCATTGGAAATCAAATTACCGGCAATCTGAGCGATCTTATTGCGGGAGAACGGAATCAATTCCGTCGATGCTTCGGTCGAAACTGAGAATTTAATTCCCTTGGCGAGTGCCTGCGGAGCGTACAGTTTTTCCAGACCCGCTTTCAGTTTTGCCTGATGGAAGACCTCTTTTTGATAAGAAGTTTCGTTTTCGTGCTTCCACTTATCATCGTTAACCAGAATCTCGTCCGCCAGTTCAAGCAGTGATTTACTGCTCATTTGAATCATTTGGATAAAATCCAGTATCTCTTTGAGTTTAAAACTGTCTCCCCCGTTGGTAACGAGCTGAGCCATGCTGATAATACCTCCCAAAGGCCCCCGAATGTCGTGCGCTGCCCGTTTTCGAGATTCGTTGAGGTCAGATGCCTGCTGTTTTAAATATTGAATTTCCCGAATCGTGTTCAGTCGGCTAACAACCTCAGCCGCTATTATTCGCAGCAGATCGATTTTTTCCGGATCAAGCTCTTTTGTGTCTGTGTCGAGAACACAAAGAGCACCAAGGTGGTGGCCGTTGCTCGATTTTAACGGTATACCGAAATAATAACGCAAACGAGGATCGTCGGCCACGTAAGATTGGCCTGAAAAACGGCTATCGAGTCGTAAGTCTTTGACTTCAAAGCTGTCAGGCTCCAGAATGGTATACTGACAAACGGAGTTTTCACGAGGCATGGAATCCAGGTCCAACCCATGATTGGTAACAGTCCACTGTGTGTAGGAATCGATAAGATTAATCAGGGAGATTTCTGTTCCGGTTACTTTGGCTGCCAGCCGGGTAAGGTCTTTAAATTTGTCCTGCAGCCCTGAATAATCCAGATCCAGATCAGCCAGGTCAACAAGTCGTTGGAATTCGTTCTCAGGAACTAAGTAATTAGTTTTCATTTCTTGATAAGAAGTACAGTACGGTTTATAATATATTATTTATATATACCTTTAGGTTCGGTAAATATATAGGTAAGAACAATAAATATACTATAAAAGCCTAGTATTTAATCTATTATTTGTATAGAATTTAATGCTACTTTTCATCTAACTATTTTACCGACTGACCTGAAACTACGTTTACTGACAAGGCGCAATTGTTTACGCTGTGCACTGGAATGCACTGACCCGCTTAGAAAAAGAAAAAAGCCAGTGCAATGCGCTGGCCTTTCCGGCGACACCAATATAAGAATTTTACTTGCCGCCTTCCGGCGACGATCTATGCAGTAAAGGTAGGCACCCCGTATTACATCAATATTACGATACAGTTACGTTAACGTTATATATACTACAACACCTCCAGACCTAGTCGATTATACCATTCTGCGGGCTGTTGATACCTTCACGTTTCTCCTGCCAGAATCCGTTTATGAAGGTGTATCGAATTTGTTTCCCTTTCATTAACAGAAAGGTAGGCACCTGTTCTAGTTGAAGCGGTTGCGCCGGAGCTTCCCCCTCATACAATAGATGCACCAATTGCTTCGGCTGACTTTCTTTGTCAGCCTGCTTTAGTTTAAACAACACAATACCCTCGCGCCGGAGGGCAGGTAAATCGAGTTTGTCCAGATCAGCGGCAGCGTTGAGTACATCGGCATATGTTTTCGCCGGAACGAGGGTCAGGCCAGTGGCATCGATTTCGTCCAGCCCATAAAAAGTCGATAAATCGCCGATATCGTCGATGCTGCTTTTGTACTGAAACGTTCTGGCTTCCTTGTCATTGACCTCACTGTAATTGATACCCACATCAACTACTACGTTTTTGCCTTCACGCACGACCGTTGCGTTGCGAATAAGCACATCGAACAGCGCACGGCCGTTTTCGGGAATAGCCTGATATTCGGCAACGCCTTCCTGCCGGTACGACCCATCGGCAATGGATTTTAACGCTGACAGGATAGCCACAAAATTCAGCCGCCGAATCGTCATCTTCTCTGAGTCGCCCTTGAACCCACCCGATTCGATAAGAATCAGCGTTGTTCCCCATTTCTGAATATTATCACCAAAAGCCCTGGGCTCGAACTCATCGTCGTAACGCGCCACCTGACCGGGTATGAATTGCTGCAACACGCGGTTCATGCCCGTAATGAGCTGCATGGATCGCTGGCGTACGTCGTTGATGTTCCGGTCTTCGTCGTAGGCCGTAGCCAGGAAAGACACCACCGCCTGCCTGCCGGTTTTGCCCACCCCGTAACGCGGATTCTGGTCGTGCAGGTTAAAGCCAACCAGTGGCTTGAGCGTCTGCTGCATCTGCTTGAGCAAAGCCCCTTCCGGCGTCTGGAGCCGCAACGCATCCCGGTTCATGTCGATGTCCGTAGCTGTCCGGCGCTGGAAACGCTCGGCACCGTCGGGATTGAGCATCGGCACGAAATAGAGCGTTGTCTTATCCAGAATAGTCTGCCGGAAGGCGTCAAAACCGTCATTTTTGGCCTGTAGGAAATTGAAAATGTCGAACAGCGCCATGGTGGCTGTAGCTTCGTCGCCGTGCATTTGGCTCCAGAGCAGAACCTTTGTTGTACCCGTCCCGGCCTTCACCTGGTAAATGGCTCGTTTCTCCAGCGACTCCCCTACCTGACTCACCGACAGCGGTTGCCCAACTGCCTGCAAAACGGGCACCATTTCGGCATGTTTGAATCGGCGGTGGGTAAAGGCTTTTTCTTTGTAGGTGTCGTGGGCGTCGTGTAACCGACGGGCTTCTTCCTGAGCGGGCAAGTGAGTTGAGATCATTAGAAATAGAGGGAGAAAGAGGGGTAGCTTCATGCTGTTTTTTGTCCAAGCCAGAGCCCGCCAGCCGAAGCCAGTAAACAAAGGGTTACATTAAGACCAATATTCATAAAGGCGGCTCCCAGCCGGTTGTTCTGCAGAAGCGCGACGGTATCGTTACTAAAGCTGGAAAAGGTGCTGAGCCCCCCGCAAAAGCCGACACCAATCAGCAGACGCATATCGTCGCCCGTAACGCGGCTGAGCACCCAGCCTGTAACGGCACCAAGTATTAGGCTCGCGAAAACATTTACGGCCAGAATAGCGGCTGGGAAGGGCGCACCCAGCAGGGTTGCCGGCAGCAGCCTGCCCGTAACGTACCGAAGCAGACTCCCGGCCCCACCCCCCACAAAAACCAGTATGTACGAATGCATCAGCAAAGCTCGCATAGGGAAGCAATTAATTTATGAGATTCCAATACTACAACCATCTTGTCGCTAACGCGACTAACACCCAACCTGAAGCTATAGGGTGTTACGCCCGACCGGGACGGTTGCCGGGCTGACGCTTGCATTACAGTACCAAAAACCAAACTTACGAAAATCGGCAACGCTGAACGGCGGAACACCCATTAGAATCACAGATGGGCCGTTTTTTTCGCTATCATTGTAAAATAGCCCCAAACGCTGCCCCACCTCCCGACTATGGCCCAAAATCAACTTAAGAAACTATTAGGCGTCGGTTTCGGCGTGGCCGTTACAATTGGCGGCACTATTGGCACCGGCATTTTACGGAAGCCCGGCCCCATTGCGCAGGACATCGGCAACCCGATTCTGATCATTGCCGTCTGGCTGATTGTGGGCGTGTATGCGTTGGCGGGGTCGCTCTCGGTCATGGAACTGGGTACCATGCTGCCCAAAGCCGGGGGCTGGTATGTATATGCCCGGCGGGCGTTCGGCAATTACGCGGGCTTCATCATCGGCATCAGCAGCTGGCTCGGCAGTGTGTCTGCTATGGCGTTTGGAGCCGCCGTTATGAGCGAATACACCAGTCTGCTGGCCCCTTCGCTGGCAGACTACCAGAAAATTATTGCCATCGGCATTCTAGCGGCTTTTGTAGCCTTCCATTCTGTGGGAGTAAAACTGGCGAGCCGGGCGCAGGAGGTTATGAGCGTGCTGAAGGGGGTAGGCTTGCTGGTGTTCGTTGTCGTTTGCTTCGTTGTTAAACCCGATCAGCCGGTTGCCGCTACCGCCGAAACCATCCGACCACTGGCCGAGGGTGGCGTTTGGCTGGGTGTGCTAGCCGCTTTACAGGCGGTTTTTTATACCTACGATGGCTGGCATACCGCAGCTTATTTTACCGAAGAAGATGTTGACCCCAGCCGGAACCTCCCCCGTTCCATGATTAGCGGGGTGCTGCTGATCATCGGCATCTATGTGCTGGTGAATCTGGCTTTGCTCTATGTACTGCCCGTTTCGGCATTGGCGGGCACGAAACTACCGGCGGCCGATGCCGTGCAGGTGCTATTCGGGCCGGGCAGTGCACAGGTTGTTACGTTTCTATTGATGATTTCCATAATGGGGATCATCAATGCCCAAATCATGTTCAACCCCCGCGTTATTTTCGCCATGGGCCGCGACGGTCTCTTTTTCCGCTTTGTGACGCAGGTCAATTCGGGGGGCACCCCGCTGAACGCTACGCTGCTGACGGCCGGTGCATCTATTCTGATGATTCTGACCAATACGTACAGCAAACTCTCGGATATTGCCACCTTCTTCTTCGTACTCTGCTACGCTTCGGCTTTTGCGGCTTTAATTCGCCTGCGCCAAGCCGAGCCGGAACTTGCCCGGCCCGTTCACGCGTGGGGTTATCCTTTTTCAACCTGGACGTTACTCATCGCTTCCCTGGCGTTTCTACTCGGCGTCGTGATCGGCGATTTTTCGAGTAGTATGTATGCACTTGGCTTTATAGCGGTGAGTTACCCGGTGTATTTGTTCATAAAAAAATAACTATAACATGTTTGTATGTGAATATTTGATTGGTTTATTTGTAAAAACTAATCTTGTATTTACGCTATGGATAACACCAGTACGTCCAAACACTTTTTCGTCGTCACCGCAGCAATTAGTTTACTTAGCCTCCAAAGCTGTGCTACACTATTTACCGGTACTAAAGACACCATTCACTTCGAGAGTCAGCCATCGGGCGCTAAAGTTCAGATCCAAGGCCTCGACGTTGGGCGCACACCCGTCGATGTACCCGTAACGCGCAGCATCGCAGCCCGAACAGTGACGATGAACCTCGACGGATACCATCCCCGTACGTTCGATTTAACCAAAGAGTTTAACGCCGTCAGTGTCTTGAACCTGTTCGGTATTTTGGGCTGGGGCATCGACGTTGCCACCGGAGCCGTCATGAAGTATGACCAAAAGGCGTATTCGATGGAGTTAGAAAAGAAGAAAGAGACGAATTAAGCCTTATTCTCCGCATAGTACGCGGAGAATAAACCATCTAATCACCGCATTTAATCAGCTAAGGTGAACGATGTGATTTCGTTGTTTACTATCGATAGGTTGCGTACCTATGGCACGCCAATTGAGTTCGCCACTACCTGCTTCTACGAATAGTAGTCCGCCACGCGGCTATTCCTCTCGTTAGCTACAAGTCAAAACCGTTCGTGAATTTCCTTGAGCAACTCAGCTGTTCGTTGGCGCATTTCACTCACGGTTTGGGTGAAGTTGTTGTGCATGATGCTGAAATAAAGCAGCTTGTTCCGCTTTGTCAGTATGTATCCGCTCAGGTTATACACGCCGGTCATGGAGCCGGATTTGGCGAATACGTACGGTTTCCCGTCCATATTCAGGCTCTTCAGCGTACCCGACTGTCCGGCGGCTGGCAATAGGGCAAACAACCGTTGCTGCGGCACTTTGGCATAAATCCGGCCAAGTAAGTCAATCAGCACGTTAGGCGTAAACAGATTGTACCGTGACAAACCCGACCCATCGACCCAACGGGCTAAACCGGCCAGCCGGGTTGAATGCTGAAGGCTATCGGCCGTTCGACCCAACTCCGTTAGTGGCTTGAGCGGCCCTGTACTGTGTTCGGCGGAGGCCATGAACAGCACCTGCTCCGCAAATTGATTATCGCTCACATAGAGCATCCGTTTGTAGAGCGAATCAGTAGATGAGCCGCGCAGCAGCCGGGCGTTTGCCGCCATCGGTATATTCACAACGTCCACCGCCCGATGGAGCGTATCGGCCAGCAACTGAGCCGCTAATTCACCCGCCCATCGAAAGGGGACATCCTGCCGTTTAATAGTCCCATTGGCCGGACGAACGAACTGGTTCGAAAACTCGGCCCGACGAATGCCATTGGGCGCATCGACCAAGGTACGCGTACTATCGCTAAAGCGGGCAGGGCTTATTTTTCCGGCAGAAAAGCGCACAACGTTACCATATATCGGCAACGGGGCCAGTTCGGGCGAGTAGTCGTCATTATAATCATCCCAGGCCCAACCCGGCCCAAAACGCGGGCCGCTGTAATTTGCGGGGGAGAAAAACAATCGCTCGGTTCGACTTCGCAGAAACGCCAGCGCCGTTGTATCGGGCAAATCCGGGTGCAGCAGCAACGGGTTGCCCGTGCCCCAGAAAATCAGCGAATCGTTTCGGACAATGTAGCGGAGAGCCGGCAACGAGTCCCGGAGGGAAAGCAGGCCCGCGTAAAAGCTGAACAGCTTGGTATTCGATGCGGGTGTAAACGGCTTGTCAGCATTGTGCTGAATCAACGCCCGCTTCTGACCGGGGGCATACAGGGCTACTCCTGTAAAGTGATCGGTATAGGCCGGATTGGTTCGCAGTTCACGGCTGATACGCCGGGCTGGCGAACAACCAATGATCGTTAGCGAAAAAAAAAGGAATAAGCTTAATTTCATACCTGTCTGGGCCAAGCTCCAGCTTGGCCTTGTATACCAGAATGGAGACCTAGGACCAGGCTGGAGCTTGGCCCAGACAAGCGGTTTACTTCTTAACGATCTGCTCACCCGGAAGCAGCCACACGCCCCGCGCTGACTGACCGTAGAAAGACGTGCCGAACGGAATCTCCTGCCGCCGAACTTTCCCGTTTTTCAACCGTATCGTAACCGATGTTGTAGTGGCATCGACGGGGGTAAATGTTTCTGGTTGCTGCACGGCAAACAGGCGCAGTGGCCCCCGATTTTCCGTAACGGCCAGAAGCGAATGCCCTTTTGCATCGGGCAGGCTCACCAGGGCTTTCGCATTGCCAGGGGCGTAAAAACCGGATTGGTCGATGGGCAGTGGCCTGAAATTACCTTTTCCGTCGCCTTTGAGCACGAGGCCGTTAAAGGCGTCCATGCGTCCGGCTACCAGATCGCTGCCGTGCTCATTGCCGACCAGAACGGCGTCCAGATTACCGTCGCCGTCGACGTCCTGCGCCAGCATGCCGAAGAGTGGGGCCATTTGCGCCATAACCGGAAGTGGTCGCACAGCAAACTTTCCATTTCCCTGATTTTCAACATAACTGCTCTGCATGTAGTTGGCCGTCAGTTTCAGTGCCTGAGCCCGTTCCTCTTCAGTCAATATCTGGCTTATGGTGGCTTCGCCGAACGGCGCATAATTCACGTACCGTTTTTTGATACCAATCATTTGCTTCACCATATCGTCCCAACCGAAATAGGGGTATTCTTCGTACTGACCTTTGGCGTTTTTGAAGTAGACCGATGTAAATGCATCGTAGAAGCCGTTGTTGTCGAAGTCACCGGCGTAAATCCGTACCGGGCGTTCGTTGCTGGCGCGGAGTAAGGTGTTCAGACCAATGTTTCCGGCCAGATAATCAATGTCGCCGTCATTATCGAAGTCGCCGGGAGTTAGTGAGTTCCAGAAGCCGAGTTTGTCGTTGAGTCCGCTGTTTTCGAGAGGTTGCAACTTCCCTTTCACATTGTGAAGCATGGTTATGGGGCCCCACTCGCTGGCCAACATCAGGTCAGGGTAGCCGTCGTTGTCATAGTCGGTCCAAAGCGCATCGCAGGTCAAACCCGCTTTGGCGAGCGTTGGCGCTACCTGCGCCGTAACATCCGTAAATTTCGGACTTCCTTTCTGACCCGCGACGGCGGACCCATCATTCCGTAGCAGGTAGCTCGGCACGCCCATGGGGTATTTGTTCGGTTCAACCCGCCCGCCAACGAACAGGTCGAGATCACCATCGTTGTCAAAATCTCCGGCTTTTACGCAGGAGCCATTGACGCGGAAGTCGGGCAGCGCATTGGGGGCCAGGGTAAAGTTTCCTTTGCCGTCGTTCACGTAGAGCCGGTGACGCATGGCCTCCTTCATCTGCTCGGGCGAGAATTCGGGACTGCCGCTGGCAATGTACAGGTCAAGATCACCATCAGCATCGGCATCAAACAGCAGCAGACCGGCATCCTCCGATAGCTTGGTTGGCATCGGTTTCAGCACGAAGCGGCCCGTTGGCTGTTGCAGCAGCAACTCTGTCGAGTATTTGGAGCTTCCGCCCACCACCATATCGGCAAGGCCATCGCCATTTACGTCACCGACGGCCAGCGCCGGACCATATTCAGTAAGCTTATGCAACAGGGTTTTCTGCCCGTTGAAATCAATGATGTCATTTTCCTCGTGCTTGTAGGTTACTCCTAAATCGGCAGTAATATCCTGTAGCAGGGTTTTTGGTGCCGAAATCGTCTCGTTGGTTTCGCCGGGTTTCGCATCGGCTGCCTTGAGCATGATGGTTTGGTTGGCGTTAACGGCGGGCAGAATCTGCACCCGACCACCGGGCCAGGTTACTTTCAGGTTTTTTATAGTTGTATGCTTGCCCAGTCCGAAATGAGCAATCGGGTCGACACTCGACAGGAAACCCCGGTAGGGCGTATGCTCGTAAAATTCTTTCCGGCCATCGGGCAATTCATATTCGATCAGAGCGCCCAGGCCCATTGGGTTAGCGCCATCGCCCTTGAATTGAATCCGGAGGTAATGCGCCTGTTCCGCCTTTTTATCGACCAGCGTGTTGCGGTATACGAAAGCTTCGTCGTCAATGTTGCTCACGACATAATCGAGGTCGCCATCGCCGTCGAAGTCCGCATAAGCCGCTCCATTAGCGAAGTTGGGCTCACTCATACCCCAGCGTTCGGTTACATTCTCAAACGTGGCATCGCCCCGGTTGCGGTAAGCGTAATCGCTTACTTTAACCCTCGGCATCTTCTCGGTCAGTTCTTTACGAAGGGCATCGGTCAGGTACGTGTTCACCGAACTGTAGTAGTTCGTGAAGTCGCGGTCTGTAATATCTCGGGGAAACCCATTGGTTACCAGCAAGTCCCGGTAGCCATCCTGATCGAAATCGGCCAGCAACGGCGACCAGCTCCACTCCGTTTCGGCCACACCCGACAGCATGCTGATCTCGCTGAAAACCGGCATGCCGACTTTCGATGTATCTCTGGGCCGTACGCCCTGATTTAGTTGCAGGGTATTGCGGGCATACTGATGCTCGTAGCCCAGCCGGTCCCATTCCTGGTAGGCATAGTAACTGCTGGGACCCATCAGGCTCTTCTTGCGAAGGTTGTCTTCGGGCAGCATATCCATCACAATGATGTCGGCCAGACCGTCGCCATTGATATCCGCCACGTCATTTCCCATTGCCGACGAGCTGGTATGTTTGAAGGACTCATGCGCCCGGTTCGTGAAGGTGCCATCATGGTTGTTGACGTAGAGCACATCACTACTGGCGAAGTCGTTGGTAACGTAAATATCCTTCCAGCCATCGCGGTTAATGTCGCAGATGTTCACCCCTAAACCGAAGCCTTCGGCCAGTAACCCCGCTTTTAGCGTCACATCGGTGAAGTAGGCATGACCACGGGTCGAGTCGAAATCATTCCGGTAGAGCCGGTCGATGTTGGGCGATGTCCCGTCATTGACCCGCGCCCGTAAATTGGTCGGATTTTTGGGATCGTCAATTTGGTCGACCAGCACGAACAGGTCCAAATCGCCGTCGTTATCGTAGTCGAAAAAGGCGGAGTGGGTCGAGAAGGTCGTATCAGCAACGCCATAGTCTGCGGCCATTTCCCGGAATTTGGGGGCACCGCTGTCGTCATTCCCCTGATTGACATACAGCAGATTGGTCCGATTCGCGGCTTTTTTGTGAAGGGTTGTGGAGATATAGACGTCCAGTTTCCCATCCGCATTTACATCCACTACAGATACACCCGAACACCAGCGGCCATTACCGCCAACGCCAGCCGTTTGTGTAACATCTTTAAAATGAAGGCTCTGGCCCGTTTCGGTCTCGTTGATATACAGTCGATTCGATACCTGGTTCCCGGCGAAGAATACGTCCGGCTTCTGGTCGCCGTTGAAGTCACCCACGCCCACGCCCCCACCATTGTAGATGTATTGATAGTTCAGAATATTAAGCGTATCACTATCGGTGATGGTATTGGCGAAGGTAATACCCGTATCCGACGAATCGAGCCGCTCAAAAAGGGGCTTCTCACGGCAGCCGGTCAGTAGAAACAGAAACGCGACGGGTACTACCCAACCGCTATTTCGAAAAGATGATTTCATGAATACTAATGTGCCTTTTTACGGTGGCAGACGAATCAGTTTATCCCCAAATTTACCTATAAAAAATCCCCAAAATCATAATTGGCCGGTTTTTAATACCCGAACAAAGGTTCGAGTGATGTCAGGTTCTTTAACCTGGCACGTTAGGTTTCTCAAAACCTAATGATACTCTTTACATGAGTTCAATAAACCTCTATTTCCGTTTTCGAAATCGCGCCACCATCGGCTGGAGAGTGTTCCGTTCAATGAACAGCATGAGGCCGATGAACAGCCCGAATAGCGCCATGTGAACCGGCACGGCAACCCAGAGATTGGCGATGGGATACTGCCAGCACGCCCAGATGAGCAGCCCGGCTCCCCCAATATACCCCACCGCCGAGCTTACATGGTAGGGCACGGGGTAGTATTTTTCGCCCAGCAGGTAACACAGCGCCGTCATAACGAACGTCGACGTAACGAAGGCAACGGCGCAGCCCATGTAGCCAATAACGGGAATGAGTACCAGGTTCAGCACAATCGTTACCGTTACGCCAACCACTGTAATGAGTGTACCGTAATACGTTTTGTCGCTCAGCTTGAACCAGAACGAAATATTGTAATACACGCCCAGCAGCAGGTTCCCCAGCAGCAGCAGCGGCACAATATCCAGTCCCACCCGGTACGCTTTCGAGCGCAGGAATAACTGCCCCAGCAAATCGAGGTTCAGGCTAACGCCCACCCAGATCACTACGCAGACGATAATGAACCACTTCGTAACCATTGCCAGTAAGGCAGGAGCTTTTTTATCTTCGGCCTGGGAAAAAAAGAAGGGGTCGGCGGCAAACTTGAACGACTGAATCGCCAGCGCCATAAAGACCGATAGTTTCAGGCAACTGCCATAAATACCCAGTACGGCTTCCGGCGATAGTCCCGGATAAAAATCGGGCGGCAACGAATGCCGTAAAAACAGGCGGTCGGTCAGCGTATTCAGCACACTAGCCAGGTTGGTGAGCATGATGGGGAATGCATAGACGATCAACGCCCGGCTCTGTGTGCCACTGAGCTGAAAACGAAACCCGGCGAAAGCTTTTCGGATGATGACAAAGTATAACCCATTACCAAGTAGATTGGCCAGAAAAATATAACCCGGACCAATGGACGGCCGGTAGATGAAATCGGCGATTGGCTTCAGCGCTGTCAGGTATTTGCCTTCGTGAATGTCTTTCGCCAGCACGATGAAAAAGACGTTCAGCGCAACGACAATGACAATGTTCGTGATTTTGGCCCATACGAACTCACGAGCCCGGTTCTCGACCCGCAGCCGGGCAAACGGAATTGCGACAATGGCATCTATCGCCACCAGTAGGGCCGACCAGTACACGAACCGCTCCTGACCCGGATAATTAAGCCACTGGGTGATTTGCGTCGCTAAACTGCACAGCAAAATGGTCGTTAGTACGCTAATCGTGATGACAATACTGAGGGATTGACTGAAAATCCGGTTGCGTTCTTCAACCGGCTGGTCTTTGGAACGGGCCATAAACCGGAAGAAAGCCGTTTCCAGACCCAGGGTGTACACCACCAGTAAAACGCCGATCCAACTATAAAATTCGACATTGGAGGCCATAGCAGCCGGTTTCACAAAGGCGTATGTCTGAATGGGCAGCAGGGCGTAGTTGAGTAAACGACCCAGAATTGTACTGACACCATACAGTGCGGTATCACTCGCTAATTTTTTAAACGTACTCATGTAGAAATACCCACCTTCTGGTTTCGGCTTTCAGGCCACCGGGCTGACAAAGTTAAGACCTTTGGTTATCTTTGCACCTCAGGTCGAAACAGCCCGAAGCCTGTTTCGCGAAAATTGCTACTTATCTACTGAAACAGCCGGAGCGCGTTCCGGCCATGTCCATGTCTCTCAAAATCTCCTCCGCGCTGATTTCCGTTTTTTATAAAGACGGTCTCGAGCCCCTGGTCCGACTTTTACACGAGCAGAACGTCAAACTATATTCGACGGGCGGCACTCAGGCATTTATAGAACAACTTGGTATTCCGGTTACGGCTGTCGAAGACCTCACGGGCTACCCATCTATTTTTGGCGGACGTGTTAAAACGCTTCACCCGGCCGTTATGGGTGGTATTCTGTACCGTCGGGAAATGCCGGAAGACCTGGCCCAGGCCGAACGGCATCAGATCCCCCCTATCGATCTGGTGATTGTTGACCTGTATCCGTTCGAAGAAACGGTAGCGTCGGGCGCGTCGGATGAGGACATCATCGAAAAAATAGACATTGGCGGTATTTCGCTCATTCGGGCCGCTGCCAAGAATTACAATGACGTGCTGATCGTGTCGTCGCGGAGCCAGTACGGCGACGTGGTAACGCTGCTGTCTGAGAAAAACGGAACGACCGATCTGTCCGACCGTCGTGAGTACGCCGGCAAAGCGTTTACCGTCACCTCACACTACGACACTGCCATTCAGGCGTATTTCGCGGGAGAACAGGCCCCTAAGGCAGACGCCACCGGCACGGTTTATGACTTCAGAACGATGCCCGCCAGTCATCTGCGTTATGGTGAGAACCCACACCAGCAGGCAACGTTCTACGGTGATCTGGAAGCCATGTTCGATAAACTGCACGGGAAAGAGCTTTCGTATA
This sequence comes from Spirosoma pulveris, assembly GCF_054781875.1. Classification (NCBI taxonomy): domain Bacteria; kingdom Pseudomonadati; phylum Bacteroidota; class Cytophagia; order Cytophagales; family Cytophagaceae; genus Spirosoma; species Spirosoma pulveris. The sequence goes on from NZ_BAAGTO010000007.1 coordinate 290,592, forward strand.
ATAATCTGGTCGATGTGGACGCCTGCGTGAGCCTGATCGATGAATTTGCGGGTTTGGACCAGAAGGCGTTTGCCATCATCAAGCATACCAACGCCTGTGGTATTGCCACCGCCCCAACCGCCAAAGAAGCGTATCTGAACGCCCTCGCCTGCGATCCGGTCTCTGCGTTTGGGGGCGTGGTCATCACAACGGCTACGGTCGATCTGGAAACCGCCGAAGAGTTGAACAAGCTGTTCATGGAAATCCTGATCGCTCCCGATTACGCCCCGGAAGCCCTCACACTCTTAAAATCGAAAAAGAACCGGATTCTGCTGAAGCGCAATGCGGTTGAACTGCCTTCGGTTATGTTCAAAACGATCCTGAATGGCGTTCTGGAACAGGATAAAGACAACCAGACCGAAACGGCCAGTCAGTTCACCACCGTTACCGACAAAGCCCCAACCGACAGCGAAGTTCGGGCGCTGGAGTTCGCATTGAAGGTGTGTAAGCACACAAAGTCGAACACCATCGTTCTGGCAAAAGAAGGCCAGTTGCTGGCCAGTGGCGTCGGACAAACGTCTCGCGTGGATGCGCTCCGCCAGGCAATTGAAAAAGCTCATTCGTTCGGCTTCGACCTGACCGGCTCAGTGATGGCGTCTGACGCGTTTTTTCCTTTCCCCGACTGTGTCGAAATCGCCGGGAACGCGGGTATCACGGCTGTTGTTCAACCCGGCGGCTCCATCCGCGACCAGGATTCGATCGACTACTGCAACCAGCACGGCCTGGCAATGGTGACGACGGGCGTGAGGCATTTTAAACATTGATTTTTTGTCATGCTGAGGAACGAAGTAGCTTAACGTACTTGCACTTGGGCGTTCGTATGCATTAAGCTACTTCGTTCCTCAGCATGACGAAAGCCAACCATATGCGGCTACTTTACACGATCTGGTGCGCTATGTATCTTGTTGTCTTATACCTGGTGCTGTTTCCTGTCCAGTTTGTGTTCCTCCAACGTGACAGCTGGAAACCGCTGGCGCACAAGATCAATGCTATCTGGGGAAAGCTGTTTTTCTGGGGTATCGGGATGCCGGTTCGCGTAGAGCATCGATTCAAACCCGACCCGAAACGGACGTACGTTTTCTGCGCCAATCACTTTTCGTATCTGGATATAGCCGTGATGGGGGTCATCGTGAAAAACTATTACGCCTTTGTCGGGAAGAGTGATGTGAAGACTATTCCGCTGCTGGGTTATATGTTCGCGAAGTTGCATGTGCAGGTCGACCGGGATCGGCCGAACAGCCGGGCGTATTCGCTGGCAAAGTCCATCCGGACGCTGGCCTCGGGCCGAAGCATCATGATTTTTCCCGAAGGTGGTATCCGGGCGCCGGAGCCGCCCCAGATGGTGCCGTTTAAAGATGGAGCGTTTACCATGGCCATTCAGCAGCAGGTGCCCATTATGCCGGTAACGTTACTAACCAATTACCTGATTTTGCCGGATCGAAGCCCGGTTCGCTTTCACTGGTATCCGATGAAAGCCGTAGTTCATCCGCCCATCGAAACAACCGGCATGACCCAGGCAGATGTGAAGCAGTTGAAAGAAGAAACCTATCGAATCATAAACGCAGAGTTAATGAGCAAGACTAGAGTGCCCGCTTAGTGCATTCACTCTTTCGCTCAATTATTCTTTTACTCATGAAAGTAGATCACGAAACCTTACATAAAATCGCTCATTTGGCTCGTCTGGAGGTGAAACCCGACGAAGAAGCGGCTTTGCTGAACAGTCTGAACGGCGTACTGACGTGGATGGAGCAGCTTAATGAAGTTAATACCACGGGCGTTGAGCCACTAACGCACATGTCGGCTGAAGTCAACGTGTTGCGGGAAGATCTTGCCGGTAATCATTTATCACGGGAGAAGGCCCTGTCTAACGCGCCCCAGCACAACGAGCAGTTCTTTGAAGTACCCAAAGTGCTGGAGTAGTGGTGGTATGAGGATTGATGCTTGGTGAAGCAGGTGGAGTACGTTTCGGGGCGTCGGGTCTGACCGGGCTGGCGTTTCAGGAGCCGACACCCCGGAACGCACTCCACCAAACACTAATCAACTGGCCCAACGGTTTTCAAACCGATGACCCCGGCGGCAATCAGCAGGATAAAGAACAACTCGCTCCACGACCAGCTGGTCTTGAACCAGAGGATGTCCGTAATTTTCAAAAACATAAGTGAAAGCGCCATCCATACCGCAAAAGCTGTTGTGGTTGGAATGGTCCGCATGGCAACAGCCAGCAGAACGGTATTGACAATCCCAAAGGCAACGTAAGCCACCCAGGGGAGCAAGGCTGGCAATCCTACATCAGGTTTGTAGAATGTATCCCATCGAAGCGCTTTAAGCGCGTCTATCCGAATATACTTCAGCGAGTACATCCACGCCATCTGGCAGGCGGCTGCACCGATCAGATAGATCCACGACAGTATATTTTCCTTCATAATGGCCCGGCAGTACGCAGCCGCAAAGAAAGTGGCCAACCGCCAGCCAATGCAACTTGCCACTGTAACAAGATGATTAAGAAATTGTTACGAGTTTACGCCCATCGGCCAGTCCAACTACCGAACACTAAGCAAGAATCGGCTTCACAATCTTTCCGGCTACATCGGTCAGCCGGAACGGTCGCCCCTGAAACTGGTAGGTTAGTTTGGTATGATCGAAGCCAAGGAGGTGCAAAATGGTAGCCTGCAAGTCGTGGACATGTACTTTATCTTTGACACCGTAGTAGCCAATATCGTCGGTTTCGCCAAACGAGAAGCCTTTCTTCACCCCGCCCCCGGCCATCCACACGGTGAACGCTTCGAGGTGATGGTCGCGCCCCATGAACGGCAGCGTTTGCCCGTCGCGGTTTTCCTGCATCGGTGTCCGGCCAAACTCACCGCCCCAAACCACCAGCGTATCGTCCAGCAATCCGCGCTGTTTCAAATCGTTTAGCAGAGCCGCTACGGCCTGATCTGACTCATGGCATTTGGCCTTCAGTCCAATATCGATAGAACCGTCGGCGCTGGTTCCGTGGGTATCCCAACCCCAGTCGAAGAGTTGCACGAACCGGACACCCCGCTCCACCAGCCGCCGGGCCAGCAGGCAGTTTCGGGCAAACGACCCCTTGTTCGGATCGACGCCGTAGCTATCCAGCATATATTGCGGCTCGCTCTTGATGTCCATTGCATCGGGCACAGACATCTGCATTCGGAAAGCCAGTTCATACTGGGCAATACGGGTCAGGATTTCGGGATCTTTGACCTCGTCGTACTGTTGCTGATTGATCTGGCTGATGGCGTCGATGGTTTGCTTCCGAATGTCGCGGCTAATGCCCGACGGATCGGAGGCAAACAGGACGGGGTCTCCATCGGTGCGGCACTGAACCCCCTGATAAACCGTTGGCAGAAAGCCGCTTCCCCAAACCGACTTCCCCGCATCGGGTTGTTTGCCGCCGGAAGCCAGCACGATATAGCCGGGCAGGTTGTCATTTTCGGTTCCCAGCCCGTAGGTCACCCATGAGCCCATGCTGGGGCGACCCAGCCGGGCGCTGCCGGTATGCATAAGCAGTTGGGCCGGGGCATGGTTGAACTGGTCGGTATGCATGGCTTTCAGGAACGAAATGTCATCGACTACGCCCTGCAAATGGGGCAGGTAGTCCGACACCCACGCCCCGGACTGTCCGCGCTGGGCAAATTTCCCCTGTGGCCCCAGCATTTTGGGCGTGCCCCGGATAAAGGCGAACTTCTTTCCTTCCAGCAATGCCTGCGGACAGTCTTTACCGTTGTACTTCGCCAGTTCGGGCTTATAATCGAATAACTCCAGTTGACTCGGCGAACCGGCCATGTGGATGTAGATGATCCGTTTGGCTTTGGGAATGTACTGCGACGGATGCGGGGCCGTCGGCTCACCGGATAGCGACGCAGCCCCAACGGCATTGGTCTGCGGGTCTTCTTTCCCGAAAAAACCACAGCTACTCAACACCGAACTAAGGGCCATAGCGCCCAGGCCTGTTGAGCAGGTATGTAAGAAATGCCGCCGGGTTTCGCGCTCGGCAGCAGCGTGCCGGAGTTCCTGAATGAGTTTGTTCATGTTATGTTGCTACCCCACCTCCGGCCCCTCCCCTTGAAAAAAGGGGAGGGGGGAATGTGCGGATTTTAGTTCTTAAAACGAGCTTTGCTATTTCTAAATGCTATCACATTACCCGCTAAAACAGTTTCTAATCTTCTAAAGCACCGCTTCAATATCTTCCTCAACTTCGTAGTTATTGACGTGTAATGTGTTTATGTCCAACTGCGCCAAAGTGGCGTCGCGTATCTCATCATGGACCGCTGCCTCCGCTGTTTTATGAACGCGTCCATCCACTTCAACGCAAAGGCGTTCAGCCGGGCAATAGAAATCAAGAATATACACTCCGATGCTATGCTGCCGCCGAAACTTGCGCCCATTGAGCTGATTGTTCCGTAACCGCTCCCACAGCAACGACTCGAAAGGCGTAGGCGTCTTCCTCAGCTCCCGCCGATATTCCTCCATGCCTTTTCGATTATGAATAATCTGACCCATACAGCACTTCTCCTTACAATGGCTTTCTTAAGCCTGTCTAACTAAAAAAGAGACCCTTTTCACTCTGTAAAGCTCCTTCCCTGTTTTCAGGGGAGGGCCGCGACGGCGTACCGTTTGGGGTGGGGTAGCTCCCAACTACTCCTTCGTGATCACCTCATCCAGATTCAGCATCGTGTTGGCCGTAACCGTCAGCGCGGCCAATTGGGGCGAGACGGCAGAACAGTCAGCACCGGGGCGATCCAGCAGCTTATCCACTTCACCGGGTTTTTGGCGGTAGTATGCTTCGGTCGTTCGGTAAAGTCGGACCAGCACAGCCAGTTTCCTGGACGGTAAGTCGCGCAGCATGACCTGCCGGAAACCGGCCTGAATCTGTTGCTCCGGCGTTCGTCCCTGCGACCGCATGTAGCTGGCCAGATGCTCGGCGGCTTCTACATATACCGGGTCGTTCAGCGTTACCAGCGCCTGCAACGGTGTGTTGGTACGTAATCGCCGAAGCTGGCAAAACTCCCGGCTCGGGCTGTCGAAGGTAACCATCGACGGATAGGGCGCGGTGCGTTTCCAGTATGTGTACAGCGCGCGCCGGTGCAGGTCTTCGCCCGTACTTTGCTTCCAGGATTCGCCGTCGTAGGGCGACTGCCAGATGCCGTCGGGCTGGATAGGCATTACGCTGGGTCCGTACATTTTCTGGCTCAGCAGCTTACTCACCGCCAGCGCCTGGTCGTGAACAGCCTCGGCCGATAGCCGAACCCGCGGCCCACGCGCCAAAAGCCTGTTGAACGGGTCTTTAGCCAGCATCTCGGGCGTGGCGCTGGACTGCTGCCGGTAGGTTGCCGACATCACCATTTTCTTCAGCAGTTTTTTAACGCTCCACTGATCGGTTTCCATGAACTCAACCGCCAGATAGTCCAGCAACTCCCGGTGCGTTGGCTGGATACCCTGCGTACCCATGTCCTCCACCGTTTCGACAATACCCGTCCCGAACAACTGTTCCCAGAAACGGTTTACGGCCACCCGCGCCGTGAGCGGATGCTCCCGACTCACCATCCAGCGGGCGAGGCCCAGCCGGTTTTTAGGCAGTTTAGGCTCCATGGCGGGAAACGACTTCGGCACGTCGGGCAAAACACGCTTGCCTTTCACCATCCAGTTGCCGCGTTCAAAAATATGCGTTTCGCGGGCCAGATCGCCCGAACCGTCGAGCATAATAGGTGTTTGCTCGGCATCGGCGTTCAGTAGCTCCAGCAGCAGTTTGTCCTTTGGACCGATGGCGTTCTGAGGCTGTCCGGGTAAAACGGGCGTAAAAGCCACCCATTTTATCTGCACCCATTCTTTCGGCTTTTCGGGGCTGTTCAGCGATAAGTACAGGTTGTGCCGACCCTGAACGGCGGGCAGCGCAATCATCTGCACAGTGTCTTTACCCGGCTTCGGTGTCGGAATCTGGGCCAGAACAGGTCCATCCGGCTTATCCTGACGCAGGGTAACTGTGGCGTTCGTCGCTTTGGTGCCCCACTTGATCAGCAAACGAGGGCGGCCGGTGAGGGTCACGTTCCTGATCCGGCAGGCTCCCCTGTCCTGAAAACCGAAGTACTTGGCGTCCAGCAGCGACGCGTTGACGTACTGGTCGAAGTCGTGCGAGTTGATTTTGGGTTCAACGGTTCGCAGCAAATGCGTAACCTGCGCGATGGTGGCCTGTGCCTGGTTGGGCGTAGATACGGCCGATGCGATGTAGTGCTGTAAGTCAAGCACCTTGAGCGAATCGGCGGGTTTGTAGAACCGCAGCGTTGGCGTATCACTCGTTACGTCTTCGTCGCGGGTGTTGTTGAAGAACGCCAGGTACTTATAATATTCGTCGTGCGTGAAGGGGTCGTAGGGGTGGCTGTGGCATTGAATACAGGCGAAGGTCGTTCCCTGAAACACATCCCAGGTTGTGTTGACCCGGTCGATCACGGCAGCCGTCCGGAACTCTTCATCCTGCGTACCGCCCTCATCATTGGTCATGGTGTTGCGGTGAAAACCCGTCGCAACGAGTTGGTCATCGGTGGGCTTGGGCAGCAGATCGCCCGCCAGTTGCTCAATCGTGAATTGATTGAAGGGCTTGTCTTCGTTGAATGCTTTGATGAGCCAGTCGCGGTAACGCCATATCTTGCGACCGGGATCGCGTTCGTAGCCTTTGGTATCGGCATAGCGGGCCAGATCGAGCCACATACCCGTCCAGCGTTCACCGTAAGCGGGCGATTTCAGCAATCGGTCAACGACTTTTTCGTAAGCGTTCGCCGATTTATCCGCCAGAAAATCGGCGGCTTCTTTTTCTGTAGGGGGTAAGCCGGTCAGATCGAGAGAAAGGCGTCGGATAAGCGTAGCCCGATCGGCTTCCGGCGATGGTTTGAGGCCATCCTGCTTAAGCTTATCCAGGATGAACGGGTCTATTTCGTTTTTCGCCCAGTTCGTTTCGTCGTTTTCGGCAATACCCAGTCGGCTGAGAAACGTCCCTATCTTGGGCACATCAGGCCTCTGAACGGGTTGATACGCCCAATGGTCGCCCCACTCGGCACCCTGATCGATCCATTTTCGAAGGAGGTCAATTTCGTCCGGTTTCAGGGCCGGATGGTCCAGCGGCATACGCTCGTCGGGGTCCGACAGGGTCAGGCGACGAATCATCTCGCTGTTATCGGCATCGCCGGGAATGATGGCGGGTTTACCGGATTTGGCGGGTGCCAGCGCTTCGTGTTTGAAAAGCAGGGAGAAGTCGGCGGCTTTTTTGACTCCGCCATGGCACACAATGCAGTTCTTATTGAGCAGCGGCTTGATCTGGGTATTATAGTCCACCCGTTTCTCAAAAAAGCCGAGAAACGACGACAGCATCACCGTAGCACCGGCCCCCAATGCGCCTAAAAGAACCCAGCTAGTTTTCATACGATTCAGACATATAGCGAGTTGCGACTAGTAAAAGCAGCAAAGCAGGCATTTGTAACCATCCAAATGCCGATTACCTGCAATTTAAACGAATCTTCGCTATAAAGTATTCTGTATGAAGCACTAACGCTGGGCGAAATCACCTCGCCCGTATGTCAATCTGCGCCGTATCATCTTCACCATTGGTTACGCCATTACCCGGTATGGAGTCGGGGTCGGGTACGCTGGCGGTCACGACCTGGGCCGAACAGACACCCCGGCCAACAGCGGTAACTCTGGCCCGGAAACGAAGCGAGCGATTACTGCCCACCGCCACACTGCTCACGCCAACGACCGGACTGCCGCCGGACAGTATAAAATCATTGCCCGGAACGAATGTTTGGCCTGCTGGCAGATAAGCCGACAGGCTCAAGCCCGTTGCCGCCAACCCGCCCTGGTTCGTTATCGTTAGCGTATACAAGATGGTATCGCCAACGGCAGGTGTCCGTTTGTTGACTGAAAGCGAAATACTCACATCGGCTTTGGCGGGATCGGGTGTGGGTTGACTACTGCTGACGGCCGGCAGAGGCACCTGGCTTGGGTTGGGCGACGTAAATACGGCTGAACTGGCCTGCCGAGTCCGAAAATCCAGCTGAGCCGCATCGTCCTGTCCATCGCCGGTACCGGAATCGGGCTGGCTGTCGGTGTCGACACTGGCAGCACTGGAAATTTCGGCCGCGTTTTGAAAGGTACCCGCCAGCGTTGGCTTCGCAAGGAAACTCAACGTTCGGGTTGCACCGGGAATAACGTCGATGCCCGAACTGGTAAGGACAGCTCCCGAAAGCGTAAAATCGCTCGACGAAATAAACGTCAGGTTTGCGGGAAGGCGGTTGCGCACAACAATGCCTCTTGCCAGACCCGGCCCGTCGTTCCGAACAGCCAGACTTATACTTACGGGTTTGTTCACGTCCGGTGTTCGCTGGTCAGCGCCCATCGCCAGACTTACATCGGCTTTGTTTGTCAGCAGAAAAAGATTAGAAGGCACGGCGGGCATGGCGGGCGAGGAAGCCACCACCCGAATCTGATACCGGCCGCTCGGGAGGGAACTCGACAAGGTGACAGAAATCGGGCTGCCGGTACCGTTGCCCAGCACACTCATGTATTGACCCAAAGAGTCCAGCAACTGTACCTCCCACTTATTGTCGGCCTTGAACGTGCCCAGCGTAGAAAACGAAACGGGAATCGTTGTGCCCGGCGGTACATAAGCCGCGACATTGCCGGTCACCGCAAACTGGGACGGGGTAATCGGCTGCGCATTTTGAAAGAATGAATTAGTGAGACTGTTGCTCCAGTTTCGGGCAAACCTCGACAGGCCCATTTCGGTCGGGATGGGCTTGTTCAGGTAATACTGCGGGTGGGGCGACAGGCGCGACACATTGCGAAAGTGCCCGTCAACCGTGCCAGCGGCCCGGTTCTGGATGGTGTCGTTGAGGGGCCCCTGAAAAACATTGAATTCGGGGGTATCGATCACCGCCTGCTGTTGAGCGACAACATCAGGGTTGGTAATGCGACCGTTAAATGATACCCGTGCCACCATCCAGGGCAGGCTCCATCCGTTAAAATCGGCCCGCGACTTGGCAATGACGGCCCGGAGCAGGTTGGCATAATTTGGAATACTCGACGCCGAAATATCGCCTTCAGCCTCGCCCTGATGCCACAACACAGCCCGTACACCGGCTACCGACCCGTAATAGCGGAGCACATTTTTCAGGTTCGTGTACGGCTGTAAGTTGGGCCAGTCGCCACCAACGCAGAAGTAGGCGTTACAGGCCGCGATGCCATTTGCCGTTTTGTACCAGTTATCAATGGTGGATGCATCCCAGCCAGCTACGTAAAACGCAACGGGCACGTTGTAGCGATTCACTATGTAATCGCCTAGCTCCCCCCATCCCCACGAACTTTCAGCCATCGGAAAAATTCGTCGGGCGGCCGTAAGTGCTTTATACCGGGGCACCGGCATCGGGTCGCCTGACGAAACCAGGGCCGGTAACGATGGCGGTTGCGGGTAATAATGGTTGATCGAGTCGATGGAATTGACGCGGTCGGTGTTGGTACCGAGGTCATTATCGCCAATGCCCAGCCCGCGCGAGTTTGACTGCCCTGCCGTAATGAACACTTCGCCAATGCCAACCGGCTGTACACTGGCCTGTTCCACTACGGTACTGCCCACGAGCGTACGGACGGTGAGTACATACCAGCCTCCGGCAGCCGTAACATAACCCAGAAAAAGATTAGTAGTAGGGGCTGTTTGTACCGTTTGCCAGTCCGTAGCCACCCCCTGACCCGCCACAGCGGGCGTTAGTCGGGCCTCAATCTTGTCTACCGTACCGGTAAATCGTCCTGACAGATACAGCCGACCGTTGCCGTCGGTCCCACGCTGCACCACAAGCCGTGCCATTGGGTGGGAAATCTGAAGCTGAGCCATGACGACAACTGGACAGCTAACGAGCAAAAGCGCCCACTTAATAAACCTGAGCATTCGCGGTGGGTAGATAAAATTACCGCGAAAATACATGAAAGATAGTTTATACAGCGAACGGGAAACCAACCGACCCACTTCTTGGCGAACAACTAACCTGAATAGCCTATTTAATGTACTGAGTGTGACCTACTTTACACAAACAGCTAAATCCTATTTTTTCGATCGTTCAGACAGATCAAAGAAACTCCCCGTCGCGTCTGACCTGCGCCGATTTGGGTTAGGTCCAATAAACGAGAGAGGTCTCTCAAAACCGAATTACACCAGGTTTTGAGAGACCTCTCTCGTTTATTGGAAGCAGTTGGCGTTACGAAACGAAACGAGTGAGCGGGTTGTCCGGGCACCTACACTTTACCCTTGAGGTAACGGGCGGTATGGTTGCTATCGTCCAGTTTCACCATCTCTTCCGGTGTTCCGGTAAAGGTAATGTAGCCCCCCGTTTCGCCCCCTTCCGGGCCGATGTCGATGATATGATCGGCGTTTTTGATGACTTCCATGTTGTGCTCAATGATGATTACCGAGTCGCCTTGATCGACCAGCGCGTTGATAGCCGACAGTAACTTACGTATGTCGTGGAAGTGCAGTCCCGTTGTGGGTTCGTCGAAAATAAACAGCGTGCTGCCTTTGTTCGGGTTTCCTTTACCCAGGAACGACGCCAGTTTTACCCGTTGGGCTTCACCACCCGAAAGAGTATTGGCAGATTGCCCCAGACCGATATACCCCAGCCCTACATCCTGTAAAGGCTGCAGTTTGTCGGCCATTTTGTTATCGACTTTGCGGAAGAACTCGATGGCTTCATCGACGGTCATGTCCAGAATATTGGAGATGTTTTTATCGTGCAATGTTACTTCCAGCACTTCCTGCTTGAAGCGTTTGCCGCCACAGCCTTCGCATTTGAGGTAAATGTCGGCCATGAACTGCATCTCGATCTTCACTTCGCCTTCACCCTGGCACACCTCGCAGCGCCCGCCATCCACGTTGAATGAAAAATGACTGGGCTTGTACCCGCGCGACTTCGATACGGGCTGGTCGGCCATTACCTGCCGGAGGTAATCGTAGGCTTTGATATACGTGACTGGGTTAGACCGGCTCGATTTGCCGATCGGGTTCTGGTCGATCATCTCAACCGACAAAATCCGGTCGAGCGAACCGCCCAGGCTGTCGTACTTACCGGCTTCTTCGGTGCCTTCGCCCCGTTGCCGCATCAGGGCCGGGTACAGAACTTTCCGAATCAGCGTACTCTTTCCCGAACCCGATACCCCCGTAACAACCGTAAGCGTATTGAGCGGAAACCGCACGTCTACATCCTTAAGGTTATTCTCACGAGCGCCCTTCAGCTCAATGAAGTTTGTCGCCCTCCTTCGGAAACCCGGCACCGGAACCGTTTCCCTCCCCGTCAGGAAGTCGATGGTGTGTGAAGAAGAGAAGGGAGTAAGGAGTGAGGAGTGAAGAGTTGCTGACGCGTCAGCAACAATAGATGCGTCAGCGACTCCTGGCTCCTGGCTCCCGGAACGCCGGCCGCTCGCTCCTAACTCCTTAATATCCTGCCATGTTCCCTGGAACATCAGGTGTCCGCCCAGCGATCCGGCGTCGGGGCCGATGTCGATGAGCTGGTCGGCGGCACGCATTACCTCTTCTTCGTGCTCTACCACGATCACGGTGTTACCCATGTCGCGGAGCGTTTCCAGAACGCTCACCAGCCGCTGGGTATCGCGGGGATGCAACCCAATGCTCGGTTCGTCGAGGATGTACATAGACCCCACCAGCGCCGAACCAAGGGACGTAGCCAGCTTGATACGCTGGTATTCGCCCCCCGACAGCGTGTTGGTCAGGCGGTTGAGCGTGAGGTAGCCAAGCCCGACGCGCTCCATGTAATCGAGCCGGTTACGAATCTCAATCAGGATACGATTGGCTATTTGCTGCTGATGCGCGGGCAGTTCCAGGCCTTTAAAGAAAGCCGTAACGTGTGTCAGGGGCATCAGCACCAGGTCGGTAATAGACTTCCCGCCCACTTTTACGTAGCCTGCATCTTTCCGCAGCCGCGAACCCCGACACTCCGGACAGGTTGTTTTGCCCCGATAGCGCGACAGCATTACGCGGTACTGCACCTTGAATGTCTGGCTTTCAACGAAGGCAAAGAATGCGTTGATCCCGTCGAAATACTTATTTCCGGTCCAGAGCAGCTCCTGCTCGGCGGGCGTGAGGTCTTTGTACGGGCGGTGAATCGGGAAGTCGAACCGGATGCCGTTTTTGAGTAGCGGTTTCAAAAACTCCTCGCTCATTTTCTCGCTGCGCCAGGGTGCGATGGCCCCTTCAAAAACCGATAGATTTTTGTCGGGAATGACCAGATCGGGGTCGATACCCAACACCTTACCGAAGCCATCGCACCGGCGGCAGGCTCCGTACGGATTGTTGAATGTGAACAGGTTTACGCTTGGCTCTTCGAAGGCAATCCCGTCGAGTTCAAATTTATCAGAGAAAACCCGCGACTCTTTGCCGACAATATCTACCCGGCAAGTCCCTTCTCCCTCGCTGAACGCCGTTTGCACGGAGTCTGAGAAACGGTACTGGTTGTCTTCGTCCGGGTTACCGCCGGCGTCGTACAGCACCGTTCCGCGGTCGACCAGAATTTCCAGCGAATCCAGCGAAGCGTGATCCGTTAAGAGTGAAGCATACTCACTGTTATAATCTTCATTCCTGGCCCTTAACTCTTCGTTCTCTAAAATATCTTCGATCTGCAGTACCCGGCCATCCACCACAACACGCGTGTAGCCTTTCTGGAGCAGGATATTGAGTTCGTAAGGCAGTGTCCGGTCTTCGCGGATACGCAGGGGCGCCATGATCATCACCCGCTGACCGGCTTCGTACGCGTACATGTAATTGACAACGTCCGTAACCGTGTCTCTCCGGACTTCGTGACCCGAAATAGGCGAGTAGGTTACTCCCGAGCGGGCGAAGAGCAGTTTCAGGTAGTCGTAAATCTCGGTAGACGTGCCTACGGTTGAGCGGGGGTTACGGGTCGATACTTTTTGCTCAATGGCAATAGCGGGCGACACTCCCTTGATGTACTCGACCTCGGGCTTCTCCATCCGTCCCAGAAACTGCCGGGCGTAACTGCTCAGGCTTTCGACATACATCCGCTGGCCCTCGGCAAAAAGGGTATCGAACGCCAGCGATGATTTACCGGAACCAGACAGCCCGGTCAGGACAACTAATTTGTTGCGCGGAATGGCAACATCAATTCCTTTAAGATTATGTACTTTCGCCCCTTTAATGATAATAAACTGTTTGGGGTTGAGCTGGTCAACGGAACTTAATCGTTCGGTTTCCGTGGTCTGAGTCATTCTGAAGTAATGAGGGTAAACTCTATCTAAATTTTAACGGTTTATTTCAGAATATGGTTTCTCCTGACTGGTTAAAACGGGCTGGGGAGTCTAATAATAATCTGCTTTGCAACGGGAGTCGGTTTAATGCCGTATTGAGTAACGAAAGAAATGGATTTTGCGCAGGAAGACATTATTCGGCTGGTTGTGGCGCTGGTCATCGGCGGAACCATTGGTGCCGAACGCGAATACAACGGCAAGTCAGCGGGTTTACGTACGATGATCATGATTTGCGTCGGCTCCGCACTGTTTACGATGATTTCGGGTCGTATCGGCGGCACCGGCGACCGCATTGCGGCTAACATTGTAAATGGTATCGGTTTTCTGGGCGCGGGCATTATTTTTCGGGAAGACAACCGGATCAAAGGGCTAACCACGGCCGCTACCGTTTGGGCGGTCTCGGCACTGGGTATGTGCGTAGGGGCGGGCCATTACGATATTGCCGTAATCGGGTTTATTTTTATTCTTGGATCGCTGCTTCTGCTGCTGGGTTTATCGAGCCGTATCCAGAAAATGAACCAAACACGTGATTATAAGATTGTAACAGCGTTTCATAACAAGACGCTGAAGCAGTATGAAGACCTTTTCAGTGAGTTTAAACTTAAGTCGACCCGTAATCAGCAACAGCGAATCGGGACCGAAATTATTGGCAACTGGCGGGTTAGCGGTTCCGAGCAAAATCATGAAAAGTGCATTAAACGTTTGCTGAGAGACCCTGAGGTAAAAGAATTCACCTTTTGATTTCGTTACATACACAGAGTTATTATTTCGCATAAAACACCATGAATCATATCCAAAAGTTACTCTTTATCACGGCTTTACTAACCAGCAGCGTAGCCTTCGGCCAACTTACCGAAGATCCTGACGACCGTCGGGATCAGGGCAAAGACCCGCTTCGGACCCAAACGCCGGAGGGCAGACCGTTACCTTTCGGCCAGCGGCTGCGGTTTGGTGGCGGCATCAACGGCTTTCGGTTCGGCAATCCATTCAGCCTGGGGGTTTCGCCGGTAGTTGCTTATCAGGCCACCGAACGAATGATTGTCGGAGTTGGCGGGACTTATACCTATACCCGTTACAAGGCGTATACAAGTACAAATACAACCGTTCCCTATCGAACACTCAATCAATACGGTGGACGGGGCTTTTTGATGTATGAGTTCATTCCATCCATTCTGCCGAACCTCTATTTACACGGCGAAGTAGAGAGCACTACAATAAAAGACAAGTTTGAACAGCCTGGTTTACCAGCTCCAGCTACGTATAGCCTGACAGCCCCCCTGGTAGGCGTAACGTACTCTCAGCCTATCACCCGACGGTTCGGTGTCAATTTGACGGCCCTGTACAATTTGAATTATTCAAATAGTCTGGCGGCCAGCTTGATTTACAGCAGCCCTTTTGTACTCCGCCTGTCGTTCTTTTAAGTCGGTATACGTACATCCTCCGGGGTAGTAAACTACCCAAGGTTTTTTCACCACATCGGACCGCCGAAGCGGAGGTACAAAGAATACAGAGCAATTCGTATAAGAACCTCTGTGCTCTCTGTGCCTCCGCTTCGGCGGTCCGATGCGGTTAATAACAATTACTGAATCTTCTCCCAGATCAAATCAGCGATGCGCTGCATACCGGCATCGTTGGGGTGAGCCGCTACACCGGGGTCCTTATACTGGCTGGCGAAGTAGCCCCCCTGCCCTACCAACGGACTCAGATCGACAAGGGCATGTCCTTTTTCCAGCGTAACAGCCCGAACTATGGCGTCGGACTGGGGTTTGTTCCAGACACTGGTAGTACAGACGAGTCTTACCGGCTGGCCATAGCTGGCGAGCAGATCGAGAAGCTGCCGGTACTGTTTTTCGAAATTGCGCTGTGCAACCACACCCTGATCGATATTTTCGCCAATCCGCAATACGATCAGATCGGGCTTAACCCGTTGCAGGATGGGCGTAAATTCATCAATACTGTACGCTGCCGTTCCAAAATCCCGTTCAAAACCCCCTCCCGATTCCAGATCGACGGTAATAGCGGGGTACAGCACCCGTAATCGCCCCGTTAACAGATGAACAAAATCTTTTTCGGGTGCCGAAGCGGCCATACCGTTGGAATTGAACCAGCCTAAATCGGGCACGGGGCCGTGGCTCATGATGCTGTTACCAAGAATCAGCATCCGTTTGTAATAGAGCGAAAACGAAGCCCCCCGGCTGATAGACAGCTTACTGCCCGACCGAATCCGCGAAAGTACCGTTCCGCCCGAAACTACGGTAAACTGGCTACCCGTGAGCCAGTTGCTGCCATTATCCAGCGAATACTCGATTACCGCTCCGGCAGGCAGGGTGTCGGCGGTTAGCTTCACCGCCGTATTCATATAAAAAGTGCCGCCATCGGGCGAAAAGCGAGGTGGCGACACCTTGAGTGTATCAAAAGGGGCTGGCGACACCGCCGGGACAGCGGTCGATGAACCGGGCAGACTCGTGCTACTCCCCGGTGTCGTTGATACCGGTGGCGGAATAACAACGCGCGGTCCATCCAGCGACGGGTAATCCCGCGTGCAGCCGATCACAGCCATCAATAGAACCAGTACGCGTAAGTTTCGACTAAAAATGTAATACTTCATTATGTACAAATATAATCCTCTTTTTACCCTATTGACTCAGTCAATCCAAAAGCAGCATGTTCTATTAACCCATTGTATCATGATGCTGTTTAGCATGATCTTAGGGTACTGATACACCCCGCAGCTTCTTATACGTACTTAAAGCAGGTGTCTATAGGCAAATGGTCCTGCAGTAATGGAAAAAATAGGAGCTGTTTTTTTTATAGTATATTTGCTAGTAAACGTTTTTGGCTTTATGAGCCTATTTACTTGTAATATCCAGAAAGCAGTAGCCTCCAAATACTGTAAAACATATACTTTTACGCTTATTTCTATTTACAACTATTATGCTGTTTAGCTCAGCAATATTTCTGTTTCTGTACCTGCCATTCTTCTTAATCGTTTATTATCTATTACCGAAGCGCTGGCATAATACCTTTCTGTTTTTCGCGAGTCTACTCTTTTATGCCTGGGGCGAAGGACCGGTGGTGCTGGTGCTTTTACTATCAGCGTTGATAAACTACCTAGCAGGTCGCCTGATTGAGCAGGGCCGTCGCCAAACGGGCTTATGGGTATCGCTCATCGGCAGTATATCCCTGCTTTTTTACTACAAGTACGCTAATTTCTTCGTTGATTCCATTCGGGGCACGGCCGAAATCTTTGCCTTACCGATTGCCCATAGCCTGACGCTGGGTCATATTGCCTTGCCAATCGGCATTAGCTTCTACACGTTTCAGGGTATTTCTTATACCCTCGATATTTACTGGGGACGCATAAAGGCCAACCGGAGCTTTCTGGATTACGGCACTTATGTAGCCATGTTTCCGCACCAGATTGCCGGCCCCATTGTCCGTTATGCGGATATTGCCCCCGAACTGGCGGATCGGTCTACTACCATGGAAAAGTTTGGTGTCGGGGCAGAACGGTTCATATTGGGGCTGGCCAAGAAAGTACTGCTGGCCAACACCTTCGCCAGTCTGGCCGACACTATCTTCAATGCCCCCGCCAATAGCTACGGTACCGCAACGGCCTGGCTGGGTATTCTCGCGTATTCGCTCCAGATTTACTTCGACTTCTCGGGTTACTCCGATATGGCCATTGGTCTGGGCAAAATGGTAGGATTCGACTTTAAAGAAAACTTCAATTACCCCTACGTGGCCCGGTCCATTCAGGACTTTTGGCGTCGGTGGCATATTTCGCTGTCGAGTTGGTTCCGCGATTATGTGTACATTCCATTGGGTGGCAGCCGGGCCAGCAAAATGCGAACCTACCGCAACCTGCTGATCGTATTTTTTGTAACCGGATTATGGCATGGAGCCAGTTGGAACTTCATCATCTGGGGCTTATTCCACGGCTTGTTTCTGCTGATCGAGCGGGCGGGACTAGGCAAACGTCTGGAACGGATCTGGCCACCCCTTGCGCACGGCTACACGGTTCTGGTGGTATTGGTTGGCTGGGTATTCTTTCGGGTCGAGACCTTACCCGAAGCCATTCACTATCTACAGAAAATGGTTGGGCTGGGCATTCAGCCTACGGCAACTATAGCTTACCCACCCGCTTACTTTTTAAATGTTGAATTAATCGTTTCGCTAGTGGTTGGCATTACCCTGACAACACCCGTTTATCCTTATTTCCAGCGAGCTATTGAGCGCCTGACTGCCCGGCTGGCTCCAATCGGGTCGCTGATCAATTCGCTGTACATGGCCGGTCTGTTCAGCCTGTTTGTATTAGCCGTTATGTACCTGGCCGCTGATACATATAATCCGTTTATTTATTTTCGATTTTAAGGGGTCAGTTGTAGCTACCGAAAGACATTATGAATAGCAGCCGCACCCGAATAATCGCTGTCGTTTTTGCACTTTTCCTCATTCTACCAACGCTCGATCAGCTACTGGGTCTTTCATCCCGGTTCAGCAGCACCGAGAACCGGGAGCTGAATAAGATGCCCGCACTGAATTTTCCGCATCTGCGTAGCTTTGTCAAGCAATTCGACCGCTATTACAAGGAAAATTTTGGCTGGCGGAATGCACTGTTCTATGTGTATAGCCGATGGAAATTCAATGTGCTAGGCGAATCTCCCCTTCCCGAAAAAGTTGTTGTCGGCAAAAATGGCTGGCTGTATCTGGGTAACAGCTACAACAAGGTTATTGACCAGCACCGGGGCTTACAGCCGCTGTCGCTGGATTCGGCCCGGCGCATTGCCAGCCACCTCGTGCAGCGACAGCAGGAACTGGCCCGGCAGGGTGCCCAACTGTATATTCTGGTTGCTCCCGATTCGCATACGATCTACCCCGAGTACCTTCCCGACAACTTGCAGCAAAGCACCGATCCGTCGCGCCTGGATATTCTCAAGCAAGCCATTGCGCAGACCAACCTGCGCTTTGTCGATATCCGGGATACACTCCGGACCGCCAAACGGGACCATGTAGTCTACTACCAGACGGATACCCACTGGAACGAATACGGAACCCTGATTGGTAGTGCAGCCCTGCTGAACCGGATTCGGCAGGAACAACCGACTGTCCCCCCCGTTCTTCTGTCAGATTATCACATCGAAAAGCAATCGGGTGGAGCCGGTGACCTGACCACCATGCTTACGCTCCAGGATGAGCAGAAAGATCCGATCTATTATTACATAAAACCCATTGCCAGCCGGGCGGGGCGGCAAACGGCGCTTATCCCGAATGAAGAACTTGGCTACCCCTCCACCCGCTTTTCAGGTCCGGGTACAGGGCGCCTGCTAGTGATCGGCGACTCGTTCAGCCACGGGCTTATGAACTACCTGCCCGGCTATTTTCGTGAATCTTACTTTATCCGGGGCCGCTACCTGGACCCGGCGGTCATCAAAGCGGAGAAGCCAACCGTTGTCGTTATTGAAGTCGTAGAACGCAACATCAATCAGCTAGCCACTTTTTAGGCGTAGTGCTTGTATCACAGATTACCAATATCTAATTCAACAGCACTACTTTCTGCGTCAGGAAGGTATTACCAACAAACAGTTGGCAAATGTATACACCCGAAGCCATACGGCTCAGGTCAAGCTGCTCACGCACTTTTCTGCCGTTAACGGGTAGCATTTCGTTGCGCAATACCTGCCCGGTGGAACTGATAATACGCAATTGAACGGCTGAAACACGGGTTGTCAGGTCGGCGTTCAGGTGTACAACTCGGCCGGTAACCGGATTAGGGTAAACCTGAAAGAATCCTGCCGAAGCGGGTTCCTCGGCCAGTACGAGCGGGGCGGGAGGTGCCTGTATCCGAAGGTTGTCAATGGCCCAGCCCCAGCCGTACGCCAGTTGATCGGACACCAGCCGGAAACGAATCAGTAGCCGGTCGCCCGCCCGGAAAGGGCTGCCGGCTTTCAGAAGAGGTATATCCCGATGCCGATAAAGGGCCGGAACGCCCATTGTTTCGGAATTTTGCTCGTTATTCTCTCCAGAAACCAGCCTGGCCTTGTAAGCATTGAGCCAGTCGGTTTTGTCCACCGAGCTGTAGCCGTCTACCAATGCCGTCCAGGTTCGGCCATCATCAGTAGAGCCTTCTACAACCACATAATCGTAAAAGGTGGCATCGCCGGGCTTGCTTCCGGGGTTGCCGGGTTCAACCAGTACCACCTCGTCGAACCGGATAACGGCGCTATCCGGATTGGCTGTCACCCGGATGGGTGACAGCAACACATACTCAAAACTACTTTGGCCCCGAAAATCAGTGCCGTTTCGATACGGATGCTCGGAATGAATGGCACCGGTGCCAAACCCTACCGGGGTAGCCAGACTAAAGCCCGCACCAGCGAAATCACTTGCCGTTGCTGCGTTATCGAAGGTATTGATGTATTGATCGCGCACCGGCTGCTGCGCCACAACCCTCAGTTCATGAAAGCCGCTGGCCGGACTAACCCGCTGGTTTCTGGCCCTCGACGAATCTCTGGCAACAATCCGATACGAAAGCTTATCGCCCACCTTTAACGAGTTGGCCGGGAAGTCGATACGGGTAGAATAGACGCTATCGTAGACAACATTATTGACCGTCCGGCGACCATATCGCAGTACTCGGTTAGGCTGGGCCACTCCATTCAGCTGGTATTCGACATAGGCGCTTTCGATCCCACTCCGGTCGTCGGCGATACGGGCGTAGATGGGTAGACTATCCGCTACCGTCGTTGACAGGATCGTGTATTTGGATGGGCTGTATTGAATGCCGGGTGGTACATTGTCGGGGCCAACCCGCATGTGATGCCAGGTTTGCGAGCCGGTCGTGAACTTGCCCGGATTGGTAAACGTCCTACCCGAAGCGTCCTGCGCCTGAAAATAGTACCAGGTGTCGCCCGAAGCCTGGGAAGCCGGTAAGGTATACCGGTACTCATTGGTACTGCCCACCAGAACGGGCGATACCGCTGTGGCGGCCGAATCAGTAGCGGTTGGGGCATTTTTCCGGTAGAACAAGCGAACAGAACCGGGTGTGAGCGTGGTATCGCTGACAACCCGCGCACTGAACACAAAATCGCGGGTATCTTCAACGTTCAGTATGGGCTCGTGCAGTATCGAAGTCGTTTTCCACTCCAGATCAGCGAAGAACGCCAGTACCAGCGGACCGGGCGTGTGCATCGACTGCCCCTGCGCCAGCCGGGCACTCATGAGCGAGTTGATGGTACCGGCGGGATAAGTGTCCTCATTCAAATGGTAAATATTGGCTGCCCGATCAAACTGGGCCTGCGCGTTCAATTTCAGTTTAAGGCCGCTCGTTTGTCGCAGTATCGTTCCGTTCAGGTATAAATCCCCACCCGTCAGCTGCCGGTTCAGGGCAATGGAATTGTTCGGATAGTCGGCCTGCGACGTAATTAACCGCTTTCTCAGTCCATTTTCGATGAAACAATCATAGACAGAAGGCAGAGCGGCCAGGTATTGACCATTCCCCTGGTCCCCCTTACCACTCTCAACACTGAAGAACCCAATGAAACCAAGTCCATGGGCCAGTTCGTGGAGCACCGCCGTGACCAGATCGGTTTGCCCTTTGGGCGTTTTGCCATCCGTTCCGTAATACCAGTTATTGTTCCGGTTAAAATCAGCAACGATATCAGCGTCCGTTGGGCTATTGAGATCGCGTCGGGCGATTTTTTCGGCCAGAGCCACCGGGTAAAAGGCGCGTACCTTCTGACTACCGTCGAAGCTGTAACGATACGACGCCGGCCCCGCCGAGCCCAGCAGATTAGGTTCCTGAGAAACCCAGTTCGCCTGAATCCGAATGGGCACCGGCGAGGCAATCAGCGTCGACCAGATATCGACGGCATATTGAAAAGCGTGCCGGGCTTCGGCGGTAAAATTGGTGTAGTTGACAACGAATTGTGCCGTAGGTGCCAATGGCCGCGCATTAGGGCTTGTTTGCCGGAGAAATGATGCCGGTGCCGGAACCTGCCCCGACCCATCCTGCCCTGTTGAATAATAGCTGACTTTATTTCCTTCTATCGACAGACTTACCGGTTTTGCGACCGATTCGGGTAATTTGGATGAACCCGTCGTCTGCGCCACGCCCAGATGCGCCCCCAGTAATCCGATTGCGCTGGTCAGCCGGAACATGTTCCAGTACTTCATATCGTAGTAAATCTTTCGGCCACGCAAGTTCGTATTGATCGACGTGCGAATTTCGACATCAATCGACCAAAGGCAACAAAAAGATATATATACGACCCAACGGCTCTCAGAACCTGAACGCTCACGGTTATCTTCAGGCAGTGTCGGCGGCCCGCTTAAGCACCAGCGATACGGAGTTCAGGCAATAGCGCAGGCCGCCCGGTGGCGGGCCATCGTTAAACACGTGCCCCAGATGAGCATCGCAGATATTGCACAGCACCTCAACCCGCGACATACCGTGGCTGTAATCTTTTTCGAGACGGATACGCTCCTGCTCGATGGGCTCCGTAAAACTTGGCCAGCCCGTTCCCGACTCAAACTTGGTCGTAGACTCAAACAACTCCGTGCCGCAGCATACGCAGGCATAGAGACCGGGGTCATGTGCTTCGCAGTACTCACCCGAAAATGCACGCTCGGTGCCTTTGCCGCGCGCAACCCGATACTGTTCCGGCGTTAGCAGCTGCCGCCACTCTTCGTCCGTCTTGATAACTTTTTGAATCATAGTCCTATTCGTTACTGTTCACGTCTTTGTTTATACTGCTAAACCCCATAGTCAACTAATTTGTCTTTTCCCTACCGTAAATTTGCAGCGGTGAGATAAGAGGAGGAACCTTAACCGGACCCGCCACGCATCTGGCAGCTACCGTAAACCGACTAGTTAAACCCGTAAGACATTGACCATCCGGCAGATTTTACAGCAGTTTTGGGGATACCCCGACTTCCGGCCCATGCAGGAAGACGTGGTCAATACGGTGCTGGCCCGGCAGGATTCGCTGGTGCTGATGCCCACCGGCGGAGGTAAGTCAATTTGTTTTCAGGTACCCACACTGGCCATGAAAGGCGTTTGCATCGTCGTGACGCCCCTCATTGCCCTGATGAAAGACCAGGTGGAACAACTGCGCCGACGCGGGATTCCGGCAGCGGCCATCTATTCCGGAATGCACTACCGCGAAATCGACACCGCCCTCGACAACTGCATCTATGGCAACACCAAATTTCTCTACGTATCGCCCGAACGGCTGCGTACTGAGCTGGTCATTGAGCGGGTGAAACAGATGACCGTTTGCTTGCTGGCGGTAGACGAAGCGCACTGTATTTCGGCCTGGGGATATGACTTCCGGCCCCCGTATTTGCAAATTGCCGAGTTTCGGGAGTTAATTCCCGATACGCCCGTTATTGCCCTCACCGCATCGGCCACGCCCGATGTGCAAACGGATATCGTTGAAAAACTGGCCCTAAAAACGCCCCAGGTATTCAGGCAGTCTTTTGCGCGGGCCAATCTGTCGTATTCTGCCGTGCTGGAAGAGAATAAAGAAGCCCGGCTGTTGCGCGCTTTACAAAATGTGCCGGGCTGCGCCATTGTCTACGTCCGCAGTCGGAAACAAACCCAGAATATCGCCCAATGGCTCGTCAGGCAGGGTATTTCCGCCGATTTCTACCATGCCGGTCTCACCACCCAGCAGCGGGCCGAAAAACAGGACGCCTGGATTCAGGACCGCACGCGCGTTATGGTAGCCACCAACGCGTTCGGAATGGGCATCGACAAACCCGACGTTCGGGTGGTGGTTCACCTCGACGTGCCCGATTCGCTCGAAGCCTATTATCAGGAAGCGGGCCGGGCCGGGCGCGATGGAAAGAAAGCCTATGCCGTTATGTTATACACAGCGGGCGATCTGGAAAACCTCACCTTCCGGACCGAACAGCTTTACCAGCCTGTCGAGATGCTGCGCCGGGTCTATCAGGCCCTTGCCAACTATACCGCCGTGCCCGTTGGCGGGGGCGAGTTCAGCAGTTATGACTTCGACCTGAGCGCATTTGCCAATACATTTAAATTGCCCCCACAGGAAACGCACTATGCCCTCAAACAGCTTCAGCTCGAAGGCTTCATTCAGCTGAACGAAAACTATTACCATCCCTCCCGCCTGACAATTGTGCTGGACAACCGGCAGTTATACGAATTTCAGGTGCTGCACCCGCGCTTCGATTCATTCCTGAAATTATTGCTTCGGATGTATGGCGGGGAGTTATTTACCGATTTTATCACTATTTCCGAATCGACGCTGGCACGAACGTTTCTGATCAATCAGCCCGAGATCGAAGCCCTTCTCCAGCAACTGCACGAGCGCAATGTAGTTATTTACGAAAAGCAGAAGGATAAACCCCAGCTCACTTTTCTGACGCCCCGCTACGATGCGGCCTCACTGCCCATCAACTTTCAGGAACTGGCTCGCCGGAAAGAGCTGGCGATGCGTAAAGTGCAGGCCGCTATCCTGTATACCGAACACCCAACCCAGTGCCGCACCCGGCTCCTGCAAGCGTATTTCGGCGAAAAACCGGGCGAAGCCTGCGGCATCTGCGACAACTGCATCAAGAAAAAGAAAAAGGCCGAAGCGGCTTTGTCGGCCGTGCGGGAACAGGTGCGCGACTATGTGGCGCTGGCCAACGGACCCGGTGTATCGCCCAAGCAGTTATCCTACCACTTTGCCCAGATGGATGCCGATACCCTCGCCAAAACAGTGAAACAAATGCTGGCCGAAGAAGAAATTCAGTACAACAAAAACGGCAACCTGACGCTAAATCTGGGCTGAGTTGTGGCTCTATCCGCCCCAGACGGGCATCAGTTCATCCCAAACCTTGTCATTCATACCATACTCTTGTTATTTGTCCCACTTGTTTTTGGCGGGATTGCACAGTCTCTATGTTTGTGCTGTCAAACAAACGGCAACAGCCATAAACATTTCTGCTATCAACTATGAAAACGATCATCACCAGCCTTCTTGTACTCGCTTTAGTCATTGGTAACCTGGCCAAACCCTGTCTGGCTCAGCAGACAACAGCCACCACATCGACAACCGCAGCAACGGCTGCTTACAAATTAACGGTTGTTATTTCCAGCGTAGAAAAGCGTTCGGGCAAGCTGTACGTTGGTCTGGCCAACAGCAGCGAGACCTTCAACGGCGAGTCGAAAGCCACCGCCGTAGCCGACGTGCCTGCTTCGGGCGATATCACTGTAAATTTTGAAGGTATTCCGGCCGGGCGCTATGCCGTGCGTATCTACCAGGATCTGAACGACAACAAGAAGATGGATTTCTCGGGCCAGATGCCCGCCGAACCCTTTGGTTTCTCGAGCGTAACCATGCTCATGGGGCCACCTACCTTCGACCAATGCGCCTTTACCCTCGACGGCAACAAAACCATTCAGGTCGGGATGATGAGTTTATAAGCACATACTCATTACGTTCCATTAGTACCCCAAAAGCCTCCCGTTAAAGAGGCTTTTTTTTGTGGCTTAACAAAAACGATAAACGTCCGTTTATTCCAACATGCTTAAGCCAGCCCCAACCCGGCGGAAAGCACTCGACTCGACGATCTTATGGAAACAACTGAATTTCGGCCGGACGCTAAAGAGATTCCCGGTCAGCAACTGCCCTACCCGGCCCGCCAGTCGGATATGAATCCGGCCCCCGACAGCGATCTATCCAATTACAAACCCGCCGGTAAACTCACCGATAAAGTAGCTATCATCACCGGAGCCGATTCGGGCATTGGGCGGGCGGTGGCCATTGCTTTTGCCATGGAAGGAGCCGACGTTGCCATCGTTTACAACGAAAACACCGACGATGCCAAATACACGAAGCGGATGGTGGAGAGCAAAGGGCGCTCGTGTCTGGTCATTCAGGCCGATGTGCGTAGCTCAGCCGCCTGCAAAGACGCCGTTCAGCAAACGGTCGACAAGTACGGCAAGCTGAATATTCTGGTCAACAATGCGGCTTTTCAGATGGCGCAGGAGAAACTGGAGGACATTACCGAAGAGCAGCTCCGTCGTACCTTCGACACCAATATTCTGGCGTATTTTTTCATGGCACAGGCCGCTCTGCCGCATCTGCACGAAGGCGACGCCATTGTGAACACGGGTAGTATTGTCGGCATTGTTGGCAACCCGATTCTGGTCGATTATACGGCTACAAAGGGAGCCATTCATGCGTTCACCAAATCGTTGGCAATTCAGTTAGGCAAGCGCAATATTCGGGTCAACTGTGTAGCCCCCGGCCCCGTCTGGACACCTAACATTCCGGCTACCATGCCCGAAGACGAAGTCAAAAACTTTGGTCATGAGGTAGCCCTTGCCCGTCCCGGCCAACCCGAAGAACTGGCCCCGGCTTATGTCCTGCTAGCCTCTAGCGAAGGAAGCTTCATGACTGGCAGCATCGTGGAAGTAACGGGGGGGAAATTAGGATAACAACTGGTATGTGCTGGCGCGGGCATTCGCCCGTGCCTTTTATACGTCAGCATTCGCTGACGGGAAAAATTATGCATGCCTCTGCGTCAGCGAATGCTGACTTTATAAAAAGGCACAGGTAACTACCTGCGCCAGCTTACCTCGCGCCAGCTTACTATGACCCATTACCCACCCAATACGGTGCGTGACTTGCTCAAAACTGATCAGGTTACGGACGCCACACGTCAGGCGCTGACGGAGCGATTAGAAGCTCCTACGCACCCGCCGACGTTTTTTACAACTCAGGAGTGCGACTTTCTGCAGGCTATTTGCAGGCGACTCATTCCACAGGATGACCACACCGGGTCGATCGACATTGCGGGCAATATCGACAAACGGCTGAGTCAACAGAAATCTGACGGCTGGCGCTATGATGTTATGCCTGCCGACGGTGACGCCTACAAACTAGGCCTCAAAGGCATTGACGAAAGCGCGCTGTTGCTGTTTCAGCAGCCCTTTCAAAGTCTATCAACCGAGCAGCAGGACATTCTTCTTGGAGCCGTTCAAAAGAATGAGGCACCGGGCCCAATCTGGCAGCAACTGCCCGCCGACCGCTTTTTCGAGGAATTATTGACCGAAGCAACCGAGAATTATTACAGCCACCCACTCGCTCAGGAAGAAATTGGCTATGTCGGTATGGCCGATGTACCCACCTGGAAGCGCATTGGCTTGAATCAACTGGAAGACCGCGAGCCGAAGGGCATATAATGAAAACGTACTCAACTACAGAAACCGTCGATGCAGTCATCATTGGCACCGGAGCCGGTGGAGCCCCTCTCCTGGCCCGACTTGCCAAAGCAGGTTTAAGCGTCGTGGCCCTCGAAGCGGGTAAACAATGGAACCCGGCCCGTGACTTCGCCACCGACGAAAAAGCGCAGGAAAAGCTATTCTGGAACGACGAACGGCTCAGCGCCGGAAACGATCCGCTGCCTTTCGGCAGTAACAATTCAGGTACCGGCGTTGGCGGTTCGACGCTTCATTATACGGCTTACACGCCCCGTGCCCAACGCGATGATTTTCAACTTCATACTGATTTCGGTGTAGGCGTCGACTGGCCTATTGGCTTCGACCAGCTTGAGCCTTACTATGAAGAGGTTGAGCAGTTTCTGGGCGTTTCGGGACCTTCACCCTATCCGTGGGGACCATCACGCAACCGGTCTTATGCCTTGGGACCACTGCCCATAAACGGGGCAGGTCAGTTGATGGAGCGGGGTTGTAAATCCTTGGGCATCAAAACATCTCCGGCGGCCAATGCGGCTTTGTCGGCGGGGTATTATCAGGAAGGCGTCGGACACCGGCCCGCCTGTGCGAATCGGGGTTTCTGCCAGGCGGGGTGTAACATTGGCGCAAAGGCCAGTATGGACGTTACCTACCTCCCGTTGGCGGTTCATCATGGAGCCGAAATCCGGCCGGAATGCTTTGTCACGCAGTTGGTGAAATCATCATCCGGTAAAATCAGCGAAGTCGTTTATATGCATAACGGCCAGGAAATACGGCAGCGATGCCGGTATGTGTTCCTATGCGCGGGCACGATTGAAACCGCTCGTCTGCTGTTGATGAATGACTTAGCCAACAGCAGTGGGCAGGTGGGACGAAACGTGATGGCGCACCCCGGCCTGCAGATATGGGGTGAGTTTGAAGAAGACGTTCGGCCGTACAAAGGCATTCCCGGCGCCCTGATTTCGGAAGATACTCACCGTCCGAAAGACCATACCGGCGGGCCGGTCGACTTTGCGGGGGGCTACCTGCTTCAGTCAATTGGCGTGATGCCCGTTACCTACATGACCCAGATGGCGCGGGGACGGGGTTTGTGGGGTCAGGCGCTCAAACAGGCCGCACTGGCTTACAACCATGTGGCAGGGATCAACATCCTCGGCGACTGCCTGCCTTATGACCACAACTATCTGGAATTATCGGACGAAAAAGACATACGCGGGCTACCTAAACCGCGTATCTATTTCACCAACGGCGAAAACGAAAAACGGATGACCGCTCATGCCGACAAGATCATGCGCGACATTTGGACCGCTGCGGGCGCGAAAAACATATGGGCTTTCCAGCGAAACGCCCACGTGATTGGCACCTGCCGCATGGGCAACGACCCCGAAACGTCCGTCGTCAACGCCAATGGCCAATCGTTCGACATTCCGAATCTATACATCAGTGACAACTCAACGTTTCCCAGTGCTTTGAGTGTAAACCCCGCCCTGACCATCATGGCGGTAGCGTTGCGAACGGCGGATGGGTTTTTAAATAGGTGACGGAAGTCTACCTCACCCCAACCCCTCCCCTTGAAAAAAGGGGAGGGGCTAAAAGGAAACATGACTTACATAAACCAAACCTGAAAAAGGGAACAGTGGTCCCCCTCCCCTTTTTTCAAGCCGGGCGGCCGCTGCCGTCGGATAGATCACACAAACTAAAAGCGGGCAATCATCAACACCCGCACAACAAATGGCAAACAAAGGATTTCTCGATATCATAAAGAAAAAATACGGCGACGGCAATTATGACGGCGACCAGTTTGGTGGGGCCGGTGGCCACGACGGCAGCGGTCCACCGCAAGACAACCCGGCCAATTTCATGTTTGCCACGGGTATCGAATGCTCGTACCCCACTATTCAGAAAGGGAAAGTACGCCGGGATCAGTTGCGCGAGTGCGGACACTACGACCGCTGGAAAGAAGACTTGGGCCTTGTAAAAGAAATGGGGCTGAACGTTCTCCGCTACGGTCTCCCCTACTACAGTATCCATCAGGCACCGGGTAAGTTCGACTGGAGCTTTGCGGATGACGTCATGCGGGAAATCAAGCGACTGAAGATTACGCCCATTCTGGACCTGATGCACTTTGGCGTACCCGACTGGATCGAGAACTTTCAGAACCCAGAGTTACCCATTCATTTTGCGGATTACGCTGACGCCGTGGCCGAGCGCTATCCGTGGGTGCGTTTTTATACGCCGGTCAATGAAATCTACGTCACAGCCCGCATCAGTGCGAAAGATGGCGTCTGGAATGAGCAACTCAAAACCGACAAAGGGTTTGTTACGGCCCTTAAACACTGCGCGGCTGCCAGTATTATGGCCAATCAGCAGATTGCCAAACGCCGGAACGATTGCGTGATCGTGCAGAGCGAGAGCGCCGAATACACCCACGAGCTGTGTGCCAAACCATCGCCCCAGATCACCCTGGAAAATGAACTCCGATTTCTGTCACTGGACTTATTATATGCCAATGCACCCTCAGCAACGGTGGGTATGTACCTGATGGACAATGGTATGAGCCGCGAAGAGTACAACTGGTTCATGGCAGGCAAACCGCCGGGCTACCAGATTATGGGGAACGATTATTACGGTCGAAACGAGCGTATTCGCTTATCCGATGGTACTATTCAGACCTCAATGGATGTATTGGGCTGGTATGAAATCACGAAAGACTATTACGAGCGCTACCGCATGCCCGTGATGCACACTGAAACCAATGTGTTCGAGGCTGACCAGGCACCCGTCTGGCTCAACAAACAGTGGGTTGGCGTGATGAAAATGCGTCGGGACGGCGTGCCGGTGCTGGGCTTTACCTGGTATAGTTTGATCGACCAGATCGACTGGGATTCGCAGTTGGGCGAGTTGAACAACAACGTCAATGAATGCGGCTTGTTCGACCTCGACCGGAAACCGCGACCAGTAGCTCAGGCCTACAAAAACCTGCTTAAGGAATTCGGACAAATTACCGTTGTGCCCTATGGCGAGGTGCTTGAACTAACCGACCGGCCCGCCCGGCTTAAAGTTCAGGTCTGATGAAACACTCCATTAACGGTATTTCCCTGAATGTGCTGGAACAGGGCAACGGCAGGCTGACCTTAATTTTTTTACACTACTTCGGTGGATCGGCGCTGGAATGGGAGTCGGTGATGAGCCAGCTTTCGGGTCAATACCGATGTTTAGCTGTCGACCTGCGCGGGCATGGCGACTCAGAAGCGCCGGAAACGGGCTATTCGGTCGATACAATGGCTGATGATATTTCGGAATTGATCGGTTTGCTTCATGTAGGCGAATTTGTACTGGTCGGGCATTCGATGAGTGGCAAAGTGGCGCTGGCTTTCGCGGCCAGACAACCCGCCGGTCTTCGGGCGTTGGTGCTGGTGTCGCCATCGCCCCCCGTACCGGAGCCCATCCCCGACGATGAGCGCGAAAAGCTGCTGACGGGGCATGGCAAGCGGTCATCGGCCGAGAAGACACTGAAGAACATCACCGAAGCACCCGTTTCCAAAGCCATTCGCGAGCAGATCATTGCCGACGATCTACGCACCGCGAAACCGGCTTGGGATGCGTGGCTGCTGGAAGGGAGCAAAGAAGATATTTCGGATAGGATGAAGGCGATCAACGTTCCCGTTCATAGCATCGTTGGCCAGGAAGACCGGGCTTTACCACCCGACGTACAGCATCGACTGGTTTTACCTTATCTGAAAAACGCTTCATTTGACACGATAGAGAACGCTGGGCACCTGCTGCCGTGGGAGGTACCCGATGAGCTGGCAACTTTTATTCAGAAAAATATAGACTAGTCTTGTTCGGGACAAAACAAAGGTTTTATATTTGTGGCCGCAAGGCGGGGTGTAGCGCAGCCTGGTAGCGCGCTACGTTCGGGACGTAGAGGTCGTGGGTTCGAATCCCGCCACCCCGACACAAGAAAGAAAAATTTCAAAGACATGAATACTTCGGTTAACAACATGATTTGGTGGTGGCACTCTTCTCAGCAGGGATGAGGTTGCCGCTATTGTTGTTTACCAACACATATACAAAGGCTCACCGTCATCCCGGTGAGCCTTATTTTTTTGCCTATAACCACAGAAAGCCAATGCCAACCCTCACAGTCCCAACCACCTACCGCGTTGTTAGCCGCCACAAACGGATGCTGGCCGACATCATTACGCCGGTGAGCATTTACCTGCGCATCCGCGACCGGTTCCTGAACAGCATTCTGCTCGAAAGCTCCGACTACCACGGCAACGACAACAGCTTTTCGTATATCGCTTTCGACCCTGTCTCCAGCTTTTCGTACAATCTGGGTCAGTTGACGGTTCGAATGCCGGGCGAGGAAGAGCAGACGAGTTCCGTAGCCGTCCACGATGTGCTCGACGCGCTTCAGCACTTCAAAGACAGCTTCCAGCACGAGAAAGCGCCCTTTCCGTTCATCACCAATGGCCTGTTCGGCTACTTTGGCTACCCGGCGGTGCAAAGTTTTGAAGACATTTCCCTGCATGCGCCCGTTCCGACGGAGAACCAGATTCCGGCCGCCGTTTTCACGGTATACCGGTATGTACTGGCGATAAACCACTTTAAAGACGAGCTGTTTTTATTTGAGCACAGCTACTTACGCGAGGGCGAAACCGAAGCCGAGAGCACGTTGGATTACATCAGCGATCTGATTACCGGCCGCAATTACCCAACTTACTCATTCAACTCGAACGGGGCGGAGGAATCGAATTTTACGGACGACGAGTTTCGGGCGGTTATCCAAAAAGGAAAAGACCACTGCCAGCGGGGCGATGTGTTCCAGATTGTGTTATCCCGCCGGTTCTCCACCCCTTTCCTCGGCGACGAGTTCAATGTCTATCGGGCACTTCGCTCGCTGAACCCCTCCCCTTACCTGTTCTACTTCGACTACGGCAACTACAAACTGTTCGGCTCCTCGCCCGAATCGCAGATTGTCGTTAAAGACCGCAAAGCGACCATCTACCCCATTGCCGGAACGTTCCGGCGCACCGGCGATGATATCCACGATGCCGAACTGGCCCAGAAACTCTACGACGACCCGAAAGAATCGGCCGAGCACGTGATGCTGGTCGACCTGGCCCGCAACGACCTGAGCCGCAACTGCGACGTGGTGAACGTCGAGACCTTCAAGGAAGTGCAGTATTATTCGCACGTGATTCACCTTGTTTCAAAAGTGGTGGGCGACCTGACCGAAACCGCCGACCCGCTCCAGATCGTGGCCGAAACCTTCCCGGCCGGAACGCTTTCGGGTGCCCCCAAGCACAACGCCATGCAGTTGATCGACCGCTACGAGAACATCAGCCGGAGTTTCTACGCCGGCAGCATCGGCTACATGGGTTTCGACGGTGAGTTTAATCACTGCATCATGATCCGGACATTTATGAGCAAAGACAATACGCTCTACTATCAGGCGGGTGCCGGTGTCGTCGCCAAGTCGGCCGTCGAAAGCGAACTACAGGAAGTACACAACAAACTGGCCGCCTTACGGACGGCCATTGAGCAAGCGAAAATGATTTAGTATCAGGCGTGAGGAGCGAGAAGTGAGGAGGGCTGACGTATGTTATGCCGCCGGATGGCTCCTCACTTCTCGCTCCTCACGCCCAACTCCTTCAAAAAATATGAAACTCCTGGTATTAGATAACTACGATTCATTCACGTACAACCTCGTGTATATTCTGCGGGAGTTGGGACATCGGCCCGATGTGATTCGGAATGATAAAATCGCCCTCGATGCCGTTGGGCAGTACGACAAAATCATGCTGTCGCCGGGGCCGGGCATCCCCTCCGAAGCGGGCATTATGCAGGATCTGGTAGCCGAATATGGGCCGACGAAGAGTATTCTGGGCATTTGCCTCGGGCATCAGGGTATCGGCGAAGTTTACGGCGCATCGCTGGAAAACCTGGGCGATGTGCTGCATGGCGTCGGCCACAAAGCGACCGTCACAGATCGCTCGGAACGACTCTTCGCGGGCATCCCTGAGGAGCTTACTGTGGGCCGGTATCACTCCTGGACCGTTGTCCCCGATTCGATGCCCGCCGATCTGCGCACCACTGCCGTCGACGAGCAGGGCCGCGTGATGGGCTTATCGCACGTACGTTTTGATGTCAAAGGCCTGCAATTCCACCCCGAATCGGTATTGACCGAGAATGGCGTGAAGATGCTGGAGAACTGGTTGGCCATTTGATGCAATGTGTAGAGACGCGACCGCACCGGCAGCCCGGCCTTTGCGTCTCATGTGTGTCAGCAATTTTTCGGTCAGACAAAACCATCCGGCCAATAGACGCGAGGTATCGCGTTTCTACAAAAAAACAATTATGAAAGCCATTCTAAACCACTTATTTGAATACAAACACCTCGCGAAAGATCAGGCGCGGGAGGTGTTGCTGGGCATTGGCCGGGGCGAATATAACCCCGCCCAGATTGCCTCGTTCCTGACCGTATACATGATGCGGAGCCTGCGGCTGGAAGAGCTGGAAGGCTTCCGCGACGCCATGCTGGAACTCTGCCTGCCCGTCGACCTCGACGCTTACGACCCGATGGACCTTTGCGGCACCGGGGGTGATGGCAAGGATACGTTCAACATCTCAACGCTATCCTCTTTTGTGGTGGCTGGGGCGGGTCAATGCGTGGCCAAGCACGGGAACCACGGCGTCTCGTCGCTGGTTGGTTCGTCGACGGTGATGGAAAAGCTGGGGTACCAGTTTACCAACGATGTGGGCGAGTTGCAGCGGAAGATGGAGACGGCGGGTATCTGCTTTTTACACGCCCCTTTGTTTCACCCGGCCATGAAGAACGTAGCGCCTATCCGTCGGGATTTGGGTGTCAAAACATTCTTCAACGTGCTGGGGCCGATGATCAACCCGGCAAAGCCTGCAAAACAGCTCGTTGGCGTGTTTAATCTTGAATTGGCGCGATTATATGCGTACCTTTATCAGCAAACCGATAAGCGGTTTATGATTCTGCACGCCCTCGACGGGTACGATGAAATCTCACTGACGGGTGCTTTCAAGGTCATCAGCAACAAGACCGAGCAAGTACTTGAACCAGAGGACTTAGGCTTGGATAGTCAAACCCCCGAATCACTGGCTGGCGGGCATACATTGGACGAGTCGGCGCAGATATTTTTGAACGTACTGAACAACGAATCCACGTCGGCGCAAAAGCAGGCCGTGTTAGCCAACTCCGCGATGGCGTTACTGGCTGCCGGTAAGGCCGACACCCGCGAAGACGCCGTCGCCATGGCTCGCGAGTCGCTGGAGAGTAAACGGGCGTTGGCGTGTTTTAAGAAGTTAATAGCATGACCATTCTTGACCAGATAATTGCCCAGAAGCGCATCGAAGTAGCCGAGCGCAAAGCCGCCACCACCATTCAGGCGCTGGAACAAATGCCCGACTTCCGACGGGAAACCCTGTCGGCACGGGATGCCATTCAGGATCTACACTCGACGGGCATCATTGCCGAGTTCAAACGAAAGTCGCCCTCCAAAGGCATTATCAACGACCGCGCCGACGTAGCCACTACTACGCAGGGGTACGTAAAAGCCGGTGCTGCCGTGTTGTCGGTCCTTACCGATGAACCGTTTTTTGGGGGTACGTTCGCTGATTTACAGGCTGCCCGGTTGGCCAATCCCGGAACACCGATTCTGCGGAAGGACTTCATCGTTGATCGATACCAATTGATTGAAGCCAAAGCGTGGGGAGCGGATGTCGTGTTGCTCATTGCCGCCTGTCTGACACCCGAGGAAATTACGGAACTCAGTATGCAGGCCCATGACCTGAGCCTACAGGTGCTGCTCGAAGTACACGACGAGGAAGAACTCGACCGCTCGCTGAATTATAACATCGATCTGGTGGGCGTTAATAACCGCGATCTCAAAACGTTCACCACCTCCATCGAAACGTCGCTGCGACTGATTGAGAAAATCCCGGACACCTTCGCCAAGATCACCGAAAGCGGCCTGCACGATGCGGATACCATGCTGACGCTGTTCCGGGCGGGCTTCGACGGGTTCCTGATCGGCGAAGCATTCATGAAGACAGACGATCCGGCTAAAGCCTTAGCCAACTTAGTGACTCAATACTCCATCAATAACACACTAACTCTTTAACTTGTACAACCATGAAAATCAAAGTGTGCGGTCTGCGTGATGCCGACAACCTGAAAGAGATTGCCGCCCTTGGTCCAGACTTCGTAGGATTCATCTTCTACGACCAGTCCCCACGCTTTGTTGGCGAAGAGTTAGATGCTGATGTGGTTAAATCATTGCCCCGCTCAATTCGGAAGGTAGGCGTGTTCGTGAATGCCAGCCCGGATCTGATTCTGCGGTCGGTGAAGAAATACGACTTTCAGTATGTACAGTTACACGGCAACGAAACGCCTGACTATTGTCGAAGCCTACGCAACCGGGGCATCAACATTATTAAAGCGTTCCGGGTCGATGAGTCGTTCAACTTCTCCATGCTGAACAACTACAAAGCCCAGTGCGACTTTTTCCTGTTCGACGCGAAAGGCGAACAACCCGGCGGCAACGGACACACTTTCGACTGGAGTATTTTGAGCCGTTACGACGACGAGAAGCCGTTTTTCATCAGTGGCGGCATCGGCCTCGGCAACCTCGACCAGTTGGCCGCGCTGAAAGGCATGAAGCTCTACGGCGTCGATGTAAACAGCCAGGTCGAAACATCGCCGGGGGTGAAAGACGTAGAAAAGGTGAAGGAACTCATCAACCGGCTCCGGCCTATTGAGGAAGAGGTGGAGTAAGTCAACCTATTTTATTCATAAGTATATTTGAGCTTATGAATGAGCCCGCCTATCCGTTTGATGTATCCAATGATGCGCTAAACTACCAGTTTATTAGTGTAAGTAGAGAGCATACCATTCCAAAGCGTATTCAATTTACGCCTTTTCCAGACAATGCCCTGCTATACAACTTAGCGTTGGGTGATGTAATGCCAGATGGTAATCTAGATGATTCAATTGTTAGTAATAATCAAGATTTAAATCGGGTAATATCAACGGTGTTTCAGGCGATACTGTCTTTTTTTGACCGATATCCATCAAAATTGGTCTATTTTCAAGGAAGCGATGAAGCCGGAATTCGAACACGACTTTATAGAGTATTGATTACGCGTGAACTTGATAAAGCAACTGAATTATTTACGATTTACGGATGCGATGCAAGTAAATCCATTGAAGAATTTACTCCCAATCGAGATTACACAGGATTTATTTTTCAACGAAGAACAAGTTGATCATGGAGCAGACAAAAAAACAAGAGCGAAACAAAAAGAATGTAACAACTAAAAGGTCGGTTGGTCGGTATCGCTCGATGGATGAATTATCAGCTGCCAAAATGGAGTCGGCTAAAGAGTTCGTTGCTAACCTCGATATGACGCTTTTCAGAAAGAACGGGCATGTTGAATAGCTAACTTTTCTGCCACATTACATAACGACAGTGTCAATGGTAACGACAATGTCTCCAGACGATGACGTTCTTCCAATAAAATACGCTTACTAAAGCATTGAGTATCATGCAAACCACTCTTGAACCACAAACCTCATTCGAGGTATCAAATAAAGGCTTTTACGGCCACTTCGGTGGAGCGTTCATCCCTGAAATGCTCTACCCTAATGTTGAAGAATTACGACAAAACTACCTGAATATCATCGCCGATCCGACATTTCAGGCGGAGTTCTGGCAGTTGCTCGAAGAGTATGTTGGTCGGCCAACGCCGTTGTTTCTGGCGAAACGTCTGTCCGCCCATATCGGGGCTACGATTTACCTCAAACGCGAAGACCTTTGCCATACCGGTGCCCACAAGATCAACAACACCATCGGACAGATTCTGGTGGCGCAACGGCTGGGCAAAAAGCGCATCGTGGCCGAAACGGGTGCCGGTCAGCATGGCGTGGCCACCGCTACGGTTTGCGCCCTGATGGGACTGGAGTGCATTGTGTACATGGGCAGCATCGACATGGAACGGCAAAAACCCAACGTCGACCGGATGCGGATGCTGGGGGCCAAAGTGGTACCGGCGACGTCGGGCAGCCAGACGTTGAAAGACGCGACTAATGAAGCCATGCGTCACTGGATCAATAACCCGGTCGATACGCACTATATCATTGGTTCGGTAGTAGGCCCTCACCCCTACCCGGACATGGTAGCCCGCTTCCAGTCGGTCATTTCCGAAGAAGTGAAGAAGCAGCTGTTCGCCAAAACAGGCAGCGAAAACCCCGATTACATGGTCGCCTGCGTAGGTGGTGGCAGCAATGCCGCCGGTGCGTTCTATCATTACCTGAACGAGCCAACCGTGCGTCTGGTGGCGGCTGAGGCTGCGGGTCAGGGAATCAGCACGGGACATTCGGCCGCGACTACGGCACTGGGCAAGCCTGGTGTGCTGCACGGTAGCCGCACGATTCTGATGCAAACCGAAGATGGCCAGGTAACGGAGCCTTATTCGATTTCGGCGGGTCTGGACTATCCGGGCATTGGTCCGCTCCACGCGCACCTGTTCGAATCGGGTCGGGGTGATTTTTACGCCATTACGGATGATGAAGCCCTGCAAGCCGGTTTCCAGCTCAGCAAACTCGAAGGCATCATTCCGGCACTGGAAACAGCCCACGCGCTGGCCGCTTTGGAGAAAATGAACCTCAACGCCGATGATGTGGTAGTCGTGTGCCTCTCGGGCCGTGGCGATAAGGATCTAAGCACGTATTCGAAGTTTTTGTAGTACCGCTCCGTTTAGCTGTTAGGCTAACCTTTTCGCTGAAACCCTCAGTAATGCGCTATTGAACGATAAAACGTAACGCATTTTTAGTCATCCCGACGAAAGGACCGGGCCGCCGGAGGGGGATTTTCTGTAGGTTGAATTACCTGTCTTGTCCGCAAATCCTTCCTTTCGTTGGGATGACTAAAAATGCGCTTAAATAACTAACTGTTTTTCAATCGCTTAATTTAGATTTTCCCATTATTCACGTTGAATAATAAGCCTGACGGCTAAACGGGCCGGATCGCCAGTGCGAAACCTTTCCGTTTTACAGAACCAATGACCCAGGAACTTACTCAAAACCGCATTTCCAGCCTGTTCGCTCAGAAGAGCGAACGGCTGCTGAACGTATATTTTACGGCCGGATACCCGAGCCTGAACGATACCACCACCATTCTGCGGGGCTTACAGGCTGCAGGGGTAGACATCGTTGAAATTGGTATGCCCTACTCCGATCCCGTTGCCGATGGCGAAACCATTCAGCAGAGCAACGGCGTCGCGCTGGACAACGGCATGTCGATCAAAACGCTTTTTGCCCAACTGGCCGATTGCCGGAACGCTGCTCACGGCGAACCCATTACGGTCCCCATTCTGCTGATGGGCTATATTAACCCCGTATTGCAATTTGGTGTCGAGAATTTCTGCCAGAAATGTCAGGAAGTGGGTGTCGATGGCGTTATCCTCCCCGACCTCCCGCTGGACTTGTTTCTGGAAGAATACGCCCCGACCTTCCGCAAGTATGGCATTCTGAACGTACACCTCATTACGCCCCAGACCACCGACGAACGTATTCGGTTTATTGATGCCGAATCGGATGGGTTCATTTACATGGTTTCGTCGGCCAGCATCACCGGCTCGGTAAAGGGGGTCAGCGACACCATGAGAGCGTACTTCGACCGCATTCAGGCCATGAATCTGCGTAACCCGCGTTTGATCGGTTTTGGTATCAACGACCACGAGACCTTCGATACGGCCAGTCAATTTGCCAACGGTGCTATTGTCGGTAGCGCGTTCATCCGGCATTTGGCCGAAAAAGGCACATCGCCCGAGAGCATTCGCGCCTTTGTAGAAACGATTCGGTCGTAACGACTACCTTTGCGGCATGAATTCCGAGATTAACTTTGACAAGTCCCCCGACGGCCTCATTCCGGCGGTGATTCAGGATGCCGAAACCGGTAAGGTCCTGATGCTGGGGTATATGAACCGCGAGGCTTACGACAAAACCGTTGCCGAAAATATTGTGACGTTCTTCAGCCGGAGCAAACAGCGGCTCTGGACCAAGGGCGAAACCTCTAATAACTTCCTGCACGTTCGGGAAATATTGATCGACTGCGACGGGGATACCCTTTTGATAAAATCAGCACCCGCCGGGCCAACCTGCCATACGGGGGCCGATACCTGCTTTGATGAAGTCAACAAGGGCAAAGGGCAGTTTCTGAACTACCTGCAAAGCATTATCCACGACCGGAAGGTAAATCCATCCGATAAATCGTACACAGCCAGCCTGTTCGGACGGGGTGTCAATAAGATTGCGCAGAAAGTCGGTGAAGAAGCCGTTGAGCTCGTTATCGAAGCAAAAGACGATAACGACGACCTCTTCAAAGGCGAAGCCGCCGACCTGTTGTTTCATTTTCTGGTCCTGCTGGAACAGAAAAATATGAATTTAGACGATATTGTTGCCGTGTTGCAATCGCGCCACGTCAAACAATAGATTCGGGTTTCAT
Organism: Spirosoma pulveris; assembly: GCF_054781875.1. NCBI lineage: Bacteria > Pseudomonadati > Bacteroidota > Cytophagia > Cytophagales > Cytophagaceae > Spirosoma > Spirosoma pulveris. The sequence goes on from NZ_BAAGTO010000007.1 coordinate 329,721, forward strand.
GTTCAAGATTCCGTGTTCCCTGTTTGCCGGGCGTTGTTCTGCCACAGGTAACCGTACTTATTGATCATTAAACTCCTATCATTCATGGGTCTGATTATCCGTATTCTGATTAGTGCCGTGGCCGTTTGGGTGGCCGCCTATTTTATTCCTGGTGTTTCTGTAACAGGTGGTGCCGGTACGTACCTGATCGTAGCGATCGTGCTGGGCTTTCTAAACGCTTTCATCAAGCCAATCCTGACGGTATTGACCATTCCGATCACGATTGTCACGCTTGGGCTGTTTCTGCTGGTACTGAACGTGCTGATGGTGTATCTGACGGCGTATTTAATTCCTAATTTTCACGTCACTGGCTTTATAGCGGCTCTGCTGTTCAGTATTGTCGTTTCTGTTGTCACCTCGTTAATCGATGCTATTGTGTAGCTGATTAACTTTAGCGTATTGAGACAAACGCCATTTCTTTACGGAATGGCGTTTGTCTTTTCTTATTGCCCTCATTAGCTTTTAAACCCATGACCCTTATCCAAACTCCTGACGCCCCGGTTCCGGGTGGCCATTATTCTCAGGCCATTGTCCATAACGGACAGGTTTATGTATCCGGTATTCTGCCCATTACACCCGCCGGAGAGAAACTAACCAGCGCGCCGATTGCCGAACAGACAGAGCAGATTCTGGCCAACCTCGACGCTATTCTGAAAGCCGCCGGCAGCCAGCATAACAAGGTACTGAAAGTAACGGTCTTCATCGCCGACATTAATGCCTGGGGCGCGGTCAACCAAGTATATGCCCGGTTCTTCGGCGATCATCGCCCGGCGCGGTCCGTTGTGCCTTGCAATCCACTGCATTACGGTTTTGGTATTGAGCTGGAAGCCATTGCCTTTCTTGAGTAACCAACTTACTTCACCCGTACCCGTTCGCCCGACGAATGGGCCGAAAACTCGGGGGCGTAGAAGCATTGAACCGTCGCAACACCCGCCGAGAAATCGCCGGATTGAGCCACGCGCAGGTCGTACTCGAATACATGCGTGCCTACGGGCAGGTAACTCATGAAGAAATCGGTGCTGGCGTCGCGGGGGGATTCGTAGTAACCGAGTCCGTTCTGGTATTTGTAGCCCGACAAAACCGCTACCGGCTCAAAACCCGACGCCCGCCCGTCTTTCAGATGCACATACTCCATAGCGCGGTCGGTTTTGAGCACAAGCCGGACTTTGATCAGATCACCTGGTTTGAGCGCTGACTGCGATGCCACCGTTGAGATGACCGGACCACTGGGCGAGTCGCGTTGCACGTAAAGCGTTTTTTGAACCGATAAGCCCGCGCTCCCCGGCATCACCTGGTCGAGCGGTTCGAAGTGCTGCCAGTAAAGTGCCCCCCAAGCCGGGCCATCGCTGGTTTTCGTGATCTGAACCGCGCCCATTTCTGGTTTGATCTCCGAAGCCGCATACGTCACTTTTTCGTAGCCCGTAATGGCATCGGCTTTCGACACGCGGCTTTGGATCGATTTCCCGCCCAGACTGACCTGCGTACTTACGCCCGTTCCAAGCCAGTCACTGCCTCGTAGCAGAAGTGCGTAAATGGCCTCCGTTGTGGCTTTGGTAGACGACCACGACTGGGTCTGCTTCTGCCGAAGGAGCCAGCGTTTCATTTCGTCGACGATGATTTGAGGGCCCAGTGTCCGCTTCGATTGCTGACCCATCCACTCAAAACAGGCCTGTCCCTGTGGCGTATGACCCACTTCGTCAATCATCTCGATCAGATACGCCTGCGTTTCGATGGGTGTTTGATACCAGTTCAACCCGGCGGTGTTATCGGGCCAGTACAGGCCCATTTCTTCCGACATTTTCGAGTGTTCCAGTAAGGATTGCAGGATACCGGCCGCCGTTTTGGTATCGCCAAAGCGGTTGAGCGCCATGGCTGAAAGCGCCTGGCCCTGTAAACTTTGCGTGAGCCACTCGGCGGCAATACGCTGTTTCAGGTATGCCAATACGTCTTTATCAATGGGTTTATCGAGGTAGAAACTACGGGCGTACAGATACTGGGTGGCCGAAAAGTACCAGGGACCAGCGATTTTTCCTTTATTCTGTGTCTCCATCTTTTTTTGCTCCATAAACCATTTCTTCAGGTCGGCATCGGCGTATTGGATGGCGCGGGTTTGCATATCGGCCAGATTAGCGTTCAGGTCGGTCGGGAATTGAACGCCCAGCTTCTGCAAGTGGCCTAACCCACTCAGGATATGCAGGGTCATGGATAAATTCGGCTCCATACCGCCGAACCAACGAAAACCACCATCCTCCGTTTGCAACTGCTTCAATTTCTCAAACGTCTGCAGCTGCTCGTTCTCCATCCGATTGCCGTCCAGCAATTGGCCTAATTTTGCCTGCCGTTCGCTTTCGGAGCGGGCGTCGGCCAGCCAGGGCGAGTTTTCCAGCGTTATGGCTTTCAATTCCTCGTTCGATTGCAGGGGGCTACGAAGGGGTGTCTTTTGCCACTCGGCAATCACTTGCTTAAAGGCCGGTTTGCTGTTGACAATGTGAGCGGCCAGGCTGTTGGCGTACAACCGGCTGAACAGCTGCTCGGCGCATTCGTAGCGGTATTCCATCAGGTACGGCAGCGATTGCAGCGCATACCAACTCGGGTTACTCGTCACCTCCACCGTGAGCCGCTCGTGCTGAACGGGCAGCTCCGGGTTCAGATTGGCTAACGGTTTCAGGGTAAACGACTTCGTTTCTTTACCATTCACCCAAACCGGTTTCGTGTCGGTCACGAGCATTCGGTTGGGCAACACAGGAACGGTGAACTCTTCGCCATCGGTGAAGCTGCCCGCCTGGGCCGTTAGCCGACAGGTTACGGCATCCAGATTAGCCGGAACGATCAACGTCCAACCCACGGCCTGGCCTTGTCCGGCGGCTACCGTCACGCCCGTTTGGAGATTGCTCAGCTTCAGTTTCTGATGGATCGGCTCGCCGGTAAGCGCATCCAGCAACGCCAGACTGGCTGTTACGGACAAACTCTTGTCGCTCAGGTTGTTGATACGGGCCGTTACGCGAATGGTGTCACCTTCGCGGAAGAACCGGGGCGCGTTGGCCGTAATCATCAGTTCTTTCTGCGTGATGATTTCCCGTTCGAGGGCGCCCGTTTTCATGTCTTTGGTATGCGCAAAGGCCAGCAGCCGCCAGCGGGTCAGGGCTTCGGGCATAGTGAATTTAAGCACCACCCGCCCGTCTTTATCCGTTTGCGCCTGTGGGATGAAAAAAGCCGTTTCGTTGAAATTTTTGCGGGGGTTGATAGACGGGACAACCGGTTGTGGCGCTGACCGGCTGATCTCACTCTGTGAATTAGACGCGACTCTATTAGCGGCAAGATACTGAAGATCGCCACCTACTGCCGCTGGTGCCGCCATCTTGGCGACGGCACCGGTAACCTCTCTTCTACGTTGCGTGCCATATCCAGTCACGACGACTTCGCTCAGTGCCATGGCATCGGGCAACAACTGGATCGACTTTGGTTTCTGTCCAAGCACTACTTCCTGCGATTTGTAGCCAACCCAGGAAAAGATAAGGGTAACCTCTTTACTGGCCGAAGATGTACTGATCGAAAACCTTCCTTTTGCATCCGTATTGGTTCCAATAGTCGTTCCTTTTACCAACACACTAACTCCCGCTGCAGCTGACCCATCTTTATAGCTCGCCGTTCCGGAAATCGTTTTTTCCGTCCGACTGACGTTCAGCCGGATAGCATCGTTGGCGATCTGTAATGGACTCAGCCCAAACGGGTGACTTCCGTAAACACTGAACCGATACCCCAGCCAGCCCAATTGGTCATACTGACGCACAGCTACAGGCGGCTGTGGGCGATACCGGTAAGCGATCACCTGACTACCCAGCACATTAAATGCCTGCGATTCCCAATTACCGAAAGCCAGAGAGTAAGGTTGATAAAAGGATGTCGTCCAGTCGAGCCGGTCGAATACATCCAGCGACGCATCATACAGCGTGGCGACAAGCTCGGCCGGTGACTTACCGAGGCCACTGATTTTCAGCGTCCACTGCTCCCGTTCGCCGGGCTTGAGCTTGTTACGGAAAGTCTGCGTTTCGATCTTCAGCTCTTTATTGGTAAACGGCACCGCAATCGTCTGCGATTTTTCGGATAATCGCCCGTTCTGCACCATAGCGAAATGTACGGCAAATCCACCCCGCTGTTTTTCGGTAACAGGGACAGTGATACGACGGGGCTGACCATCGGTTTTCAGCCACTCGTTCCGCACAATCGTCTGATTTTCCTCAACACTCATCAAAATCCAGGACGACTGACCATTACCCACCCAGAAAACGGCTTCCTCACCGGGCTCGACCGTGGCTTTGCGGACCTGTACCCAATTCTCCGGCCGGGCCGATGCCGTTGGCTGTTTATCGTTGACAACGGCGAAAAAAGCCCGCTCTTTGGCGGTTTCCCCATTGGCATCGGTTACGGTGATCTCGGCCACATATTCACCGGGAGTGTATCGGCTAAGGTCTGCTTTTATCAATGAATCGGCCGGGCTGGTAATAGCCTGCTGTTGCACGACATCGCCCTTCGGCCAAATGCGTGGGTCGTTTTCATTGGCATAGAGATCATGGGGAAACAGCCGTTGAAACTCATCCCGGCTCAGAAAATGCCGATCGGGGCGGCTCCACAGCCGGTTTCGCAACGGCCGCGCTGGCGGTTGTAACCGATACACGGTCAACTGCCCTTTTGCCGCCACTCTCTCGCCGGATTGGTTCGTGATGTTTACCGGAAAAGTCGCAGGGGCATTGCTCTCAATCTGGGGCGGAATGGCCAGACTGACCTGTATGGCCGAATAACCAATACGCAATGTTTTTGTGGTCGTTCGCGTTTCCCCCGCCCGGTCAGTAACATCAATCGTTACATCGAAATCGAAAACAGGGTTGCTCTCGCGGGACTGCTCCCGGTCGGGGGTGGCCGGGAAAGATAAATGCAGATTACCCTGAGCGTCGGTTTGTGCTACGCCACTGGCAATTTCGGCCTGGCTCACCGGTCGGCCACCCATGCGGTAACCGTACCACCACTCCCAGCGTGGCCGCAGGCTCCGTACTACCCGATACCGCACCTCGGCTCCATCGACCACCGCACCTGAGAATGTTTTGGCCGATGCCGAAAGCGTAACGGTCTGCTCTAGCTTGAACGACTCTTTTATGGGATCGACCTTCACCTCGAAGGTTGGGCGTTTGTAGTCCTCAACCCGGATGCTGGTGCTGCCGTCACTCGTCCGAATGGTCATGTTTCCAGTAAGCCGTGCCACAGGGGCTATGAACGAGGCTTCGAACGTGCCAAATTCGTTGGTTTTGAGCGTTTTCTCGGCTATTCGTTCGCCGTTCTGATCGAGAAACTCGACGTCTACCTCTTCGTTAGCCAGCACAGCATACTGGTTCACTTTCCCGTCGTAGAGCAAGCCTTTCACATAAATTGGCTGCCCGGGGCGGTAGATGGCGCGGTCGGTGAAGAGCCGGGCGTAGGTCTGCTCCCGCTCTTGCTGAGGGGGGTTGTTGTAGTTGTATAGGGTGCCGGAAAGTAAGGTGTCGCGACCTGAGGCAATCAGGTATCCAAACCGCTGGGCCGTTGGGGTTTGGCTTTCGGGTAGGGCAAGCAGGCCAGCGGCATCGGTCATGAATGACTTTTTCGTGTTTGTCAGCCTGAAATTCTCCACATCGATCAGCGTTACCGACGCGTTGGCTATGGGCTCGCCCGTAAGCCGGTTCATGACGAACAACGTTTGTGTTTTATCGCTTCTATTGTCCTGCCGGGCCAGATAGCTCAGCGTCGATACCGTGAAAAGCGATAGCTGCAGCTGTTCCGAAGTCTCGCTAAAGCTATTCTCCGAGGTAAGCAACAGCACATACTGGCCAAGGGGTAAACCGTCTATCGGTATTTCGACCGAATGACTGTTCAGGTCGCCATCGTCGGGGAGGGTTACGGACTTTTCAGCAACAGCTGGTCGCTTTATCCACTTGGCAACGCTCTTCTTTCGCTGATCATCCCTGTTTTCAAACTGGTCGAACGGCTGTCGAGCTTCAGACAACGGCAAGCGGATGATCCGGTAGGTGATCTTCGACGTATTCTGGTAGTTGACCAGTGCTCGAAACGGCTTTTCCGGTAAGTTCACCTGTTCAAGTTGTACCGAATAAGACGCAGCCAGCAACTGCGTCAACAATCCATCAGCCTGCTTACGGGCAAGCGTGTTCGGAAAGCGTTTGATCAGATCCCGGCAAAGGTCAGCGGCTCGTTTGCGGTTCCAGCGAAAGGGATTCGGTTTAGCGGAGTCCGGGTCATCTGTATCCTCCAGCGGACGAACCATACCACCCTGATTAGTCAGAAACTCCGCCAGCTGGTAGGCATACATCGCTTCGGCGGGTTTGCCTTTATTGGCTGTTATCTGCTTTTCGAGCGTCTGCTGAAACAAGGCATCTTTGTTGGGCAACACACTATGCCGATGCACAAACGCCAGTCGAAGCGCATCAACATCGGCCAGCGCGTCGGAATTTGCGTCCGATAAATGAAAAGCGAGCAATTGCTGATAGAGCATCAACGCCTGATAACGGCCCGACAATGAATCCTGACTCTGGATGGACAGTTTTGCAAACTCCGCTGGCCCGGCAAGGTAGCCGGGCTGATTCAGCTCGAATTTAAAGACCGGCTTCAGCAGATCAGGCTCGGTATTCTGGAAGAAATCAATAGCGCGGTGGGCCAGTAGATCATACAGGGTGGGCCGAAGTGGCCGGGCATCGGCATCGCCTTTGTCGATAAGTACATCATACTCAGCGATGGGCGTTTTCTGTAACAACGCTTTGTCCTGACCGGAAGCCAGATAAGCAGATGTAATTACCCCGATGAGGTGAGGAGCATCCCAGGTCGTGAAATCCGTGGCTGTTGAATCGGCAGGTTTAACTTCTGTTCTGGAGGTACCTTTTCCTGTTAGGGTCCGGCCTGGATTGGCGCGTCCAACTGTCGTTCTATTGTAGAATTTGTAGCGGTTTTGTTGGAAATACTGCCAGTAAATGTCGGCCAACACCGATTGCAGCACCGACCGGGCTGGTTCGGGCGTGTCCTGAATGTCGGTTTGCAGCGAACGAACGAGTTCGACGTACGAATCCTCATCGGAAAAGCTTCGAAAGATCTGTCGGGCTATCGCGGCTTTGGCAACCTGCGGGTAATTCTTCTGATCCCTGGCCTCTCTGTAAATCTGGCTGGCAATAGCGAGGGCGGACTTTGGCAAGCCTTTGGCCACCAGCGAGTCCGCCCGTTTCCAGTCGCGGGTATAATTGGGCTGCGGACGGTTTTGTGCGGATACCGCCATGGCGACCAGCATGAAAAAGAGAGACAAATAGGCGTTCATAGTTGGTAGAAATGGCAGGTTGTTGGGATGGATGAATGTAAATCTATTTTTCCACAACAGTTACCGGTATGATTCCGATTTAGGGTCAAGGGTTTAACCAGTGTTTGATTTAAGGCATAGACGCTGTATGAGGTACTAGTTAGTATATTGATGCAAATTTTATTGCCGTGCTGTCAGCCGGGTTGCCGATGCGATCGATAAAACTGACACGATAGGTTTTAAGAAACCTACTGCATAGGCTATTAACTTAATGAGGTTTTGAGAAACCTCGCCGGTCAGTTTTAAGAAACTGACCACACGGCAAGAATCGCACCGCAGCCGCCGACGGTCGGCGATTGTATTCAATACATCCGGTGTTCAGATAAAATAGTTTACAGTAAAGAATTAGATAAGACCAGCTAGCAGGCTTTGTTAAGAAATACGGCCGTCAACTCACAGCGGCCGACTCGTGCGTTTTCTCATCAGACAAATTCCATTACTCCCCGTATGCAGCCGTTTCGCTACACATCTCTCGCAGTGCTTTGTCGGCTTATTGTTTTTTCTGCTTTCGTTATCCTGCCCAATGCGTCTTCCATTGCGCAGGACGCCCGTACAGGTGAAAAACTCTTCGACGCCAATTGTGCCGGTTGCCATAATTTCAAACAGGATGGCATTGGGCCTCAGTTAGGTGGACTGAAGAATGCTGTTGACCGTCATTATTTGACCGAGTTTATCAAAAGCCCCAAGGCCCAGATTGATGCGCGGGTGGCGCGGGCTGTCGAAAAAGCCAGGAAATTCGGCACCGTTATGCCGGATTTCAAACACCTGACGGCTACCGAACTCGATGATCTGGTGGCTTACATTCTTGAGAAACCCGCCCCTGCCGCGCCTGTTTCTTCCGGAAAAACGGCACTGGAAAACCCTATCGTCCCTTCCATATCCTTGTCGCCTGTTGCGCTGAACTTGCAAAAAGTCATGCAGTTTCCGTTTACGAACAAAACACAGCCCCGTACACGGATCAACAAGATGGGTGTCCATCCGATCACGAAGGAAACGATGGTAGCCGATCTACAAGGTAAAATCTATATCCTGACGGCCAGCAACCAGCCCGATGTGTTTTTTGACGTTACGGAGCATTTCAAGAATTTCACGAATACGCCCGGTCTGGCGACGGGACTGGGCAGTTTCGCTTTCCATCCGGATTATGCCAGAAACGGGCTCGTTTACACCACTCACACCGAACCCAAAAACTCTGCCATGGCTGACTTTTCCTATGCCGACAGCATTCCCGTTCGCTTGCAGTGGGTGGTCAATGAGTGGACAGTCACAGACCCGCGGTCGCGTGTATTGACCGGAAAGCCACGCGAACTGCTCCGGGTCAACGTGGTCGATCAGATTCATGGCATGCAGGAAATTGCGTTCAACCCGTACGCAACGCCCAAAAGCCCCGACTATGGGTTGCTTTACATTGGCATAGGCGACGGCGGGGCTGTTGAGAAAGGGCATCCATTTATTGCGCGGGACAAAAATCACGTCTGGGGCAAAGTACTACGTATTGACCCCACCGGCCGAACGAGTAAAAACGGGCAGTACGGTATCCCTAAAACCAATCCGTTTGTCGGTAAAGACGGCCTGGATGAAGTGTATGCGGCCGGTTTTCGGAACCCCAACCGAATTTCGTGGACCAAAGACGGGAAAATGCTGGTTACCAACATCGGTCAGCGGCAGATTGAATCCGTATATCTGGTCAAACCGGGCAAAAACTACGGCTGGCCCGACCGTGAAGGCACGTTCCTGATCGACTCGACCGCCAATGTAAACAGCGTGTATCCGCTACCTCAGCATGATGCCCGCTATGGCTACACCTATCCGGCGGCCCAGTTCGACCACGACGAGGGCAACGCCATTATGGGTGGGTTCGAGTACACCGGTAAGCAACTTCCGCAATTAAGGGGGAAATACGTTTTCGGCGAGATTGTTCGGGGGCGGGTTTTCTACGTCAATCTGAACGAGATCAGGGAAGGCTCGCAGGCAACCATCCATGAATTTCCGCTCATGCTGGATGGGCAACAAACGACATTGAAAGAGCTAAGCAAAGTCAGTAAAGTCGATTTACGTATTGGGCAAGATGCCGCCGGCGAGCTCTACCTGATGACCAAATCAGACGGCATGATGTATAAGGTGGTCAAGTAATCCGTATATTATCGATTCATTGAGTCTTATTGCTGACCTGTCAATCCCTACAATCATGCCCACACTTCTCCTTCTACTAGCCTGTTTGTCTTCCTTTTTCGCACCGCCACCACCCCCAAAAACCTATCCCGTCGGGCAAATAAAAACCCCTAAAGGCGAGATTCTTTTCTGGCTCTACGACGAAACGCCAACGCACAAAGCCAGCTTCATGAAACTGGCGAAGGCAAATTATTGGGACACATTGACGTTTAACCGGGTTATCAACAACTTCGTGGCGCAGGGCGGTTGCCCGGATACGCCAGCCGGGTTTTCGGACTCGCCTTACCTGTTAAAACCGGAGTTTGTGCCAACGATACGGCACGTGTATGGCGCGGTGGGTGCCGGGCGAGACAACAACCCAGAAATGCTGTCGGCGGGATGCCAGTTTTACATTGTGCAGAATAAAAAGGGGCTGGCTCGTCTGGACGATAAATTCACCGTTTTCGGGCAGGTTTTTAAAGGCATGGACGTGGTGGATGCCATCGTTGCCGTCAAGACCGATAAAACTGATACACCCCTGGAGCCGATCAAGCTGGACGTGAATATAATTAACCTCACAGCCGCTGAGTTGAAAAAGGCAGGCTATACAGTAACAAACTAGTTTCGAAGTTTATACCCACAGAGACGGACCGTCTCTGTGGGTAAATTACCTTACTGCTTCAATAGAAAGGCTGTCAAATCAGCAACTTGCTGGTTGCTTAGACCCATAGCCACGGGATCGGGCATGAGGCTGGTTTTGTACTGCCGCTTTGACGAAACCTGATCGGCGGGGATGGTGTGCTTAGGTCCTTTTATTCCCCTGACAACAACAGCCTGATCGTTATCGCTTACCAGAAATCCGTAATAAGTCTGCCCCGTTTTGGTCGTGATCAGCCAGGGCTCGTAACCAAACGCAATGCCCGCGCTGGGGTGCAGAATGGCATCTAACAAGCCGTTCTTATCGAACTTCTGGTGAATCTTGGTTAGCTCCGGACCAACGTCACTTCCTAACTGACCATGCTTATGGCAGGTGGCACAGTTGGCACTGAAAACCGTCTTGCCAGTCCGCTCATTCCCCGACAGCATTGCAATCTGCGTCAATACAGGGTCCGAGCTGGTGCTGGTAGCGACCTCCGCCGGTTTAGCCGTGGCTACCTCCGCCGGTTTGGCCGCAACCGAAGCCGTTTCAACGGATGCGGGGGCTTCCTGTTTTTCGGAGACATATTCTTTGGCCATCGTCCGAACGCTCTGATCCGGATTTTTGAGCAGTGTTGGCGTGACCGCTTTTATTAATTTAGTTGACAGTTTCTTATCCGCAACCAGACCCACCAGGATTTTGCCACCTTCCGTGTCGTGGGCCATTTCCAGAGCTATCTTCCGCTTTTCGGTGTCCGACTTGTATTCATCCAGCAGAATTTGCCGGTTCGCCAGCATCTTTTGCTCCTGCGACGATACTTTTGTTGGCATTACCTCTTCCCAGTTCAGGAATTTGGCCCAGTCGTTGCCGCGCCGGAAACTCAGCCAGTACAGCGCCTGATCGGCCACCTCTTTATCCGTCAGTTTCGATAATTCAGCCATTGCCTGAGCCGCCTGTGGCGTTTTAATGAAGCCAAGCGCGACGATCGATTGCTTGCGGGCATCGGCCGATAACGAGGGACTGGCGGCCCGTTTCTTCAGCATCGTTACGGCAGAGGGCGGGTGAAGCTCCCAAACCAGATTCGCCGTCCGCGGGTCCCACTCCAGGGGGTTCTTGGGCATTGTCTGCTGAAGTTCGAAAAATAACGCTTCTTCCTTCCCATCGGCGGCCTTTCCGAGTGCGTCCAGATACCAGGGGTCCTGCCCGTCGTATCCTTTTACCAGATTCATCAATAAAAACCGGCAGTTATCAAATGGAACATCGCGGAGAGCGATCGCCACTTCCCGACGAACAGCCGCACTTTTATCGATAGACAAGTTGCCCATGAGCGGTAGCAAAGCCTTTTGCGACGCCGTAAGGGCGGGTATAGATTTAGAATTTTCGGGGGTGATACTCCGCAGTGCCCGGAAGGCGGTCATTCGAACCGGGGCATCAACGGCTTTAAGCAAGCGCTCCACCTCAAACTGACCCTCGGCACCGAGTTGCGCCAGCAGGTAGATAGCACGGGCCCGGTGGAATGGGTTTGCAGACGACAGAATACCCATAACCGGTTCAACAGCTTTCTCGCCCTGCGCCACCAATGCCTCGAAACCCAGCATCCGTACATTTACGGCGGGGTTTAGAAGAGCCGCAATCTGCCCCTGAGTTGAGCGAAGATCGATTTTTGGTGTTTTCAGTTTCTTGCCTTTGGGTGTAATCCGGTAGATACGCCCGTAGCCTTTGGCATCTTTCATCTGATGGCCCCCTACTACGGGATCGTACCAGTCGGCAATATAAATAGCGCCGTCAGGACCAACGGTCACGTCGCTGGGCCGAAACCACTTGCGGGTATCGTCGGTGGCGGCATCCCACTTGTAATTGGGGTCTACTTCCGGGAAAGTGCTGATAAAATCGGTTCGGGGCATCCGGTAACCGGCACCCATTGGCTCGGGCTTGTAGCTGAAAATCACGTTGCGACCCGCTTCGGCGCTGAGCAACATGCCCCGGTACTGCGGCCCGAGTTCATCCCCTTCGTACATAACCATACCCGTTGGCGAACCGGCCCCACTAATGTCGCCGACGGGCATAACGCCGGGGTCTTCCTGGTGCCAGTGAGCAATTGGAATGGTCTGCCCCGGCCGCTGATCGCCCTGCCAGTAGCGGGTACCATCGCTGCTGAAATACCCGGCATTAGCCCCTTCCATCAAGAAGCTCGTGCGGCAGGCAACAACCTGGTCATCATTGTCATTCTGCCACATATTGCCGTACGAGTCCAGCGCCGTTTCGTAGTTGTTCCGGAAGTTATGCGCCATCACCTTCAGGTTCGACCCGTCCGGGTTAATCCGCAGGGCCATACCACCCGTCCAGACGCGCCCGTCATCGCTCACCTGGTTGCCCTTGTTGAGCTTATTATAGGGTGTTCCGCCCACATACAAACTACCCGAGCGTAACGTCCAGCCGTCTTTGTCGCTTACGACATGCGGGCCCGCGTTTCCGGTGTTGAAATAGTATTTACCATCCGGCCCGGCTACCACGGCATGCAGCGAATGGTCATGATCCAGCCCACCGAAACCCGTCAGCATCACCTCTTTCTTATCGGGTTTATCGTCGCCGTTCTCATCGGTATATACCACCAGATTCGGAGCAGCTGATACAATAACTTTATTTCCGATCACGGCAATGCCCAGGGGCGATACCAGATCCGGGTCTGTTACGAAGACTTTACTGTCATCGGCTTTACCATCGCCATCCGTATCTTCCAGAATAACGATTCGCTCCCCTTCAGCATGGTTGAGCCGACTTTCCGGTTTGTTATTGAACTTCCGGTAATTCACGGCTTCCGTAATCCAGACCCGCCCTTTGGCGTCGATATCCATGTTGGTCGGATTATAGAACATAGGCGCTTCGGCCCAGAGAGTAGCTTCCAGGTCGTTGGGCAGATAGAGCGTATTGGAGTCCGCACCAACGACCATATGCTGCCGGGAGGGCTCTTCCCCGGACGATGGATGGCCAAATCGCGTAGTTGGCTCGAATGTCTGCCCAGCCAGATATAGAAAACCAAGCGTTGTCAGAACGAATGGGACGGGGTTCGAAGAGAAGGTTGCCTTCATAATTTAAGTCAAACGTCAGATGCCTTCTGGCGCGAGCATTCGCCCGTGCCTTATTTTTAAATGCGAGCATGTACTCGCTACGTTGATAGACACGAGCGAATACCCGCGCCAGAATAGTTGATTCAGACGAATAGTGTCCGTACCGTTTTGTTGTTCTCAATATAACTTTCCAGCATCGGCTTTCCTTTGGGCACGGCGCCTTCAATGTGTAACCAACCCGCGTAGCCAATGTCGTCCAGAGCCTGTTTAACTTTGGGCAAATCGACTTTTCCGTGTCCAATGAGGTAGCCGTTTTCTTTCAGATGAACTTCGCAGATTCGGTCTTTACCCAACGTCCGAATTTCGCTGAAAATATCATACCCCATATCCGATGAGTTGCAGACATCGTAATATACTTTCACCGCCGGGGAGCCAACAGCATCCAGAATAGCCAAATGTTCGGGAGCCGATAACCAGGATTCTATACCCAGCACCACCCCGGCTTTTTCGGCCTTGGGCGCAACGGCTTTTAAACGTTCGATCACGACCTGCGTGCCTTTGGGGTCATTTTTCAAGTCGTTGTTCGAGAAGAATGCCAGCAGAATGTTCTTCACCCCCAGGGCTTTGGCAACGTCAACACTGTCCTGCACCCACGCTTCGGTACGTGGGTCTGACTTGTACGGAATCTGGTTGAGCATGCCGATGGCCAGTCCGCCAATCTGCACACCTGCCTGTTGCGCAGCCTCCTTCACTAACCGCTGAAGTTCCGGCTTGCGCAGGTGCTCATGGTCCGATACGGTATTCAGGCTTACCTGCACTCCGTCCAACCCAATCTGCCTGGCTACGGCAAACGCCTTTATATCGCCCGCCGGGCCAATAGACCAATCGCAGGCCCCAATCCGGAATCGGTTGCTGGCTGCTTTTGTTTGTCCAAAAGCCGTGTAGGTCAATGCAGAAACGCCCGCTCCAAGTGAGTACCGCAACGCATCACGTCGATTCATCTGTAGTTGCCGAAAAAGGTTTCTCAAATATACATGTCTATAAAATATCCAACATGAACTATCTTAAAATCATGTTCTGCGTTATAGAATAGCCTTTCTAAGAGCACAAATCCTGGGATTACTGATTGAGGGAATACACAAGGCAAAATTTTTTCAGATCATTTCCAACCGTTTACCTCTGAATGAGGTCTTTGTACTGTCCACGTTGTTATGCAGGATGAATACGAACTAGTTGAAGGGTGCCGTCGGCAAGACCGAATTGTGCAGCGACAGCTCTACGAGCGGTTTGCCGGGAAGCTCTTTGTCGTTTGTAAGCGGTACATTAATGACCCGGACGAAGCCGAAGATGTGTTACAGGATGCATTCGTGAAGATATACCGACACATCGATTCGTTCCGGTTCGAGTGTCCGCTGGAAGCCTGGTTAAAACGAATTGTGATTAACACAGCCCTAAAAGCAATACGCAAACAAAAACCGTGGGAACACACGGCCGACATCCAGGAGCTGGCACCCGTATTACCCCAGGCCGACGAAAGTTTACCGTCATTGAATTATAAATACCTGCTGCAATTGATTCAGGAACTGCCACCCGGTTGCCGGGCGGTCTTCAACCTGTATGCTATTGAAGGGTACAACCACCCGGAAATTGCCGAAATGCTCGACATTGCTGAAGGAACATCTAAATCCCAATTTGCCCGCGCCAGAGGACTACTACAACAGAAACTACAATCGGACGGACACCCGGTACAGGGCCGTTCAAAATGAACCATACGACAGAAATGGATGAGTTAGATAAGAATTTGCCGGACGATTTCTGGCGAAAGACCTTTGACGAAGCCGCCGAAACGCCCCCACCCCGCGTTTGGGCGGCTATAGAGCGCAAGCTGGACGAGGCTGACGGTCCTAAAGTGATCCCGCTGTGGGGTTCGGGACTGGCTTCATCCCGTCCACTTATCTGGGGTTCGGGACTGGCGGCTGCGGTGGCATTACTGCTTGTTGGCTGGTGGGCCATTCGTACCGCATCGACACCTACCACTCCCCTCGCCCATTCGCAGCGGACGGCTTCGTCAGAAAATGCAATCGCCTTATCGAAACAGAAGGAGCTGACAGCGGCCAGATCGCCGGAAAGTGGCCTGGCCAACGGCTCAACAACGACCGGGAACGCTGCGCGTCAACATGCGATAGCCTCTTCGAGCGCGCCCTTCCGGTTAAATCCGGGACGTTTCCAGCGTGATGCAACCGGGCGACCAGCACGCCGGAAGGATGCCAGCGAAACCACTGGCCCAACTGAACACGTATTTGATTCAGGATTAGCGACTTTTCAACAGCATATAGCCACCGTTGATATGTCGCAGCGCACACAATCGGTAGTTTCCAGGATGGCAGCTGTTTCTTATTCAGCCGACCATCACGCCAGATCAGGTATTCAGGCATTTGGGGCGAACACCGCAGTTGCTTTCGATAAACTGGCGGGCAGACCCATGCGGCTACGTACCGTTGGTGCCATTCAGCGGATTGTCTGGGCGCGTCCGGCAGAGGCCAGTATGGACCCGGAGATCACGAAGTCGAAACAGAAATCCCGCGAATTATGGGCTTCGGTGAGTATGATGCCGGGTTCGTTCAATCCGGCGGTAGCGGTTAAGGAAGCTCAACCTTCTTTTTCCAACAGCCTGATTGCGTCTCCGACGAGCTCGAACCAATCGGCGGTCAGCAGCCGCGCTAGTTTTTCGGTAGCGTACCAGGCCGGTGCGGGGGTTCAATTGACTGATCACTGGTCGGTTGAGTCGGGGGTTGGTTACCTGTCTGGGCGGTCAACGGTGGAGACACCGGCTCAACAGTATTTGGCTTCGGTACAAATGGATGCCCTGTCCAATCGGAACACCGGCTTGAATAATTTGTACGCAGATGCCCTGCGGAGTAGTGTACGCAGCAGTGATCTGGCGAACGCTCCCCAGGCCAATTACTCAGGCATCGCAGCCAACAACTACAAATCAGCTTACGACAGCCGAAACATTCAGGCGGTAACGAATGACTACCAATTCGTACAGGTCCCGGTTCAGGTGGGTTATCAGTTCCGGCCGCGTAAGAAGCTGAGTATGGCCGTGTTGGGTGGTTTGCTCACGAATATTTTTGTCAAAAACACCGTTGGCGACGCGTTGGTTATAACCAGTAAAGATGGCGTTTATCGGCCGGTATCGCTGGCGGCTACGATGGGCGCACGGGTACGCTACCGGCCCTCGCGGCAATGGTCGGCTTCCGTTGCCGGCGTTTACCAACCTTCGCTGGAATCCAGCACCCGGTCTGACGCACAGGTGCAGAACCACCCAACATCGGCCGGTATGAGTTTTGGTGTCGATTATCATTTTTAACTGCTTTCAACCATGAAGTTTCTGGGAATTTGCCTGTTGTTTATAAGCCTGCTGGGCCGCTGCTCGCCGGACAAATCAGCGCTGGCAGAGCCTTTATCGACGGATGGGCTTATTATTCGCACCGGTGCATCGTTTGGTATGTGTGTTGGCTATTGTAAGAATGATTATGTCATTAGCGGTACGACCCTCATGCTGACACAAACCAGTCAGTCGAGAACACAGACCCAAAATCCGCCAAAGAACTGCCAGACAACGATTTCTCAGGCCGCTTGGGACACGCTCAGAGCAGCGGCTAACCCCAACCTGTTTTTCCAGCAACCAGAGCAGCTGGGTTGCCCTGATTGTGCCGATGGCGGTGCCGAATACATCGAACTGGAAGCCGATGGCAGGAAGCACCGGGTTATTTTTGAGTTTGGCAAGACCATTCCGGGATTTGAGACGCTGGTTACCAGCCTGCGCGCTCAACGTGAGGTTTTCAACGAATGCAAGTAAGGCTGGTTTCAGCGTCTTACAAACGTGTATTGCTCGTTATAATTCAACTATTGCCATGAAAACAACCCTTTTTTCAACCGTTTCCGCAGCCGTAACGGGTATTCTGCTTACGGCAGTGGGTTGCAACACCTCAACGGTTGCCCCATCGCCCGGTACAGCTGCTGAACTGCGGATCTCGGCGCCATTTAGTGCGCAAACGACCCAGTTTGCCTTCGATCTGGCCAAGCAGGTGAATGCACAGGATGGGCCTGCCAAAAACGTGTTCATTTCGCCCCTGAGCCTTCATATAGCTTTGGGTATGATCTTGAACGGTGCCAACGGCCAAACGGCTCAGGAGATCCAAAAGACCCTCAAATTAGACGCCCAAACGCTGGCCGAAGCCAATTCGACCTACCAAAACCTGATGGCCAATCTGCCTGGAATCGATCCGAAGGTTACGATGAGGCTGGCCAACTCTGTTTGGTACCGGAATACCTTCCCGGTTGAAACGGCTTTTCAGGATTTGCTGAAGCAAACATTCAGCGCGGAGATTTCGGCTCAGGATTTTACTAACCCAGCCACCGTTGGTACGATCAATAACTGGGCGAGCCAGAAGACCAATGGCAAAATCCCGAAGGTGATCGATCAGATACAGCCCAATGAGGTCCTGTTCTTGATGAACGCGCTGTATTTCAAAGGCGACTGGACCACGCGCTTCGATGCCGCCAAAACCACCGATTGGCCCTTCACGCTGGCTTCCGACGCTCAGACAACCGTTCGGATGATGAGGCTGAATACAGAACTGAACCACACGTTCCGGTCAACCTATACCGCATTCGAACTTCCCTACGGTGCGGGTAATTACGTCATGACGGTATTGCTACCTACCGGAAACACGACGGCCGATGCACTGCTCAACACCCTGGATAGTAGTGAGTGGACGCAGCTTCAGAAAGATATGGTCAAAAGTAAGCTCGATATTGGTTTACCTAAATTCACGGTAAACTACGAAGCGAAACTCAATAATGTGCTTAGTGCGCTCGGTATGCCAACGGCCTTTACAGATCGGGCCGATTTTACCAAAATAAACGCCGGGGGCGGCCTGTTACTGAGCTTCGTTAAGCAGAATACATTCGTGGCCGTCGACGAAGCAGGAACCGAAGCCGCTGCCGTAACAACGGGTGGTATTTCAACAACCTCCGTGCAGTTGCCAACCCTGTGCGACCGGCCTTTTGCGTTCGTCATTCATGAAAAAGCATCAGGTACCGTTCTCTTCGTCGGCAAAATTGCGGACCCGACTAAAACCAACTCTTAAAAAGCGCATTAGCTATCAACGACAATACATATTACTCTTTTTGTGTAAGATCAGTATTACCCGGCCGTAATCAGGACAGCCGGGTAATTTTTTGTTGAGTTCCAACGGTTTGACCGCCTTGAGAGTCCTGACAACAAACCCTACTTGTTTTGCCTATGAAACCGAACCGTCTACTTCTTTTTGTGCTGCCCCTGCTTTCCCTGACGGGCTGTACGGACACCTGCAAAGAAACCCGCACTTTCCGACGATATTCGCCTGTTTCGTTCACGGCGGCACAACTCCGGCAGGGCGTTCAGACAGAGCCCCCGCAGGCACTGATCAACCCCGGTAAGATTTACACGAAAGATCAGTTTCTGTTTATCAATGAGTTGAAAGAAGGCATTCATATCATTGATAACCGTAACCCGTCTGACCCCAAACCGGTAGCCTTCCTGCGAATTCCCGGAAACGGCGATATAGCCATCCGGAATAACATCCTGTATGCTGATAGCTATATGGATCTTATCGCGTTCGACATTAGCAATCCAACGGCTATTCAGGCCGTAAAACGCGTCACGAATGTATTCCCGAATGGCTCGTTCGAAGGGGGTTGGTGGAGTTTCGACCCAACCAGTCAGATGCTTTACGACCAGAAGGTAAGCTACGTTACGGAAACCACAGAAACCAACTGTGAAGACAATGTCACACCCACTAATTTCTGGGGTGGTGTACTCTTCAACGCGCAAACCTCTACTGTGTTTAATGACAAATCGGGCAGTTCAACAACGAACGGCGTAGCGGGTTCAATGGCGCGGTTTGCTCTGTACGACAATTACCTTTATACCGTCAATCAGTCGGCCATGCAGCTGTTCAACATCAGCAATCCGGCAAATCCACAACTGGGAAACCAGGTGCAGCTGGGCTGGGGCATCGAGACCATTTTCCCATATAAAGATAAACTGTTCATCGGCTCGCAGTCGGGTATGCACATTTACGACAACGCCAATCCGGAGAAGCCATCCCTCCTATCGGTTTTTCAGCACGCCCGCGTTTGCGACCCGGTAGTCGTTCATGATAATCTGGCTTACGTTACCCTTCGGTC
This sequence comes from Spirosoma pulveris, assembly GCF_054781875.1. NCBI lineage: Bacteria > Pseudomonadati > Bacteroidota > Cytophagia > Cytophagales > Cytophagaceae > Spirosoma > Spirosoma pulveris. Next base: position 349,240 of record NZ_BAAGTO010000007.1, read on the forward strand.
AGGAAACCAGTGTGGTGGGTTTACAAACCAGCTCGATGTGGTGGATGTAACAAACCTGACGAACCCCAAACTGCTTAAGAGCTACCCGATGCGCAACCCGCACGGGCTGGGTATCTCCTTTCCGAATCTGTTTATCTGCGAAGGGGCCTATGGCCTGAAGTCATTCGATATGCGCGACGCGCTGAACATCGACCGGAATCTGTTACAGCACCTCGAAGGCATGAACGCATTTGACGTTATTCCGTTGGAAAAATCACTGCTTATGATTGGCAAGGATGGCTTCTATCAATTTGATATCAGTAACCCTCGGCAGTTACGCCAGATCAGCCGCATTCCCATCAGTCGTCCATCGTATTACTAAGGAAACCATGAAACGACTTCTTCCGTACATACTGGCGGCACTGGTTGGAACCAGTTACGCACAAAGTCCTGTAAGGCGGTTCACTTACGTGAACTATACAGAATTTGGCGGCTTGTTCGGACGCGTGGCTTTTGGGCCTTCGACCGCACAAACCGTTGATAGTCGATTAAGTTTTACCATGCAGACATTTAACGGTGCTCAGATAAGCCGGCAGTTGGCCATAGGCGGCCTGGTGGGCGTAGACTGGTATAAGACCGCATTACTGACGCCTGTTGGGGCCGGACTACGGTTCGACTTACTCCCCTATCCACAGCGAAATGTGCGTTTACTAGCCATTGCTGATGCAGGTTATGGGTTTACCTGGTTTAACAAAAACTCGACCGGTTACGAACTTAATGGAGGATGGATGGTTAATCCGGGCTTAGCTTTGCGTGTTGGTAAACCATCCTCAACGGCTTTTGTGATGTCCTTATCGTACAAACGTCAGACCGTAGATGTACAAAAACCGCTCTCTGGCGTTGATATTCAGCGCGATGAACATCGTATCTATAACCGAATGTGCTTCCGGGTGGGAGTAGCGTTCTAAAACAATTCATCTTGAAGCAATGTTCATACTCATATTGCTTCGCCATTCGTAAATTACTTACACTCAATCCCCTATGAAAAAAGTTGCTTTATCAGTTATTGGCGGCTCGCTGTTTATAGCTGGTTATTACCATGTTCATCATCAGGCTGCTTACATAGACACACAAAACGCTCAGGCTGGCTTTGTAACACCGGCTGCTGCACCCGCAACTCCGGTGTCTTTATTCTCGCTTAAAACAATCCCCGCTTTTGCTTTACGGTCTAATTAATGAGGCTGTTTATCCATACGTTCTCGGGAACGCTTCGATCAATAAAAAATCCCCCTCCGAAATTCGGAGGGGGATTTTTTATTGATCGATACCAAGCCGGCAATTAAGCCATGGCAAATTTATTCTGGTTCCGTTTCCGCTCGTTTTCATCGAGGTAGATTTTACGAATACGCATCGATTTCGGCGTTACCTCCAGGTATTCATCCTTCTGGATGTATTCCATATTCTCCTCAAGTGAGAACGAGATTTTCGGAGCAATCTTTACGTTATTGTCTGAACCCGAAGCACGCATGTTGGTCAGCTGCTTGGCGGTGATAACATTGACAACGATATCGTTCTGACGGTTATGTTCGCCAATTACCTGACCCGTGTAAATTTCATCGCCCGGCTCTATGAAAAAAGATCCCCGATCCTGAAGTTTGTCAATCGAGTAAGCCGTTGCCTGACCGCTGGTCATCGAGATCAACGAACCGTTGATCCGCTCGGGGATTGGTCCTTTGTATTCCTGATACTCTTTAAAGCGGTGGCTCATAACGGCTTCACCGAAGGTTGCCGTCAGGACGTTGGAACGCAGACCAATCAGACCACGCGATGGAATATCGAATTCCAGGTGTTGCAGATCGCCTTTTGGTTCCATGATCAGCAGCTCACCTTTACGCTGGGTTGCCAATTCGATTACTTTACCGGCCGTTTCTTCCGGAACGTCGACCACGAGGGTTTCGATCGGCTCCAGTTTATGACCGTTCTCGTCTTCTTTATAGAGCACCTGTGGCTGACCAACCTGCAATTCGTAGCCTTCACGACGCATGGTTTCGATCAGAACAGAAAGGTGAAGAATACCACGGCCATACACCAGGAAGCGGTCTTCACTATCCGTGGCTTCAACACGTAAGGCCAGGTTCTTTTCAATCTCTTTATAGAGACGATCACGCAGGTGACGCGAGGTAACGAACTTGCCTTCCTTACCGAAGAACGGCGAGTTGTTGATCGTGAACAACATGTTCATCGTCGGCTCATCAACAGAAATACGCTCCAGAGCTTCCGGATTTTCCAGGTCGGTCAATGTATCACCGATCTCAAACTCTTCCAGACCCGTAACCGCACAGATATCTCCGCACTGAACTTCGGCTACTTTCAGTTTGCCAAGTCCTTCGAACGTTTGCAGTTCTTTAACTTTCACCCGCTTCACCGTACCATCGCCTTTGATCAGGCCCATGGTAGCACCTTCCTTCAGCGTACCGCGATGCACACGACCGATGGCGATCCGACCAACGAAGGCCGAATAATCCAGCGATGTGATCTGCATTTGTGGCAGACCTTCGTTTATTGGCGAAGCTGGAATGTTCTCAACGATGGTGTCGAGCAGATACGTAATGTTGTCGGTTGGGGTTTTCCAATCCGGCCCCATCCAGCCCTGTTTCGACGAACCGTATACCGTTGGAAAATCCAGTTGGTCTTCGGTAGCACCGAGGTTGAACATCAGGTCAAAAACCTGTTCGTGTACTTCGTCGGGCCGGCAGTTTTCTTTGTCGACTTTGTTAACGATTACGATTGGCTTCAAACCCAGTTGAAGCGCTTTGCCTAATACGAAACGTGTTTGTGGCATGGCGCCTTCGAAGGCATCAACCAGCAGACACACACCGTCGGCCATTTTCAGAACGCGTTCAACTTCACCGCCAAAGTCACTGTGGCCCGGTGTGTCGATGATGTTGATTTTTACGTCTTTGTAACGTACCGATACGTTTTTAGAAACGATAGTAATGCCCCGCTCACGCTCAAGGTCATTGTTGTCCAGGATCAGGTCGCCAAATTCCTGATTGTCCCGAAAGAGCTTCGATGCGTGAATAATCTTGTCAACCAGAGTCGTTTTGCCGTGGTCAACGTGGGCGATGATTGCTATATTGCGAATTGATTGCATACAATTGTTGTCTGAACCCGGATTTTCCTGATTCGTTTGACTTTCATGATTTGGTTGTATTTCTCTGAACCCGTTTATAAGCAGTCATGAAAACCATGAAAAATCAAATAAATTCTACCGGGTAACCCGATGGTTCAGCTATTTCAAGCCGCAAAGGTACAAAATTTTACGCTGAAACACAGATTTTTACAACTAATTTAACGAAAAAAGGCCCATGTAAGGGCCTGGCTATGTTATAAGTACAATTTCTTAACAATTGCTTAATGATTCGGGCAACCACAGCCGTTTTTCTTGCGGAAAAGACCTGTATTAAATAAGCCTCCCCGCTTTGGTTTATAGCCCTTTCGTTTACGACCGATAGCCGCTGTTTCCGAAGTATTTTTAGCTGCCATGAGCTCCAGCGGAGCGGTCGTTAAAACCAGTGAAGCAGCAATGAGCAGAATGATTTTTGTCTTTTTCATGACCCGGCAATTTCATACGTAACGTCAAAAAGCCTATTTTCGTCGCGCTGCTCCATTTTTTTTATTAGATGACCCACAACCCAGACTTCCTGATCGTTTACGGTACACTCCGCCCTCCTTTCGATAACACGTTTTCGCAGTACCTTCGGCAACGCGGTCGTTATGTGGGTGAAGGATCTTTTACAGGCCAGTCGTTCGATATGGGAAGCTACCCCGGCGCTGTTTATCAGTTCGATAGCCAACAGCATGTTCATGGCTCCGTGTTCGACATCAGCAACCAGAAAGCGGCCATCTTAACCTATCTGGATTATTACGAAGGTGTTGGCGAGGGATTTGAACAGCCCACCGAATATATCCGGGCGGTCATTCCCGTTCAGTTCAACGACCAAACCGCCGATTGCTGGATCTACCTTTACAACCTGTCGACAGACGATAAACCCCAAATCGAATCCGGCGATTATTCCATTCACATTGGCAAGCCCTTCTCCTGGCCTGCTTAATTGGTTATTAGTGGGGTAGTCAAGTGATGAAGTAAGAACTGTAATTCCAACTACTTCACCACCTGACTACCCCACTCATTTCATACAGTCCACTGATTTCCAGAAACTACCTTGGTCCGCGCGAACGGTTGCCTCCGCTGTAGGCACCTCCACTGCGGCCTCCGTTATAGCCACCGCGTGGGCTACCGCCGTAATAACGGGGTGAAGGCGAATAATAGCGTGGACGAACGACCACCGGCGGACGTACCACTACGGGTGGACGATAGTAGCCATAAGGGCTGCCATACCCATAATAAGGGCGTGCACCATAATAACCAGGGCCGTAACCAACGCCCGTACTTACGTAGGATGGTCCGCAGCTGGTGAGTAGAACAGCTAATAAAGCAGCCACAAATACCGGCAATATTTTTATTGTTTTCATGATCTTCTCTTTGATTATTAACGTATTGAACCAATCTATTGTTTGATCTGAGCAACCGTTCAGGCTGCTCATTACCAACGGCGGCCGTAGCCCCCCCGGCCACCTCTATGGCCGTAACCGTAAGCTCCATACCCGCCATACGGCCGGACAATGACCGGAGGAGCGTACACTACCCGTGGCGGTGGCGGAACGATCACAACCCTGGGCGGCACAATTACCACGGGTGGCTGCACCGGATAAGGCCGGCCATACTGATCGTATAGCACATTGCCATTCGGATAAGGCTGCCCGTAGCCGTTGTTATAACCATTTGGGTAGGACTGGTTCGGGTAAGCCTGGCCGTTTCCGTATCCATTTGGGTAATTCGGATTGTATCCGTTTCCATTGGGATAGGCTTGACCGTAGCCACTACCGGGTCCGTAAACCTGTCCAAAACTAACACTGGCTATGCCCAACAGCAAACCAGCTAAAACTCCACTCCACTTGATCGTTTTCATCGCTGAGGCAGGTTTTCACCCGATTTGTCAATTAGACAGATTACCGGCCCCGGCGTTTAATGAAAACGTAAAGAATCTGCTTAAAGTTTAATTAAAAAGCCTGACTACTAGGCAGTAGTCAGGCGTTCAATTTAAGATAAGATGGTTTGTTTTTATGCTTTCAATTTATCTTTCAGATAATTCAGCGCCAGTTTGTAGGCGTCCGCGGCAGCTTCTTTGTTATAAACCGGGTTGCTGGGGTTGGCAAAGCCGTGACCGGCGTCGTACATCTTCACAGTCACTTTCTCACCGGCTTTCGCCATGTTTTCTTCGAACATTTTGACGGCCTCGGTCGTGATGCCTTTATCCTGGCTACCAAAAATGCCCAGTACGTCGGTGTCGAGCGTTTTCAGCTTCTCCACGTCCTGCTCCGGCCGACCGTAGTACATCACGCAACCCTTTGCTTTTTTGCCTTCAAGCATAGCCGACTGCAACGACAGCATGCCACCGAAACACCAGCCTACGCTGGCAAATTCAGCTTTAGGCCCCGCATATTCGATCGCGCCTTTCATAATACTGGCCAGCCGGTCTTTGTTAGCGCCCTGCATCAGTTTGCCTGCTTCCGATGGCTCGGTCGCCACTTTCCCATCATACATGTCAACGGCCAGTACATTCACGTCTTTCAGGTCGTTGTAAAACGTTTCGGCCTGTTGCTTGATGTTGTCGTTCAAGCCCCACCATTCCTGGTACACGAGCAGCCATTTGTTAGAGTTCTTTTTCGATTTCAGCAGAAACCCGTTTGCCGATTGACCGTCGGGCGTTGAGAACTTGATCATCTCGCCCGCACCAACGTAAGTAAAGGGTAGGGGAGCTTCGTGCAGTCGCTGGAAAGCCGGGTCAGCGGCCATCGCCGACATGTCGTTGCCCTCGCCGTCGGTAGCGGTTGTATGGCAAAGCGGGATCGCCGTTTCCTGAGGTTGCGCTGGCTTGATATTCAGCAACGACAGCAACGACATGAAGAACGAAAGTCCGGTAATGAATACGATTTTCATATAGTATATGATGGTTAATTGATAAGGGTAACTGAATGAGTAGGGAATAAGTTGGCCGATATTGTATTGGCTACGGCAATTTAATACAAGCTTTTTATTAATTGATGTCGATACATGCGATTGGCTCATGTATCAGGCTTTCACCAGCTCGAAAATGGTGATTTCGGGTAGGATGCCCACGCGGCCGGGATAGCCGATATAGCCGTAGCCACGGTTCACGTACAAGCGTTGGTCGCCATCCTGGTACAAGCCCGCCCATTGTTTGTAGAAATACTGGGCCGGACTCCACCGCACATCGCCCAGGTCGACGCCAAACTGAGCGCCGTGCGTGTGGCCGCTGAACTGTACGTCGATGTCCGGGTACTTCGGCCGAACTTCGGCATCCCAGTGTGTGGGGTCGTGAGATAGGAGCAGCTTGACGGGGTAATCCTGCGTGCCTTCGTAAGCTTTAGCCAGATTGCCCGCTCGCAAGGCCGCCGGACCAAAGCCAAGATTCTGTACACCAATCAGCGCAATCTTATCGCCGTTCTGCTCCAGAATTTTATTCTCGTCCAGCATAATATTCCAGCCCATCTGCTTGTGTGCCGCCACCACGTTCATTACGTTCTGCCGTTCGGCCTGCGCGCTTGGCCATTGTACGTATTTCCCATAATCGTGATTTCCCAGCGTGGAGTATACACCCAACGGGGCCTTTACCTTATTGAAAATATCAATGTAGCTATTCACCTCTTCGGCATGGCTGTTGACCAGATCGCCGGTGAAGAATACCATATCCGGTTTCTGGCCGAGGAGCATATCGACACCCCCTTTCACAGCTGTTTTATTAAAAAAGCTACCCGAATGAATATCTGATATCTGAGCGATGGTCATGCCGTTGAAGCCGGAGGGAAGGTTCTTCAGCGGTAGTTTAATGCGCCTAATTCGATAATCGTGCGCCCCCGAAACGATACCCCACGTAAAACCAACCAGCGGCACAGCACTGACTACCAACGCCGTTTTCATCAGAAAATCGGAGCGGGTAATGGTGTCCGTAGCGGGCATCGTCTGACGGGTTGAATCTTCAACCGCTTCCCGAACCTCAGGCTTGTAGAAGAGCGAAACAATCCACCGGAAAAACCGACCAATGTCGTCGATCAGGATAATGAGTACGGCGAAAATTTTCGAGAAGTACGGAATGGCAATAGCCGCCCACAAAAACGTGCGCGTGTTGCGGCTGATGGAGTCGGGGGGGAGCAGCTGCATAATGACGTACAACACCAGCGATAGCGCTGTAAACCCCCAGAAGGCAATAGTAATGATCCGTTGGGTGCTTTCTGTAGCCGACCGGCTGAGGGTCTTGACGGCCTGAAAAACGTACCAGTCGATCAGCAGCAGAATAGCGGGAAGAATGAAAAATAAGGCAGTACGATTCATGAATGTTTAGTTAGTGCTCTTGCTGAATTCAAGGATGTATTCGGACAGGTATTCGCTTTTTTCGGGCTTGATATTTTTAACGAACAACCGCGCCCGCCGGCCTAATCGCAGGCAGGTATGTTTATGGGTAATATCGTCCGGCGTATTCATGGGTTGCAGGGATGGATACCACAGGAAAAAGCCCGGTTTATCGAGCAATAACTTCGGTTTCGACCAGGCCTGCGATTGAAGAGCTTCGCCCAGATCACGGTTTTGATTGAACGAAATGTGAATGCTGCTTCCTGCCCACGACTGCCCTACAACTTTGCCCATGAGCATAACCCAACAATTAAGATAGGTGTTCCAACTTACGGATGGCCCCCAGTGAAAGCCGCCCGTTGGCGAGGAAGCGGCCCCACCGCCTTCACCTTCCGGAATTTGCAGGGAGGCAATAGGTGCGCCCACACCATTGTAAGGCGCATTGAAGCCTTTGCCATCCCACCGTCGGGCTTTACCAACGGGGTTATCCAGATCGCTCAGTTTAATGCGGGCCACGCTGATGCACTGTCCGCTCCATTCTTTCTTCCGGTCGTAAGTTGCCTCGTCATATTGGCCGGGATAACCATACTCCCCGTAAAACAAGTACAGATAGCCGCCACTGGCTACGGCAGAGGGATCGCCAACACCCCCAGCGAAGGTTTTAGAGGTATTATGTGGCTTAAGAATCATGCGGGGCTGCAGGTCTTCGATAAAGAGTCCTTTGTTTTCCCAGGCTTTCCCGCCATTAGTCGATTTCATGATACCGATCCGGCAAACCGCAGCGGGCGACTTTGGACCGGTCAGGCCCTGCGGCCATTTTTTGTCGATATACCCTTCGCCGGTTTTCGGGTCGTAGGGAAGGGTAGCCGGGTAGTTTTCGTTGTGGTAAACAGCGTAAAGTGTTTTGCCGGACGTGTCGGTAGTGTCCTGATAAACGGTCTCGAACCAGACGGCACCGTGTAACCCTGTCTGCCCAATCGGTACGTTCGAGGGCATTTGGGGTTCTGTGAAATCTTTTCCCTGGCGGGCAAAGGCTTCCTCAGCGTTTTTCCCATCGGCATATTTCAGGTCGCGGGCGTTGCCCCAAAGCGGGTCTTCGCCGTACTTGCCCGGAAAAATCCGGAACGTATCTCCCACCCAGGCTTCGGCCATGTTACAGTCCACGAAGGAGTTGAATAATACCCGTTTGGCGGGAATGAGTTTGTACGCCGGCACAGCGATGGTTTGCTGATCAGCCTCTTTTTTGCCGGAACAGCCAATGAACGATAGAGCGGCTAAAGCCCCTACAATCAGTGTAGTTACGATGTGATTTTGTGTCTCCATGATAGTTGCTAAAGGTAGGCGGTTCACTGTAATTACACAATCGTATTTTTGTCATTCCGACGGCAGGAGAAACGCAGGCCCGAACGAAGATTTCCTTCTGGCGCCGGGATGACAAAAATGCGTTATGTTTAATAGTTCAATAGTCCGTTTGTCATGTGAACTATCCGGTTTACACTGTAAGCCCTTTAACTCTATATGGATTCATACACTGCCACCAAAATAACGGAGTCAATAACAGTCGACGGGGATTTATCAAAACAGATCTGGAAACAGGCCGTCTGGAGCCCCCGCTTTGTAGATATGGCCTCGGGAGCGCCGGGCATGTACGACACCAAAGCGGCTATCGTCTGGAACAACACGCACCTGTACGTTGCCTTTCAGGCCGAAGAGCCTTTCGTGGAAGCGCACTTGACCGAACGGGATTCCATCATCTTTCTGGAAAGCGACCTCGAACTCTTCATTGATGGGAGCGACTGTTATTACGAACTGGAAGTGAATGCCCGAAACACGGTGTACGAAGTATTTTTCATCTGGAAAGATGCCTACCAGCGTGGCAGCCGGTTCGACACTCCTCAATTCGATGTATTCGCCCCGCAGGCGCTCACCTTCGGCGGTGACCTCGACCGCAGCGGCCCCTCCTTCTGGTACGGCACGCACCCGCGCGGCCTGCGCTGGGCATTCCTGAACTACGACATGCCCGGCCTGGAAACGGCCGTTCAGATTGATGGCACCCTGAACGACAACAGCGACATTGACAAAGGCTGGTCGCTGGAAATAGCTATTCCGTGGGACAGCCTAACGTGGCTGGCTAACGGTCGTAACCTGCCTCCTCAACCCGGCGATGAATGGCGCATGTTTCTGGGCCGATTCCAGAAATTGATGGCGTCAGGCAGCGAAGTGCAGCCGCATCCGGCCATGGTTATGACGCCCCACGGCGTTTACGACACCCATCAGCCTGAGAAATGGAGCCGAGTTGTGTTTAAATAAAGAGTGAAAGGCGAAAGAGCGATAAATCCCCACGGGACTCATCGCTCTTTCGCCTTTCACTCTTTATAAAGCTAAACCAATTAAACCAACTCTTCTTCCAACTCCTCCTTACGTTCCAGAGCCGGGTCCTTTTTGCCGAACCACTTCATCCGGATGCGCTCGTTGACCCAATACATACAGGGCACAATGACCAGTGTTAGAATGGTAGAGAACGTCAAGCCGAAGATGATGGTCCAGGCCAGGATGTTCCAGAACACGGAACTGTCGCCACCAACAATGATGTGCGGATCGAAATCACGGAACAGGCCCACGAAATCGACCGTGATGCCCAGGGCTAACGGAATCAGACCCAGTACGGCGGCCGAAGCGGTTAGCAATACCGGCGTCAGACGAATACCGCCCGCTTCGATAATGGCCTCACGTAAGGGAACGCCCCGTCCACGCAGCTCTTCGATGAATTCGATCAGCAGAATCCCGTTTTTCACCACAATTCCGGCGAGGGCGATAATACCTACACCCGACATGATGACGGAGAACTCCTTATTGAAAATCACGAACCCGAGCAGTACGCCAATCAGCGAGAAGAGAATAGTTACGAAGATAATCAGCGGTTTCACCACCGAGTTGAACTGGGTTGCCATAATCAGGTAGATAAGCATCATGGCAATGCCGAAAGCTGACACCAGGAAGTTCATCGACTCCTGCTGGTCTTCCTGTTCGCCACCCATTTTGAGCGTATAGCCATTCGGAACGTCAATTTCTTTGATGACTTCCTGAATCTGAGCCACAATCTGGTTAGCGTTATAGCCCGGCACTACGTCGGAACTTAACGTAACAAGGCGCTGCTGGTTTTTCCGGTTGATCTGGCTAAAGGTTGTCGAATAGCTGATGTTAGCGACCGACGTAATCGGCACCTGACGCAGTTGCCCGCCCATAACCATGTCCCGATAGACCACATTCAGACTTAACAACTTGTCGATCTGGCTCCGGTCGTCGGATTTCAAACGCACCATGATCGGGTATTCGTCCTTCGCATCGCGGAACTTCGACACCTCTAAACCAAATAGGGCAGTCCGGATGGCCAGCGCCACCTGGCCCGACGAAATGCCTTCACGCTCTGCTTTTTCCCGGTCGATGTTGATAACGATTTCGGGTTTGTTCGTGATCAGATCCGATTTCAGCTGATCAATTCCCTTAATGCCGGCCTGAGAAATCTTCTGCCGAACCTGTTTTTCGAGTTTCTGAAGTTCATCAAATTCCTCACCGGCAATTTCAATGGCAATTGGTTTACCCGTTGGCGGTCCGTTCGATTCCCGCTCTACGGATAGCTCCGTACCCGGCAAACCACTCACCGCCACCCGTACTTTGGCCAGCAGCGAGTCCGTCGAAATACCATTCCGTTCTTCGTTTGGCTTGAACGCAATCGTCACTTTCGACTTTTGTGGCGTAGCCGAACGGTCGGGGTTCATTGGGTCACCGGCATTCTTACCCACGTTAGAAATAACGGAGTTAACAATATCGGTTGCCTTGTTCTCTTCCAGTACCTTAAAGACGCGCTTCTCAATAACCCTTGTGATGGAATCGGTTACGCGGGCATCCGTACCAATGGGCATTACGTTGTACACGTAAATGTAATCGGGCTCACCACTCGGGAAGAATAGCACTTTAGGCTTGGCGATACCGACGATGATGAAGGTCAGTATCAGCAAACCAAAAGCCGCACCAATAGCCCCAACCGGACGCCATCCCGTCAATATCCACGAAATCAACCGACGATATCCATTCTTGAGCGCGGGTAATAACCGCTCCTGGAAAGGCACAATCAGTTTCGGCGTCAGTACGTAGTGGTTGAACACATACAGAATGATGAACAGCACGAACAGGTTGCCAATACCCCGGTCAACGACGTAGCCAACACCCGCCAGCACCGTCATGATCATGAGCGGTCGCTTAATTTCCTGGAAGGTCTGCTTGTCTTCGTGGTTGTCGTCGTCATGCCGTTTCATGAACGTTACGGCAAATACCGGGTTGATCACGTAGGCAACGAAAAGGGAAGCGAACAGTGTTAGGATAAGCGTCAGGGGTAGGAATTTCATGAACTCGCCCACGATACCCGGCCAGAACAGCAGCGGAAAGAACGGCGCAATGGTCGTTAGTGTTCCCGATAAAACCGGCACGAATACCTCACCCGCAGCCGCTTTTACGGCCTGTTTGATGTTCCAGTCTTTGTTCTCGTTGAAAAGTCGGTGCGAGTTTTCGATAACCACAATGGCATCATCGACCACGAGCCCCAATCCAAGCAGGAAGGCAAAGAGCACCATGGTGTTCAGTGTAAACGAAGCACCAACCGCTGGTCCCAAAATCGGCATCAGGACGAAAGCCACCAGGGCCGACAGCGGTACTGACAGACCCACGAAGATGGCATCCCGAACGCCCATGAAGAACATCAGAATCAATACCACGAAAATGAAGCCCAATACGACAGTGTTAATCAGGTCATTGACGTTTTCGCGCGTCCGCTCTGATTGGTCAGCGGTGATTTTCACTTCCAGACCTTCAGGGAAACGGGTCTCTTTATAGTCTTCAATTGTTTTCTCGATCCGGTCGGCGGCTGAAATCAGGTTGGCTCCGGCGCGTTTGATCACGTTCAACGTAACAACCGATTTGTTGTTCAACCGGGCGAAGTTCTGCTGTTCTTCGAAGTTATCACGAACATCAGCAATGTCGCCGAGCCGTACCGTAGCACCCGTTGCCGTCCGAATCTGCAGATTCTGTAGCTGGGTAACATCGGTAAATTCACCTTTCACGCGCACCGTCCGACGAACGCCGTCAATGGGCAGTTCCCCGCCCGATACGTTCACGTTTTCGCCTTGTATCGCCTGTTGAATGTCCGAGAATGCCAGACCCGCCGACTGCATGCGGGGAAGATCGACGTTGATCTGAATTTCGCGATCCAGTGCCCCAACGATGTCGACTCGCCGAATTTCGGGCATCCCTTCAATGACGTCCTGTAAATCCTCGGCGTACTCTTTCAGTTGTTTCAGCGAGAAATTACCGGCCATGTTTATGTTCATGATCGCCATTTCGGAGAAGTCAACATCCTGCGCCGTTGGACCGGCATCGAGCTTTTGCGGCAGATCGGGCTTTGCTTTGTCAATGGCATCGCGAACCCGTTGCAGGGCCTCCGCCGAATTGACATCCGGGTTAAATTCGATTAGAATAACCGAAACGTCCTGTAAGGCATTCGATTTAATGCGCTTAACGCCCGAAATGGACTTCAGCTGCTTCTCGATCTGCTTATTGATGGTATTTTCAATATCGGCCGGTGCCGTTCCTACATACACCGTGTTGATGTACACCTGCGGCACCTTGATGTCCGGAAACTGCTCTTTCGGCAGGTTGTTATAAACGAACAGCCCACCAATGGTAATCAGGAAGGTGAAGATGTAAATCGCCGTTCGGTTCTCCACGCACCAGTTGGTGAATCCGAGGGTTTTGTACTGTTCAAATTTCATAAAGAAGGAGTTTTCGGTCTATGGTTGTTGATTTTCGGGTGTACTAATCTGTGGATGAGCCATCCGAAATCAACAACCAAAACCTGATTAAAAATTGATCGCCTGTCCGTCAACCAAATCCTGGTAGCCCGTGGTCACGATCTGGTCACCGGCCTGTAATCCCTGCGTGATGGCAATCTGACCGCCGTACGATGGTCCCGTTTTAATGGTCCGCGCTTTGGCTACTTTCTTACCGCCTTCGCTCACGGCTACATACACCAGTTGCCCGTTTTCTGTGCTTTGAATCAGGTTCTGGTTGATCACAATGGCGTTGGCTTTTGTGTCGTCGTTGATCTTGATGCGCGCCAGCATGTTTGGTTTGAGCGCATTGTCGGATGGGAGAGGGGCCTCAATGGTGAACGTCCGGGTCAGCGGGTCTACCGTTGTTGCCACAAACGAGATACGCGAGTTCAGGCTTCTCTGTAAGTCCGGAAAGTCGATTAGCACAGCATCCCCTTTGTGAACGCTGCCCGAATAGTTATCCGATACTTTGGCTACCACTTTCAGCTGGGACAAATTCACCACTCGAACAAGTCCCATGCCGGGTGCTGCCGACTGACCAATCTTGACCATTACCTGATCCACAACGCCGGATATCGGTGCTGTTACCGTTGACTGGCCCAGTTGCGCGTTGAGGGTGGCCAATCGGCGCTCGAGCGATTCTTTGTTGTTTTTCGCCTGCAGGTACTGAATTTCCGTACCGATCTGCTGATTCCACAAAGCCGCCTGTTTTTCATAAACCGTGTTTACCAGTGATAGCTGGGTTTTCACCTCGGCCATCGACTCCCGCAGCAGTTGATCATCAATTTTGGCGATCGCCTGTCCGGCCCGTACCTGATCCCCTTCTTTCACATAAACCGCCGTGACGACACCCCCCGATTTGGGCGATACCTGCACGTTGTTTTTTGCATCAATCGTACCCTGTAATTCCACAAAGTGCTTAAACGTTGTGGCAGCAACCGGCGATACCGTTACGTCTTTGACCCGCTCGTCTTCTTTCTTTTTTGGTTCCAGTTTTGCCAGTTCGGCCTCCAGCGTCTTGATTTTGGTAGTCAACTCCGTTTGCTGGGATTTCAGCTCGGTCAGTTCCTCCCGTTTACCCTGTACATCTGTTTTCTTTTCTCCCGAGCAGGCCGCTAATAAGCTCACCAGGGCAATTGCGTAGTATGATTTCATTTCAGGTGTTTTAAAGTTTTAGTTTCCTATATAAAGCCGACCTAAGGATCTGTCCTGGTCAACCTTTGTGATTAGAAAATCGTATAAAGATGCGAAGTAATTGGTCTGTGCTTCGCGAAGTGACGATTCGGCGTTGAGAACTTCGATACTCGATCCAACGCCTTCTTTGTACTTGATCTGTGTTACCCGAACAATCTCCTGAGCCAGGTCGCGGTTACGTTGCTGGGTCTGAAGCGTCTGTAAACTATTTTTCAACGTGATACTTGATTGCCGGATCTGTAGATCAATTGAGTTACGAAGCAACTCACCGCTATTCTGGGCTTTTTGCAACGTAATCCGTTTCTGAACAATCTGATACTTCTTCTGAAAACCGTCGAAAATAGGAACCTGTAAACTCAGCCCAATAGTCGAAAAGTTAAGCCAGGGCGCTGTGATGAGCTGACCAAACGTATTTCGACCACTATTGTAACCATAGTTAGCAAAAGCAGAAAGAGAAGGGAAGTAGCCTTTTTGTGTTAATTCAACATCCTGCTCAGCCAGTTTGATTTGTGTTTCCAAGGTCGAATATTCAATACGGCTACTATATCTGAAGGTTGGATCAGGCGAAACTAAGAGCCGGAGGTCCTCTATATTACGATCCTGCAACTGCTCGGCGAGTGTAATCTCGTCGTTAATGCCCAACCCCATCTGGTATTTCAATAAGGTGTAGCTTAATTCAATGAGGTTCTGCACATTCTGTCGCTCGGCCTGTAGATTGTTCGCCTGTACCTCCAGACGTTGTACATCTAGCCGTTCTACAAAACCCTGCTTATTCATGGCACCGGTTTCCTTCAGCAGTGTATCCAGGCGACCTATGTTGTAATCGAGCAATTTGGCTCGTTCCAACGCAACCAGCACGCCATAGTAAGCTTTGGCAACTTGCTCTGCCACAGTTACTTTGCTAGACTGTAAGTTCCGCTGAGCCAGTTCACGATACGTGGCAGCGGCTCGCAGCCCAACATTCAGACTGGCGCTGTAAATAACCTGATTCACACTAGCCGTGGCATTAGCCGAGTAATTAACACCAAACTTTACCGGAATGGAAAGATCAGCTGGTGCCGTCGGATCAAACGTGTTGGCAGGTAAGAATGCTTTCTGAATAATTACATTATCGGTCAGCGAGGAACTAATCGATACCTGCGGTAATGCCGATGCCTTAATCTCCCGAATGCGTGCTTCCGCACTGGCTCCATCAAGTTTACTATTCCGGACATTGATGTTCTGGTTAATAGCGAAATCTATTGCTTCCTGTAAGGTAAATGATTTACCCGCACCTTGCTGACCCGATGGCGTTAAGCCAGTTGGAGACAGTCCCAAGCCAGAGTTAAATGTTGTAATTACGTTAGGCTGAAGATTTACGGGGCCGTTTGACGAATTTATGGAAGGTCCTTCGGTCTGCGAATTGATCCCTGGCTGCGACGGGACCGACACACCCGTACCCGGTGTAGTGCCTGGTTGAGCTACTATAGCTCCGGTACCTGCAGGTTGCTGTGCTCCCGGTTGCTGGCCGCTTGCTGCAGCCCCGGTTGGCTGCTGCCCAACAGAAGGCTGTGTAGGCACTTGCGCCCTGGCTCCAGCCCCAAGCCAGACGCTAGGTAGCCAAAGTGCAGCCACAAAAAGTATACTATTTGTCTTCATAAATAATCGGTTGTACTCCTTTATTCAAAAACTGATTGTAAATGGTGAAGCCTTTTTCGGTAAGCATGCCGCGCACGAAGTGATGAATCAGTTCGTACTGTATGTCGTGCATAGTGTACTGGTCGGTGGGGAAAATCTCGTCATTGAAAGCCAGCTCAATTTGTTCGACCCGCAAACGGGCTAAAATAGCCGGGCTTATGTCGGCGCGGTATAGTCCTTGAGAAATACCTTTTTGGATATTTTCAAGAATAGATCGCATTATCGCATCCTCTTTATACTTACTGAATAGTGTGAATGCCTGGGGATAGTATCGTTTTACATCAATAAGTAAGTTTGGGCTCACATGGTCGGCGTTTCGCTGCATCATGTTCAAAACACTCAGAAGCTCCTCCACCGGATTTGCCGTCTCAACCACCATACAGTTCATTTCTGAGAGATTTCGGCCAATTTTACTCTCAATAACCTGATACAGAATCTGTTCTTTATCAGAAAAATGCTGGTAAATTGTTCTCTTGGATATACCCAGATTTCGGGCAATATCCTCCATCGTTACCGACCGGACGCCGTACTTCCAAAACAATCGCTCAGCCTCTTCCAGAATTCTTTCTTTCATCAATGAATAGAACTTTTGCTGGATGAACTCCGGAAACTCAAATATAGTTCGCAGTTTCCGAAGTAAGTTTGGAGAATATGATGAACGGCCGAAATGACAGAGTGAAACAACCAAAAAGCCCGACGAACCTCTCCGGCTCCGGGCTTTTTTAGTACCTGACTGTTTCCAGCTGTTTGCGTGATCTAACCTGACCAATGACCGAGTTACGACGCCTGGCCGTTACTCACCTTTAGTTAACCTATGAATAATTTTCGTGCTTCGACCTGTTCAACTGCCAATCTCAAAGAACTTGATATCAGCCTTGACATTCGTAAGCAGTTCGCGTGTGCGCTCGGGGCGAGCGTCGGTGATGAAGAGTTGTCCAAATACGCCTTCGTCCATTTGCTGAATCAGTTTACCAATACGCCGGTCGTCCAGTTTGTCGAAAATATCATCCAGCAACAGAATGGGCTTTATTCCTTTCTCAGCCTCTAATTGAGCAAACTGGGCTAGTTTGAGGGCAATAACAAACGTTTTCTGCTGCCCCTGCGACCCAAACTTCTTTAGCGGTACGGGCGGCCGGCCATTTCCTGATTCAATAATGAATGAGTAATCATCCTTATGAATCCCCATCGTTGTTCGCTGGAGCACGGTATCGCGCCGACGAAAGTGCCTGAACTCGTCGGCAAAGGCAGGGTTACTCACCTCCGACTCGTACAGGATCGTTACCTCTTCCCGGTCGTCGCTCAGGTAAGCGTAATGCGACCGGAAACCGGGCAAAAACTCGTCTATGAACAGACGCCGACGGTCGTGAATCTTCTGTCCCAGGTCCAGCAGGGGTTCGTCGTACGTATCCAGCAAGTCATTATCCACCTGATTTCGCTCCGCAAAAAGCTTGAGCAGACTGTTTCGCTGTTTCAGTATCTGCTGGTACATGAGGTAATTACGGAGGTACTCCGGGTCGAGCTGGGAGAGGACCCCATCGAAAAAGTGCCGTCGATCTTCGCTATGTTCCCGAACAAGGTCTGTATCGTTGGGCGCAACCAGCACAACCGGAAACCGGCCAATATGCTCACTTATTCGCTCATACGGTTTCTTGTCGGCCATCAGCACCTTGCGCTGTCCTCTTTGCAGACTGATGGTAATCTGAACGGTGCGGTCGTCGTGTTCTTCAAATATTCCGTCGATGATAAAGTAGTCCGTATCGTGCAAAATGCTCATTGCATCCTGGCTTTGGAAAGCACTCTTGCTCAGCGACAGGAAATAGACGGCATCCAGTAAGTTGGTTTTTCCGCTTCCATTAGGCCCTACCAGCACATTTACCTGCCTGCTAAAGGTGTACCGAACATCTTCATAGTTCTTAAAATTGGTCAGGCTTAGCTTTTCAAGATGCATGAGAGTAGCAGATAACGCGATAATGCGTAATTTCGCGGGAATTAGTTGCGCTTTTGGTCACTATAACCGCGTGCGCAATCAATTTGGCAACAAAGATACGGTCGGTTTGTTAGGTTAACAGACCCTTAGCCGGTTAGCCAGGTACGGCAGAGCGCCTGCGATAGCTCATTTTATCGAACACATTCCTCATGGCAAGCGTCAAAGAGAAATCCAAACAGAATGGTAAAGCTCCGGCAGCTCCGGCAGCCGTAGCCGAGAAAATACAGCACCCCAAAGAGCGGTACATGTATTGGTATGAATCCATGCAGTTGCAGCGGAAATTTGAAGAGAAAGCCGGTCAACTGTACGGTCAACAGAAAATTCGTGGGTTTTGCCATCTTTACATTGGTCAGGAAGCCTGCTCGT
The DNA here is from genome assembly GCF_054781875.1 of Spirosoma pulveris. Classification (NCBI taxonomy): domain Bacteria; kingdom Pseudomonadati; phylum Bacteroidota; class Cytophagia; order Cytophagales; family Cytophagaceae; genus Spirosoma; species Spirosoma pulveris. The sequence continues at coordinate 367,823 of NZ_BAAGTO010000007.1, forward strand.
CAGGTTCTTTTACGGCCCTGACCAAAGATGACAAGTGGATTACCGCTTACCGCGACCATGGTATCCCAATTGCCCTGGGCTCCGACCCGAAAGCAATTATGGCCGAGTTGTTTGCCAAACAAACCGGTTCATCGAAAGGGAAAGGTGGTTCGATGCACATCTTCGATAAATCAGTCAATTTCATTGGCGGTCACGGCATCGTAGGTGCTCAGATTCCAATGGGAGCGGGTATTGCCTTCTCTGAAAAATATAACAAGACCGGTAATCTTTGCATCACCTTCATGGGCGATGGTGCCGTTCGTCAGGGTGCCTTGCACGAGGCCTTCAACATGGCCATGCTGTGGAAGCTACCCGTAATTTTCGTGGTTGAGAATAACGGATACGCCATGGGAACCTCCGTTGCACGTACGTCGAACGTAACCGATCTGTATACTCTGGCAGAGGCTTACGACATGCCATCCGAGCCGGTCGACGCGATGAGCGTTGAAGCGGTTCACGAAGCAGTAAGTCGTGCCGCCGAGCGCGCGCGCGCCGGAGAGGGCCCAACGTTCCTGGAGTTTCGGACGTACCGGTATCGTGGTCACTCGATGTCTGACCCCCAGAAATACCGCAAGAAGGAAGAAGTGGAAGAATACAAACTCCGCGATCCAATTGAGCAGGTAAAAGCCGCTATCCTCGAAAAAGGTCTTGCTACGGAAGATGATTTGAATGCCATTGATCAGAAAATAAAAGTCATTGTTGATGAATCCGTCAAGTTTGCCGAAGAGTCTCCTTATCCGGCGCCTGAAGAAGCATTTAAAGACGTTTATATGCAGGAAGATTATCCATTCCTGATGGAATAGAACCTTTCTGAAATTAAGGTTAATGAGAGCGTTTGGATGATCTTCCGAACGCTCTCATTTTTGTTTTTTGCCTGATAATAGCTATTTCTCAACTACTTGTATTTTTGCTTCACTAGTTTTGAACATTTTATCAAAATTAAATGTATATACATCAAATGTAGAAACATTTAAATCCTTTTAACCAGTTAAAAACATTCAACACATATGGAAACGCTCATAAACGGCTTACATCACGTCACTACCCTTGCTGGCGATACACAACGCAATGTTGACTATTATACAGACATACTTGGCTTACGTCTGGTAAAAAAGACCGTCAATTTCGATGCCCCGGATGTTTACCATTTGTATTATGGAAATGAAACGGGTTCGCCCGGCACCATACTAACATTTTTCCCTTATGGTAATTTGCCCCGTGGTCGGAAAGGAGTTGGTCAGCTAACCTACACGGCGTTTTCGGCTCCTATTGCGGCCCTCAGCTTCTGGATGGATCGATTGCACGAGCGGAATATTCCATACGCTGGTCCGTATAAACGGTTTTCGGAAACCTACGTGCGTTTTGAGGATTTCGACGGCATGGGCATCGAACTCGTCTTTACGGATGATGACAATCGCCCGGGTTGGGACAATGGCCGTATCCCTGCCGAGTATGCCGTTCGGGGTTTTCACACCGTTACACTGAACGAACTCAACCCCGACCGGACGGTTAAACTGTTAACGGAAACAATGCAGCATACGCTGGTAGGTGAGGAGGAAGGACGTTTACGGTTTAAAGCGGGTGTTGGTGGTTCCGGTAACTTCGTTGACGTACTGCATTCGCCTAAAGATGTGCATGCCTTGCAAGGGGCTGGTTCGGTTCACCACGTTGCTTTTTCGACGGACTCCGATGAAACGCAGTTGATTATTCAACAGCAGTTATCCGAATCCGGTTATCATGTTACTCCCGTTCAGGACCGAAATTATTTTAACAGTATTTATTTCCGGGAGCCGGGCGGAATTCTGTTCGAAATAGCTACCAATCCTCCCGGATTTACCGTTGATGAGCCGCTGGCTGAGTTGGGTACAGCCTTAAAACTGCCCTCACAATACGAACCCCGACGGGCCAAAATTGAAGCTGAGTTGCCCTTAATTAGTCTGAACAGATTTTAATACATAGAGTCATGGAGAACACACATAATTGATATTTATTTAAACTTTGTGTTCTCCATGACTTTGTGTTCATCCTCTTATGATACACAATCCAAATAACATTCTTACGGCTGGTAAACCGCTGGAAGAAGCCACTAAAGTTATGGTTATGGTGCATGGACGTGGTGGTTCAGCAAAGGATATCTTGTCCTTATCCAACCATATACAGGATAAGGACTTTGCATTTATTGCGCCCGAAGCTCAGGGAAACACCTGGTATCCGTACTCGTTTCTACGGCCCATGAACGAAAACGAGCCTTACTTATCCTCTGCTCTCGAAGTGCTGGCAAGCTTACGCGGCAGACTTCAGGCTGACTTTAATTTTAAACTGCCTCAGATATACTGGCTTGGGTTTTCGCAGGGAGCTTGCCTGATGCTCGAATTCGTTGCCCGCCATGCATCGGAATATGGCGGTGTATTCGGGTTGAGTGGCGGGTTGATCGGTCCGGACGATACCCCTCGCCAATATGGGGGTTCATTAGATAAAACACTGATTTTTTTAGGGTGCAGCGATGCAGATTCTCACGTTCCTAAAAAGCGGGTTCTGGAATCTGAGATCGTTTTTCAGAACCTTGGTGCTGACGTGACGACTAAATTGTATCCAAATTTTCCGCACACTATTAACGAAGATGAGCTAAACATTGTTAATTTGCTAATAGCCGGTGAACGTCCTAGCCTGGCTGCTACCTAACGATAATGCCTATGAGCCAATATATGGTTGAATTTGATCTTCCGACCGTGCTTGATGAAGGATTCGAGAATCGAATTCCTGCCCAACGGCTCAAAGTGGATGAGTTGATGGAGAAGGGTTTTTTACTGTCATATTCACTCTCTATCGACCGACATAAACTTTGGTGCATTTGTAAAGCGGATTCAGAATTGGAAGTCATTGAATCTATATCTGAATTTCCCCTTATCAAGTATATGACACCCATGATCACGGAACTGATGTTTCACAATATGGTGGCCGCTCGAATTCCGCTTTTTTCTCTTAACTAAGTATCCCGAAAAACCCTCTCAACATGGAGGGTTTTTTATTTACTAAAATTGTACTTTTGTAAGTACTTTGTATCCTGATTCACTTAAGTAACCAGGGTAAAACTGGTTACTTAGCTGCATAACTGCTTGATTTTCAGTTCCACGTGAAACTTCTCTTCAACATCATTTCAAGCGTTTCTTTATAACGATCTCATGACACCCAATATCCTCATTTGCCAGAGCGAACGTGAACTTGAAGCCCATTTTGCTAACGATTTCATCGCTAACATCGATGGTAAACACGCTGTAACACTACGTCAGTTTTACGAAGAAATGGCTGATTTACTGGAGATTCCAAACTTTGGTTTTACACTGGAAGCCCTAAATGACGCACTGAATGATTTGCAATGGCTGGAGGATGAACGAGTAGTTCTGTACTTCACTAACACGAGTGAATTCATCAATAAAGAGCGCGACCCCGCCAAAATAGGCAGTGTACTCAGTATCCTGGATGCTACCGCTGAAGATTGGAAATGGGTGGATGAGGACGAAGGACTTGAGAAAAAGGAAATAATTATAGTATTTGAAGACAGTCCAAGAATCAGTAAGATGCTGGATGCTGAGAGCATAGCCTATGCCCAATTATCAACGCCTAAATAACCACCGAACGCAACAAAATTTCAAAACCTGCTGTTACACAAATAGCCGCCGGAAAGACCTTCCAGCGGCTATTTGTGTGTCATACAACCTGACTTGCGCTTGAAACCTGACGAATTACTCGGCCTGTATGCCGACGATAGTTTTATTAAACTACTGGCAGAACCGTTCGGTCATAAACCGTCCAGTGACCCACAACGGTTACAAATCAAAGGCCTGGCCGGAAGTCTGGACGCTGTACTGGCATCGGCAATCTTTAAGTCGGTTGGCGGGAATCACCTGTATATTTTGACCGATAGAGACGAAGCGGCTTACTTCTTCAACGATCTGCAAAACTTGTTGGGGCGGGAAGTGCTGCTGTTCCCGATGTCGTACAAAAAGCCGTACCAGTACGAGGAGATTGAAAATGCCAACGTGTTGATGCGGGCTGAAGTATTAAACAAACTGAACCCGGCACCAAAGGATGGCTTATTGATGGTTACCTATCCCGAAGCACTGTCGGAAAAAGTAATCAATAAACGCTCATTACAGGCCAACACCTTAACCATACGGGTAGGAGAGAAGCTGGATACCCATTTCGTCTCAGAACTACTGCAGACATATGAATTTGAGAAGACAGATTTCGTATACGAAGCCGGTCAGTTCTCCGTACGTGGGGGTATTATTGATGTCTTTTCGTTTGCCAGCGAATTTCCGTTTAGAATCGATCTGTTCGACGATGAAGTAGAAAGCATTCGAAAATTCAACCCGGAGTCGCAGTTATCAACAGACCCGGTTGAGTTTATCAACATCATCCCGAACATTCAGACAAAACTGGTTCAGGAAACCCGGGAGCCTTTCTTTGACTTTTTGCCCGAAGCCACAAACATCTGGGCAAAGGATGTTGAGTTTACACTTGAGATCATCGAGAAATGCTTCGAAAAAGCAGAGCAGAGTTTTGCCACTGTGCTGGCCAATAGCGGTGGAATCCAGGTTGTGTCTGATCCAAACGCTCTTTTTGAAACGCGTCGCAGTTTTTTGAATGAGTTAAAACGCTTCAGAACGGTTGAGTTTGGCCGTAAATTTTACTTCAAAACCGAGGGACGTCAACAGTATAATTCGAAACCTCAGCCGTCTTTCAATAAAGATTTCAGGCGGTTGATCGATACCTTGGGCGAAAACCAAGCCAAAGGGTTTACCAACATTATTGCGGGTGAATCGTACAAACAACTTGACCGTTTGCGTACGATTTTTGAAGAACTCGATCCGTTCGTGAAGTTTCAACCCATGAATATTGGGTTACGTGAAGGCTTCATGGATGAGGCCTTAAAAATCGCCTGCTTCACCGATCACCAGATCTTCGACCGCTACTACAAATACCGCGTTCAGGACAAATTCTCGAAATCTAAAGCCTTAACACTTCGTGAGCTGAAAACCCTTCAACCGGGCGATTACGTTACGCACGTTGATTATGGAATCGGTCGGTTTGCGGGCTTGGAAAAAGTAGATCATTCGGGTAATGAACAGGAAGCAATCCGACTGATCTACCGTGATAATGACATCTTGCTGGTCAGTATTCACAGCCTTCATAAGATAGCAAAGTACAGCGGTCGGGAGGGTGGCCCACCAACCATGAGTAAGCTTGGCTCTCAGGAATGGGAGCAGAAGAAATCCCGCATCAGAAAGCAGGTAAAAGACATTGCGCGTGAGCTGATTGCCCTGTATGCCAAGCGCCGTACAGCCCCCGGTTATGCCTACAGCCGCGATAGTTTCCTACAAGCCGAACTCGAATCGTCATTTCTTTACGAGGATACCCCAGATCAAGCCAAAGCGACCAACGACGTTAAGGATGACATGGAACGTCCGCACCCAATGGACCGCCTGGTTTGTGGCGACGTTGGCTTTGGTAAAACAGAGATAGCCATACGGGCCGCCTTTAAGGCCGTAACGGATAATAAACAGGTGGCTGTTCTTGTCCCGACGACCATTCTGGCCATGCAGCACTTCAAGACGTTCTCGGAGCGTATGGCCGACTTTCCGGTTAAAATTGAGTACATCAATCGGTTTAGATCGGCCGGACAGATCAAGGAGATATTAAAAGGTGTAGCGTCTGGCGAAATTGGTATTCTGATTGGTACTCATCGCATCGTTAACAAAGACATAAAATTTAAAGATTTGGGCCTTCTGGTCATTGATGAGGAACAGAAATTTGGGGTAAAAACCAAAGACCGGTTGAAAGAGATGCGTGTGGAGGTCGACGTACTTACGCTCACCGCCACGCCTATACCTCGCACGCTGCACTTTTCACTCATGGGGGCACGGGATCTATCGGTGATCGCCACACCTCCACCCAACCGCCAGCCTGTTACAACAGAGGTACACGCGTTTAACGAAGCAACGATCAGGGATGCAGTGAGTTATGAAATTCGTCGTGGTGGACAAGTGTTTTTCGTCCACAATCGGGTCAATGACATCGAGTCGATTGGCAACCTGATCATGCGCCTTGTTCCGGAAGCCCGTATTGGGGTAGCACACGGCCAGATGGAAGGCGATCGGCTGGAGCGAATGATGACCCGATTCATTGAAGGTGATTATGATGTGCTGATCTCAACGAATATCATCGAATCAGGTCTTGATATACCCAATGCGAACACAATTCTGATCAACAACGCACATTACTTTGGTTTATCAGACCTTCACCAGATGCGCGGCAGGGTAGGGCGGTCAAATCGTAAGGCGTTTTGTTATCTCTTAACCCCACCACCATCAGTCCTGACGGCCGATGCCCGCAAACGCCTGCAGACCCTTGAGGATTTCTCTGATTTAGGCGAAGGATTCAAGATAGCCATGCGCGATCTGGACATACGGGGGGCTGGAAATTTACTGGGAGCTGAGCAGAGTGGTTTCGTTAATGATCTTGGCTTCGAGATGTACCACAAAGTACTCGACGAAGCCGTTCAGGAACTGCGGGAAAATGAATTTAAAGACCTGTTTGAAACAAAGCCAGGCGATCTGAAACTATCCCTGCCAGACACGGTTATAGAAACTGATTTACAAGTTGTTATTCCGGAAAAGTACGTATCGAATATTTCGGAGCGATTGGCGTTATATACTCGCCTGGACAGTTTGCAGAATAATGATGAAGTTCAGGCATTCCGGCAGGAAGTGATCGACCGGTTCGGGCCAATGCCAGAAGAAGTAGAAAACCTGATCAAAATGGTAAATGTTCGCTGGAAGGCAGAGCAATTATACCTTGAAAAACTGACGCTTAAGAATAATATCATGAAAGGATACTTCGTTTTTAACGGGAACGATGAGTTCTTTAAATCCGACCAGTTTGGCAAGGTAATTGAGCACATCAAGCGAAACCCAACCAAAGGTTCATTAAAGGAGTCAAAGGGAAGGCCAATTATAACGCACTCCGACGTTTATTCAGTCGAGCAATTAGACGAAATAATGGGCGCATTGACAAATTAATTACGATTTTTGCACCTACGTTTTACACAAATAAGAGCAATGATTCAAAAGTATCACCTGCAGCGAGCGGCTTTTGTGCTCCTGGCAACGGCGGCCCTGGCATCTTGTAAGTCCAAGCACCCGACCAGTGTGCAGCCCGGTAAAAAGAGTACGGCGACGGGAATTGCTTACAACCAGAAAGAAGGTTTCCAGGTAAAGAAATTTGCAGGACAGAAAGCAGGTCCAAACCTTGTTTTTATTGAGGGAGGCCGTTTTACTATGGGCGCCCTCGAAGAGGACGTGATGAACAGCCGGGACAACCGGGAGCGCACGGTTTCCATTCAATCGTTCTACATGGATGAAACCGAAATGGCTAACGTTCACTACCTTGAATATCTGAACGCCATTACTCGCGATTCATCTGAAGAAGTTGTTAAGGCAGCCTTGCCAGATACAACCGTTTGGGCGAATCCGCTTTCGTTTAATGACTCTTACGTAACTCAATACCTCCGTTACCCTGCCTTCCGGTATTATCCGGTCGTGGGTGTATCGTGGGTACAGGCTAGTGATTATGCAGTATGGCGGTCAAATGCCGTTAATAATGAACTAGCCAAAGGAGGTGCTCCCAAGGCAAAAGGTGGCGGCTTCTCCCTAAAGCGTAAATCTAAAGCCCCGGCTGAACCGGCTTTGGCAGAAGCAACCGCTTCTACAACTCCAACTAAACCAAGTCTGGAAAGCGGACTTATACTGCCAGATTACCGTCTACCAACTGAAGCCGAATGGGAATATGCTGCTAAAGCGCTCATAGGAACGCAGTACATGGACGAGAATCAAATCAATCAGCGAATCTATCCGTGGGATGGTTCTTCGGTACGTAACCCCAAGAAAGGCCGCAAACAGGGCCAAATGCTGGCAAACTTCAAGCGTGGCCGTGGTGACTATGCCGGTATCGCCGGTCGTTCAAACGATGGTGCCATCATCACTGCTGAAATTTACGCATATCCAGCCAACGATTTTGGTTTGTACAACATGGCAGGTAACGTGAATGAATGGGTATATGACGTATACCGTCCATTGTCTTATCAGGATGTGAACGACCTGAACCCAATTCGTCGGAATGGTTATCTGGATGATTCCAAAAACTATGACACAAAGAACAAGCAATCACTGATCGACGATAAACTGCGGGTCTACAAAGGTGGCTCCTGGAACGATGTTGCTTACTGGTTGTCGCCGGGTACTCGCCGTTTCCTGGATCAGGATTCTGCTACGGCTATGATTGGTTTCCGCTGTGCTATGATTGGAGTTGGCCGAAACAAATAAGCGAACCATTTTATTAATAGCGGGCAATCTGTAAAGATTGCCCGCTATTTTATTTATAACCTTATCAGATTGGCAACCAAAGTGTTGCGTTACCGATTTACTGTAGCCAGTGTTAGAATTCCAACAGTCTTACAGCCAGATCTCAGTAGTTCGCCGGCACAGGCTTCGAGGGTAGCGCCGGTAGTTAGCACATCATCAACAAGCACAATATTTTTACCTAGCACTTCGTCGGATTGCTGCACTGAAAAGACCGTTTTAACATTTTCCCAACGCTCCATTCTATTTTTTCGAGTCTGCGAATCCTTCATTTTCCAACAAACCAAAACATCTTCTGCTACTGGTATGTTAAGGGCTTCAGAGAGCCCTTTTGCAATCCAATCTGCCTGGTTGTAACCACGTTGTCGAAGACGGCTCTTATGCAACGGAACACTTATTAATACGTCTATTTCTGTTAATAAAGTACTTTCAGTTGCTAATTGATAACCGTACCAGTTACCTAATTCTTTAGCAGCTTCCTTTTGTCCTTTGTACTTAATTGTATGGATTAGTTTCTGGACAATTCCACCTTTTTTAAAATACACAAACGAAGCTAAAAACTGAACCGGCAATTTTCCGGCAAACTTATTGAGGAGACTTTCATCATACGGCTCCTTGTGTTGATTCGTTTCAGGAAGATTAATCCGGCATTTGGTACATAAAATCTTTTCGTTAAATCCTAAAGATTTAGCACAGCCAACACATAGAGAAGGGTAGAGCAGATCAACAAAATCTGCTATGATTAGATATATTCTTTGAACGATGGCATGCATTCGTTTGATAAGATAAAACGTTGTAATTTAGGAAGAAGAATAAAATTTATGCTTTCAGAAACGGAAAATAGTCTCGATAAACGGTGGGAAGAATTACTGGATCAGTTACAGGCTCTTGTAGGAAAACGTCCTGCCGATCTCAATGCTGTGCTCTTTCTGATTGGCGTGCAGGAGTTGGGTACAGGTCCTAAACGTTTTTCTAAAGAAGCGAAACAAGACTTAATGCATATTGCCGTTTGCCGGGTACTGAGTATAGATGGTTATTATGTGTTTGAAGGTCAGGACAAGGACGGATGGCCCCAGTGGAATTTGGTAAAGCCAATTCCTCACGGGGATTTATTAGCGCAGGAGAATTTCTTAAAACAACACGTCATTCAGTACTTCGAGTCTCTATTATTTTAACTGCTCAATCTGAATTTTATGCAAGCTTCATCTGCTTATACCACGCTGCTTCAGCGAATTGATGAGTATAAAAAACGTTATTTTCAGAATCAGTTAGTAAAGGGCAGTCTCTTCTTTATAGCACTGCTTTGTACTGGTTACCTGTTTATAAACACGGCTGAGTTTGTCGGCCGTTTTAACTCAGTGGGTCGGGGCGCGTTGTTTTTCGGCTTTTTACTCACGGTTTTGGTTGGACTCTATCTTCTGGTTCTACGGCCATTATTTAATCTGTATGGGTTGAACAAACCATTGTCTAATGATGAAGCTGCTCGTCAGATTGGTATGTTTTTTCCTGAAGTAGGGGATAAGTTGTTGAATACACTTCAATTACAGCGTATATCAAATGATCAAAGTGATTTGCTACAAGCTAGTTTGAATCAGCGGTCACAGCAGCTCCTAATCAACCGATTCGCTAATGCTATTCAAATTAGTCGGAACCGGCAGTTTTTAAAGTATGCCATTCCACCATTAGCAATTATACTGCTAATTCTGATTCTCAATCCGGCTTTTTTTGCAAAGTCATCGACTCGGCTGGTTAACTACAATAAAGAATTTGTAGAAGAGGCTCCTTTCCAGTTCGTCGTTCAGAATAAGGAGCTTAAAGCTTTCCGGAACGAAGACTTTCCTCTTTCGGTCAAACTGGTAGGCGATGTATTACCGCAGTCCGTCTACGTTGTGGCTAACGGAACTCGGTTTAAGCTCGAACAGTCAGGCAATCAATATTCTTATAATTTTGATAATCTTCAGCGCGATCTGGACTTTCGGTTAGAGGCTTCCGGTTATAACTCTCCAGCGTATAAAGTATCCCTTATTGACCGGCCGGCTGTCCTTTCATTCAATGTTAAGCTCGATTATCCCGCTTATCTGAACAAACCTTCTGAGCAGCTTTCAAACGTCGGTAACCTGCTTGTTCCGCAGGGAACTGTTGTTAATTGGGAGTTTGCAGCCGATCATACAGATTCACTTTTATTTAAGTTCAATACCGAAAACAAGCAAACTCCTGCTCGACTAGTTGATGATAATACTTTCATTTTAAATCGACGCCTAATGCAAAATGCAGCGTATACGGTGTCTTTAAAAAATGGACAAGTTGCATCTCCGTCCACTATCCAATATAACGTTCAGGTGATTCCAGACCGTTATCCGCAAATCTCCGTCGATCGAATTCAGGATACCGTAACCTATAATTATATAGCTCTTTCCGGCTTAATATCAGACGATTATGGCTTTTCTAAACTGAAACTGAATTATAAAATTAACCGTAATGGCAAGGTGTCTCAAACGTATGTGAAGGACATTCCGGTAAACAGATCAACTACCTCACAGAACTTCGTATATAACTGGTCGCTCGATAGCCTTAAACTTGGTCAGGAGGATCGGCTGGAGTATTTCGTACAAGTTTGGGATAATGACGGTGTCAATGGTGCAAAGTCCATCCGATCGAATCAGCTCAATTTTGTCATTCCTTCTAATGCAGAGATTCAAAAGCAAGTTGACAAATCGGCTGAAAAAACGGAGCAGCAGATTGATAACGCACTGAGCAAAACGCAGGAGATCAAAAAAGAGCTTCAGACTATGGAAGACCGGATGCGGACAAAGAAGTCATCCGATTTTCAGGACAAGAAGCAGCTACAGGAAATTCTGCAAAAGCGGGAAGAGTTGATGAAAGAGGTTCAGAAACTGCAGGAGCAGATGCAGAAAACGAATGACACTCAGCAACGTTTCGCCGAAAAAAATCAGGCCTTACAAGACAAGATGGAGCAGCTTCAAAAGCTGTTTAAAGACTTGTTAGATCCGGAATCGAAGCAATTGTATGAGCAGTTGAAGCAACTCCTGGAACGTAAGCAGGATGAAAAAGCATCTGATATGCTTGACCGTTTAACTCGTAAAGAGAAGAATTTGGAGCGTGATCTAGACCGGGCACTCAAGCTTTTTAAGCAGATGCAGCTTGAGCAAAAAGTTAACAATGTTGCGGAAAATTTGGAGAAGCAAGCTGAACAATTGGAGAAGCAAGCTGAGGAGAACGCCAAGAAAAACGAGACGACACAAGAGCAGCAGAAACAACAAGAGAAGTCTCAGGAAGACTTTAAAAACACGAAAGAACAGATAAAAGAACTTGAGAAAGAAGCCGAGAAGGATGATCTCAATAAGCCCGAATCAACTGAAAAGGAGCAGCAGGAAATTGATAAAGAGATGGATGATGCGGCTAAAGACATGAAGAGTAACCAGGGAAAACAGGCTGCTTCGAAACAAAAAAAGTCGGCGAAGGCCATGAAACAGATGAGCAAATCTATGAAAGAATCCATGCAGTCATCCGAGATGGAAGAGATGCAGGAAAACATGGACGATCTTAGAAACATTTTAGATAACCTGATTACTCTATCTTTTGGCCAGGAACGTGTCATGAAAGATTTTCGTGGTATGAGTCTTCAGGACCCACGCGTTACTAAATTATCGCAGGAACAATTGAAGCTACAGGATGATGCTAAAATTATTGAAGATAGCTTAAATGCCCTTGCTAGTCGGGTCGTGCAAATACAATCGTTCGTAACCCGGGAGTTAACGAATATGAAGTTTTATATGGACGAAAGTGTTCAGCAGTTGAAAGATCGTCGGTTAAGTATGGCATCTTCCAAACAGCAATTTGCTATGACATCAATCAATAATTTAGCGCTTATGCTAAGTGATGTATTGAAAAATATGCAGCAGCAAATGAATGCTATGGCAATGCCTGGTAAAGGAAAAGGGGGTAAAAAAGGCGAAAAACCTAGTGGAATGGGGGAAATGCAAAAGCAGTTAAATGCAAAAATGCAGCAAATGCAGAAGGAAGGTAAGACAGGCAGGGGGCTCTCTGAAGAACTTTCGCAGATGGCTGCGGAACAGGCGATGATCCGCAGTATGCTTAAAAAGCTTGAAGAAAATGCTAAAGGCACTGAAGCTGGCAAGCAGCAAGAGAAACAAGTGAAAGAGTTAATGGAAAAAATGGATGAAGCTGAAACAGACCTTGTCAATAAGCGTGTGAACCCGAATACCATTAATCGCCAGAATGAAATCCTGACGCGTCTGCTTGAATCTGAAAAAGCTTTGAAACAACAGGAAGAAGATCCTAAACGTCAGGCAGAAGCCGCTAAGACGACGAAGAAAAGTACGCCCTCTTTCTTTGATTCTACAAATTTTCAGCAAAAAACGAAGCAAGTTGAAGTTTTACGCTCTGTAACCCCTAATTATAACCTTTTTTACAAAAAAGAAGCTAATCAGTATTTACAGAAGGTAAGTAAGTAATCTGAAGACTCTTTTTAAACCGCCGACTTTGCACTAAGGTCGGCGGTTTTTTGTTGCTTTTTTATCAAATCATTGTCACGTTTTACCTTTTCAACAACTTTCAACAATTTTGTGAAAAGTTTCCACGTGAAACATTTTTCAAAAAACACAAAAATGTATTCTTCATACGATGTCATTGTAGTAGGGGCAGGCCATGCCGGATGCGAGGCAGCAAATGCTGCGGCAACCATGGGCTCCAAGGTTTTACTGATTACAATGAATATGCAAACCATTGCACAGATGTCTTGTAACCCGGCAATGGGCGGGGTTGCAAAGGGGCAAATTGTGCGTGAAGTTGACGCACTCGGAGGTTTATCGGGAATAATAAGTGATAAAAGCATGATTCAATTCAGAATGCTAAATCGCTCAAAAGGCCCGGCCATGTGGAGCCCACGATGTCAAAGTGATCGAAATGTGTTTGCATGGGAGTGGCGAAAAGCGTTAGAAGAGAACCAAAATGTCGATTTTTGGCAGGACACCGTCAATGAAGTTATTGTAAAAGGTGATCGTGTGAGGGGAGTTAAAACAAGTTTAGGTGTTGAGTTCAACGCAAAAGCGGTGGTATTGACAAATGGTACATTCCTGAACGGCCAGATGTTTATAGGCGAGAAAGTTTTTGGCGGTGGGCGTACAGCTGAACGTTCGGCCACTGGATTAACAGAACAACTAGTACAATTAGGCTTTGAGGCTGGCCGAATGAAAACCGGTACTCCACCCCGTGTTGATGGTCGAAGCCTTAACTATAAGTTGATGGAAGAACAACTTGGGGACGAAAACCCTGGTAAGTTTTCCTACACAAATACACCTGCATTAACAACGCAAAGGAGTTGCTGGATTACGTATACAAACCAGGCTGTACATGATGAACTGAAAACTGGCTTCGATAAATCACCAATGTTTACAGGTCGGATTAAAGGGCTTGGACCAAGATACTGCCCATCAGTAGAGGACAAAATAAATCGGTTTGCTGATAAAGATCGACACCAGATTTTTGTGGAACCCGAAGGATGGGACACGGTAGAAGTGTATGTTAATGGGTTTTCAACTTCATTGCCCGAAACCGTACAATACAACGCCCTCCGCAAAATTCAGGGTTTTGAGAACGTGCGGATGTTTCGTCCAGGCTACGCTGTTGAATATGACTTCTTTCCGCCAACTCAATTAAAGCCTACACTTGAAACTCAATTAGTTCATAATCTTTTCTTCGCAGGACAAATAAACGGGACGACCGGGTACGAAGAAGCCGCATGTCAGGGACTGATGGCCGGCATTAACGCACACAGAAATAGCAACGAAGAAGCTGAATTTACGATCAAGCGATCGGAAGGTTATATAGGCGTGTTGATCGACGATTTGATCACAAAAGGTACTGAAGAACCTTACCGAATGTTCACGTCAAGGGCGGAGTATCGAACACTGTTGAGGCAGGATAATGCAGATTTGCGACTTACCGAAAAAGGTTATGCTATTGGTCTGGCTTCGCAGGAACGCTATGATACAATGGTTGCAAAGCGGGAAGGAATCGCCCAATTAACAGAAGCTATTCGTTTAACTAAAGTAAAGCCTGAAGAAATAAATGGCTTTTTAGAATCAAAAGGCAGTGCGCTACTTCGAGAAAAAGGCAGTTTATATACCTTATTAAAGCGCCCTGAAATTGATCAATCAGACGTAAAAGGTATCTTAAACACTCTTCCGGATATGCCGAGTGGGGTAGGAGAGGAGACGATTGAACAAACAGTCATTGAAATAAAATACGAAGATTACCTAAATCGGGAAAAGCAAAATGCGGATAAACTCGACAAATGGGAGAGTCTTGTAATTAATCCAACCTTCGATTATGACCGGTTGAAAGCACTTTCATTCGAAGGTAAAGAAAAGCTTAAACGTCTCCGGCCATCAACGATTGGTCAGGCTTCTCGAATTAGTGGAGTCAGTCCGTCAGATGTCTCAATTCTATTGGTCTACATGGGCCGCTAAAAAATTACGGGTGTCAGTTTTATTAGAAAATTGACACCCGAATTGTATTCACTCATTTCTGATACCTGCTTTGGAAACAGTAACACAATGCCCGGTCTGCGAAAACAGCACCTTTAGCCCTTATCTAGTTTGTGAAGACTACCTAGTGAGCAACCAAAATTTTGATATCCAGCAGTGTCAGCAGTGTGGATTTCGATTAACGAATCCCAGACCAGACGGCAATTCGATAGGTGCATATTATAAATCAGACCAGTATGTTTCACATAATGATCAGGGTGGTGGGTTAGTCAATACGGCTTACCGAATGGTGAGAAATTACACCTTACGATCGAAGGTAAACTTGATCAGCGAGCTTAATGGCAAACAGGGAAGAATATTAGACGTTGGCTGTGGAACAGGCGCTTTCCTGGAAAGCTGCCAGAAGAGTGGTTGGTCGGTAACTGGCATGGAGCCAGATCCAGACGCACGAGTTTTAGCTGAAAAGAAATTAAAAGGAAATGTTAAACCAAATCTGGAAGCTTTAAAAGGAACAGAGCCCTTCGATATTATTTCACTCTGGCATGTACTCGAACATATTCCAAATCTTAACGAATCAATAAATCAACTCCATTATTTATTGGCCGAGCAGGGGACGTTAATCATTGCTGTGCCAAATTCTGACTCCTACGATGCCCAATTTTTTAAAGAATACTGGGCAGCATATGATGTACCCCGTCACTTACATCATTTTACTCCTTCAACTATACAGCCACTATTTAACAAATACGGTTTCAAACTAGTTAAGCAATTACCCATGGTATTCGATGCATTTTACATTGCCATGTTAAGCACCCGCTACAAAACAGGAAAGACCGATTACCTAAAAAGCGTACAAATCGGATTATCATCAAACGCAGAGGCTGGAAAGACGGGCAATTACTCCAGCCTGATCTACCTCTTCAAGAAGGCATAATTATTGTAATACCAGACGTGTAAACAGGCATCTTTTCTTGATTCAGGGAAAGGTCTATTCTAAATAAAAAAAGTTAAACTTTTATGTGAATAACCATGTGAATAACTCATCCACACAGGTGGATAATATGTTCACAAAGGGAATAATGAGTGTGGACGACTTATGAAGTAATCCACAGAAGCAAAAAGAAAGGGATCAAGTGTGGAGAAACTACAACATATACCCGTTAGCTCCACACATTTTCCCCAGTTGAAGTTGTGCATTAAGTTTATAAACAAATCCACACGATTTCAACACACATATTGTGGATAAAGTGTTAATTATCTAAATACTAACAGATTATACGTGGATAATTAAAGTTAAAAGAGTGGATATCTTGATCGTTTTATCCACATTGAGTAAATTGATTAGTGGACAACTTGTTTATGCACATTTCCACATCACTAATAGTTGAAACAACGTTCTTTTTAAAAAGCCTTTTTATAAAATGTTAATAAGGTCAAAAGTCATTATTGCATTATTGTGGGTGCTATCTGCTGGGGTAGCGTATGCACAGGTTGGAATCACATCAAGCGGAGCGACGCTGGCTGATGAATACTATAAAGCTGGCGAATTTGAAAAGGCCGCGAACGAGTATGCAAAGCTGCTGAAAGCTGAAGTGACATGGCCAAGACTATCGAGGTATGTAAATAGTCTCCAAAAAACAAAAAAGACCGAGGAAGCTGTAAAGTACCTGCGCAAACAACAACGGAGCGATGAGGCCAACAAATCGTATTACGAACTGATAAGTGGGCAACTGGCCAGCCAGCAGGGCGATACGACCCAAGCTAAAAACCAGTTCGCAGCCGCAGTGCAATCGAGTAAGTCATCGATTGCCAAGCTGGAAAAGCTGGCATCTGCCTTTAGCGAAGCAGGAGAGAGCCGCTGGGCTATCCGATCTCTGGAAATGGCCCGTGAAGTAAGTAAGGACCCAACGGCCTACAGTGAAGAATTAATGACGCTGTATCGATCGACAGGCCAAATTGAAAAAGCCATCGACGAAATAATTCTAACGGGTAAACAACCTGAAAAGAAAGAAGCTGTGTTAGCCGCTTTACAAGGGTTTATAAACACTAAAGATGAACCACTTGTAGAAAAAGCGCTTTATTCCAAAATTCAACAGGAGCCGAACGAGTTATCCTACAATGAACTTTTGATTTGGTACTTTGTCCAAAAACAAAAATTTAGCCGTGCACTGCTCCAGGAAAAAGCAACGGATAAACGCCTTAAGTTAAACGGAAGCCGGGTGTACGATCTAGGTATGCTGGCCATGAATAACAAAGAATACAAAACAGCGGCCGAGTCGTTTGAGTATGTATGCACAACATATCCACAAGGACAGCTATACCCCTTTGCACGCCGACTGGTAATTAGTGCCAGAGAGGAACAGGTAAAGAACACTTATCCAGTTGATAAACTTGAAATAAGAAAATTGATTACTGATTACCAGAAAATGCTTCAGGAAATTGGCACGAACCTGAAAACACTCGAAGCATTACGAAGTACAGCAAACCTGTATGGAAATTACCTGGATAGTAAAGACACAGCGCTTACAGTTTTAGATTTAGCAATTGATCTGGGGAAAACTGATAAAAACTTCGTCGATCGCTGCAAACTGGATAAAGGAGACATCTACCTCCTGAAAGGTGAACCCTGGGAATCGACATTGCTATACTCACAAGTAGAGAAGTCTCAAAAGGAAGAGTTATTGGGATATGAAGCCAAATTAAAGAATGCCAAACTGCAATATTATCGGGGTAATATGGCAGTAGCGAAGGATTTGCTGGATGTATTGAAGCTGGCAACCTCACGTGAAATTGCTAACGATGCTGAGCAATTGAGCTTATTGATTGTAGATAATACCGGTATGGACAGTACTGAAGCAGCAATGCGGGAGTATGCTGACATCGATCTAATGTTATTTCAAAACAAAACAGACGAAGCCGTTCAAGCGCTGAATGGTATGCTTAAAACCTATGCCGATCATAGTCTGGTCGATGAAATACTCTGGCTCCGGGCTAATACCTACATGAAGCAAGGAAAGAACGCAGAGGCACTGGATGATTTAAAAAAAATAGTAACGTCGTATCCTAAAGATATTCTGGGTGATGATGCACAATTCACCTTGGGCAAAATCTATGAGGAGCGTTTGAAAGATAAACAGGCAGCTATGGAGGCTTATCAAAAAGTATTAACTCAGTATCCAGGAAGTATATATGGGGCTGAAGCTCGCAAACGATTTAGAGCGTTACGGGGAGATACTGTGAATTAACAGGAGCATAGTTATCCACAAAAAAAGGCCTATTCATGTGAATAGGCCTTTTTTTGTGGATAACTATGCTAAACAGTTTGTAAAAAAGACTCTTTAAAAGCATCGTAAGTAGCAGGAATTTGTATACTCATTTTGGTACGTTCTGATAAAATAGAAAGCCGATCTGGAACATCAACAGCTATGTTAAGGACTTCTTCGACTAAGGGCTTGAACTTCGATGGGTGAGCTGTAGCTAAAGCAACACCGGTTACATCCTGTTTTATAGAACTCAAATACTGCTCTAAACCCATTATACCAATTGCCGTGTGTGGACAGGACACATAATTATAATCGTGGTAAATGCGTTTCATTCCTGCCCGAGTTTCTTCATCATCAAAGTAGTAGCCGGACATATTCGCTTTGAATTGATCATAGCTATCACCATACAAATGGGCAAGCCGGATAAAATTACTTGGACTTCCTACATCCATCGCATTCGAAATAGTAGCTATTGAGGGCTTTGGAAGGTAATCCCCGGTGTTGAGGTAGTTGGGAACAACTTGATTAAGATTGGTAGCAGCGACAAAATGGGCCACTGGTAATCCCATTTTCTGCACGAGAGCACCAGCGCTTAAGTTTCCGAAGTTTCCGCTTGGGGTTGAGAAAACAACCGGTTGTCCAGATGAGTGCACTTGACCGAAAGCACTTACGTAATAAAAGCTTTGGGGAATAAGGCGAAAGATATTGATTGAATTTGCCGAAGAAAGAGCAAGGTGCGCGTTCAATTCTGCATCAACGAAAGCCTGTTTCACGATGGACTGACAATCATCGAAAGAACCATTAACTTCAAAAGCCTGAATATTTCCACCAAGAGTGGTCAATTGCTTTTCCTGTAATTCACTTACGCGACCGCTGGGATAAAGAATAGAAACCCGAACGCCCGGCACATTATGGAAGCCCATCGCAACGGCACCACCGGTATCACCCGATGTTGCAACTAAAATATTTACTTCCTGTTCGGCCTGTTTAGAAAAGTAAGACATCAGGCCAGCCATATAGCGGGCTCCCACATCTTTAAACGCAAGCGAAGGACCATGAAACAACTCCAGAACACTAACCCTACCGGGCTCTAAGTTTACAACCGGCGTTGAGAATGGAAATGCATGGTGCGTCAATTCTTCAAGATCAGATTTACTGATTTCATCACCAAATAATGCCTGACTAATAGCAAATCCTATATCGGCTAACGAATGAGTGGCAATATCTGAAAAAAAATCAGTGCCCAGGAAAGGTAAGGGGGTTGGCATGTAAAGTCCCTTGTCAGCCGGCATACTTTGGAAAAGGGCTTGCTTAGTTGAGACAGTTACTGACGGACTATTAGTGCTGTAAAAACGCATAGACAAAAGGAGAAATAAAGATACAAAGTACGGCAAATCAAGGCAATGAATTGAAAAACGTGGGTAAAATGTGGAAAACTAGTGTGGATTAGTGGATAAGTAAGGCAATACGTAAATTTGTAGAAAATCAAACACTTCATTATGTCATTTGGAACATTCAATGTGCCGGCACCGGTAAATGAACCGGTAAAAGAATACCGTCCAGGCTCTCCAGAACGGGAAGCACTCAAAAAAACATTAGCTGAATTCCGATCCACGGAAAAGGATATTCCCATGTATATAGGTGGCAAAGAAGTTAGAACAGACAAAAAACTTCGTGTTGCCCCCCCTCATGATCACCAACATACACTCGGTTATTTCTACGAAGGAGAAGCTGAACATGTTCAAAACGCAATTGATGCAGCCTTGGTAGCTAAAGAAGCTTGGGCGAATTTAGCTTGGGAGCACAGAGCAGGTATTTTCCTCAAAGCAGCCGAATTGCTAGCCGGACCCTATCGGGCCAAAATCAATGCCGCTACAATGTTAGGTCAATCAAAAAACGCATTTCAAGCCGAAATTGACTCTGCTTGTGAGCTAATCGACTTTCTGCGATTCAACGTTCACTATGCAACGGAAATATACAGGCAACAACCAGGTTCATCGCCGGGAGTCTGGAATCGGTTAGAATATCGTCCGCTCGAAGGGTTCGTCTTTGCCTTAACACCATTCAATTTTACAGCGATCGCCGGAAACCTGCCGACTTCAGCAGCGTTAATGGGTAACACGGTCGTTTGGAAACCCGCATACACGCAGGTATTGTCAGCTAAGATTATCATGGAAGTTCTGATTGAAGCGGGCCTACCAGCGGGCGTGATCAACCTGATCTATGTAGATGGGCCCGTAGCGGGGGAGATAATTTTCAATCATCCTGACTTTGCTGGTATTCACTTTACTGGAAGTACAGGCGTATTTCAGCAAATTTGGGGCACTATTGGCGCGAACATTCATAAGTACAAAACCTATCCCCGCATTGTAGGCGAGACCGGTGGAAAAGACTTCGTGCTAGTTCATGAGTCAGCTGATGCCGAGGAAGTGGCAACTGGTTTAGTACGTGGAGCATTTGAATATCAGGGGCAAAAATGTTCTGCTGCTTCACGGGCATATATACCAACCTCACTATGGCCAGCTGTAGAAACCAAAATGAAGCAATTTCTGAATGAAATTAAAATGGGAGCAACGGAAGATTTCTCCAATTTTATCAATGCCGTTATTGATGAGAGGGCTTTCAAAAAGATTACGGCTTATATAGATGAAGCTAAACGAACGGATAAGGTGAGAATAGTAGCGGGCGGGAATTATGACGGAAGCAAAGGTTACTTTATTGAACCGACCGTGTTACAGGTAGGGGATCCGACATACCGGACTATGTGTGAAGAAATCTTCGGTCCAGTATTGTCAGTGTATGTATATGAGCCATCACAGTTTGAAAATGTACTACAACTTGTCAACACAACTTCGCCCTACGCATTGACAGGATCAATATTTTCGAAAGACAGATATATCGTTGAGAAGGCAGCAAAGGCACTACAAAATGCGGCCGGTAACTTTTATATTAATGATAAACCCACAGGAGCTGTAGTTGGTCAGCAGCCATTTGGTGGGGCCAGAGCATCGGGTACAAATGATAAAGCCGGGTCGGCGTTGAATCTATATCGCTGGGTGTCAGCACGTACCATTAAGGAGACGTTTTCTCCACCAAAATCGTACAAATATCCATTTTTAGAGCACGAATAATTTTTTAGAAAAAGTTTTAACTAATGCTTGCGTAAAGGATTTTAAACACCTAATTTTGCACTCCCAAACGACGAAAGAACAAGCGGACTAACAATCTAAATGCTTTTAAGTCAATTAGTTATAAATAGGAAATGAAAAAGTTGACAAAAAATATTTTCAACTTTTTCTTGACAAGAAAGAAAGAGTGTTGTACCTTTGCACTCCCAAATATAAGGAAGACCAACAGCGGTTGGTCTTACAATCAGGCCGAAAGGTTTGAGACAGTTCTTTGACGTATTGACATCAATAGGTTAGCACTATTTAAGGCTATAAACATCGTGGTTCTTTAGCGAACCACAAACATATTTACGATGGAGAGTTTGATCCTGGCTCAGGATGAACGCTAGCGGCAGGCCTAATACATGCAAGTCGAACGGGCCGCAAGGCCAGTGGCAAACGGGTGCGTAACGCGTAAGCAACCTGCCTCAT